>CAWJYU010000029.1:0-24047 GCA_963847235.1 uncultured Actinomycetes bacterium | reverse complement strand
GGAGCCCGCCGCCAGGCGGCGGGCTCCCTTAGCTCTGCGAGACCTACGAGCCGGCCGACTCGGACACGTACGTTGCGACCGCCTCGATCTCCGCGTCGCTCAGTTCACCCTCGAAGGCCGGCATGCCGCCGCCGCCGCTCCGGACCTGCTCCTCGACCGTCTCCGTGTCGGGCATGAGCTGGTCGAGGTTCGGGCCGGAGGTGCCGCTTGAGCCTGCGGCCGCGAGCGTATGGCAGCTGCCGCAGCCGGCACTCGCGAAGACGGCCGCTCCGTCGGCGCCGCCTTCGGTCGTCGTCTCGGTCGTCGTCTCGGCCGTCGTGGCCGCGCCATCGGACTCGTCGTCGTCGCCTCCGCAGCCCGCCGCGCCGATGACGAGCACCGCCAGGACCACTGCGAGGATCCACACACGAGATCGCATAGTCGCCTCCTTCTACGGCCCGAGCCTAACGCCGGATTCCCACACGCGGTCGGTCTAAGGTGCGAGCCATGTCCCTCGGCGACGTCGTCGCGATCCTTCTCACCGGCCTCGTGGTCGGTGCGCTCGGGCGACTCGCCGTCCCGGGCCGTGACCCGATGCCGCTCTGGCTCACGATCCTGATCGGGATCACCGGCTCCCTCGTCGGCGGGATGGTCGCAATAGCGCTCGGATTCGGCGTCGGCGGCGTCTTCGTCCTTTCCGTGCTGGCCGCGACCTTGCTCGTGATCGCCTACCGGCGAATCGTGC
This sequence comes from uncultured Actinomycetes bacterium, assembly GCA_963847235.1. Classification (GTDB taxonomy): domain Bacteria; phylum Actinomycetota; class Thermoleophilia; order Gaiellales; family Gaiellaceae; genus JACDAN01. Next base: position 23,323 of record CAWJYU010000029.1, on the reverse strand, counting down.
AGAAGCGCACGGTTACGGGGCCGGGCTCGAGATTGTAGGAGGCGTTTCCCGGTTGCCATCTAAGGGAACTCCGTCGCCAGAAAACACCCTCGCGAAGGAGACGGAAATGGGCATCATCGCGTTCATCATCCTGGGCCTCTTGGCCGGCTTGATCGCCAAGGCGCTGCTGCCGGGAGACGACCCCGGCGGGATCATCGTCACCACCATCATCGGCGTCGTCGGCGCAATCCTGGGAGGATTCCTCGCAGCGGCACTGTTCGGCGCGGATCCAATGGATGAGTTCTTCGACATCTCGAGCTGGCTGACGGCGATTGTCGGGGCCATGATCCTGCTAGTGATCTACCGAATGGTTGCCGGCGGTACTCGACGCACGGTCACGTAGAACGACCTGAAGGAGGCAGCATTGGGCGGAATCGGTCTTGGCGGGATCCTGGTCATCGTCGGGATCATCCTGATGATCGTCTGGAGCTTCTGGATCGGCCTGATCATCGCGCTGATCGGACTCATCGCCTTCGGCGGATTCGCAAGGGGCCGCTGGTACTGAGCTTCAGTTAGGTGGGACCGGCTGGGCGGCGAGCGGCCCGCGCCCTCGCGGAAAACGGCGAACAGCGGAAAGCCCCCAGTCGTCCTCCCGCCAGATGTAGGTCTCCACCGTCAGCGTGGCGTCGTCGCAGTCGTAGACGAGCAGGCCGCGCGCCTCGCCCCTCCGGTCCGGCCTCGGCTGGCCGAGGCCGGGCGCGATCGAGACGGTGACGCCGCGGATGTCGCCGCGCACGACCTCGAACTCGTGCCGCTCGCTCACCGCGGCCTGGTGGATGTGGCCGGCGAGGACCAGCTCAGCGCCGGCGTCGACGAGCGCGGCGAGCACCTTGCTCCGCTTGGCTACCGGCTTCTTGCGGGACCGCCACGGCGCGCCGAGCAGGTGGTGGTGAAGGACGACGACCCGCACGGCTGACGGCGGCGCTTCGGCCAGCAGCTCGGCGGCGCGCCGGAGCTGGGCCGAGCGAAGCCGGCCCGACTGGTGGAGCCACGGGCGCACGGAGTTCAGCCCGACGACGAAAAGCGTGTCGGAGCGGTAAACGGGCTCCGTCGTCTCCCAGTGGCGCTCGAACTGCTTCCACGTGCTCGCGAACCGCGCGATCGGCGTGTAGGGGATGTCGTGGTTCCCGGGCACCGTGAAAACGGGCCGGTTGAGCCCGCGCAGGAAGGCGGCCGCCCGCTCGTGCTGCTCGGAGCGCCCGCGATGCGTCAGGTCGCCGCTGGCGACGATCAGCTCCGGGTCGGCTCGCGCGATGAGCGCCTCGAGCCCGGGCTCCAGACGAGGGTCGCTATGGCTTCCGAAATGCAGGTCAGAAAGGTGCAGAACTCGTATCCGCTGCCCGGCCACGGACGGGGCAGGCTATACACTCAGACTCGTGGTCGATGAGCCCACCGAGATCTTCGACGACCTCTATCTCGGGTTGAGAGCGGGCGGCGCGCTGCGCAAGAAACGGCGTGGAGAGCCGCTGACGACCGACGAACAGGAAGCGCTCGGGCGGTGGCAGCGCCTCTCGAAGGTGCGCAAGGCCGTGACGCTCGGCGCCTTCACGCTCGGGACGTTCGGGCTCGGGTTCACGATCGGCGGCCTCATCTTCGGCAAGTGGCGTAGGGCGTAGCTCTCGTCGAGCGGCGGGTGCGCACCGCCGCTCTTTTCGCCGCGGCGAGTGTCAGACACTCGTCGTGCCCAGGCTGGACTCGACCTCATGGGACTCCTCTCGTCCGGCCACCAGGAGTGTCAGACACTCGTCATGTCCGGAGCAGCCATGGCCGACCAGGAGCTCAGTGGCCCTCCACGTCCTGGGCGGGGAAGAGGACCGTCGGGACGTCTTCGTCTGCCGGGTTCTTGTTCCTCACGATCACGTCGAAGAGGGTGGCGACGACCGCCGCCAGCGGAATCGCCAGCAGCACGGCGAACTCGCCGAACAGGAGCGCCGCCGCGGCAACGGAGACGAGGACGACGAGCGGGGAGAGCCCGACTGCGTCGCCCAGCACGCGCGGGATCACCAGGTAGTCCTCGAGCAGGCGGACGACGAGGACGGCGATGCCGGCGGCGATGCCCACGCCGACCGACACCGTCAGCCCGACTCCCACCGCAAGAGCGCCCGCGACGAGCGGCCCGATCACCGGGACGATCTCGACGATCCCGGCGAAGATCGCGATCAAGAGCCAGAACGGAAGCCCGATCGCCCAGAAGCAGATCGAGAGCACGGTGGCGACGAGCGTGATCAGCAGCGCCTGGCCGCGGACGTACGCGCCGAGCTTCAGGTCGATCAGGTCCCACGTGTCGTGCACGAGCTTCTGGTGGCGTTGCGGGAGGAGTGAAGTCACGAAGCGGACGGTGTCGTCCCGCTCGAAGATCCAGTAGGCGGCGGACGCCAAGACGAAGAGCAGTCCGACGGCGATCTCGACGCCGAGCAGCGTCACCTCCAGCGCGGGGTCGACGAGCTCCTCGGGGCGGGGAAGCCGCTCGAGCCGCTGGTCGAGCCAGGTGAGCAGCTCTCCCTTCAGGCCGGTCTCGTCATCGGAATCCCCGATCGCGTTCTGCACCTGCGTGATCGCGCGCGGTACGACCGCCCAGAGGAGCAGCCCGAGCGCCGCGCCGAGCGCGGCGTAGTGCAGGAGGACTGCGGCGCCGCGTGGGACTCCTCGACGGCGAAGCGCCTCGACCCCCGGACGCATGGCGGCGGCGACCGTGAACGCCAGGAAGAGCAGCGCAAGGAGGATCTTCAGCTGCCAGAGGGCAAGGGCGCCGACGACCACCCCGAGGACGACCATGGAGGCAACGAAGGCGCGGCGCGCGGTTTCCGTCACGTTCCCTGGTGTTCCGCTCCTTGTGCGGGAGGAAACGTCCTGGATGGCGGCGAAGCCGCGTGACGTGATCATCGATGGCGACGAGGAGGTCTGCCTGGAGGCCCGGCGCCACGGGATCGTCCTCGCGCGGCCGCTTCTGTGGGCCGTGGTGCTCTCGGGTGTCGGCGGCGTGGTGTCAACAGCGCCGCGTCCGTATTCGCTCGCCGGAGCCGCGCTAATTGCGCTGGGCGTGTTCCTGGCGCTGCGGGCCGTCTGGAAGTGGGAGCGGACCCGCGTCGTCGTGACGACGGACAAGGTGTTCCTCGTCGGTGGAACGTTTCGTCGCCGTGCTCACTCGGTCCGCCTCGCCGGCCTCGACGCCGTCGAGCTCGAGCAGACGCTCGTCGGCCAGCTCCTCGGCTACGGCACCGTCGTCGTCGGCCCGCTGGCTCTCGACCACGTCCCGAAGCCGAGGAGCCTCTACCGCCTCGTAGAACGCCTGGCCAGCTAGCGCCGTGGCCCTTCGGGCCACGGCGAGTGTCTGACACTCGCCCAGGCGCGCGAAGGCGTGTCCAAAGTGGGGAGGAAGTGAATCGGACGGGCCAGGGCGGACAGCGGCAGCCGTAGAGTCGAAGCATGGCGCGAATCCTGCGCACCCAGCTGCCGGACGGCTACTTCCACCTGACGGCCAACGCGGTCCACGAGACCTGGTTGTTCTGCGATGGGGACGACTACCGGGCGTTCATCGCGCTGCTCGAGCAAGGCGTCAAGCGCTGGAGCATCGGACTCCACGCCTACTGCCTGCTGGGCACGCACTACCACGCCCTCGTCGACGCCCGGATCGATGACCTCTCGCCGGCAGTCCAGTGGTTCCAGAGCCACTACGCCCGCGAGCACAACGCCCGCTTCGGCCGCAAGGGCGCGCTCTTCCGCGAGCGCTTCTCCTCCTGGGTGATCCACGACGAAGAGCACTATGAGAACACGCTCGAGTACATCGTCAACAACCCCGTGCGCGCCGGACTCGTCAGCGACCCGGCAGACTGGCCGTGGACCGCCGTCCGACGCGAAAGCGAACATCTGTTCCCCCATGACCGCGCGGCTAAACTGGCCTGTTATGGCTCAGGACGAACTCGTCGTTCACGGCGCCCGGGAGCACAACCTCAAGGACATCACGGTCCGCCTCCCGCGGCACAAGCTGATCTGCGTCACCGGCCTCTCGGGCTCCGGGAAGTCGAGCCTCGCGTTCGACACGATCTACGCCGAAGGTCAGCGGCGCTACGTCGAAAGCCTCTCCGCGTACGCGCGTCAGTTCCTCCAGATGATGGAGAAGCCGGACGTGGATTCGATCGACGGCCTCAGCCCGGCCATCTCGATCGACCAGAAGACGACCAGCCGGAACCCGAGATCCACGGTCGGCACGGTCACGGAGATCTACGACTACCTCCGTCTGCTCTACGCGCGGGTCGGCCGCCCGCACTGCCCGATCTGCGGCCGCCCGATCGCCGGCCAGTCGATCGAGGCGATCGTCGACCAGATCCTTCAGCTCCCCGAGGGCACCCGCTTCACGGTCAACGCGCCCGTCGTCCGCGACCGGAAGGGCGAGTACCGCGAGCTCCTGGAAGAGCTCCGGCGCGACGGGTTCACGCGCGTGAAGGTGGACGGCGAGCAGCGCCTCCTCGAAGACGAGATCCCGCTCGACAAGAAGTTCAAGCACACGATCGAGGTCGTGGTCGATCGCCTCCGGATGAAACCGGAGCTCCGCTCCAGGCTCTTCCAGTCCGTCGAGACCGCGGTCAACCTCGCCGAGGGCCTCGTCGTCATCGACCTCCTCGACGAGGAGAAGGAGCTGACCTTCTCCGAGCGCTTCGCGTGCCCGGAGCACGGCGTCTCGCTGCCGGAGCTCCAGCCGCGCATCTTCTCCTTCAACTCGCCGCACGGCGCCTGCCCGCGCTGCACCGGGCTCGGCGCGCAGCAGGAGATCGATCCGGACCTGCTCGTCCCCGACCCGACGCTGCCGCTCGCAGAGGCGCTCGTCCCGCTGAACGGCAACTGGTACGAGGCGGTGATCCAGGCGATCGCCGACCGCTGGGAGATCGACCTGGACACGCCCTGGCAGGACCTGACGGAGGAGCACCAGGACCTCTTCCTCCACGGCACCAAGGGCGAGCGGATCTACGTCAGCTACCGGAACCGGATGGGCCGCAAGCGGTCGTACATGCTCGCCTTCGAAGGCCTCGTCACGAACCTCCAGAGGCGCTACCGCGAGACCGACTCGTCGTCGATGCGCGAGCGGATCGAGGAGTACATGAGCTTCCGTCCGTGCCCGGAGTGCAACGGCGCCCGGCTCAAGCCGGAGGTGCTCGCGGTCACCGTCGGCGACAGGAACATCCACGAGTTCACGAAGATGTCCGTCACCCGCGCGCTCGCCTTCCTGGACGAGCTCGACCTGACGGAGACGGAGCAGCTGATCGGCGCGCGGATCGTCAAGGAGATCCGGGAGCGCCTGACGTTCCTCGACAACGTCGGCGTCGGCTACCTCCAGCTCGACCGCGCAGCGGCGACACTCTCGGGCGGCGAGGCCCAGCGACTCCGCCTCGCGACGCAGATCGGGAGCCAGCTCGTCGGCGTCCTCTACATTCTCGACGAGCCGTCGATCGGCCTCCACCAGCGCGACAACGGGAAGCTGATCGCGACGCTCGACCGGCTCCGCGACCTCGGGAACACGGTGCTGGTCGTCGAGCACGACGAGCAGATGATGCGCGCGGCCGACTGGCTCGTGGACATGGGCCCGGGCGCCGGCGAGCACGGCGGCTACGTCGTGGCGGAGGGACCGGCGGGCAAGGTCGAGCGCAATGCCAAGTCGATCACCGGCCAGTTCCTGTCCGGCACGCGCGAAATCGCAGTCCCGGAGCGGCGCACCGAGGATCTCGGGTCGTTCTGGGTCCGCGGAGCCTCACAGCACAACCTCAAGGGGATCGACGTCGAGTTCCCGGTCGGGAAGCTCGTGTGCGTGACGGGCGTATCCGGCTCGGGCAAGTCGACGCTGGTCAACGAGATCGTCTTCAAGGCGCTCGCAAACCGGCTCAACCGGTTGCGCGTGAAGCCGGGCGAGCACCTCGGCTGCGAGGGGATCGAGTGCTTCGACAAGGTGATCGACATCGACCAGTCGCCGATCGGCCGGACGCCGCGGTCGAACCCGGCGACCTACACGAAGCTCTTCGACCACATCCGTGAGCTGTACTCGATGACGCCCGAAGCGAAGGTGCGGGGCTACAAGCCGGGTCGCTTCTCGTTCAACGTCCGCGGCGGGCGCTGCGAGACCTGCAAGGGCGACGGCACGATCAAGATCGAGATGCACTTCCTGCCCGACGTCTACGTCCCGTGCGAGACCTGCCACGGTCGGCGCTACAACCGCGAGACGCTCGAAGTGCGCTTCAAGGGCAAGTCCATCGCGGACGTGCTCGAGATGTCCGTGGAGGAGGCGCTGAACTTCTTCGCCAAGATTCCCAAGCTCCGGCGCCGGCTGCAGACGCTCCACGACGTCGGGCTCGACTACATCAAGCTCGGCCAGCCGGCGACGACGCTGTCGGGAGGCGAGGCGCAGCGCGTCAAGCTCTCCTCCGAGCTCTCGAAGGTCGCAACCGGGCGGACGCTCTACATCCTCGACGAGCCGACGACCGGCCTGCATTTCGCCGACATCGAGAAGCTGCTCGAGGTGCTCCAGCGGCTCGTCGATGCGGGGAACACCGTGCTCGTGATCGAGCACAATCTCGATGTGATCAAGCAGGCGGACTGGATCGTCGACCTCGGGCCCGAGGGCGGCGAAGCGGGCGGCGAGGTGATCGCGACCGGCACGCCGGAGGGGGTCGCGGCCGTGGACGAGTCCTCTACGGGGCAGTACCTGCGCGAGGTCCTTCCCGCCTTTGCCGCAGCCGCCGCCTAGCCTGATCGAGCGCTACACGGCGCCCGAGGAGCAGATCTACCTCCGGACCCACGCGCAGCGGTACGAGCGGCTGCTCGAGCTCGTGCGCCCTCTTGCTCCCGCGCGGATCCTCGTCGTGGGCCCGAGCTATGAGACGGTCCTGCTCCGCGACGCCTTCCCCGGAGCGACCGTCAACACGCTCGGCTGGCACGACAGCCGGTTCCCGCTCCGCGACCACGAGGGGCACACGCAGTTCGACCTCAACGACCCGGGCTATCCGGCGCTCGAGCCGCACGACGTCGTCATCTGCAGCGAGGTGATCGAGCACCTCCACGTCGCCCTCGTCCCGGTCCTGGGCTTCCTGGCTTCCGGCCTCGCGCCCGGCGGGCACCTGATCTTGCAGACTCCGAACGCGACCGCGCTCGCGAAGCGGATCCGAATGGTTCTCGGCCGCAACCCGTACGACCCGATCCGCGAGGAAACCGCCAATCCGGGGCACTTCCACGAGCACACGGTGGGCGAGCTCGTCACCGCTGCGGAGGCCGCCGGTCTCGACGTGACCCGCGTCCTGACGGAGAACTACTTCGACCACGGCTCCCGGAAGAACCGGGTGTACCGAGCACTGGGCAGGGCTCTGCCGCGGAGCCTCCGCGAGGGAATCACCCTCGTGGCCCGCAGGCCGTGAGCCAGAGCGCGTGGGCGCGCCGGGCGGGACTCGTGCTCGCCCGTCCGCGCGAGGTGTTCGAGGCGCTGCGAGAAGACTCCGTGGAGACGGCCGAAGACCGACAGGACGTCGTCGTCGCGCTCGCCTTCGTCGGTGGCGTCGCGGCAGCGCTCGCGACCGCCAGCGCCGGCGCGCTCGACGACCTCGATGCCGTGGAGACGTTCGTCTGGCTCGTCGCGACCGGCTTTGCCTACGGCTTCGTCGGCTACTGGCTGCTCGGCTGGGCGCTGTCGTTCGTCGTCGAGCGGCTCGGCGGCAGCGGGAGCCGGCGCCGGACGCGTCACGTGTTCGCGTTCGCCCTCGTGCCGCTCGTGCTCGCGTTGCCGGCGTGGCTGATCTTCACTCCGCTGCTGGTGCTGCCGGCGCTCTGGACGATCGCGCTGCTCGTGCTGGGACTCGCCGTCGTACAGCGCTGGTCGTACAACCGCGCAGCGGCGGCGGTGGGGCTGGCCGTGGTGTGGCTCGGCGCGCTAGCGGTCGGCGTCCTGAGCGTGCTCGCGCTTCTCGGCCGCGGCATCGAATAGCGCCAGCTCGTCCTCCGGGATCGCGTAGGTGTGCTCGGCGCTAGGAAACGCGCCCGAGCGGACGTCCTCGGCGTAGGCCTCGAGCGCCTGCCGAATCTGCTCGCCGATGTCGGCGTAGCGCTTCACGAACCGCGCCGGTCTCCGGTCGTTGAGCCCCAGGAGGTCGTGCCACACCAGGACCTGCCCGTCGCAGTCAGGTCCGGCTCCGATACCGATCGTCGGGACATGGAGAGTGTCTGACACTCGACGTGCCACTTCGGCCGGGACTGCCTCCAGGACGACGGCGAAGCAGCCCGCCGCCTCGAGGGCCCGGGCGTCTGCGAGGAGCTGCCGTGCCTTCGCCGCCGTGCGGCCCTGCGCCTTGAAGCCGCCGAGCATCGTCGCCGACTGCGGCGTCAGGCCGACGTGCCCCATCACCGGTATCCCGGCGCCGACGAGCGCTTGGACACGCGCGAGCGACGGCCCCGCTCCCTCGATCTTCACGGCGTCGGCGCCCGCCTCCTTCACGAACCGGACGGCGTTCGCCACCGCCGTCTCGTCCGAGACCTGGAACGAGCCGAACGGCATGTCCGCGACGACGAGCGCGCGCTCGGTTCCCCGCGCGACGGCCCTGACAAGTACGAGCAGCTCATCGACGGTAACGGGGACGGTCGTGTCGTAGCCGAGGACGTTGTCGGCGGCGGAGTCGCCGACGAGGATGATGTCCACGCCGGCCGCGTCCGCGAGCCGGGCCCCCGGATGGTCGTAGGCGGTCACCATCACCAGCTTCTCGCCCCGGTTCTTCCGCTCGGCGAGCTCCGTCAGCGAGACCTTCGTGGACGGGTTCGGGTGCGAGGTCATTCGTTCGCTCCTTCCAGGAGGACGTTGTCGATGAGACGGGTGGAGCCGACGCGGATCGCGGCGGCGAGAACCTTCGGTTCGAGCTCTGCGACCTCGACGTAGTCGACCTCGACGCCGTCGAGCAGCTCGCGCGCCCGGGCCGGATCACGCGTTGCGAGCGCGCGGGGGAGGGCGAGCGCCTGCTCGCGCTCCTCTGCCGAGAGCCGGGCGTTGCGCGAGGAGAGCGCGAGCCCGTCGTCGTCGCGGACGGTCGGCAGGACGCGGATCTCGACCGGGACGTTCAGGTCGCGGACCATCCGGCGGACGACGGCGGCCTGCTGTGCGTCCTTCTGGCCGAAGTAGGCGCGGTCCGGGCGCACGAGGTTGAACAGCTTCAGGCAGATGGTCGCCACACCCCGGAAGTGACCCGGGCGAACCTCGCCCTCGAGAATCGAGCCGAGCCGCTCGACCTCGACCCAGGTCTCGAACCCGTCGGGGTAGAGCTCCTCCGCGCTCGGGGCGAAGAGCACGTCCACCCCGGCGCGCTCGGCCAGCTCGGCGTCCCGCTCCTCGTCGCGCGGATATGCGACAAGATCGCGCTGATCGTCGAACTGTGCCGGGTTGACGAACAGGCTCACGACGACGCTCTCGTTCTCAGCTCGCGCGGCGCGGAAGAGCGACAGGTGCCCGTCGTGGAACGACCCCATCGTCGGGACCAGTCCCACCGTCCTGTCCGACCGCTCGGCCTGGAGCTCGGCGACGGTGCGGGCGATCCTCACGGCGCGGTCGCCTCGGCGAGCACGCGGTAGAGGGGCTCGAGCTGCGGCTTTCGCTCCCGAAGCGCCTCGACGTGGCGCTCGACCGTCTCCCAGTCGCCGCGGGCGATCGGCCCGGTCAGCTCGAACCCGTTTTCGATCACCCGGCGCATCAGCGGCTCGAGCCCGGCCGGCGGCGCTCCGGCCTCCTCGAACAGCCCGCTCGCCGCCTGGTGGAGGGTGACGAGGTAGTTGGAGGCGATCGTCGCGCCCGCGTGATAGACGGCCCGGTCCTTCTCGGCCAGGTCGAACGCGGTCAGTCCGAGCAGCGCCGCGAGCTCCTGGCCGACCTGGCGCGCCTCCTCGGTCTCACCGGTCACGGCCGCGTAGGCCCCGTCGAGCTGGGCCGGGTCCCCGGACCGGTTGAACGTCTGCAGCGGGTGCACGCCGAAGCGGCGCGGGTGCGGGATTGCGGTCAACGGCGTGGCGCCGCTCGTGTGACCGACCCATTGGGACATGACGAGTGTCTGACACTCGACGGTGGCGGCGATGGCGCTGTCCGGAACGCACAGGAGAACGACGTCTGCGTCCTCTTCGCGCAGCGCGACGCCCCGCTCCTCCAGGCGAGCGGCGACAGCCGAGCCGACACGGCCGCGGCCGATCACGTTCACGCTTTCGATCGTCATTCGCTCCAGTTCCGGTTCGGATACCGGGCTCGGCGGAGTCTAGCTCCGAAGGGATAGCTCAAGCGGGTTCCCCAGGAGCGGGCGATTCGCGGCCGATAGCGCAAGACCGGCGCACGACCCTGCGACCGCCGGGGGAGAGAGGTCGTCGGTTCGGCGAGCGGACGCTGGAAGCGGAATCCGAAACGTCCGTCCCGCTCCGCGGCAGCGACGGCCACACGGTTTACATGTCCGTTCCCCGCGGGTACTGATCTCAATGCGTTCGGGTTTGGCGCTACCGTGAGGAAGCATTGCCAAAGACGGGACGGCCGGTTCCGGCTCGCGTACCTCCAGTCGGAGAGTGCCGTCCTCGAGCTCGGGCGCTAGCCGCAAAGCGCTCGCACGGTGGGGGCCGGTCGGCCGCAGCCTGGCCCCCGCCACCTTCTCTCGCTCCCTGGCCCGCCGCCTTCCGGGGCCGTGTGACTCGACACTGTCCCCTCCGGCGGCGAACCACCAGCCAACGAGCCAGGTACCGAGAGACCGATTCGTGGCCTGGATAGACTGGTTGGCGATGCCGATCTACGAGTACGTCTGCATGCAGTGCGAGTCGCACTTCGAGGAGCTCGTCCGGAACGGCGCGCAGCCCGACTGCCCCGAGTGCGGCGCGGCGGACGTGCGCAAGCAGCTTTCCGTCTTCGCCGCCCACGGGACGGCCACGCAGGTCAGCGTGAACCCGTCGTCCCGCGCCGGCGGCGGTTGCTGCGGCGGCTCCTGCGGCTGCGGCTAGCGATAGACGCCGGGTCGCCGCGGTTCCGCGCCTTCTCGAGGGCCTGCACCAACGCCGGCTGCCGAGCGCAGAACGACCGGAGCAGGGCGTCGCCATCCTCGTGCTCGAAGTCCTGTAACACGTCCACGATGAGCAACACGTCGCGCGCAGCGGCGGCAAGATAGCCGGGTGCCGGAACTGTCCGCCGCTCGTCCTAGACTCGTCGGCATGGAAGCCCTCGCGACCTTCGGGGAACAGGTCTCGGGCTGCACGCGCTGCCGTCTCTCCCAGGGACGCACACAGGTCGTGTTCGGCGTCGGGAATCCTGACTCCGACCTGATGTTCGTCGGCGAGGCGCCCGGCTTCCACGAGGACAAGCAAGGCGTCCCGTTCGTCGGTCAGGCCGGGAAGCTGCTGGACAAGCTGCTCGGCGGGATCGGCCTCGAGCGCTCGGACGTCTACATCGCCAACGTGCTCAAGTGCCGCCCGCCCGGAAACCGCGACCCGCAGCCCGACGAGATCGAGTCCTGCGAGCCGCACCTCTTCCGGCAGATCGAGCTGATCCAGCCTCGCGTCGTCGCCACGCTCGGGAACTTCGCGACGAAGCTGCTCTCCGGCAAGCCGACCGGGATCACTCGTGTGCACGGGCAGGAGCAGGAGGTCACGCTCGGCGGCAACCGCGTCCTCCTCTACCCGCTCTACCACCCGGCCGCCGCGCTCTACACGCCGGCGATGCTCAACGTCCTCCAGGAGGACTTCCGGCGAATCCCTGAGCTGATGGGCCGCGAGGAGATCCCGGAGCTCGAGCCGGAGCCCGCGCTGGCCGCACCCGAGCCGGCCGTTCAGCTCGGCCTCTTCTAGTTCGCGGGGCTTGCGAGCCACGCGACGAGCGTGATCGCCGCCCCCGCCGCCACCGGAAGCGGAGCCGGTCGCCGCAGCCCCCGCAGCTCCGTTGCGACGACCCAGGCACCGGCAGTCACGATCCCTGCGAGAAACGCGATCGCCGACACACCCGGCTGCGCGTCGTCCTCGCGAAGCAGTCCCCAGACCTCGTCGGCGACGTCCGCCGCCGCGACGGCCAGAACCCCGACGGCGAAACCCGCGAGGTTGCGCGAGACGGCGTGCCGGCGCGCGAGCACCAGGACGCCGACGACGACTGGCAGCAGCCAGAACGCCCCGTCCCACGGCCTCCTCAGATCGAGCGTGTCGGCATAGGCGACCACGAGGAGCGGCGAGCGCTCGGACGGATACAGGTAGCCGAACAGCAGCAGGCCCGCCGCAATGACAGGAACCAGCGGAGGGACGGCCGGCCGGTCGCCGCGCAACCAGACCGCTCCTGCCGCGATCGCGCCTGCCGCTCCCGCGCCGGCCGCGAGAAATCCGCCGAGCCGCGCGTCGACCTCGGCGATGTCCTCCGGCCCGCGACCGCCGGCGCCGCGAGTCTTGAGGAAGAGCAGCGCGAAGACCCCGACCATGCCTGCCAGCGGCGCCCAACCCGGTTGCCAGCCCCGAACCGACGCCAACAGGCTCAGGACGAACGCCAGGAACGCCGCCGTCGCGAGGCCGCCTCCGTACGCCACGACCAGCTCGCCGAGCTCGACTCCCTCGGGGGCGGCGAACCCCTCCGTCTCCGGTGCGGTGCGCAGCACGAGCTCGGCTCCGGAGACCTCGACCGACGACTCGTCGCACGAGACGGTTGCGAACGGCAGCGCGAAGGCGAGGAGCGCGAGCGCGAATGCGAGCGGGACGATTCGCCGGGTCAAGGAGTGACGCGCAGGAGCAGCGTGTGGCCGTGGGTCGCGAAGCGCCCTTCGTCCGAGACGACCCCGGTGACGACGTCGAGCTCGAGGCGGTCGTCCGTCTCGCGCTTCTCGACGAACGTGCCCGGCTCCGCGACGCGCCCAAGGAGCGCGAAGGCCGCCACGCTTGCTCTCCAGCCGTCCCAGTCGCCTTCGAGGCGGCAGTCGACGACGAGCGTCCCGTTCTCGTCGGTTCGGGCGTGGACGAGCTCGAGCGGAACCTCTCCCTGTCCGCAGATCCGCCTCAGGTGCGGGAGGAGGTGCGCGTCGGCGTCCTCGGTGATCCAGAGGGGCGTATCCATGCGCTCGAGCAGCGCCCGCGCGTCGGGAAGGAGCCGCCTGGCGTCGCCGACGCCCTGACCTCGCTCGTCGATGTCCCAGCGCGGCCGCACGACGGCCAGACTAACGGGGTGGAGGTCGAGTCCTCGTCCCCCGAGCAGACCGAGGAGGTCGGCGCGCGCCTCGCCGACGGCCTGGCTCCGGGCGACGTCGTGACCGTCTCGGGAGAGCTCGGGACCGGGAAGACGACGCTCGTGCGCGGCGCGTGCCGGGCGCTTGGCGTGGAGGGGCCGGTCACCAGCCCGACCTACACGATCGGTCACCGCTATCCCGGCCGTACGCCCGTCTCCCACCTCGACCTCTTCCGCTTCGCCGGCGTCTCGGCCGCCGAGTGGGGCGACCTCGAGCCGTACTTCCAGGACGCGGTCTGCTTTGTCGAGTGGCCCGAGGCCGGCGAGGGCGTCCTCCCGTCACCGCGGCTCCAGGTTGTGCTCACACATGCCGGCGAGCATCAGCGGCGAATCACCGTGACGAAGTGCTGATCCTCGCCTTCGACACCGCCACCGACCGCGCGACGAGCGCGCTCGTCTGGGACGGCGAGGTGCTCGGCGAGCTGGTCTCGCGTCCTGTCACCGTGCTCGAGGACCTCGACGCGCTCCTCCGCCGTGGCGGCGTCCGCGATTCCCAGGTCGAAGGCATCGCGGTCGGCATCGGCCCGGGGAGCTTCACCGGTCTCCGGATGGGCCTCATCACCGCGCGAACACTCGCATTCGCGTGGGGTGCCGGCCTCGCCGGGGTCTCGACGCTCGACGCACTCGCGGCGGGGGCGCCGGGTGCGGTTGCCGTGATCGACGCGCGCAGGCGGGAGGTGTTCGCCCTCGTCGGCGGCGAGCCGGTGGTCGTCCCGCCGGCTGAGCTCGCTGTCGAGGCCGGCCGGTCGTACGTCGGCGACGGCGCTGTCCTGTACAGAGAGGAGATCGAAGGGCGCGGGGGAAAGGTGCCGCCGGACGACAGCGAGCTCCACCTCCCGCGCGCCAGGTTCCACGCCGAGCTCGCGCAGGACTTCGGTGCGCCTGACCTGGTCGAGCCGATGTACCTTCGTATCCCGGACGTGGACAGGCCACGCACGTGATCGACCTTCGCCCCCTCACGCTCAGCGACCTCGGTGCGATCGAGCGGATCGAGCGCAGCGCCTACCCGACGCCCTGGTCGCGCTCGATGTTCGCCGGCGAGATCGCGAAGCAATCGTCGATCTGCCTCGGCGCCGTGGACACCGACGAGGAGGAGCACCTTGTCGGTTACCTGATCATCTCCCGCTACGCCGACGCCTGGCACATCATGAACGTGGCAGTCGACTTGGACTACCGCCGCCGAGGGGTCGCGACACAGCTTCTCAACCGGCTCTTCGAGCTGACCTCGACCGACGACCGGCGCGGCTACACGCTCGAGGTTCGGGTCTCGAACGGGGACGCGATCAAGCTGTACGAGGGGCTCGGGTTCGTCGCGCGCGGGATCCGGCGCGGCTACTACACCGACAACCGCGAGGACGCCCTGATCATGTGGAAGGACCCCGTTCGGGAACGCGCTTCGGCGTGATCCTCGGAATCGAGACCTCCTGCGACGAGACCGCGGCGGCGCTCGTCACCGAGGACGGGCGGCTTCTCGCGAACGTCGTCTCCTCCCAGGCCGAGCTGCACGCGCGGTACGGCGGCGTCGTCCCTGAGGTGGCGTCGCGCCACCATCTCGAGCTGCTGCTTCCCGCGGTGAGGCGGGCTCTCGACGACTCGGGGGCCGCGCTCGACGACGTCGATCGGGTCGCCGTCACTCAGGGACCCGGCCTGATTGGCGCCCTGCTCGTCGGGGTCTCGGCCGCAAAGGCCCTGGCCTGGGCACGCCGGCTGCCGCTCGTCCCGGTCAACCATCTGCATGGACATGTCGCCTCCCTCTTCCTGGCTGTGGACGGAGTGTCAGACACTCGTCATGGCCCGGGGGGACAGGTCCAGCCGCCGTTTCTCTGCCTGCTCGCGAGCGGCGGACACACACTGCTGCTCGACGTGCGCGACCACTCGACCTTCGAGGTGCTCGGGACGACGCTCGACGACGCCGCCGGCGAGGCGTTCGACAAGGGCGCGCGGCTGCTGGGGCTCGGCTACCCCGGCGGGGCGCAGATCGACAGGCTCGCGAAGGAGGGCGATCCAGAGGCGTTCTCGTTCCCGGTCGCCCGCGTGCCCGGGCTGGACTTCTCCTTCTCCGGCCTGAAGACGGCGCTGCTCTACACGGTTCGCGACCTCGGGCCGGAGGAGACCGAGCATCGGCGTGCCGACCTCGCTGCCTCCTACCAGCGCGCGATCGTCCGTGCGCTCGTCGAGCGAACGCAGGAGGCCGCCGAGTCGACCGGCGCGGAGCGGATTGCCGTCGTCGGCGGCGTGGCGGCGAACTCCGAGCTCCGTGCCGCGCTCCCAGACGCCGCGCAGGCGCCGCTCGAGCTCTGCACCGACAACGCCGCGATGATCGCCTCGGCCGCCCGGTTCGTCGAGCCGATCGCCTACCCTCGTTACCTTGCGCTCGACGCCTTCCCCTAGACGGCTCGCCCAGCTCGGCCTGCTCGCGATCGTCGCGCTCGCCGCGGCCGCGATCTCAGTCGCCGCCGCGACTGGAGGCTCTTCCGAGAGCGCCGGCGACGAGCCGGTCTCGTGGCGCGGCCTCGTCGGCGGGCCGCGTCCGGAGGTGCCGGTCGGGCAGCGGATGATCGTCGTCCTCCGCACGCCGTCGCTCGCGCGGCGCGTCGCCGCTGCGGGCGGGCGAGCCAGCGAGTCGAGCCAGCGTCGTTGGCATACCGCCGCCCAGGCGGCGCAGCGCCAGCTCTTCGCTCGGCTCAGCGTCGCCGGCCTCCAGCTCCGTCCGGAGTTCAGCTTCTCGCGCGTGCTCTCGGGCTTCTCGGCACCGCTGGACTCCCGCGCGGTTGCGCTGCTCCAGCGCTTCCCGGAGGTCGAGGGCGTCTACCCGGTTCGGATCGCCTACCCCGCGTCGACCACGAGCCAGCTGCTCGAGCGGGGCGACCTCGCTCCGGGCTCGGGTGTCCGGGCCCGGCTCGGCCTTCCCGGTTCCACGGGCCGGGGAGTGACCGTCGCGCTCCTCGACACCGGCGTGCAGCACACGCACGACTACCTCGCGGGCGCCGTCCTCGAAGGGGTCGACATCCTCGACGGCGACGATCTCGCCAGCGCGAAGAGGCACCCTGACGAGCCGTCCGAGTGGGAGCGCCACGGGACGCAGCTCGCGGGGCTCGTCGTCGGCTCGGGAGGGCCCGGCGGGCTCTCGGGCCTGGCGGAGAACGCCACGGTGCTCCCGATCCGGGTCGCCGGCTGGCAGCGAGACGTCGCAGGCCGGTGGGCCGTCTACTCCCGAACCGACCAGCTGATCGCCGGTCTCGAGCGGGCGGTCGACCCGAACGGCGACGGGAACGCCCTCGACGCGGCGCGCATTGCGATCGTCGGCGTGGCCGAGCCCTACGCCGCCTTCGACGACAGCCCAGCCGCGCGGGCCGTTGCCGGCGCACTCGCACTCGACACACTCGTCGTCGCTCCCGCCGGGAACGACGGGCCGGCCGGGCCCCGGTACGGCAGCATCTCGGGCCCGGGCGGAGCCCGCGATGCGCTCACGGTCGGAGCAGCGGACGACCGGCCGACGATGGAGCACGTCCGGGTCGCGATCCGCTCGGGTCTTCGCGTGGTCTTCGACGGCGAGGTGCCTCTCGGAGGAGCGCGCGGTCCAGGCGAATCCCTCACGCTCGACCTCGCGGCGCCCGCGCCGCCGAGTCAGCTGCTTCCGTCGGACCTCGCCCAGGGTGCGCCGCCGGTCTCGATCGCGGACTTCTTCGACCGAAACGGCTACAGCCGTGTGGCGGGCAAGGCCGCCCTCGCGCCGGCAGGCGACTCGCCCGACGCGGCGGCCGTCGCAGCCGCGCGAGCAGGCGCCGCCGCGGTCGTTCTGCACGACTCGCGAATCCCGGCCGGCTCGCTCGGCACAGACGAGCGAATCGGTGTCCCGATCGTCAGTCTCCCGGGTGGAGCTGCGACCGAGGCGCAACGCCTGCTCCGCGCGGGCGAGCCGGCCACGATCGAAATCGGCGCGCCACGCGAGCGCGAGAACCCGCTCTCGGGCGGCCCGGCGGCGTTCTCCTCACGCGGGCTCGCCTTCGACGGCGGCCCGAAACCGGAGGTCGTCGCACCGGGCGTCGCGCTCCTGACCTCCGAGCCGGGACGCGGCGCCGACGGCCAGCCGGCGTTCGGCACCGTCAGCGGCTCGAGCGCCGCCGCGGCGGTGGTCGCTTCCGGCGCAGCGCTCCTGGCCCAGGCCAGGCCGGACCTGGACGCGAGGGCGCTACGAGGCGCGCTCGTCGGCACCGCCGCCCCCGTGGACGGCGCCCGCCGGCTCGACCTCGGCGCCGCGGCCGCGGTCGAGGCGATCGCCGAGCCCGCATCGCTCCCGCTCGGCCACGCGAACCGCCGCGGCTGGCAGGGAACGGCCCGGTTCACGGTGCGGAACGTCTCCCAGCGACCGCTCGGCATCGCCGTCTCCACGGGAGAGCTCGGCGAGGTTGGCGGCGCGGCGCTCGCCGTCTCCCCGGCGCGCTTCCGGCTCCGGCCACGGGAGACGCGCAAGGTCTTCGTCGTCGCCAGGATGGCATACATGCCGCCGGGCGTTCGGCTCCTCGCGGCCAACTTCGAGCTCCAGGCTGGTGGAGGCGCGCCGACGCGGGTTCCGTGGACGCTGACCCTGGGGCGCTACGAACGGGACCTCCTGGGCTCCGTCCAGCTTTCGACGAACCGGTTCAAGGCGTCCGACTCTGCGCCGGCGCTGCTCGAGCTCCGAGCCGGCCGCCTGGCCGAAGGGAGGACCGGCAGCGAGGTGCTTCCGCTGTCGTACCTCGACCTCGAGCTGTGGCGCGGCAGGGAACGGGTCGGGCGGCTCGCCCGGCTCCGGAACCTCCTGCCGGGCCGCTACACGTTCGGTCTGACCGGCCGAGGCCCGGCCGGCCGCCGCCTGCAGCCAGGCCGCTACACGCTCCGCCTGCTCGGCTATCCGCCCGGAGATGGGCCTCCAAGCAGGCAATTCGTACAGTTCACGATCCAGTAGGCGTCTCTCTAGGTGACGCCGCCCCGTTTCTGGGTCGCGAGCACCAAGCCAGAGTGCGCACTCGACCGAGCCAAGGCTCGTGCCGCCTTGGTGAGGGCGAGGGGGCGGTCTGGCGCAGCGTGATCGCGGGCCAGAAACGATGGCTGTGTCGCCTGGAGAGGCGCTTTGGAACCGTATACTCGCCCGGCGTGACCACCGTCGAGGCACCTTCGCACCTTCGCGAGAACCCGTTCGAGATCGCGCAGCACCAGCTTCGGCGCGTCGCCAAAGAGTTCCAGATCGACGAGAACCTCGTCCGCGTGCTCGAACAGTGCAAGAAGACCGTGGCCGTCTCGATCCCGGTCGTGATGGACGACGGCCAGATCCACACGTTCGAGGGCTTCCGTGTCACGCACAACATCGCGCGAGGCCCCTCGAAAGGCGGGATCCGCTACCACCCGGATGTCACCCTCGACGAGGTGAAGTCGCTCGCGATGTGGATGACGTGGAAGTGCGCGCTGATGGGGATCCCGTTCGGCGGCGCAAAGGGCGGCGTCGTCTGCAACCCGAAGAAGATGTCCCCCGGCGAGCTCCAGAAGATGACCCGGCGCTACACCTCGGAGATCATCAACGAGATCGGCCCCGAGAAGGACATCCCGGCGCCCGACGTCGGCACGACACCGGCCGTCATGGCCTGGATCTTCGACACGTACTCGATGAACAAGGGCCACTCGGTGCTCGGCGTCGTCACCGGCAAGCCGCTGAACGTCGGCGGCTCGCTCGGCCGACTGGAGGCGACGGCGCACGGCGCGCTGTACATCCTGCGCGAGGCGGCCAAGAAGCAGGGCAAGTCATTCGACGGCATGCGGGTCGCCGTCCAGGGGTTCGGCAACGTCGGCAGCTACCTCGCGCGGTTCGTGCAGGAGGACGGTGCGACGGTGATCGCTGTGTCGGACTCCGTGGGCGGCATCTACAACCCCGACGGCATCGACGTGCAGCTCGCGCTCGCGCACAAGCAGGAGACGGGCCGCCTCGAGGGCCTGAAGGACACCGAGACGATCACGAACGAGGAGCTACTCGAGCTCGACACAGACGTGCTCGCCCCGTGCGCGCTCGAGCAGGTGATCACCTCCGAGAACGCCGACAGGATCAAGGCGAGCATCGTCGTCGAGGGCGCAAACGGTCCCACGACGCCGACCGCTGACGAGATCCTCGACGAGCGAGGTGTGATGGTGCTGCCCGACGTGCTCGCCAATGCCGGCGGTGTCGTCGTCTCGTACTTCGAGTGGGTGCAGGGCCTCCAGGAGTACTTCTGGAAGGAGGACGAGGTGAACCGGCGCTTGAACGAGATCACCTCCCGCGCCTTCCACGAGACCTGGGCGAGCTACGAGAGCCGGAACTCGACCATGCGGACGGCGGCGTACGGCCTCGCCGTCCAGCGGGTCTCGGAAGCCACGATGACCCGCGGCCTGTACCCGTAACCCGCGTCACCCTCTACCAGGCCGAGGAATGCCACCTCTGCGCGGCGGCGAAGCGTGTCGTCCAGGCCGCGCGGGACGAGCTCGGCTTCGAGCTGGACGAGGTGGACATCGGCGGCGACCCTGAGCTCGAAAGCAACTACCGCGAGTGGATCCCGGTCGTGGAGATCGACGGCGAGCGTGCCTTCACGTACTTCGTCGAGCCGGAAGCGCTCCGCCGGAAGGTCGCACAAGCTCAGGGCCCAGAGGGGACTTTGTGACTACGCGACGCAAGGAACGATCAGCACTGGCACAATCCTTGTGTCGTGTTACAAGCGCCACCGCAGGGGTCGGTTCCTGATCGTCTCACCGTCGGCGTCGCCGCCAGGCTCAGCCGCTATCTCCAGGTTCTGACGCAGGCCCGCAAGATGGGGAAGGAGCGGATCTCCTCACAGGAGATCGCCGACTACACGAACATCAACGCGACCCAGATCCGACGCGACCTCTCGACCTTCGGGAAGTTCGGCAAGCGCGGGGTCGGCTACAGCGTCGAGGGCCTGCTTGGCGAGATCCGCCGCATTCTCAGGACCCAGGGCCAGCACAACATCGCGCTCGTCGGCGCGGGACGACTGGGCGAGGCGATCGCGAGCTCGCCCATCTTCGCGGAGCACGGCATCAACATCACGGCGATCTTCGACAAGGATCCGGACAAGGTCGGCCGCAACGTCGGCAACGTGGAGGTCAGCGAGTATTCGCTGCTCGCCGACACCGTCCGGGAGAAGAACATCGTCGTCGGCGTGCTCGCCGTTCCCGCCGAGAGCGCCCAGTCGGCGTCGGACGACCTCATCGACGCGGGCGTGCGGATCATCTTCAACTACTCCGAGGCGCTGCTCGACACGCCGCAGGACGTCGCGGTCCACACGTCGAACCCCGCGGTCGAGCTCCTCTACGCGCTCTACTTCCACCTCGCGTAGCGGCTGCCTCTTGCGCTGAAAGTCTCGGCGCCCCACCAATACGGGTGAAACTGCCGAACCATGCGGATCCTGCTCTGGCACGGCTACCTGCTCGGCGGTACCGGCTCGAACGTCTACACGCGGTCGATCGCGCGGGAGTGGAGCCGCGCGGACCATGACGTCGTCGTGGTCTCGCAGGAGCCCAATCCGGAGCTCTTCGACCTGGGCGGTGCCCAGACGGTGCGCCCCGACGTCGGGGGCCTCCTCCCGGTGTTCGTGCTCGACCGGTACGAGGGGATGGAGGCGAAGCTCCTCCAGGACACGACGGCGGAGGAGCGCGAGCGCTTCGTGGGCGCGAACGCCGCGGCGCTCCGCGAGCTGGCGCCGGCGGACCTCGTCTTTGCGAATCACGTCCTGCTCGGCGGGCCGGTCGGGTCGGGATCGGGCCTCCCCTTCGCCGTGAAGGCCCACGGCTCCGAGCTCGAGTACTCCATGCGTGGGAACGAGGAGCTCTCACGCTGGGGACGGGAGGCGCTCACCGACGCGAAAGCCGTCTTCGTCGGCTCGGGACACATCCGCGAGGTGCTGGAGGACGTGGTCGGGCACGTCGACCGCGTCCACGAGGTTCCGCCCGGGGTCGACGTCGACGCGTTCCATCCGGAGCGGCGCGGCGACGCGCTTGCGACGCTGGTCGGGGAGGCGAGGCGCGATCCGCCCAACCCCGGTAACGCAAACGAGCGCCTGCCTGACGAGGGCAACGCGGAGCGGTTCGCCGAGTTCCTCCGGCCGAACCGCGCGACGGTCCTGTACTTCGGGAAGCTGCTTCGCAACAAGGGCGTGCACCTGCTCCTCGAAGCGCTCCGGCGCGTCGATGCCCGGGCGGTCATCGTCGGGTTCGGGGACTTCCGGCGGGAGCTCGAGGCCATGGCCGGTCCGGACGTGCTGTTCACGGGGCCGCTGGAGCACAGACACCTCGTCCACCTGATCCCACTCGCCGACGTCACGGTCGTTCCGTCGATCTTCCCGGAGGCCTTCGGCATGGTCGCCGCCGAGGCCGCGTCCGGCGGCTCGCTCCCGCTCGTCGCCCGCCACTCCGGCCTGGCCGAGATCGCCGATGCGCTCGAGGAGGAGGGTGTTCCCGCCGCATTCGAGTCGGACAACGTCGACGACCTGGTCGAGAAGCTCGAATCGCTCCTGGGTCGTTCCGAATCGGAGCGCGAGGAACTGCGCCGCCGCGCCCGCCGTGTCGTAGAGCAGCGGTGGTCGTGGGCGAGCGTAGCCGACCGCTTGCTCGAGCCCTTCGCATAACGTTCAGCCGCTCATGGGCGACGAACAGAAGCTGACACCCGAGGAGCAGATCCGATCGGCACGCGAAGCCTTCGAGCAGGCCGAGGACTTCACGGTCGCCGTGGAGGAGGAGTTCGCGATCCTCGATCCGGAGACCCTGTCGCTGACGAACCGGTTCGAGGAGCTCCAGGCAGCCGCCAGGGGAACCGAGCTCGAGGACCACCTCGTCGGCGAGCTGATCGCCTCCGAGGTCGAGATCCGCACGGGCCGCTGCGACAACTTCACGGAGGCCGCGGCGCGCATGGGCGAGCGACGCGACCAGCTCCTCGCGCTCGCCGACCAGCTCGGCGTCGTGCTCGGCGGGACCGGCACGCACCCCTGGAGCCCGTGGCAGGAGCAGCGGATCATCGACACGCCGCACTACCGCCGAAACGACGAGGTCCTCCGCTACGTCGTCTGGCGCAACAACAGCTTCGGGCTCCACGTCCACGTCGCGATCAACGGGCCCGACCGCGCGATGCAGGTGCACGACTGGCTGCGGCACCTGCTCCCCGAGATCCTCGCGCTCTCCGGCAGCTCGCCGTTCCACGAGAACGTCTTCACGCACCTGCACTCGACGCGGACGGAGATCTTCACCAAGTTCTTCCCGCGCTGCGGGATCCCCGACGCGTTCGGCGACTGGCAGACGTTCGAGGACTACGTGCGCGCGCTGTTCCGTACGGGCTCGATCACGGAGCACACGCAGCTCTGGTGGAGCGTTCGCCCGCACCTCGCCTTTCCGACGATCGAGATGCGGATCGCCGACGCGCAGCCCGAGCTGGGGGAGGCGCGCTCGCTCGCCGCGTTCGTGTATGCGCTGACCGTCCGGATCGCCCGCGCGCTCGATGAGGGCGAGCCGGTTCCGCTACCGCCGCGCCGCTTCATCGAGGAGAACTTCTGGCGCGCGACGCGCTACGGCCTCACCGGCGAGCTCCTCGATCTCGGGCGGCTGGAGAACGTCAACACCCGCGAGCGGCTCGAGCAGCTGATCGAGTGGGTCGGGCCGGTCGCGGACGAGATCGGCGCCGCGCCGTTCCTGGGCGTGCCGGCCGCGAACGCCGCCGAGCGCCAGATGGCGCGCTACGAGGAGGGCGCGACGCTCGAGGAGATCTACGCCGAGCAGGTGCGGCCGAAGGAAACGGTTGGCTGAGCCGGAACAGCCGTCGCCCGACGAGCTGCTGGACGCCGTCCGCAAGATGAAGGTCTCCGACCTCCTGCTCTCGACGGCGGCGACGCTCGCGCAGCTCGGCTTCGCGAAGCTCGACGAGTCCACGCGGGACCTCGAGCAGGCCCGGCTCGCGATCGAGGGGATGAAGGCGCTGCTGGGAGCGCTCGAGGGGGCAGTCCCGGCCGAGGTGCATCGCGACTTCAGCCAGGTGGTCGCGAATCT
>CAWJYU010000028.1:0-53706 GCA_963847235.1 uncultured Actinomycetes bacterium | reverse complement strand
GCGGCTTGTGCGTGATCGCTACGCGGGGTCGATCTCGCGGCTCAGGATCCACGCGTGCTTGCCGACCTGCCGTCCTCTCGTGAACCCGTACTGCTCGAACAGCTCGGCGGTCGCGCTGAACAGGAACCGGCCTTGAGCCTCCCGTCCGGCGGTTACCTCGGAGATCGCTTCGACGAGACCGCCGCCGGCGGCGGCGATCTGGGCGAGCGCGCCCTCCAGCCCGGCCCGCGCGACTCCGCGGCCGCGATGGCCCTTGTCGACGAAGATGCAGGCGATCCGCCAGCGCGCACGAGGCGGCGGGTTCTTCAGGTACTCACGCTGGTGCTTGAGCCCGAGTTCCTCCGGACTGCCGTACTGGCACCAGCCCTGTGCGAGGTCGTCCTCGTCGAAGACGAGTGCGGCATGAGCGCGGCCCGCCCTGACCAGCTCCTCCTTCAGAGTGCGGGGATCGCTGACGCCGCGCTGGTACTCGGAGTGATGGGCGATGCACCAGCACCCTCCGTAGACCCCGTTGTTGCGCTCGACCAGCTCCGCAAAGGCGTCCCACGTGGACGCGTCGAGCGGGCGGGTCTCGTAGGAAGCCCCCTCGGCCGGGCTCGCCCCTCCGGATATCTGTGCTGATCGCTTGGCCATCGGCGGCTTCAGTCGAGAGCTTAGTCCGGACTAGTGCCGCTGGCGGAAGGAGCCAGCTGATCGAACGCGGACCCGTCCCGAGCATGCCGCCGGCCGCCGATTGACCCCTCGGCGCGGGCATTGACGTTCTACCCGACGGATGATCCCGCGGCGAACAACTCGTACTCCCGCTCCAGACCCTTGAGGCTGTATCGCCCGCGCGACTTGAACGCCAGCCCTGCAGCGCCCTCGGCTAGGTCGCGCGTGGTGGCGGACACGAGCACCTCGGCCGAGCCCGCCTCGGCCAGGATGCGAGCTGCAGCGTGGACCGCCACACCCCGGACACGTTCGCCGGACAGTGCCACCTCGCCGCTGTGAATGCCGACGCGGATGGAGAGCCGGATAGCCGCCAGAGCCTCAACGAGCTCCAGTCCGCAGCGGATCGCGCGCTCGGCGCCGTCGAACACGATGAGAAACGAATCCCCCGCGGTCTCGACCTCCCGGCCGCCGAAGCGGACCAGCACGGTGCGGACGACGTCTTCGTGCAT
Source organism: uncultured Actinomycetes bacterium (assembly GCA_963847235.1). GTDB lineage: Bacteria > Actinomycetota > Thermoleophilia > Gaiellales > Gaiellaceae > JACDAN01. The sequence continues at coordinate 52,546 of CAWJYU010000028.1, read as the reverse complement.
CGTCACGGTGCGCTTCCAGGCCGCGTCACCTTTCTTTTGCGCGTGAGCCGTGGAGTCGACGATGTCGGTAAACAGGATGGTGGCCATCACGCGTGCGCCCTCGCCCGGCGGCGTGTCGAATCCAGCGCCTCCGGCCCAGTCGACCATCACCAGCTCCTCGTCGCCCTCCACCCAGGTCACGTGGCCGGGTGGCAGGTCGAACACCTGGTTGGGCCCGATGACCACCTCCTCGCCTTCGTCGGTCCGGATGCCCATCCGTCCCCTGAGGACCACACCGCGGTGATACAGCTCGCACGAGGCGGTGCCGACCTCCGGCTGGGCGTATGCCTCCCAGCTCCAGCCTGGCTGCAGGACATGGCGGGTGACCACCGTTCCGGCCAGGCGCACCTGGTGGCTCGCACCAAGCGGATAGGTCACCACCGCCTCGGGCTCGCCGAGGTCGCGGACCTCGACCGGGCTCACGGTGATCCTCCCCGCCCGGACTCCGAGCCCCCGTGCATCACATCGAGACCGTAGCGCTTCGACGTTCGTAGATTCGAGGAGGGCCAGGGAGGCGTGGCAAGCGCCCACTGGCTCGTGCGCCGAAGGGTTAGCGGCAAGGCGCTCCGCAGACGCCGCAGACACCGCACTGCCGTTAGCCGCGAAGCCCTCGCCCCACCGACGAAGCGTGAGATCCCGCCGAGCGGTTACGCGGGGGACCCTTTGCCGGTGCTGGTGGTCGAGCCGGGCGAGATAGAGGAAACGCACTGGCCGGCTGTCCCTCTAGGACGCTGCGGGCAACACCATTCAGCCGGGCGGCTCCTATTCGAGCGGCGCGAAGAGGGCGACCGTGTTCCCGTCCGGGTCGCGCAGGTATGCGAAGCGCTGACCCCAAAACGCATCCCAGGGCTCTGTCTTGCCCTCGAACCCGGCGTCGACGACGCGCGCGTATGTCGCGTCCACGTCGGAGGGGTCCGCACAGCGGAAGGCCAGCACGATCCTCTGGCGAACCGGGCTCGGCAAGTCGGGCTCGATCTGCCTGATCAGTTCCTCCGTGTCCCACATCAGGTCCAGTGGGCCGCGCACTTGGGCCTCCACGTGGTCCTCGCCGGGATCCGGGACCTCGACCCCGAGCAGGCCGTAAAAGCGGAGCGACGCCGCCTGGTTGGCGGTCGTGATCCCGATCGCCTCGAGCTCGGCCACGGGGAGACGATAATTGTTCGGCCGGGGAGGACGAGAAGGCCCGAATGGTTCCCTCGGATTTTCGAGCGGCAGCGTGAGTCAGGTGGCGGCGGGACGAAGCGGTTCCGACCCGTCCCAGCCCTCGGCGCCCTCGCGCACCATCTGGAAAAAGTCGCGCAGTCCCTGGCTGTCGACGTGGATCTCGATGTCGTGGCCCAACGAGGCAGACGCGTCGTGGAAGGTGATGTCGAGTTCGCCGAGCTGGCCGCTGAGGTACTCCGGTAGCCCGCGGTCCTCGAGTTCGCGCCGAAGGTCCTCTACTGATGCCGGCGATACCGCCCAGGCGACGTGATGAACCCCCGGTCGGGCGCCTGAGAAGCGGCCCTCGATCCGCTCCGGAACGAGGCGGACTATCTCCATCAGCTCGATCGGGCCGCCGCCGCAGTAGCCGAACGCCGAGTGATGGACGAACTCCGCCGGCTCACCCCTCGAGGTGACGTTTTCGAGCGGGACGTTTTCGACGAGGAAGAACGGCCCGGCGCCGAGCTGCTCCGCCAAGCGCTCAACGGTCGCCTCGATGTTCTCGACGACGTAGGCGTAGTGGTGTGCTCCCTCCAGCGACGGTCGAAAAAGATCCTCTGGCACGACTCACTCCTTGGTCTCGTTCAAGCAGCCGGGTTTACCGGAGACCACGGCCTTGCCTACCGGGCAGCCTTTGCGACATCGAGGATCGCGTCGATCACGAGCTGCGGGTCGTCCTCCTCGACCGCGTGACCGGTATGGACCACCAGCTGCTTCGCGCGCGGGCTGAGAACCAGCCAGCCCTTCTGGTCCGAGACGTTGCGCCGCATCCCTCTCGCCTCCGAGGGGAACGGTGAGGCATTTATCTCCGCGGTCGAGTACTCGTTGCTGATGATCGTGACCGGGATGTCGCCGATCCTCTTCCGAGGAGCCCACGCGTCCTTCTCGACCTGAAGGTAGTCACGGCGTTCGAGGTTCGAAGGGTGGTCCGGGTCGGTTTCCTCGACGATCGCCCGGGGCGGATTGCGGAAGGGGGCGCCGACATCGACGAAGACCATGCCGGCGACCTCGTCGGGGTGCTCGTACGCATAGCCGGCGGTGATGTAGCCACCGCCCGAGGTGCCGACCAGAACGTACGGGCCGGGGATCTTGGCGGCTTCGAGAAGCGCCTCGAGGTCGCCGACAAGATCTGACAGCCCACGCGGACCGGCGGCGGGGTCGCTTCGGCCCAGGTTCGCGCGGTCGTAGACGCAGGTCCGCGCGACCTCGGAGATGCCGGGCTCCGCAAACGCGTACGAACCGCTCGTGTCTCCGTCGCCTCCCTCCATCACGACGGTCGGCGAGCCGCTGCCCGTGCACCTCACGTAGAGGCCGCGCTTGCCGTCGATGCTGACGACGCGGTCGAGATCCTTCTCTGACGCAGCACGAGTGGACGAGCCGCTCGACGAAGTGTCGGCGCTGCTTGCCTCACCACCGCATCCAGTGAGAAGAAGGCCGCACGCACAGACTGCGATCTCCCGCCTTGAAATACGCCGCATGGGTCATGCTATGCCTACGCGTAGACCGGCGCGAGATCGACGTAGATCCGGTAGTCGTCAATCAGCTCACTGCCGCGTCGCCAGACGGCGACGGCTGGAAGCCTGACCTGACGATCGTCCTTCCGCGTGTAGGTGGCCTCGAGTTGAGTGATCGTCGTGTTGTCGACGTCCCATTGGTCGACGATCTCATGGCTGATTCCATTGATCGTCGTGAAGAAGCCGGCGATCGCCTCTTCGATCGCGCCCCGGCCGACGACCTCGTCGGCATTGCCGAAGCGAAGCAGACAATCCTCCGCCAGATGCGAGGCGAACGCCTTCGCGTCCATGCGATCGACGTCCGCAAAGACCTCCGTGGTCGTGCTCATCCTCTCCTCCTTGTCGCACGCGATCATGTCATTGACGGGACGACCGGAACCGCTCTATCGGTCATGCGCAGACCGTCCTCTGTCGCGAACTAGACACTCCTGCTGTCGCGCCCGCGAACGACATGCAGGCGGCCTTCTCGTACCGTCAGCGGCCAGACGATCCCCGACGCGAAGGAGGCATCACATGGCAGCGAAGAACCCCACAGAAAACGGCCAGGAGCTTCGGAACGAACGCCGAGACGCTGGTCAATGCTGGTGCGCAAACCAGAACTCCGTTTGCCCGCGTCGTCTCTCGGAGGGAACGTCCTGCCGCATCAACCCCCGGGTGACTTCCTAACCTGAAGCCTTGGCCAGCCGTCAGACGCCAAATCTCGTCAAGAGGTGATCGCGCCGAAGGAGTGACGGCTTCTCCACAGCGGCCGGCGCGAGCACGATTCTGATAGCGCCGGGCGGCTTTCCGTTCCTACGTGGTCGTAAGACTGCCGAAGAGCAGCAGTGCGACGCCTCCGGCCAAGCGGTCGGCGCTTGGCTTAGGGCACCACCGGTACCACTGCCGCCTCCTCGCCGCGGAGGGCGGTGAAGGTCCAGACCGCCTTGACGACGGCCCACCCGAGCGCCACGAGCGCGCTGACAAGGAGCAAGTAGACAAGGTCGGGGAATCCAGTCGCGAGGACGGACAGGGGGAGGCCCAGCTGCTTCGGGACGAGGATGAGGACGAAGGCCGCCCAGAGGAGACTCACGAACAGGGTGAGACCGACGCGCCACCACGGTCCGAGCCGGCGGGGTCGAACGTCTCCGCGGTGCAGCGCGACGGCCGACTTGGCAATGCCGCGGGCTTGGAGCACGAGCAGCGCAAACAGGAGGGCGTAGACGATGAAGATCGGCATGTTTGACGGCGGAGACGGAGGCTCGCGCCCCTCGAGCAGGCTTGTCACGCCGTCGGCGAGCGTCCCCATGCGACCGCTGACGAAGAGATCGAGGGAATCCTCGGCGTTCATCAGGACGATGACTCCTCTCTCGCTCTGCGGGGTCAGCACGACGTTCGAGTGGAAATTGAACGTCTCGCCCTGATGGTGGATCGCCGGGATGTCGTTGCGGGGGCCGACGAACCATCCCATCCCGTACGACGTGTCCTCCTCCGGCGTCAGGACGGCAGGACGGTGGAGCTCCTCGATGCCGGCGGATGAGAGGACCGCCGTGCCGTCGTACCGACCGGAGTTGAGCTGAGAGATCACGTAGTGCGTCATGTCCTCGGCGCTGGCGATCAGGTAGCCCGCCGGCACGAGGCCGCGGTTGTACGGCAGGTCGGCAGACCTCGGCCGCCCGAACCAGTAGTTGTGGCCGGTCGCAAGGCCGTGCGGCTGCGCGGCGGCCTCGGACGTGTACGAGTTCTGCATCTGGAGCGGATCGAGGATCCGCTTCTCGACGTAGTCCTCGTAGGACTGCCCCGACACCGTCTGCACGATGAGCCCCAGAACCGAGTAGTTGATGGTGCTGTACTGGTACTTCGAGCCCACTGGTGCAGTGAGCGGGGCGCTGTCCAGCTTGCGAACCGCCTGCTCCAACGCGGTGGCGCTCGTGTCGCCATCCCCCTGGAACGATCGGCCGGTCTTGGTGGAGAGACCGCTCGTGTGGTTGAGCAGGTGGCGCACCGAGATCTCCGCCGACGCTCTCTCGTCCGCTACGCGGAACCAGGGCACGTAACGCTGGACCGGTGCGTCGAGTTCGACCCTCTTCGCCTCGACGAGCTGCATGACGGCGAGCGCGGTGAACGACTTGCTCACCGAGCCGATGATGAACGGCGTCTGTGGCGTCACTTCCGTCCCCGAGTCGTCGGCCGTCCCGAAGCCGCGCACGTAGGCGATGCGATCGCCGTCGACGATGCCCAGGGCCAGGCCCGGAATCCGCTGGGCCGCCATCTCGCCCTGCACGAAGCTCTCGATCTCCGCGAAGCTCGAGGCTGCGGCTGCGCCGTTGGCAGTCGGCGTTTCGGAGCCCGGCTTGCTCACGACGTAGGCCGCGCCGAGCACGAGCGCGGCGAGAGCGATGGTGCCGAGGATGCGTCGGCCCCGCGCGCCAATACGGGGGATCGTTCGACCGGCTGCCGATTCGCCCACTGGCGGTGCGTTCGGCGTCGGTCCGTCCGGGTCGTCCTGGTACGTACGCCTCACGGCGTCTCCCATCGCCCGTGTCCTCCTCCAGCCTCACAGAATCGGCGTGCGACTACAAGGGCGCGCGACCGTTCTGCTACAGGTACAACCCGCTGCGTGGCGACGCGGTCGGTCCGCCTCTCGAGCCCCGAACGGGTCCTGTTTCCCGACGAGGGGATCACGAAGCAGGATCTGTTCGAGTACTACCGCGCGATCGCGCCGGTGCTCGTTCCGCACCTGCGCAATCGGCCGTTCACGATGAAGCGCTCGCCCTACGGAGTGGGCGGGGACGCCTACTTCCAGAAGCAGGCGCCGAAGGGGATGCCTTCCTGGATCCCGACGCGCACCTTTCGCACCTACCCGCGCGAGGGCGAGTCGCGGCTCGTCGACTTCCCGCTCGTCAACTCGCCGGAGGCGGTGCTCTGGATGGTGCAGATGAACTGCATCGACATGAACGCCTGGTACTCGCGCGTCGACAAGCCGCACCGCCCGGACTTCGTGCTCTTCGACCTCGACCCGCCCGACGGCGGCTTCGCGCTCGCGATCCGCGTCGCTCACCTGATCCGCGAGGAGCTCGAGCGGATCGAGCTCGAGTCGTACGTCAAGACGAGCGGCGCCGACGGGATTCACGTGCTCGTCCCGATTGCGCGCCGAGCGACCTTCGAGCAGACCTACGCGTTCGCGGAGCGCGTGGCGCGCGGGCTCGAGGAGCGGCACCCAGGGCTGGTCACGACCGAATGGCTGAAGCGCAAGCGCGAAGGCGTGCTCGTCGACCACCGTCAGAACGCGCGGGGGAAGACGATCGCCTCGGTCTACTCGGTGCGGCCGAAGCCGGGCGCGCCGGTCTCGACGCCGCTTCGCTGGGACGAGCTGACAGAGGACGTGACGCCGCGCCACTTCGGGATGCGCGAGGCGCTCGAGCGGGTCGAACAGCACGGCGACCTGTTCGCGCCCGTGCTCGCGGGCGGCCAGGCGCTCGGACGTGCGCTGAAGCAAGCTGCGCTAGTGCGGCACGGAGCAGACGGTCGCGCTCTGCGGAGCCTGGTCTAATTCGCCGCATGCAGTTCGACCGCCACACGCTCGTGCTGCTCGTGCGTCCGCCCGATGCACCGGAGCTCACGGACGAGGAGGCGGCCGAGCTCCAGGATCGGCATCTCGCCTACCGAGCCGAGCTGCGCGACCGCGGCTACCTCGTCGGCGGAGGCCCGCTCGTCGACCAGGACGACGAGCGCCTGCGCGGCATCTCGATCATGACGTGCGACCCCGAGACGGCGCGCCGGCTCTGCAACGAGGACCCGGCGGTGCGGGCGGGCCGGCTCGCGGTCGAGGTGATGACCTGGATGGTTCCCGCGGGCAACGTCTCGTTCGAGAACGTCCCCGCGCCGCGGTCGATGGCCGAGGCGGCGGAGGACTGACGACCGCCTGGAAGCACGCCGCGAGTCTGGTGGCTGTGGCGTTCGTCCTGGGCGGCTGCGGCGGCTGGGAGGGCGGCCAGACGCCTGGGGTCCAGACCGTCCTCCAGATCACGGCGTGGCCGCATGGCAACGACCGAGGAGCGCTTCGGGAATGGAGGCTCCACTGCGATCGGGCAGGTGGAACGCATCCAGCGCCCGAGAAAGCTTGCGCGCGGCTCTTCGACCTGGCCGATCCCTTTGCGCCCACTCCTGCCGACGCCGTCTGCACCGAGATGTACGGCGGCCCGGCCGTCGCCGAGGTGGAAGGTCTGTATCGCGGCGAGACCGTCGCCGCGAAGTTCACGCGCACAAACGGCTGCGAGATAGCACGCTGGGACCGACATGCGTTCCTGTTCCCGGTAAAGCGGGAGACGTCCTAGGGGCCTAGCCGCGATCCGCCCGTTGGCGGTCGCGGCGACGAAGGAACCCCGTTGCGGCGATCGCGGCCAGCGTGGTGATTGCGAGGACGCCGGCAGCGATGAGCGGCGCCAGCGAGCGTTCTTCGTCTCCAGGTGTCGGCGACCGGGAGACGAGGCTCACCTGTAGTGGGAAGAGACCGCTTCGCGGCACGCTCGGGTACACCTCCTCGCCCTGGAAGGTGATCGTCGTCCCTTCGTTGGGCAGATCGGCCTCGAACGCGAAGACGCCGGTTGCCCCCGCAGCGATCGATCCATCACGCCATACGAGCGTCGAGCCCTCCATCATCGTCGACCAGCCCTGGGCGTCGACGACGCGAACATCGACGCCCGCCGGTGCGGTGAGCCGAAACCCGGTGATCGCGACGTTCACGGATGTGTTGGGAACCTGGATCTCGAATCGCTGCGTTGTTCCCGTTGGGGCTTCCGCAGGAGTAATCGTCCCGTGGGCTCTTGCTTCGGGAACGGAGCTGATGAGCCCTCCCGCCGCGAAGAGGAGGAGCACCAGGCTCGGCGCGACTCGAGTCCTTCCGCCCATGAGGGTGACATCGTGACAGCGCTCGAGTCGGCAAATGTTGCGCCGTTCCCGGCCGCTGGTTGACAGCCGTCGAGCGGGTTGCCCTCTACCTGGAACGCGTGTGTCGCGAAACAGCGCAGAAGGTGCTCGTGCACGATCGGAGCAAGGGATTCTTGGCCCAAGGCTGGTAGGCTCGAAGCGTAAATCCAGAGCGAGTCCGGTTCGCGCGAGGCGCCTTCCTGCTTGTTCGTGCAGTCTTCAAGGGAGGTGTTTTTATGGCCAGCGGAACCGTGAAGTGGTTCAACGACAGCAAGGGGTACGGCTTCATCACCCCGGACGAGGGCTCGAAGGATCTCTTCGTCCACTTCAGCAACATCGCCGGTGACGGCTTCAAGAGCCTCACCGAAGGCGCGCGCGTCGAGTTCGAGGAGCGCGAGGGCCAGAAGGGCCCCGAGGCGACGAACGTCGCCCTCATCAGCGCCTAGCGCAGGTTTCGAGCGGGTCGTGGCCATGCGGCGGTCACGACCTCTCCACCCGAAAGGACGAGGATTGGGCAAGGAAGAGAAGGTCGAGATGGAGGGCGAGGTGATCGAGGCGCTTCGCAACAGCATGTTCAGAATCCGCCTCGACAACGGGCACGAGACGCTCGGCTACTCGGCCGGAAAGATGAAGCGGTACCGGATCCGCCTCTTCCTCGGTGACCGCGTGAAGGTCGAACTGTCGCCGTACGACCTCGACCGCGGGCGCATCGTCTATCGGTACCGATAGACGAGCTTGGACAACCTTTAACCGAGCCCTATCCCGCGCTTTCAGCGGAGGGAGCTAGCGTCAGCCCCACACACTCAAGGGGGTGGAAATGCGCAAGCTCACCATCATCACAGCGCTTCTGGCGATCACCGTGGCACTTCCCGCCGTCGCTCCGGCGAAGAACAATCCCGGCGTGCTGCGGACAGGCTCGTGCTCGGGCCTCGGTGCGGACTGGAAGCTCAAGGCCAAGCACGACGACGGTCGCATCGAGGCCGAGTTCGAGGTCGACCAGAACGTCGTCAACCGCCGCTGGAACGTCGTCATCAGGCGGAACGGCGTCGTCGTCTTCCGCGGCGCCCGCATCACGCGTCCGCCGAGCGGCTCCTTCTCGATCAACCGCCGGATCCCCAACGCCGCGGGCAGGGATCGCATCGTCGCGACGGCGCAGTCCGCCGCCGGCGGCGCGGTCTGCCGCGGTGTGGTGACCGTCTAGGACCCTCCTACGAAAGCGCAGGGACGAGCCGCTCGAGCCCGCGCTCGAGCTGCTCGTCCGACACGGCGAGCGAGAGCCGGGCCCACCCGGCTCCGCTCGCGCCGAAGCCCTCGCCGGGCGCCAACGCGATCCGTGCCTCGGTCAGGAGCTTTTCGACTGTGATCCCCTCCGGAAGCTCGACCCAGACATAGAAGCTCCCTTCGGAGACGGACGGTCGCACCCGGGTGCTCCGAAGCGCCTCGATGACGCGGTCCCGACGGGCCTCGTACCGGGCGACCCGTTCGTGCACGGAATCCTGGGGCCCGGTGAGCGCCGCGATTCCCGCCTCCTGGACGGCGGCGAAGATTCCCGCGCGGGCGTGGTCCTGGAGCAGGTCGATTCGGTCCACGATCTCGGCGTTGCCGAGCACGAAGCCGAGCCGCCAGCCGGCCATCCCGTACGTCTTCGACATCGAGAACATCTCGACGCCGACGTCCTTCGCGCCCGGTGTCGCGAGGAAGCTCTCGGGCCTGCGCCCGTCGAACATCAGATCGCCGTAGGCGAAGTCGTGCACGATCGCGGCGCCGGTTTCCCGCGCGAAGTGGACGGCCGCTTCGAAGACGCCGGGCGGCACCGCGGCGGCGCAGGGATTCGACGGGTAGTTCAGGTACACGGCCGCGACGTCGTCGCGAGGGGCCTCGGCCCACTTGGGCCCCCAGCCGGCGGCCGGGTCGAGCCGGAGCGGGACGAGCCTTGCCGCGGCCATTGCCAGACCCGAGGGATAGTCGGGGTAGCCCGGGTCGGGGAGCAGCACGGAGCTCTCACGCTCGGCGAGGACGACCGCCAGCTCGACGAGCGCCGTCTTCGTCCCGGGGACCACGGCGACTTCGGTGTCGGGATCGACGTCGACGTCGTAGAGCGTCCGGTACCGCTCGGCAATCGCCTCGCGCAGCGCAGGAAGGCCGCGGAAGGGCGGGTAGCCGTGGGCGCGATCCTCCCGTGCGACCTCGGCCAGGCGCTCGATGACGTTCGAGGGTGGCCCGACTTCGGGATTCCCGCGACCGAGGTCGATCAGGGGCGGACCCTCAGCCGCAGCCACTCGCGCAACGCTTGCCAGGAGCTGCGTGAAGTACTGAGGGGGAAGCCGGTCGAGTCTCGCCGGCCTGGGTCGCACGTGGCCGATCTTAGTGGCGGAGGACCGCCTCGAGGACGTGGCCGCTCAGCTCTCCGCTCCCGCCGGTCCGGACGACGAGGCGCGGACCGGATCGCGACTCGCGGCTCCCGAACGAGATCGCCCGCCGTCCGCGCGTCGTGATCGCGAGGCTGATCTCCTCACCGCCGCTCGGGTCGAGGAAAGCCGTGACGTCCACCGCGCTCCACTCTCCCCGTCTCACGGGTCGCGAGGAGGCGTACCGGAGGGATGGGATCGGCGCGGTCGTGTAGGTCAGGCGCCGTTCGCGCCACTCGTTGTCCTCAACCGGCCGGACGGCAAAGCTCGCGGCCGGGCTCCGGGGGCGTAGGAGCAGCGTGACGCTCGAGATCGGCGCGCCGGTCGGGCGGAGCCGGAAGCGGACGAAGGCCGCCGTCTCGGGCGCGGCGTCCGCCCGCAGCTGCCGGGAGGCCCCGAAGTTGGCGCGGGCGCGAGCTGCGGTCACATAGGTGTCGGCGACCGGCTTGTAGACGCGGAACTCGTCCAGAGGCCGCGCGGCGGACGCGGAGGACCCGACGGCGCCGATCAGCGCAGCCAGCGGGACGAGGGCTGCGCTCCCCCACTTGATGCGTGCCGCAATTGCGTCTGGACGTCCCAAGCTGCATCGGGAATAGCGCCCTCAGCGGCCGATTCCTTACGGCGAGCTAGGCGCGGGAGAGCGAGATGTCCGGCGAACCCCGCCCGGGAGCGGGGCCCGCCGCGGTTCTCCAGCCTTACTTCGAGATCTGCTCGACGACCTGGCCGGTCTCGGTGTCGTCGCCGTGTCGCGCGACATCCGCCTGCGCGAGGACGCCGACGAGACGGCCGTCCTCCTCGACGACCGGCAGGCGCCGGATCTGGTGCTGCGCCATCAGCCGAAGCGCCTCGTCGAGGCTCTGGGCCGGGTCGATCGTGACCAGGTCGGTCGACGCGACGTCCCGGACGATCGTCGATTCGGGGTCGCGCCCCTCCGCGACCACGCGGATCGCGATGTCACGGTCGGTCAACGTGCCGACGAGCCGGTCGCCCTGGACGATCGGCGCCAGGCCGACGTCCTCGTCGCGCATCATCTTCGCCGCGTAGGCGACGGGCTTCTCGGCGTCGATCGCGCATGGATTTTCCGTCATCAAGTCGCGGATCTGATGTTCCTGTCCCATGGAACTCCTTTCCTCAGTCGGCCTGAGGCACGTCTTCCGCCGTCCCGGTCTCCTCTTCGGGGTCCGGGACCGGGGTGCCTTCGGCCTCGTCGTTTCGGTCGTCCTCTCTGGGGTGCTCCGGTAGCGTTTCTTCCATGCGCGTAGTCCTTCCCGATTCGTCCGAGCTTGAACTTCCCGAGGGCGCGACGGGGCTAGATGCTGCCGCTGCGATCGGGCCGAAACTCGCCGAGCAGGCGGTGCTGGTCCGCTCGAACGGGCGCGTTCAGGACCTGCGAGCGCCGCTCGAGGACGGGCAGCCCATCCAGATCCTGACGACCCGGGATACGTCCGATCCTGACGCCCTCGCAGTGTTGCGCCACTCGGCGGCGCACCTGCTCGCCGAGGCGGTCCGCCGGCTCTACCCCGGGGTCAAGGTCGCGATCGGCCCCCCGATCGAGAACGGCTTCTACTACGACTTCGAGTTCCCTGAGCCGATCGGCGAGGACGCGCTCGAGCGGATCGAGGAGGAGATCCGGCGCGAGCTCTCCGAAGGCCGGTCCTGGGCTCGGGAGGAGATCTCCCGCGACGAGGCGCGCAAGCGGTTCGAGGAGGAGGGCGAGCCCTACAAGGCCGAGCTCGTCGACACGGCGGAGGGCGACATCTCGCTCTACACGCAGGGCGAGTTCACCGACCTCTGCCGCGGCCCGCACCTCCAGGATTCGAAGCCGATCAAGGCGCTCAAGCTGACCGGCCTCGCGGGTGCCTACTGGCGCGGGGACGAGAAGAACACGCAGCTCACGCGGATCTACGGGACCGCGTTCTACTCCGAGGAGGACCTGAAGGCGCATCTCGAACGGCTGGAGCAGGCGCGGCAGCGAGACCACAGGCGACTCGGCGTCCAGCTCGATCTCGTCCACTTCGACGAGCACTCGCCCGGCTCGCCGCTCTGGCACCCGAAGGGGATGGTCCTGTGGCAGGAGCTCGAGAAGATCCGGCAGCGCGAGAACGCGAAGCGGGGATACCTCGAGGTCAAGACGCCCCTGATCTACAACGAGGAGACCTTCATCACCTCAGGCCACTTTCCCAAGTACGAGGACCTGATGTTCAAGCTCGAGGTGGACGGCCACCGCTGGGCGATGAAGGCGATGAACTGTCCGGGGCACATGCTCCTCTTCGGCAGCCGGCTGCGGTCGTATCGCGAGCTGCCGCTCCGTTTCGCCGAGCCGGCGCCGCTCCATCGCAACGAGATCACCGGCACGCTCCACGGGCTCCTTCGGGTCCGGCATGTCACGCAGGACGACGCCCACATCTTCTGCACCGAGGAGCAGATCCAGGACGAGATCGCCGGCGTCGTCGACTACGCGCGCACCCTCTACGAACTGTTCGGGATGTCGGCGTCGGCGGAGCTCGCGACCCGCCCGGAGAACAAGCTCGGCAGCGACGAGCAGTGGGACATGACGGAGGCCGCCCTGGAGGAGGCGCTGAAGCTGAACGAGATCCCGTACACGGTCTCCGAGGGCGAAGGCGCGTTCTACGGGCCCAAGATCGACCTCTTCATGGACGACGCGCTCGGCCGCAAGTGGCAGATGGGGACGATCCAGCTCGACTCGCAGATGCCGTCGCGCTTCGGGCTCAAGTACGTGGGCTCAGACAACGCCGAGCACGACCTCTACGTCGTCCACCGGGCGCTCTACGGGTCGTTCGAGCGCTTCCTCGGGATCGTCATCGAGCACTACGGCGGCGCGTTCCCGCTCTGGCTCGCCCCGGTCCAGATCCGAATCATCCCGGTGGGCGAGGATCACCGGGAGGCGGCCCGGGCGCTGGCGGAGAAGCTGTCGCAGTTCCGTGTCGAGGTCGACGACTCGGACGAGACCGTCGGCAAGCGGATCCGGAACGCCGAGGTCGAGAAGATCCCGTACACGATCGTCTACGGCGACCGCGAGTCGGATGATTCGCTCGCGGTGCGAGAGCGCGGCGGCGAGCAATCGACACGAAGTCTCGACGATTTGGCGAAAGACCTGGCTGCTAGTCTGTGAGCCTGCAAGCAGGGGCGCAGCTACTTTCCCTCACCTTCAGCGGCGCGGAGACGCGAAGCGGGAGGTTCAAGCGAGGCGAGGATGGAAGCGAAGCCGCTGCGTGCAGCGGTTTTGTCGTTGAGAAGGAGGAGCAGAAGAGCTTGGTGAAGAGCCTTTGAGGCCACGGCGGTTCGCCAGACCGGATCAGCCACCGCCCGAACCCCAGACGAGGATCAACGAGCGGATCCGCGTCCCCCAGGTGCGGCTGATCGACGAGGACGGCGCCCAGGTCGGGATCAAGGACACGAACGAGGCCCTCGACTACGCCTACGGCAAGAACCTCGACCTCGTCGAGGTGGCGCCGCAGGCCCAGCCTCCGGTGGTTCGGGTCATGGACTACGGGAAGTACCGGTACCAGGAAGAGCAGAAAGCCAAGCAAGCTCGCAAGCACCAGTCCCAGGTTCACGTCAAGGAGATCAAGCTCAGGCCGAAAATCGCCGTCCAGGACTACGAGACCAAGAAGGGCCATGTCGTCCGGTTTCTCAACCAGCGCGCCAAGGTCAAGGTCACGATCATGTTCCGCGGGCGGGAGACCACCCATCCGGAGCGGGGCCGCGACCTGCTGATGCGGTTGGCGGAGGACGTCAAGGAGATCGGACTGGTGGAGTCGCCGCCGCTCCTCGACGGGCGCAACATGGTCATGGTGCTCGGGCCGACGAAGAACGCAGGAGTTTCCAAAGATGCCAAAGCAGAAGACATCCAGAGCAGCGAAGAAGCGGTTCAAGGTGACCGGAGCGGGGAAGATCCTGCGCCGGAAGGGCCCACAGGCCCACCTGCTCGAGAAGAAGTCCGCGAAGCGCAAGCGTAGTTTCCGCCGGCCCACGGCGCTCTCGGGCAGCGACTATCGCGAGGTCATCCGGCTGCTCGGCGGCAAGAAGGGCGGTCACTAGGTGGCCCGCGTGAAGCGCTCCGTCGCAGGCCGCAAGAAGCGCCGCAAGGTGCTGGAGCAGGCCAAGGGCTACGTCGGGATCAAGCACTCGACCTACCGCGCGGCCAAGGAGCAGGTCGAGCACTCGCTCAAGTACGCCTACCGGGATCGGAAGGCGCGCAAGCGCGACATGCGGCGCCTCTGGATCATCCGGATCAACGCCGCCGCGCGGGGCCACGGGCTCTCGTACAACCAGTTCATCGCGGGCTGCCGGCAGGCGGGGATCGAGCTCGACCGTAAGGTCCTCGCCGAGATCGCCGTGGTCGACCCCGAGGCCTTCGGGAAGATCGCCGAGCAGGCGAAGGCCGCGCTCGAAAAGAGCTGACCGCCGGGCTCGAGCAGGCTTTTCTCCACCAGGCGGAGCAGTGCGAGCGCAGCGGCTCGCCGCTCTACGCCGGGATGTGCCGCCGTCTCGCCGAGGAGCCGGCGGTGCGCGAGATCGTCGAGGACAGCCGCTGGGACCGTCCGCTCCAGCTCCTCGGCGGCCTGCACTATCTCGCGCTCAGCGAAGGGCTCGATCCCTGGGCGGACCCGGTCGCGGTGCTCGAGGAGCGGCGGGACTGGCTTCGGCGCTTCCTCCGCGAGCGACGCGTCCAGACGAACGAGGTCCAGCGCAGTTGGGTGCTGCTTCCGAGCTTCCTCGAGCTCACGCGGCTGGCGGACGTCGAGAGGATCGATCTGCTCGAGCTCGGCTCGAGCGCCGGCCTGAACCTCCTCTGGGACCGGTACCGCTACCGGTACGCCCAGGGGACATGGGGCCCCGAAGACTCAGCGCTCACGTTGTCCGGCGAGGAGCGCAGCCCAGTGCCCCGCGACCTGCTCCGCCGGCAGCCACGGGTGCGGCACCGGCGGGGCGTCGACATCTCACCGATCGACCTCACTCGACCCGACGACACGCTCCTGCTGAAGTCGTTCGTCTGGGCGGATCAAACCGCCAGGCTCGAGCGGCTCGACCATGCCGTCGAGACGCTGCGCTCGGACCCACCCGACCTCGAGCGCGGCGACGTCGTGGAGCGCCTGCCGGCGCTGCTCGCGGCTAGGCAGCTCGGCGCCCTGACGGTCGTCTTCGCGACGGCGATCATCGGCTATCTCGGCAAGGAGGGCCACGACCGGATCGTCGCCGCGCTCGAAGACGCCGGCCGCCAGTTTCCGCTCGCCTACCTCTGGACCGCCCGGCCAAGAGAGGACGAGCACGGCTACTGGGGGATCTGGGCGCGCCTCCTTCCCGACGGCGAGGACCTCCTACTGGCCCACGCAGGCTTCCACGGGCAGTGGCTCGAGTGGCTTGGTGCGCCCGAGTGATCACCTCGCCGTCGAACCCCCGGCTCCGGCTCGTCCGCCGACTGGCGTCCCGGGCGCAGCGCGACCGCACGGGACTGTTCAGTTGTGAGGGCGAAGATCTCGTCCAGGCGGCGCTCGCGGCCGGGATCGAGCCTGTTCATCTCCTGGCCGACGCGGAGCGGCCGGCGGAGGGACTGCCCGGCGGGGAGCTCGTCGCGTCGCGCCTCCTCGCCGAAGTCTCGACGCTGGGCCACCCGCCAAGGGTGATCGGCGTCTTTCGCCGTGAAGATCTTCCTCGTCTGGATACACGCACTCCACCTCCTGTCGGTCTCGCGCTCTGGAAGGTTGCCGATCCCGGCAACATCGGCACACTACTGCGGGCGGCGGACGGACTCGGCCCCGCCTTCCTCGCGCTCTCCCCGGGATGCGCGGATCCGACCGGACCGAAGGCGCTCCGTGCGTCGTCCGGGTCGGTCTTCCGAGTGCCGACCGGGGCGTTCGACGAGGCTCCGGGCCGGCGCGTGGCGCTCGTCGCACACGGCGGTAAGCCGCTCCACGAGCTGGTTTTCGACAGAGGGACGACCTTCGTGCTCGGCGCCGAGCGGGAGGGCCTCCCGGACGACGTCGTGGCCGACTGTGACGAAAGTGCAACGGTTCCGCTCGAGCCCGGAGCGGAGTCGCTCAACGTCGGCGTCGCCGGCGCCCTCGCGCTCTACGAGTGGCGCCGACGCCGCAGCTAGGCTTTAAGCGATGGTGCGCGTTGCCGGTTTGTGGACGTCGCCGGCCAAGAACAGCGGCCGGATGGATGCACGCGACCGCGTTCAGGCGGTCGAGGAGCATGGTCTCGAGGGCTGCGCGCATGCCCGAGCCGGAACCAAGCGGCAGGTCCTGTTCGCGTCGGCCGAACACCTGGATGCCGTCGGTGTCGAGTACGGCCGAATCCGGGAGAACTTCACGATCGAGGGCGACGACGTCCACACCTGGCCGGTCGGGCAGCGGGTCCGGATCGGAGCGGCCGAGTTCGAGATCACGATGGTCTGCGACCCATGCTCGCGGATGGACGAGATCCGGCCGGGCCTCCAGCAGGAGCTCGACGGCCGGCGCGGCATGCTCGCCCGTGTCGTCCAGAGCGGCGAAGTCGCCGCCGGCGACGAGGTCGAGCTGCTCTAGAGGGTTTGGCGGAGCAGCGCGGCCTGGCGGCACAGCCGGTATTTCGCCAAACCCTCCTAGTCCCAGCGCCGCGCCACGAAGACCATGTCCTCGTGGTCGCGGTACGGGCGGTAGTCGAACCAGCCGTAGACGTGCTCGACGTCGAAGCCGGCCTTGGCGAGCGTTGCGCGCCACTCGTCGACACTGATCCAGGCGAGCCGCATCGTCGATTCGCCGCTCTCGCCCCGGACGGAGAGCGTCAGCGTCCGTTCCTGCTCGTTCCAGTCCGCGCGTTCGAAGATGCCGGGCTCGCGCTCGATCCAGCGCCCGTGCGTCTCCTCGATGTCGTCGCGGCGCGGGGCGAAGACGTCGAAGATGAACCGGCCGCCCGGCACCAGGAGCTCACGAGCTGCCCCAAGTGCCCGAAGCCGCGCAGTTTCGTCGGGCAGATGCAGGTATGCCCGGAACGGACAGGTCACGAGCGAGACGCGCTCGCTGACCGGCGGATCGGAGAGGTCGCCTCGGCGAAGGTCGAGCAGCTCCGCCACGCCGGCTTCCTCCGCGCGGCGGCGACAGACCTCCAGCATCCCGTCCGACGAATCGACCCCGATCACCGAGACGCCTGCGCCCGCGGTCGGCACTGCGATCCGGCCGGTCCCGACCCCGAGCTCGACGACCGGGCCGCCGGCCTTCCTCGCCTCCGCGACATAGAAGGGGACGTCCTCGGTCACGCTCAGCGACCACGGGTCGTAGAGCTCGGCGATCGCGTCGTATGCGCTGGCCCTTAAGCCTTCCGGGCGACCCATACGAACTCCCTGCTCTCGTCGTCGAACGGCCGCTTGTCGAACCAGCCGTAGAGCGCCTCCACCTCCAGCCCGGACACGTCGATCAGTCCTTCCCACTCGGATCGGGTCAGCCACCACAGCTGCAAGTCGCGGCGACCCTGCCCAGGCTCGCCGACGTAGGCGGTGATGTCGATGCGGTTGTCCTCCGGCCGGTGCGCGACGTACTCCCAGAGCGTCTCCGAGTCGAGATGCGGCCTGGCGACGCCGTCCATCCGGACTGCGATGTGCGGATCGAAGACGAACGCGTTCCACGCAAACCTGCCGCCCGGCTTCAGCGACTCGGCGACGCGTTCGAAGACCCGCCGCCGATCGGCCCAGGTGGGCAGGTGGAGGAGCGACCGGTAGGGGCAGTAGATGAGCGCAGCCGGCTCGTCCAGGGAGAGCTCGCGCATGTCGCCCTCGCGCAGCTCGAGCTCGACGCCGGCCGCGTCCGCCGCCTGTCGCGCCTTGGCCAGCATCGCGGGAGAGCGGTCGATGCCGAGCATCGGCCGCCCGATCGCCTTCGCAACGGGGACGGCGACCCGGCCGGTTCCCACCGCGAGCTCGACCACCGGCCCGTCCGCCTCCTGCGCGAGGCCGGTGTAGAACGGGACGTCCTCGGTCATCGGCGCCGACCACTCCTCGTAGATCTCCGCGAACGGGGCGTACGTGTCCACGCCGCCATTGTCCGTTATCGTGTTCGCATGGTGGAGAGGCGCCTGGATTCCCCGTTTACCCGGCCCCGGCTCGAGTCCGGGGACCGGCGCTGACGCCAGAGCTGCCGGCCCGACGACTCGCGACCCGGGGCCATCTTTGAACACTGACGAGCTCGTCAGCGAGGCGCTCGACGCCGTCGCCGGCTCGGACACCCCCGAGCAGCTGGACGAGGCGCGCGTCCGTTACCTGGGACGAAAGAGCGAGCTGAAGCAGGCGCTTCGCGCGGTTCGCAGCCGCGAGACCGGGATGTCCCTGAACGCGGCGCGCGAGCGGATCGAGCAGGCAGTCGCCGAGCGGGAGGCGGCCCTCGAGCGCGCCGAGCTCGACCGGGCGCTCGGGCAGGAGCAGCTCGACATCACGCTGCCGGGCGAGGCGCAGCGGCGCGGCCGCCTGCACCTGATCACGCAGGTGCGGCGCGAGGTCGAGGACATCTTCCTCGGCATGGGCTACGAGGTCGTCGAGGGCCGCGAGGTCGAGACGACGCACTACCTGTTCGACGCGTTGAACATGGCGCCGACGCACCCGACGCGCTCCCCGCTGAACACGTTCTATCTCGACGGGGAGATCGTCTCTGCGGTCGGAGACGTCGCCGTCGCAGATCCACAAGATGGAGGAACACGAGCCGCCGATCTACATGGTCTCGCTCGGCCGCTGCTACCGGCGCGACACAGTCGACGCCACGCACTACCCGATCTTCCACCAGGTCGAGGGGCTGGCCGTCGACGAGGACCTGACGCTCGCCGACCTGAAGGGCACGCTGCAGCACCTGCTCCGCTCGCTCTTCGGCCCCGAGCGCGAGACGCGCGTCGGGACGCACTTCTTCCCGTTCACGGAGCCGTCCATCGAGGCCTACGTCTCCTGCTTTCTCTGCGACGGCGCGGGTTGCCGCGTCTGCCGGCAGTCCGGCTGGATCGAGATCGGCGGCGCAGGGATGGTCGATCCGAACGTGTTCGAGTTCGTCGGCTACGACCCGGAGAAGGTGACGGGATTCGCCTTCGGCTGGGGGCTCGAGCGGATCGCGCTGCTCCGGCATGGACTGCCCGACATCCGCGCGCTCTGGGAGAACGACCTCCGGCTACTGGAGCAGTTCTGATGCGGGTCCCGATGAGCTGGTTGCGGGAGTACGCCGGCGTGGGCGCTTCGACGGAGCAGATCGCCGAGCGCCTTGCGATCTCGACCTGCGAGGTGGAGCGGATCATCGTCCAGGGCGTCGCCGACGAGGACGGCAATCTCGGCCTGTTCCGGATCGGCCGGGTCGTCGAGGCCGGGAAGCATCCCAACGCCGATCGTCTTCAGCTCTGCCGTGTCGACGTCGGCGAGGGGGAGCCGCGGCAGATCGTCTGCGGCGCGTGGAACTTCGGCGAGGGCGCGACCGTCGCGGTGGCGCTGCCGGGCGCAGTGCTTCCCGGCGGCCAGGCGCTCGCCGAGGTGAAGCTCCGCGGCGAAACGTCCTCCGGGATGATCCTCTCCGAACGGGAGCTCGACCTCGGTGCAGACCACTCGGGGATCATGGTGCTCGAGGACGGCCCCGAGCCCGGGGACGCCGCTGGCGGACGTCTTGCCGCTGAGCGAGCAGGTACTGGAGATCGAGACGACGCCGAACCGGCCCGACCTGCTCTCGATCTACGGCGTCGCGCGGGAGGTAGCGGCGATCTTCGGCGGGGAGCTGCGGCCCATGCCGGGAACCGACCCGACCCGCGCCGCCGACGAGCCCGTGGACATCCGGGTCGAGGATCTCGAGCGCTGCCCGCGCTACGTCGGCCGGACTTTCCGTGACGTCAGCATCGGGCCGTCGCCGACCTGGCTCAAGGCGCGGCTGATCGCGGCCGGGATGCGGCCGATCTCGAACATCGTCGACGCCACGAACTACGTGATGCTCGCCCTGGGGAGCCCGCTCCACGCGTTCGACCAGTCGAAGCTCGCCGAGGGCCGGATCGTCGTCCGGCGTGCGTATCCCAACGAGGAGATCCGTACGCTCGACGGCACCGTCCGCACCCTGACGCCCGAGGATCTCGTGATCGCCGATGCCGAGCGGCCCGTCGCGATCGCCGGGATCATGGGCGGCGAGGACAGCGAGGTCACCGAGGAGACGACGACCGTCCTCCTCGAGGCGGCGAACTTCGAGCCGAGCGGGATCCAGCTCACGTCCGAGCGACTCGGGCTGCGGTCCGAGGCGTCAGGACGCTGGGAGAAGGGCATCGACCCGCACCTCGCCGACGATGCCGCGCGCCTCTGCAGCCAGCTCTTCGCGGAGCTCGCCGGCGCCGGCTGGACCGGCGAGAGCGACGTCCACGCCGAGCTGCCCGAGGGCCCGGTCGTCCACCTTCGTCCCGAGCGCACGTCAGCGCTTCTCGGCCTCGAGGTCGAGCCGGAGGGAGCAGCGGCGGACCCTCGAGTCGCTCGGGTTCGAGGTCACCGACGACTGGGACGTGACGGTGCCCGACCTGGCGCGCCCGCGACGTCACGCGCGAGGTCGACCTCATCGAGGAGGTCGGCCGGATGAAGCTCGACGAGGTGCCGTTCACGCTGCCGGCGCGCCGCGAGATGTACGGCCGGCTGTCGCCCGTGCAGCAGCACCGGCGCGCGGTCGAGGACGTGCTCGTCGGGCTCGGCTACTTCGAGGTCTACACGCCGAGCCTCGTCGCGGAAGACCCGGACCCGAGGGCGTATCGGATCCCGCAGCCGCAGTCCCAGGACATGGCCGTCCTGCGGACGACGCTGCTCCCGAGCCTCGTCCAGGTCGCGCGCCACAACCTCGACGTCGGAAACGAGGGGATCGCCATCTTCGAGATCGCGCACGTGTACCTGCCCTCCGACGGCGAGCTGCCCGACGAGCGCGTGCATGTCGCAGGCCTGGCGCAGGCGCCGTACGCACGGGCGAAAGGAGCGGTCGAGGAGCTCCTGGCCTCTGGTCGGGCGACGGGGTCGTTCGAGCGAGGCGAGCACCCGCTCCTGCATCCGGGCCAGACCGCGAAGACGACCGGCGGGATCCTGGGCGGGCTCCGGCCGGGGCTGCTCGAGGGCGAGTGGAGCGCGTTCGAGCTCGACCTGGCCGCCCTCGAGCCGCCGACGGGCTGGACGTACGAGGACGTCATCACCTACCCGCCGCTCAAGCAGGACCTCGCGTTCGCCGTGCCGGACGAGGTGCTGGCAACAGATCTGGTCGAGGCCGCGCGGGAGGCGGTGCCCGAGCTCAGGTCGATGGAGCCGTTCGACGTCTACCGGGGCGAGCAGGTCGGCGACGGCCGCAAGTCGATCGCGTTCCGCGTCGAGTTCCGGTCGCCCGAGCGCACGCTCACCGACGAGGAGGCGGCAGGGCACCGCGAGAAGATCGTCGCCACGCTCCGCGAGCGCTTCGGCGCCGAGCTGCGGGCCTAAAGGGTGTCGTCGGGCGAAAGGCGTGCGGCTCGGGCGCTCTGGACCTTCTCCTCGATCTGCGGAGAGTGCTCGAGCAACGTCCGGAAGCTCCGGTCCGTGATCACGAGCGCGCGGATCGGGCCGTCCGCGGTCACCGTCGCGGTCCGGGGCCGGTCCTCGAGGAGGGCGATCTCGCCGAAGAAGTCGCCGGCGCCGAGTCGATTGATCTCCTGCTCCCCGCGCCGCACCGTCGCCTCGCCTTCGACGATGACCATGAACTCACGGCCCGGATGGCCCTCGACGGTCAGCTCCTTGCCTCCCGGGAGATCGATCTCGTCGGCGATCGCAGCGACCTCGTCGAGCTCTTTGTGGCCCAGTTCGGAGAAGAGCGGGACGCCCTTGATGAGCTCCACCTTCGCGTTCTTGCGCAAACGCATGGTGCGAGTCTAAAACCGTCAGGCGCACGAGGAACGTAGGAGGGGACATGACGCACCGAATTCGACTCTTCGTACTCGCCGCCGGCACGGCTTTGGCGGCGCTCGCTTCGCCCACCGTTGCACTTGCCCAGACCAAGCTCATCGGGACGGTTGCCGATCCCGGCACGATCACGCTCCGGACGGAAGCCGGCGCGGCGGTGACCGATCTCCCGGCGGGCTCCTACACGATCGAAGTCCGCGACCAGTCCATCAACCACAACTTCCACCTGAGCGGTCCCGGGGTCGACCAGCGCACCGACGTCGAGACCGTCGAGACACAGACGTGGACGGTCACGCTCCAGGATCGCGCGCGCTACACGTTCGTCTGCGATCCGCACAACACCGTCATGCGCGGCACGTTCACGACCGGAGGCGGGCCGCCGACGCCACCTCCGCCGCCCGCGACGAGACCACCGACACTGACGGCGACCGTCGGCCCGGGCGCGACGATCTCGCTCCGCACAAGCCGAGGAGCCCGGGTGACGCGGTTGAAGGCAGGCCGCTATCGGATCGTCGTGCGCGACCGGTCGGCCATGCACAACTTCCATCTGTCCGGGCCGGGCGTGAACAAACGCACGACCGTGGGCTTCCGAGGCACGGCGACCTGGACGGTGAGCTTCAGGAAGGGA
Organism: uncultured Actinomycetes bacterium; assembly: GCA_963847235.1. Taxonomy (GTDB): domain Bacteria; phylum Actinomycetota; class Thermoleophilia; order Gaiellales; family Gaiellaceae; genus JACDAN01. The sequence goes on along the minus strand of CAWJYU010000028.1, from coordinate 29,944 downwards.
CGGACCTACCGCTTTGTCTGCGACCCCCACGCCACGCGAATGAAGGGGAGCTTCAGGGCCACCTAACCGACTTGGCGGTGCCGACCGAGGGCGTGCCGGCTTGCCGGTACGCCCGGCGGCTTCCGCCCTAGTTCGATCGCCGGGCCGGCTTCACCAGGCCTGCGTTCTCCCCACCAGCGGCCCGAATGTCGGCCTGGCGATCGAGCTCCGCGTTCAGCTCCGCACCGAAGAGGAGCGCATCGTCGCCGAACGCGAGCTTGCGCGGGCTTGGCGGATCAAGGCCGACCTCTCCGGGGTGGTGTCAGTCGCGGTCGACAAAGGAGAAGCGGCCGAAGCGGGCCTTTTCCTTCCCCTCGCGACCTTTGCGTGCGAACAACCTCATCGTCGCGCCGATCCCTCCGGCCAGGAAGAACCCGGCTCCGGCGGCGCCTGCGACGACCACGGGCAGGTGCGGCCGAACCTTCGATCCGATGTCGGTTGCCTCCTTGACCTCGGCGCGGAGCGTGTCCACTGCATTGGCGAGTCGCTCGCGCTCGGCCTCGAGCTCGCTTCGAACCTGCTCGGGTGTGCGCGAGTCAGCCGCGGCCATTGCTCTTCAGGGCCTGGGTCGTGAGCTTCGCCTCGTCGATTGCCTGCTGCGGCAGGGGCGGCGTCCCGCGGTCGACGCTCCTCAGTCCGAGGAACGCCAGCAGCCCGGCTGTTGCGAGCAGGAGGAGAGTAACGATGAGGAGGGACAGCCAGACGGGCAGGAACGTCGCGAGGCCGGCGGTGATCGTGGCGAACAGGAAGCCGATCCCGTAGAGACCGATTGCGACGGCACCGGCGAGCAGCGCCAGACCGAGGCCGAGCGCCGCGATCTTCTTCTTGACCTCGAGCGTCGCGAGCTCGACCTCGAGCCGCGCGATCGCGCTCGCGTGCTCGGCGACCTCCTTCGCGGCCCCCCCGAGAGTCTGGTTCTCGGTGTCAGTCGCGCGGGTGTGCATGGCCCCTCCAGTCGATGACTTTGGCGATGAGGATTCCTGCGACGAACGCCGCGCCGACGATGAGAAGCGGATTCGGGCCGTTGCCTTCCGCTCGGCTTCGGCCGGGAACCGAGCTGCGGCGAGGTCGGTGCGGCGGGTGTGCCGGTGCCTGGAGGCTGGTTGGTCGGAGCCTGTCCCTTGGCGCGGGCGATGATCAGGCTCGGCTTCAGCTTGCGGATGAACGCGGCGTCCTCGGCAAGCGGCTCGGCCAGCTTCGCAACGACGCCTCCCTCGGTGGCGGCGCGGTCGGCGAACTCCCGCAGTCGATCGGCCGCTTTGTCGATGACCTGATCCGCCTTGGTGGTCATTTCTTCGCCGGCGGCTCTTCGCCGGTGACGATCCGATACACGCGGGAGGCGGCGTACCTGGCCGCGAGCGCGGCGAGCGCACCAAAGAGGCTGTAGATCAGGGTCCAGGTCAGCTTGCGCAGCATCGTCGTGGAAACTTACCGCGCCCGGGCAACCGGAAACCTCCGCTCGGTTCGATAACTATGCTCGCCGTATGCAGCCGGACGCCCGTCCGTTCGGGAAGGCGGAGCGCCAGCGGCTGATCGCGAGCCTCGTTTCGCGGCGGCGGGTCGGAACGCAGCACGACCTCCTTGCGGCGCTGTCTGCCGCAGGATGCCGTGCGACGCAGGCGACGGTGTCACGCGACATTCGGGAGCTCGGCCTCGAGAAGACGCGCGACCAGCTCGGCCGGCCGCGGTACGTGCTGCCGCAGGACGGGCGGCGCACGGACCCGCGCGAGGCGCTCGCGGCGGTGCTGTCGACGTTCGGGCTCCGCGCGGTGGCGGCCCAGAACATCGTCGTCGTCCACTCCGAGCTGGGCTCGGCACCGGCGATCGCGCGTGCCCTCGACCGGATCGAGCACCCGTTGATCGTCGGCACGCTTGCGGGCGACGACACCTGCCTCGTGATTGCGGAGGATCAAACAGGCGCCTCGGCGCTGGCCCGCGAGCTTGGAGACGTCATTGGCTGAGGTTGGGGAGGTCGCACGCCGCACGAGGAAGGTGACGGAGCGGGACATCGAGCTCTTCACCGAGCTCACGGGCGACCGGAATCCGCTGCACTACGACGAGGAGGCGGCGTCCCGATCCCGCTTCGGCGGGCTGATCGTCCAGGGCGGCGTCACCTCGGGGTTGCTGAACGCGGTCGTCGCGGAAGATCTGCCAGGGCCCGGCAGCGTCTTCCTTCACGTCGACTGGAGCTTCAAGGCGCCGGTGCGGCCCGGCGACGAGATCACCGCAGAGGTCGAGGTGGTCGAGGTCAGGGAGGACAAGCCGCTCACGCGGCTCCGGACGACGATCGTGAACCAGGAGGGGACCGTCGTCCTGGACGGAACGGCGCTCGTGTGGACCGAGCCAGTCTGAGGGCGCTGGCGCTGCTGGCGGCGGCGCTCGTGCTCTCGATGACGACCTGGTTCTCGGCGACGGCGGTCGTGCCGCAGCTGCGCGCGGAGTGGGATCTCGGCAACACCGCGGCGGCGTGGCTGACGATCGCGGTGCAGGTCGGGTTCGTCGCCGGCGCGCTTGTCGGCAGCGCGCTCAGCGTGGCCGACGTCTTTGCGCCACGGTTGGTGATCTTGGTGGGCTCTCTCGGCGCGGCGGCGGCGAACCTCGTCCTCGTGGCGGCGGACGGGCCGGAGGTCGGGATCGCCGCGCGGGTGGCGACAGGATTCTTTCTGGCGGGTGTCTATCCGCCGGCGCTCAAGCTGGCATCGACGTGGTTCCGTCGCGGGCGGGGGACTGCGCTGGGGATCGTCGTCGGTGCTCTCACGCTCGGTTCGGCCGTTCCGCATCTCGTGAACGGGATCGGCGGGCTCGACTGGCAGGTCGTCGTGTGGGTCACGTCTGCGCTGACCGCTCTCGGCGGCGTGGTTGTGTTCCTCGGCGTGCCCGAGGGGCCGTACTCGTTCCCGTCCGCCCGGTTCGATCCGCGGCAAGCCGGGAACGTGCTGCGCAACCGCGGCGTCCGCCTGGCGTCGCTCGGCTACTTCGGACATATGTGGGAGCTGTACGCCATGTGGGCGTGGTTCCTCGTTTTCTTCGCGGCGGTGGCGGCGGACGGTCGGGCGGCGGCGTACGCGACCTTCGCGGTCATCGGCGCGGGCGCCGTGGGCTGCTGGGTCGGCGGCGTGCTCGGAGACCGGTGGGGGAGACCGGAGACGACGGCGGCGATGATGGCGGTGTCGGCCGCGTGTGCGCTGGCGATCGGGTTGGTGGCGGACGCGCCGTCGGGGGTCGTGCTTGCGCTGGGCCTCGTCTGGGGCTTCGCGGTCGTCGGCGACTCGGCGCAGTTCTCGACGCTCGTCACGGAGCTCGCCGAGCAGGCGTACGTCGGGACGGCGCTCGGGCTCCAGATGGCGGTCGGGTTCGCGCTCACCGTGCCGACGATCTGGCTGCTGCCGTTCCTCGAGGACGAGGTCGGCTGGCGCTGGGCGTTCGCGTTCCTCGTGCCCGGCCCGGTGCTCGGGATCCTCGCGATGCTGCGCCTACGCCGGCTCGAGCGCGCCGGCGCCCAGGTCTCCTAGGGTAGGCGCACCCAGCCTCCTCCCCGCGGCGATCGTAACGAGCTTCGGCGCACGAGTGGCGCGCGGGTCCGTGCCGAGTCTGTGACTTCGACTAGTCCGCGCGGAACTGCTCGGAGGGGGGCTGGGCATCGTGGTCGCCCAGCGCCTCCACGTCCTCCGTCGCCAGGTCGAGCTCGACACGGCCTTCGGTGATCGTCCGCACCCGCTCCGACGGGACGTACTTGGGCCTGGCCAGCAGTCCGGTCGAGATCGAGAGCCCGTTGAAGATGTCATTGCCCGTGTCGCCGACGATCTCCTCGACCTTGCCGGCCTCGCTTCCGTCCCTCGCGACGACGGTCCAGCCCGGCTCGATCATGAGCCAGGACACTGGGTCGCCGGCCATCAGACGGGCCCGCCGTCGAGGTACCAGACCGGGCCCTGGGTCATCACGGGCTTCGTGTCGGCAAGGGCGTGGAGGATCTCCACGCGAGCGCCGATCCCCTCGGAGTCGAGGCGCTCCAGGCAGCGCCTGGCCATCCCCGGCGCGGCGCCGTAGCCGTAGCGGCCGACGCGGAAGCGAAAGCCGGCGGTGGCGCCGTACCGGGCCGGATTGAGAGGCGCCATCAGCAGCGCCCCGCGGTCGAGAAAGTCGCTCGACGCGAGCTCGACCTGCGCGTAGACGTCCGTCCAGTCCTCCGGCAGCGTCGCGGCGGCTGCATCCCACTGCTCTGCGGCCGGGGCCCAATCGGCTCGAACCTCTTCGCGCTCCGGCGGCGCCTCCGAGGAGGTGACGAGCTCGAGGTTGCCTCCGATGCGCTCGCGGTCGAGCCGCTCCAGCATTCGCCGTGCCTGCTCGCGGCGTCCGCCGCGGCGCGGGACCGTGAAGCGAACCTGATTTCCGACCCGTCCAGGCTGGAAGGACGTGAGCATCGATGCCACGCGGTCGGCGTGACTCTGGTCCTCGACGTTCAGGACGAATCGGGCGTCCGCCCAGTCCGCTGGCAGACGCGACTCGAGCTCCCGGTACTCCTCGACGAGGGACACGCGCCGATCTTAGTGCCCGCTACTACACTGGCGCCCGTGGCCAAGGTGGAGAGGAAGGGGGCGGTCTCACCCGAGTTGCTGCGCGAGTTCTTCCGCGAGATGCTGCTCATCCGGCGCTTCGAGGAAAAGGTCGAAGAGCGCTTCCGAGCAGGCGAGCTGCCGGGATTCCTCCATGTGGCGATCGGCCAGGAAGCAGTCGCTGTCGGCGTCTGTCGAGCGCTCGAGGAAGGCGACGTCATCGCCTCCACTCACCGCGCGCACGGGCACACCCTCGCGAAGGGCACGCACCCGAACGAGCTGATGGCGGAGCTGTACGGGAAGCTCGAGGGCTGCTCCCACGGCTACGGCGGATCGATGCACCTCTACGACGTCGAGCGCGGGAATCTCGGAGCGAACGCCGTCGTCGGCGGTGGGCTGCCCGCGATCGTCGGCGCCGCACTCGCGTTCAAGTTCCGTGACGAGCCGCGCGTCGCGGTCGCGTTCTTCGGCGACGGGGCGACGAACATCGGCACCTTCCACGAGTCGCTCAACCTGGCGCAGCTCTGGAATGTCCCGGCCGTGTTCGTCTGCGAGCACAACCACTGGGCGGAGTCCACGCCGTCCAAGCAGCACATGCCGATCGAGGACATGACCAAGCGCGCCGAGGCGTACGGGATGGAGTCGATGGAGGTCGACGGGCAGGACGTCGGCAAGGTTCACGAGGCCGCCGCGAAGGCGGTCGAGCATGCGCGGTCGGGCCGCGGTCCGGTGTTCCTCGTCGCCCAGACGTACCGCCTCACCGGCCACTACATCGGCGACCCGCAGGTCTACCGCCCGAAGGAGGACCTGCAGCGTCTCCGCGAGACGGAGGACCCGATCGACAAGCTGCGCACCGAGCTGGAGCTCTCGGACGAGGAGTTCGAGGAGCTGGACAGGGAGGTCACCGAGCTGGTCGAGGCGAGCGTCGAGTTCGCCAAGTCCGGGACCGACCCGAAGCCGGAAGACGCGCTGAAAAACATCTATGCCTGAGCTCTCCTACCGCGAAGCAGTCCGCGATGCGCTCGCGACCGCGATGCGCAAGGACGACGACGTCTTCATCATGGGCGAGGACATCGCCGAGATGGGCGGCTCGATGGGCGTCACGCAGGGCCTGCTGGACGAGTTCGGCCCGGAGCGCGTCCGCAACACCCCGATCTCCGAGATCGGGATCGTCGGGGCCGGGATCGGAGCCGCGATGCAGGGGATGCGCCCGGTCGTCGAGATCATGTACGAGGATTTCCTGACGCTTTCGGCCGAGCAGATCGTCAACCAGGCGGCCAAGCACCGCTACATGTCCGGCGGGCAGCTGAAGGTGCCGCTGACCGTCCGGACGCAGGGCGGCGCGGGCTGGTCGCCCGGAGCCCAGCACGCGCAGCAGCTCGAGTCGTGGTTCGTCCACATTCCGGGCCTCAAGGTCGTCTTCGCGTCGACACCGACCGACGTGCGCGGGCTCCTCTACAGCGCGATCTACGAGGACAACCCCGTGATCTTCTTCGAGCACAGGACGCTGTACGGCCTGAAAGAGGAGATGCCCGAGGAGCTCGAGCCGATCCCGATCGGGCAGGCGCGGGTCCTGCGGGAGGGCGAGGACGTCACCGTCGTCGCGACCGGGCGGCTCGTCCACGAGTCACTGGACGCGGCAAATCAGCTCGAGGAGCAGGGAGTCTCCGTCGAGGTCGTCGACCCGCGGACGCTCCAGCCGCTCGACGAGGAGACGATCGTCGAGTCCGTCAAGAAGACCAACCGCTGCGTCGTCGCGCACGAGGCCGTCACGAAGATGGGCTTCGGAGCCGAGGTCGCCGCGATCGTGCAGCACCAGGCATTCGACTGGCTCGACGCGCCGATCGAGCGCGTGGGCGCGAAGTTCACGCCGATCCCTTTCGCGCCCGTGATGGAGGAGTTCGTCGTGCCCCACGCCAAGGACGTCGTGGAGGCGATCCAGCGCACAGTGGCCCGCGATGGCGACTGAGGTCAAGCTCCCGCGCCTCGGCCAGGGCATGGAGTCGGGGACTGTCGTTCGCTGGCTGAAGCAGGAGGGTGACCGGGTCGAGAAGGGCGAGCCGCTCTACGAGCTCGACACGGAGAAGGTGACGCAGGAGGTCGAGGCCGAGGCCGCCGGCGTCCTGCTGAGGATCGCCGTCCAGGAGGGCGAGGTTCCGGTCGGGCAGACGGTGGCCGTGATCGGAGAGGAGGGCGAGGACATCCCGCAGGCGGAGGAGACCGAGGTCGACGAGACCCCGCAGGACGAGACCGAGGTCGACGAGACGCCGCAGGAGGAGGGCTCCAGAGCCCCCGAACGAGACGCCGAGCGCGAGGAGGGCGCCGCGGCATCCGCAGCGAGCGCCTCGGAGCAGGTCACCGAGGTCCGAGAGCCGGAGCGAAACGGACGCGTCAAGGCGTCACCGCTCGCCCGGAGGATTGCCCGCGAGCGCGGGATCGACCTCGCACAGCTCCGCGGCACCGGGCCGGAGGGACGAATCGTCGCCGAGGACGTCGAGCGGGCAGAGATGGCGCCGGCCGAGGCGCCCGCCCCGGAGGCGGCGCCGGCGTCAGCGCCGCCCTCAGGCGAGGTCGAGGTCGTGCCGCTGACCTCGATTCGCAAGACGATCGCGCGCCGCCTCACCGAGGCGTGGCAGGCGCCCGTCTTCCAGATCTCGATGTCCGCCGACATGGCGAGGGCGCTGGAGCTGCGAAAGCAGCTGGTCGAGCTCGCCAAGGACGGCCCGAAGCCGACGATCTCCGACGTCCTCACGAAGATCGCCGCCTCCGCGCTCATGCGGCACCGGCGTCTGAACGCGGAGTTCGTCGGCGAGGAGGTTCGGATCCACCCCTCGGCCAACGTCGGCATGGCGGTGGCCACCGACCGCGGGCTCGTCGTCCCGGTGATCCGCGGCGCCGAGCGCCTCTCGATCCAGGAGATCGCCGCCGCCCGTGTCGACCTCGTCGACCGCGCTCGTGGTGGAAAGCTGCACGCAGCCGGACCTCGACGGCGGCACGTTCACGATCTCCAACCTCGGCATGTTCGGCGTCGAGAGCTTCATCGCCGTCCTGAATCCGCCGCAGGTCGCGATCCTCGCGGTCGGTGCCGTCGAGGAGAAGCCTGTGGTGCGCGACGGCGAGCTCACCGCGCGACCGCTGATGAGCCTGACGCTGACCTGCGACCACCGCGCCGTCGACGGCGCAGACGCAGCCGATTTCTTGCGCACGGTTCGCTCCATGCTCGAAGAACCCGGGCTGGCGCTCTAGAGTTTCGAGTCATGCGCGTCTGGTACCGCGTCCGCGACCTCGACGCTGCGCGCCGGTGGTACTCGACGAAGCTCGGCTTCGCGGAGACGTACTACGACGAGCCCGGCCGCTGGGCGAAGCTCGAGCGTGGCGCGATGCAGATCGCGCTCGCGGAGGGAGAGCCAGAGGACGGTGGAGTCGCCACGATCGACGTCACGGACGTCAAGGCCGAGGCCGAGCGCCTCCGGAAGGACGACATCGAGGTCGGCACCGTGCTCGAGCTGCACGAGGAGGTGCGGCTGCTGGACGTGTACGACCCGGACGGGAACCGCCTGCAGCTCGTCCAGGAGCTCCGCCGCTGATCCGCCGCGGAAACCGGCAGGACGTCCGGTTCCTGAAGGACATGCTGCGCCACGCCTTCTACTGGCGGTCGGGCGGCACGGTGGAGGACGCGTCGCTCTGGCAGTACGTGTCCGGCTGGGGGCGGAGCGGGGACACCGCGGTGATCGCGCTGGAGGACGGCTTCCCGATCGGCGCCGCCTGGTTCCGGCTCTTCACGCGCGACGAGCCCGGCTTCGGCTTCGTGGACGAGCAGACGCCCGAGGTCTCGATCGCCGTCGTCCCGAGCCGCCGCGGCAGGGGCATCGGCTCCGAATTGCTCGACGCGCTGATCGACGCAGCGAAGGAGCAGGGCTACGGCTCGCTGAGCCTCTCCGTCGCGGACGACAGCCCTGCGATGCACGTCTTCGAGAAGCAGGGCTTCGAGAAGGTCGAGCAGACCGACGGCTCGTCGACGATGCGGCTCGATCTCCCGGCGGGTTAACCAGCTCTACGGCATGGACGAGGACGACTCGCTTGACGGTGGGATCGGATTCGATCTCCTGGCCGGCGGCGACGGGCTCGACTCCTGCACGAACGGCGAGACGCTCTTCCGCCGCCCGTAGAGCACGGCTTGGGGTCAGACCCTCACGCGTGACAGTGACGTTTCGTCCACCGGAAGCCTGCCGGAAGGGTCGTGACCGTGGCTGGTTCGCGCGCAGCCGCCCGCCGCGGTGTTGCGGAGTCGGCGCAAAGTCGGTTCTGTCCCGCGGCGGGGTCTGACCCCACGCATGGAACGCTGGTAGTGGGTGCCTCTCCCGGGCCGCGGGCGCGTCGTGGCCACCTTGGAGCTGTCACGGCCGGCCGGGACAACGCCGGCCCCGCGGCCGCCAGTAGGATCGCGAGCGCGAACCCGACCGAGGAGCGAGAGACCGATGGAATGTGACGTTGCCGTCCTGGGAGGCGGCCCGGGCGGCTACACGGCCGCGATCCGCGCCGCACAGCTCGGCGCCAAGGCCGTCTGCATCGAGAAGGAGCCCGAGCTCGGCGGCACCTGCCTCCGCGTCGGCTGCATCCCGACCAAGGCCTGGGTGCAGACCGCCTTCGCGATCAAGGAGGCCGAGGAGACCTTCGGCAAGCTCGGCGTCCAGGTCGGCGAGCCGCAGCTCGACTTCTCGACCGCGAACGAGTGGAAGGACGGCGTCGTCAAGCAGATGACCGGCGGCGTCGCGCAGCTCTTCAAGGCGAACGGCGTCGAGTGGGTCAAGGGCGCCGGCCGTTTCACGGACGCGAACACGATCGCCGTCGAGGGTGGGGAGGACGTCACCTTCCGCACCGCCATCGTCGCGACCGGCAGCTTCCCCATCCTCCCGCCGATCGAGGGTCTCGACTCGCCACGATGCGTGGACTCGACCGGGCTCCTCGCGCAACAGGAGCTCCCGAAGCGCCTCGTCGTCCTCGGCGGCGGGATCATCGGCTGCGAGTTCGCGTCGATCTTCGCCCGCTTCGGCTCCGAGGTCACGATCATCGAGATGCTCCCGTCGCTGATCCCGCAGGAGGACGCCGACGCGGCCAAGGAGCTCGCGAAGCAATTCGGCAAGCGCGGCATCACGCTCCACCTCGAGAAGCAGTGCACGAAGGTCGAGGACTCCGGCTCCGGACTCACCGTTCATTTCGGGGACGGCGAGACCGTCGAGACCGACCTCATGCTCGTCTCCGTCGGCCGCGCGCCGCAGGTCGAGAATCTCGGCCTCGAGGAGATCGGGGTCGAGCTCGACCGCCGCAAGGGGATCGCCGCCGACGAGCACCGACGCACCACCGTCGACCACATCTACGCCGTCGGCGACTGCGCCGGCTACTGGCAGCTCGCACACACCGCCTTCCGCGAGGGCGAGGTCGCGGCCGAGAACGCGATGGGCCACGAAGCCGTCGTCGACAACCGCGCGGTCCCGCGTCCGATCTACACGGATCCGGAGATCGCCGCCGTCGGGCTCACGGAGCAGGAGGCGCGGGAGCAGTACGGCGACGACGTCGAGACGGGCGTGTTCCCCTGGGTCGCCAACGCGCGGGCCGTCATGCAGAACGAGACGACCGGCTGGGTGAAGTCGATCCACGAGAGCCGGTACGGCGAGCTGCTCGGGCGTCGTGATGGTCGGCCCGCACGTCACCGACCTGATCGAGGCAGGCGTCGTCGCGATCGACGCCGAGGCCACGGTCGAGACGGTCGCGGACGGCATGACCGCCCACCCGACCCTCTCGGAGGGGATCAAGGAAGCGGGTCTGGTGGCGCTGGGACGGGCGATCCACCTGCCGAACCGGAAACGGGCGAAGACACCAGCGTAGGGCCGTGCCTGATCCCGCGTAGGGGCAGGACCGCAAAGCAGGGGACGGCGATCAGGAGGGCCGCCCCGACGAGCACGGTGTCGACGCCGACGACCTCGGCCAGCGGGCCGGCGAGCGCCTGGCCGACGGGCATGAAGATCAGCGAGACCATCCAGTCGAAGGAGTTCACGCGCGAGAGCCTCTCCGCCGGGATCTCGCGCTGCTGGAGGGTCTCCCAGATCGTGTTACCGGCGACGATCCCGAGCGCGAAGATCCCGCTTGCCGCTGCGATCGCGAGTGCCGGAAGCGGTGGGACGAGCGCAAAGAGCGGCAGCGCCCCGAACGACCAAGCCACGAGCGCAAGCGGCACGGGCCGGCTTGGCCTGAGACGCAGGGCCAACACCCCGCCGAGGAGGCCGCCGATCGCCCCGCCGGTCAGGATCACTCCCCACGCGGCTGCGCCTCCAAGCTCCTCGGCCGCGATGATCGGACCCAGCACGGCCATGACTCCGATCCCGAGGTTCGCGAGCGCGGCGGCCAGGAAGCCGGCCCTGAGCCAGACGTGCGACCACGCCTCCCGGGCTCCGTCGAGCAGATCGGCGAGGAAGCGCTGGCGGGGCGCGGGCTGCCGGGGCTTCAACCGCAGACGTGCCAGGAAGAGAGCGCTGACGGCAAACGTCAGTGCATCGACCGCGTAGGCCACTCCGGGCTCGAACGCGGCCACCAGGACGCCGGCGACGGCAGGCCCGGCGACGTTCGCGGTGCCCTCGGAGACCTTTAACAGCGCGTTCGCCTGCTGAAGACGCGCGTCGCTGATCGTCTCCGGGACGAGGCCCGTCGACGCCGGCCCGAAGAACGCCTGTGCGGCGCCGACCAGCGCCGACGCCACCACGAACATCCAGATCTCCATCGAGCCCGTGAGCAGTGCTACGGCGACGACACCCTGGACGACGGTGCGGATCCCGTCGCAGGCGAGCATCACGAGCCGGCGAGGAAGCCGGTCGGCCCACACTCCCCCGACCACGATGAATGCTGCGCGTGCAAGCGTGAACGAGGCAAGGACGAGCCCCAGTTCGGCGGCTCCACCGCCGGCCTCGATCACTGCGAAGGGCAGTGCCACATAGATCAGCGAGTCGCCGAAGGAGGAAGCCGTCTGCCCCAGCCACAAGAGCCGGAATTGGCGCTCCTGCAGGGCTCCCAGCCGGTTCACAGAGCGACGATAGCCGCGTATCCGTCGGTGGCCTCGTTTCGTTTCTGCCTCACCGAGGGAATGCAACGCAAGGAACTTGTGACTGTGGCATCTATGAGACAGGGACCGTGAGCGACGCCGCACTCCTCACCCGGCCGAAGACCGACCGTGCGTTCGAGCGCCTCTACAAGAGGCACGTCCACGACGTCTACCGGTACGTCCTCGCCGTCCTGCGGAACCCGGCTGACGCGGAGGACGCCACTCAGGCGACCTTCCTGAGCGCCTACCGAGCCTTCCAGCGGGGGCAGCGGCCCGAGCTTCCGCGCAACTGGCTGCTGAAGATCGCCCACAACGAGTGCCGGCAGCGCTTCCGGATGCTTGCCCGGCGGCCCAAGGAGGTCGTCTGGGACGAGCGTGTCGCCGCGCCGCCTGTCGAGGAGGCGGTTCCGACCGCCGACGAGATCCGTCACGCGCTCGGCCAGCTCAATTTCAACCAGCGCTCGGCGCTCGTCATGCGCGAGCTCGAGGGCCGCTCCTACGGCGAGATCGGCGAGATCCTCGATCTCTCCGTGTCCGCAGTTGAGACGCTCATCTTCCGCGCGCGGCGTGCGCTGCGCGAGCAGCTCGAGGGAGGCCTCACGTGCGGCGAGGCCGAGGCTGCCCTCTCCAAGCGCCTCGATGGGACGCTCTCGGCCGGCGAACAGCGCGCCCTCCGCGCCCACCTGCGCGAGTGCAGCGAGTGCGCCTCGCTCGAGCGCAAGCAGCGCGCTCAGCGCGCGGCGCTGAAGCGGCTCGGCGTCGTCCAGCTGCCGCCGTCGCTCCTGAGCTTCTTCGGCGGCGGCGCCGGGACGACCGTTGGGGGGATCGTCGCCGGCTCCGGCATCGCAGCGAAGGCGGCGGCGATGGTGGCCGCAGGCGTGATCGCCGGCGGTGTCGGCCACGAGGCGGTCGAGGCGGTCGCGGCGAGCGAGCCGAACCGGACGGAGCTTCCGAAGCTCAAGAAGGTCCCGCGCACCTACCCGAGCGTCTACTTCTCGACCGCGGCCGGCGGAACCGCGCGCGACTCGAGGCAGGCAGACCTCGACGCCGTGGCCTCGTTCGGTCCCGCCGACCCCTCCGCCGTCCTAAACGCCGTCGGCAAGGCGTTGGCACGCGGTGGCGTAGGCGCCTCGACGTCACAGCCGTCCGCAGGCGGGTCGGGCCAGGGCGCCGGTCAACCGGCGTCTGGCGCCGGTCAACCGGCGTCGGCCGGTCAACCGGGGTCGGCCACGTCTCCGGCCGCGAACGCGCCGGAGCCCGTCCGCGATGTCGTGGAGACGGCGAAGACGGTCGTCAAGGAGGTCCCGAAACCGCCGCTGCCGCCGCTGCCTCCTCCGCCACCGCTACCGCCACCGCCGGTCGAGATCCCGCCGGCACCGCCCGTCCCGCCGCTGCCACCACCGCCGCCGCTGCCACCGCCGCCGCCGTTGCCACCACCGCCACCGCCGCCGCGGCTGCCACCACCGCCGCCGCTGCCACCGCCGCCGCCGCTGCCACCGCCGCCGCCGCCGCCGGGTTTTCCGGGGACAGGAGGCTGATACCCCCGGCACCGCAGGAGTGCCGGTTCTAAGTCATCTTCGGGGGAATCGCAAGAAATGGGGTCTCGCGGCATCCACGTAGGCATGAGCCTCCTGCTCGCGCGGCAACAGGAGCGGGCCTGCGAGTGGCTGTACCGGCGGCGGCTGCTGTCCGGGCAGCGCGGGAGCTCTCTGACCTGTGACCAGGCCGAGCGCGCCGTCTCCTGCCGGCTTGACGGAGAGCTGCCGCCGTCCGAGCACGAGCTCCTCGCCGGACACCTTCGGTCCTGCGCGCACTGCGTCCGCTTCGAACGGCTACACCTTCACTGCCGAGCCGTTCTTCGCGCCTTCGCGTTTGCGCCGGTGCCGGACAGCCTGCTGACGGGAGCTTCACGGCGACCGCCGGGCCGCTAGTCTCGGACCGATGAGCATCATCAACAGGAGAAATGCCGTCCTCGGCTGGGCGACGTGGCAGGTCGGCAAGACCGCCGCGAAGCAAAAGGCGAAGCAGTCGGTGAAGCCCGGCAACCGCCGTCCCGGGAAGGGTGCGATCGTCGGAGCGCTCGCCGCCTGTGGGCGGAGCGCTCTGGTTCTGGCGCAGCCGCCGCGGCGACGACGACGAGAGCGAGTAGCCCCCGCCGCCGCCGCGCGGCAGGCGTTGCGCTAGGAAGGCTCGCGCCGTTCGCACGCGGACGAGCCGTCGCGTGGAGACGCCGGCGAGAAGCGCTGTCGCCTTCCTTCCGGGCCCGGATGAACTTGACCATCGAGCCGCCGCGCACGAGGCGGAGACGCGTGGTCGGCTGGATCTGGATGGTGGCCAGGCCGTCGACGTTCGTCCGCACTTCCTGCGGAGCCTGGATCCACCCGAGCGGGACGCCGGTGACGAGCACGATCGCGTCACGCACGATGTAGCCGCGCGTGTCCGTCACGCGGAAGCGGCCCGTGTAGGAATCCCGCGAGCGGAGGACGCTGGGAACGAACTCGACGCCCGAGATGATGAGCCGGTGCGGGAGCCGCACGCTCGAGGCCGGGATCGAGTAGCGGCCGTCAGAGAGGCGCAGTCGCGCCCTCCGGCGGCGTCACCACGGCGGTCGGCTGCGAGTTCGCAGTCGTCGAGCCCGTCGTGTTCCTCGCGGTCACGGCGACACGAAGCCGGTTGTTCACGTCCGAGGTCTGCACGGCGTACGTCCGGCCCGTTGCGCCGGCGAGATTGGCGCAGTTGAGGCCGTTCCCGTCGCACCGCTGCCACTGGTACGTGTACGTGATCGGGTCGTCGCCCGTCCACACGCCCTCGCTCGCGGTCAGCGTCTCCCCGTCCCTCGGCGTTCCGGAGCTGGACGGAGGCGTCGTGTTTGCCGGAGCGATGTTCGCCTGGGCGTCGGCGAACCCGGCGAGGGCGGCCAGTGCGGTCAGCGCGGAGGCAGCCGCGGCAGCCCCGAGGAGCTGAAGCTTCTTCATCTGCTTGTAACCCCCTTCACTTGCATCGGTATCCGATGTGTGTGAGGGATACCCGACCGGTTTGAGGTGAATCCCAGGAGTCGGTAAGGATTGTCTGAACACGCTGATGAGGAGGGTGGGGATGAAAGTCGAGAAGGCCGTCACAGCAGTGACCTGGATCCCGTCGGAGGCGATCGAGGGGATGCCGAAGCTTCCGTTCGAGCTGGGGATGACGTCGTACGACGACCCGCCGCCCGAGCGGCTGGGGCATGGCGAGCTGGAGGCGCTCCGCGACCGCGACGGCTTTCGCGAGGCGAACGAGCTGCGCGCGTGGATCGAGGTCGACGACGGCAAGATCGTCGACTCGGGCTACGCCGGCGGCGCAGTCATCGGGACGACACACGTGAAGGTCGGTCCGAAGACGCTCTCGTTCCCCGGCGTCGGGTACCCGCTGATCCAGGCCGAGCCCGAGGTGGGCCCCGACTGGGTCAGGTTCGTGCAGAGCGCCGGCGGCCGGATGGGGCTTCCGGCGCCGCGCAGGGTCAGCGGCAAGCCGTACTTCCAGATCGCGTCCGCCTCGGCATGGACGACGCTCCAGCTGATCATCTACGCCGACGGGACCTCCAAGCACCGGCTGGTCGGCGCCTCGCCCTTCCCGCGGCACTGGATCTACGACGACAGCGGCGCCCTCGTCGAGAAGAGCGGCGAGATCGACTTCGAGCGGTGGTGGCGCGAGTCGTACGGCCCGAACACGCCGTGGGGCGGAGACGACTCGCCGACACTCGTCGCGGCCGTGGAGTCGGAGCTCGAGCGCGAGCTCTCGCGGATCGTCATGGCCGACGCCAAGGCTTTGCCCCGGCACGAGCTGGACGAGGGCAAGACGCTCGTCGAGCAGGACCAGCCGGGTACGAGCCTGTTCCTGATCCTCGACGGGATACTTGACGTCGAGGTGGACGGCGACGTCGTGGCCGAGGTCGGCCCCGGCGCGATCGTCGGCGAGCGGGCGTCGATCGAGGGCGGCATGCGGAGCTCGACGCTCCGTGCTGCGACCAAGGTGCGCGCCGTTGAGATTCCTGCCAGCGCGCTCGACACGGGTGAGATCGCGGCCCTCGCGTCGAGCCACCGGAGGGAGATGTCGTAGAGCGGGTCGCGCTCGTCACAGGCGCCGGCAACGGGATCGGCCGGGCGATCGCGGAGCGGCTCGCGGCGGACGGCTTCGCCCTGGGGTTCGCGACCCACGAGCAGGGCGACGAAGAACGGGAGGTCTACGAGGAGCTGGCTGCCCGCGGGCCGGTGCACTGGGCGGCAGGCGACCTGTCCGATCCAGCCGTGCCGGCGCAGCTCGTCGCCGAGGTCGCGGAGCAGCTCGGCCGGCTGGACGTCCTCGTCAACAACGCCGGGATCACCGTCTCGAAGCCGGCGCTCGAGCTGACGGCGGACGACTTCGACGCGGTCTTCTCCGTGGACGTCCGTGCCGCCTTTCTCGCGTCGCAGGCGGCGGCACGCGTGATGGGCGAGCACGGCGGCGTGATCGTGAACATCACGAGCGTCCACGAGCACGTTCCTCGTCCGGGGTTCGCGCTCTACGCGCCGGCGAAGGCGGCGCTCGGGATGCTGACGCGGTCCCTCTCGATCGAGCTGGCGCCGTCGATCCGCGTCGTCTCGGTCGCGCCGGGCGCGATCAAGGTCGAGCGAAACGAGTTCGACTCCGAGCGGCTCCGGCCGGAGATCCCGCTGCAGCGGGCCGGCAGGCCGGAAGAGGTCGCGTCGCTCGTCTCCTGGCTCGTCTCGCCCGAAGCGGAGTACGCAACGGGCGCGAGCTTCCTGCTGGACGGCGGCATGGCCCAGCAGGTGGTCGGACTAGGAGCCGGAAAGGTGAGGTGCGAGCGCGATCCAGTCGCGCATCGTGACCTTCGCCTTCGAGTCCTCGAGAAGCTCGCGGATGAAGGTGTTCCGGACGAGCTGCGGCTTCCGCTTCAGGATCGAGAGCTGATGGCGGCGCACGCCCTCCGCGAGCCGCTGGAACTTGAAGAACGCCGGCTTCCGTAGGCCGGCCGCGGAGACCAGCCCCGACTGCCAGCCGGTCGTCCGTCCTTCGTCCCGCACGAGGAACCACAGGAGCATGTCGATCCGCGGGTTCCGCCTCGCGATCGTGTACGCCTCGTGCATGTACGTCGCCTGCCGGTCCCAGCTGACGCCGAAGATCCTGTCCGGCGGGCTCGTCTCGTACGCGTACTCGGTGATCCAGATCGGCTTCTCGCCGTAGAGGATCGTGACCTCGTCGATCAGCTTCCCGATGTTGGCGAAGGTGATCGCCCGCGGGTTGCGCGGCTTGGCGGTGGGCCGGTACTTCGGGTCGCCCGCGTACGGGTGGTGCGCGTAGGCGTCGAAGTTCCGCATGCCCGCTGCGTGCGCGGCGCGGAGGAAGCCGATCGGCGAGGTGGACGGCCGCTTCGTGGCCGGCGCATTGTTTCCGCGCGCCGCCGTCACGCCGCACGCGACCTTCTGGCCGCGGAGCAGCGTGAGGTGGACGCCCTCGTAGATCGCGTTGCAGATCCGCGCGTAGTCGCGCGCCGACTGGATCACCCAGCGCCCCTGGATCTTCCGCCACTGCGGCTTCAGCCCGAGCGGCAGGTTGGGCTCGTTCCAGGCTGTCCAGAGCGAGACGCGGGGGAGGACGACGCCGTCCGGCCGCCGGTAACGCCCGCTGTAGCGGAACGCGGCCGCGTACGCGAACTCGCGGAGCCGCTTCATGTTCTGCGGCGCCTTGTTCTGCGGCTCACCGCCGTTCGCCCACCAGGGCGTGCCGAAGATCGTGAAGGCGACGCGGACGCCGCGCTGCGAGGCTGCGATCACGGCGGCGTCGTAGCGATCCCACTCGTACGCCTTGTCCTCGGGGTTCGTCCCGTTGTCCGGCCGCTCGCGGGCGACGCCGAGCACGCCGCCCCACGACAGCGTCACGCGGACGATCTGCGGCCGCAGCGTCTGGAGCGTCTGGGAGAAGCGAGGCGTGTTCCCGATCGCCTCGGTTGTGTCGACAAACCCGATCTGGAGCCAGTTCGACGCGCTCGCCGGCGCCGCTACCACACAGGCAGCAAGCACCGCGACGAATGTCATGCGACGCATCAAAGAAGAACGTATCGGGTCGGTGTTAGCACAGCGTGAAGCGGGTACGAGGCGAATTCAATGCCGAGAACGAAAGGAGACGCGAATGGGCGAAGTCAAGAAGTCGATCGAAGTCGAGGTTCCAGTCTCGACCGCGTACAACCAGTGGACGCAGTTCGAGGAGTTCCCGCAGTTCATGGAGAGCGTCGAGTCGGTCACGCAGCTCGACGACACCCACTTGCGCTGGGTCGCCGACATCGGCGGCCGGCGGGAGGAGTGGACGGCGGAGATCACGCACCAGGAGCCCGACAGCCACATCGGGTGGCGGTCCACCGAGGGCAGGGAGAACGCGGGCGACATCCGGTTCGACAGCCTCGGCGACGAACGCACGCGGATCCAGGTCGTCATGACCTGGGAGACCGAGGGCATCGTCGAGGCGGCGGCCGAGAGAATCGGGCGAGACGAGAGTGCGGTCGAGACCGACCTCGAGCGGTTCAAGGAGATGATCGAGAACCGCGGCGCCGAGTCCGGCGAGTGGCGCGGCCAGGTCGTCGAGGGCGGCCGGGTCGACTAGCGAAGCTCGGGGGGCGGGCCGGCGACAGCCGGCTCGCCCTCTGACCGGTAGACCAGCACCGAGGTCAGCAGCGTCCAGAGCGGCAGCCCGAGGACCAGTCCGAAGAACGCGATCGGCGGGATGGCCATGATCAGCGCAACGGCGAGGCTGACCCAGGCGAGCCAGCGCGGCAGAGCTCCGTAGCGGAGGATGACGAGCGCAGTCGCCGCAGTCAGCGGAATCGCGAACAGCTCCACACCGCCGAATTCGCGAAGCGCAGGATCGCGAGAGCCGTGCGACGAGCAGCGGGATCGAGAAGAGCGCAGCAGCCGAAGAACGCGTCGCCTACCTCGCACGAGCGCGTTCGATCGCAGTCGTCCGACGTGTCGTCCACGTCGAACGCCGCCTGCGCCTGCGGGAAGTACGTGAACATCATCGAGATCGCAGTGGCGATGCCGCTCCCGAACGCGATGGTCGCGAGACGACCGGTGCCGCCCTCGGCGGCGAAGAGCGCCGAGCGCAGACTGCCGAGCATCCAGACGAAAAGGACGACGCCGAAGCCGAAGACGAACGCGCCGTGCCGACGATCCAGAGGACGACGGCGACGACTCCCGTCAGCGGCGCATAGCGCTCCCAGCTGCGCGCCGGACGGATGAGCGGTGGGACTCCTGTGGGGCTGCTCCTTCAGCTCCAACTCCAGCTCGTCGAGCGCCGCGCGCAGGATCTGGATCCGCTCCAGCACCGGCACCGCCTCGCCGGGCCGGAGTGACTCGCGCCGCTCGAGCTCCCGCGCTTCCTCGAGCGAGTTCAGCACGATCCCGATGAACACGTTGATGACGATGAACGCGGCGACCAGGATGAAGCTCACGAAGAAGATCCAGGACCACGGGTGGATCTCCATGCCGGCGTCCATGTACTGCGGGAAGTCCTCGAGCGTCAGCATCACGAAGAGAGTCAGCATCGCCTCGCCGATCGTCCCCCACTCCTGCGGCAGCTCCTCGCCGAAGAGCTGCCAGCCGACCATCCCGTAGACGAAGAGGATCAGCGTCGTCAGGATCGCCATCGACGCGAGCGGCGGCAGGCTGCGGATGACCGCGGTGATCAGGATCCGGACGTCGGGCAGGAGGTGGACGACCCGCACGATCCGGGCCAGGCGCGCGAGGCGGAGGATGGTCGTGTTCTCGCGCAGGCCGGGGACGAACGCGAGCCCGACGGCGAAGAAGTCGAAGACGTTCCAGCCCTCGCGGAAGTAGTTCCACGGCCGCGGGAAGTAGGAGGCGACGCGAAGGCTGATCTCGACGACGAAGAACAGGAGGCAGAGCGCGTTCAGCGCGTCGAGCAGGTCGCCGTACTCACTCTCGAGGCGCGGGTAGGTCTGCAGCCCGAGCACGAGGGCGTTCAGGAGGATCACGGCGACGACCGCGCCGGTGAAGCCGGGCGAGTCGACGAGTCGTCGGAGCTGGTTCACCCGCCGCAGCTTGCCCGAAGGGTGAGACGGTGCGGGCTAGGAGGAGGGCTCGCCGGCGAGCCGGTCCCGCTCGGCGATCCAGGCGGCGAAGCGTCCGCGTGCCGTCTCGAGCCAGGAAGCAAGCTGCATGTCGAACGCGCCGATCTCGCCGCGAAGCTGGAAGACGCGAAAGTCGAGGACGCGCTCCCCGTCGCACACATGGTCCTCGGTTTCGTCATGCGGGACCCAGGCGCCACACTGGACGCAGGGCCGGAAGCGAGACTCAGGGATGGCGCCGAACACCTGAGTCTAAGACGTGCGCGGCCGGCGTTAGTTCGGCGATCTAACGAAGTTCTTAGAAGCCCGTTTGCAAGTGGCAAGCCGGCGGACCGCAAGGCCCGCCGGCTCGTCAGCCGCGTTACGCCTGGACGCCGGCGGCCATCTGCGCCACCCACTCTTCGGAGCGCTTCTGCATCTCCTCGGGCGAAACGTCCTCGATGTGCGTGGCGATCGTCCACGAGTGGCCGAAGGGATCCTGGACGGAGCCGAAGCGGTCGCCCCAGAACATGTCGTCCGGCTCCATCAGCGACGTCGCGCCGGCGTCGATCGCCTGCTTGTAGACCGAGTCGGTGTCCTCGACGTAGGTCATGATGCTGACGCTCGTCCCGCCGAGCTCCTTCGGCGGCTTGGTGCTCGACTGCGGGAACGGATCGGAGAGCATGACGACCGAGTCGCCGATCTCGAGCTCCGCGTGCATGACCGAGCCGCCGGGGCCCACCATACGGGCGCGCTCCTTGGCGCCGAAGGCGCGCTGGTAGAAGTCGATCGCGGCCGAGGCGTCCTCGACGGCGAGATACGGCATGAGGGTGCTGTAGCCCTCGGGGACAGGCTGCGGCATGTGCCTACCTCCTGCGGTTGGGGTCGAGACGCAGACTAGCGAGGGATTCGCGGCGTGCCCTAGAAAGCAACCCATCCGACGTGCTTCACTCTGTGAGCCGCATTGCCCAGCCTAGAAAGCGTCCCTCACACTTGAATCGGCCCCGAATTCTCGTCCTCGCCGCTGCGGTTGCCATAGCCGCTGTGGGCTGGCTGCTGAACTATCTCTTCGTCGCGGACCAGTCCCGCGCCGGACTGGTCGCCCTTCCCGTCTGGCTCGTCGCCGGCGCCGCCGTCGGATGGCTCGCGATCCGCTGGCGCGAGCGGTCGAGAGACCAGCGACTCGCCGAGGGCCGGCTGGACCGAACCCGGGCCGCCTCGACGGACGCGATCCTGCGCATCGACGCCGACGGCGTCGTCGCGGGCTGGAGCCCGGGCGCGGAGGCGCTGTACGGCTACGACGCCGACGAGATCGTCGGGCGCCCACTCGCCGACCTGTTCGGGGAAGGTGAGGCAGACCGCGTCGCCGAAGCCATCCGCGCAGGGAAGCGGCTGGACGAGGTCATGGAGCAGCGGAGCCGGGACGGCGACGTCTTCAACGCCGCGGTCCGGGCGATTCCGAGCCCGGACCCGCCCGAGGCGATCGTCGTCGCCCGAGATGTCGACGAGGCCCGGAGGCTCACCCGAGAGCTTCGCAACGCCGAGACAACCGACCGCTCGCTCAGGGAGCACCTGCCGCTCGTCACCTACGTCCGGTCCTTCGAGAACCGGGAGACGACGTTCGTCAGCCCGCAGATCGACCGGCTCGTCGGCTACACCGCCGCCGAGCTGCTTGCGGATCCCGGCCTCTTCGCGCGGCTCGTCCACGCGGACGACCGGGACGAGGTGCTCGCCGAGCGGGACGCCGTGGACGCGGCCAAGCCCGTCCGCCTGAGCTACCGCATGCTCGCGCGCGACGGGCGCGTCGTCTGGGTGCGGGAGGAGGCTGTCGCGGTGCTGGACGAGTCGGGCCGGCCGCTCTCCATCCAGGGGTATCTGCTCGACGTCGGCGAGCGGAAGGCGGCGGAGGAGCAGGCGAAGGAGCTTCGAGCTGCAGAGGCCGTTACCGCCGAGGAGGCGCGAGACCGCCAGCGGAAGATCGAGTTCGTCGCCGAGGCGGCGTCGGTGCTGGCCTCCTCGCTCGACGTCAGCTCGACTGTGGGAGAGGTTGCCGTGCTCGCGACCCGCGCCCTTGCCGAATGGTGTGTGGTGGACGTGCTGGCCGACGACGGCAGCATCGCCCGGTACGCAGTGGCCGGTGGCGATCCCCCGGCGGCGGCGACCGAGCCCGATTCCGAACCGGAGCCTGCCGTCCGCGAGGTGATCCGAAATCGCCGGCCTGAGCTCTCCGCGACCCACATGCGGCTTCCGCTTGCCTCGGGCGGCCGGCGGGCGCTCGGGGTGCTCACGCTCGTGGCCGGCGAGCGCGCCGCTCCGTACGAGGGCACCGATCTCCCCTGGGGCCGTGCGGTTGCGGGAATGATCGCGCTCGCGATCGACAACTCGCGTTTGCACGTCGAGGTCGAGGCGCGCTCGGACGCGAACCAGGTGCTCACCCACGTGGGCGAGGGCGTCTTCCTGGTCGACCGGGCCGGGGCCATCCGCCTCTGGAACCCTGCGTCGGCCGCGATCACCGGCATCTCGGCAGAGGCGGCGGTCGGCACGCCGGTGACGGACGCGATCCCGGACTGGCACGAGCTCTCCGCCCGGGTTCCCCTCGGCACCGCTGGGGAGCCCGTGCGCCCCTCGACGCTGCCGCTGGATACAGGGCACGGCGAGCGTTGGATCTCGATCTCGGGCGTGGAGTTCTTCGGCGGCACGGTCTACGCGGTGCGGGACATCACCGAAGAGCACCGGCTCGACGAGCTCAAGGCCGAGTTCATCGCCGTTGCGTCACACGAGTTGCGCACGCCCCTGGCGGCCGTGTACGGCGCGGCACAGACGCTGCGCCGACACGACTTCGCCCTCGACGACGCCGGACGCGAGCGCTTCATCACCCTCATCGTCGACGAGTCCGACCGGCTGGCCACGATCGTGAACCAGATCCTGCTCGCCAACCAGCTCGAGGTCGGGCGGGTCGACCTGGACACGGAGCCGTTCGACGGCGTGGACATGGTCGAGCGGGTGGTCGAGTCGGCGAAGACCCATGCGCCGTCGCACATCACATTCGACGTCCAGGTCGCGGAGGGCGTCCCGCAGGTCGCCGCGGACAAGGACCAGGCACGGCAGGTGCTGGTCAACCTGGTCGAGAACGCCGTGAAGTACTCGCCGGGCGGCGGGAGGATCGAGCTCGGCCTGGAAGCCGCGGACCGCGCGGTGCGGTTCAGTGTCGTCGACGAGGGCATGGGCATCCCCAGCGACGAGCAAGCCCGGATCTTCGAGAAGTTCTACCGCCTCGACCCGAACATGACCTCCGGCATCGGAGGAACCGGTCTCGGGCTCTACATCTGCAGGGAGCTCGTCGAGCGGATGGGCGGCCGGATCTGGCTCGAGTCGGAGGAGGGCAAGGGCTCGGCGTTCTTCGTCGAGCTCCCGAGCACCATGCCTCGACCGACGCTCGTCAAGAGCCCGGAGCTCGACGAGAACGAGCAGGCCGCCGGCTAGGCCTCCCGGCCGGGATTCCGTCGACGAGCACTTGCGTCAGGCCCGGCTCTCGGCGTGCCGGTGTGGGGCCGGTGGTCGGGTCGAAGGACCTTCGCCTGGGCCAGTGTTCGCAAATGACCCTGAGCGACCGTCGGCTCAGCCGCCGGGGGCGACCAGAAGTACAAGCTCCTTGAACGCGGGCTCGTCGCGGATCGGGTCGAAGTCGCTGTCCCCGGCAGCAAGCGAACGGAACGATTCCTTTCGGTCGATCGCGAGCCGGAGATGCCTGATCGCATCGTCTGTCCGCCCGGCGAGGCTCTCGCAGCACGCAAGGTTGTAGAGCGGCCCCGCGTACTCAGGATGAGCTTCGATCAACTCGCGTCCCCGATCGGCAGCCTCGGCGTATTCGCCTGACTCGTAGAGATAGTTGAGCGGCATCCAGATCTCGCCGCCCTGGGCCTCGTACGCCTTCCCCGGAGTTCCGCCGACCGCGACGAGCGTCGTCCCCGGCTCCTCAGCGAACGCCGTCCGCTTCACCTCCGGGCGAACGAAGACGAGTGTGCCCGCGGGTGCGTCCACCCGCTCGCCGTCGAGCTCGAACGTCGCGCGCCCGCGCTGGACGAGGTAGAGCTCCTCCTGCAGGTCATGCTCTTGTGACTCGTCGTGCTCGTTGATGAGCCGATCGCCCACCTGATGAGCTGTAAATGCGTTGACGCCGAAGGACGTGATGCCGAAGTGAAACCGTACGGGGCGCGAAAGAACGCGGCCGTCATCGATCTCGTCGATCTCGTCAATCTGGGCCACTGCGTAGCCGCTCATTCGGCCGTCCTCCTGCAGGTCGTGTGGGGACACTTGGCGACCCAGGCTAGTCGAGCCCTGCCACGGACGGGAGCACTTCGGCGCGGACACGCTCCGCGCTGCCGACAACACGTCGAGTGGGCGAGCGGTACTGTCGCTCGAGAGGCAGTCGGGGATAAAGACAACTCTGTAGTCGCCGAGAAGATCGGCTGAAGGCTACGGCCAGGGCTCCGTCGCGCTGATCTTCGGAGGCTGCCGGAGTCTCCTCTGCTGAAATCGACTCGGGAGGCATCTTGAGGTTTCTTCTCACTTCCGCGGGCCGGAAGGGAGAGCCGAATGGCAGGGTTTCTGTTCACGCTCTAATGTGAAAGTTCGACTCGACGTACGCTCGCTGCTACCCGAACGGGAGGCTGTGATGGTTCGCTTGTTTGTGCGCCTCAACGTCGCCGATTACGAGACTTGGAGGAAGGTGTACGACCAGTTCTATGGGGAGCGCGGCGCGATGGGTGTCATGGGCGCCGCTGCGTTTCAGTTAGTCGACGACCCGAACGACGTCACCGTATGGCACGACTTCGAGACCGCCGAGGTGGCCAAAGCTTTTGTCTCGTCGGACGCTCTACGGAACGTCATGCAGCGTGCAGGCGTCCAGGGCGAGCCCCAGATCTGGTTCGTCACTGAGAGCTGGCGGCCAGCACCGACTTTCGCATGAGCCTCTAGCTGAGCCTTACGGGACGGTCGACACCTGAGACTCCGAGGTCCTCCTGAGCGCTAGCAGATGAACACGATCTCGTTGCTGTGCCCCGACGCGTTGCCGGAGGTGTCGACCGCCTGGAGCGTGATCCTGTTCGGTCCCGTGTCGCGGCAGTACACGAGCTCCTCGCCGTACCCGATCGCGAGGTGCTCCGGCACGCCGTTCACGTAGACGTCGTACAGGATCTGAGACTGCGGATCGGTGTCGTCCGTCGACTGATCCCACTCCAGCCAGATCTCGGGCGAGGAGGCATCCGGCGAGAGGCGCAGGTTCGTCGGCGTTGTCGGCGGCGTCGAGTTGGTGGCTGCCGGCGTCGTCACGGTGACGACGTTGCTCTCGTTCGTGTTCCCGAAGAAGTCGCGGACGGTCACCTTGAACTCGTACGTCGTCGCCGGTGCGCGGTCCAGGACCAGAGCGGATCTGAAGCCAATCTGGTCGTTGCCGTAAGGGCTGCCGTTGACGAGGAGCGTGTACCAGACCTGGCTGCCGACGTCGTCGGTCGAAGCCGTCCAGGCGACAGAGGCCCTCACCGGCCAGACTCCCGTCAACGAGAGCGTCGGCGCGCTCGGAGCCGTCGTGTCGGCCGGCGTCGTGTAGGTAACGGTGTTGCTACTGGCGGACCGTTTCCCGGTCGAGCTGACCGCGACCACGGAGTAGTTGAACGTCGTGCCCGGCCACAGCTTCGAGAACGTGAACGTCGTCTGCGGCGGGTCGACCCTGATGCAGCCCAGCCCGTCGCGCTGGATGCAGTACCACCAGTTGCTCGCGCTGGTCTTGGACGCGTCCCACGCCAGCGTGATGCTGTTCGGCCCGTTCACCGTCAGGCGCAGATTGGCCGGCGCCGTCGGCCCTGTGTCGCCCGGCGGCGGCGGCGGTCGCTTCGCGGAGGCGCCCGCGACGAAGACGAATGCGAGCACGAGCACGCTCGCGGCCAGGACGGTGCGTCGAACGGACATGGCTCCTCCTGAGGACGGTTGGCGGTCGCCCGGTGATACGTCGGTCGCGCGCGGCTGGATTCCGGCGCTGGACGCAGGTAACTGTGGCCTTCAGGGGACTTGACTGACCGATCAGGGCCGAGTGGGAACCGCCCCGTGGCGGCCCCACCCCGCCCTGATTCCTACTTACACGGGCTCGGCTTGGCCCGCTTGCAGTCGCCCCAGGTCTCGATGTCCTGGACGAAGTCGTTGAACGTGACGGTGACGCGGTTCTCCGAGGATCGCCAGTTGGGCGTGTTGATGGTCTGCAGCCGGCTCGTGTCGCCGCGTGGGGCGTTGACGAACGAGACGGTGCCGTCCGCCGGCTCGGCGGCCGGCATGAACACGTCGACGCCCGTCTGGAACGCCTGCGTCGGGAAGAACGGGAGCAGGTCGAGCGTCGAGTCCCCCGGCGAGGCCGCGGCGTCGTGGACGTGGATGCCGATCACGCCGTTGCTCGTCACCTTCGTGAGCGCGTCGACGGGCGGCTGATCGCCCCTGCTCGGGCTCGTCGTGCCGATCTCGAGCACGTCGTCCTGCCCGGTCGGGTGCGTCGTCCACCACTCCTTCTGCCGCACCACGGTCGCGGCGACGTGGTTGTCGCTCAGGTTCGTGTTCGCGACGATCTGCGAGTTCGGCGGCGCGAGGTTCATCCGCACCATCGTGCTGCTCCGCAGCCACGGCTGGAAGTAGAAGTGGTGGCTGAGGAAGCCCTCGCGGATCACGAACAGCTCGTACGCCTGCTGCCCGTTCACCTTGACCGGCCCCCAGCTCCCGTCGTCGGCGACGGTGAGCGTCTCGCGCGGTTCCACAGCCTTGCGTGCGCCCGTCCGTGCGTCGACCGCCCAGAGCTCGAGCGTGGCGCCGGCCGCGCCGGCGTTCTGCGGGAACAGCACCGCGCGGCCCGAGATCTCGACCTGGCCGGGCGGCTCCGGCAGGACGAGCGTCGTCTCCGGCTCGGCCCCGGTGAAGAACGCGTACTGCGCCGCGAACGATTCCGCGGAAGTGGCCACCTGCACGTGCGTCTGCGGGCTGATGCGGACGTTGTTGCCGCCGACGTTGCCGGTGGTGTTCGTCCCTTGCCAGATGCCCATGCAGTCGAGATTCGGGTCGGTGACCCCGCAGCTTGCGTTGCTCGAGCCGTCGATGCCGATGTACTTCGCGATCTTCGCCGTACGGTCGGGGTTGCTCAGGTACGTGTTCGAGACCGTCGTGCCGAGCGAGTGCCCGACGAGGTTCACTCGCTCGACCCCGAACTCGGCGCGCACGGCGTCGATCTCGGCGTCCAGCCGCGCGATCACCTGCGCGAACGTGTTGGTCGCGAACGACGAGTCGTACTCGAACGCCCGCACGTACCTGGCCGGATAGCCGTTGCCGTCGAAGCGTCTCGCCTGCGTCTCGTACTGGGCGGCCGATCCGGCGCCGCCGTGCACGAAGACGATCGGCACCAGCTCGGGCTCCTGCGCGCCCGCCGTCGTCGAGCCGACGAGCAGCCCGCCGAGCGCGAGCACCACCACGGCGGTCGACAGTAGTCGCAGCGACCGCGGTTTCGCACGTCTCATGTTCCTCCTCCCATGGCTCCCGTGACCCCGCGCGACGCTATCAACGGGAGACCGGCGTCAACGGATGGACTGCTCGAGCGGGTCAGCCTCGATCTCCTCCAGCATCCGCCGGTACTCCGGCCGAGAACACTGGCATGCGCGAGCGTCCTGTCGCCAGAGAGGGCAGTCAGGGATAAAGAGACAACTCTGGAGTCGCGCGGCTCGCCCCTTGACCTAGGAGGTGGTGACCGCGAGACCGAGTCGCTCGACCAGACGCTCGAGCTGCCACGCGCGCTCCGCGGCGAACCCGGCCTCGTATCCCTCCGGGTGGAGGCCCGCGGTCGAGTTGGCGACAACGAAGGCCACGTTCGCCGCGATTGCACTATGCGTACCGCCACCATCGGCGACCGCCTCGAGGTGCGAGCGCAGCCGCGGCTCGCGTGCCTCGAGCCGACGACCCTCGGCGAGCGCCGTCGTGTCGGCGGCCATGAGCACGAGACCCGCGATCTCGGCCGGCAGCCGAGCTGCAAGGCCGGGTGCGGTCGTCACGTAGCCCTCGGCGTCGAGACCGGCGAGCTCCCGCGCCTCGTCGTCGTGGCCCTCGGCGCGCAGCGCCTCGACCACATGCTCGCGCCCTCTCGCCGCGCACGCCCTGGCGAAGTCGCGGGACGCGTTCTCGTTCCAGGCCGCGACGCGCTCCAGGAGCCGGCCGCGCTCGGCGACGAGCTCGTGACCGTCGTCCTGCACGATGCCGTCGAGCTCACACGTCCAGAGCTCGTCGTCGATCCAACCGAGGAGCCCTTCGGCATGCACCGCGTGGATCCCCGACGCGCACCGCTCGACTGCGTCCGCCTCGAACCAGGTCCCCGGTTCCGGCCATCTGACCCCACTGAAGAGCCCTACGCGACCGGACGAGAGGAACTTGTATGCGATCACTCGTCGCGCTTCCAGTCACGGAACGCGGTAAGGAGGTGCTCCTCCATGGCCGGAGGGACGTCCTCCTCCTTGAGCTCTCCGACGAGCTCGATCGTCGTCCTCATCTGGGCGAGGAACGAACGACAAGGCGGGCAGATCGAGACGTGGTCTTCGAAGCGGCGCCGCTCCTCCGGGGTGAGACGCCCTTCGTTGTAGTCGGTGACGAGCTTGACGATGTCGGCGCAGGTCAGCATCACTCCGTTCCTTCCTCGAGGTACCGCTCGATAGCTGTGCGTACGGCCGCTCGCGCGCGGTGCAGGAGAACTCGCTGGTTCCCGTCCGCGACGCCGAGATACTCGCAGACCTCTCCCGGAGACCAGCCCTCGACATCGCGAAGCGTGATCACTGCTCTCTGCATTCGTGGCAGGGCGTCGATCGCTTCAAGGAGCGCGGTGCGCAGCTGGCTCGAAAGCAGACGCTCCTCGGGAAGATCGACCCAGGGCGGGACCGCGCTCGACCACATGCCGGCCCACCGGCCTTCCTCGAAGAACCGGTCGCGACTCACGCCGAGGTCGTCGCCTGCCGCCTCGTCGGCCGCGAGCTCGGACAGCGGCACGAGCCGTTGCTCCTGCTCCGCCCGCCTCCTCGCACAGTTGCCGAGAATGGCGTAGATCCACGTCCGAAGCGACGACTTCGCCTCGAAGCCGTCCAGGCCGCGAACGACGCTCAGCCAGGTCTCCTGAACCACCTCTTCGGCCACCGCGCGGCGCGAGACGAACGCCATCGCGACCCGCGTCATCGACGGCGTGTGTCTGCGAACGAGCGCGCAGAAGGCCTCCTCATCTCCGTCCCGCAGCTGGGCGAGGAGTTGCTCCTCCGCGCGACCGGGGGCGACGGTGCGCGTCCCGACCACGGTCCGAACCGTAGCCGTAACACCGGAAGGGGTCGCGTCTCTACCGTTGGTATGGCCCGCCGTGACGATCACGATCTGATCGCCGCATGCGCAGAGGGTGACGAGCAGGCGCTGGGCTCGCTCTACGACCGGTTCGGGAAGGTCGCCTACGGTCTCGCGCTGCGCGTCGTGCGCGACCCCGCCCTGGCGGAAGACGCGGTGCAGGAGGCATTCCTCGCCGTCTGGCGGCAGGCCGACGAGTTTCGACCCCTCTCGCGGGAAGGCGTCGACCTGGATCTTCACGCTCGTCCACCGTCGGGCCGTCGACCTCGTGCGCCGCCAATCCCGGTTCAGCGCCCTTCCCGATCAGCTCGAGGCGATGACACCTCAGACCCTCGTCGTCGAGAGCGTCGACGAAGACGTGGAGCTTCGAGAGGCGCGACGCAACGTTCGGGCAGCGCTGGCAACGCTGTCCAAGGCCGAGCGCGAAGTCCTCGAGCTCGCCTACTGGGGCGGCCTGACCCAGTCGGAGATCGCCGCCAAGCTCGGCATCCCGACCGGGACGGTGAAGAGCCGCACCTTCCACGCTCTGGCACATCTCCGGGAGGCGCTCGGCCAAGAGCGGGAGCCAACGGTCACGTACTCGGGCCGATCGTGATCGCTGTCTCGAACCGCTCCTGCCGCTTGGTGCGAACACGAGCGAAGAGAAGGGTTTTCGCAGACGGACTCGAGTTGGCCGACCCATGACTTGGCGCATCTACATTGGCTATCTGGCTCTCGCGGCGATCGTGGCGGCGGCGGCTGCTTTCGCGACGCTCGCCGTGGCCGGCA
>CAWJYU010000027.1:0-31053 GCA_963847235.1 uncultured Actinomycetes bacterium | reverse complement strand
AGGCCGCGAGGGCCGAGGGGACGAGGAACGCGGCGAGCGTGACGAGCGCCGCGAGGGCAATGAGGGTCTTACGCACGAATCCTCCTTCCGCGAGGGGTTCTGAGTGCCGGCGAGCGGCAGGTCTTCTGACTCGGGGCGCCCTCCCTCGCCGCCTTCCCGGCCCGCAGGCCAGTGGCAGTTCGGCGCGGGAGCGTCTCCCCTCACAGCGGCGGGACCGTCCCGGACTCGCACCGGGTTCCCTCTCCGCTCGCCTTTGGTTGTCGGCCCTAGTATGACGCGCCGTGCGGCGGCTGCTCATCCTCTGGCTTCCGGTCGTCGCCTGGGCGGCGCTGATCTTCAGCCTCTCGTCGGTTTCCGACCTCGGGACCGGCCTGGGCGGCTGGGACCTCGTCCTCCGGAAGATCGCGCACGCCGCCGAGTTCGCGATCCTCGCTGCGCTGCTGGTCCGCGCCCTCGGCCGGCCGGGCTGGGCCGCGGTGCTCGGCATCGCCTACGCGATCTCGGACGAGGTTCACCAGTCGTTCGTCGAGGGCCGCCTGGGCTCGCCCGTGGACGTGGGCATCGACTCGATCGGAGTCCTGGTCGGTGTGCTCCTCGCCTCGAGGCGCTGGACCGACGATCCATCCGGTCCGCCTGGGTAGATTTCTAGTCGTGGACGCACCCAAGGACGTCGGCGACCGCCAGCTGGACGCGCTGCTCGAGCGCCTCGACCGGCTGACCGCCGAGGTGCACGGGCTGAATCGCCGCCTCGACAGCGGCGACAACCTCGCGCCGGTCGTCCGCGAGCTCGCGCTGCTCAACGAGTCGCTGCAGACGCTCGCGTACGCGGCGTTCGGCCAGTCGGGCCCACAGGTTCAGCGCCGCAGGCGCGCCGGCTAGCTGGAGCGGAGCTGGTAGAGGCGGCCGTTGAGCGTGACTGCGTAGAGCTCGCCCGCGGCGTCCTCGCCGAACGACGAGAGGCCGCCGAGGGTGAACGGCTCGCGCCTGACGCTCCGGGCCCGTCCCGCCGGGAAGCTCCACACGGTCCCTGAGCAGTTGTCGCCGTAGAAGTACCGGCCGGCCGCGGAGGGCACTGCCGACCCGCGATAGACGAAGCCGCCGCTGACGGCGCAGTGGCCGCCGCCGAGTGGATAGACGACCACCGGGAAGACGAGCCTGCCGCGCCCACTCGGCTGCTTGCTCTCGAATCGCGCCCGCCCCTCGTAGACGTCCCAGCCGTAGTTCTCGAGCCCCGGGCTGCGACGGCGGGTGAAGTCGACCTCCTCCCAGGAGTTCTGGCCGACGTCGCCGATGTAGAGGTCGCCGGTCTCGGCGGTCGAACGAGAAGCGCCAGGGGTTGCGGAGGCCGTAGCCGACGATCTGCGGCCGCGCTCCGCGTCGGTCGACGTTGAGCGCGAAGAGCTTGCCGAGCGGCGAGCGCAGGTTCTGGGCCCGGTTCTCGGGATCGCCGCCGGCGCCGCCGTCGCCCATGCCGACGTAGAGCCGGCCGTCGGGCCCGAACGCGATCTGGCCGCCGTTGTGGTTCGAGTACGGGTCGTGCCCACGAACAGCAGCTGGCGCAGCCGCCGCTTGCCGCGGTACTCGACGACCCGGGTGTCGCCGTCGCGGTCGGTGTAGTTGACGTAGTACTTGCCGTTGCTCGCGTAGCGCGGGTGGAAGGCAACGGAGAGCAGGCCCTGCTCGCCGCAGCACTGGACCTGTGAGCGGATGTCGAGCAGCGTGCCGGTGATCCGGCCGTTCTGGACGATCCGGATCCGGCCCTCCTGCTCGACGACGTAGAGGCGGCCGCGCTGGTTTCGGGGCGCGGTCACGTGCACGGGCGACTCGAAGCCGGATGCGACCTGCACGAACCGGTACCCGGCCGGCGCCGCCGGCTCCTCGGCCTCCGAGGATCCACCGCCGCACCCAGCGAGTGCAAGGGCGGCCAGCACCCCAAGCGTCCAGAAACTCCTCATCAACCCCCCTTACGCAGCAAGACCTTGCGCAGTTCTTCCTCCTTGCCGGGTTCGAGCACGGCCAGGACCTGGTCGCCCGCCCGGAGCTCGGTCTCGTCGTCCATCTGGGCGTGCCCGTCCCTCATGACCGTGATCAGCCGCGAGCCTGCGGGCAGCTGGATCCGCGACACCTGCTTGCCGACGGACGGGGAGTCGGCGTCGAGCTGCACCTCGACGATCTCGAGGTTCTCCTTGCGGAGCTCGAGCAGGTGGATCAGCCCGTGCTCGGGCACCTCGTGCTCGATCATCGCGAGGATGATCGAGGTCGCGGAGACGGTCGGCGAGATCCCGGTCAGCTCGAAGAGCGGCTGGTTGCGCGGGTCGTTGACGCGCGCGATGACCTTCTCGACGCCGTAGTGCTCGCGCGCCAGCTGGCAGATGACGATGTTGTCCTCGTCGTCGCCGGTGACCGCGACCACGAGATCGGGCGGCCGCGCGATCCCGGCCCGCTCCAGGACGAAGAGCTCGGTCGCGTCGCCGAGCTGTACGCGGTGCTCGAACTCCTCCTCGAGGCGTTCCCAGCGGTCGCGCCGCTGCTCGATCAGCGTCACCTCGTGCCCGAGGTCGAGGACGCTCTTCGTCAGGTTGGCGCCGACCTTGCCGCCGCCGGCGATCAGGACGTACACCTAGCCCCGGGCCTCCACGTGCTCGGCCGACTCGGCTGACTTCCGCACCGCCTCGGTGAGGAAGTCGATCGCAGTCGAGGTCGGGGAGATCGTCCGCAGGCCGAGCGACGCGTAGACCTTCGCCCGCGCCGGGTCGAGCACTCGGACGATGGTCGTCTGGATGTCGAACTGCTTCTGCGCGACCTGGCCGACAACGAGGTTCGTGTTGTCGCCGTTCGTCGCGACCACCACCGCGTCGGCCCCCTCGATGCCCGCCTCGAGAAGGACGTCGACGTCCATGCCGTGGCCGACCACGAACCCCCCGGACCAGTGCTCTCCGAGGCGCTGGAGCGCGTCCTCGTTCTCGTCGATCGCCGTGACCTCCCAACCGGTCCGGTCGAGCTCCAGTGCCACCGCCGATCCCACACGGCCGCATCCGACGACGATCACTTTCACGGTCGGAGGTTAGCCGAGGAGGGCGCCAGCTTCTTCCTCCTCGAGCACGCCCTGCGGGTAGGCGATCACCATCACCTCGCAGGGCGCGTGGCGCAGGACGTAGTCGACGGTGGGGCTGAAGAACCGGGACTGCCGCCGCCAGCGGGGCGCGGAGCCCATGACGATGAGGTCGACAGCGTGGGTCGTGGCCTCGTCGACGATCGCCTCGCCGATCGCGCGCGAGCGGACGATTTCGGCCTCGACGTCGACCCCATGCTCGGACGCGAGCAGCTTGGCCTCCGCGAGCGAGGCCTCCGCGCGCTCCTCCGCGTCGTGCATCGGGTCGCCGATCGCCTTGTCCATCGGAACCGAGACGACATGGATCGCGTAGAGAGCGCACTTGCGCTCCTCCGCGAGTCTGATCGCCGTCGCAAGGACCTCCTCGCCGATGAGGCCGAGCTTCATGGGCACCAGGATCCGCTCGTAGACGCCCTCGATCTCCGGGACGAGGTCGGGGTCGGCCGGTAGGACGCGGCCGAAGATCGTCTTGTGGCGCGACCACCGAGTCCCGACATAGACGATCGCGCCGACGAGCAGCCACGCGGGGCCGGCGATGCGCGTCGCATCGTGGGTCGCCATCGAGAAGATCCAGATCGCGAAGGTGAGCGGCGCTCCGACGAGCGCTGCGACGGGCACGTCCGCTCCACGGATCCGCACGTTGCCGGGAGCCCTGAATGGCCGGTCGAGGTCCGGCTCGGTGAAGCGAAGCCGAATGACCGCGATCTGGGCGGCCGTGAACGCCAGCAAGACCCCGAAGCTGAAGAGGCCGGCGAGGAACCGCACCGCCTCGGTCGGGATGAAGTGCCCGATCACGAGCAGCGTCGCCGCAATGAGCGTGGAGCTCAGGATCGAGACCGGTGCGATCAGTGTTCGGCGGTTCAGCTTCCCGAACGCGTGCGGGAGCATCTGACGCTGGCCCATCGAGTACGCGAGGCGTCCGGCGCCGGAGATGGACGTCGTGACGGCGACGAGCAGGACCAGCGCGCCGGTCAGGCCGACCGTGATCCGCACGACGTCGCCGAGCGCTGCCGGCAGCTCCGTGTCGAGCGCGGCGGCGATCCCCATCAGCGGCGCGCGAAGCCACTCGGTCCCGAGGCCAACCCCACCGGGGAAGGCCGAGATCCCGACCAGGCCGATCGCGACGGAGACCGCGACGACGAGGCCGATTCCGACGAAGAGGCTGCGCGGCAGCGTCCTCCCCGGCTCGCGGGTCTCCGCTGCGAGGTTGGACACGGTCTCGAGGCCCGTGTACGCCAGCATCGCGAGCGGCAACGCGAACGCAATGTCCGCCCAGGTCGGCGCGGTCCCGAGGTCGACCCCGACGGACAGGGCATCGGTCGAGAAGAGGAAGGCGAACCCCAGGCCGACCAGCAGGAGATGTGAAGCGAGCGCGACCCCGGCGACCAGGATCGCGGTGCGGTACAGGCTCGTCCGGCGGAGCAGCCGGAGCGCGCCGACCGTGAAGATCACGAGCACGCCGACGACGGTGTCCCACGGCTCGTCCGTCAGCCCTTCCCAGCCGATCGCGTGGCCCAGGTAGTGCGGGACGAAGAGCCCCGCAAGCGCCATCACGATCAGGTAGTCGAGGATCAGCGCCCACCCGGTGAGGAACCCCGCCGGGTCGTTGAAGGCGCGGCGGACGAAGGTGGCGGCGCCTCCGGGCTCCGGGATCGCGCTCGTCCCCTCCGCGTAGGAGAGGGCGACGAGGAGGAAGAGCAGGCCGACGGCAAGGAGCACCCACGGGGTGAAGCCGAGGGCGTAGAGCGCGATCACGCCGAGCGCGAAATAGAGCGAAGAGGCGATCTCTCCATAGGCGACCGCGGCGAGAGACGGGACGTCGAGGACGCGCTGGAGCCCTGGGAGCTTCTTTGCCACTACAAGCCTCTCGCCCGGTGAAGGTACAGCCGCAGGCCTCCCGCCAGCAGCAGGAGGACCCCGAGGACGAGGCCGAGGCCTCCCCCGACGCCCGCGGCCACGGTTCGGACGATGACCGCCACGCCGAGCGCGATCATCAGCCAGGCGAGCGCGACGGTCATGCTGCCCGGCGGCCCGCCGCGATCAAGACGCGCGAGCGGCTGTGCCTGAGGACGTAGTCGACGGTGCGGCCGAAGATCCGGCCGCGGGCAACCCTCGGCCGGGGGGCGCCGAGGATCACGAGCTCGGCGTTCCGACGGTCCGCCTCGACGACGATCTCCGGCCCTGCGGCGCGCGCTCGGAGCAGGCGGGCGACGGCGCGGATGCCGTAGCTCTCGACGAGCGCCGTCGACTGGTCGAGGATCTCGTCCGCCTCCGCCTCCGCGTCCGGCAGCTGCACGTCGAGTGGCAGGTCGAGCGGCACCTCGATGACGTGGACGACGGCGACGCGGGAGCCCCGCTCGGCCGCGAGGCGGGCGGCAGCGACGAGCGCCTCCTCGGACTCGGCGGTGCGCAGCACCGGGACGACGATCGTCCGGTACTCGACCGTCAGCGACGGCCCGAGCACCATCACCGGCGCCCGCACGGTCGCGGTCAGCGGAACCTTCAGCGTCTGCCGCCGGTAGATGGCGTAGCCGACGAAGCCCGAGCGCGATCCAGGCCATCCCGGCCCAACGCGTCGTCGCGTCCTGGAGGACGATCACGAACCAGGCGAGCAGCGTGCTGATCCCACCCACGATCGCGAAGAGCGGCCAGTCGACGCCGCGGAAATGGAAGTTCGGCCGGGCGCGGTAGACGAGCTCCTCGTCCCGCTGCCGGTAGCGGAGGGCGACGATCGACGCATGCGCGACCGTGAACGAGAGGGTCGCGCCGAACGAGTACATCGTGCCCAGAAAATCGGTCTGCCCGGGGAGGAGCGTCAGGATCGGGATGACGCCGGCGAAGACCACGAGCGCGATCCAGGGCGTCCTGAACCGTGGATGGAGGCGGCGGAAGCCGAGCGGCAGCTGCCGGTACCCGGACATCGCGTACGTGATCCGCGAAGCGCCGATCACGCCGGCGTTCGTCGCAATGAACAGGATGGTGGCGGCGAGCACGCCGACGTAGATCTCGAGACCGTCGAGCAGCAGACCCTCGGAAAGCCCGAGGTTCTGAACGACGCCGAGCACCGGGTCGTTCGTGAACCCGCCCTCCTCGGGGCTCTGGCCGAGCTTCGTGACGAACTCGCCGTCCTGCTCGAAGACCGGCAGCGCCGAGAGCGCTATCGCGGGCAGCGTGAAATAGATGGCGAAGACGGCGAGCGCGATCAACTTGAAGGCGTTGGGGACGTTGCGCGGCGGGTCGCGCACCTCTTCCGCGAGGTTGGAGACCGTCTCGACGCCCGTGTACGCAAGCATCGCGATGGGAATCGCGATGAAGAACTGGTCCCACGTCGGAGCGACGCCGAGCTCGACGTTCGACGTGAGCGTGTCCACGTCGAAGACGAGGAAGAAGCCGATCCCGACCAGCAAGGCCTGCGTGGCGAAGTCGACGACGGCGAGGAGCACGTTCAGGTTCGCCGCCTCCTTGACGCCGACGATGTTGATCCCGACGAGGACGGCGACGACGATCGCGCCGACGACGATGTCCCACGGGTTCTCGCGCAGGGGCTCCCAGAAGACGGACAGGTAGTGCGGGACGAAGAACGCCGAGATCGCGACGGTCGCGACATAGACGAGCATCTGCGCCCAGGCGGCGCCGAAGCTGGCGAGCTCGTTGAACGCGTGGCGAGCGAAGCTCGATGAGCCGCCGGCCTCCGGGTAGCGGACGGTTCCCTCGGCGTAGGTCGCCGAGGTCGCCGCGAAGATCAACCCGGCGACGACGAAGACGATCGGCGTGAGCCCGAGCGCGAACGCCGCGGTGACGCCGAGCGCGTAGTAGATCGAGGAGCCGACGTTGCCGTAGGCGGTGGCGAAGAGCGCCGGCGTGCCCAGCACCCGCTCCAGACCCTGCTGCCTGCGCCTCCGCCGCGGCACGTTCGGACTCTATTTGCGATGATCGGCGGCATGGTCCACCTGCGCATCGTGGCGCCAGAGCCGCTGGCGAGCGGCGTGCTCGAGGTGCTCGAGCGTTCGCCGGCCGTCCTCAACATCGTGCATCTCCCGGGCGCCGCGCGGCGGCCGACCGGGGACGCGATCATCTGCGACGTGCCGCGCGAGCACGCGAGCCTCGTGCTCGCCGAGCTTCGCGAGCTCGGGATCGAGGAGTCGGGCACGATCTCCCTCGAGACCAGCGAGTCGACGCTCGGTCAGCTCGCGCGCAGGGCGACCGAGATCGCGCGCGGCGCCCCGGCCGACGCGGTCGTGTGGGAGGAGGTCGAGGAGCGCACCTCCGAGTCGGCAGAGCTCTCGGGCTCCTTCGTCGCGTTCATGGTCATCGCGACGCTGATCGCCGCCGTGGGGATCCTCACCGACTCGCTCATTCTGATCATCGGGGCGATGGTGGTCGGCCCCGAGTTCGGCCCGGTCGCAGGCGTGTGCGTCGCGGTCGTCCAGCGACGGTTGCCGCTCGCCCGGCGCTCGCTCGTCGCTCTCGGTGTCGGCTTCGGCGCCGCGATCGGCGCCACGGTGCTCGGCACCCTGATCCTCAGAGCGGTCGGTACCGCGCCCGACGAGCTGAGCGAGGAGCTCCATCCCGCGACGCTCTTCATCTCCGAGCCGAGCACGTGGTCGGTCATCGTCGCACTGCTCGCAGGCGTCGCAGGTGTCCTCTCCCTGACGACCGCGAAGTCAGGAGCGCTGATCGGCGTCCTGATCTCGGTGACCACGATTCCTGCGGCCGCCAACGTCGGTGTGGCAGCGGCGTACGCGGACTGGGGCGAGTTCACCGGAGCGCTCGTCCAGCTCCTGATCAACGTGCTGTCGATCATCGTCGCCGGGATCGCGACACTGGCGCTCCAGCGGGCCGCCTACCGGCGGCGAGCTGCGAGTCAGGGCTCGAACCGGTAGCCCATGCCGGGCTCGGTCACGAAGTAGCGCGGCTTCGCGGGGTCCGGCTCGAGCTTCCGCCGGATCTGGGCGAGGTAGACGCGAAGGTAGTTCGTCTCCTTCTCGTACTGAGGCCCCCAGACGCTCTGGAGGAGCTGCCGCTGCGCTGATCAGCCGGCCGGGGTGACGGACGAGCGTCTCGACGATCTGCCACTCGGTCGGGGTCAGCCGGATCTCCTGCCCGTCGCGCTCGACGCGCTTGGCGGCGAGGTCCGCGCGGAAGTGGCCGGTCTCGACGACGGCTTCCTCCTCCCCCGGCACGGCGCGACGGAGCGCGGCCCGCATCCTCGCGAGCAGCTCGTCCATGCCGAAGGGCTTCGTGACGTAGTCGTCGGCGCCCGCATCGAGTGCGTCCACCTTGTCTCCCTCGCCCTCGCGGACGGAGAGCACGATGATCGGCACCTCCGTCCAGCCGCGGAGACCGCGGATGACCTCGACTCCGTCGATCGTCGGCAGGCCGAGATCCACGATGACCAGATCCGGGTGCTTGCGCGCGGCGAGCGCGAGAGCCTCCTCCCCGGTCGCTGCGAGGTCGACGTCGTAGTCCCGCGCACGGAGGTTGGTCGCCAGGGCTCGGAGGATCTGCGGCTCGTCGTCGACGACCAGGATCCGGGTCACGCGGCCACTTTCAGCCGGACGATCATGGTCAGCCCGCCGCCGGGTGTCTCCTCGACTTCGATGTCGCCTCCCATCGCTTCGACGAACCCTTTCGCGACAGCCAGTCCGAGGCCGACGCCGTCGTCGTCCCCGGAGTCTCCGAGCCTCTGGAACGGCAGGAACATCTCCTCCCGGCGGGCCACCGCGACGCCCCTCGCCACGGTCGACGACACGGATGTCGACGCCGCCGTCCGCGCGCCCGGCGAGCAGGCGGACCCGTCGCCCTTCCGGCGTGTGCCGGACCGCGTTGCCCACGATGTTCGCCAGCGCGCGCTCCAGGAGACCGGCGTCCGCCAGGACGCGAGGCAGCGACTCGGGGACGTCGACCTCGACGCCGTCCGCGGTTCCTCCGAGGCTCCTGAGCGCGGCCGGGACGACCTCGTCCAGCCCGACCGGCTCCCTGCGGACCTCCACGGCTCCGGCCTGCAACCGGCTCATGTCGAGCAGGTTTCCGACGAGCCCGTTGAGACGGTCGACCTCCTCGTCGATCGTGTCCAGGAACTCCCTGCGGGCTTCGTCCGTCCAGCTCACGTCGTCCTGGAGCAGGCTGCTGACCGAGGCCTTGATGGCGGCGATCGGCGTGCGCAGGTCGTGCGAGACGGCCGAGAGGATCGCCGACCGCAGCTCGCCGGCGCTCGCGAGCGAAGCTGCGGTGGACGCCTCCGCCGCGAGCTCCTCGAGCTCGAGCGAGGCGGCGAGCTCGCGCCCGAACGCCTCGAGGATCCTCACTTCGTCCGGACCGGGATCCGCGTCGGCCACGGCCAGAACGTGCGCGTCGTCGAGGCGCAGCGTGAACCCGGCAGCGTCGGGATCCTCCGGAGCGCGCAACCCCGCGGCGCCCTCGATCAGCCAGCCGTCCTCCTGACGATGGAGCACGGATGCGCCCTGGAGCCCGAGCGTCCGGACCAGCGCGTCGAGCACCGCCGGAACCGTCGACGAGCCCGCCAGGCGCACGAGCGCCTGCGCCTCCGCCCGTGCTCGCGCACCTTCCACAGCCCGGCGAGCCGCGAGCGAGACGAGCACGCTCACCACGACCGCGACGGCAAGGAAGACGAACAGCGCCAGGACGTTTTCCGTCTCGCCGATCGTGAATGTGTAGAGCGGCGGCGTGAAATACCAGTTGACGAGCAGGAAGCCGACGACGGCGGCCGCGAGTGCGGGCCAGAGCCCACCAAGCGCCGAGACACCGACCACGAGGAGGAGGAAGAGGAGCAGGACGCTCGGCAAGCCGAGCTCGTCGCGCAGGCCTGCGAGCACGGCTGTGAGCACGGGGAGCGCGAGAGCCGCCGCGAGGAAACCGAGCAGCATTCGACGGCGGGAGAGCGCTGCCGGCCGACGCCGGCGGGGGAGCACGAACTCTGCGTCGACCTCGCTCGGATGGCTGATCACGTGGACGTCGATGCCGACGCCGGAATCGGCGATCACGCGGTTGATCACGGAGCCGCGGAGCAGCTGCCCGAAACGCGACCGCCTGGTCGCTCCCAGGACGACCTGGGTCGCATTGAGCGAGCGGGCGGTCTCGACCAGCGTCTGGCCGATGTCTGCGCCGACGGTTTCACGGTACTCGCCGCCCAGCTCCTCGACGAGCTCGCGCTGGCGCGAGAGCTCCTCGGGAGTCGCCGCGGCAAGACCGTCCTGGGGCCGGACGTAGACGGCGACGAGCTCGCCGTTCGTCCGCTGTGCCATCCGCGCCGCCCGCCGGATCACCCGATCGCCGCCCGGAGCCCCGGTCACCGCCACGATCACGCGCTCCTTCGTCTCCCAGGGCCGCTCGATGCCGTGCCGCTCGCGGTACTCGCGGAGGCCCTCGTCGACCCGGTCCGCGACCCAGAGGAGCGCGAGCTCGCGAAGCGCCGTCAGGTTTCCCGGCCGGAAGTAGTTGGCCAGTGCGACGTCGATGCGCTCCGCGGGGTAGATGTCTCCGCGCGCGAGCCTGGCGCGAATCGACTCCGAGGCGAGATCGACGAGCTGGAGCTGGTCGGCGCGGCGCACGACCTCGTCCGGAACCGTCTCCTGCTGGCGCATGCCGGTGATCTGCTCGACGACGTCGTTGAGCGACTCGAGGTGCTGGATGTTCACCGTCGAGATCACTCCGATGCCCGCCTCGAGCAGCTGGTCGATGTCCTGCCAGCGCTTCTCGTTTCGCGACCCAGGCGCGTTCGTGTGCGCGAGCTCGTCCACCAGGACGATGTCCGGCCGTCGGGCGATCACTGCGTCGACGTCGAGCTCCTCCAGCGTCGTGCCCCGGTACTCGACCGCTTTCCTCGGAATGACCTCGAGATCGCCGACCTGCTCGGCCGTGGGCCTGCGGCCGTGGGTCTCGACGAGCCCGACGACGACGTCCTCGCCGCGCTCGTGACGGCGGCGGCCCTCGTTCAGCATCGCGTAGGTCTTCCCCACGCCCGGAGCGGCGCCGAGGTAGATGCGGAGGGTTCCGCGCGCCATGGACGGAGGCTACGCCTCGTCGAGCGCGAGGTTGAGCTCGAGCACGTTCACTGCCGGCTCGCCGAGGAACCCGAGCGAGCGGCCGTCGGTGTGCTCGTCGATCAGCTCGAGCACCTGCGCCCGGTCGAGGCCCCGGGCCTGGGCGACCCGATCCGCTTGAAGACGGGCGTTCTCCGGCGAGATGTGCGGGTCGAGACCGGAGCCCGACGCGGTCAGCGCGTCGATCGGCGCTTCGGCGTCGTTCGCCTCGCGGTACGCCTGCCGACGCTCGTCGACGGCGGCCAGGAGCTCCTCGTTCAGCGGCCCGAGATTCGACGCCGAGCTCGACATCGCGTCGTAGCCGTCGCCGGCCGCCGACGGGCGCGGGTGAAAGTAGCGCTCGCCCGCGAAGGCCTGGGCGATCAACCTCGAGCCGACGACGGTCCCGCCGCGCTCGACCAGCGACCCGTCGGCGCGCGACGGGAAGGCCACCTGAGCGATCCCGGTGACGGCCAGCGGATAGGCGAGCCCGGTCACCAGAGTGAATGCGAGGAACGCGACGAGCGCGGGAAGGAGCTGCCGCCTCATACGACGCCCAGCCCGCCCACGAAGAGGTCGATCAGCTTGATCCCGACGAACGGCACGACGAGGCCGCCGAGCCCGTAGATGAGCATGTTGCGCCGAAGGACGGCGGCGGCAGAAGCCGCGCGGAAGCGGACTCCGCGCAGCGCCAGTGGGATGAGGGCGACGATGATGAGCGCGTTGAAGATCACGGCCGAGGTGATCGCGGACTGCGGGCTCTCCAGCCGCATCACGTCGAGGCGGTCGAGCACCGGGAAGGCGCCCGCGAACATCGCCGGGATGATCGCGAAGTACTTCGCGACGTCGTTGGCGATCGAGAAGGTGGTCAGCGCGCCGCGGGTGATCAGCAGCTGCTTGCCGATCTCGACGATCTCGATCAGCTTCGTCGGGTTCGAGTCGAGGTCGACCATGTTCCCGGCCTCGCGGGCCGCCTGGGTGCCGGTGTTCATGGCGACACCGACGTCGGCCTGCGCCAGCGCCGGCGCGTCGTTCGTCCCGTCGCCCGTCATCGCCACGAGGTTTCCGCCCGCCTGCTCGCGGCGGATGAGCTCCATCTTGTCCTCGGGCCTGGCCTCGGCGAGGTAGTCGTCGACCCCGGCCTCCGCCGCGATCGCCTTCGCGGTGACCGGGTTGTCGCCGGTGATCATCACGGTGCGAATCCCGAGCGCACGCATCTGGTCGAACCGCTCGCGGAGCCCTTCCTTGACGACGTCCTTCAGGTGGACGACGCCGAGCGTGCGTGTGCCCTTCGGCGACGACGAGCGGCGTGCCGCCGGAGGCGGCGATGCGGTCGACGACGGTCGCGAGCTCGGCCGGCGCCTGACCGCCCTGCTCCACGACCCAGCGCTGGATCGCGTCTGCGGCGCCCTTGCGGATCCGTCGTCCGTCGAGGTCGATGCCGCTCATCCGGGTCTGGGCGCTGAACGGGACGAGCGCGCCGCCCGGAACCTCCCGCTCGCGCAGGCCGAAGTCGGTCTTCGCGAGCACGACGATCGAGCGGCCCTCGGGCGTCTCGTCGGCGAGGCTGGCGAGCTGCGCCGCATCCGCCAGCGCCGCGCCCGTCACGCCATCCAGTGGGATCAGCTCGGTCGCCTCGCGGTTTCCGAGCGTGATCGTGCCCGTCTTGTCGAGGAGCAGCGTCGAGCAGTCACCCGCCGCCTCGACGGCGCGGCCCGAGAGCGCGAGGACGTTGCGCCGCACCAGCCGGTCCATGCCGGCGATGCCGATCGCCGAGAGCAGCCCGCCGATCGTCGTCGGGATCAGGCAGACGAGGAGCGCGACCAGGACGACGAGGCTCTGCTCGGCGCCGGAGTAGATCGCGAACGGCTGCAGTGTCACGACTGCGAGCAGGAAGACGATCGTCAGGCCCGAGAGCAGGATGTTGAGCGCGACCTCGTTGGGCGTCTTCTTCCGCTCCGCGCCCTCGACGAGGGCGATCATCCGGTCGAGGAAGCTCTCACCCGGAACCGCCGTGACACGCACGACGATCTGGTCCGAGAGCACGCGTGTGCCGCCCGTCACCGCCGAGCGGTCGCCTCCCGACTCGCGGATGACCGGAGCCGACTCGCCTGTGATCGCGGACTCGTCGACACTCGCGATCCCCTCGATCACCTCGCCGTCGGCCGGGATGATCTCGCCGGCCGACACGACCACCTCGTCGCCGAGGCGCAGTTGGCCGGACGGGACGTCCTCGACGCCCAGCGCGCCTCGCCGGTGCGCGACGGTCTCGGCCCGGGTCTTCCGCAGCTGCTCCGCCTGCGCCTTGCCGCGTCCCTCCGCGACCGCCTCGGACAGGTTGGCGAAGAGGACGGTGAACCACAGGAAGGCCGCGATCAGCCACGCGAAGACGCTCGGGTCGGTGATCGCGAGGATCGTGACCAGGACACTGCCGATCTCGACGACGAACATGACCGGGTTCCGCGCCATGCGCCGCGGGTCGAGCTTGCGGACGCTGTCGGCGGCGGCGCGCGAGAGCAGCGCAGGGTCGCGGAGCGTGGACTCCGCCATCAGAGCATCAGCTCCTCGAGGAACGGCCCGAGGGCAAGCACCGGCAGGTACGTCAGGCCGACGACGAGCAGCACGACGCCGACGAGCAGGCTCGTGAACAGCGGCGTGCCGGTCGGG
This sequence comes from uncultured Actinomycetes bacterium, assembly GCA_963847235.1. Lineage (GTDB taxonomy): Bacteria > Actinomycetota > Thermoleophilia > Gaiellales > Gaiellaceae > JACDAN01. Next base: position 17,232 of record CAWJYU010000027.1, on the reverse strand, counting down.
AAGGTCCCGGCCGTCGCCGGAACCGTCTGCTTGCGTGCGAGCGCGCCGGCGATCGCCAGCACGACGACGATCGGCAGGAACCGCCCACCGAGCATCGCGAGGCCGAGCGTCGTGTTGAACCAGTCGGTGTTCCCCGTCAGCCCGCCGAAGGCGGAGCCGTTGTTGTTCGACGCCGACGTGAAGGCGTAGACCACTTCGGTCATGCCGTGCGGGCCGGGGTTGAGGATCGAGGCCTTGGCCGAGTCGAGCAGCACGGAGACGGCCGAGAAGCAGAGCACGAGCGCCGGCACGAACAAGAGGTAGAGGACGACGAGCTTCATCTCCGCCGCCTGGATCTTCTTGCCGAGGTACTCGGGCGTTCTCCCGACCATCAGCCCGGCGATGAACACCGAGAGCAGGACGAAGACGAGCATCCCGTACAGACCGGCGCCGACACCGCCGGGGCTGACCTCGCCGAGCATCATGTTCACGAGCGGCACGGCGCCGCCGCCGGGCGTGAAGCTGTCGTGGGCCGCGATCACGGCCCCGGTCGAGGTCGCCGTGGTCGTGGCCGCATAGAGCCCGGACGCCGCGGCGCCGAAACGGACCTCCTTGCCTTCCATGTTCGCCGCGGACGCATCGATCCGTGGGTTGCCGTCGAGCTCGAAGCCCGTGGCCACGAAAACCGAGCCCGCCCAGAGGACGAACATCGCGGCGAAGATCGCCCAGCCCTGGCGCTGGTCGCCGACCATCCGCCCGAACGCGTAGGTCAGCGCGAACGGGATCAGCAGGATCGCGAACAGCTGCACCAGGTTCGTGAACGCGGTCGGGTTCTCGAACGGATGCGCCGAGTTCGCGTTGACGATCCCGCCGCCGTTCGTCCCGAGCTCCTTGATCGCCTCCTGGCTCGCGACCGGCCCGCGGTAGATCTCCTGCGTCGCGCCCTCGACGGTCGTGGCGGTGGCGCTGCCGCGGAGCGACTGGACGACGCCCTGGCTGGCCAGCAGCAGCGCGACCACGAGTCGCGAGCGGGAGCAGGACCCTCGTCGTGATCCGCGTCAGATCGACCCAGAAGTTCCCGATCGTCTCCGAGCGGCGCCGCGTGAGGCCGCGGATCAGCGCGACGACGACGGCGATTCCCACGGCGGCCGAGACGAAGTTCTGCACCGTCAGCCCCGCCATCTGCGTGAGGTGGGCCATCGTCGACTCGCCGCCGTAGTTCTGCCAGTTCGTGTTCGTGACGAAGCTGGCGGCGGTGTTGAAGGCGAGCGCCGGCGGAACCGCTGCGACGTCGGTCGGGTTCAGGGGCAGCACGCCTTGGAGGCGCTGGAGGACGTAGAGGCCGAGGACCGAGACCGCGCTGAATGCGAGGAGCGAGAGCGCGTACACCGTCCAGGGCTGCTCACGCTCGGGATCGATCCCCCCGGCGCGGTAGAGCAGGCGCTCGACGGGCAGGAAGACCCGGTCACCCGGAGCCGACCCGCCGGCGAACACGCGCGCCAGGTAGGGGCCGAGGAGCCGTGTTCCGACCGCGACCAGCGCGACAAGCGCGAGGAGCTGGAGCCAGTTCTCGAGGCTCACCGAAGGCGCGACCGCAGGAGAGCCACGAGGACGACCGCCGCGCACGCGATCCCGCCGACGTACGCGACGGTCATCAGGAGCTCGAGCAGGGTCGTCATCCGACCCGCTCGGGGAAGAGGAGCGCGTAGACGAGGTAGCCGAGCACGGCCACCGACACGATCAGCCCGACGGCGTTCTCCCAGCTCATCGTTCGCCGTTCTCGTCCGCGGTGTGCGCGACTATCCGCGCGCAGCCCGTGACCAGGAGCACGGCAAGCGCGAAGAACGCGAGGACCGTCGCGATGAAGAGGATGTCGCGCACGCCGTTTTTCTACCGCGCGCGCGAGTGCTCGAAGGCACTCCTGACGGAACTTCTACGCCCGACGGCGGAGTCTTGACGCGGCCTTAGCGCCCGCAGACTTGTCCCCAGCGGACATGACGAGTGTCTGACACTCGTGCGGTCCCGAAGGGACTAACCGTGGATCGAGACGATCAGCGGGATGATCAGGATCGCCACGATGTTCGTGATCTTGATCATCGGGTTGATCGCGGGGCCGGCGGTGTCCTTGTAGGGATCGCCGACGGTGTCGCCGGTGACGGCGGCCGCGTGGGCGTCGGAGCCCTTGCCGCCGTACTGGCCGTCCTCGATCAGCTTCTTGGCGTTGTCCCAGGCGCCGCCGCCGGAGGTCATCGCGATCGCGAGGAAGATCCCCGTGACGATCGTCCCGATCAGGAGGCCGCCGAGCATCTCGACGCTGATGATCCCGACGATGATCGGAAAGGCGACCGGGATCAGGCTCGGGAGCATCATGTTCTTGATCGCCGAGCCGGTGACGATGTTGACGGCGCGGCTGTAGTCCGGCCGGCCGGTGCCCTCGAGGATCCCCGGGATCTCGCGGAACTGTCGGCGCACCTCCTCCACGACCTGGCCGCCCACGCGGCCCACCGCCTGCATCGCGAGCGAGGAGAAGAGGAACGGCATCAGGCCGCCGAGGAAGAGGCCGGCGATCACCCAGGCGTCGCCGAGCTCGAAGCGGACGTCGGTCAGGCCTTCGTCGCTCAGCTCGGTCGTGAAGCCGTCGAACAGGATCAGCGCGGCGAGCCCGGCTGAGCCGATCGCGTAGCCCTTCGTGACCGCCTTCGTGGTGTTGCCGACGGCGTCGAGCGGGTCGGTCACGGCGCGGACGGACTCGTCCAGCTCGGCCATCTCGGCGATGCCGCCGGCGTTGTCGGTCACCGGGCCGTAGGCGTCGAGGGCGACGATCAGGCCCGTCATCGAGAGCTGCGCCATGACGGCGATCCCGATGTAGAAGAGGCCCTCGGTGGAGGTGTCGCCGATCGAGAAGGCGCCCACGATCCCCGCTGCGATCACGATCACCGGCAGGGCCGTCGCCTGCATCCCGATCGCGAGCCCCTCGATGATGTTCGTCGCGTGTCCGGTCAGCGAGGCGCGCGAGATCCCCTTGACCGGGCCCCAGCGGGTGCCCGTGTAGAACTCGGTGATCGCCACGAGCAGGAAGGTGATGGCGAGGCCGATCAGCGTGGCGCCGTAGAGCTCCCAGAAGGTGAACGCGTCGCCGTCGAAGGCGGCGGTGACCGGGATGAAGAGCAGCGCCGAGATGACCGTCGACGCGATGACCGCCTTGTAGAGCGCCGCCATGATCGAGCCGCCGCGGCCGATGCGCGCGAAGAACGTCCCGGCGACGGAGGCGAGGATCGCGACCGCGCCGATGACGAGCGGGTAGTGGACGATCTCCGTCGCCGGGAAGTTGACGGCGCCGAGGAACATGACGGCGACGAGCGTGACCGCGTAGGTCTCGAAGAGGTCGGCGGCCATGCCGGCGCAGTCGCCGACGTTGTCGCCCACGTTGTCCGCGATCACGGCCGGGTTGCGCGGGTCGTCCTCGGGGATCCCGGCCTCGACCTTGCCGACGAGGTCGGCGCCGACGTCGGCGGCCTTGGTGTAGATGCCGCCGCCGAGGCGGGCGAAGACCGAGATCAGCGAGCCTCCGAAGGCGAGACCGATGAGGTGCTGCGTCGCACCGTCCTGGCCCTCGTCGAACCACTCGGTGAGGACCCCGTAGTAGCCGGCGACGCCGAGAAGCCCGAGCCCGACGACGAGCAGGCCGGTGACCGACCCGGCGGAGAACGCGACGCGCAGCGCGGGCGCGACGCCCTGCTTCGCCGCCTCCGCGGTGCGGACGTTCGCGCGGACCGCGACGTTCATCCCGATGAAGCCGGCGGCCGCCGAGAAGACGGCGCCGATCAGGAAGCCGAACGCCGTCCCCCACCCCAGGTCGTTCCAGAAGCCGATGATCAGGAAGAGGACGATCGCGACGAATCCGATCGTCGTGTACTGGCGGCGGAGGTAGGCGGACGCACCCTCCTGGATGGCCTTGGCGATCGCCTGCATCCGCTCGGTTCCGGCCGGGAGCCGGAGCAGCCAGAGCGTCTGGAGGACGCCGTAGACGATCGCGACGCCCGAGCAGACGAGCGCGATCAGGACGGGATTGTCAGTGATGAAGTCGGCCATGGAGAAAGGCGCGCGGGCTCCCCGCCGCGACGCGGCTTTCTACCACACGCGGAGAAGTCTTAGCGGCGGCCGCGGCTGATCGAATTGCGCCGACGGCGTCGAGCCTGTGCTCCTACGGCGTTCCCGGCTCGTGTTCTCGAGCACTTCTTGTTCAGCGGCGTCGGCCGCGGCTCACGACCACGTGGACCTGTGTGCCGCGCGGCAGCCGGAGTCCCGGACGCCTGCTCTGCCGAACGACCCGGCCGCGCTTCGTCGTCGCCGAGAAGGCGCGGGTCACCCGGCCGAGCCGGCACCGCCTGGCCGCGAGAAGCCGTCGAGCTCGGAGCTCCGTCACGCTGAACACCGGCTCGGGGCCCGCTAGCGGCGGCGGCCGCGGCTGACGAGCACGTTGACGCGCGTCCTGCGCGGATGGCGCGTGCCGGGCCGCCTGCTCTGGCTGATGATCTTGTTCTTCCTGACCCGGCCCGAATAGGCACGGCTAACCCGTCCGAGCGCGCAACGCCTCGATGTGAGCAGCCGGCGGGCCTGCGCGAGGGTCTTGCCGCGAACGTTCGGCACGATGCACCGCGCCTGGGCCGGCGGTCGCACCGGCGGAGGCGGTGGCGGCGGCGGTCCTACCGGCGGTGGTGGTGGAGGAGGAGGCGGCGGAGGAGGCGGAGCAGCCTGAATCACAAAGACGCCGTCGGATTCGTCGAAGGCGAGCCACGGCGCGATTCCGAGTCGCTCGACGCGGATGCGGTAGGACGATCCCGGAGCGTTCGGGACCGTCCACGCCTGGCTCGTCGCGTCCGCGGGCGTCGCCGCATTGATCCCCGAAGGCGCGGCGCGCTCGAGGTTCGGTGCGAGGACGGCGTCGATCCAGGCGGCATCCTCGCCGACGGAGACGAGAGAATCCTTCTCGTAGACCCACACGAGCTCGTGCGCACCCGGCGGAAGCGTGATCGGCATATAGCTGGGGAAGCCCCAGGCGGCATTCCCGGAGGTCGCGCCCACCGGAATCCCATCGACGTGGAACGAGAGGAAGTCAAAGCCGAACTCCGAGCTCACGCGCCGCGCGAAGAACATGCTCCCGGAGCTGCGAACGTGGACGACTCGATGCAACTCCGTGCGCCCGCTGTCGCCGATCACGCCCGACCGGGCTGAGCTCGTCGCGCTGCCCGGCGTCGGACCGACCACCGTCCACGACGGGCCCTCGGTGGTGAAGTCCGGCGGCAGCGACGCCGACTCGAATCCCTCGACGTGATTCTCGGGCGCGCTCTGGAAGAACGACACGCCGAACCCAAGTCCCGTCGCCGCGCCGCCGCCCCAGGTCACCGACGCAGCACCTCCTGGTGCCAGCGTCTCGCCGCCGTTCGGCGAGCTCACCACCGGGCGAGCGGCGATCCCAACGGCGGCTTGCGAGAGCCTGATCGCGCGGGCCTTCGTGTCGTCGCCGGGGAAGACGACGCCTGCGGCTAGCAGGAGACATTGATGGTTCTCGAGGAAATCGGCGCCCACCGAGAGGCACGGCATGGCGGCGTAGTAGATCTGCTGGAGGTCGGCACGGCCGATGCCGTAAGTCGGGATCGGTGGCCGCGAGGTAGGCGGCATGGTTGGGGATGCCGCTGTTCGTGTGGACGCCGCCGCCGTCGTACCAGGTGTTCACGTAGTCGTTCAGGTGGGCCGGCTGGCCTTCGGCGGCCGGATCGGCCATGTTCCTCAGAGCATCCCCCGGCGTCCCGGGCGTCCAGGAGTCTTCGCTCATCAGCCACTCGTCGCCGTCCTGGTCGACCATCGCCGCGAACACGTCCGAGTAGGACTCGTTGAGCGCGCCCGACTGGCCGAAGTACTCGAGGCCGTTCTCGTCCTCGGTGATCGCGTGCGTGAGCTCGTGAGCGACGATGTCGAGGTCCTGGCCGAGCGGCGAGAACAAGCCGCTCGTGCCGTTCCAGCTTCCGTCGCCGTAGACCATCTGGCCGCCCTCGGCGGACCCGAAGAACGGCGTGCAGTCGTCGCCGCACCAGAACGCGTTGTCGAAATCGGCCCCGAAGTGGACCGTCGAGCGGAGGACGTGGCCCGCGTCGTCGTACGAGTCTCGGCCGAAGGTGCTCGCGAAGTAGTCGTAGACGAGACCCGTGTTGACGTGCGTCTCCTGGACGATCGCGTCACCGACGGGAGGATCGTCCTCGTCCCGGACCTGGGCCCCGGGAAGCGTGCACTGCGGCGCCTCCGCCGTGTTGCAGTCGGGATCGTTCGCGTTCGTGTGCGTGACGCGGTTCTTGGCGGTGTGGAGGTCGTTATAGGCCCGGAGGATCTCGCCCGTTCGAGCGTCGACGAAGACCCGCCAGACTCCGAGCGGCTTTGCGCTGGCGACAGCCACCTGCCAGGCGAGCCGGGCCTGGTCAACGCCGTTGACGTGCACGAGCAGCTCAGGCTGGCCGACGGCCGAACGGCCCCGAGCCGGAATGCCGCCGGCTGCGACGAATGCGGCCCCCGCATCCGAGACCGTGGGCGAGGTCGCGAGATCGATGCCGGAGGCGAAGTGCCCGTTCGCCGCGATCACCGCTCCATCCTGGATGTGCAACAGGAGCTGACGTCCGACCACTTCGAGGCCTCGGTAGCGCTGGTCGTAGCGGAGATGCGTCACGCCGTACGCGTCCGTCGTCTGCTTGCGAAGCATGAGCTCGCTCGCCGCGTCGCGGACCCCGAAGACGGCCCCGTACGAGCTCCAGAAGTCCCTCCCTTGCCGGACCGCCAAGCCGGCGGTAGAGAACTCGGAGACCGGGATGCGCCCTGTGACGAAATACGGCGACCTCGTGGTTGGGCTCCGATACAGCGAGATCGGCGCACTACTCACTCTCGTCAGCTGCTCGAGCGCTTCCGTGCCGCGAGCCTGGGCAGCGGCGTTCTGTGCTGCTGCAAGCCCAACCAGAGCCACGAGGACGGCCGCAAATCTCCTCATTTGGGGACCCTTGCACGCCGATCGCAGCTTGCCTACACGCCGATCGGGTAGGTCGTCAGTCGCTCGGCGTCTCTTCCTTCGCTTCCGTTCCAACAGCTTCAGCGTACGCAACCTGAAGATTCGCGACCACCTGGCTGAAGTCGCGATGCACCTCGGCCGGGACGGCCCCCTCGAGGGCTCCAAGCAGTGCCTTCATCCCCTCGATCGCGAGCCGGGCCTGCTCGAGGTCCCGCGTGGACTCGTCGAGCTTCGCGAAGCCGAGCTGCGCGAGCGTCGCCGCCGTCGAGAGCAGGAGGTCGGACACCTTCATCTTGCGGACGGCGTCCAGCAGCTCGTCGGGCGACGGCTGCTCCGGCTCAGCCAACAGTCTCCTTCGGCCGCACCTGCTCGGCGTAGATCTCCTCGAGCGTCGCGCCCTCCTCGTAGCGCGCCATCTGGCGCTCGGCGGCGTTCGCGGCCGGCACGCCCAGGAACGGCGCGGCGCCGATCTCGTCCGCGACCGGCCCGACCCACTCGATCAGCTGCTCGAGCCGCTCGCGCGTGTTGACGTTCTCCAGCCGCCCGAGATCGAGGAGCTCGCCGGTGAGGCCGTAACGCGTCGCGCGCCAGAAGTTCTCCTCGATGAAGCGGCGCGGCGGTAGCGGAACCGGCTCGCCCTCATCGAGCGCGCGGGCGATCCGGACGGTCAGCGCATACACGAACGCGGCGAGCGAGCGCGCCTCCCCCAGCTCGGGCTGCGCGTCGGCGATCCGCATCTCGATCGTCGGAAAGGCGAGGTGCGGCCGCACGCTCCACCACAGCTGCGTGTGCTCCGTGATCGAGCCGGTGCGGAACAGCGTGCGGACGTAGTCCTCGAAGGTCTGCCAGTCGCCGAACGCGTCGGGGATCCCGCAGCGCGGGAAGAACTTGGTGAAGATCTCCGTCCGCGTCGAGTGCAGGTGCGTGAAGACGTTCTCGTGGAACGGCGAACTTCCGGAGAGCGCGAGGATCTCCGGGAGCAGGTGCCGCAGCCAGTCGTGCACCTGCATCGCGCGGTCGGGCCCGTTGATCGCGACGTGGACGTGGAGCCCAAAGCTGTTGTTTCGCCAGACGACGTAGCGGAGGACCTCGTCGTTTCGGCGGTAGTGCGGCGTGTCGATGATCCGCTGCTCCTGCCACGGGCTCCAGGGGTGCGTGCCGGTTCCGCCGAGCACGACGCCGAGCTGGTCGGCGAGCGCCAGGAGCTGGTCGCGCCGCTCGCCCATGCGCGCCGCGGCCTCAGTGAAGTTGTCGCAGCGGCCCGTGCGGATCTCGACCTCGGAGGCGATCAGCTCGCCGACGAGGTGGTCCTCGAGCTCGGTTCCCTTGGCGGCGGCCTGCAGCTCCTCGAACCGGTTCGTCAGCGACAGGGTCTCCGGATCGAGGATCGCGAACTCCTCCTCCACGGCGACCGTGAAGTCCTCGGCCTGCTCGAAGGCTTCGCGCGCCGACCGGATCTGCTCCTCGGGTGTCAGCTTCTGTTCGTCGCCCATGAGCGGCTGAACGTTATGTGAAGGGCTCGAGCAAGCGGTCGGCTACGCTCGCCCACGACCACCGCTCCTCCACGACACGGCGGGCTCGGCGGCGTAGTTCCTCGCGCTCCGATTCGGAACGGCCGAGGAGCGATTCGAGCTTCTCGACCAGGTCGTCGACGTTGTCCGACTCGAACGCGGCGGGGACACCCTCCTCCTCGAGCGCATCGGCGATCTCGGCCAGGCCGGAGTGGCGGGCGACGAGCGGGAGCGAGCCGCCGGACGCGGCCTCGGCGGCGACCATGCCGAAGGCCTCCGGGAAGATCGACGGGACGACCGTGACGTCGGCGAGCGGGATCAGGTGGACGAGGTGTCTGTGCTCCAGCGGCCCCGTGAACAGCACGTCCGGACTGGCCATGGCCTCGAGCTCCCGCCGGAAGTCTCCGAACCCGACGATGACCGCCCGGGCATCGACGCGCCGGAGCGCTTCGAGGAGCAGGTGCACGCCCTTGTTTCGAAGCAGCTTCCCGAAGTACAGGACCGTCGCGCGGTCCGGCCGGAGGAACTCGGCGAACCGTTCCGCGTTGCCCTCGTCAGGCCGGCGCTCGTTTGCGTTACCGGGGTTGGGCGGATCGCGCCTCGCCTCCCCGACCAGCATCGGCAGCGCGTCGCCGCGCCGCTCCGGATGGAACGCGTCGACGTCGACCCCGGGCGGAACCTCGTGGACGCGGTCGACGTGCCCGACCACGTCCTCCAGCACCTGGCGGATGTGTCCCGAGCCGACGAAGACGGCTTTCGCGTCGGTGAGCGCCTCCCGTCCCCAGCGTGAGAGCTCCTCGTTCCCACGCATGGAGTACTCGAGCTCGGAGCCGTGGGCCTTCACGGCGAAGGGGAGGCCCGATCCCGCCCCGACCGGCGCGCCGAGCAGGACGTGATTCGCAAAGACGAAGTCCGCCGGCGCCAGCTCGCGGAGCGCTGCGGCGTTCGCGCCCACGAAGCGCTCGCGCTCCTCCGTCGTCGTGTCCTGGAGGAGCTTCGCCTCCATGCCCTCGTACCGGTCGAGCACGAACACCGGGAGGAGGCCCCCGACGTCGGGGCGCACCGTCTGGGCACCGCCCAGGTCGAAGAGCTCCGGATTGGACTCCTGCGAGACGACTACGACGTCATGGCCCGCGCGGCTCCACTCCCGCGCGATCGACCGCGTGTAGACGTTCGAGCCGGTACCGCCGAGCAGGTAGCCGTGCCAGAGCAGGATCCGCATGGTTCGGCAGTTTCACCCGTATAGGTGACCGCCGAGACTTTCAGCGCAAGAGCGCAGCGCTACGCGAGGTGGAAGTAGAGCGCGTAGAGGAGCTCGACCGCGGGGTTCGACGTGTGGACCGCGACGTCCTGCGGCGTGTCGAGCAGCGCCTCGGAGTAGTTGAAGATGATCCGCACGCCCGCGTCGATGAGGTCGTCCGACGCCGACTGGGCGCTCTCGGCGGGAACGGCGAGCACGCCGACGACGATGTTCTTCTCCCGGACGGTGTCGGCGAGTAGCGAATACTCGCTGACCTCCACGTTGCCGACGTTGCGGCCGACCTTGTCCGGATCCTTGTCGAAGATCGCCGTGATGTTGATGCCGTGCTCCGCGAAGATGGGCGAGCTCGCGATCGCCTCGCCCAGTCGTCCCGCGCCGACGAGCGCGATGTTGTGCTGGCCCTGGGTCCTGAGAATGCGGCGGATCTCGCCAAGCAGGCCCTCGACGCTGTAGCCGACCCCGCGCTTGCCGAACTTCCCGAAGGTCGAGAGGTCGCGTCGGATCTGGGTCGCGTTGATGTTCGTGTAGTCGGCGATCTCCTGCGAGGAGATCCGCTCCTTCCCCATCTTGCGGGCCTGCGTCAGAACCTGGAGATAGCGGCTGAGCCTGGCGGCGACGCCGACGGTGAGACGATCAGGAACCGACCCCTGCGGTGGCGCTTGTAACACGACACAAGGATTGTGCCAGTGCTGATCGTTCCTTGCGTCGCGTAGTCACAAAGTCCCCTCTGGGCCCTGAGCTTGTGCGACCTTCCGGCGGAGCGCTTCCGGCTCGACGAAGTACGTGAAGGCACGCTCGCCGTCGATCTCAACGACCGGGATCCACTCGCGGTAGTTGCTTTCGAGCTCAGGGTCGCCGCCGATGTCCACCTCGTCCAGCTCGAAGCCGAGCTCGTCCCGCGCGGCCTGGACGACACGCTTCGCCGCCGCGCAGAGGTGGCATTCCTCGGCCTGGTAGAGGGTGACGCGGGTTACGGGTACAGGCCGCGGGTCATCGTGGCTTCCGAGACCCGCTGGACGGCGAGGCCGTACGCCGCCGTCCGCATGGTCGAGTTCCGGCTCTCGTAGCTCGCCCAGGTCTCGTGGAAGGCGCGGGAGGTGATCTCGTTCAAGCGCCGGTTCACCTCGTCCTCCTTCCAGAAGTACTCCTGGAGGCCCTGCACCCACTCGAAGTACGAGACGACGACACCGCCGGCATTGGCGAGCACGTCGGGCAGCACCATCACACCTCGCTCGTCGAGGATCTCGTCAGCGGTCGGCGTCGTGGGACCGTTCGCGCCCTCGACGACGATGCTCGCCTTGATCCTGTCGGCGTTCTCGGAGGTGATCACCTGCTCGAGCGCGCACGGGGCGAGCACGTCTGTGTCGAGCTCGAGTAGCTCCTCGTTCGTGATCGCCTCGGTGTCCTTCAGGCCCTCGAGGCGGCCCGTCTCCTGCTTGTGCGCGAGCGCGAGCTGCACGTCGATGCCGTCGGGGTTGTGAACGCCGCCCACGGAGTCCGACACGGCGATCACCGTCGCACCGTCCTCCTGTACGAACCGGGCGAGGTAGCTGCCGACGTTGCCGAACCCCTGGACGGCGACCCGCATGCCGTCGAATGACTTGCCCTGCTTCTTGGCCGCCTCGCGCAGGATGTACAGCGCGCCGTGCGCCGTCGCCTCCAGTCGGCCGAGCGAGCCGCCGACGTTCAGCGGCTTGCCGGTGACGACGCCGAGCACCGAGTGGCCCTTGTTCATCGAGTAGGTGTCGAAGATCCAGGCCATGACGGCCGGTGTCGTGCCGACGTCGGGCGCCGGGATGTCCTTCTCGGGGCCGATCTCGTTGATGATCTCCGAGGTGTAGCGCCGGGTCATCTTCTGGAGCTCGCCGGGGGACATCTGCTTCGGGTTGCAGATGACCCCGCCCTTTGCGCCGCCGAACGGGATCCCCATCAGCGCGCACTTCCACGTCATCCACATCGCGAGCGACTTCACCTCGTCGAGGGTGACATCCGGGTGGTAGCGGATCCCGCCTTTCGAGGGGCCTCGCGCGATGTTGTGCGTGACACGGAAGCCCTCGAACGTGTGGATCTGGCCGTCGTCCATCACGACCGGGATCGAGACGGCCACGGTCTTCTTGCACTGTTCGAGCACGCGGACGAGGTTCTCGTCGATCTGGAACTCTCTGGCGACGCGCCGAAGCTGGTGCTGCGCGATCTCGAACGGGTTCTCGCGAAGGTGCGAAGGTGCCTCGACGGTGGTCACGCCGGGCGAGTATACGGTTCCGCTACTGGATCGTGAACTGTACGAATTGCCTGCTTGGAGGCCCATCTCCGGGCGGATAGCCGAGCAGGCGGAGCGTGTAGCGGCCTGGCTGCAGGCGGCGGCCGGCCGGGCCTCGGCCGGTCAGACCGAACGTGTAGCGGCCCGGCAGGAGGTTCCGGAGCCGGGCGAGCCGCCCGACCCGTTCCCTGCCGCGCCACAGCTCGAGGTCGAGGTACGACAGCGGAAGCACCTCGCTGCCGGTCCTCCCTTCGGCCAGACGGCCGGCTCGGAGCTCGAGGAGCGCCGGCGCAGAGTCGGACGCCTTGAACCGGTTCGTCGAAAGCTGGACGGAGCCCAGGAGGTCCCGTTCGTAGCGCCCCAGCGTCAGCGTCCACGGAACCCGCGTCGGCGCGCCTCCACCAGCATGGAGCTCGAAGTTGGCCGCGAGCAGCCGAACGCCCGGCGGCATGTATGCCATCCTGGCGACGACGAAGACCTTGCGCGTCTCCCGTGGCCGGAGCCGGAAGCGCGCCGGGGAGACGGCGAGCGCCGCGCCGCCCACCTCGCCGAGCTCTCCCGTGGAGACGGCGATGCCGAGCGGTCGCTGGGAGACGTTCCGCACCGTGAACCGGGCCGTTCCCTGCCAGCCGCGGCGGTTCGCGTGGCCGAGCGGGACCGATGCGGGCTCGGCGATCGCCTCGACCGCGGCCGCGGCGCCGAGGTCGAGCCGGCGGGCGCCGTCCACGGGGGCGGCGGTGCCGACGAGCGCGCCTCGTAGCGCCCTCGCGTCCAGGTCCGGCCTGGCCTGGGCCAGGAGCGCTGCGCCGGAAGCGACCACCGCCGCGGCGGCGCTCGAGCCGCTGACGGTGCCGAACGCCGGCTGGCCGTCGGCGCCGCGTCCCGGCTCGGAGGTCAGGAGCGCGACGCCCGGTGCGACGACCTCCGGTTTCGGGCCGCCGTCGAAGGCGAGCCCGCGTGAGGAGAACGCCGCCGGGCCGCCCGAGAGCGGGTTCTCGCGCTCGCGTGGCGCGCCGATTTCGATCGTGGCCGGCTCGCCCGCGCGGAGCAGGCGTTGCGCCTCGGTCGCAGCTCCACCCGGGAGACTGACGATCGGGACACCGATTCGCTCGTCTGTGCCGAGCGAGCCGGCCGGGATTCGCGACTCGTGCAGAACGACCGCGGCGGCGCCTGCTCGCGCGGCTGCGACGGCCGCCGCGTCGGGCGAGTCGCCTGCCGGCGCGAGGGCGGCCTTGCCCGCCACACGGCTGTAGCCGTTTCGGTCGAAGAAGTCCGCGATCGAGACCGGCGGCGCACCCTGGGCGAGGTCCGACGGAAGCAGCTGACTCGGCGGCGCGGGCGCCGCGAGGTCGAGCGTGAGGGATTCGCCTGGACCGCGCGCTCCTCCGAGAGGCACCTCGCCGTCGAAGACCACGCGAAGACCCGAGCGGATCGCGACCCGGACGTGCTCCATCGTCGGCCGGTCGTCCGCTGCTCCGACCGTGAGCGCATCGCGGGCTCCGCCCGGGCCCGAGATGCTGCCGTACCGGGGCCCGGCCGGCCCGTCGTTCCCGGCGGGAGCGACGACGAGTGTGTCGAGTGCGAGTGCGCCGGCAACGGCCCGGGCGGCTGGGCTGTCGTCGAAGGCGGCGTAGGGCTCGGCTACGCCGACGATCGCAATGCGCGCCGCGTCGAGGGCGTTCCCGTCGCCGTTCGGGTCGACCGCCCGTTCGAGACCGGCGATCAGCTGGTCGGTTCGGGAGTAGACGGCCCACCGGCCTGCGACGTCTCGCTGCCAGCCGGCGACCCGGATCGGGAGCACCGTGGCGTTCTCCGCCAGCCCCGAGAGCCCGCCGGGCCCTCCCGAGCCGACGACGAGCCCCGCGAGCTGCGTCCCGTGGCGCTCCCACTCGGACGGCTCGTCAGGGTGCCTCTTCGCGCTGGCGAGATCGTCGCCGTCGAGGATGTCGACCCCTTCGAGGACGGCGCCCGCGAGGTAGTCGTGCGTGTGCTGCACGCCGGTGTCGAGGAGCGCGACCGTCACTCCCCGGCCCGTGGAGCCGGGAAGGCCGAGCCGGGCCCGGACACCCGACCCCGGAGCGAGGTCGCCCCGCTCGAGCAGCTGGCTCGTGGTCGACGCGGGGTAGGCGATCCGAACCGGGTAGACGCCCTCGACCTCCGGGAAGCGCTGGAGCAGCGCAACCGCGCGGGAGTCGAGCGGTGCCGAGAAGCCCGAGAGCACGCGCGAGAAGCTGAACTCCGGACGGAGCTGGAGGCCGGCGACGCTGAGCCGAGCGAAGAGCTGGCGCTGCGCCGCCTGGGCGGCGGTATGCCAACGACGCTGGCTCGACTCGCTGGCTCGCCCGCCCGCAGCGGCGACGCGCCGCGCAAGCGACGGCGTGCGGAGGACGACGATCATCCGCTGCCCGACCGGCACCTCAGGACGCGGCCCGCCGACGAGGCCGCGCCACGAGACCGGCTCGTCTCCGGCGCTCTCGGAGGAGCCTCCAGTCGCGGCGGCGACTGAGATCGCGGCCGCGGCGAGCGCGACGATCGCGAGCAGGCCGAGCTGGGCGAGCCGTCTAGGGGAAGGCGTCGAGGGCAAGGTAACGAGGGTAGGCGATCGGCTCGACGAACCGGGCGGCCGAGGCGATCATCGCGGCGTTGTCGGTGCAGAGCTCGAGCGGCGCCTGCGCGGCGTCAGGGAGCGCGGCACGGAGCTCGGAGTTCGCCGCCACGCCGCCGACGACGGCAATCCGCTCCGCGCCGGTCGACTCGGCGGCCTCCTGCGTTCGCTCGACGAGCGCACGGACGATCGCGCGCTGGTAGGAGGCAGCGAGGTCGGCACGCCGATGCTCGGTCTCCTCCGGCCCGAGGTCGCGAACCGTGTAGAGCAGCGCCGTCTTCAGGCCGGAGAAGGAGAAGTCCAGCCCGTGCACGCGGGCGACCGGGAACGAGAACGCCTCTGGATCGCCCTCCTTCGCGAGCCTGTCGATCTGCGCCCCGCCGGGGTAGCCGAGCCCCAGCAGCCGCGCGCCCTTGTCGAACGCCTCGCCGGCGGCGTCGTCGAGCGTCGTCCCGAGCACCTCGAAGGTCGAGTGGTCGCGCACGTCGAGCAGCAGTGTGTGTCCGCCGCTAGCGAGCAGGCAGAGAAACGGCGGCTGGACCTGTCCCCCCGGGCCATGACGAGTGTCTGACACTCCGTCCACAGCCAGGAAGAGGGAGGCGACATG
The DNA here is from genome assembly GCA_963847235.1 of uncultured Actinomycetes bacterium. Lineage (GTDB taxonomy): Bacteria > Actinomycetota > Thermoleophilia > Gaiellales > Gaiellaceae > JACDAN01. The sequence continues at coordinate 1,958 of CAWJYU010000027.1, read as the reverse complement.
TCCATGCAGATGGTTGACCGGGACGAGCGGCAGCCGGCGTGCCCAGGCCAGGGCCTTTGCGGCCGAGACCCCGACGAGCAGGGCGCCAATCAGGCCGGGTCCCTGAGTGACGGCGACCCGATCGACGTCGTCGAGCGCGGCCCCCGAGTCGTCGAGAGCCCGCCTCACCGCGGGAAGCAGCAGCTCGAGATGGTGGCGCGACGCCACCTCAGGGACGACGCCGCCGTATTGCGCGTGCAGCTCGGCCTGGGAGGAGACGACGTTCGCGAGGATCCGCCCGTCCTCGGTGACGAGCGCGGCCGCGGTCTCGTCGCAGGAGGTCTCGATTCCGAGGATCACGCCGAAGCGCGTTCCCGAACGGGGTCCTTCCACATGATCAGGGCGTCCTCGCGGTTGTCGGTGTAGTAGCCGCGCCGGATCCCGCGCGCGACGAACCCGAGCCCCTCGTACAGCTTGATCGCGTCCCCGTTCGAGACCCGAACCTCGAGCGTGTAGCCGCGCCGGTCATCGGTCGAGGTCAGCTCGAAGAGCCGGTTGAGAAGCTGTGTCGCGACCCCTCGGCGGCGGTAGTCCAAGTCGACTGCCACGTTCATGATGTGCCAGGCGTCGGCGTAGCGGGAGATGATCAGGTAACCGACAAGGTGCTCCTCCTCGTCGGTGTCCACGGCGCCGAGGCAGATCGACGAGTGCTTCGCGATCTCACCGGCGAACATCGAGCGCGACCAGGGCGTCGGGTAGGCGCTGCGCTCGATCCGCTCGATCGCACCGAGGTCGCTGAGCGTGAGGGGGCGAAGGTCGATCACGTGCGTGGCCTGTCCACGTCCGGGATACGAAGGTACATCGGCTCGACCAGGTCAGGCGCACCGAAGTCCTGCGCGAGCTCGGCGTGGAACCTGGCGCGCGGGAGGTGGAGCTCGCTGTCGTCCGGCGGCACCTTTCCCCCGCGCCCTTCGATCTCCTCTCTGTACAGGACAGCGCCGTCGCCGACGTACGACCGGCCGGCCTCGACAGCGAGCTCAGCCGCCGGGACGACCACCGGCTCGCCGCCGACGAGGGCGAACACCTCACGCCTGCGCGCGTCGATCACGGCAACCGCACCCGGCGCCCCCGCCGCGAGTGCGTCGAGCGTCGAGACCCCGGCGAGGCCGGCACCCCACGCGAATGCGAGTGTTCGCGCGGTGATGAGGCCCATCCGGAGACCGGTGAAGCTCCCCGGGCCGATGCCGACCGCGATGCCTTCGACCTGGGAATCGCGGACGCCGCCACGGCGGAGGAGCGCGTCGAGGTCCTCGAGCACGGTGACAGGACGCGAGACCAGCTCGCCGAGCACCTCGCCGTCCCAGACGAGCGCGCTCGTCGCGCGGTCCGTGGCGGTGTCGAAGGCGAGGATCAGCACTTCGTTACGGCGATTCGCCGCTGATGCTCGCCGGCATGTGTGAGCACAACCTGGAGCCGCGGTGACGGGAGGACGCCCTCGCCGGCCTCGGGCCACTCGACAAAGCAAACCGCGTCCTGGAAGTACGGCTCGAGGTCGCCCCACTCGGCGGCCGAGACGCCGGCGAAGCGAAAGAGGTCGAGGTGGGAGACGGTGTGCGGCCGGGATAGCGGTGACCAATCGTGTACGTCGGGCTGGTGACCGGCCCCTCCACGCCAAGCGCTCGGCACGCGCCGCGCACGAGCGTCGTCTTCCCGGTCCCGAGCTCTCCCGAGACGGTCACGACGTCGCCCGGAGCCAGGCCGTCGGCGAGGCGCGCGCCGACCTCCTCGGTCTGCTCGGGGACGAGGACTCGACCTCCACCCCGTTAGTCTGGCCGTCGTGCGGCCGCGCTGGGACATCGACGAGCGAGGTCAGGGCGTCGGCGACGCCAGGCGGCTCCTTCCCGACGCGCTGGCGCTGCTCGAGCGCATGGATACGCCCCTCTGGATCACCGAGGACGCCGACGCGCACCTCCTCCCGC
>CAWJYU010000026.1:0-48099 GCA_963847235.1 uncultured Actinomycetes bacterium | reverse complement strand
CGTGTCTCGGCCGGTCAGCACCATCGTCAGCCGGTCGATCCCGACACCGAGGCCGCCGGTCGGAGGCATTCCGTACGCGAGCGCCTCCACGTAGTCCGGGTCATCCTGCTCGCCGTCGACCTCGGACGCCTGCTGCGCGAACCGCTCGGCCTGCTCGTCCGGGTCGTTCAGCTCGCTGAAGGCGTTGCCGAGCTCCGTGCCTCCGACGAAGAACTCGAAGCGCTCGACGATCGTCGGGTCGTCGTCGGTGGCGCGCGCGAACGGCGAGAGCTCGATCGGGTAGTCGTGGAGGATCGACGGCTCGATCAGGGCCGGCTCGACGAACGAAGTCAGCGCGTGGTCGACGAGCTGCGCCCAGGTCCGGTCGGCCTTCGTGTCGATTTCGCGCTCCTCGAGCCGGGCGCGCAGATCGTCGGGGTCGCGCGTCCAGAGCCCGTGCTCCTCGAGGGCGTCGACGAGCTTCACGCGCCGCCAGGGCCGCGCGAGATCGAGCTCGTGTCCCCGGTACGTGACCTTCGTGGTGCCGTTGATGGCCTGCGCGAGGTGCTCGACGAGGCGCTCGATCCGCTCCATCGTGTCGCGGTAGTCGGCGTAGGCCTCGTACCACTCGAGCTGCGTGAACTCGGGCTGGTGCTTGTAGGAGATGCCCTCGTTCCGGAAGTCCTTGCCGAGCTCGTAGACCTTGTCGAGGCCGCCGACGATCAGGCGCTTGAGGTAGAGCTCGTCGGCGATCCGGAGGTAATAGTCCTGGGCGAGGTGGTTGTAGTGGGTGACGAACGGCTCGGCGAAGCCGCCGCCGTACCGGGGCTGGAGGATCGGAGTCTCAACCTCGACGAAGCCCTCCGAGTCGAGCCAGCGCCGTGCCTCGGCGACGATGCGCGCTCGCGTGATCGCGAGGTCGCGCGCCTCCTCGTTGATCAGGAGGTCGAGGTAGCGCTGGCGGTAGCGCGTCTCCGTGTCCTGGACGCCGTGGAAGGTGTCGGGCAGCGGCCGCTTGATCTTCGCGAGGAGCGTCAACTCGTCGACGGCGAGCGAGGGCTCGCCCCGTCTGGTCTTCGTGGGCCGGCCCTCGGCGCCGACGATGTCGCCCAGGTCGAGGTCGACCGGGCCGGTTCGCTCCTGAGCGCAGAGCAGCTGGATCCGCCCGGACCGGTCGACGAGGTCGAGGAAGACGAGCTTGCCCATATCCCGCCGAGCCATGACCCGCCCGGCCACGCGCCGTCGTCTCCTCGGCCTCCTGCGCCGGCCTCGAGCGGCTCGGCCTCGACGCGAACCGAGGCAATCTCGACGCGGTCGGGAAAGCGCTTCGGCAGCCCGCTCATGGCGGCCGAGTCTACGCGGCGGTCTAGCCCCAGATCAGCCAGCCGAGGAACAGGCCGACGAGGAACCATGCTCCGGCGGCAGCCGACGTAATCTCGCGAACCGACCGTGCCCACTCACGGCGCTCGCGGGGCCGTGCAAGGCTCGGCAATCCGGCCTGGACGTACGGCGGCGGGTCGACCCCGAGCTGCCGGTACGCCGAGACCCAGACGTCCTCGGGCGGCGCCCCGAGCGCACGAAGTGCGTCCAGCGCGGCACCCTGCCCCTCGTGCAGCAGCGCGATCAGCAGGTGCTGCGTGCCGATTGCGTTGTGGCCGAGCGCCTGCGCGTCCTCGAGCGCGAGCTCGAAGATCTTCTTCATCCGAGGAGTCAGCGGAAGCTGGCCCGCAGGCGGCTCCTCGTCGCCTTCGCCGATTTCCTCGACGACCCAGTCGCGGGCCGGCTGGAGCTCGACATTGTGCGCACGCAGCGTCGTCGTAGCCCGTCCGTTCTCACGAATCAGCCCGAGCAGCAGATGCTCGGTCCCGATGTAGCCGTGCTTGAGACTCCGCGCCTCCTCCTGTGCCAGCACGACGACCTGCCGAGCGCTCGCGGTGAATCGCTCGAACATCGGTCGAGCGTAACGACGAGACCGGCTGGCCCCGGCGTCACAATTTCGGGATCAGGCGGCGCGAATCTCCATGATCTTGTACTTCAGGGCCTTGCCCTTCGGCGTCGAGACCTCGACGGTCTCGCCCTTCTTCTTGCCGAGGATGGCGCGGCCGACCGGCGACTCGTTCGAGAGCTTCTGCTCGAGCGGGTTCGCCTCCGCGGAGCCGACGATGTGGTACTCGACGGTCTCCTTGGCGGCGACGTCGCGCAGCCGGACCTTCGAGCCGACGCTGACGACGTCCTTCGAGATCTCCTTCTTGTCGATCACGCGGGCCGCGATCAGGCGCTCCTCGAGCTGGGCGATCCTGTGCTCGAGCATGGCCTGCTCGTTCTTCGCGTGGTCGTACTCGGCGTTCTCGCTGATGTCGCCGAACTCGCGCGCGATGCGGATGCGGTCGGCGACCTCCCTGCGCTTGTCGGTCGAGAGATACTGGATCTCGTCCTTCAGCTTCTTGTAACCCTCGGGAGTGAGGATCACTTCTCTCACGTCAATGGCCTCCTTGACCCAAAAAAACGCGCGGCCCAAGAGAGGCCGTCGCGGAAGGCGCGCATGGTAGCGACGGCGGAGGGCGACGTCAACAGGCATTCCGCTACCTTTTCCCGCTCTGTGCAGGTAAATCTGCGGACATCCTGGAGAATCCGGGACGTCGAGATTCCCACGCGCGTCGTCCTCGCCCCGATGGCGGGGGTGAGCGTGCAGGCATTTCGCCGCCAGGGGCGCCGGTACGGGGCCGGCCTCGTGTGCTCGGAGATGGTCAGCTGCGCCGGGCTCGAGCACCGAAACGAGCGGACGCTCGGCTATCTCAGGATCGCCTCCGACGAGCATCCGCTGGCGATCCAGATCTTCGGTGGCGAGCCCGCCACGATGGCCGAGGCGGCGCGCATGGTTGAGGCGGCCGGCGCCGACCTCGTGGACATCAACTTCGGCTGCCCGGTCCGAAAGGTGACGAAGACTGGCGCCGGCGCGACCTGTCTCGGCGAGCCAGAGCGCGCAGCGGCGATCGTGCGGGCCGTGGCCGAGGCCGTCTCGGTGCCGGTCTCCGTGAAGATGCGACGCGGCCTCGAGAACGGCTCGCGCGCCTGCCTCGAGCTCGGGCCGCGGCTCGTGGACGCCGGCGCCGCGACGCTGACGCTGCACCCGCGGTCGGCGAAGCAGATGTACACCGGCGAGGCCGACCACTCCCTGACCGCCGAGCTGGTCGAGCTCGTGGATGTTCCTGTGATCGCTTCCGGGGACGTGACGTCACGCGCTCGTGCGCAGACGGTTCTGGCGACCACCGGCGCCGCCGCGGTGATGGTCGGCCGGGCGGCGCAGGGGAACCCCTGGGCGATCCGCGAGATCGTCGGAGACTCGGACGAGGAGCCGACGCGCGAGGAGGTCGTCGCCGAGCTCGTGCTCTTCATGCGCGAGACCGTGCGTGAGCTCGGCGAGCGCAAGGCAACGGGCTTCCTGAAGAAGTTCTACGGCTGGTACCTCGGCCGCGGGCGCTTCCCGCGACCGTTCAAACAGGAGCTCGTGGAGCTCGAGACAGTCGCTCACGTCGAGGAGCGTCTCTTCGCCGCGGCGCCGGGCGCACACTTCGTCCTCGCGAGCCTCGAGAAGGAGCACCCGCGCCTCGACGAGGTCGAGCTCGACCTCCCGATCTCGATCTACGGCGGAGGATGAGCAAGCGCGAAGGCGGGTTCTCAGGCGGCCTCGCGTACATGGTCTCGGACGACGAACGAGGTCAGCCCGACGAGCTCTACTCGGTGCTGCGTCACGCGGATGGATGGCACGTGGCGATGGAACGGATCCCCGGGCCTGACGACGCGATTGCCGCCCGCATCGAGAGCTGGGGCGGAGTGAGTGTTCGGCTTCAGCCGTCCGGAGCCGGGATGACCACGGAAGCTGTCGACGCGGATGGGTTGGTCTTCTGCTTCTCGCAGGAGACCGACGGCTCTCCGACCCTCGTCTTCGGGCTCGTCGCCGACCACATCAGGACAGTGGACGTTGCCTGGCTCCAGGAATCGCGACCGGCCCGCGTCGAGAACAACGCCTTCGCCGCGCTGGTGGACGCGCACCCCGACGACTTGGTCGGTCTGGTCCTCCATCGAGCCGACGGAACCTCGGTTCGAGCCGAGATCTGACCGAGCCTCCACGGGGGAACAACCAGCTCGCCGGGCGCTTGGGGTCAGACCCCAGGCCTCGGGGCGGCCGGAGGACTCGCGCCCCGGGCCGCTTGGGGTCAGACCCCTTGAGTCGGACCGACTGAGATCTTGGCGGGATTCGACGGAGCGACCATCGGGAACAACCCATCTCGACCTCACGAAAGGGGCACGAGATGGCAACAAGAACGAGGGACACACAGGAAACCCGCGTCGACGAGAGGGTCGACGGCGCACGACCGGTCGAGGCCCGCACGGAGCACGAGACGACCGCGGACCCGTATGCCGGGATCCACGCGGCGCGCGAGCGCTTCGGAGGGATCGACATCCCCGCGAGCCTCGTCGGCATGCTGACGGCGCTCTCGACGGTGATCATCCTCGCCGGGCTGGTCGGTGCCGCCTTCGGCGTCGTCGGCTACCAAACCGGGCTCGAGGAGAACGCCGAGGACCTCTCGATCGGCAGCCTGATCGGCGGAGTCGCCGTCCTCTTCGTCGCCTACCTGATCGGCGGCTGGGCGGCCGGGCGGATCGCGCGGTACGACGGAGCGCGTAACGGCTTCGCGACCGGCGTCTGGACGCTGATCTTCGCAGCGATCCTCGCTGGGCTCGGCGCCTGGGCCGGCGCGGAGTACGACGTCTTCGAGAACGTCGACCTGCCGCAGTGGTTCGACAGCGACGCTCTGACGACGGCCGCGATCGCCAGCGGCATCGGCGCAATCGTGGCGATGTTCGTCGGCGGCATCATCGGAGGCATGTGGGGCGAGCGGTACCACCGCCGCGCCGACGCCACGATCGCCGACACGCGCCGGTCGACGGTCAGCACCGATTACCGGACGGACGACCGGGTCTCGCACGACGACGCGGATGCGCCTGCACCGGCGGCGTACGACCGGACGACGGACCGGACGGACGACCGAGTCTCGCAGGACGACGCGGATGTGCCTGCGCCGGCGGCGTACGACCGGAAGCGGGACTAGTACGGGTCTGCGGCACGCAGTGGGGGCGGCACGAGCCGCCCCTACTGATTCCGGTCCCAGAGGATCCGGAGCCCCTCGAGCGTGAGGTAGGGGTCGACCCTCTCGATCGTCCGCGAATGCGGAACGATCAGGTCCGCGAGACCACCGGTTGCGATCGCGGGAGCCTCCACCCCGAGCTCGCCCCGGATCCGTGTCACGATCTCGTCCACCTGGCCGGTGAAGCCGTAGACGAGACCCGACTGGAGGGCCGTGCCGGTCGTCTTCCCGATCACCGTCTCCGGGGCGGAGAAGTCGATGCGGAAGAGCCGCGCGGCGCGGGCGAAGAGCGCGTCCATCGAGACCTCGATCCCAGGAGCCAGAACGCCGCCGACGTACTCGCCCTCCGGCGAGACGACGTCGAAGTTCGTCGAGGTACCGAAGTCCACGACGATCGACGGTGCGCCGTACCGCTCCAGTGCGGCCACAGCGTTGGCGATCCGGTCGGGGCCAACCTCGCGCGGGTCGTCGTAGCGGATCGGGATGCCGGTCTTCGAGCCGGGCCCGACGGCGAGGAACCGCGCATCCGCCCAGCGCGCAGCGAAGTCCTCGTACGCCTGGACGAGCGGCGGGACCGTCGAGCTGAGGCAGATGCCGTCCACGGCGTCGAGGTCGAGCAACCCCGAGAGCAGGACGCCGAGCTCGTCGCCGGTGCGGTCGCGTTCGGTCGCGACACGCCAGTGCTCCCCGAGCTCACCGTCCCGGAACAGTCCGAAGACGGTCTGCGTGTTGCCGGCGTCTACTGCAAGGAGCATCGGCTAGCCGCTGACGCCACCGGCCGGGAGGCAGACGGCGGAGCCGGGATGCGCCCGGCTGGGCCGACAGCCGGGCGGTGGCGTCAGTCGTCTTCGCCGCGGAGGGGTTGGCCGAGCCTTTCGGCGAGCGCGTCTGCCGTCAGCTTCGGCTCCTCCCCCTCGCCGCGCAGCTCCTCCACCGTGACGTCGCTCGAGGTGTAGACCTCGGCGCGCGGGATCATCCGCGTCGGACGGTTCTTGTCCCAGACCCAGACGTCCTCCATGCGCAGGTGGAAGAACGGGTAGCTCGGCTGTGGGACGTAGCGCAGGTCGAGCGTGTTGCAGAGGTACGTCGCGTCCTGGGTGAGGACGCAGTAGCGGAACAGGCCGAAAACGGCCGTGTACTCCTTCTTCAGCTGGAGCTCGAGCTCTGCCTCGAACTCGTCGAGCTCGTCGAGATGCGACATGCGGGTCATTGTAGTGCGGCGAGGAGAGCCTGCACCGGCCCCCGGCCGGGCACCTCCAGGCCGGGGTCGAGCTCGGCCAGCGGCTCCAGCACGAACGCGCGCTCGGCCATGCGCGGATGCGGGATCCGGAGGTCCGGCTCGTCGACGATCCGGCTGTCGTACAGGAGGATGTCCAGGTCGATCGTCCTCGGCCCGAGGCGTGGGCCGTCGCGCGTCCGGCCCAGATCCCGCTCGAGATCGAGCAGTACCGACAGGAGGTTGCGCGGCTCGAGGCTCGTCTGGAGGCGGGCGACGCCGTTCAGGAACCGCGGCTGGTCCTCGTAGCCGACGGGATCCGTCTCGCGGAGCCGCGAGACGCGCTGAACGTCGATCGCTTCGTGGCCGTCCAGGCGCGAAAGGGCGAGCCGGATCGTCGCCTCGCGGTCGCCCAGGTTCGCGCCGAGCCCGACGTAGACAACCGGCATACCCTCGCTATGGTGTCTGTTGATGCGCCGGTTTGGGGTCGTCTTGGCGTTGCTCTTCGTAGCTGCGCCGGCACCGGCGCAGGCGGCTCCCGCTGCGCAGGTTCCGACCGACCGTGAGGTCGCGGCGCTCGGGGACTTCGGGCACACCATGCTCGGCGTTCGCGCGGACGCCGCCGCCGAGCGTCTGATCGCCGCGAACCGCGGCACGATCGTCGCCCCCGACCTCCACATCTGGCGGCTTCCGAGCGACGCGGCGCAGCGCCTGATTCCGCGGCTTCGGCGGCTGGGCGCCCTGCGCTTCGCCGAGCCGGACCGGCCTGTCGCGCGCGAGTCCCACCTGCCCGGCGTGGACCCGCTCGCGGCGCCCCCGATCGGCTGGCACCTCTACCGGATCGGCGCGGACCGGGCTGAGCCGCCTGGCCCCGGCGTGCCGCTGACGATCGTCGACTCAGGCCTCGACCTGAACCACATGGAGTTCCGCGCCAGGCCGAACACGACGGTGCTGAACGAGCAGCAGGTCGACCTCACGCCCGACGAGTACCACGGCACGATCGTCGCCTCGACGGCCGCGGCGCCGATCGACAACGTCGGCGCGATCGGGGTCTACCCGCAGGCGGTCCTCCAGGCGTACGACCTCTGGTTTCTCTCCGAGTCGCTGATCGTCCAGGGGATCAGCCGCGCGGTGGCCGCGCGGGCCGGCGTCATCAACCTGAGCCTCGGCGGGGACGAGCCCTCACGCGCGATGTACGAGGCGATCGTCAACGCGTTCGGCCGCGGCTCGATCGTCGTGGCCGCTGCGGGGAACGAGCGGTTGCGCGAGGACCCGCCGATCTACCCGGCCGGCTTTCCCCACGTCCTGACCGTCGGCTCGACGGACGTGAGGGATCATCCGTCGCTCTTCTCCAGCACGAGCCCGGCGGTCGACCTCGCCGCGCCGGGGGAGCAGATCCCGTGGCAGGACCCGGTCAACCCTGCCATGTGGAGGACGATCAACGGGACGAGCTTCTCGGCGCCGCAGGTGGCGGCGGCCACGGCGTGGGTGTGGACGGCACGGCCCGGGATCGAGAAGACGCAGCTCTTCGACCTGATGCGGCGCTCCGCCCGCGACGTCGCGCCGCGCGGGTTCGACCGCCGCACGGGGTTCGGCATCCTCGACATTCCGACCGCCCTCAGCCGGGCGCTGCCGCCGATCGACCCGCTGGAGCCGAACGACGACGTGGATCACGTCAAGGCTCACGGGATCTTCCGCGCCGCGGCCCGCCGCGCTGACCGCACCCGGGCGCCGGCGCGCCTCGCTCACCGCGCGGCTGCACGCCGCCGAGGATCCGGACGACGTCTACCGCTTCTGGGTTCCCGCGGGGCGGGAGGTGACGGCGACAGTGCGCCCGACTGCCGACGTATCCGTGGCCGTGTGGGCCAGAGGCACGCGAAGCGTCTACGAGCGCGGCCGGGCCCGCGCCCGCGACCTGATCGCGGCGAGCGCGCAGCGCGGCGGCCGGACGGAGACCGTTCGGATCGAGAACACGCGCAGCAGCGGGTTCTACGCGTACCTCGACGTCTTCCCGGCCAAGGGCGCACGCTCCGCCCGGTACACGCTCCAGATCAGCTCTCGCGCACTGCGGTAGCGGCGGAGTACTCGACCTTCAGGCCGGCCGGCGCGATGCCCGGCTTGCGCACGCGCACCTGGACGCGCGTCGCAGGGAAGCGCGCGGCGAGCTCGTCCGCGACGGCGGCGGCCAGCTTCTCGATCAGCCGGTACTCGCCGCCGTCCGACACCTCGCGCACGCAGGCCGCGACGGCGCGGTAGTCCACGGTCGACTCGAGGCGATCTTCGGGCGGCTCGTCGACAGTTAGCTCGACGTCGTAGAAGAAGGTTCGGCCGGTCTCCCGCTCGTCGTCGTCGACGCCGTGCCGGCCGAAGACCTCCAGGCCGACGAGCTCGACGATCATCCGACCACCGCCCGCGCCGCGGTCAGCGCCTCGACGTGCTCTTTCACGTCGTGCACCCGGAGGATCGTCGCTCCGCGCTCGTAGGCGGTCACCGCCGCCGCGATGCTGGCCGAGAGCGGGCCTGTGGTCGCCTCGGGGTCGCCGAGGATCCTGCCGAGCGAGCTCTTGCGCGAGAACCCCACGACGACCGGCCGGCCGAGGGCCGCGAGCAGGTCGAGACGACGGATCAGCTCGAAGTTTTGCTCGACCGTCTTCCCGAATCCGATGCCCGGATCGACGCAGATCCGCTCCTCCGCGATCCCGGCATCGACGGCAGAGCGCAGTCGCTCCTCCAGGAACGCCTTGACGTCGGAGACGACGTCGTCGTAGCGGGGCTCGGCCTGCATGGTGCGCGGCTCGCCCTGCATGTGCATGAGGCAGAGGTAGGCGTCCGATTCGGCGACGACCCCGGCGAGGTTCGGGTCTCCGCGCAAGGCGGTCACGTCGTTGACCAGTTCGGCTCCGAGCTCGAGCGCCCGGCGCGCGACCGCGGCCTTCGCCGTGTCGATCGAGACCGGAAGGCCGGAGAGCTGCTCGAGCACCGGCTCGATCCGGCGCAGCTCCTCCATCCGCGGACACGCCGCTCGGCGCCGGGGCGGGTCGACTCGCCGCCGACGTCGACGATCGCCGCTCCCTCCTCGACCATCCGTCGCGCCGAGGCGACCGCGTCCTCCGCGCGGAAGTTGACGCCGCCGTCCGAGAACGAGTCGGGCGTCACGTTGACGATCCCCATGACCGATGGACGAGGGAACCGCTCTTCGATCGGTCGCATGGCGAAACCGTACTCCGGCCGCAGCGCCGCATCCGGTGGGGTCAGACCCCACCACGAATCAGCGCCAACTTCGTGACAAAACTGTGCCGCGGGACACGGCTGCTCGGGCCGAGGAGCGGCCTGGCTCTGCGATGGGACATGTCCTTCGTGTGGATGGGACGCGACTGTTCCGTTTCGGGGTCTGACCCCGGTCCTTGCGCCGTGCTAGATCGAGCCGGAGAAGGTGTCACAGGCCGCGGGCTGCTTCTGCTCGTAGCCGCGCGAGAACCAGCGCCGCCGCTGCTCCGACGAGCCGTGCGTCCAGCCCTCGGGGTTGACCTGCCCCTGCGTCTGTTCCTGGATGCGGTCGTCGCCGATCGCGGCGGCCGCGTCCAGCGCCTCGTTGATGTCGGCCTGGGTGAGCGGCTCGAGCAGCTCCGTCTCCACGGCGTTGGCCGCCCACACTCCTGCGTAGCAGTCCGCCTGCAGCTCCGAGCGAACGGCACGGCTCTCCGGCCCCTGCCGGTCGTTGCCGATCCGGTCGAGGACGCCCGTCAGGTTCTGGACGTGATGGCCGTACTCGTGCGCGATGACGTACGCCTGCGCGAAGGGCCCGCCCCCCGCGCCGAAGCGCGACTGCAGCTCGTCGAAGAAATCGAGGTCGATGTAGACGCGCTGGTCCCGTGGGCAGTAGAACGGCCCGACCTGGGAGCTCGCGAGGCCGCAGCCCGTTTGCACCTGGTCGGTGAAGAAGACGGTGTTCGCGAACTGGTACTCGCGGTTGCTGCGCTCGAAGACGGAGCCCCAGAACCGCTGCACCGAGTTCACGACGCCGACGATCCGGCAGTCCTGCCGCTCGTTCGCGTCCTCGGACGTCTGGCATTCCTGCGAGACCTCGCTCGGCGTGTCGCCCTGCTGAACCTGCTGCTGGTCGAGAGGCGCGAGCTCGCCGAGCGCATCTCCGCCGGAAAGGACGGTGATCAGCAGGTAGATGACGACCGCGGCGATGCCGAGGCCGCCGCCGCCCACCGCGAGCCCGCCGGGCGCCATCCGGCGTCCGCGGACGTCGGTGACCTGGCCGGGATCGAGCTTGGCTCCACGCCGAAAGCGCATGACGCACCTTTACCCGCCCTCGACGCTCCCGGAAACGACGGAGCGGCCGGTGACGTCGCCCACCGGCCGCTCCTGGCTCCCGCTAGCGCTTCTTCTTCGGTATGCGAACCTCGACGACGAGCGGCTTCGTGCCTGCTCCGGCGTGGTCGGCGGTGCCGAGCACATGGGCGACGAAAACCGCGCGCTTGGAGACCCGCCAGCGCGTGACGAAGGTGCCGTTCGAGGCGACGGTGGCGACCTGCGAGCGCCACAGTCCCGAGACCCGCATCGACACGACCGCCTGCTCGCCGGCGACGGCGGTGGAGAGCCGCCCGCTGACGGTGATCGTCGCCGGCTTCGCGATCCGCCTCCCGCGCGTCGTGATCCGGAGCGCCCGCGCCGTCCCGACGTCACCGCCGCTCGTCGTCGCGTACAGGAAGTTGGGGCCGGCAAGCGCGTACGCGGTCCCGCCGGCCATATCGACGTCCCTGACGAACGCCGGGCTGACGAGCTGCGGCCGCCAGCTGGCCCCGCCGTCGGACGTCCGAAGCACGAAGCCGCGCGCCTCCAGGCCGACCCTCGGGACGACGACGTAGCCGTTCCGCGCATCCGCGAAGTCGACCTGGGTCATCGGCCTTCCGGTCGAAAGGAGCTCTGTCCACGTTCGCCCCGCGTTCGTCGTCTTCCAGAGCCGGAAGCTCACGTCGACCAGATAGCCGGTCTGGGTCGAGACGAACGAGATGTCGTGGATGCGGCTCGGGGTCGGCCGGCGGAGGCGCCTCCACGTGAGGCCCCCGTTCGGCGAGTACAGCAGCCGGAGCCGTCCGGCCGCGACGATCCCGGACCCGGCCGTGTCGGCCATCAAGAGGCCCGCCCCACGCAGGTCGCGGTCGGACACGGCCGAGAACGTCTCGCCGCCGTCGATCGACCTGCGGATGCCACGCGAGCCGATGACGACCACGTGGTTTGCGTCGGTCGCGACGAGGTCGCGTGCCCCGACCGGCGTGCCGGTGTTGAGAAGCCGGTAGCTCGCGCCGCCGTTGTCGGACCGCTGGACGGTCCCGTCCTCCGCCAGGACGAAGAGCCGCGAGGCTGTAGGAGCAGCGACGGCCCGGATCCCCAGCGACGTCGGCGGGCTGACGTTGGCCCAGTTCTGCCCGGCGTCGGTCGTCCGCGCGAGGGCGCCCGAGCGGCCGCCCGCGTAGGCGATCCGATCCGTCGCGCCCTCGAGAACGGTGAAGTCGTCGGTCAGCCGGCCGCCGACCACGCGCCAGGTGTCTCCGCCGTCGTCCGAGAGGACGGCGCTGCCGAAGTTCCCCACGGCGAGGGCGCGCGTCGCAGACGCCAACTCGACGGCGAACGCCGACTCCGCGGGCGGCGTGGCAGCGGTGAACGTGTCACCACCGTCCGTCGTCTTCACGATCCGGTTTCCCTGGCGCATCGCCAGCAGGCAGTTGTCGGCGTCGGAGCAGCGGATCGAGCCGAAGTCCCCGCCGGGGACACCCGCCACCGTCTTCCGCTCCCAGGTCGCGCCGCCGTCCGTGCTCTTGAGCAGGTGGAGCGCCTGGCCGACCGCGTACAGCGTCGTGGCGTCCGCCTGCTCGAGTCCGAACAGGGGCAGGCCGAACTGCGCGACCTGAGTCCACGTGACTGCGCCGTCAGTCGTGCGCTGGATCGAGCCTCCGGAGGTCGCAAAGCACGTCGTGTCGCTCGTGCAGAGCAAATCCGTGGCGGCTGGAATCACAGGCACGGCCGTGCGGCGGGTGAAGGTCTGGCCACCGTCGGCGGTCGACAGCACGGCGTTGTTACCGAGGACGAGGTACCCGACGTTCGACGACGGGAACGAGAAAGCCCCGACCGGCGATGGACAGGTGAAGTCGCTCGCGGAGAACGGCAGCCGTTGGAACGTGGCGCCGCCGTCATCCGAACGGCGGAGCGAGCAGCCGCCGCCGACGACGATCCGGTCCGGCGAGCCGGCCATGCGCACCCGGCGGAGGTCGAGGGTGAGCCCGGTCACGACGCCCGACCAGCTCGATCCGGCGCTCGTGCTCTTGAGCAGCGTCCCGAAGGCGCCGGCTGCGTAGCACGTCGATCCGCCGCAGACCAGGTCGGTCAGGTTGTTCGGTCCAAGCGTCGGATTGCCCGAGTACCAGCCGGAGTGCGGTGTGTTCACACCCGCCGAGGCTCCGGCGATGAGCGTCAGCGCCGCCGCCACAGCTGCGGCGGTCCAGGCGCGGCCGCGCGAATGGAAGAGCATGTGCATGAGAAACCCCTTTCCCGCGTCCGCTGCGTCGGCGGCGAGACGCTCCGTGGAAGGAGGCGATCGTTACTCGGTGGCGGCCCTCTTACAAGGGGTTACGCAGGACTTTCAGGCTATCCGTACTTTTTGCGAGGCGTTCCGAACGCTTTCCTAACGAATCGGCTGCCGAGGACGGCCGCTGGATCAGCCAGAGCCGCGCGATCCGCCTCTCTCGCGCCGCGAGGACCTAGCCTCCTCCCCCTCCGTTCCCGCCTCCGCCGCCGTCACCACCGCCGTCTCCGCCTCCGCCGCCGCTGTCGCCGGTGTCCCAGATCACGTCGTCGTCATCAGCGCCTCCGCCGACGACGCCGCCAACGGCGCCCTGAGCATCGGTCTTCAGGCCTCGCACGCGGATCCGGCCCCACGGCCGCCGACGCAGAGTGATCTCGACCTTGTCGGGCTGCTCGACCTCAGGATCGAGGTGGAACGTGAAGCCACCGGCGTCGACTGCGTCGAACGAGATCTCACGGCGAGGCGGCTTCAGCGAGACGCGGTAGCCGCCGAGGCGCGAGCGATAGACGTAGAGCGAGCCTCCCCGCTCGCGGATGTACGTACCGACTTCCGGAGAATGATCGACCCGCAACGGCGTGAACCTACGTGGTTCCGCGCCCTGGAACCACCGCGTCACGTGATGCCAGCTCGGCGCTAGGGCTTCGCGGGGTCGGGCGGGGGCGGTTGCATCATGGCCCCAGGAACCGGGAACGGCTTCGGCGTCGGCGCGGGCTTCCGCTCGCGGCTCGGCGTCTCCTCGGCCGGCTCCGGCGCCTCCTCCGGGAAGACCTCTTCCTCCGAGGCGCCTTCCAGTAGCCGCAGGAACTGATCCTTGTCGATCGTCTCGCGCTCGATGAGGATCGCGGAGAGGCGGTGCAACTCGTCCATGTGGTCCTTCAGGACCTGGTGCGCCCGCTGGTGCGCCTCCTCGATCACGCGGCGGATCTCTTCGTCGATCTCGCGCGCGACCTCCTCGGAGTAGTCGGGCTCCGCGCTCATCTCGCGGCCGAGGAACGGCATGTCGTGATTGCGACCCAGCACGCGCGGGCCGAGCTTCTCGCTCATCCCGAAGCGCATGATCATCTGCTTCGCGGTGCTCGTGACCTTCTCGAGATCGTTCGCGGCGCCCGTCGTGACCTCGTTGAAGACGACCTCCTCCGCCGCGCGGCCGCCGAGCGTCGCCGCAAGCTGATCCATGAGCGTGGACTTCCGGGTCAGGTAGCGGTCCTCGCGTGGGAGGGAGATCGTGTAGCCGAGCGCCTGGCCGCGTGAGATGACGGAGATCTTGTGGACGTCGGTGTCCTGGTCGAGGTAGTGGCCGACGAGGGCGTGGCCCATCTCGTGGTACGCCGTCACCTTCCGCTCCTCTTCCGAGAGCAGGCGAGTCTTCTTCTCGGGGCCGGCGATCACGCGCATGATCCCTTCCTCGAGCTCCTCCTGCTCGATCGTCTTCTTGCCGCGGCGCGCTGCCAGCAGCGCAGCCTCGTTGACGAGGTTGGCGAGATCGGCCCCTGTGAAGCCGGGCGTCCCGGCCGCCATCGTGTCGAGGTCGACCTCCGACGCGAGCGGCTTGCCCTTCACGTGTACCTCGAGGATCTTCTTCCGGCCTGCCCGGTCCGGTCGGTCGACGACGATCTGCCGGTCGAAGCGCCCCGGGCGGAGCAGCGCCGGGTCGAGGATGTCGGGCCGGTTCGTGGCCGCGATCAGGATGATGTTGTCCTTCAGCTCGAACCCGTCCATCTCGACGAGGAGCTGGTTCAGCGTCTGCTCGCGCTCGTCGTGGCCGCCGCCGAGCCCGGCGCCGCGATGGCGGCCGACCGCGTCGATCTCGTCCATGAAGACGATGCACGGCGAGGCCTGCTTCGCCTGCTCGAACAGGTCGCGGACGCGTGAGGCGCCGACGCCGACGAACATCTCGACGAAGTCCGAGCCGGAGATCGAGAAGAACGGGACGCCCGCCTCACCTGCGACTGCGCGCGCGAGCAGCGTCTTACCGGTGCCCGGCGGCCCGTAGAGCAGCACGCCCTTCGGGATCCGCGCGCCGAGCGCCTGGAACTTCTTCGGGTTCTCGAGGAACTCCTTGATCTCGTGCAGCTCCTCGACGGCCTCGTCCACGCCGGCCACGTCCTTGAAGCCGATCTTCGGCGAGTCCGGGGTCATCCGCTTCGCGCGCGACTTCCCGAAGGACATCACCTTCGAGCCGCCGCCCTGCACCTGGTTCATCAGGAAGATCCAGAAGGCGATCAGGATCACGAAGGGGAGCAGCCCGGTCAGGAGCGACCACCACGGCGACCCGCCGACCGCTTTCGAGTCGAAGTTGACGTTCTCGGCCTTCATCACCTTCTCGAACTCGCGAAGCGACTCCGGGCTCGGGTAGGCGACCTTGACCTTCTTGCCCTCCTCCTTGCCGTCCGTCGGCTGGTACTCGACCGTCAGCTGCTGCTTGTTCGGGTTGGCGACGATGTTGTCGATCGGCGGCTGACCGGACGCCACCTGCTGCTGCAGCTGGGAGTACGTGACCTTCTCCTGCTTCTCGCCACCCATCAGGGTTTGGCTCGCCAGGTAGACGAGCAGCACGATGACGATCAGCGGAAAGAGAGCAGAGCGGAAGAACCTATTCATAGGCGGTATATCGGCCAGGGTAGCAGCGGCCTTACAGGCAAAGCTTGCCCCAAACGGGGTGAATCAGAGCCCGGCCGCGGCCTCGTCCGCGAGCACTCCGACGTAACGGAGGTTCCGGTACCGCTCCGCGAAGTCGAGCCCGTAGCCGACGACGAACCGGTTCGGGATCTCGAAGCCCGTGTACCGCACCGGAACCTCGACCTCGCGGCGCTCCGGCTTCGTCAGCAGCGCGCAGACCTCGAGCGAGGCCGGGTTGCGCGCGCCGAGCGTCCGCGTGAGGTACGAGAGCGTCAGCCCGGAGTCGATGATGTCCTCGACGACGAGGACGTTCCGCCCCTCGATCGTCTCGTCGAGGTCCTTCAGGATCCGGACGACGCCGGAGGAGTCCGTCGAGGCGCCGTAGCTCGAGATCGCCATGAAGTCGACCTCGCACGGCACCGTGATGTGGCGCATCAGGTCGGCCATGAAGAAGACAGCGCCCTTGAGGACGCCCACCAGCAGCAGGTCCTTGCCGGCGTAGTCGGCCGAGATCTCGGCGCCGAGCTCGGCGATCCGCTCCTTCAGGGCGTCTTCCTCGATGAGGACCTCGGCGACGCCCTGCTCGACCTCAGTCTTGAACGTACTCAGCGTGCACCCCCTCCGCCTCGACGATTCCGGGCACCGCGACGACCTCGTCACCGCGCACGACGAGCGGCCAGGCCTCCCGTTGCGAGCGCGGAACCTTGGCGTCCACGAACACATCCTGAAGCTTCTTGCGGCGGCCTGCGAGGCGATCTCCAGCACGCCAGCCGCGGACCCGAAGCCCCGGCCGGTCAGAGCGGATTCGCCACGGCCCCCAGCGCACCTCGCCCTCGAGCGCGACCGGACCGCGCTCGACCCAGACGCGGTCGTACTCCCGCACCGCCTGGACGCCGCCGCCGAGGTCGATGCGCGCCGAGCCGACCGTGCTCGCGAAGAGCTCCGTGAACGGGCTTGGCCGTCCTTCCGCCAGTGCGAGGAGGTTCTTCTCGGCCCGCTCGTCCAGCTGCCGGAGCAGCGGCAGGATCTGCTCGCGGATCAGGCCGCGCTTCGTCTCCGCGTTGGTGGAGTCGGTCCGGAACGACAGCCCGACCGCCCGGCAGTACTCCTCCGTGTCCTCCCGCCAGACCCCGAGCAGAGGGCGGACGACCCCGTCCTCCCGCTTCGGCTTGATCCCGCCGGGCTTCCCGCTGGACACCAGCCGGTAGAGAACGGTCTCGACCTGGTCGGAGGCGGTGTGGCCGGTGGCGCGGAGCCTGTCGGACGCAAACGAGTAGCGGAGCTCACGCAGGTCGGCCTCGGTCGCACCGGGCGCGTCGACGACCTCGGCGTCGAGAACCTCGGCACAGAAGCGAGCGTCCTCGTCCGACTCGGCGCCGCGCAGGTGGTGATTGACGTGCAGGGCGGAGACGGCGTAGCCGAGCTCGCGCAGCGAATGCCACAGCGCGGTCGAGTCGGCCCCGCCGGAGACGAGGCAGGTGACCCCGCCGCCGGGTGCGATCAGCTCGTGCCGGCGGATCTGCTCCTCGACGCGCTCGAGGAAGTCCATCGACCTATTGTGGCCGCCGGTGCTCGAGGTACGCGGCGGCCATGAGCACCGCCCACCTCGCGACCAAGAAGACGACGACGAGGATCAGCAACCGCTTCACGGATACACCGGGTCCCGAACCCACTCCTCGATCCGCTCCACGGCGTCGCGCAGGCTCGGCTCGTAGAGGATGTGCGGCTCCGCCGGCGTGACGAGCGGCATCTTCGCGGAGGGCCGGCGGCCGTCGGCTGCGGCGAGCGCGAAGGCGATCGGCAGTGAGTGGCAGACGACGAGGATCGTCTCCTCGTCCCGCTCGAGGAGTGTGCGGAAGCCGCGCGCGTAGCGCTCCGCGATCGCGACTCGCGCCTCGCCCTCCCCCGGCGGGACGTCGAGCGGCCCGTGCGTCCCGGCCCACTTGCGGTAGTCGGCGAGCGACTTGCCCTCGAACGCGCCGTAGAACGGGTCGTTGAGGTCGCGGAGGACGATCCGCGGCGCCGGCCGGTCACCGAGCGCCAGGTCGGCGGTTTCCCGCGTGCGGCCGAACTCGGTCACGACGCAGAGGTCGATGGGCTCGCTCGCGAGGCGGTCGTACAGCCAGCGCGCCTGCTGCTTCCCCTCCTCCGTCAGCCCGACGACGACGGACGGATCGCCGTTGACGAGGGCCCGGGCCGAGTACTCGCTCTCGCCGTGGCGGACGAAGATGGCGCGCTCCACCTAGAAAAGGACCGACCGGTAGGTACCTGCCCGATCCATCCCGACTGCGTCGTACAGGCGGATCGCCGCCGGGTTGTCGGCTCGCACGAAGAGACAGACGCGAGGGACGCGCCCGAGCAGCAGCCGGATCAGATCGCGCAGCCCTCGCCCCCCGTATCCCTGGCCGCGCGCCTCCGGGTCGACCCAGACCTGCTGGAGCTGGACGGCGTGCGGCGTCCACGCCGACGCCTCCGCCTTGAAGAAGATCGTCCCGCCGTCGGCCCAGATCCACGAGCGCCCCTCCTCGATCTGCTGGAGCGTGCGCCGGCGAAACCCCGCGGCGTCGGCCGCCATCGGATCGATGCCGAGCTCGCCCTCGTGCGTCGCGACGCAGGCCGGGAGCAGGAGGTCGAAGTCGGCCCGCGTGGCCTCCCGGATCCCGGTGTCGCCCGGCTCGGGCGGCTGTGCGATCGAGAAGACCGGCTGGCCGGGCCTGTCCTCCCGCGGCTCCTGCAGCCGCGGTCGCGCCGCAGCCCACAGGTCGGAGACCGCCTGCTCGTTGCCGATGAACATCTTCGGCCGCGCTGCGACGGCGACATCGGCGAAGGCCTCGCACCCCGAGCCGGACGGGACGAGATTGGCTCCGACGTGGCACAGGGCGGTCAAGCGCTCGCCCTCGACCGCCGCGACCAGCCGGCCGAAGCCGCGCCTCGCAACTTCCTCGAGGTACACGCGCTCCACCGGATCCTCGGAGCAGAACTCGAGGACCCGGCCCAGATCCGGTTCGATCAGTGGCTTCGCCTTTGCAACCATCTAATGCTTTACAGTGGTTTCGACCTTCGCTACTCTGCGCCGCATGCTGCCCGATCCTGGAGACAGAGAGCCGGCCCCGGAGCCACTCCGGATGGTGCAGCGGTTCGTGAACACCGTCGATGTGGAGAACGGCATCGAGGAGCTGACGGATGCGGGCAGCCTCCACGAGGTGCTCACTCGCATCGGCGCGCTCGACACCGACGCCCCGGCACTGACTCAGGCGGACTTGCGCCGGGCCCTCGCGGTGCGTGAGGCGCTTCGCACCCTCCTTCACGCCAACGTCGGCCTGCCGGTCGATGCTGCCGCGCTCGAACTGCTCGATCGCACCGGCGCGACGGGCGGGCTCTCCGTCCGGTTCGCGCGCGACGGCGGCTCCCACCTGACCGCCGATGGATCGACGCTCAACGGGGCGCTCGGCCGGATCCTCGCGATCGTCTACTCGGCGATGGTGGCCGGCAACTGGTCACGTCTGAAGGCCTGCCCGCGCGACGTCTGCGGCTGGATCTTCTACGACCGCTCGCGCAACTCGTCGTCCCGCTGGTGCGCGATGTCCGTCTGCGGCAGCCGGACGAAGACGAAGCGGTTCCGCGCCAAGGCGGTCACGCGATGAAGGGAATCCTTCGCTCGCCGCGGAAGCGCAAGCGCCTCGCGTACGCGGTCGCGATCCCGCTCGCCCTCGCCGGCGTGGTCGTGGCCGGTGTGATGCTCCTGCCCAAGGCCGAGAAGGATCCGCCGGAGGTCTTCGGCCAGGAGCAGGCGTACAACATCGGTGCCCACGAGAAACCCGTCCGGCTGGCGCGCGCCGACAGGAAGGTCGTCAACGAGACGATCGACGTGGTCATGAACGACGGCGTCAAGCGGCAGAACCCCTCAGAGGTCTACGGCATCGTCACTCCGAATCTCCGGAGCCAGGCAACGCAAGCCGAGTGGCGCCGAGGCGACATTCCCGTCTACCCCTACCCCGCGCTCGGCAAGAAGTTCCACGGCTGGACGATCAACTACTCCCAACCGAACCACCTGAACGTCGACCTGCTCGTCATGCCGTCTCGGGACCGCGCGAAGCTCGGGCCCGTCGCTCTGACGATCGATCTTCGGAAGGTCCGGAAGAAGTGGCTCGTCGACGGGATCTTCCCGATCGCGACCTTCGCACCGCTTCCGCCGCAGGGCAACCGCGGCCCGGTCATCTCGACCTATGACCTCGTTCCCGCGGCGGCAGGCGCGCGCCCGACCGGAGCGCGCAGCCGGCTGAGCTACGCGTACTTCGTCCTGCCCGGCGCGATCATCGGCGGCGGCATCGCGTTCGTCATCGGGTTCTTCGTCCTGCGCGCGGTCCGCGACCGCCGAGCCCAGCGCCGCTACCTCGCGCAGCGCTCGCTTCGCACCGAATAACCTCCCGCGCATGCCGATCCACGTCCGCGCCGAGCCCGGCGACTACGCCGAGGCCTGCCTCCTCCCGGGCGACCCGCTCCGCGCGAAGTACATCGCCGAGACCTTCTTCGACGACCCCGTCCTGCGGAACGAGGAGCGCGGGATGCTCGGCTACACCGGGACCTTCGACGGCAAGCCCGTCTCCGTGCAGTCGACCGGCATGGGTTGTCCGACTGCCGCGATCGTCATGGAGGAGCTCGTCCAGCTCGGCGTCAAGCGCTTCCTGCGCGTCGGCACCTGTGGAGGGCTCCAGCCGGACATGCAGCTCGGCGACCTCATCATCGCGGTCACCGCCGTCCCGTCCGACCGCACGGTCGACAAGCTCGTGAACTTCGAGCCCCACGTGCCGACGGCGGACTTCGGCCTCGTCCACGGCGCCGTCCACGCCGCCAAGGAGACGGGGAAGAGCGTGCGCGTGGGGCCGATCGTCTCCAGCGACCTCTTCTACAACCCCGACGACGGCCAGTACGCCCGCTGGTCCGACCGCGGGATCCTCGCGGTCGAGATGGAAGCCGCCGTCCTCTTCACGATCGGCGCCCTGCGGAAGGTGGCCGCCGGCTGCCTGCTGACCGTGAGCGACGTCGTCGTGGAAGGCGAGTTCGTGCGGATCTCGGACGAGGAGATGAAGGCCGCGGTCGACCAGATGACCGAGCTCGCGCTCAAGACGATCACAGCCGAGAAGCACTGAAGACCGCGCTCCTCGTCAACCCGGCGTCCGCGAACGGGAAGACGGGCCGCCGCTGGCCCGAGCTCGCGCGCGCCGCGCATGCGGCGGGCCTGCGCGGCGAGGCGATCTTCTCCGAGCGGCCGGGCCAGCTCGGCGACCTGGCGCGGGAGGCGGCGGATGACGGCGCGGAGCTGCTCGTCATCTTCGGCGGCGACGGAACCGTCCACGAAGTCGTGAACGGCATCGCCGGCCGGGAGGGCGTCGAGCTCGCCGTCGTTCCACGAGGCACCGGTAGGGACTTCTCCCGCACACACGGGATCCCGAAGCGGCTCGGCGAGGCGCTCCGCATCGCGCTGGAGGGCCAGGCGCGTCCGTTCGACCTCGGCCGCGCCACCTATCGAGTCGGAGAGCACGACGAGACGGCCTGGTTCGCGAATGCCGGCAGCGTCGGGATGAGCGGTGCCGTTGCGGCGAAGGCGAACAACACGACGAAGGCCCTTGGCGCTACGACGTCGTACCTGATCGCGCTCGGCGCGGTCTTCGCGCGCTGGAAGAACGTCGAGCTCGACGTCAAGGTCGACGGCGAGGCGAGGACCGGGCTGATGGAGGACGTGATCGTCGGAATCGGCCGCTACCAGGCCGGCGGGATGATGACGACGCCAGACGCCGAGCCCGACGACGGCCTCTTCGACGTGCTGTTGATCAAGGACGCGACCAGGCTCGAGGTCGCCCGGGAGATCCCGAGGATCTACAAGGGCACGTTCCTCCCCCACCCCAAGGCCGAGGTGCTCCGCGGCCGGGTGGTGGAGGTCGAGGCGCCGGCGCCGCTGCCGGTCCAGCTCGACGGCGAGCAGCCGGGCACGGCACCGGTCCGCTTCGAGATCGCGCCGGGCGCGATCCGCCTCAGAGTTCCCGGCTAGCTAGACGACTTCTTGGCGCTCGAGGCGCTCGAGGAGCTCTTGCTCGCCGAGCGCGACCGGGTCGTCTTGGGCTTCTGCAGGTCCGCGAGCTGCTTCTCGAGCTTGGCGACCCGCTTCTCGAGCTCGTCGATGCCGCGAACCTTCTTCTGCAGGTCCTCGATCCGCTCACGGAGACCCGTGACGCTCTCGACGAAACGGGTGGTCGTCTGCGAGCCCGCCACGCGGGTGAGCGCCCCCTCGCCCCTGTCGGCGAGCTTGCTCAGGAAGTCCTTGTTGTCCTTCGCCATCGTGAGAACCTTACCCAGGGTCGGCGCGGCCTACGCCTGCACCTGCACCGGAGTCCCGGTCGGCGCCAGCCGCCAGAGCCGCTTCACGGTTTCGTTGCTGACGCGAATGCAGCCGTTGGAGATCGGCAGGCCGAGCAGGGACGGACGGTTGGTGCCGTGGATCGCGACAGGCCCGCCCTGGGGCCAGCCGTGCAGGACCTCCGAAAATGCGGAGATGCCGATCGCGGCCCAGCCATACGGGCCCTGCGGGTCGTCCCGGAACCGCTGGTTGACGTAGAAGCTGCCGATCGGGGTCGGCGTCGAGCGCGCGCCGATCGCGATTTTCGCTCCCAACACGCGCTTGCCGCGGTCGAACACGGTCAGCCTCCGGGTCGAGAGGTCGACGACGATGCGCGTCCGCAGCGGACGAAGCCTGACTTCTCGAGCCCGCACGTAGCCGGTCTGGCCGTGCGGCTTCAGCGGGATCATCACCCGGTACCAGGCGGCCCTGCAGCGAGCGCCGGGCACAGCCTCGAGCGCCGCGAACACCGTCGGCACGTTGTTGATGTTGAGCCGGCCGAAGCGCGCGAACGCCTTCCCGCCGGGAGCCCGGTGGACATGGACGAGCCCGCGGACGTCGACCGCGTACGACCGGTTCGGCCTCACGAGGCTCGTGCTCTTGGCGCACCCGCGTGCCGTCCGACCCGTTTCGGAAGCTTGTATGGATTCAGTGAACACGCCGCCCAGGGACAAACAAGCTGCTATGCCTACCGTCGCAGGTAGTTGGAATGTCAGCACGGAGTTTCAACCGCCATTTCGGGGACATCCATTTAAGCGATCTGGCCGAACAGCCGAGTGAAGGCAAAGTGAACATGCTCCGCAGAACACACACGCACCGGCATCACGCGGTCACCACCCACGTGATCCGGCAGCGGGCGGGCGTGCCGTACGAGGTCGAGCAGCGTGTCTGTCGCGATTGCCGAACGGTGATCGCGGAGCGCGCGCTCCGCCGCGCAGCGGCTTAGCTCAGCCCGCCAACGAGCGCCGTCAGCGTCTCGCCGGCAGCGCCATCGCATTTGACGGCGGCCCGGTCGTCCAGGCTGGTTGGCGGTCGCTCACCTCGTGCCCAAAGTTGTGCCCGGAGGCTCGGTCGCGGCTCGTGACGGTGTCACAGGCCGTCCCGCGTGGCACGTTTCGTCATTTCGCTGAGCCGTATCTGACCCGCCCCGCAATCGTCCTAGACTTAGGCGTGGCAGTCAGCGTCCCGCACCTCGCCGGCAGGGAGGACGAGCTCGCCGCTCTCCTCGATCTCCTCGAAGAGCCTGCCTTGTTGCCGGCAGGCGCCGTGGTCGTCGGCGAGGCCGGAATCGGCAAAACGACGCTGTGGAACGCCGCCCTCGAGGCGGCGGAGGCGCGCGGATATCTGGTGCTCTCCTGTCGGCCGGCCGAGGCGGAAGCGGCGTTCTCGTTCGTCGGGCTGGCCGACCTGATCGGAGGCGTCGTTCCCGACGTGTTGCCGCAGCTGCCGCGGCCGCAACGGCGCGCGCTCGAAGCCGCGCTCGCGCTCTCGGAACCCGAAGGTCCAGCCGCCGAGGAGGGTGTTGTCGCTTTCGCCTTCCTGAGCACTTTGCGGAAACTCGCCGTCGAGAACCGGCTCCTGCTTGCGATCGACGACGTCCAGTGGCTCGACGCACCGTCGCTCGCGATGCTCCGGTTCGCTCTCGCCCGCCTGGAGGCGGAGCCGGTCGCGGCGATCCTGACCGCGCGCGACGAGGTGCCAGTCTGGCTGCGCAGGGGAGTGCCGGAGGCGCGGCTACTAACGCATCGAGCTCGGACCCTCTCAGCGTCGGCGCGCTCCACGAGCTCCTGCGAACACGCGTCGGCGCAGACCTTCCCCGACCGACGCTCTTGCGCATCTGGGAAGCATCGGCGGGAAATCCGTTCTTCGCCCTGGAGCTCGCGAGCACGCTTCAGCGACGAGGCGGCAGGGTGGGTCCGGGCGAGGAGCTGCCAATTCCGTCGAATCTGGAAGAACTCGTTCACGAGCGTGTCGATCGCCTCGGGGCTCCCGGGCTCGAGGTGGCGCGGGTCGTTGCCGCGCTCGCCGACCCGACTGTGCGCCTGGTCGAGGCGGCCTCCGGCCGCCGCGCAGAAACCGGACTGAGTGACGCGATCGAGGCCCGAATCCTGGAGGTCGACGGGGAGCGGCTCCGCTTTACGCATCCCCTGCTCCGCTCGGCGGTCTGGTCGCGCGCCACACCGGCGCAACGGCGTTCGCTCCACGCGCGGCTCGCCCGGGTCGCTCCGAGCACGGAGGAACGAGCCCGCCATCTCGCGCTCGCTACCGTCCAGCCGAGCCGCGAGATCGCCTCCGTCGTCGAGGAGGCGGCAGAGAACGTGCGCGCACGAGGAGCGCCTGCTGCCGCCGTCGAGCTGGCCGAGCTGGCAGTCGGGCTCACACCTCCCGATGATGTCGAGGACGTGCGCCGGCGCGTCCTCGCCTGCGCCGATCGGCTCCACGAGGCAGGCGACGGTGGTCGCGCGATCGCCCTGCTCGAGCAGGCGCGTGAAGCCGCTCCTCCTGGGCTGGCGCGGGCCGCGGTTCTCGTGCACTTGGCCCACACGGTGGGGGTTTTCGTCGGCCCGGCGCGGGGCGGTCGACCTCTATCGCGAGGCTCTGGCCGAGGGTCAAGGAGACGCGGCCCTTGAGGCGGAGATTCACGTCAACCTTGCCTGGCTCAGTAGGGACCGGAATAGCGGCCTGACAGACGCCGAGCTGGCCGTCGAGGCTGCGTCTCGTGCCGGGGATGCCGCGCTCCGATGCAGGGCGCTGGCGAGGTTTGGGTTCCAGCACTTCCGCGGCGGGCGAGGCATTCCGCGCGAGCAGATGGAGGAGGCGCTCGCGCTCGAGCGGTCTTTGCCGCAGGAGCTGCTGGTCGACGACGCGACGTCGGTCCTCGCATTCCAGCTCGTCTGGTCGGGTGAGCTCGAGCGCGCCCGGCGACTCCTCGAAGACCGCCGCGAAGCCCTCAATGCGCGGGACGACCCAGAGGAGAACGGAGCGCTGTGGATGCTGAGCATCCTGGAGTGGAGGGCGGGAAACTGGGAGCTGGGGGCCCGCCATGCGGCCGACTTGCTCGCGCTCCGAGCGCAGTTCGGCCTCGAAGGGGAGCAGCCGATCTCGGAGCTGCCCGCCGCACTGATCGCAGCGCACCAAGGTCGAATCGAGGAAGCTCGCGATCGGTCAGAAGGCGCGGTCGCGCTCGCGGAGGCTGACGACATCCGCATCGCGCAGTCGGGCCATTGCTGGGTGCTCGGCTTCATCGAGCTCTCGCGCGGGGACCCAGTGACGGCGCTCGGATACCTCGAACACGCATGGGAGATCCGTGACAGCGTCGGCGTGTTCGAGCCGGGCCACCGCTTGGACCTGGCCGACACGCTGGAGGCGCTGATCGCGGTCGGCAAGCTCGCGGAGGCCGAGCGGAAGCTCGTGCCGTGGGAGGAGCGCTCCCGGGCGCTCGATCGCTCGTGGGCGCTGGCGATCACGGCCCGTTGCCGCGCGCTCCTCCTCGCCGCGCGGGGCGATCTCGCCGGCGCCCAGGCGGGCTTCGAGCGCGCGCTGGCCGAGCATGCGCGGACTGAGGATCCGTTCCAGCACGCGCGCACCTTGCTCGCGCAAGGGGTCACGCAGCGGCGCGCGAAGCGGCGCGGCGCTGCTCGCACGACACTTGGCGATGCCCTCGAGCGCTTCGAACGGCTCGGCGCGCCGCTCTGGGCCGAGAAGGCACGGAGCGAGCTGGCGCGGATCGGCGGGCGCGCGCCCTCACGCGGAGAGCTGACGGAGGCCGAGCGCCGGATCGCCGCACTCGTCGCCGAGGGGCGCACGAACCGCGAGGTGGCCGCGGCCCTCTTCGTCACCGAGCACACCGTCGAGGGCGCGCTGACGCGCGTCTATCGCAAGCTCGGCGTCCGCTCCCGCACAGAACTCGCGCACCGGCTCGGGCATGAGCGGTAAAAGGCGCCCGGCAAAACTGTAGGGATTTCCAGCTTTCGAAGCGGGCCGCTCGACGGCAGCCTTCCCTCTGTGACATCGGCGAACAGAAGGGGAAGGCAATGAATCTCCATCGGAGACTCGTTATCGCCGTGACTGGGATCGCGGTTCTCGCCGCAGCCGCCGCAGCGATAGCGCTGGGAAGTCCGGGTTCCGGCGCGAGGGTTTCGGCCTCGGAACAGCACCCAAACCAGGTTCTGGAATGGAATCAGATCTTCATCGAGACGCTCATTGCGACGAACACGCCGAACTCGTCGAGTCAGCGCCTCGGAGCCATCGTTCACACAGCAATCTTCGATGCCTACAACGGGATCAAGCGCCGCTACACGCCGATCTTCGTCGAGAACGTCGACGGCAACGGACGGAGGCTGGTACCTCGGGGAGCGTCGCGCCGAGCAGCGGTCATCGCTGCCGCGTACACGGCGCTCGTGGGCCTGTTTCCCTCTCAGCAGGGACCGCTGAGTGAGAGGTACGCGGCTTCGCTCGCGGCGCTTGGCGACGACGGCGGAAACGGCGGACGCTCACGGGAGCGCGGCATTGCGTGGGGCACTGACGTCGCCCGGGCCGTACTGGCCTGGCGCGCGGCAGACGGGTTCGGCGTGAGCTACCCGCCCTTCACCGGCGGAACAACGGTCGGTCAGTGGCGCCCGATTTCTCCCGCCACGGCGATGAGCGCGCAAGGATTGGCATTCACCACGCCGTTCGTCGTCGAGAGCAACACGCAGTTCCGGCCCGGCCCCCCGCGAACCCTTGCGAGCGCCACGTACACGGCCGACTTCAACGCGGTCAAGGCGCTCGGTCGGCGAACCGGATCGACACGTACCGATGCCCAGACGGAGCTCGCGCCCTTCTGGGAGGGCAACGCCAGCGTCCACTGGAACCAGGCGGCCAACCAGATCGCCCTCGCCAATCAGCTGTCGATGTCCGACAGCAATCGGCTCCTCGCCGTTCTGAACATCGCCATGGCCGACACGGCGTTCACGATCTGGAGCGCGAAGCGCCACTACGGCGCGGATCCGGCCCAAGTGACCTGGCGGCCGTTGACGGCGATTACGCTCGCGGACACGGACGGCAATGCGGAAACAGCGCTGGATCCCGCCTGGCTCCCGCTCGTCACAACACCGTCCCATCCGGAATACCCTGCCGGCCACCCGGCCCTGAACGGCGCCGCTGCAACCGTCCTCGCGAGTCACTGTCGCGATACGCACAAGGGACGACCCGACATCCAGACATTCACGCTGACGACGGCAGGCCTGCCCAGCCAGACGTACACCCGCATCTCGCAAGCGCGCGCCGATGGCAACAACGCCCGGATCTGGGGCGGGATGCACTACCCAAGCACCGTTGCGATCAGCGACACCACCGGCGAAGCGATTGCCGAGTACGTCGATGCGAACTCGATGCAGTCGCTCCGAGATCGAAGACGGCACCACCGGACATGCACAGCGCCACACTGACGAGGAGTCCAGTCGAGCACAGACCGATGATTGCCCGCCCACCACGTCATGGGGCCTTTGAGTCCGGCCAGAGCAGGACGTAGCCGCAGATCGCCGCGCCGGGGTTCGCTCCGGCGCGGCTCAGAACGGAGTTCCAGATGCCGAGGTACCTCGTCGAGGCTTATGTTCCCCGCTCGCGAGCGCGGGAAGCTCGCGCAGTAGGACGGAAAGCCCGCGCGGCTAGCGAGGAACTCGTACGCGAAGGCACGCGGGTCCGCTACGTGCGCACGACTTTCCTCCCCGACGACGAGACGTGCTTCCACATCTTCGACGCGGTGTCCGAGGAGGCCGTCGGCGAGGCCTGCCGGCGCGCCGGTATCGGGTCTGGCCGGGTTGTTCCGGCCGTGGAGTGAGCAGAACAGGACGAAGCCACCTGGTTCTCCACCCCGCGACAAAGAACCGCTGGAGATCCTCGTGTCAGGTCTTGCGCTGCAATGTCGATTGACTCCCGCCCGCTTGCCATCCTGCTCAGCTGCCACCGCCGAGTCGGTCGCCTTTAGCTCAGCCCGCCAACGAGCGCCGTCAGCGTCTCGCCGGCAGCGCCATCGCATTTGACGGCCGCCCGGCCGTCGTAGGACGTCGGCCCCTTGTTGATGATCGCGACCGCTCCTCCGGCTGCGCGCGTCTCGTCCGGCAGCTGGGACACCGGCCAGACCTCCAGGGTCGACCCGACGACGAGCAGCAGGCCGGTCGAGCGCGCGAGCTCGTAGGCCCGGTCGATCGCCGCCTCGGGCATCAGCTCGCCGAACATCACGACGTCCGGCTTCACGATCGCGCCGCACCGCGTGCAGGCACGGCGCGTCAGCGCTCCTCGAGCAGGGCGAGCAGCTCGTGCGAGGCTGTAGGACGCCCCGCACCGGAGGCAGGTCGAGCTCCGGATCGAGCCGTGCACCTCGGTGACGTCGCGGCTCCCGGCCCGCTGGTGCAGGCCGTCGATGTTCTGCGTCACGACCGCGGAGACGTGGCCGGCGCGCTCGAGCTCCGCCAGCGCGAGGTGGCCGGCGTTCGGCTCCGCCTCGACGAGCACGCGGAGCCGCAGCGAGTAGAAGCTCCAGACCTTGGCCGGGTCGGCGCGGAAGGCGTCGATCGTCGCGTAATCGGCCGGGTCGTACTGCGCCCAGATCCCGGTCGGCGAGCGGAAGTCCGGAATCCCGCTCTCGGTCGAAACGCCCGCGCCGGTCAGCACGACCGCGGGGCCGCGCTGCCGGAAGAGCTCGGTGAGGCGCTCGACGCTCATCCGTAGAGTCTCGCCATCGACGGCTACGCCTTCCACCTCGAGATCACCGTGCGCTTCGCCGAGACCGATGCGCAGGGCGTCGCCCACCACGCTGCCTACCTCGTCTGGTTCGAGACCGCGCGCGTCGAGTACCTCAGGAAGTTCGCCGGCGGCTATCAGGCTCTCCGGGACACGGGCGTCGAGGCCACGACGTCCGAGGTCCACGCCCGCTACATCCGGCCCGTCGCCTTCGACGACCGGCTCGTGATCCACACGCGCTGCTCCGAGATGCGCGGAGCCCGCTTCAAGTACGAGTACGCGGTGGAGCGGGACGGCGAACTGGTCGCCGAGGGCTGGACTGGACATGCCTGCGTCGACGCCAAGACCATGCGGCCCACCCGCGTGCCCGCCTGGCTGGTCGACGCGATTACGCGGGCGGAGGCGGAGGGGGATCCGGCGGCGGCGGGGGCGGCGGCGGCGGATCCTTCGGCGGAGGCGGCGGGTCCTTGGAGGAGGCGGAGGCGGCTCGGGCCGCTCCTTCGTCCCGTACCGGACGAGCGTCGGCTCCGACTCGTAGTACGACGCCCACGTCGTCTCGTAGAGCTTCCTGCCGTCCGCGGTGTAGACGCGGCGTGTGACCGCCGTCTTGCGGGACGGCTGGCCGGCCTCCAGCGTGATTCGCTCGCCTTCCCAGATCCTCGGATCCGGAATGCGCTTCTCGCCCGGGGGCCCGGTGACGTCGAGCGGCGCGGTCTCGACCTCGACGCGCCTGTCGACCGGCTTTCCGTACAGGTTCACGGTCAGCTCCGAGGCGCCGACGAACGTCCGTAGGAGCAGCCACTTGTTCGTGTCGTTCTGGAACCGCAGGTCGAGGTCGGGGTAGTTGACGGTGGCGTCGCGGCCCTGCGGGTAGTGGTCGATGTAGAGCGCGTGGTTCGTCCGGGACGTGATCGAGAGGCCGGACTCGAACGCCGCGTTGAAGACGGTCGTCGAGACCTGGCAGACGCCGCCGCCGATCCCGTTCTGCAGCTCGCCGTTGATGATCACGGGCGCCTCACGGAACCCGCGCTCGGGCGAGCGCTCGCCCGTCGTCTTGTTGAACGAGAACTCCGCGCCGGGCGCGATCAGCGCGCCGTCCACGAGCTGCGCGACCAGCCGGACGTTGTGAAGGCGGCTCTCCTCGCCGCCGTACGTGGTCGTGTACCCGCCGACGAGCCCGGTGATCCCCATCGCCCGCGCCTCGCGCGTCGTCCGCTCGGGAGCGGTCTTCGCGACGACCAGGCGCGCCGTCCGCTCGGTCTCCGACAGCGCGGCGGCCAGGACTGCCTTCCGCGCAGCGGCGACGTCGAGGCCGAGGCCGGGGAGCGAAGGCCTGACCGCAACGGAGCTGCCGGAGACCACGAAGGCGGCGTCGCGCGGCGGCCGGTCGACGCTCCTGCGGAACCGAGCGAAATAGGCGTCTGCCCGCGGGCCGCCGATCGCGAGCGTCGTCGCGCCGTTGCGCGGGAGCTGGAGCAGGCGCGCGATCCGCCAGCGCGGCAGGCGCCAGCGGGTCTCGCCGCGGACGAGACGCACCGGGGCGGACACGGCCGTCTCGACCTGCGAGACGACCGGCGCCAGGTCGGCCGCGGTCACCTCGGGCTGGGTGATCTCGACGGGAAGCGCGACCGGCGCGCGGTCGAACGCGATCAGGGAGGTCATCATCACCCGGGCTGCTGCCTCCCGTTCGAGCGTCCGGCCCGTCGCGCCGCGCACGACCACCGGCTGGAGCCCCTTCAGGCGGACGGCGGCCTGACGCTCGGGCCGGTCGATCCGCCGGGCCAGCACGGAGAGCTTGTGGTTGAGCAGCGCGTCGTACGCACGGGCCGGCGGCGTGATGTCGCCGCCGAAGAACCGGTGCCCGAGCCGGCGAAGCCCGCGGACCGGAGCGAAGCCGTCGCCCTCGTCCCGGGCGGTCTCGACGGCCGCCTGCCAGTCGACGGCGAGCACGACCTCGTTCGGTCGCACCCGGTACTGCCGCGGCCCGGCGGTGAAGGTGACCGGCACCCCCTTCATCTCCGCGTAGCGCTCCTCGAGCTGCCGGACGGCCTCGGCGGTCGTCAACCCGCCCACCGGGAGGCCCGAGACCGTGGCGCCGGCCGGGAGCTTCTGCGGCGAGCCGGCGAAGATCAGCCCGAGAGCGAGCGTGCCGAGGACGAGCGTCCCGACCCCGACGAGGGACCACTGGAAGGCGAGCCGCCTCCGGGCAGCACGCTTGCGGCGGAGATACACCGCCCTCGTCCCGGCCTCGGCGTACAAGGTCCCGAGTGTACCGACGCCCTAGGTCGGCTCAGCTTGTGATTTCGCTCGCATCACGGCGCCGTAACGAGTGCGTGCAGCTCCGAGATCCGGTCCCCGCGAAGTTCGAGCGCCCGCCAGTCCCCGCCCTGGAGGATGCGCCCGTCCGAGAGCGCGGCGAAGAGACGGCCGTCCGGTCCGAACGCAAGCGCGTACGGCATCGCCCGTCCGGGATCGGCAACCTCCTCCCACGGCCTGTCGCCCTCGCGCCGGTAGATCCTCGCCTGGGCGTCCCGCCCGCCGTGCGCGGCGAACGGGCCCGTGCTCGCGCTTACGAACCAGACGTCCGGATCAGCCGGATCGGGCGCCACCGACCACGTGTAGTTCCGGTCGCGGCCGTCGTCGGCCGGGTGCCAGCTCTCACCCCCGTCGTCGCTCCAGGCCGATCCGCCGCCGCCGGCTTCGTAGGCCCGGCCCGCCTCGCGCGGGTGCCAGGCGAGCGAGTGGACGTCGGGCTGCGCGCCGGGGCGGTGGTCCTGCCAGGTCTCGCCGCCGTCGGTCGAGCGCATGAGCCCGCCCAGCTCGATCCCGACCAGGAGCAGGTCGCGCGTCGTGTGGGCTCGGCGCGATCCACCGGACGTGCGACGTCCAGGGCCTGCGGTGGGAAGCTCCACGTCGGCCGGGAGGGAAGCTCGAGCAGCGCGTCGAGCGCCCGCCAGGAGTCGCCGCCGTCGTCGCTGCGGAAGAGGCGGCTCGGCTCGCACCCGGCGTAGACCGCGCCGTCGGCGGCGGAGACCGCCAGCGAGAAGACACCGGACTCGGGCAGCTGCGACGTCCTCCCACGTCTCGCCGCCGTCCCGCGTCCGCCGGAGACCCTGCTCGCGCAGACCGGCGAACGCAGTGTCCGGATCCGTCGGGTCGACCGCGAGGCACTGGGCGCCGCTTCCCTCGAGCGACACGGAGACGTCCCAGGCGCCGTTCGCCTCGTCCAGCCGGGCGATCGCGTCGCCGGTCGCCGCCCAGAGTCTCAAAACGTGAAGAGCTCGATCCCGCCCGACACGTTCAGCTCCACGCCGGTGATGTACCCGGCGAGGTCGGAGCAGAGGAACGCGATCGCGTTCGCGATGTCGTCCGGCTCACCGGTGCGCCTCAGTGCCGTCCGCTTGACCATCCGCTCGTTCATCTCCGGGTTGCCGAAATGGAACGCCTCGGTGCCGATGATGCCGGGAACGATCGCGTTGGCGGTGATCCCGTGGCGGGCGCCCTCGAGCGCGAGCGTCTTGGTGAGGCCGATCAGCCCCGCCTTCGTCGTCGAGTAGCTCGCCTGGCCGAACCCGCCGAGCGTCCCTGCGACGGACGCCATGTTCACGATCCGCCCCCACCCGCGCTCCTTCATGTGCGGCCAGACCGCGCGCGAGCAGTTGAAGGCGCCGGTCAGGTTGACGCGCAGGTCGCGCTCCCACAGCTCGGGCGACTGGTCGACGAGCTGCCCGAGATGGTCGAGCGTGCCGGCGTTGTTGAC
Organism: uncultured Actinomycetes bacterium; assembly: GCA_963847235.1. Classification (GTDB taxonomy): domain Bacteria; phylum Actinomycetota; class Thermoleophilia; order Gaiellales; family Gaiellaceae; genus JACDAN01. Next base: position 15,666 of record CAWJYU010000026.1, on the reverse strand, counting down.
GAGGATGTCGACCGAGCCGAGCTCCTCGACCGCGCGCTCGACGGCGGCGCCGACCTCCTCCGGATCCGTCACGTCGCACCTCAGTGCCAGAGACCGGCGCCCGAGCTCCCGGATCTCCTCCGCAGTGCTCTCCGTCTGCACGAGCCCGCGCGCGACAGCCGCCTGGGCAAGCGGCCCGTATCGCTCGGCCGCCGACTCGTCCGACTCGACGAGGATGTCGGCGATGACGACATCCGCGCCGGCCCGAGCCAGGGTCAGCGCGTCGGCCCGGCCGAGCCCACGCGACCCGCCGGTGACGAGGGCGACGCGCCCCGTCAGGTCGATCTCAATCGCCATGTAACACAGTGTTACTTAGTCGGGCCCGCCGCTCGCCGAGGTGCCTCACGAGCCTTGTAACACAGTGTTACTTGGCTACTCGCGCGGGAGGAAGATCTCCCGTGCGATCACGAGCCGCTGGATCTGCGACGTGCCCTCGTAGATCTGGAACAGCTTCGCGTCGCGCATGAGCTTCTCGACCGGGTACTCCTTGATGTACCCGTACCCGCCGAAGATCTGGACGGCGTCGGTCGTCACCTTCATCGCCGTGTCGGCCGCGAACCGCTTCGCGTAGGAGGACTGGAGCGTCGCCCGCTGGCCCTGGTCGAGCAGCCACGACGCCTGCCAGACGAGCAGCCGCGCAGCCTCGATCTCCGTCGCCATGTCCGCGACCATGAAGTTGATCCCCTGGTTCATCGCGATCGGCTGCCCGAACTGCACCCGCGTCTTCGCGTACTCGACCGAGTAGTCGAACGCGGCCTGTGCGACCCCGACGGCGCCGGCTGCGGTTCCCGGGCGGGTGAAGTCGAGCGTCCTCATGGCGATCTTGAAGCCCTCGCCCTCCTCGCCGAGCCGGTTCTCGGCGGGCACCTTGACGTCGCCGAACGCGATCGCGGACGTGTCGGTCGCGCGCTGACCCATCTTGTCCAGGTGCTTCTCGACGACGACGCCGTCGAGATCGGTCGGAACCACGAACGCGGACAGGCCGCGGTGGCCCTTGCTCTTGTCCGTCGATGCGAAGACGACCAGCCAGTCGGCGTGGCCGGCGTTCGTGATGAACATCTTGGAGCCGTTGATGACGTACTCGTCGCCGTGCCGGACCGCCGTCGTCTGGATGCCGGAGACGTCCGAGCCGGCGTTCGGCTCCGTGAGGCCGAACGAGCAGAGGATCGGCGACTCGACGAGCGGCGGCAGCCAGCGCGCCTTCTGCTCGTCGCTTCCGTCGAGGGCAACCGGCGCGGAGCCGAGCGTGTTGGCGATGATCGAGACCGCGATCCCGGCGCAGCCCCACGAGAGCTCCTCGCCGATCAGCATCCCGTCGAAGCCCGGCAGGCCGAGCCCGCCGTACGCCTCCGGGATGTGCGGGTTCATCAGCCCGACCTCGTGCGCCTTGGCGACGACGTCGGCCGGGTGCGTCTGATGCTCGTCGTACTCGGCGGCCTTCGGGCGGATCTCCTTCTCGGCGAACTCCCGCGCCAGCCGGCGCAGCTCGCGTTGCTCGTCGCTCAGCGCGAACGAGATCCCGGTCTGGGTCGCCATCGGTTCCTGGATTGCTGTCACGGCCGCCATCCTGATTGACTGGTCAGTCAATCTTGATTGTAGCTCCGCGCGCGACCCGTACACTCCCGCCGGCATGGACTTCGAGCTCACCGACGAGCAGCGGCTGATCCAGGACACCGTCCGCGACTTCGTCGACCGGAAAGTCCTCCCGAACGCGGTCGAGAACGACATCGAGCACAGGCTCGACATGAGTGTCATCGAGGGAATGGCCGAGCTCGGCCTGCTCGGGATCGTGATCCCCGAGGAGTACGGCGGCGCCGGCCTCGACTTCGTCGCCGAGGCGCTCTCGTGCGAGGAGATCGAGCGCGGCGAGGCGGCCTTCCGCACCCTGATCTCGGTCCACGTCGGCCTGAACTCGCTCTCGCTCCTCCGGTACGGCAGCGAGGAGCAGAAGCAGCGCTACCTGGTGCCGCAGGCGCGCGGCGAGAAGCTCGCCTGCTTCGGGCTGACCGAGCCGGCGGCCGGGTCCGACGTCGCCTCGATGAAGACGACGGCGCGGCGCGAGGGCGACACCTACCTCCTCAACGGGTCGAAGAACTGGATCTCGTACGCGTCCGTCGCCGACCACCAGCTCGTGTTCGCGAAGACCGACCCGGCGGCCAAGCACAAGGGGATCTCGGCGTTCGTCGTCGAGCGCGGCTGGAAGGGCGTCTCGACCCGGGACACCGAGAACAAGCTCGGGCATCTGGGCCGGCTCGACCGGCGAGCTCTTCTTCGAGAACGTCGAGGTGCCGGCCGAGAACCTGCTCGGCGAGGAGGGCCAGGGGTTCGAGATCGCGATGTACGGGCTCGACCAGGGCCGCTTCACCGTCGCCGCGGGCGCCTGCGGCGTGATCCGCGCCTGCCTCGAGCGCTCGGTCGAGTACGCGCGCGAGCGGGAGACGTTCGGCCAGCCGATCGGCAAATACCAGTTCGTCCAGGACATGATCGCCGACATGGTCCTCGGCTACGAGACCTCGAAGCTGCTCGTCATGCAGGCCGCCTGGATGAAGAACGAGGGCCGGCGGAACACACGCGAGACCTCACTGGCGAAGTGGCACGCGACCGAGTCGGCGTTCAAGGCCGCCCACCTCGCGATCCAGGTGCACGGCGCCTACGGCTACTCGGCCGAGTACGGCATCGAACGCTACTTCCGCAACGCCCGGGCGCCGATCATCTACGAAGGCACCACCCAGATCCACAAGATGATGCAAGCCGAGCACGCGCTCGGCTTCCGCAAGCTGAACGGCCGCGACGGCGACGTCTCGCCACTCGCCTCCTGGGCGCCGGCGCTCTCGGGCGTGCACCGAGCCGCGGGCCCCGTGCCGACCGGGGCATAGGAGCCACTCGGGCACCACCTGCCACGCGTCGGCACCTAGCCGACGGACTGGACGTCGTAGGTTCGAATCCCGCTGGGGGCATTCCGGGTTTACGTGCAGACCCGAAAGCGCATGGTTGAGCCATGCGAGATGTGCGAAACAGGCGAGAAATGCGTCCGCGTGCTGGCCGCGAACATTCGCCAGCGGAGGCAACGTGACCCATGGCTGTTCGCCTGCGCCTCCTAAGCTCTCGGCGTGGCGATTCGGGTCCGGTTAGGTGACACGGCTGATGTCGATGCCGCAGTTTCAGTCTACGAGCGGTCGGCCCTGGCTCGCCGTCAGGGTGTTTGGCCCAACCGGGCCGCCCGGGTTGAGCATGCAGTGTCCCGCCTACGCGACCCCGATTCATGGTTCTTCGTGGCGAACGAGGGACCGGTGCCAGTCGGGATGGCCTGCACCGAGCCCCTTCGTGGCGCGGACGGGACTGGTCCAGTCATACCCGGCGGCTGCTTCCTCAACTTCCTCTTCGTCGTCCCGGAGCGATGGGGCGAGGGAATCGGAGGCGTCCTCTTGGACGCTGTCCTCGCTGAGGCGAAGCGGCGGAGCTACCTGCGGATTCACCTCTGGACGCATGAAGACAACGAGCGTTCGCACCGTCTATACCTGAGCCGCGGCTTCTCGCAAACAGGCCGAGTCAGCGATGACGAGGGCGAGTGGGCGCGAGCCTTGACGGGATAGCTCCCGATCGCCGTGCCTGCGTGTTCTCGGCGTCCGCGACGACGACGCGGACCAGCCGCCGGCGCTGATCGTTGAGGACCTGCCCGGTTTGGCTACTACCGATGCCGCCTGACATCTCCGCTGTCCTTGCACGACGCCGCGAACTGCTGGATGATGTGGGCCGTCAAGTGGGGGGAGAAGGGAGTGTCTCTATGAGAGGCACAGCCACGGTAATCCTCCTCGCCGTCCTTGCTCTTGTCGCGCTGGGTATTCCGGCGGGTGCCGTCGGTGCAGGCGCGGAGCAGATCGTGATCACGTTGGTTGACGAGCCATCGCCTTGGGACTTCGACGATCCCTGCACGGGCGAGGCGGTTCACGGCATCGGAGCCGAGTCCGGTGTCGTCCGGATCACCGAACTCGGAGACCGGGGCCACCACGTCCGAGCCAACGTCCGTGGGGTTGCCGATCTCTACGACAGCGACGACAACTTCGTCGGCACTTGGACGTACCAGCTGCGGTTCGGAGACCAGTTCCCGCCTGACGGGCAGGGAGCCGTGCATCTCGTGGCGAGCGGGCCGCTCAAGTACGCCGACGGCCACACCGCAATCGTCCACGTCCACGGACATACGGTCTTCGAGAAGGGCGACACCCTCAAGCGGGAGTTCTTCAAGGCCACTTGCGGCGGGAAGTAACGCCCACACCCTTCGCCCTCCATGGGTCGGTTGGTTGGCGTCCGCGACGACGCCGACCAGCCGCCTGTGCTGGTCGTTGAGGACCTGCCCGGAACGGCCTCTAACGGAGCGCTGACGCAGCGAAGGTTCGGCGTCCCCGCTCACGGTTTGCGAAGGCGCGGATGCTTGTCGGCCAGGTTGCCGACGGGATGGACGACGTCGTCGCCGAAGGTGCAGTCGTCGATCAGTTCGAGGTAGTCCTCGACCTTGGAGGCGGACGTTAACGTGACGCCCGTGCTCCGCGTGTACCGCATTCCTTTCTCCACGAACGTCGAGCGGGTGTCGCTCGCTCTCGCCCACAAGGGGCTCGACGTCCAGTGGGAGGACGTCGACCCGCGCGACCGCAGCCCCGTCGAGCGCATCAGCGGCCAGTCGCTCGTGCCGGTGCTCGTCGACGACGGCCGCGTCGTCACGGACTCGACGGTGATCATCCGTTATCTCGAGGAGCTGCAGCCCGAGCCGGCGCTCTTCCCGCGGGACGAAGCGCAACGGGCGGACCTCGACGTCTTCCTCGACTGGTTCAACCGCGTCTGGAAGCGGGCGCCCAACGAGATCGAGGCCGAACGACGTGAGACCGAGCCGGACGAGGCGCGGGTCGACGAGCTCGGACAGGAACTCTCTGGCTCGCGCGAGCTGTTCGCGCGGATGCTCGCGGGCCGGGACTATCTCCTCGGAAAGTTCACGGCCGCGGACTGCGCAGCCTTCCCGTTCCTCAAGTACGGCCTGATCTTCAACGAGGACGACACGGAGGAGTTCCACCTGATCCTCCGCGAGTACCTCGCGCTCGACACTCGATACCCGAGGCTCGAGGCCTGGATCCGTCGCGTGGACGCCCACCCCCGCGCGTGAGAGTAGGCCGAACTTGCGCAACCCGAACCGACGCCGCCACCCCATCCCCGTGAGCCGGGAACTCCTGTCGGCGCGGCACCCCGCCGGCCCGCCGAGACTCAAGACGGCCGTCCCGAACTGGCGCCCCGGAGGCTGAGACGAGCCGCGGTTCGGTTGGGTGTTGCCGCACCGCCCTCCTTCGCAGGCTTCGCACGTGGTGGAACAAGGATGCGCTCGAGCGCGCCGACGAAGAGACTCGGATGAGCGAGGCCGAGCGCGATGCCGCCGAGGAGGACTACGAGGCGCGCAAGGATGACGTGGCCGCGCGAAGCGGCTTGCTGGTGGCGGCCTCGCGTGATGAGGCCCGGCATGTAGGTTCGGGGTGGCCGTCCGGTCCCGGAAACGGAGGACGGATGTACTACTTCCGGCTCCAGCCGACGGACGGCTCACCCGCCGACCCGCCCAGCTTCCGCAGCTCGACGCTCAACTGGCGGCAGGGCGACAAGATCCCGCTCACGGCCGATCGGACCTTGCGCGTTCTCGGCGTCCGTGACGACGACGCCGATCAGCCGCCGGCGCTGGTCGTTGAGGACCTGCCCGGTCCGGCCACTAGCGGGCGCGGTCTGTAGCCGAGATTAGGTCCTACTGATCGGTGCATAAATGTCGATCTCGACCCGGCGCGTCCGTCGTCCTTACGCAAGGCTGTTACTGGAACGAGAGGAGCGACGATGAAATACCTGCTGCTGATCTGTTGGGACGCCGAGAGGATGGACGCCCAGACCGAGCCCGACCCGACGGAGCCGCCGGAGGAGGACAGCTTCCCGTGGTTGGACGACATCCGGGAGCGGGGGATCTCGGTCGCCGGCGACAGGCTGGCCCCGCCGCGGCGGGCGCGCTCCGTCCGCGTCCGCGAAGGGAAGGTAATCGTCACCGACGGCCCGTTTGCGGAGACAAAGGAAGTGGTCGGTGGGTTCGACATCATCCAGTGCGCGAGCATGGACGAGGCTGTCGAGATCGCGGCCGGCCACCCCGCGGCCGAAAGCGGGACGATCGAGGTCAGGCCGTTCTGGGGCAACTAACCCACGGGCCTTCCCGTCTGCGTCGTTGAGGACCTGCCCGGATCGGCCACTAGCGCCACCGGCTGAGACCCCGTAGTTCGAGAAGGGGTCGGGAGGCGTGGCAAGCGCCCGGGCGTTCGGATCGCCCGCCCTCTAACCTCGGGGCTGAATGGACTCCTGCCGGGAAACAGAGAAGGCCCGCGGGTACGGGCCTTCTCGACGTGAATGGTGGTCGCGTTACTTGCTGGCTTTGATCGGCTTCCCGATGGGGGAGTGCGCTGCCTCGGCGCCGCCGCCCATCTTGCTGACGTAGTCGCCGTGGTTCTTGTAGTTCGTGGTCGTGGTCGTGTCCGTGGTCTTGCTCTCCTCGGTGATGGTGATTGCCGGCTGCGACACCTTCATCTCGACATCCCAAGACACTGCCGGATTCGTCGTGGCATTGGTTACTGGGCCGCCGAAGGGCGCGTTGTCGAGCGTGTACACGACGCCGTCATCACGCGTCGCCGTGAGAGTGACCGACTCGTCCCCGAAGAACGTGCCACTGATCGTCTCGTTGGCGGAGTACTCGCCACTCTGGTCGTGTCCGTACACCTTGCCGGTGCCCACGAACGTGCCGTCCGCGTTGACCTTGACCGCGTAGTCGTGCGTCCAGAGGTTGTCCCACTGACCGACCTGACCGGCCGGCTGGGTCACGGTGAACTTCGCTGTCGTGGTCGTCGTCGTGGTCGTGGTCGTGGTCGTGGTCTCGCCCTGGGTGCGCGCCACGTCTGCCGACGCCGTCGCCGCCACCATGAGCGATGCGACCGCCGCGATACCGAACGCAGTGATGTACTTCTTCATTACTTATCCTCCAGTGTCTGCAGGCAATCAACTGTGATCGCCCGATGCAGCAAGCCTGCCCTGCCCTTACCTCGCCCGCTAGGACACGATTGGGTCTATTCCGCAGGCATGTTTCGTGGCTTGAGCCGCAAGCTAGGAAACCGCCGACCGGCCACTCACGGCCACGCACGAGCCCGGCAAGGTCAGTAGATCCGTGGCCGAGGTGGCCGCCGCCGACTCGGCCGTCGCCCGTTACATCTCCGATGCTCCAGGCCCTGAATAGCGCCTCCGGTCCCCGGCGACAGGCCAGATCCCACCGCTCTCCCGGAACGATCGGTCACCCGCACCTGCTGCTCTCGGAGTCGGATTTCTACTCCGGGCCCGGTTCGCGCGCAGTTGACCCAATCGTGTCCGGGCGAGGTGAGTCGCCGCAGGAATACGGCGCCTACTAGGGGACGGGCCGCGGGCCGTCCCCTCCAACGTCTTACGACGCCTCAGTCGTTTCGTAGGGTGATGCGGCCCGGGCGGCGGCGACGGCTTCGAGCCGGGAATGGACGCCGAGTGCGCGAAAGAGACGGCGGATGTGGTTCTTGACCGTCTCGGTGCTCAGGTGGAGCTCGGCGGCGATCTGCTTCGTCGAGCGGCCCTGCTCCAGCAGGCGGAGCACCTCGACTTGACGAGGGGTGAGATGCGGGAGTGACACTGTGGGCCGCTCGTCGGGACGCTCCTCGAACAGCCCGAAGACGCCGACCACCCGTTCACCGCTCATGAGCGGCACCGAGCTGATCTCCACAGGCACGCGCGTGCCGGCGGTCGAAACCAAGACGCCGCTCGCGTCTGTGGCTGGGGCGGTGCCAAGCAGCTTCCGAGAGAACAGCTCGCGTGCGCGCCGGCTGTCCTCGGGCGCGACGACGGAGGTGAACTGGCGACCGCGAACGTCGCCGACAAGCCGCTCGGCTGCCGGATTGAGCCACCGGACGACTCCCGTTGTGTCCAGTACGTAGCTTGGGACGCCGACACGGTCCAGAGCCTTCTCGACGTCGCCGCCCACTGCCAGGCCAGTGGCCATTACGGGAGTGTGGCCGATCGGCGAGCTGGGCGTCATCGGTTAGGTGTCGACCGAGAGCGAGGCTCGCTCGAGCGGGCTCCCGGCTGGCCGCCAAGACCTCCGCTTCCACCCAGGGCCGCCGCGTCTTCATCGGGCCACGGCGGGTAGCCTCCCGGCCGCGGTGACGGACGAGGCGACGGAACCTCTGAGATGCGTCGAGTGCGGCCGTATCCAGACGGCCGCCGGCGCCCGCGGCTGGAAGGGGCACCTGACGAACGACGAGGACGAGCCCGCCGAGGCGGTCGTCTACTGCCCGGAGTGCGCCGAGCGCGAGTTCGGGGTCAACCTCCTCGACGCTGGGGAGTAACGGCGCTAGGCTCGGTTCGGCCGTCCGGTCCCAGCCTCCGGTCCCGGAACGGAGGACGGATGTACCACTTCAGGCTCCAGCGGACGGACGGCTCGCCGTTCGATCCGCCGACCTACAGGACCCTTGTGTTGAGCTGGCGGCAGGGCGACGAGATTCCGCTGCCGGGGAGGACGCTGCGCGTCCTCGGCGTCCGTGACGACGACGCCGACCAACCCCCGGTGCTGGTTGTCATGGACGCGTCCTAAAGAGCGTCTAGCGCCGAGCTCCGGCGTTCCGTGGGTTCACAGAGGGGCCGGGAAAGCCTGACGAGCGGGAAGGGCGTTCGGATCGCCGCCCGCCCCCTCGGCCAGGCACTTACGACCCCTGCGGGGATGAATGGTGGCCCCGACACTGGTGCCGGGGCCACCCAGACTCCGGTTACTTGCTTCGGTTCGGGTTGGGAGGAAGAGGTGTTCTGTTCGGGTTGCAGAAGAAGCCCGGATTCGCCACGTGCGGATCGACGAGACCCAGCTTGAGCTCCTGCCCGTAAGACTGCGATCGCGTGCCCACGGGACCGTCTATCTGGTCATTCAATCCCGAGAAGGAGCACCACGACCTTCCCTGATTTTGATCAACGTTCTTGCCGCTTCCAGTCACCTCACCGGCCAGAGCCGGGCCGGCACCTAGAGCCGCAACAGCGGCTGCACAAGCTGCAGCCGTAAGCAAGGACTTCATCCTCACCATAGTGTTTCTCCTCTCTAGAATGCGCGTCCAATCGTGACGCGCGTTCGTTGCCGCAAGACTCCGAGACTAGGACGCTAAGGGCACCCGATCAATCACTCAATCGAGGGAACGCTCACCGAACCTACGAAACGCCACTCGCCTGGGCACCGCGGTTCGTCGCGTCAGACGGCGAATGGTCGCGCCGGAGGACCCAACACTGAGCCCCTCGGGTAGTGAAGGGGGCCGGGGCGGAAAGCCATAACACTTGCCGCCGATCCGGCCCCCTTCTTCGAGCCTATGACGAACCGAAGCTAGGCGCTAGTGGCCCTTTCGCCCAGGCGAGTTGGCACGGAGAATCGACTTCACTGCCGAGCCGCCGCACTGCTTCGTTGCCGCGCCCGCGCGGTAGCCGTAGTAGTAGCCGTCACAGCGAAGCTGCTTGCACCGCCCGTCGCAGTGTTGAAGATCGGATCGTTGGCCGCGTTGGTGCACGCCGGCCGGTTGTTGATGGTCGGGGCCACGAAGTTGAGACTGCCGAAGCAGGATGTGGGACCCACGATCCCGCCGTTGGTGCCCGTGAAGCCCGTCTGGCCGGTGACGGCCCAGCGAGTCGGATCGACGCTGCCCAGATTGGCGATTGATCCGCTCGGCCGCGCGACGGTCACAGTGCAGCCGGGACTTCCCGGCACTGCCAGGGTCTGAGTGCCTCCGGGCCAGTGGTACAACGCGGCAACGACCGATGCCGTGATGGTGAACGTGAGCGTGCTGCTCGCCGGACACGCCGGCGCGACGCTGATTGGCGTGCAGATGAGGTCACCTTCTGCATCGAACCCCCTCACGACTTGGCCGCTCGGGCAGGACTGCCCCTTGAGGTTGATTCCTTCCCCAGGGATACCCTGCGGCCCAGCGGCCCAGCCGGCCCAGCGGCCCGGTTGCGCCGGTGGCGCCGGTTGCGCCCTGCGGCCCAGCAGGCCCAGCAGGCCCAGCAGGCCCAGCGGGCCCAGCGGGCCCGGTGGCGCCCTGCGGCCCAGCAGGCCCAGCAGGCCCAGCAGGCCCAGCAGGCCCAGCAGGCCCCTGCGGCCCGGTCTTGTTCCACGAGATCGGCGTCTCATTCTTCTTGCACTTCTCATCCGCCGGATCGATTACACGCAGCTGTCCGCTCCCGTACGACTTGCCGTGGTCGTCACCGCGTGAACCCGACTTGCCACGGTGTCCGCCATCGTCGTCGTCGTCGTCATGGTGTGGCACGGACTTGTAACAGCCGTTGATCACACCGCCGCCGCCGATCTCGGCAACGGCAAAGGTGACGCCGCCGGCGATCGCGACGACCGCGACACCGGTGAATGCCAGCACAACGCGGCTAAAACGCCTGCGCATGCTCGGCCTCCTCTCCTTCGTCCATGGTGCCCTTGACCGCAGACACCGCAGAATTCGAGGGCCTATCGAGACCAGGCTAGAACAGTTCGACAGTCGTGTCTAGGTCACGGTCAGGCTGTTTCGACCACTAGCACCGGGTCTTCGTCCGGCTCCTTGCCGGGTCGGGAAACAGCGGCAGGTTCGAGCTCTTTGCGGCGATCGGCGTACGCGTCCGTCGCCGACCATCAGCTCGTGTTCGCGAAGACCGACCCGGCGGCCAAGCACAAGGGGATCTCGGCGTTCGTCGTCGAGCGCGGCTGGAACGGCGTCTCGACCCGGGACACCGAGCACAAGCTCGGCATGGATGAAGAACGAGGGCCGGCGGAACACCCGCGAGACCTCACTGGCGAAGTGGCACGCGACCGAATCGGCGTTCAAGGCCGCGCACCTCGCGATCCAGGTGCACGGCGCCTACGGCTACTCGGCCGAGTACGGCATCGAGCGCTACTTCCGCAACGCGCGCGCGCCGATCATCTACGAAGGCACCACCCAGATCCACAAGATGGCCTCGCCGCCTCGGCACCAGCGCTCTCGGGCGTGCACGGGCCGCGGGGCCCGTGCCGACCGGGGCGTAGCCCTCGAAATACGCCCTTCGGTCAATAGGCGGGGCGAACGGGCGTTGTTAGCGTCGCCGAATGCAAGAGGCACTCACGAGGATCCCGCCGAGCATCACGCAGCGCCAGCTGCAGGTCATTGAGCTGATCGCCGCGGGGTGCTCGAACGAGGAGGTCGGCGAGCGGCTGGGCATCTCACCGCGAACAGCCAAGGCACATTGCGATGTGCTTAGGCAGAAACTCGGCGTCGCCCGGCGTCGGCAGATCCCGGTCGCTTACCGGCTCCTCACCGGGGAAGACCCACTTTCCCGAAGCCTCGGGCCGGTCTCCATCGGCTCGGGGGACTGACGGCACCGCGCCTGCGTCCCGCGACGCAGGCGCGGACCCCCTTTTTCAGACAGTCGCAATCGCCCCACGAGCCGTTTAGCCTCTTGCCACCATGGCTGTAGAGGAGGTTGCAACCAGGCGTCGGATCATCCCGCGCCCGCGACTGACGAACCTGCTGGACGAGAGCCCGGCTCGCATCAAGCTGCTCATAGCGCCAGCGGGCTACGGTAAGACCACGCTCGCCCAGCAGTGGCTGGAAGTTCCCGAGCGCCGCGACGTGTGGTACCGAGGCAGCCCTGCCTCCGCAGACGTGGCTGCCCTGGCAGCGGGAATCGCGATCGCAGCGGCAGAGATCCTTCCGGATGCTGGCAAGCGCATGCGTCAGCGAATTCGAACGGTCGGCCACCCGGAGGAAGATGTGGACGTCCTGGCGGAATTATTCGCGGAGGACGTCCAGGAGTGGCCGAGTAACGCCTGGTTAGGGATCGACGACTATCACTTCGCGATGGACTCTGCAGCATCCGAGCGACTGGTCGAGTTTCTGACGAACGAGACGCCGATCCAGATGGTCTTAGCAACGCGGAACCGGCCGAGCTGGGCCTCGGCGCGGCGGATTCTCTACGGCGAGATCCAGGAACTGAACTATCGCGTGCTTGCGATGGATGATGAGGAGGCCACGGCAGTCCTTGGGCCGAGGACGGCAGCGGTAGACGAACTCCTCGCAAGCGCACGCGGCTGGCCGGCGATTATCGGACTTGCAGCACTCACGGGTGACCCCGCGTCACGGCGCTACACCCTTCCTTCCTTAGGTGAGTACTTTTCGGAGGAGCTCCTTCTCCGATTAGCCCCCCTCGAGCTCCAAGCCATCCGAGCTCTGGCCCTGCCGACAACTCTGACGCCAAGGATAGCTGAGGTTCTCCTAGGAAATAGCGCAAGACAGACGCTTGAGCTCGCGCTAAGTCTCGGGATTTTGTCACACAGCGCGCCGGACATGTACATCGTGCATCCGCTCGTCCGCGAGCACCTAAACCAGGGTTCACACTATGTCGACCCGGGCTATGCGAACCTGGTTGCACGGCTCATCGACTTCTGCCTAGAAGATGGAGCGTGGGACGACGCGATCGAGCTTGCAAAGGCGCACGATGCGGCCTCAATCCCACGGATCCTCGTGGCCGCGCTTGACGCACTCTTGGGTGAAGGAAGACTCGTCACACTCGAGCGGTGGCTACATCAGGCCCTCGAACTCCAAGTTCATGACGCGAGGCTGGATCTCGCCGAGGCCGAGCTTGCTTTTCGACTTAACGATCACGCGCGTGCGGAACATCTGGCAGTCGAAGCCTCCAAGCGACTCGACGATTCTGCCCTCGTAGGGCGCTCCCTCGTGCGCGCTGGTTACGCGGCAATTTTGTCGGGTAACGAGGGTCGTGGCCTCGGTCACTTTCGACGAGCAAGGCGTCTCGGCCTCGATCTGGCGAGCCGGCGAGAGGCCCTCTTGGGCGAGCATTACGCCGCTTCGGAACTCGATGATCCTTCCGCGTCCGACATCGTCGCTGAGGCAGTCATGCTCGATGATCTCAGCCCAGAAGGGAAGCTCCGCCTTGAGGTGATGCGCTTGACGGAGTCCTTTCGCCGAGGCGGAGTGGTCGAAACCGTAACGGAAGCGGCGTCACGAACGCACCTTGTTGATCGAGTGCGAGACCCGCTTGCTGCAACCGCCTTTCTTCATGCCCTTGCGACTGGCCACAACCTAACGGGGCGATATGACGAGGCTCTTGAAATCGCCGAACGCCTCTTGAGCGCCGCGGCACGTTTTCGCCTTGCGTTACCGATCCCCCACGGATTGCTCGACACGGCGATCGCACGGCTTGGTCTTCGCCAGTACGATGCAGCGCTTCGGACGATCAACCAGGTACAGGAATGCACCCCTAGGAGCGATCACCATCTTGAGGCGCTCGCGACGGTGGCACGGGCCCGCATCTTCCTGTGCCAACGAAACGTCCCTGCCGCCGTGTCCCTGCTTAAATCGCTAGATGGCTCGTACCTGAGTTCTCCAAGCCGCGCTGAGGTCGAGGCCTGGCGTGGCTACGCCTTCGCAGCCGAAGACGACGTGGATGCTGCCGCGCGCTTAGCTCTCTCGGCGAAAGACGGGAGCGGTGCCACGATTGAGGCTCAGGTACTCATTGCGGCTATCGAGGCCCTGTGCTCGCCTGAGGGCTCAGCGAGTCGAGGTACCCTCGCAGCACAGCTTTGGAGCGTTGTCCAGACGACAGGAGACGTCGATACGTTCGTCTCGATCTACCGCTCGACCCCTTCGATCCTCACTGACGTCGGATCGAGTGGTAGAGAGGCGGAAGTGCTGAGCCTGCTCAGCCGACTCGACGATCACGCGTTTGGAAGAAAAGCCGGCCTCATCGACGAGGCCTCACCATTCCTAACGCCGCGTGAGAGCGAGGTCGCTGAGCTACTTGTTAGAGGGTTAACGAATCGAGAAATTGCAGCGCTTCTGTTCATTACGCAATCTACCGTGAAGGTTCATATTCGTCACGTCTATGAGAAGCTCGGCGTTAAAAATAGAGCGACAGCGATCGCCAGGCTAAGTTAGGCCACAAGAATGTTCGCCGCAAGCTGGTTGTGAAGTAGCCTGCCGTGTAACGATCCTCTACGACGACAGCGCAAGCTGTCCGACTGCTTGCCTGTCTGGCATGGTCCGAACACTGCGATGCCGGCGAGACCTCCGGCGAAATACGGCTCGACGTCCAGATAAGCAATCGCACCTCGGATGAGCGGAGAGGAGAGACACCCGTGCGCCAGGACCCGCGGCGTAAGCCAGCAGGAGGTTCTCCGAAATTGGTGCGGGTGCGAGCTGCCGTCGAACTCAGGGCCGCGTCAAGCGCCCCAAAAGGTTTAACCTTGCCCCTATCGCGCTAGTTGCCAATTGGGTTGCTCGAGCTGTTGCACCTCGCGAACTCCGTCACCGCTTTCGGGGTTACCTCGCCGTCGCTGTGCTTGGTGGCGGGCTCAAAGCCTGGTAGCTGGCGCTCGCGGAGTCTCCGTTTTCCACATCCGTGGGCATTCCCTGTTTGAGGATCTGTCCACAGCGTGGGGAAAACAGGGGCAAGGCTCCCGAAAACCGAGGTCGCGCCGGCGCCTGACTAGGCGATCAGGCCGCGCCGGAGACCGACGGCGACCGCATGTGCGCGAGAGCGCGCCTGCAGCTTGGCGAGCAGGTGCCGCACGTGGGACTTCACGGTCTCTTCCGACAGGAAGAGGCGGTGGCCGATCTCACGGTTGACGAGACCCTCGGAGATCAGCTGGAGGACTTCGAGCTCCCGGGCGGTCGGCTCCTGCTCGAGCTTCTTGACGGGAGCCGTGAACGGGATGACCTCACCCGCACCGCTCGTCGGTCCGCCGCTGGGCGACGGCCTCGAAGCGCCGCGAGTGGTCCATGTATCGATTGAGGATCCGTTTCCTCTCCGCAGCGTCCACGAACCAGGTATCGGCGGCCTGTGGACAAAGGTCCCTCCCCCTTTGAGGGATGGCCCCGTTGCGGCTACGGCCGATCCGGCCAGGGGTACCAGATGATGTGGACGATCAGGACGGCGAAGAGGCCGAGCAGGACCATCGTCAGGAGCGGCCTCCGGGCCTGGAGGTAGACCACCGTGCGGGCGAAACCCGGACAGCGGAACGAACTCCCTGCCGACAGCGGCGAGAACCTCCGGGAAGGCGACGATCCCGGCCAGGATGCCCCACACGAGGTAGCCCCACTGCTCCTCGCTCATGACTCGGCCCGACGGAATGGCCACGGGTAGAAGACGATCCGGGCGCCGAGCACGACGAGCCCGGCGAGGATCGGCATCGCCGTCCAGTTGTGGCGGGCCTGGAGGTTGCCGGCCGTCTCGGAGAGCGTCGGGAACGGGATGTTCGCGCCACGCCAGGCGAGCAGCTCGAAGACGGTGACGATGACCGCGAGATGCCCCACACGATGTAGCCACCCACTCGCGACGGCTCACGGGCCGACCTCGGGCTCGTCCCGAGCTAGCGTCGGATCGCGGGAGGCCATCGGCGAGCGCTTGACCTCCGGCGGCGTTGCGGGCCGGGTCAGGGCCATCTGAGTGTCCTTTCCACGGTTGGGCAGCGTGGATACTCGTGAATCGGCATCGTCGACACTATGACCGCGAGAGAGGTCGCCACTGGATTCGCGCTCG
>CAWJYU010000025.1:0-90122 GCA_963847235.1 uncultured Actinomycetes bacterium | reverse complement strand
TCTCGATCCGGAGGATGCGCGGACGATCCTCGACCGCGCGCTGCGCGGAGCCACGGCGAAGGGCAACGTCGTCATAGCGGTGCGCGCCCGCGAGATGCTCGAAGCTCTTCCATGACGCCGCCGACCCACGCGTCGAGCTGGTCCAGCCCGCCGGTGTTCACGTACGCGTAGTCGGCGCGCTTCACCTTCTCGCGGTCGGGGATCAGGCGCTCCTCCCGGCCCCCCATCGGGACGTTTGTCCGCTGCTCGCGCAGGAGCCGAGGCGCCGTGATCGCCACCACTTTGTCGAACCTGTTCTGCGCCCCGACCTCGTAGAGCAGTGGAACCTCGGTCACGCAGACGTCGGGCGCCCCTGGAAGCTTCGCCAGCTGCTCGCGCCAGTTCAGGTACTCCGCCGAGACGCGCGGGGTGGAGGAGGCCCTCGAGCCAGGCGAGCGCCTCCCGGTCGCCGAAGACGAGCTGCCCCACCCTGGCACGATCGATGTCACCGTCCTCGTCCAGGATTCCGTCGCCGAGGCGCTCGAGCATCGCCGCCTTGACCTCGGTGTCGGTGCGGATCAGGTGGTGGACGATCTCGTCACTCGACACGACGGCCGCGCCATGCCGCGCGAAGGCCTTCAGCGCCTCGCTCTTCCCCGCCCCGATGCCGCCGGTGATGGCGACCGAGACCGGAGGGTTATTGCTCGTCGGTCGTCTCTTCGGCCGGAGTCGTCTCTTCGGCCGGAGCCGGCTCGTCCAGCGCGACGGTCTCGGCCGGAGTCTGGCTCTCGGGCAGCGGCTCGTCAGCCGGCTCGGCCTCGCCGTCGGGCTCGCCCTCCACGGGCTGCGGCTCTTCCGGCGCGCCGACGGGCTCGGGCGACGGTTCGGCGCCCGTGCTCTCCTCGAGCGCCACCTCGGCCGGGGCCTCCGTAGCCGGGGCCTCCGCGAAGACCTCGTCGGACAGGCCGAGCTCGGACGCCGGGGTCGGCCCGTCGCCCTCGACGCGCTTCAGCGACAGCGAGAGCCGGCGTCGCTCTGCGTCGACCTCGATGATCTTCGCCTGCACCTGGTCGCCCTGCGAGACGACCTCGCGCGGGTTCTCGACGTGGTGCTGCGCGAGCTCGGAGATGTGGACGAGCCCCTCGACGCCGGGCATGATCTCGACGAAGGCGCCGAAGGTGACGACCTTCGTGACCTTGCCCTCGACGACGTCGCCCTCGTTGTACTGGTCGAGCACCTGCTGCCAGGGATCGCTCTGGGTCTGCTTGAGCCCGAGCGAGATCCGTTGGCGGTCGCGGTCGATGTCCAGCACCTTCACCTCGACCGTCTGGCCGATCTCGAGCACCTCGGACGGGTGGTTCACGTGCGACCAGGAGAGCTCGGAGATATGGATCAGGCCGTCCATCCCGTCGAGGTCGACGAAGGCGCCGAAGTCGACGATGTTCGAGATCTGTCCCTCGACGACGTCTCCGGGCTGGAGCCGGTCGAGGATCTGCTGCCGCTGCTCCTTGCGCTCGTCCTCGAGGACGGCGCGGCGCGACAGGACGACGTTGTTCCGCGAGCGGTTGAGCTCGATGACCTTCGCGCGCAGCTCCTGGCCGAGGAACTCGTCCAGGTCCTGCACGCGGCGGATGTCGACGAGCGACGCCGGGAGGAAGCCCCCGCACGCCCAGGTCGAGGATCAGGCCGCCCTTCACGACCTCGATCACGCGGCCGACGATCGCCTCGCCCGACTCGGCCTTCTGCTCGATCATCTTCCAGGCCAGCTCGAAGCGCGCGCGCTTCTTGGAGAGGATCAGCCGGCCCTCCGCGTCCTCCTTGGTCAGGACGAGCGCGTCGACCTCCTCGCCGAGCTTGACCTCGTCCTCAGGGTTCACCGACCGGCGGATCGAGAGCTCGGAGAGCGGGATGACGCCCTCGGACTTGTAGCCGATGTCCACGAGCACCTCGTCCTTGTCCACGCGCACCACGGTGCCGTGGACGACCTCTCCCTCGTTGATGGTCGGGAAGGTGGACTCGTAATCCGGGATCAGCTCGCCCTCGGGCCCGGTGGTCCAGACCTCGGGGTCGTCCACGTGCTGTTTGTCGGCGATGTCGCTCACCACGAGCGGCGCAGTATATCTGCGGATTTTCGCTTTCAGATGCGGCCGAGAAAGCGGCGGACATGGCCTAGATAGGCGTCCTGGGCCTCGACCATGGTCATATGGCCCGCATCCGCCAGCTCTGCGTACTCGCTGCCCGGGATCCCCTCGTGAAGGCTGCGTGCGGCGCGCGGCGTCGTCGTCCGGTCGTGCTCCCCGACCAGGACGAGCGTCGGCTTGGAGACCCGGCCAAGGTCGGGCGTGTAGTCGAAGTCGCCGTAGCCGGCGTTCGCGAAGTGGCGCAGCACCTCAGGGGCGTAGACCGTGTCCTCCGCGAATCCGGGCGGCGGCGGGCCGTGGAAGTGGAACGGGTTCTGGACGCGCATCAGCTCGACGCAGTCCTCCGGCGTCTCGACCGTCTGCTCCCACTCCCAGGACTCAGCGATCGGCTTTCCGTCCTCGCCCATCGCCTCGAGCGACGCCTCGACGTCGGCCATGAGCGCGTCGCTCGAGTCGCCGCCGCCGGAGATGACGTAGCCGGCCGCGGTGCCGAGGTTGACCGCGTGCCAGGTCGTGATGAGCGCGCCGAAGGAATGCCCGAGCAGCGCGAACCGCTCGAGCTCGAGCGCCTCGGCGAGGAGGTCGACGTCACGCGCGAAGACCTCGAGGCTGAGTGTCGCCGGGTCGACGCGCTCGCTCCGGCCCTGTCCGCGCTCGTCGACGTAGAGGACGCGGAAGTCCTCGCCGAGCGGGTCGAGCCAGGGCCGGAGGTGCGTGTGGTCGAGCCCGGGCCCGCCGTGGAGGACGATGAGCGGCAGCCCGGAATCGCCCACCGGCTCCACGAACATGGTGTAGCCATCCGCGAGTCGGACGTTCAGCTCTTCGCCTCGTTCCAGTCCTCGCCGACGCCCACGTCGACCGCCAGCGGCGGGTCGAGGTCGTAGGCGCCGACCATCTCCTTTCGGACGAGGTCCCTCACCTGCGAGACCTCAGCCTCCGGCACCTCCAGCAGCAGCTCGTCGTGCACCTGGAGGACGAGCCTCGCGCCTCGTCCCTCGTTTCGCAGTCGGCGGTGGATGGCGATCATCGCCTTCTTGATGATGTCCGCGTTCGAGCCCTGCATGACGAAGTTGACGGCGAGCCGCTCGCCCAGCGAGCGCGTCTGGCGGTTCGAGGCGCGCAGCTCGGGCACCGGGCGGCGCCGGCCGAGCAGGCTGGTCGTGTAACCGTCGCGCGCCGCCTGCTCGATCGTCCGCTGGATGAAGTCCTGGACGTGCGGGAAGCGGGCCAGGTAGGTGTCGATCAGCTCCTGCGCTTCCTCGCGGGAGATCTCGAGATTCTCCGAGAGGCCGAACGACGAGATGCCGTAGACGATCCCGAAGTTGATCATCTTCGCCGTCGAGCGGTCGCCGGTCGTCAGCTTCGCCGGATCCTTGCCGAGCACCTCGGCCGCGGTCGCCGTGTGGATGTCGTCGCCGCGCGCGAATGCCTCCCGCAGCTTCGGCTCTCCGGAGACGTGCGCCAGGATCCGCAGCTCGATCTGCGAGTAGTCCGCCGAGAGCAGCCGGTGGCCCTGCTCGGCGACGAACGCGGAGCGGATCTCCTTGCCGAGCCCGGTGCGGATCGGGATCGCCTGGAGGTTCGGGTTCGTCGTCGAGAGCCGCCCGGTCGAGGCGACCGCCTGGTTGAACGTCGTGTGGAGCCGTTTGTCGTGCTCCGAGATCAACGTCGGGAGAGGCCCGAGGTAGGTGTTGACGAGCTTGGAGTACTCCCGCCACTCCTCGATCACGCCCACGATCTCGTGCTCGTGGCGGATCTTGCGGAGGACGCGGGTGTCGGTCGAGTAGCCGGTCTTCCCCTTGCGATCCGGGGTCAGGCCGAGCTTCTCGAACAGGATCCGGGCCGACCTGCTGCGTCGAGCCGACGATGAACTCCTCGCCGGCGAGCTCGTACGCCTTCTGCTCCAGCTCCTCGACCCGGTCGGCGAGGCGTGCGGTGATCTCGCCCATCCGGTACTCGTCGATCTTGACGCCGGTGTCCTCCATATCGGCGAGCACCTGGGTCAGCGGGAGCTCGATCTCGCGGTAGAGCGGCTCGTGGCCGCGCTCCTGCAGGCGGGAGACGAGCGGCTCGGCGAGGCGAAGCGTGGCCGCCGCGTGGCGGACGAGCGCCGAGGTGTCCTCGTCGGCGGGCGGGTCGGGGACGAGCTCGATTCCATACTCGGCCGCGAGGTCGTCGAGCTCGTAGGTCGCACGGCCGGGGTCGATGAGGTAGGCGGCGAGCAGCGTGTCCTCGGCCGGCTCGACGCGCTGCGCCTTCGCGTCGTGGGCGACGACCCGGAGGCCTTGTAACACAGTGTTACTTGCCCCGGAAGCGGCTGGCGACGGGTCCTGGAGCGCTTGTAACACAGTGTTACTTGGTCTCGGAGCGACGACGACCTCCGCCTCCATGGCCACCGCAACCCGCCCGTCCTCGGCGGCGAAGCCGACGGTGCCCTCCGTCGGACAGCTCGCCCTCCCGCCAGGGAACCTGGACACCCTCCAGGACCATCGGGGCCGCGGGGACGGTGGCGTCGAGGTCGTCCACACGGTTGAGCAGGCCGCGGAACTCGAACTGGCGGAACATCTCCTTCAGCCGCGAGCGGTCGGGAGGCGACAGGACGAGCTCGGACGGGTCGCAGTCGAGCTCGAGGTCTCGCCGCATCGTGGCGAGCTCCTTCGAGACCTTCGCCTGCTCGGCGTTCTCGGAGATGTTCTTCCGCCGCGCCGGCGTCAGCTCATCGACGTGCTCGATGACGCCTTCGAGCGACCCGTACTGCTGGATCAGCTGCGACGCGGTCTTGTCCCCGATCCCGGGGATGCCGGGGATGTTGTCCGAGTTGTCGCCCTTGAGGCCGATGAAGTCGGGAATCTGGTCGGGCGTGATCCCGAGCCGCGCCTCCACGCGCTCCGGCGTGTACACGTTGACGTCGGCGACCCCGCGCGGGGTCATCATCAGCGTCACGTTGTCGGTGACGAGCTGGAACGCGTCCCGATCGGTGGAGACGACTGTCGTCTTGATCCCGGCCTGGTTGGCCTGCGTCGCGAGCGTGGCGATGACGTCGTCTGCCTCCCAGCCCTCGAACTCGAGGTTGCGGTAGCCGAACGCCTCGACGATCGGCCGGAAGTACGGGAACTGCTCGCGTAGCAAGTCCGCCATCGGCCTACGGTCGGCCTTGTAGCCCTCGTGCTGCTCCATGCGCTCGACCGGACGGGTGTCCCAGGCGACGGCGACGCCCTTCGGCCGGTAGTCGGTCAGGAGCTTGAAGAGCATGTTCGTGAAGCCGAGCAGCGCGTTCGTCGGCATCCCCTCGCTCGTCGCGAGCTCCTCTGGCAGCGCGAAGTAGGCACGGTAGGCGAGGTTGTTGCCGTCGACGAGGAACAGATCGGAGTCGCGCGCCGGCGCGTCGTCCAGCTGCAGCTCCTCGCCGGTCAGGGTCTTGGGCATCTCAGGCTCAACGGTATCGTCCTCCGCCGATGCCGGGCCCTCGATTCGAGGCGTTTACGGACGCCCACCTGGACGAGGCGGCGAAGCTCCTCCAGGAGCGCCATCGCCGCCACCTTGCAAGCGGAGCGCTGCTGGCCGAGGAGCCCGACCTCCGCGCCGAGCTCGGACAGGCCCTGGCCGCGGAGGGCGCGAGCGGTTCAGTTCTCCTCCAGGACGGCCGGCTCCGTGGCTACCTGGTCGCCGCCCCGCAGCAGTTCACGAACACCGGCCTGACGTGGATGCTGACCGGGTTCGCGGGGTTCGCGCTCGAGGGAGACGCGGAGCTCACACGCGATCTCTATGCGCACGCAGCGACCCGCTGGGTCGACGAGGGCCACACGAGGCACGGCCTGTACCTCCCGGCGTCCGAAACGGAGCAGATCGACGCCTGGTTCCGCCTCTGCTTCGGCGCGTCGGCCATGACTGCCGCTCGGGAGATCGAGCCCGAATCGTTCGATTCGCCGGTGCGGATCAGGGACGGCACTCCGGAGGACATCGAGGAGGCCGTCCGCCTGGACCGCGCGATGGCGGACTCGATGCGCCCGGCCCCGAGCTTCTCCGGAATCGACGCTGCGTCCCAGGAGTCGGCCGTCGAGGAGTGGCGCGGCACGTGGGACGAGGGCGTCTTCGTGCACTTCGTTGCCGAGCTCGACGGGCGTCTCGCCGGCCACCTCCTCCTCTACAAGGGTCGCGAGGGTCTCCGTATCCCGATCGGCAGCATCGACCTGTCGGACGCGTCGACCGAGCCAGAGGCGCGCGGTTCCGGCGTCGGCCGAGCGCTGACCGCCCACGCCTTCACCTGGGCCCACGAGCACGGATATCGAGTCATGACGATCGACTGGCGGATGACGAATCTCCTCGCCTCGCGGTTCTGGCCCAAGCGCGGCTTCCACCCCACGTTCCTGCGCATGTACCGCTCGATCCCGTGAGCGTCCGCGAAGCAGAGCCGCGCGACGCGGACCGCGTGCTGCAGCTGATGGAGGACCTGACGCGGCCCGCCGTCCACGACGATCCGCAGCCTCAGCGCGACGTGTTCCTCGCGCACCTCGAGCACCCGGATTGCCGCGTCTACGTCGCCGAGCTGGACGGCGAGGTCGCGGGCGCCGTCAGCCTCTGGATCCAGCCTCGGCTCAACTGGACGACGCCGCAGGGCTGGATCCCCGACCTCTTCGTGGACGAGGCCTTCCGCCAGAGGGGCGCCGCTCGCGCGCTGCTGGACGCGTGCACCGAGGAGTGCCGGCGGCGCGGTTGCCACGTGCTGACCCTCGAGTCGGGCCACCACCGGGCCGAGGCGCATCGCCTGTACGAGTCGTACGGTTTCGTCCACCACGCCCGCGCCTACATCCTGACTATCTAGGTGCGCGTCCCTCTCCTCGCCGGCTCGCGGCTCACGGTCGTCGACGTGCCGCCCGACGCCCACGTTCTTCGCGCACTCCCTCCCGTGGAATCGCTCGCGGATGTCGCCGCGGCGGTCGGTGAGGCGCTCCGGTTCCCGCTCGCCGGGCCACCGCTCGAGCAGTTGGCGATCCGCGGGGGCCGGGCGACGATCGTCGTCGAGCCACCGGGGCTCCCGATCCCGAGCGCCGTTCGCGATCCCCGCCAGGAGGCGCTCGCGGCGGCGGTCTCGGCGCTCGAGCGTGCCGGCGTCGCGCTGGAGCGCCAGACGATTCTCGTCGCCGGCGGGCTCGGCCGGAAAGTGGGCCCGCACGAGCTGGAGAGCCTGGTGCCCCACGAGCTGGCCCGCCGGTTCTCGGGAAAGCTCGAAGTGCACGACGCGGCCGATCCGGATCTCACCGAGCTCGGAACTGCGGGCCGGATTCCGCTTCGGGTCAACCGCGCGCTGGTCGAGACCGATGCCGTCGTCGTTGTCAGCGCTGCGGAATCGGTGCTCCACGGAGGGCCGGCCGCGCTCCTCGGCGCGAGCGACCCCGCGGCGTTGCGCGAGGCGAACGCAGCCTCCTTGCTCGAGACGGCCGCTTCGCCGGGGTGGCGCCTGAGCAGCGAGCTCGAGCGCGAGCTTTCGAAACGCGTTCCGCTGATCGGCGTCTCCCTCTCGCTGAACCCGCCGGTCGTCACCGGCGCCTTCCACGGCTACCCGCACGATCATCGAGCGCTCGAGCGGATCGCGGCGTCGCCGGTCCGACTCGCTTTCCGGCTCGCTCCAGGGGGGATCCGCACGAAGCTGTTGGGCTCGATCCCCCGCGAGCTGACCGCGACGTCCGTCCTCGGCGGAGCGCCGTCGGTCGCCCACGTCGAGGCTCTGCTCCGCGGCGTCGAGGCTCGGGCGGCACGCTTGGAGGAGCCGCTGGACATCGTCGTCGTCGGGATTCCGGCGACGACCCCGCACCTGCCCCGCGAGCGGCCCAACCCGGTGCTCGCCGCCTACCTCGGGCTCGGGCTCGCGCTCCGGCTCTGGCGCGACGCCTTCCCTGTCGCCGAGGGCGGCACCGCGATCCTCCTCCACCCGTTCGACCGGCGGTTCCCACATCCGAGCCAGTCGCCGTACCGGACGTTCTTCAACGCCCTGCGTGCCCTCGGCTCGCGCGGGGCGACGGAGCCGCAGGAGCTCGCCGCCGCCGAGCGCGCGGCCGCCTCCGACCCGCGCGCGATCTCCGAGTACCGCGCCGGCCGCGCTTGCCACCCGCTCCTTCCGTTCGTCGAGTGGGCCGGGTGCCTCCCCGCGGTGGAGCGCCTCGGCGCCGTCCTGGTCGCCGGCAGCCGGGACGCAATGGCCGCGCGCCAGTTCGGGTTCGTCCCGACGCGGAACCTGTCGACGGCGCTCGCGATGGCAAGGGCGCGGACGAGCGGCTCGCCGAGGGTCGGGTTCCTCGTCGCCCCGCCCTACTTCCCGATCCGCACCGGCCCGTCGTGACCAAGTAACACTCTGTTACTAGCCCCGAACGGCGCCGATAAGCAGGCAAACCCCCTTAGTAACAGTCTGTTACTAGCCGCAGGAGCGCGCCTAGGTCTCGCCCAGGTAGGTCTTGCGAACCTGCTCGTTCTGGGCGAGGGACTTCGCGTCGCCGGCGAGGGCGATCACACCCGTCTCCATCACGTAGCCGCGGTCGGCGACGTCGAGCGCCATGAGCGCGTTCTGCTCGACGAGGAGGATCGGCGTGCCCTGCTTGTTGATCTCCACAACGATCTCGAAGATCCGTTCGACGAAGATCGGCGCGAGGCCCATCGAGGGCTCGTCCAGCAAGAGCAGCTTCGGCTGCGCCATCAGCGCGCGCCCGATCGCGCACATCTGCTGCTCGCCGCCCGACATCGTCCCGGCCCGCTGGTTCTTGCGCTCCAACAACCGCGGGAAGAGCTCGAAGACCCGGTCGAGCGACGCCTTGATCCCCGACCTGTCGTCGCGCTGGAACGCGCCCATCTCGAGGTTCTCCATCACGCTCATGCGCGGGAACAGGCGCCGGCCTTCGGGCGACTGGCTGACGCCCATCTTGACGACATCGTGCGGCGACTCCTGCGTGATGTCGCGGCCCTGGAACCGGATGCGGCCCTTGCGCGGATGATTGAGGCCGTTGATCGAGCGAAGCGTCGTCGACTTACCGGCGCCGTTCGCGCCGATGAGCGTGACCACCTCGCCGTCGTAGACGTCCAGCGACACACCCTTGATCGCGTGGATCGACCCGTAGTAGGTGTGGACGTCCTCGAGCTCGAGGATCTTGCTGCGGTCGGTCGACCCGGTCGGGGTGCGCTCGGCGACCGTCTCGGTCACTGCGCCACCGCCGCGGAGCCCAGATAGGCCTCGATCACCTTCGGGTCCTTCTGCACCTCCGCAGGCGCTCCCTCGGCGATCTTCTCGCCGTAGTCGAGCACGGTGACGCGGTCGGAGATCCCCATCACGACTTTCATGTCGTGCTCGATGAGCAGGACGGTCAGGCCTTCTTCGTCCCGCAGGCGGGAGACGAACGCGGTGAAGTCCGCCGTCTCCTGCGGGTTCATCCCCGCGGTCGGCTCGTCGAGCAGGATGAGCTTCGGCTGGGTCGCGAGCGCGCGGGCCACCTCGAGTCGTCGCTGGTCGCCGTAGGAGAGATTCCGCGCCCACGCTTCCCACTGGTTGCGCGGGAGATCGCAGAACGCGAGTAGCTCGCGGGCGCGTTCCATCGCCTCGCGCTCCTCCCGCTTGACGCCGGGCGTCCGCAGGACGCTCTTGACGATCCCGCCCTTGAGTCGCGAGTGCATCCCGACCATCACGTTCTCCCGCGCCGTCATTTCCTTGAATAGCCGGATGTTCTGAAACGTGCGTCCGATTCCCCGCTCGGTGACCGCATGCGGCGGCTTGCCGGTCACGTCGTCGCCTGCGAACACGATCTGGCCGCCCGTCGGCTTGTAGACGCCCGTCAGGCAATTGAAGAACGTCGTCTTGCCGGCGCCGTTCGGGCCGATCAGGCTGACGATTGCCCGCTCGGGAATCGTGAAGTCGACGTCGTTCACGGCGACGAGGCCTCCGAACTCCTTCCGCACCTTGGCGGCGACGAGGAGGTCGCTCACTCGACGGGCCCTCCTCTGACGTCGTAGAGGTAGTCCTCCTCGACCGCACCTTCTTCGAACTCGGCTTTCCGCCGCGCGCTCGGGATCAGGCCCTCCGGCCTGAAGAGCATGACGAGCACCAGGATGATTCCGAAAATGCCGAACTGGTAGAGCGGCACGTCGATGTTCGTTCCGAAGGTTTCGTTGATCTCGGCGCCGATGTTCCCGAGGCCCTCCTGGTTCAGATAGGCAAGGAAGCCGCCACCGAGGATCACGCCCCAGACGTTGCCCATCCCGCCGAGGATGACCATGCAGAGGATGAACACCGAGATGTTGAAGAAGAAGTCGTCGGGGAACGTGCCGCCCTTGAAGCTCGCGTAGTAGGCGCCGGCGATCCCGCCGAAGAACGCGCCGGCCGCGTACGCCCAGGTTTTCGTCCGCATGAGCGGCACGCCCATCGCGGCCGCTGCGGTCTCGTCCTCCCGGATCGCGATCCAGGCACGGCCTAGGCGTGAGTCGCGGAGGCGCACGGAGCAGAAGACGGTGAAGAGCAGGAGCCCGAGCGCGGTCCAGTAGAAGACCTCGATGCCGCCGATCTCCCTCCCCAGGAACGTGGAGTTGAAGCTCAGGTAGTCCGCGGGTAAACCGGTCCAGCCGGCGATCGTCTCGCCGAAGCCCGGCGGATCGATCGGGTTGATCCCCTGCGCCCCGTTCGTCAGGTTGAAGCCGGTGCCGAACAGGTTGTCTCCGTTGCGTGCGATCTGGGGCATGATCTCGCCGAATCCGAGCGTGACGATCGCGAGGTAGTCACCGCGAAGTCGCAGAGTCGGAAGGCCGATCAGCACGCCGATGATCCCGGTGAAGAGGCCGGCGACGATCAGCACGACCCAGATCGAGACGTGGAAGCCCGCCGCCTCGGGGTTGACACCGACGGCGCCCACGTGAACGTTGCCGACGCTCTCCCCGAAGTGCGGCGAAGCGAACCAGGCCGCCGTATAGGCCCCCATCGCGTAGAAGGCGACGTAGCCGAGGTCGAGGAGGCCTGCGTACCCGACGACGATGTTCAGGCCGATCGCCATCATGATGAAGATCGTCATCGTCACGGCCGTGTCGACGGACGGGAACGGGCCGAACAGCGGAACCTCGTACAGCTCGTCCCGGTAGTACGGGTACGTGATCGCCAGCACGATCGCCACAGCGGGAACGACCCACTTTCCGTAACGCAGCATGTTCCACGGCACCGCGTAGAGCGCGAGGATGATCGCCGTCGAGATGATCAGCGACGTCGTGAAGCCCGAGAAGATGATCACGAGCACGATCCAGGCCACCGACGCGATGCCGCCCTTGATGAGGCGGGGGCGGAGCTCGCTGTCGAAGTCCGCGCGGCGTTCGGGTGAAAGGCCGGGAATGTTCACCTAGCTACCTAGCCGCCCTCGGGAACTTGCTC
Organism: uncultured Actinomycetes bacterium; assembly: GCA_963847235.1. Taxonomy (GTDB): domain Bacteria; phylum Actinomycetota; class Thermoleophilia; order Gaiellales; family Gaiellaceae; genus JACDAN01. Next base: position 78,611 of record CAWJYU010000025.1, on the reverse strand, counting down.
GCCAAGGAGGCCCTCGGGCCGGAAGACGAGGATGATGATCAGCAGGGCGAAGATGATCGACTGCGTCCAGTCGCTGCCCGGCGTTGCCCAGCCGAGGCCGTTGTTGAACGACTCGATCATCGCGATCAACAGGCCGCCGAGGACCGCTCCTGGCAGGTTCCCGATCCCGCCGATAACTGCGGCGGTGAAGGCGATCAGGCCGAGACGGAAGCCCTCGTCGTAGCGAATGTTCGTGATGTAGAGCGCGTAGAGGAGGCCGGCACTCCCGGCGAGCGCGCCGGCGATGAAGAACGTGAACGAGATCGTCCGGTTCACGTTGATCCCCATCATGGCCGCGGCGTCCCGGTCCTGGGCGGTCGCGCGCATCGCCTTGCCCTGCCGAGTCTTCTGCACCAGCCACATCAGGAGGAGCAGCACCGGAACGGTGAAGAGCAAGACGATGAGCTTGTCCCACGTATACGCGACGCCGCCGATCGTGAAGACCTCGCCCCGCGGGAGGATCGAGTCGACCGACGTCGGCCGTGCGCCCTTCCACACGAGCCCGACGTTCTGGAGGATGAACGACATCCCGATCGCGGTGATCAAGGGGGCCAGGCGGGGGGCGTGGCGGAGCCGACGGTAGGCGACCAGCTCGATGCTCGTGTTGAGGATGGCGCAGAACGCCATCACGATCACGAGCATGAGCAGGATCATCGACCAGAGGAAGAGACCGGACTCGCCTGCGAGCCCGAAGCTCGAGACCATGGTGGCCACGAGCATGCCGCCGAGCATGAACACGTCGCCGTGGGCGAAGTTGATCAGCTCGAGGATGCCGTAGACGAGCGAGTACCCGAGCGCGACCAGGCCGTAGATCGCGCCGTTCGTAAGGCCGATCAGGAAGAGGCGATAGAACTCGCTCGGCGTCTTGATGAAGTTGACGCCGAGCCAGATGACGACCATGCCGACGAGGAGCACCGCGATCGCGGGCGCGATGTACTGCGGCAGCCGGCCGGCGAGTGTGGGAAACGGAAGACGGCGCGCCTGAGTGGCCATTCGTCCTTTCGAAAAGTCGGGGGAGGACGGCTGTCCTCCCCCGACGCGTTCGATTGAGCTGTCCTAGTTAGCCCTCGACGAACTCGAGCTCCGGGGTGACGCTCTTGACGTACGTCTCCTCACCGTTCTTGACCTGGTACACGGAGACCAAACCGAGCGTCGTGTCGCCGTTCTCGTCGATCTGGAACGAACCGATGATGCCGTCCGTCACGTCGGTCTCGAAGAGCGCGGACGAGACGGCCGCCCGGTCGGTACCGCCCTTCTCGATTGCGGCGAGCAGGACCTCGGCCGCCTGCGCGGCGTACGCCGTGTACGGGTTCGGGGCCTTGCCGTCAGCCTCGGTGAACCCGTCGACGAACTCCTTGCCGGCGCCCTTCAGCTGATCGACCGGGACACCCGGCTGGGTGATGTACATCTCGTTCGCCGCGGCGCCCGCACCCTCGATGGTCGCCGAGATCGGCGTCCACCCGTCGGGCCCGAGCAGCTGGACGTCAGGTGCTCCGGCCTTGATGTCCTTGATCAGCTTGCCGCCGTTGTTGCAGACGATGCCGCCGAGGAAGACGGCGTCAGCGCCCGACGACTGGACCCGGCTGGCCAGGGACTCGTAGCTCGACGCCTTTTTGTCCCACTTCTGGTTCCCGAGGATCTGGATCCCCAGCTTCTCCGCGTACTCGGCGAACAGCGTCGCGATTCCGAGGCCGTACGTCTCGCCGTCGTTGAGGATGAAGATCTTCTTCAGGCCGAGCTCATCCGCGTACTGCGCATTCGCCGCACCCTGGAACTGGTCGTTCCAGACGACGCGGGCGTAGTTCCGCGTGCCGGAGGGGTAGTAGTTGTCCGGCTCGCCGGCCTCGGTGCCGGGGCCGCCCTCCGTCAGGCCCGGATACGTGTTGGCCGGGCTGACCATCGCGAGCGACTCGCGGTTCGCGATCGGGATCACGAGCTTCGCGCAACCGGAGTTGAACGTGCCGATGACGCCGATCACGCTTGCGTTGTTGGCGTAGGCGCGCGCATTCGACGAGCACTTCGCCGAGTCCCAGCTCCCGGCCTGCGCCGTGGAGTCGTCACACGACTGGTAGCCGAGCACCGTGTCGCCGGCCTTCCAGTCCTGCTGCTCGAGCATGTACTCGATCGCGTCTGCCATCTCGGTGGTGAGCGCGCGGTTGGCGCCCTGCAAGGGGAAGTCCGACGCGATCAGCGCGTCCGGCTCTTCCTCGCCCTGGCGGATCGGGCCGCAGGATGCCGACGGGAGCGCTTCGGCGGCGCCGCCGCCGCCACCGCCTCCGTCTCCGCCGTCGTCGTCGTCACCGCCGCAGCCGGCCGCTGCCAGGGCCAGGACGGCAACGAGCAAGATCAGGAACCCGAGTACCCCTCGCTTCTTCAAAATCACTACGCCTCCTCCATCGCCAGTTCCGCTGGGGCAAGTATCCGGATTGCCGTTCGTCACCGCAACTTGGAACCCTCGCCTGGTCGACGTGCCCTAGCTTTCGCGGAAAGTCTTTTCGACTTTCCGCGACCTCTCGGCTTCCGAGAGGTCGCTCGAAGTCGTGAGACTTCGAGCGAAGAGGCGCGCAGCACCGACGCGCATGCCGAAGGTGGGAATCGAACCCACACGGCCCGAAGGCCACCGGATTTTGAGTCCGGCGCGTCTGCCAGTTCCGCCACTTCGGCGCTCCCTCTAGGGTAGCCCTGTGGCTGGCCGGATCGGGATCCTCACCGGGGGAGGGGACTGTCCCGGGCTCAACGCGGTGATCCGCGCGGTCACGCGCCGCTCGCTCGACCGCGGCTCCGAGGTGATCGGCGTCCGCGAGGGCTGGCGCGGGATGACCGATCGGCTGTTCCACCCACTCGACTACCGGGCGATCTCGGGCCTGCTCCCACGAGGCGGCACGATCCTCGGCACCTCGAGGACGAATCCCTTCAAGAGCGAGGACGGCGTGCAGCGGGTCCTGGACACGGCGGAGGCGGAGCGCCTCGACGCCCTCGTCGCGGTCGGCGGCGAGGACACGCTGGGCGTCGCCGCCAGGCTCCACGCCGAGCATGCGTTCCCGGTCGTGGGCGTTCCGAAGACGATCGACAACGACCTGTCCGGCACGGACTACACGTTCGGCTTCGACACGGCCGTCTGGATCGCGACCGAGGCGATCGACCGGCTGCACACCACGGCGGAGTCGCACAACCGCGTGATGGTCGTCGAGGTGATGGGCCGGCACACGGGCTGGATCGCGGTGATGAGCGGGATCGCAGGCGGGGCCGACGCGATCCTGATCCCCGAGCAGCCGATCACCGTCGAGGCGGCCTGCGCGGAGCTGCGGCGGCGGCACGAGCGTGGCAAGGACTTCTCGATCGTGGTCGTCAGCGAGGGGTATGAGCTCACGTACGAGTCGGGCGAGCAGCGGACCGTCGTCCAGGAGGCGGAAACCGACCAGTTCGGCCACGTCCGGCTGGGAGGCGTCGGCGAGGCGCTCGCACATGACATCGAGGACCAGACGGGCTACGAGACTCGCGTCACGGTCCTCGGCCACGTCCAGCGAGGCGGCTCCCCCACGCCCCGAGACCGCGTCCTCGCGACGCGCTTCGGCCTCAAGGCGGCCGACCTCGTGGAACAAGGCCGCTTCGGCCGCATGGCGGCGCTCCAGGGCGACGCGATCGTCGACGTCGCGCTCGAGGACGCGACGCGTCAGCTGAAGACCGTCCCGCCGGAGTGGTTCGACACGGCCCGCGCATTCTTCGGTTAGGCCAGGTCCGCTTCGGCCGGTTGAGTCTGGGCGGCTCATGGGGTCTGACCCCAAGCCGCCCCGCGACGCGCTCCCGCCTTGATGGCCAGGCGCGGCGAGGGCTGGGGTCTGACCCCTAGCGGAGCAGCTCGACCAACGGGAAGCTGCGGCGGCTCCGCGGCGGCACGAGGTAGTTCTGGCGGTGCGTCGTCCGCAGGACCGAGTTGAGGCCCTGCGCCCGAGAGCGCGCCTCGAGCGGCAGCTGCGTGCCGTCCGGCAGCACGCCGTCCATCGCCAGGCGATTTCGCCGGAAGTCGTCGCTCGACGGGTTGAAGGTGATGAAGTGCAGCCCGGCGTCGGGCTGCTCGGAGTGGCGGTCGCGCTCGGGATCCGAGGTCCAGAAGAACGGGTTGTCGAGCGTGTTGAAGTCCGCACGGAGCGGGATCGCCGAGCCCTTGCGCATACACCTCGCCGTCGGCACCCGTTGTGTCCATCCCCAGGCGCGACGTGGGCTGGATCGAGCCGCTGTGCCCGATCGTGCCGGTGCGGCTGAAGTCGCCCTTCAGGTCGTCCTCGGACGCCGCGTCCTCGGGCTTCTGCGGCAGCGTCTGGGCACCCTCACGGGCCTGGAAGCCCGGCCGGAAGGTCGTGTCCACCCGGTCGCGGTAGTCGAAGTCGAGGTACCAGGCCTCGACGTTCTCGAACAGGTGGGACAGGTGCATGTGAGTCCCGCCGCGGAAGTACCCGTCCCGGACGTCGACAAGGCCGAGCGTCTCGAAGCTCGCGATCCGCGACTGGCCCTGGGTGTCGCGCTGCGTCGACGTGAACCCGAGGAAGAGCTGCGCGCCTTCGGGGATCAGGTCGGCACCCTGGATGCCGGCCGCGGTCGCCATCGACTTCGGCAGGCCCGCCCCGCCGGAGAACCCACCTCCCTGGAAGCCCTTGCGGATGCTCGTCAGCTCGAAGAGGCCGTCCGTGTCGGCGAAGAGCGACTGCGCGCCGTCGGCCACGTGCTCGCGCTCGTCGCTTCTGAGCAGGAACGCGACGTCGTTGGACTCGAGGATGGTCGTGTCCGGGTCGCTCGGGAAGCGTTGTGCGTCGAGCAGCGCCGAAACCGGACGGTCGACGCTCGTCGAGGCGCGTCGGTCGACGGGGAGATGCCGGCCCGCCGGTCCGGGGACCACACGACGGAAGTAGGGCAGCCCCCACGCGACCGTGACCGCCAGCCCGGCCGGGCTCGGCTCGTACCGTCGCTCGATCCGGCCGATCGCGTCCTCGAGCGTGCGCTGGGCGTCGAGGAGGTGCCGGCGTCGACGCTCGCCAGGCAGCCGCGCCGTCACCACCTGGTGGTGCAGCGGCGGCTCCACGACCTCGACGCCCTCGTGCGTGAGCAGCTTCATCCCCGACAGGAGGTACTGCTCCTCCCTCAGCTCGCCGGCCTCGGCGCGCGGCGGCGAGTCGACGAGCTGGTCGACGAGCTCGTAGATCCCGGCAGCTCCCAGTGCGCCGGCGGCCGCACCGCCCAGCAGCTGCTTGCGTGTGAGCTTCACTACGCGTTCGGTTCGATGCCCTCGAGCCCGCCGACGATCCGGTCGAGGTTCTGGAGCACCCGCCGGAAGGTGAGCGGCGGCGCGACGTGCTCGCTGACCGCGTAGAGCGAGCCGTTCTCCTTCCATGTATAGGTGACGTGCCACTGGTCGGCGTCCCGCGAGACCGTGTAGACGGTCACCGTCTTGCCGCCGACCTCGCGCGTGCCCTGGCGGTCGCTGAAGCACGGCACCGAGCGGCGGCGGGTCTTCCCGCCGGAAGTCTGTGTGTCGAGGCACTGCGGAATCGCGGTCTTGCCGGGATAGCCGCGGAAGTTGACGTGCACGTCGCCGCTCCCCGCCTCGTGCCAGAGGAACCCTGCGAGGTAGCTCTTGTCCTTGTCGTCGACGATCGCGCCGTCGCTGTTCCACTGGCCGCCGATCTCGGCGTCGATCGGGCTCGGCATCCAGCTCGGGCAGTACACGCGCATGCCGACGTCGTCGGCGAGCTTCTGCCAGCCGGGCTCCCAGGCGGCCGGGCAGCCGGCCGACTGTTGGCGCGCCGACGCCGTCTCCTCGACGCCGTCGTCACCCATGGAGCAGCCGGCGCTCACCAGCGCCAGCAGCACGATCACGAGAGCCTTGTGCACCCCGTCAGAGGGTAGCCCGGTCAGAGAGCTCTCACTCGATGAGCAGGAGGGCGTCGGTCGGCGCGTAGTCGTCGGTCAGCGTCGGGACACCGGCGACCGAGACGTCGGCGTCGTACCTGTCGTTGATCGCCTGCGTCAGATCCGGGGCGCTGGGCGACTCAGCGCGAACCTCGCGCCAGCGCTCGTTGAGGAACTCCTTGGTGGGCTCCGCCTGCTCGGTGGCGACGAGCATCAGGTTGCGCACACTGGAGTCCCCCTCGTCGCCCGGAGTCTTCACCGGGTGTACGAGCACGGTCGGGAAGGCGGTTCGGTACGTCCGGTAGACGGACCTGAACAGTCGCGACTGCTCGCCGGTGATCGCGCCGATCGTGTTCGTGACCACCACGCCGCCGGGGTTGAGCCGCGAGCGGACGAGCTCCATGAACTCGGCGGTGAAGAGGTGGAACGGGATCGCGTCGGCGTAGAAGGCGTCGATCATGATCGCGTCCCAGCGCCGGTCGTCGCCGTCGAGCCACTGACGGCCGTCGTCCACGTCCACCTTGATGCGGGAGTCGCGCGGCAGCTCGAAGTACTCATGCGCGACGTCCACGACTACCGGGTCGAGCTCGACTGCCTGCATCTGCAGGTCGGGGAAGTCCTGCCAGAGCCGCTTGGGCGACGAGGCCCCTCCGAGCCCGATGAAGAGGACGTCCTTCACCTCCGACTTGTAGGCGCGGGCGAGGTGGAAGTAGTCCGAGTACTGGAATGCCGTCGCGAACGGGCGAGCCCTGATCATCCCGCTCTGGTACGAGTTGTCGAAGCGGAGGTACCGGTTCTCTTCGTCGTCGGCGACGCTGAGCCGGTGGTACCTCGTGTCCTTCGAGTAGCGGAGCGTGAGCCCGGCGGTGTCGGTCGGTTGCTGTCCGCTGACCGATCCGGCCCGGCGGTAGAGCGGCGACCAGTTGCGCGCCTCCGCGTCGCTGATCGTTCCTCCGGTCTCGGGCGCAAGCGCGACCGCAGCTGCCCCGGCCAGGACCGCGCCGCAGAGCGCGACAGCCGCGGTGCCGACGAGGCGCTCGGCAAACGCGAAGAGCGTGGCTGCGACGAAGAGCGCGGCCGCCGCGATCCCCAGCAACTGATCGGTGCCGAACTCGGGGATCAGCCAGAAAGCGGTTGCGAAGGTGCCGGCGATCGAGCCGGCAGTCGAGATCGCGAAGAGGCGGCCGGCGGTGTGGCCGAGGGTCGCCAGCGACTGCGCATGCAGACGGACGGCGATCGGCGCGACTCCCGCGAGGATGATGCTCGGCGCGCCGAAGAGGGCGATCGCCGCAAGCAGCGGGTTCAGCCGCGGGCCGGGATCCCACTCGACGATCGCCTCGAGGACCGGCCCGTCGAGGACCGGGATCGCCAGCACGCCGAGAGCGCCGAGGCCCATGACGATCGCAAGGAGCCGCGGTTCAGGCCAGCGGTCGGCGAGCATGCCGCCCGCCCAGTACCCGATCGCCAGCCCGGCGAGGACGATGCCGATCAGCGAGCCCCAGACGAACAGCGAGTTGCCGAAGAACGGCGCGAGCACGCGGCTCGCCGCGATCTCCATCCCGAGGACCACGGCGCCGGAGACGAACACGGCGCCGGTCACCGCGAGCCGATGCCGCCGAGTCGCCACGGGGACCCCCTCTACAGCTCGTACACCGCTACCCAAGGCCCCGCCAGTGTGCCCGTCGCGGCCTGGTAGAAGCGCCGGTTCCCCTGTCGCTCGAGCTGCATGTAGAAGCGGACGTCCCGCGGGTAGTCGTCTCCAGCGGCCGCGACGCGGTCGGCAACGGCGCCCGTGACGACGACGTAGCCGACGCCCAGCTGCCGAAGCCGGGCGACGTCGCGCTCGGGATCGGGCGGGCGTTCCGGCCCCGGAAGCGCGAGCCGGAGCACCCGAACGGTGTCCGGTGTGGCCGTCGAGGGATCGGCAGCGACGAGCACGCCGGGCGTCACGTTGGCCTCCATCCAGTCGTGCGCGACGACCCTCGTGTCGGTCTTCGCGAGCACCCTGGTGTCTCCGATCGACCAGACGAGCGGGATGACGAGCAGGAGCAGCGTCACCGGCGCGAGTCCGCGAACCCGTCCTGCGAGTGCGCCCAGGGCTGGGACAAGCGGCAGGACGTAGCGGTCGAAGTGGGCGTCGAGCGGCAGCAGCGTCGCGAAGTAGGCAAGGACGAACGCGGCCAGGATCCGGTCGGCGTACGCGCGCTGGATGAGGGCGAGGACGAGCCCGAGGACGGCGACGAGCAGCGCCGGTCCCATCCCCTCCCACAGTCGGTCGACGAACGCGATCGGTGTCGGCCAGTCGTCTTCGAAGCCGAGCCAGCCGCTGCGACCGAGCTCCTGAACGCGGCGGACGTCTCCGAGCGCGGAGGACAGGTGCACGAGGAAGAACGGGCTCGTGAGGGCGAACGCGAGGGGCGCGAGCGCAACAGAGATCGCGAGCCGACGCCACTGTCCCCAGCCGGCGACGACGAGCGGCACGAGCAGCGTGAACGCCGGGTACTTGAAGCTCGCGGCGACTCCGATCGCAACGCCCGCGGCGGGAAGGCGCCGGGTGACCATCAGCCCGAGCGAGACGGCGACGCCCAGCGTCATCGGCACGTCGGTCACCGCCATCCGGGAGTACGCGACGTGCGTGACTTCCACGGCGGTGACCGCAGCAGCGACGAACCCGGCCATCGTGCCGTAGGCACGAGCGCCGAGCCACCACGCGGCCGCGATCCCGGACAGCCCGAGCGCGACGACGACCAGACGGCCTGCGAGGTACCACGGTTCGCCGGCCCAGTTCTGGAACGGCGCGATCAGGTACATGAGCAGGCTCGGGTACTCGAACCACTCTGGATCGAGCCCACCGCCGTGGCTCATCCGCCAGGCGCGTGGAACGATGCTTTCCTCGTCAGGGTTGAGAAGCGGGAAGGGCAGGCCGTACTGGACGCCGACGAGCCGGAGCGCCGCCGCGCCGGCGAGGAGCGCCCCGAGGGCGAGCCAGCGGTTGCCCCACCGGCTCGGCTCGGCTAAGCCCTTCGTGCGGATCAGACTTCGGGCGGGGCCGACCCGACCAGGTCGGCGATGTTCCCGGCGTAGACGATGACCGCGTCCATGCCGGCACGCTCGAGCTCGGCCAACTGGTCGCGCGTGCTCGCTCCGACGTCGGCGATCGCCAGCTTGCCGGCCGGGACGTCCTCGAGGAGCTCCAGCGCCTCGGCCAGCGATTCGTCGCCGTCGGCGCGCAGCACGAGCACTTCAGGATCGACGGTTTCGAGCACGAACTCGAGGTGCTCCTCCTTGCCGATCCGCGGTGCGAGCTCGCAGCGATCAGCGAGATCGTTGCGGACCTGCTCGAGCCAGTCGCGATCCTCGCCGTCGACGTCGACGATGCAGGCGTCGGCTGCCTCGGGCTGCGTCCGGCCCGGGTCGTAGACGACGAGGATCGGAAGCTCGGTCGCGGCCCGGACGCTTGCGAGGGTGTCTGCCCGCTCGCCGGGAACGAGGACGCCCTCGGCGCCGGCAGCCTCTGCGTCCCGCGCCGCGTCGGAGCTCTCGACGGCGGCGATCACCGAGATCCCGTCGCCCTCGGAGATCGCCTGGCTCAGTCGGCGCTTCGTCATCTGGCTGTCCTCGGAGTCACCCCGGGCATCTTCACCGTTTCGGCGCTCTCCCGTCACACATCCGTGCGCTCGAGACGACTACGATCGATATTGGGGAGGAGGTTGGAGGCCCCCGAGGGCTAGACGCCGATGGGGTGCCAGACCGTCTTCAGCTCGAGGAAGGCCGCGATCTCGTAGGGGCTCTGCCGGTCGGCCCGCCCTCGAACCACGCGCTTGACGTTGTCGGCCGCCAGTCGCTCGAGCTCGGGGATCTCCCCGTCGGCGCCCGCGACGTCGATCGCGTTCACGTCCATGTGGCCTGCGAGCCACGGCGCGAGCTCCGACTTGAATCCGGTGAGGATGTTGACGACGCCGCCCGGCACGTCCGAGGTCGCCAGCGCCTCGGCGAGCTGGATGGCCGCGAGCGGGGCGCTCTCCGACGCCAACACGACCGCGGTGTTCCCGCCGACGATCACGGGCGCGAGCCGGGCGACGAGCCCGTCCAGCGCCGGCTCGTCCGGAGCGACGATCCCGACGACGCCCGTCGGCTCGGGGATCGTGAAGTTGAAGTACGGCGCCGCCACCGGGTTCGAGGTGCCGAGCACCTGCGCGTACTTGTCGGCCCAGCCCGCGTACCAGACCCAGCGATCGACGGCGGCCTCGACCTCCTTTCGGCCCGAGCTCAGCTCTGCGAGATCCTCGCTCCGCGACTCCATCATCTCCGCGATCCGGTAGAGCACCTGTCCCCGGTTGTACGCCGTCATCCCGCGCCACTTTCCGAACGCGCCGCGCGCCACCCGCACCGCGTCGCGAACGTCCTTGCGCGACGCGCGCGCCACGTTCTGGCCCTGAGCCTCGTACGTCCGTCCCGACTCCGACCGCGGGAAGTCGCCGCCGATGAACAGCTTGTACGTCTTGCGAACGGGGAGCCGGCTCACCCGCGCACCTCGGACTCGTCGACGTCGACGTAGGGCTCGAGGCCGTGGAGGCCGCCCTCGCGACCGAACCCGGACTCCTTGTAGCCGCCGAACGGCGAGGTGGGGTCGAAGCGGTTGTAGGTGTTCGCCCACACCACACCTGCCTCGAGGCGGCTCGCCATGGACAGGATCCGCGACCCCTTCTCGGTCCAGACACCGGCGGAGAGGCCGTACGGAGTGTTGTTCGCCTTCTCGACCGCCTCGTCCGGCGTCCGGAAGGTCAGCACCGACAGCACCGGACCGAAGATCTCCTCCTGCGCGATCCGGTAGCTCTGTGCCACGTTCGTGAACACGGTGGGGACGAACCAGTAGCCCTTCTCCGGTAGGCGGCAGGGCGGCTGGTAGATCTCCGCGCCTTCCTCCTCGCCGCTCCGCACGAGCTCCTGAATCTTCTCGAGCTGCTGCTTCGAGTTGATCGCCCCGACGTCCGTGTTCTTGTCGAGCGGGTCGCCGACGCGGAGCGTCGTCAGTCGGCGCTTGAGCTTCTCGATCACCGGCTCGTAGATCGACTCCTGGACGAGGAGCCGAGACCCCGCGCAGCACACGTGGCCCTGGTTGAAGTAGATCCCGTTGACGATCCCCTCGACCGCCTGGTCGAGGGCAGCATCGTCGAAGATGATGTTCGCGGCCTTGCCCCCGAGCTCGAGCGTCAGCCGCTTGCCGGTGCCTGCGAGCTCGCGCTGGATCGCCTTCCCGACCTCGGTCGAGCCCGTGAACGCGATCTTGTCGACACCCTCGTGCTTGACGAGCTCCGCGCCGGCACGCCCGTCGCCCGTGACGATGTTGACCACCCCGGGCGGCAGCTCGGCCTGGCGAAGGACGTCCGCAAAGAGCAGCGCCGTAAGAGGCGTCGTCTCGGCCGGCTTCAGCACGACCGTGTTGCCGGCCGCGAGCGCCGGTGCGATCTTCCACGACAGCATCAGCAGCGGGAAGTTCCACGGGATGATCTGGCCCGCGACGCCGATGGGCCGCGGGCGGCGGTTGGGAAACGCGTACTCGAGCTTGTCCGCCCACCCGGCGTAGTAGAAGAAGTGGGCGGCCGCAAGCGGCAGGTCGACGTCGCGTGACTCCTTGATCGGCTTGCCGCCGTTCAGCGACTCCAGTACCGCGAACTCGCGCGAGCGCTCCTGCAGGATGCGCGCGACACGGAAGAGGTACTTCGCCCGCTCGGCCGGCGAGATCGTCGACCAGCCGTTCTCGTACGCGTCGCGCGCGGCGCGCACGGCGAGGTCGACGTCTTCAGGCCCGGCCTGGGCGACCTCGGCGAGCACCTCCTCGCTCGCCGGGTTGACGGTCGGGAAGTACTCGCCCGACCTCGCGTCCACGAGCTCGCCCCCGATGAAGAGGCCGTACCGCTCCTGGAGTGTGACGATGTCGCGCGACTCTGGTGCGGGCGCGTAGTCCCAGCCGGAGGGAACCGGCGCACGGTCTTGGCGGCGCTCGAGGTCAGTCAATCGTGAAGTAGTTCGGGCTCTGGTAGCGGCCGGTCTTCTCTTTCCGGATTTGCATCAGGACGTCGTTGAGCAGCGTCGAGGCGCCGAGCCTGTACAGATCGGGCGTCAGCCACTCGGGGCCGAGCGTCTCGTAGAGCTGCACGAGGTACTGGACGGCCTGCTTCGCCTGGCGAATGCCGCCGGCCGGCTTCATGCCGACCTTGCGTCCCGTCTCCTCGTGGACGTCGCGAATCGCCTCGAGCATCACGAGCGTCACCGGCAGAGTGGCCGCCTGCGGGAGCTTCCCCGTCGATGTCTTGATGAAGTCCGCACCGGCAGCCATCGCCAGAAGCGAGGCGCGGCGGACGTTGTCGTAGGTCCCGAGCTCGCCCACCTCCAGGATCACTTTCAGGTGGGCGTCGCCGGAGGCCTCTTTCACTTGCACGATCTCGTCGTAGACCTTCGCGTACCGGCCCGAGAGGAAGGCGCCCCGGTCGATCACCATGTCGACCTCGTCGGCGCCCATGTCGACGACCTCCCGGACCTCGCCCACCTTGACGTTCGTCGAGCTCTGGCCCGACGGAAACGCAGTGGCAACGGAGGCCACCTTGACGCTCGAGCCGCGAACTCGCTCGACGGCCGCGGGCACGAGGTTCGGGTAGACGCAGACCGCAGCCACAGAGGGGACACTCGCATCAGACGGGTCTGGGCGGATCGCCTTCGAGGTCAGCGCGGCGATCTTTCCCGGGGTGTCCTGGCCTTCGAGCGTCGTCAGGTCCATCATCCGGACCGCGAGGTCGAGGGCGAAGACCTTCGCCTCGCGCTTGATCGATCGGCGGGCGAGCGACGCCGCGCGTTCCTCGACTGCGACCTGGTCGATCGAGCCGATTCGCGGCAGTCTCGGCTCGAGCGGAAGCTCGAATCCGGACGGGAGCGCGGGCGCCTTGGCCATCGATTGAGTGTAGCCCTCTGCCGGTGGGCGAACGGCCGCGCGAATAGATTGCGCCGGCTGTGAAACAGCGTGTCCTCTCGCTTCTGGACAGGCTCGGCCTGCTCCTTCCCGCGTACCGCGCATACGAGGCGCTGCGGGCGATGCGCGGGGTCGGCGGAACGGCGGACGACGGGCTTCCCCTGCCTCCGGCTCGGCTTCGGCTCATGGTCGCCGGTGTGCCGCAGGCCGACTGGTTCCTGGAGGGGGGCCGGGCGGCCGCACTGTCGATCCGCGACGCCGTGCCCGCCCCCCTCGAATCGATGAGCTCGATCTTGGATTTCGGCTGCGGATGCGGGCGCGTCCTCCGGCAGTGGAAGGACCTCCCTGCCGAGATCCACGGATCGGACTCCAACGCGACGCTGGTCGCGTGGTGCCGGGAGAACCTTCCCTTCGGGCACTTCCAGGTGAACGGGCCCGACCCGCCGCTCCCGTACGCGGACGACTCATTCGACCTCGTCTATGCGCTGTCGGTGCTCACGCACCTGCCTGTCGAGACGCAGCGCCGCTGGCTCGACGAGCTGGCGCGCGTGGGCCGCGAGTGGGTTGTTGTCAGCGTGCACGGGGAGGCGTATCGCGGGCGGCTCACCGAGGAAGAGCTCAGGCAGTTCGACTCCGGCGAAGTGGTCGTCCGTTGGGGCGTGGTCGCCGGGACGAACCTCTGCACAGCCTTCCACCCCCGGAGCGCGTTCGAGGTACTGGTCGAGCCGCACTTCGAGCTGCTGTCGTACGTCCCGGAGGGAGCGAAAGGCAATCCGCCGCAGGATCTTGCGCTCTTGCGGGTCAGGTGAGGGAGGGCTCACCCAGGCCATCTGGCCGTGGCGCCTGGGGCCACCCCGGGCCACCACCCGCTATCGATGCTAGTTCGGAAAGCCGCGCGTGTCTGTGCCGCACCCGGGCAGAAAGTGCGCCGAGCTAGAGACCGAGGCGCTCGAGCATCCGCTCGTCGCGGCGCCACTTCGGCCGCACCTTGACGGCGAGCTCCAGGAAGACCGGCTGCTGCTCCAGCAGCGCCTCGATCTCCGGCCTGGCCCGCGTTCCGATCTCGCGAACCATCGCGCCTCCCTTGCCGACGAGGATCTGCTTCTGCGAGTCGGTCTCGACGTAGACCGCGACACGGACGACCTTGCCCTCGATCTCCTCGACCGCGGCCGTGACCGAGTGGGGCACCTCGTCCCGAGTCAGCTGGAGCGCCTTCTCGCGCACGAGCTCCGCGATCTGCTCCTCGACGGAGAGGTCGGTCCGCTGGTCGGGCGGGAAGTAGGCGGGGCCTTCGGGCAGCAAGCCGACAAGCTCGTCCCGCAGCTCGTCCACGCCGTCGCCCGTCTTTGCGCTCACCGGATGCAGCGCGTGGAAGTCGCCGAGCTGTGATGCCGTCTGCATCTGCGACGCGATGTGGCCCGGCTTGAGCCGATCGACCTTGTTGAGGGCGATCACGACCGGCACGCCGAGCTCGAAGACTCGCTTGGCGATGAACCTGTCCCCCGACCCGATCCGATCGCGCGCATCCAGCACGAAGAGCACCGCGTCCACGTCCTCGAACGAGGAGTCGACGGTGCGCTGCATGTGCTCGGTCAACGGATCGCGGGGACGCTGGAACCCGGGCAGATCGGCCAGCACGAGCTGGTACTCGGGGCCGTTCGCGACGCCGAAGATCCGCCGGCGGGTCGTCTGGGGCTTGTCCGAGGTGATCGCCACCTTGCCGCCCGCCAGCGCATTCACCAGCGTCGACTTGCCGACGTTCGGCCGGCCCGCAACGGCGACGAAGCCCGACTTCACAGCTCGAAGGTGTCCGGCAGGAGCTCGTCGGGCGTCGTCACCGCGACGCCGCCATCCGCCTGTCGGTAGATCACGCGATCGATCCGGAACTCGTGGAACCACTGCCGGCAGCCGCCGCACGGCGAGGCGTTCACGGCGAGCGCCTCGATCTCGCCCGGGCGCACGCCGGCGGACGCGGCCGCCGCAAGCGCCGTCTTCTCGCCGCAGATCCCGAGCGGATAGGCCGCGTTCTCGACGTTGACGCCGACGAACACTCGGCCGTCGCGCGTCCGCACCGCTGCGCCGACTCGGAACCTGGAGTAGGGCGCGTACGCGTTCGCCGCTGCCGCGTCCGCCCGTTCCAGCAGCTCGCGATCCGCGTCGGTCACGACCAGAAGAGCTGGAAGAGGACGAGCGTCACGAGCGCACCGAGCACGCCTCCCGAGAGGACCTCGACGAAGGAGTGGAAGCCGGCCTCGACCCGAGTCTGCGCCACGAGCAAGGCCATGATGAACGTCAGCGTCGAGATCAGGAACCAGTGAGTCGAGTCGCCGAGGATGTAGGTCGCGGCCATCCAGCCCGCGAACGCGATCGCCGAATGCCCGGAGGGCAGGCCGCCGCGGAGTGGCCGACCGCGCCCGGTGTAGGCCTTCGCGCCGATCACGAGGATCACCGTGAGCACCAGCGCGACGAGAGTGATCTCCGTCGGCGCGTCGCGCAGGCGGTCGATCGCCCGGGAGCTCGGGTCCTTGATGCGGTCGACGAAGACGAGGTAGCCGACGGCCAGCGCGTTGACCGTCGCGATCAAGACCGCGCCTGCGGCGATGTCTTTTGCCAGCTTGGCCAGTGGGTCGAACGACGTCGTCGCGACGTCGATCCCGGCCTCGAGCGCCGAGTTGATCATCTCGGCAATCAGTACGAATGAGATCGCCATCAGGAGCACCACGAGCTCCAGGCGGCTGACGCCGACGACGAGTCCCGCGATCAGGACTCCGGCGGCGATCAAGAAGTGGATCCGCATGTTCCGCTGGGTGCGGAGCACGTGGATGATCCCCTCGAACGCGAAGTTGAAGCTCTGGAGGACGGAGGGGCTACGGCCGACGTTCACGAGCGAAGCGCCTCCTCTCGGGCCTCCATCTCCTCGCCGTGGTCGTAGCCGAGCAGGTGCAGGAGCCCGTGGACGAGCGGCTCCTGCCACTCGTCACCGACGACTTCGGGACACACGACGACATCGCCGAGCTGGCGCGGCATGCCGGCCGGGAGCTCCTCGCGGCCGTCGATCGGAAACGAGAGCACGTCCGGCGTCTCGTCGATTCCGAGGTGCTCGCGCTTCAAGGTCCGCGCCTCGTCGCCGCCGACGAACGCGAGCCCGAGCTCGCCGTCCGCAACTCCTTCCTCCCCCAGCACCCGCAGCGTGAGTCGCTTGGCCTCGTCCTCGTCCACGGCGACACCGCTTCGGTTCGAGACCTCGACTTCGACCACGGCGCTACCTCCGCCGTGCGGTGCCGGTTTCCTCCGCGTGTGACTTGTAGGCCTCGACGATCCGCTGCACGAGCTTGTGGCGGACGACGTCCTCGTGTCCGAACTGGATGAATGCGATCCCCTCGATGGTTCCGAGGATGTCGTGCACCTGGATCAGCCCCGAGGCCTGTTCCTTCGGGAGGTCGACCTGGGTCACGTCGCCGGTCACGACGACCCTGGAGCCGAACCCGAGCCGGGTCAGGAACATCTGCATCTGCTCCGGGCTCGTGTTCTGCGCCTCGTCGAGGATGATGAACGAGTCGTTCAGCGTTCGGCCGCGCATGAACGCGAGGGGCGCGACCTCGATGATCCCGCGCTCCATGTACGAGCCGAGCCTGTCCGCCTCGAGCATGTCGTACAGCGCGTCGTACAGCGGGCGCAGGTAGGGATCGACCTTCGCGAGCAGGTCGCCGGGAAGGAAGCCGAGCCGCTCGCCGGCCTCGACCGCGGGCCGCGTGAGGATGATTCTGTTCACCTGGCGCTCCTGAAGCGCGGCGACGGCGAGAGCCATCGCGAGGTACGTCTTGCCGGTCCCCGCCGGCCCGACGCCGAACGTCACCGTGTGGTCCCGGATCGCGTCGACGTAGCGCTTCTGCATCACCGTCTTCGGCGCGATCCGCTTCCCGCGATGGCGCCAGACGACGTCCTCGAACACCTCACGGACATCCTCGCCCTGATCCATGGCGCCGAGCACGGCATCCACCGTGGACGGCCCGATCTCGTGCCCGCCCTCCACGAGCTCGACGATCTCGTCGATCACCGTCCGGACCTGCCCGACCTGGTCGTCCTCGCCCTCGATCGTCAGCTTGTTGCCACGAAGGTGGATCGCGACGCGCAACCGGTCGCGCAGATGCTCGAGGACGCCGTCGCCGATCGAGGCCAGCTCGGCGGCGACCGTGTTGGGTACGGACAGGGTTTCCTGCACCGTTCTCAGTGTAGGTTCGATGCGTGTCCGATCCGCTGGACCGCCGAAGCGAAGAGTCGGACGCGCTCGCCCTCGTCCTCGACGAAGCCCGGCGCTACCTGGCGGAGCTCGACGACTCTCCGGTGCTGCCGGCTCGGGGCCGCCGCTTCGACGGGAGCCTCCCGGAGACCGGTTCCGGCGCCCTCGCAGCGCTGACCGAGCTGCTCGCCGGAAGCGACGTCGCGACCCGGTCGTCCGGCCCGCGCTTCTTCCACTTCGTCACCGGCGGCACGACCCCGGCGGCGCTCGGCGCCGACTGGCTGACCTCGCTGCTCGACCAGAACGCGTTCTCCGCCGTGAGCTCTCCTCTCGGCGCGCAGCTCGAGGAGATCGCCATTCGCTGGCTCGTCGACCTGTTCGACCTGCCGGAGGATTGGAGCGGCGTCCTGACCAGCGGGGCCACGATGGCGAACTTCGTCGGGCTCGCATGCGGTCGGCGCTGGTGGGCGCAGGAGCACGGTGTCGACATCGACGAGCGGGGGTTCGCCGGGCTTCCGGCAGTCCCGGTCTTCTCGACGCCGTACCTGCACGCCAGCGCCCGAAAGGCGCTCGCGATGGTGGGTCTCGGGCGCGACACCCCACATCTGGTCGAGGCCGATGACCTCGAGCACGAGCTGGCTGCGCTGGACGGGGCCCCGGCGATCGTGATCGGCAATGCAGGCGACGTGAACACCGGCGACTTCGACCCGATCGCCCGGCTGGCGGACCTCGCGGAGAAGCATCGCGCCTGGCTGCACGTGGACGGCGCCTTCGGGCTCTTCGCGCGAGTGACGCCGGAAGCCGCGGCTCTCGCCGAGGGCGTCGAGCGGGCCGACTCGGTGATCGCCGACGGCCACAAGTGGCTGAACGTCCCGTACGACTGCGGCTTCGCCTTCGTCCGCGACGCAGGGTTGCTGAAGGAGCCGTTCAGGCTGACGGCGGCCTACCTTCCGAGTGACGAGACTCCGAGCCCGGAAGCTTCTCGCCGCGCGCGGTCGCTCGCGGTCTGGGCGACGTTGCGCGCATACGGGCGTGAGGGGTACAGGACGATGGTGGAGCGCCACCTCGCACTGGCCCGGCGGCTGGGGCAGCGGGTCGAGGACGAGCCCGAGCTCGAGCTCCTCGCGCCCGTGAAGCTCAACATCGTCTGCTTCCGGCACCGGCCCGCCGGAATGGACCCGGAGGAGCTGGACGCCCACAACCTCGCGCTCGGTGAGGAGGTGCTGAACGACGGCCGCGTCTTCGTCGGGACGACTCGCCTCGACGGGAAGGTCGCCTTCCGTCCCGCGATCGTCAACTGGCGGACGACCGAGCGGGACGTCGACCTCCTCGTCGACGTGCTCCTCGAGCTCGGGACACGTCGACTACAGGCCGGCTGACGCTGGAGGAATCGTCGCGGTCTCGCTGCACTTCCGTCTCACATCCGCGCGCCCGCTCTCAGTACGATCGCCTCGGGGAGGAGGCTGGGTGCGCCTTAGTAAACGGCGGCGGATCGGTGCCTGCTAGGCGAGCTTCTCGCGCACCAGCTGGCTGACCGCCGAGCCGTCCGCCCGGCCCGCGACCTGGGGCATCACGTCCGCCATGACGCGGCCGAGGTCGGAAAGGCTCGTCGCCCCGTTCTCGGCGATCGCGTCGTCGACGATCTCCTCCAGCTCGTCCTCGCTGAGCGGCTCCGGCATGAACTCCTCGAGCACCTCGAGCTCGTAGTCCTCCGCATCAGCCTGCTCCTCCCGGCCCGCGGTCCGAAAAGCCTCCTCCGCCTCGACGCGCTTCTTGCGCTCACGCTGGAGCACCTGGAGCTCCTCCTGGTCGTTGAGCGGCCGCTGAAGCTCCTTTTCCGCCGACTGGAGGCTGCTGAGGATCAGACGCAGCGCGTCGCGACGTTCGGCGTCGCGCTCGCGCATCGCCTCCTTGAGCTCGTCCTGGATCCGGGCGATCAGGCTCATCCGGGCAAGCCTCGCATGCGACCGCCGAGGATGTGCCAGTGAAGGTGAAAGACCGTCTGCCCGGCACCCGGCCCGACGTTGACGACGACGCGGTAGTCCTCGAGGCCCGCGATCTTCGCGGTCTCAACGACGAACTCGAGCATCCGCTTCGCTTCCTCCGGAGTGAACGCGCCGATCTCGCGAAACGTGTCGACGTGGCGCTCCGGCAGCACGAGCATGTGGGTCTCTGCCTGCGGATTGATGTCGTGAATGGCCACGAAGCCGTCGGCCGCATGGACGTGGTCGCCCTCGCGTACCAGGTTGCAGAAGAGGCAGTCGTCTTTAGGCAGCGAGAATCCCCTCCTCGCCGACGGCGCGACCGCGCACGCGCACCAGACGACCGACCGGCTCGCCCGGATCGACGAGCCACGGCGAGTAGTCGTCGCCGTACCCACGCCCCGGCCGGTCGACGAGCACGACGTCCTCGCGGCCGACCTTCGTCCGCCATCGCGCGAGACAGGCCTCGTGTGAGATGGCCCGGAGGCGGGCGCTGCGCTCCTTCTTCACCTGCGGCGGAACCGAGTCCCTCTCCGCAGTCACCGTGCCCGGTCGCGGCGAGTAGGGAAAGACGTGAAGCTTCGTGATTCCCGCTCGCTCGACAACGTCCACGGTTCGCTCGAAGGCCGCATCGTCCTCTGCGGGGAAGCCGACGATGACGTCCGCGGTCAAGTTGAAGTCATCCAGCCCTGCCAGCCGACGCAGGTACGTCGCCGCGGTGTAGCGGCGCCCCATCGCGCGCAGCACCTCGTCGTCGCCGGACTGCAGCGGCACATGGAGATGGCGGCCCGCGCTTGGCGTCTCCCGGAGGGCGGCGACCAGGTCGTCGTTCACGTGGTTGATCTCGATGGACGAGAGGCGAAGCCGCTCGAGGCCGGGCACCGCGCCGGCCTCCCGGATCAGCCGCGCCAGCGTGAAGCCCGCATCGCGGTCTCGGAAGCACCCGAGGTTGATCCCGGTCAGGACGACCTCGCGGTGGCCCTGCCGCGCGCGCTTCTCGATTTCGGCGAGCACCGCGGCAGCTCGGCGGCTGCGGGACGGACCGCGAACCAGCGGGATCACGCAGAAGTTGCAGCTGAAGCTACAGCCGTCCTGCACCTTGACGAAGGCGCGAATGCGATCCAGCCGAGCATCGGCCTGCACGCACCCGATTGCGCCGACATCACGAGCGACGGCGTCGGCGACCCCCTCGCTCGGCCTGGCGACGACGATCACGTTCTCCGGCAGGCCCTCCATCGCCTCACCGCCGAGATTCGCCGAGCAGCCGCTGACGTACACGCGCTCGTGCGTCCGAGCCGCCCGCGACGCGGCCTGCCGAGACTTCGACACGGCTTCGTGCGTCACGCAGCACGTGTTCACGACCGCAATCTCCGCGCCCTCTGCGCACTCCTCGTGCCCGTCGGCGAGCAGGCGCTCACGCACTGCCTGCGCGTCCGAGTGGGACACCTTGCAGCCGAGGAACCGAACCGAGAAGGTGGCCATTCAGGCCGAGAATCTACTCTCGGACGAACAGATCGGCCGCCCAACCGCCGTCGATCCGGCGCTCGCGGTGCACGTACCCCGCGGGGCGAGGCATGCGACTGTGGAAGTAGCCCGACGTCACGAGCGTGCCGACGTCGATCGCGGTGCCGAGTGCCTCCACCGAGGCGAGATCGATGTTCGCGAAGCCCACGTCGGCGCTCGGCAGCCACCCGCCGAGCCCGTCGCCGGCCAGCACGTCGACCGTCACGTGGTTTGCCTCGACGTTTCGCCGCGCGGCCTCCACGGCGGCATCGTCGTGGTCGATCGCGGTGACAGGAGCGAAGCCGAGCTTCGCCGCGGCGATCGAGAGCACGCCCGAGCCGCAGCCGACATCGACGAGGCTGCCCGGCTCGAACGACACGAGGAAGTCGAGGCAGAGGCGAGTCGTGGGATGCGAACCGGTCCCGAACGCGCGGCCCGGATCGACGACAACCGCAATCGCACTTGCGGGCAGCTCCTCCCAGGGAGGCCCGACCCAGAGCGGCCCGATCCAGACCGGTCGGTGGAACTCGCGCCACCGCTCCTCCCAGCCCGGCTCGATCTGCTGCGTCGAGACCTCCGCGAAGAGCTTCCTGAGGCGCGCCTCTCCGTCGGCGTCCGTGTAGACCGCCAGCTCGCCCTCCGCCTCCTCGAAGCCCTCCGGATGCAGCTCGAGAAGTCGCGCCCTCGCCTGTTCCAGCGTCTCAGCCGGCACCGCGAGAGCGACCCGCCGCAGCTCGCTCAGCGGAACGCGCTCTTCAGCTTCTCGAAGAACCCCTCGTCGCGCCGGTAGGTGTCCTCGCCTGAAAGGTGATCCATCTGCTCGAGCAGCTCGCGCTGCTCGTCCGTGAGCTGATGGGGGATGACGACGTTGACCAGCACGCGCTGGTCACCGCGGCCGAAGCCTTGGAGTACCGGCATGCCGCGCCCGCGAAGAACTCGAACCTCGCCCGGCTGTGTGCCGGGACCGAACTCGAGCTCCTCCTCGCCGTCCAGCGTCGGGACCGAGACGCGGGCGCCGAGCGCTGCCTGCGTCATCGTCAGGTGCGCCTGGGAGAACACGTCGTCCCCCTCGCGGACGAACCGCGGATCCGGGAGAACCCGCACGCGGACGTAGACGTCGCCTGCCCGCCGCCCGGCGAGCCCGGAGTGCCCTTCACCGGAGAGGCGGATCCGCTGGCCGTCGTGGATCCCCGGCGGAATCTCGACCTCGAGCCGGCGCTCCTCGAGCACCTGCCCGGCACCGTCGCAGCGCTCACAGGGGTGCTGGATGAGCCGGCCGCGACCGCGGCACTGCGGGCAACCCTGCGTCCGGATGAACTCGCCGAAGGCGCTGCGGGAGACGTGCTGGATCCGGCCGGCGCCCTCGCACGTGGGGCAGGTAGTGACCTCGGTGCCCGGCTCCACTCCCTCTCCCGCACAGCGCGAGCAGGAAACCGCAACTGTGAAGGGCACGTCTCTCGTGACACCCTTCGCTGCCTCCTCGAGCGCAATATCGACCTCCGCGGCGACGTCGGCGCCGCGGCCACGCGCGGCGGCGAAGAGGTCGTCGCCGAAGAACGCCGAGAAGATGTCGGCGAGGTTGCCGAAGTCGAATTGGGTCGGGTTGAAGCCTCCGCTGCGAAGCCCCGCGTGGCCGTAGCGGTCGTAGAGCTCCCGCGTCTCGGAGTTCGACAGCACCTCGTAGGCCTCGACGACCTCCTTGAAGCGCTCGTCCGCGTCGGGTGCGTCCGACACGTCGGGATGGACCTGGCGCGCGAGCCCACGGAAGGCCTTCTTGATCTCGGCGTCGTCGGCGCCTCGGCTGACTCCGAGCACCTCGTAGTAGTCGCGTTGTGCGGTCGCCATCTCCTCTGAGCGTAGCCCGACTAGTTGTCGGCGTAGATCTCTTCGACGAAGCGGGAGAGCTCGCGTGCGGCTCCGCGGACCGAGTGCAGCGCGGTCTCGTAGTCCATGCGGAACGGGCCGAGCAGGCTGACGGCGCCGAGGCGGCGGTGGGCGAGCCCGTACGTCGCGCCGACGAGGGAGGCGCTCTGGAGCGCCGGGTGGGGAAGGTCGACGCCGAGCCGGACGAACGGGCCTCGGTTCCCGAGCGCCTCACCCAGGATCTGGAGGACGACCGCGCGGTGCTCGAGCGCCTCGAGCAGGCCCCGGTACGCCTCGAGGTCCTTGCCGCGGACGTTGCCGAGGACCATCGCGGTCCCGCCGACGTAGAGCCGCTGCTCCTCGAAGCCGGCCGCATCGGTGAACGCGGCCCGAAAGAGCTCGAGAAACGCACGCTCCCGCGCGGTCAGCCCCTCCTCCGCGAAGACCTGCCTGAGCGCGTGCGAGCCGGGCGCGAGGCCGACAGTGCGCTCGTTCAAGTACTCCGCGGCCCAGCTGACGAGACCCTGGTCAACCGGCTCGCCCACTGCGAACACGCGCTTCGTCACGCCGCCCGTCGAGGTGATCACGACTGTCGCCATCACCTGCGGCTGGAGCTCGAGCACCTCGACATGCCTGACCGTCGCCGCCTCGAGAGGAGGCGCCGAGACGAGTGCAAGTAGCCGCGTCATCTGGGCGAGCGCCTCGGTGGTCGCCTGGAGCGCGCCCTCGACCTCTGCCGCGGGCCCGCTCAGGTCGAGGGGAAGCGATGCCGGGCGCGGCTCGAGCCGCTCGAGCAGTCCGTCGACGAAGAGCCTGTAGCCGGTCTCCGTCGGAACACGCCCCGCAGACGTGTGCGGGTGGGTGAGCAGGCCGCGCCGCTCCAGCTCGGCGAGCTCACCGCGCACCGTCGAGGGCGAGACCGGCAGCCCGGTCCGTTCGACGAGGTGCTTGGAGCCGACCGGCTGCCCGGTGGCGATGTAGTCCTCGACGAGGCGCCGGAGGATGTCGCGCTGGCGATCTGTGAGCGTCGGCTGAGCCATACCGTTTGCAGGAATTTTAGTCGGCGCTCCGCACGCACCCGAGCCGGGCTCAGGCGAGCAGCTCTGCCGTCACCCCGCCGCCAAGCAGCCGCCCGCGCGGCGTCAGCGTGAGCGCTTCGCCGCCGGCCGCGGGACCGCGCGCCACGAGCTCGAGGCCCTCGAGGCGTGTGAGCGCGCGACCGTCCAGCACCGGCGCGAGGCCCTCCAGCAAGAGCGGCTCGTCCAATCGCAGGCCGAGCATCACCCGCTCCTGCAGCAGGACATCTGCCGTCAGCTCCTCGACTTCCCGCGGCGGCGTGTCCCCGCGCGCGAGCGCGGCGGTATATGCCGGCAGGCGTGGCGTGTTCCGCCAGCGCCGGCCGCGCACGGTCGAGACCGCGCCGACTCCGATCCCGAGGTAGTCACGTCCGAGCCAGTAGCCGAGGTTGTGCTGGGCACGAACGTCCCGCCCGCCGGCGGCCTCGGCCGGCCGGCAGAAGTTGGCGGTCTCGTACCAGCGGTAGCCGGCAGCGGTCAGCCGGGTGACCACGCGCTCGAAGTACCCCTCGAGCGCCTCCTCCTGCCGACCCAGCTCCTCCCCGTGCCGGTGCGTGAAGCGCGTCCCGGGCTTCGCCTCCAGCTCGTAGCACGAGAGGTGCTCGGGTCCGAGCGCGAGCGCCTCCTCGAGGTCGGTGTCGAGGGCGGAGGCGCTCTGGCCGGGAATCCCGTAGATGAGATCGAGCGAGATGTTGTCGAATCCGGCATCACGGAGATGGTAGAAGGCGCGTCGGACGTCGTCGGGACCGGCAACGCGCTCGAGCACCTGGAGCAGATCAGGGTCGAACGTCTGGGCGCCGAGCGAGACCCGCGTGACGCCGCCCTCCCGCAGGAGGCGGGCGAGGTCTGGGGTCACCGTCTCCGGGTTCGCCTCCACCGTCAGCTCTCCGGCTGCGGGCAGCGCGTCCAGCAGCCGCCGAAGCTCCGTCGGCTCCGTGAAGGTCGGGGTCCCCCCGCCGAGAAACACGGTCTCGAGCTCGGGGGCCAGAAGCCGCCGCTCGAGCTCCAGCTCCGCCAGCAGCGAGTCGACGTAGGTGCCGTGCTCTCCCCGCCGGCCGACCACGGTGACGAAGTCGCAGTACCCGCACCGGTGCGCGCAGAACGGAAGGTGGACGTAGAGGTGGCGAGCCCCGCTCATTTCCCGTTCTCGTTCAGGTTGAGGACGGCGAGGAACGCCTCCTGGGGCACCTCGACGGCGCCGACCTGCTTCATCCGCTTCTTGCCCTTCTTCTGGCGCTCGAGCAGCTTGCGCTTGCGAGTGATGTCGCCGCCGTAGCACTTGGCGAGCACGTCCTTCCGCTTCGCCTTGATCGTCTCGCGCGCGATGATCCGCGACCCGATCGCCGCCTGCACCGGGACGTCGAACATCTGGCGCGGGATCTCCTCCCGCAGCCGGTCGACGAGCGCCCGACCGCGGCCGTACGCCGATTCGCGATGCACGATCAGCGACAGCGCGTCCACCGACTCGCCGGCGATCAGGACGTCGAGCTTGACGAGGCTGCCCTCGCGGAAGCCGATCACGTCGTAGTCGAAGCTCGCGTACCCCCTCGTTCGCGACTTGAGCTGGTCGTAGAAATCGACGACGACCTCCGCAAGGGGCAGCTCGTAGATCAGAAGCGGGCGCTCCTCGGAGAGGTACTCCATGTGGTCGAAGCGCCCGCGCCGGTCGTTGCAAAGCTCCATCACCTGGCCGACGTACTGCTTCGGGACGATGATCGACGCGCGGATGTACGGCTCTTCCACCCGCTCGATGTCGGGCGGCATCTCCGCGGGGTTGTGCACCTCGACCTCTTCGCCCGCGAGCGTGACGACCCGGTAGGCGACGTTGGGCGCGGTCACGAGCAGATCGAGGTCGAACTCCCGCTCGAGGCGCTCGCGGACGATCTCCATGTGGAGCAGGCCGAGGAAGCCGCAGCGGAAGCCGAAACCGAGAGCGTTCGACGTCTCGGGCTCGTAGACGAGCGCCGCGTCGTTCAGCTTCAGCTTCTCGAGCGCGTCGCGCAGCTCCGGGTACTCGTCCGAATCCGTCGGGAAGAGCCCGGCGAACACCATGGGCTTCACGTCCTTGTAGCCCGGGAGCGGCTCGGCCGCCTGATCGGCGCGCGAGGTCAGCGTGTCCCCGACGCGGAGCCGGCTGACGTCCTTCAGGCCCGTGATGACATAGCCCACCTCCCCGGCCTGGAGCGTCTCGGCCGGACGCATCGTCGGCGAGAAGAAGCCGAGCTCCTCCGCCTCGAACCGGGTTCCCTGGGCCATGGCGAGCAGCCCTTCCCCCGTGCGGAAGGTGCCGTCGACGACGCGGACGAACGCGACGACGCCGCGGTACTGGTCGTAGGACGAGTCGAAGATCAGCGCCCGCGGCGGCGCGTCGGGTTCCCCCGACGGCGGCGGGATTCGCTCGACGATTGCGTCGAGGACGTCCTCGATCCCCTGGCCGGTCTTCGCCGAGATGCGCAGGACGTCATCGGCGTCGCCGCCGATCAGCTCCGAAATCTCGGCCGCGGCGGCGTCGGGGTCGGCCTGCGGCAGGTCGATCTTGTTGACGACCGGGAGCAGCTCGAGGTCGTTCTCGATCGCGAGATAGGCGTTGGCGACCGTCTGCGCCTCCACGCCCTGCGCGGCGTCGACGACGAGCACGGCTCCCTCACAGGCCTGCAGCGACCGCGACACCTCGTACGTGAAGTCGACGTGACCGGGCGTGTCGATCAGGTTGAGCTGATGGCCTTTCCAGAGCACGCGGACGGCCTGCGCCTTGATCGTGATCCCACGTTCGCGCTCGAGGTCCATCGAGTCGAGCAGCTGCTCGCGCATGTCCCGCCCGGAGACCGTGTCGGTGACCTCGAGGATGCGATCGGCCAGGGTCGATTTCCCGTGGTCGATGTGCGCGATGATCGAGAAGTTGCGGATTCGGTCCTGCTGCATAGGGTCAGTCGCCCCGGCGCGAGCGGGCTCGCAACGATAGCAACGCGTTCAGTTCGCGAACTCCCAGCAAACGGGCGGAAAACAGGTAGGCGGCGGCCCCCGCCGCGATGGCTCCGAGCACGGAGACGAGCTGGGCGAGGAACGCTCTGCCGAGTGCCTCGTCGAGCGCCCACCAAACGCCGAATGCCACCGCACCGAGCACGGCGGAGGCGGCAGTGATGCGCAGTGCCGAATCGATCGTCTGGCCGAGCTCCAGCCTGGTCAGCCGGCGCCGCAGCATGACGACGAGTGCCGCCGTGCCGAGGATGTTCGCGACCGAGATCGCCAGGGGAATCCCCCAGGTCCCGAGGCGGTAGAAGACGACGTACAGCGCTGTGTTGGCGGCGAGGGTGCCCAGCGCGACGGCGGTCGGCGTCCACGGTGACTGCAGGCCGAAGAACGCGCGGTTCAGCATCAGCATCGCCCCGTTGAACGTGAGCCCGAGCGAGAAGGCGGCGAGCGCGCCTGCGACGACCCGGGTCTCGCTGGGGCCGAACTGGCCGCGCTCGTAGAGCAGCCGGACGATCGGCTCGGCGAGCACGACCGAGATCACGCTGGCGGGAATCAGAAGGAAGGCGATCTGGCGCAGGCCGGAACCGACGGTGCTGCGGAAGCTCTCCAGGTCGTCGCGGGCAGCGAGTCGCGCGAGCGCCGGGAAAAGCACCGTCGCGACGGCGACCGAGAACATGCCCTGCGGGAGCATGTAGATGCGGAAGGCGGCGTCGATCGCGCTCGGCGAGAGATCCGGGTCGATGTATCGCGCCGCGAAGAACGTCCCGATCACGGCTGTGAAGTTGATGAGCCCGAGCCCGAGCGTGACCGGCAGCATCAGCACGAAGACGCGCTTCACCGCGGGGTCTCGCCAGTCGATCGCCACGCGGAGCCGGCCGTCGAGACCGGCAAGCCACGGCAAGGGCAGGAGCAACTGGACGACGGTGCCGAGCACGATCGAGCCGGCGTAGACGTAGAGCTCGGCGTTCTCGGAAGTGGCCTGCGGGACGCCGATGACGAGGCCCGCGATGATCACGAGGTTCCAGGCAACCGGCGTGAGGGCCGGGACGCTGAAGTGCTCGTAGCTGTTGAGGATCCCGACGATCACGCCGGAGATCCCCAGCAGGATCACGATCGGGAAGAGGATTCGGGCAAGCGTGACGGCGACGTCATCACCGCCGTACCCGAAGGCGGACATGATCCACGGTGCGGCGAGCATGAACAGCGCCGTGATCGCGGTCAGGCCGAGGAGCAGGATCCAGATCAGGCTCGACGCGACACGCCACGCCCGCGCCCTCTCCCCCTTCTCGAGCAGCTCCGTGAAGACGGGCACGAAGGCGCCCGAGAGTGCGGCGTCGGCGACGAGGGCGCGCACCAGGTTCGGCACCTGGAAGGCGACCGTGAACGCGTTGATGCCCGCGCCTTCGACTCCGAAGAATCCGCGGACGACGATCTCGCGGACGAGGCCGAGCACGCGCGAGAGGCCGGTTGCCGCCGAGAACGCGGCGGTCGACACGGCGAGCCGTCGGGACGGAAACCCCGGTGCCTCTGGACGGACCTCGCTCACCGGCGGTTCCCCACAGACGCAGGATACGAGCGGCCCTCGCCGCCTCCTGCGGCACGCAGGCGGCTGCTAGCATGCCGCCGCCCGCAGCTGCGGGCACTTTTTCGCCCGATGCCGAACATTCAGCAGCAGAAGAAGCGAGTGGGAACGGCCGCCAGGGAGCGGCTCCAGAACCTGCGTTACCGCTCGACGGTCAAGACGCTTACGCGCCGCCTCGAGACCGCTGTGGCGGACGGCGACTCCGACCGCATCGCGGCAGCGCACAAGGAGCTTCAGCAGTGGATCGACCGCGCGGCGGCGCGCGGGGCGCTCCACCGCAACGCAGCGGCGCGCAAGAAGGCGCAGGCCGCCCGCCTCGTCTCGAGCCGCTAGGCCCCGCCTTTTACGCCGTCTGGCGGGCCGGCGTCTTCGCCGGGCCCACGAGATCCCCGAGCGCGCGGGTGAGCTCGTGCGTGTTCGACAGCCGGCTCGCGCCCTTGAGCGCCGCGTCCAGGGCTGCCAGGCGGACGAGGGCGGCGTCGAGCTCCTCTTGCGAGTAGCGGTCCGCGTGGCCGATCGCCTTGCGGACCCGGAACTCGTGCACCTTGACTCGCTTCGCGATGTCCCTCGCGCCGACACCCTCGGCCGCGAGCAGTTTCACGCTTCGGACCAGGGTCACGTGCGCCGCCAGTCTCACGGCGATCGCGAAAGGCTCTCGGCGCTCGAGCTCGGCCTCGGCTGCGGCGATCAACGCGGCGCCGTCCCGCTCGCCCCAGGCATCGGTGATCGCCCACGCCGTGGCCTCGCGCGCAGGCGCAGCGAGTGCCTCGACGTCCGCCCGCGTGATCGGACGGCCGCCGGCCCAGATCGTGATCTTGTCTGCTTCGGTCGCGAGTGCGACGAGGTCGTCTCCGACGATCTCGACCAGGGCGCGGGCGGCGTCCGGATCGGCGGTCGCGCCTAGGCGCTCGAACTGGGCCCGAGCCCATGCGGGAAGGTCGCGCAGCTTGGGCGCGTCGAACGCGAGGACCTGTCCGGTCGCGGCGACGGCCTTCGCGAGCCCGTCGCTCTTCGGAGCCTCGTGTGCGACGAGGGCCAGGACTGCTCCCGGAACGGGATCGCCCAGGTACTCGACGACCGCCTCGACGTCCGCCTTCTTCCACCGCTCGACGCCCTCGACGATGACGAGACGGCCGCCGTCCTCGCCCGCGAAGAGGCCGAGCGCGTTGCAGGCCGCGACGGCCTCGGCACCGCCGGCGACGTCCGCCAAGAGCTGCTCGATCGACTCGTCTCCGAAGTGCGAGCGGAGGCGGCGGAGCGCGCGCGCGACCTTGGGCCGATCGCTTCCGGCCAGGAGATAGACCGGCAGAAGCGGCTCGCTGGACACTGCGGGCAAGCATAGTCACGCGCCCGTCCGGGTCGTGATCCGCTGCCCGTCGCTCTCGATCACGATTCCCCCCTGGCGGTCGGTGCGAAAGAGATCGAGACCGGGAGCCGCGGCCAGAGTGGCGAGGGTCGACGGAGTCGGGTGGCCGTAGTCGTTGTTCTTGCCGCAGGAGATCACCGCGACCTGCGGCCGGGTGAGCGCAAGCAGGCGCGGAAGACCGTCGTCTGCGGATCCGTGGTGCGCGACCTTGAGGATCTCGACGGGCGGCGGATTGAGCGGCAGCGTCACGGGTGACTCGGCGTCCGCCGTGAGCAGTACGTCGACGCTCCCGTACGAGGCGAGGATCACCGTTGCCCAGAGATTCGGGTCCTCGTTCGCGGGCGGCTCGCTCACGGGCCAGAGCACCCGAAGCCGGAGCCGGCCGAGCCGAAAAACGAGCCCTGCCCGAGCCGTCAGCACGGGCACCCGGCGCTCCTGGGCTTCGGCGAGCGCCGCGGCTTCCTCCGGGCTCTCGGCCGGAATACGGGGATCGAGGATCCGGGCAACGCGAATGTGCCGAATCAGCTCCGCCGCTCCGCCGACGTGGTCGCGCTGGGGGTGGGTCAGGACGGCGAGCGAGAGCTCGCGCACGCCGAGCTTGCGGAGCTGGTCGTCGACGTCACCTTCGGGCGGGCCCTGGTCGACGAGGACCGCTCCCTCGCGGACCTCGAGAAGGATGGCATCTCCCTGGCCGACGTCGAGGACCGTCAGGCGGAATCCCGACGGCGGTGGACGCGAGGACTGCGGCCAGATCTGCCAGGCCGCGGTGAAGAGCACCGCCAGGCCGGCGACCAGCACGAGGCCTGGCCGCCTCCAGCGCGGAAGGCGAGCCCAGGCGACGAGCGCTACAGTCGCTCCGGCGACGATCGCGAGCGCCCACGACGCCTCGACGTCGGCGCCCGGCAGCCCGCCGACGAGCCGCGCGCAGGCCGCGACGTAGGCCGCGAGCCAGCCGTTCACCCAGCCCGATGCAACGGCGGCAGACGGCAGAAACTGGTCGAGGGCTGCAGTGAGGAGCGCGAGGCTGAACGAGACGCCGACGACCGGTGCCGCCAGCGCGTTGCTGAGGATCGAGTACGCGGGAACCGAGCCGAACTGGACGAGCAGGATTGGCGCCGTCACCGCCCCGCAGGCGCCGGAGACCGCGACTACCGTCGCCAGCGACTTCGGCACTGGATAGCCCTCGAGCACGCGCTCGAGGCGCGGAACGAGCACGAAGATCGCCCCGACGGCTGCGAACGAGAGCTGGAAGCCCGGCTCGTAAAGGCTGTACGGGTTCCAGGCCAGGAGGAGCGCCGCCCCGAGCAGGAGGAAGTACCACCGGTCCCGGGGGCGGGCGGCGAGCCAGGCGAGCGAGGCCAGCGCTCCGGCCACGCCGGCCCGGACCACCGACGGCTGCCACCCCACCGCGAGCACGTAGGCGACGATCGCCCCGAGCGCGGCGACCTCCGCGACGAAGCGCGAGATCCCGAGCAGCCACGCGAGCACGAGCACGCCACCGACGACGAACGCGACGTTCTGCCCCGACACGGCGAGCAGGTGGTAGAGCCCGGACGACCGGAAGTCGTCCCGCAGTTCCTCGCTCAGCCCCTCCTCCTCGCCGAGGACGAGCCCGGCGAGGACCGCGCGCCGTTCTCCCGCGAGCCCGGGTGCGATTGAGGCGGCCAGCCGCTCTCGGATCCGATCCGCGACCCCGGCGAGCCCGC
Organism: uncultured Actinomycetes bacterium; assembly: GCA_963847235.1. Lineage (GTDB taxonomy): Bacteria > Actinomycetota > Thermoleophilia > Gaiellales > Gaiellaceae > JACDAN01. The sequence continues at coordinate 47,410 of CAWJYU010000025.1, read as the reverse complement.
CACGCGACCCGACGAGACGCCACTCCCGCCCGCGCGCGACGACGTGAACGCCGCGGCGGTGCAGCAGCCTCCGCTCGTCGAAGCCGTCGCTCGGCCCCCGAGGCTCTCGCAGCTCGACCGCAGTCTCGATGAGGCCACCCTGCGGCGGCGCCCGGCCGGGAGGAAGCTCCAGCAGAACGGACTCACGGAGATGGAGCGAGCGGAAGGAGCGGACGCGCGCGGGGACGCGAATGCTGAACGGCGTTCGGCGGGCGGGCCCGGTGACTTCGAGCAGCGCGCGACCTGTCTCGCCGGTGCGCGGTGCCAGGAGGCTCCGGTCGAGCGCGTCGAGGCGGACGCTGCCCCACCACAGGCCTCCGGCGCCCAGCGCCAGCGCGAGGGCCGCGACCCGCCCGCGACGCCCGACCACGACCGCGGAGACGACGGCGCCCACGAGCGCGAGGACCAGGACTGCGTTCGAAGAGCTCCGACCGACGTTCGCGAGCGCCAAGCCCGCGCAGAGCGCACCGGCGAGCAGATGGGACGAGTAGCGATCCAGCAACCCGACGGTCACGGCGCCACCAGCTCACGGAGCTGCTCCAGCCTGGCGGGACCGATGCCCGGGATCGCATCGAGATCGTCGACGGAGCTGAACGCGCCGTGCTGCTCGCGGTGGTCGAGGATCTTCTGGGCGGTGACCGGCCCTACACCGGGAAGCGCATCCAGCTGCTCGAGTGTCGCGGTGTTCAGATGCACCGGACCGCCGACTGGGCCGGCCGCTTCGCCCTCTTCTGCCTCCCCGGCCGCGCCGGCCTGAACCACCTCCCGGCGGGGAACGACGACCTGGCTCCCGTCCGCGACCTGTGCCGCGAGGTTGACCAGGCTCAGGTCGGCTCGGCGTGTGGCCCCACCGGCGCGCCGAACCGCATCCGCGATCCGCGCGCCATGAGCGAGCCGATAGAGCCCCGGCCGCCGAACCGCGCCGACGACGTGGACGACGAGGCGCGCCGGGGCCGCGGCCTCGATCTCCCCAGCGTCAGCCGGCGGACGCTCGACGGTTGCCGTGCCGCTGCTGACGAAGAACCGCCCGGCCACGAACAGCGCAGCGACGAGCAGCGCCGCACCGACGATCGCACGCGTCCGCGTGACCTGAAAGTCGTGCATACAGCCGATCGTCGCGACGAACCGGTGCCGTGTCCGTCACGGGAATGCGCCAAGCATGTGACTCTTTCGGCCCAAGCGGCGTATATGAGGTGTATGAGGGCCGTGACTCGCTCGCTCGCCGACGCAGCCGAGAGGCACCTGGACGACGTCTACCGCTACGTCCTCTACCTGACGCGCGACCCGCAGGCCGCCGAGGACCTGACCGCCGAGACCTTCGAGCGTGCCGTCCGGCTGTGGCACCGATTCGACCCGGCCAGAGGCTCGGAGCGCACCTGGCTCTGCCAGATCGCCCGCACGACGGCGCTCGATCACCTCCGAGCGGAGGAGCGTCGGCGCCGCCGCGAGGAGCGCTACGCATCGCTCGCCGAGCGGACGGAAGAGCTGGAAGTCCAGATCCTCTCCCCCTGGCTCCAGCACGCGCTCGCGAGCCTCTCGGCCGCGGACCGCGAAGTGATCGCGCTCCGCATCGTCCTCGATCTCGACCCTACGGACGCCGGCCGTGTTCTCGGGATCAGCCCCTCCGCCTGTACGACGCGCCTCGCACGAGCGCTCGACCGGCTCGAAGAAAAGGTGGGAGCCCAGCATGTCGCCTGACCTCGTCCACGCCCTGCGCGCCGAGACGCCGGCCGCACCGCGCCACCTGCGCGAGCGCATCGCCGCCGTCACGGACACGTCGCCGCCGCAGCGCCGGTTCACGAGCCGACGGATCCTGTCGCTCGCGGTCCCGGTGGCGGCCGGGCTCTCGCTCGCGGTTGCTCTCGCTGTCGGACTGAACACGGCCATCTCCCCGAGCACTTCCAGCGAGTCCGCCGAAAGCTTCGGCGCAGGCCTCCGCGGGAGACACCACCAACCTCGCCCCGGTCGGCGAAGCAGCGCCGCCCCCAGCGCTCGAGCGCGCTCCGGTCCGCGAAGCAGCGCCGCGCCCAGCGCTCAAGCCCGCACTGCCCGCTCCGAGCAGGGCTGCCTCGCCAGGCCCAACCGCAGGCCGAGCACAGGACTACCGCGCGACGCTCACCCTGCTCGTCGACGGCACGGACGAGCTGTCGACCACGACCCAGAAGGCGCTCCGCACCGCGCGCCGCCTCGGCGGTTACGTCGTGTCCGTCAACTACTCGACGCCGCAGCCGGGAGAAGGCACGGCGGCTGTCCGCCTGAAGATCCCGGTCTCCCGCGTCCAGGCCGCGATCGTCCAGTTCAGCGGCCTGGGCCGGATCCTCTCGCAAGACACGCAGATCACCGATCTCCAGCAGGGCCTCGACGAGCTGACGCGGCGCATCCGGGACCTCGAGCGTCGCGCCGCCCAGGCCAGCGGAGCCGAGCGGACCCGGCTCCTGGCGCAGATCGAGGCCCTCCGCAACCAGCGAGTGCAGATCAACCGCCAGGCTGCGTACGCGACCGTCAACCTCGACCTCACGACCCACGAGCCGAAGGCGCCCTCCGCAGCTCCTGGCCGCCTCGACCGCGCGCTCGACGACGCCGTCGGAATCCTCCTCGCGGAGCTCGTCGTCGCCGCCTACGCCCTGATCGTCGCGAGCCCGTTCATCGTGCTCGGGCTGGCGGCGTTCTTCGGCAACCGGGCGTACCGGCGCCACGCCGACCAGCGCCTGCTCGAGCGCGCCTAGCGGGAGTTGGAGCCGGACTCGAGCTCTTCGCGGATGGCCGCGAAGACGGGCCTCGTGCGCGACGAACGCGCTGACGACGTCGGGATCGAACTGCTTGCCCGACTGCTGGACGAACTCGCGACCGGCATCGACCCAGCGCCGCGCTCGCCGGTACGGCCGGTTGCTCGTGATCGCGTCCAGCGCGTCCGCGACGGCGAAGACGCGCGCCGCCAGCGGGATGTCCGTTCCGGCCAGTCCGTCGGGGTAGCCGTCGCCGTCCCAGCGCTCGTGATGCGAGCGGACGATCCGCAGGCCCTCGCCATGGAAGAACGCAACACCGGAGAGCACCTGCTCGCCGAGGACCGTATGCGTCTTCATCAGCCGCGACTCGGCCGTGGTCAGCGGCTCGGGCTTCTGGAGGATCCGGTCGGGGATCCCGATCTTGCCGACGTCGTGGAGGAGGAAGCCGTACTCCGTGCTCGGGTCCTCGAGCAGCTCCGGATCGACGGCCCGCGCGAGCTCCAGCGCGTAGAGCTGCACGCGCTGAGAGTGCTGGCGGGTGCCGGTGTCCTTCGCCTCGACCGCGCTCGCAAGCGCCGCGACCGTCTCGCGGTAGGCGCGCTGGACGAGGGAGCGCTGGCCCTTCTCGATCTCGAGGACGTGGCGCAGGTCTCGCGCGTACAACAGAAGCTGCTCCTGTGGATCGTCGACGCGAACCGATCTGAAGGGGATGCCGTACCGGGAGCCGGCGAGCTGCTCGACCACGGCCAGAAGCTGGAGCGGGCTGAATGGCTTGCGGACGGCTGCGTCGGCTCCCGCCTCCTCGGCGGAAGTCGCGGTGCCGCCATCGGACCCGCTGAGCATCACGACCCCGATCTCGTTGGTCGCCGGATCGGTCTTCAGGTGACGACAGAACTCGAGGCCGTCCATGCCCGGCATCCGGACGTCGAGCACGACGACGTCGGGCGACACAGCCGAGATCAGTCGCCGGGCCGAGTCGGCGTCTTCGGCCTCTTCGACGTCGATGTCGAAGACCTCGAACGTCGTTCGAAGCAGCAGCCGCAGCGCTGCATCGTCATCTACCAGCAGAACCCTCATCCCATGCCTCCGTCCTCGGACCCGGGGATCGTTATCGGCGGGCGCAGGACTACCCCTTTACGTGAGCTCAACCCTATCGCGTGACGATGTTGACGAGCTTCCCCGGCACGACGATCGTCTGCCGGATCTCCGTCCCGTCCAAATGCGCCTGAACCCGCGGCGACGCCTTGGCGCGCTCGACCAGCTCCTCCTCGGGCAAGTCGGCGGAGACCTCCATTCGATCGCGCACCCGACCGTTGACCTGGACGACCAGCTCGAAGGTGTCGCGCTCGAGGAGCGCCGGGTCGGCCTGCGGCCACGGCGTCTCCCACAGCCGCTCGTGGCCCAGCCGCTCCCACAGCTCCTCCGCCATGTGCGGCGCGTAGGGCTGGATCAGCGAGACCGCGGTCTCGGCTGCGAAGCGCGCAGCGGGATCGTCCGGCGCCTGCCCCAGCTCGTTCGTCAGCTCCATGACCGCCGAGATGGGCGTGTGGAACTGGAAGCGCCGGTCGATGTCGTCTGTGACCTTCGCCACCGTCGCGTGCGCCTTGCGCGCCAGCGGCGTGTCGACCGCGTCACCCGTCGGAACCGGTCGCTCGGCGACCTCGAGCACGACGCGCCAGAGCCGCCTCAGGAAGCGGACGACGCCCTCGATGCCCGTGTCCGTCCACTCCATGTCCTGATCGGCCGGGCCCATGAAGAGGATGTACGTGCGCACTGCGTCCGCCCCGTACACGTCCACCAGCGGGTCCGGGCCCTCCACGTTTCCCTTCGACTTGGACATCTTCGAGCCGCCCATCTGCAGCCAGCCCTGGTGGAAGAGGCGCCCGAACGGCTCGCCGAAGCCGACCAGCCCCAGCTCGCGCAGCACGCGGACGAAGAACCTCGAGTAGAGCAGGTGCCCCGTCGCGTGGTCGATCCCGCCGATGTACTGCGAGACCGGGCACCAGTAGTCGACGAGGCGCCGGTCGAACGGTGCCTCGGCGTTGCGCGGGTCGACGTAGCGCAGGTAGTACCAGGACGAGTCGACGAACGTGTCCATCGTGTCCGCCTCCCGGCGCCCGGTCTTCCCGCACTTCGGACACGGGACGTGGAGCCACTCCTCGTTGGAGGCCAGCGGCGGCACTCCCTTCGGCCGGTAGTCCTCCACCTCGGGGAGCTCCACGGGTAGCTCGTCCTCCGGAACGGGAACGAGCCCGCAGTCGTCGCAGTAGACGATCGGGATCGGCGCGCCCCAGTAGCGCTGGCGGGAGAAGCTCCAGTCGCGGAGCCGGTAGCTGACCGCCGGCTTCGCCTTGCCCTGCTCGCTCAGCCACTCGACGATCTTCCGCTTCCCCTCCTCGACCGGCAGGCCGGTGAAGTCGCCGGAGTCGATCAGGACGCCTTGCTCCTCGTCGATCACCTGCCGGATCGGCAGTGCGAAGGTCTCGGCGAACTCGCGATCGCGCTCGTCGTGGGCCGGCACGGCCATGATCGCGCCGGTCCCGTACTCCATCAGCACGTAGTCGGCGACCCAGACGGGTAGCCGCTCGCCGTTCACGGGGTTGGTCACGTAGTGGCCGGTGAAGACGCCGGTCTTGACCTCCTCCGCGGCGCGCGCCTCGCCCCGCCGGGCTGCTGTCCGCTTGACGTAGTCCTCCACGGCGTCGTTCGCGATGCGATCGACCAGCGGGTGCTCGGGCGCCAGGACGAAGAAGGTGGCGCCGAAAAGCGTGTCCGGCCGGGTCGTGAAGACGGCCAGGTCGGTGTCCAGCTCCTCGATCCGGAACAGGACCTCGGCGCCCTCGGACCGGCCGATCCAGTTGCGCTGGATGGTCTTCGTCCGCTCGGGCCAGTGTCCCCACTCCGGCAGGTCGTACTCGAGCAGCTCGTCGGCGTACGCCGTGATCTTGAAGAACCACTGCTCCAGGTTCCGCGCCTCGACCAAGGCCCCGCAGCGGTCGCAGCGTCCGTCGACGACGTACTCGTGCGCGACCACGGTCTGGTCGTTCGGGCACCAGTTGACCGGCGCGGCGGCGCGGTAGGCCAGCCCGCGCTCGAAGAACTTGAGGAACAACCATTGCGTCCACTTGTAGAAGTCGACCTCGTGCGCGGAGATCTCGCGCGTCCAGTCGATCACCAGGCCCAGGCGCCGCATCTGGGCCCGGATCGCAGCGATGTTCCGCTCCGTGATCTCCCGCGGGTGGCCGCCTTCGTTGATCGCCGCGTTCTCGGCCGGCAGGCCGAACGAGTCGAAGCCCATCGGGCGCATCACCTTCCAGCCGTTCCGTCGGCGGAGGTGCGTCACGACGTCGCCCATCGTGTAGTTCAGGACGTGGCCCATGTGGAGCGTCCCCGACGGGTAGGGCAGCATCTCGAGCTGGTACCAGTGGCGCTCGTCGTCCAGCTCGTCCGGCGCAGGATTCGGCGTCTCGAAGGCCTTGGCGTCCTCCCAGACCTGCTGCCACTTCGGTTCGATCTGTTGTGGGTCGTATCGCTCCAATTTTCCCTCCCGCCTGGGGAACCTCCCGGTTCCCCAGACCCCTCCACCGGTCCGCCTCCGGCGGACAGGACACTCTGCGTCCGGGTACAAAAAAGCCTCTCGATGGAGAGGCCGTGGGAAGCTACCGCGGCCGGGCCGCGTTTGCCTCCTGCACTACTCGAGAAGCTGCGTCATCACGGATGACGATACCACCGAGCACCGCTGCTCGAAACCTCGAAAGGAGTGACGCATGGCCGAGTACACGATCGTGAAGGTGGCGGACGTCCCCGACCAGGCGGAGAACCTCGGGCACGACCCGGCCGACTACGAGGTCAGGTTCATGCGCAATCCGCTCGGGATGCAGCACGCCGGTGTGACCTTCGCCCGCTACAGCCCGGGGTTCTCGATCGAGGGCCACACGCACAACCAGCAGGAGGAGGTCTACGTGCTCGTGTCGGGCCGGGCGCAGGCGCTGCTCGGCGACAACGAGCTCGTCGAGCTGGAGCCGTGGACGGCGATCCGCGTCCCGCCCGAGGTGCCGCGCGCGCTGCGGGCAGTCGGCGACGAGGACGCGATCTTCCTGAAGATCGGCGCGCCGAACACCGGCCCGGGCGATGGGCGCGGAGTGCCGGAGGGGTTCGGCTGGCCGGACGACTGACCGCGGAGGTCAGGCTGCACAAGGCGATCAGGCGCTGAGCACCTGCAGTCCCGGCCGGTCGAGGACCGGCAGCGGCTTCAGTCCCGCCTCGCTTGCCGGCGGGTTCAGGGGCTCGTCCAGCGGCGGCGCGCCGAAGGACGCGGCGATGCGGTCGGGCGCCGGCTCGCCGTAGAGCGTCGTCCGCTGCCGCGGCGTCCGGCCGATCGCGCGGATCGCGTCCTCCATCGCCTCCGGCGGGAACTCCTGGCCGTGGTCGGCGCCCGCGGCGCGCGAGATCGACTCGTTCATCAGCGTCCCGCCGAGGTCGTTCGCGCCCGCGCGGAGCACGGCCTGCGCGCCCTCGACGCCGAGCTTCACCCAGGACGCCTGGACGTTCGTGATCCAGGGATGGAGCGCGAGCCGCCCGACGGCGTGCACGAGCAGGGCCTCGCGGAAGGTCGGGCCCGGGCGCGCCTCGCCCCGCAGATACATGGGCGCCTCCATGTGCACGAACGGGAGCGGCACGAACTCGGTGAAGCCGCCGGTCCGCCGCTGCTGCTCGCGAAGCTCGATCAGGTGCCGCGCCCAGTTCAGGGGTCCGTCGACGTGGCCGAACATGATCGTCGTCGTGGAGCGAAGGCCGACGCGATGCGCCGTGTCGTGGACGCGGAGCCACTGGCCGGTCGTGACCTTGTCCGGGCAGATGATCCGGCGGACCTCGTCGTCGAGCACCTCGGCCGCGGTCCCGGGAAGCGACGCCAGGCCGACGTCGCGCAGCGCGCCCAGGTACTCGTCCAGCGCGAGCCCGAGCGTGGCGGCGCCCTGCCAGATCTCGAGCGCCGAGAAGGCGTGGACGTGCAGGTCGGGTAGCTCGGCCTTGATCGCGCGGCAGATGTCGAGATAGGTCTGGCCCGTGAAGCCCGGGTGGATCCCGCCCTGGAGGCAGATCTCGACGGCGCCGCGGTCCCACGCCTCGTGCGCCCGGCGGACGATCTCGTCCAGCGGGACGAGGTACGGCTTCCCGCGCAGGTTTGCTGCGAGCCGTCCCTTCGAGAACGCGCAGAAGCCGCAGCGGAAGTAGCAGACGTTCGTGTAGTTGACGTTCCTCGTCACCACGTAGGTGACCGTCTCGCCGTTGACCTCCCGGCGGAGCCCGTCGGCGGCGGCGAGCACCCGGTGGAGCTCCGCTCCGCGGGCGGCGAAGAGCCGGACGATCTCCTCCTCGCCGAGCTCGTCTCTCGAGTCGATCGGAAGTGCGTCTCGGGGTCGTGAACGGGATCGGCGCGTGGGTGCCCGCGGCCCAGCGGTCGTCACGCGCGAACCCCTCGCCGTCCGAGGCGCGGAGGACCGCCGGCATCACCAGGGGATCGATCCACCGGCCGGAGACGAGCTCGGGGTAGACGGCGAGCCGGGGAACGAGCGTCATCCCCGCACCCTCGGTCGCCTCGCGGAGGCGCTCGATCTCCGGCCACGGCGCTTCCGGGTTCACATGGTCGACGGTGACCGGGGAGATCCCGCCCCAGTCGTCGATGCCGGCGTCGAGGAGGCGCGGGAAGTCGTCGTAGCTCAGGTTCGGCGGGCACTGGACATGGACGCTCTCCGGCAGGACCAGCCGCGCGGCGGCGGCGGTCCACAGCAGCTCGTCGAGCGGCGGCTCCGGATGGTCGGCCATCTTCGTCCCCGGCTTGGCGCGGAAGTTCTGGACGATCACCTCCTGGACGTGGCCGTACCGGTGGGCCAGCGCGGCGATCGCCTCCAGCGCCTCGAGCCGTTCCTGCCGCGTCTCGCCGATGCCGATCAGGACGCCGGTCGTGAACGGGATCGCCAGCTCGCCGGCGAGGGCGATCGTCTCGAGCCGGCGCGCGGGCAGCTTGTCCGGCGAGCCGAAGTGCGGCATCCCCCGTCCGGAGAGCCGCTCGGACCCGGTCTCCAGCATCAGTCCCATCGAGACGGAGACCTCGCGCAGCGCCGCCAGGTCCTCTCGCGACATCACGCCGGGGTTGAGGTGCGGCAGGAGCCCGGTCTCCTCCATGACGAGCCGCGCGCAGCGCGCGAGGTACTCCAGCGTCGTCTCGCAGCCGAGCTCGGCAAGCTCGTCGCGCGCAGCCCGGTAGCGCAGCTCAGGCTTGTCGCCGAGCGTGAAGAGCGCCTCGCGGCAGCCGGCCTCCGCGCCTGCCCGCGCGACCTCGAGCACCTCCTCCTCCGACATGTACGCGCGCTCGCCGCGCCTCGGCGGCCGGGCGAAGGTGCAGTAGTGGCAGACGTCCCGGCAGAGCTTTGTCAGCGGGATGAAGACCTTCGGCGAGTAGGTGACGAGCGTCCCGCGTCGGAGGGCCCGCGCCTCTCCGCAGAGCTCGTCCGTCGAAGCTTCGAGGAGTGCCCGCGCCGCCACGGGCTGAGCCTAGTGCCCCTTCAGGTGGTCCTGCCCCGCTTCTGGGTCGCGAGCACCAAGCCAGAGTGCGCACTCCGACGAGCCAAGGCTTGTCAGCCTTGGTGAGGAGGAGGGTGCGCTCTGGCGCCGCGTGATCGCGGGCCAGAAGCCGGCGTGGATCGCCTGGAGGGGCACTCGTTAACCGGGAGTTCGCTGCAAGGGGCCGAACCGCACCCAGCGGCCGTCGCCCCTGCGGTTCACCGACCAGCGGGTGAGCTGCACCTGCTCGATCGGGAAGCGGTCGACGCGACCGGTCTTGATCGCGACGCCCGGGATCGTGAACGGGTTCTTCGAGCTCAGCTTGGCGAGCTGCGCCATGACGCCGGCACGGGTCGGATTCCGTCCGGCCTTCCGCAGCGCCTCGACGAAGCTGTGCGCCGCCGCCATCGAGTAGACGTGGAAGACGTCGTTCGCGTTCCCGCGCGGCAGGTACTTCTTCATGATCTGCTTGTAGAGCCTCATCCCCGGATCGCCGGCCCACCGCGTCGAGTCCGTCGGGTCCTTCAGGAACTGGATCGAGATCGCGCCGCGCACGCGCGGGTTGTGCCCGGCGTCGGAGGCGATCTCCATGATGTTCGACGCGCTGGAGACCGAGTTCACGAACATGAGCGGCTTCCAGCCGAGCCGGTTCGCGTAGATGAACGACTGAATCGCGTAGCGCGGCGTCCCGAAGACCAGGAACGTGTTCGCGTTCGACGTCTTCAGGCGCGCGACCTGGGACTGCACGTCCGTCGCCGTGACCTCGTAGCCCTGTGTCGCGACGATCCGCCGCGCCATCGGGCCGAGGCCCTTCCGGAGCCCGTTGAGGAGCTCCTTGCCGTAGTCGTCGTTCTGGTAGATGACCGCGATCCGGGCGTTCTTCCGGTTCCTCTGGATCCAGCGGCCGTAGATGATCGACTCGCCGTAGTAGCTCGGCTGGTAGCCGATCGTCCACGGGTACGTGCGGTAGGAGGTGCCGAAGGTGCGGGCGCCGGTGGCCGCGAAGATCTGCGGGACCCGGACGGAGTTCAGGTAGTCGCGGATCGCGAGGTTGTGCTCCGTGCCGAGGCTGTTGAAGATCGCGAAGACGCGGTCCTGCTGGACGAGCTGGCGCGTCTGCTGGACGGTCGTGGACGGGTTGTAGCCGTCGTCGAGGTACTTGTAGTTGATCCGCCGTCCGTTCACGCCTCCGCGCGCGTTCACGTACTTGAAGTACGCCTCCGCGCCGCGGGCGACCGAGGCGTATGCCGAGGCCACGCCCGAAAGCGGCGTCGTGCCCCCGATCAGGATCGAGTTCCCGGTGACCCCGGGGTCGGCCGTCTCGCGGCCGTTGGCCGCGGGCAATGCGACCGCCAACGCAGCCGCCAAGACCCCGATCAGAATGGATGTCCTCCGCATCCCCGTTCGGAGACGATGCTACAACCGCTTTGTTAGCGGCAACGAAAGCCTCGACAGGTAGCTCGCCGCACCGCGCGGCAGCAGGAACATGACGACGATCAGGACGACGCCGTAGATGACCGACGGCATGCCTGGAGACTTGGCGGCGTCCTGCAGGCCGTCGGGCAGCGAGCCGACCTCGGCGAGCTCCTGGATCCCGACCGGGAGGTAGTAGACGAACAGCGCGCCGAGGATCAGGCCGAGGAGCGAGCCGAGCCCGGCGACGACGACGCCGATCAAGAGCTGGATCGACAGGAACACGGGGAAGCTCCCGGGACTGACGATGGTCGAGACGATCGTCAGGAGCGCGCCGGCAGCTCCCGCGTAGGCGGCGCTGATCGCGAATGCGAGCGTCTTGTAGGAGGCGAGGCTGACCCCGGAAGAGGCCGCTGCGACCTCGCTGTCCCGGATCGCGCGGAACGCACGGCCCGGGCGGCCTCGGAGGATGAGCCAGGCGACGGCCAGCCCGATCAGCCCCACGGTCCACGCGAGGTAGTAGGTCCAGTCGTTGAAGGTGAGGTCCTTGTCGATCACCGGGATGTGGACGCTGTTGTCGATCGCCCCGGTCAGCCTGTCCTCCGTCGTCCCGAAGAGGTTGAGCCCGTTCGACCCACCGGTCAGGGTCTCCGGCTCACGCAGGATCAGCGGCATCGAGACGGCGAAGGCGAAGGTGGCGAGGGCGAGGTAGAGGCCCCGGAGCCTGAGGGCCGGGAGGCCGAGCAGGAAGCCGACGATCCCGGCGACCAGTGCAGCGATCGGGATCGTCCAGACGTCCTGCATCCCGTCGCCGACGGGGAGCCAGCTCGGAGCCTCGAGCCGCGACGCCTCCAGGCCGGGCCTGCCCAGGATCAGCAGAGCGCTGACGTAGCCCCCGACCGCCATGAACGCGCCGTGGCCGAGAGAGATCTGTCCGGTGTAGCCGGTGAGGATCTGCAGCCCGGCCAGGGCGATGAAGAAGATCCCCACGCGCGCGAACTCGGAGGCGCGGAAGTCGCTGAGGAACCGAGGCAGGATCGCGATCGCGACGACGAAGGCAACGACGCCGGCCACGCGAACCCCACGGGCAAGTAACAGAGTGTTACTAGCCCGCATCGGCCCCTCGCTTTGGCTCCTGGGGCGGGGTCGCGCGGCGGGGCGGGGCAAGTGACACTGTGTTACTTGGGCTCATACGCGCCTCGCCGCCGCTCGCCCGAAGAGGCCCTGCGGCCGGACGAGCAGGAGCCCGAGGATGAAGACGAACGCCACCGGCAGGCGGAGGCCCTCGAGGTTGACCGGGAAGCCGAGATCCTGGAGGTCGTCCGAGTAGGTGCCCACGAGGTTGAGGAAGACGCCGAGCGTCAGGCCGCCGACGAGCGCGCCGAGCGGGTTGTCGATCCCGCCGAGCACCGCCGCCGCGAAGGCGTAGATCAGGACCGCCTGCATCATCGCCGGCTCCAGGGGCGGGAAGGCCGCGGCGGTGAACATCCCGCTGACGGCGCCGAGGGCGGCCGCGAGCCCCCACCCCACGCCGAGCATCCAGCCGACCCGGATCCCGACCAGCCGGCTCGAGTCCGGGTACAGCGCCGCGGCGCGCAGGGCGAGGCCGATCTTCGTGAACCGGAAGAACGCCCAGAGCGCGGCGACCAGCCCGAGGGTGACCAGGATGATCCCGATGTCCTGGACGTTGATCACGACGCCGCCGATGTCGAACGTCCTCGTCGGGAACGGCTTGTCCGGCGGGAACGTCCGCACCTCGCCGGACCAGAACCAGGTCGCCAGGCCGTTGAAGATGACCAGCAGCCCGAGGGTCACGATCACGATGGTCAAGATCGGCGCGTTCTCGACCGGCCGGATCACCACGCGCTGAATCGCCAGCCCGCCGAAGAACGAGATCACGAGGGTCGAGGCGAACGCGACCCAGTACGGGACGTCCCACTGCACGAGCTGCCAGGCGATGTAGGCCGAGAACATCGCCATCTCGCCCTGCGCGAAGTTGATGACGCCCGTCGCGCGATGGATCAGGACCAGCGCGAGCGCGAGCAGCCCGTAGATCGACCCCGATGCGAGCCCGATCACCACCTGTTGGAAGAGCTCCTGCATTAGTGCCCCTTCAGGTGATGCTGTCGAGCTTCTGGGTCGCGAGCACCAAGCCAGAGTCCGCACTCCGACGAGGCAAGGCTGGACAGCCTTGGTGAGGAGGAGGGTGGGCTCTGGCGCCGCGTGATCGCGGGCCAGGAGCCGGCGTGTATCGCCTGGAGGGGCACTTAATAGCCCAGGTACGAGCGGCGGACGTCCTCGTTGCGCGCGAGCTCCTCGCTCGCCCCCTCGACGGCGACCCGGCCGGACTCGAGGACGTACGCGCGGCTCGACGACTCGAGCGCGACTGCCGCGTTCTGCTCGACGACGAGCACGCTCAGCTTCTCCTCCTCGTTGAGCCGGCGGACGATCCCGAAGATCTCACGGACGACGATCGGCGCGAGCCCGAGCGAGGGCTCGTCCATCAGCAGCAGCCGCGGGCGCCCCATCAGCGCGCGAGCCAGGGCGAGCATCTGCTGCTCCCCGCCGCTCAGCGTCCCGGCCGGCTGGTCTTGGCGCTGGCGCATCCACGGGAAGAACTCGAACACCCGCTCGAGCTCGTCGCCGAGCCCGTTGCGCCGCGTGTAGGCGCCGAGCCTGAGGTTCTCGAGCACCGTCAGCTCGGAGAAGGTGCCTCGCCCTTCCGGCACGTGGCCGATGCCCAGCCGCGCGGTCCGCTCGGCCGATCGAGGCAGGCCACGACCGTCGTAGAGGATCTCTCCGCGACGGGCGACGGTTCCGGAGACGGCGCGGAGGGTCGTCGTCTTGCCGGCGCCGTTCGGGCCGAGGACCGCGACCATTTCCCCGTCGTCGACGGTCAGGGAGACACCGTGCAAGGCCTGCACGGGCCCGTACCTCGCCTCGACGGCCTTCAGCTCGAGGAGGGCGATGGCGGCACCTCCCCCAGGTAGGCCTCGATCACGGCCGGGTTCCGCTGCACCTCGGCGGGCGTGCCTTCCGCGATCTTCCTGCCGAAGTCGAGCACCTGTACCCGGTCCGAGACGGACATGACGAGGCTCATGTGGTGCTCGACCAGGAGGATCGTCAGGTCGCGCTGCTTCCGGATTCGCCGGATCAGGTCGCCGAGGGCGCCGACCTCCTCGTGATTGAGGCCGCCCGCCGGCTCGTCCAGCAGCAGGAGCCGCGGCTCGGCGGCGAGGGCGCGAGCGAGCTCGACGCGCTTCAGCGTCCCGAACGGAAGCCCGACCGCGGGACGGCTCGCGACGTCGGCCGCGCCGACCTCCTCCAGGGCCTCGATCGCCCGTCGCCGCCCCCGCCGCTCGGCGAACCAGCCGCTCCGCGCGTGGGTCCCTACCCGCACGTTGTCCAGCACGGACATGCCGGGAAAAAGCTCGACGTTCTGGAACGTGCGCGCGACGCCGCGCCTCACGACCTTGTGCACCTTGGTGCGCAGCAGGCTCGAGCCGTCGAAGACGACCTCCCCGGCGTCGGGGCGGTAGAGCCGCGTGATCACGTTGAAGACCGTCGTCTTGCCGGCCCCGTTCGGGCCGATCAAGCCCGAGATCTGCCCGGCCTCGACGTCGAAGGAGACGTCGTCGAGCGCAACGATGCCGCCGAACCGGCGGGTGACGTTCCTGACCTCCAGCAGCGCCAAGGCCGGAGGATCGTAAAGCGGCGCTAGGTCAGCCGTCCTGGTTCCACTTGCCGAACTTCTCCGCACCGCCGCTCCCGAGGAGAGAGATCGGCGATCGTGACTGCCGGACTTGAGCGGCGGTGCGGAGCGGCGAGCGAGGCCGAGGACGGCGACATCGGCTAGCGATGCCAGTGAGACCCCCCACGTCCCCGGCCCTTGTGCCCGCCTTCAGAGACTGAAACGACGAATCGCCGTTAGAGGTTCGTAAGCGTTCTGGAAAGGTTCTCAGGGAGGGATTGGCGAAACGCCAACCCCTCCCTAACAGGCCCGGAGCGGGCGATCCAGCGTCGCGCTTCGCGAGTCCCGGAGCCCCACGAGCGCCCGGACGAGCGTCCTCGTGCGGAGGCGCCGCGGGGACACCGACGCCGTGAACGGCGCCCGCGAGTCGCGCTTGATCCTCGTCCGGCCGCGGTAGAAGCTCACGGTCGAGATCCGCGATGCGGCCGAGCCGCCGACGCGAAGGCGGACCGTCGAGCGGACGCAGCCTGCCTGCCCACGGCGGTAGCGCGCCTGGAGCCTGAGGACAGGCCCGCGGCGGCACGCGTCGCCGGCACAGGCGCGGGCGCGGCCGAGCCGCGCGGCGAGATCGGTCTTCACGGCGGTGAACCGTCCATCCGCGTGCAGGCTCTGGAGCTGGTGGGGATCGCGGGCCAGGTCGTAGAGCTCCTGCTCGCCGTTCGTGTGCTGGACGAACTCGAACCGCGGCGTGCGGATCGCGCTGTAGCTCGGCGTCTCGAGCAGGATGTCCCTGCCCGACCGCAGGAGCCCGTCGCGCGCGAACGGCAGCAGCGAGCGGCCGTCCTGGCGCCTTCCGGGCCGGGCCTTTGCCGCCTCGAGGATCGTCGGCGCGAGGTCGATGTTCGCGACCAGGTTCGAGCGGCGCGCGCCGGCAGGCACGCCGGGGCCGCGGATGATCAGCGGCACGCGCACGGACGGCTCGTAGACGAGCACCTTTCCTGCGGGGACGCGATGCTCACCGTGGAAGAACCCGTTGTCGGCGGTGAAGACGATGAGCGTTCGGTTCGACTCGCCTGACGCCTCGAGCGCGGCGACGATGTCGCGGATCGCCTCGTCGACGGCGAGCAGCGACTCCAGCCGCTGCTGGTAGTTCTCGCGGATCGCGTTGAGGCGCGCCGGCCCGATCACACCGCGGTTGCGGATGCCCGACGGCTTGTCCGACACGTCCGCCTCGTTCAGCGACGGCGGCGCAGGCAGCGCCTCCGACGCAAACCGATTCCTATGGCGCGGCGCCGGAACCGGCGTCGCCTGGTTGGCCGGGTCGCCGGCTTCCCGCGGCCCGCCGCTGTGCGGCGCGAGGAACGCAACGGAGAGGAAGAACGGCTGCGCCGAGGGCGCATGCCGGCGGATCAGGTCGACGGCCTTCCGCCCGTAGACGTCGGTTTGGTAGTTCGCCGCGCCCGTTCCGTAGGTCACGAGCCGGCCGTTCTCGTTCAGCGTGTAGTTGTAGAACCGATAGGTGGACGGGTCGGTCGAGCCGTACCACTCTGCCCAGCCCGCCGGGACCTCCGTCGGACGCACGCGTCCGTAACCGTTCAGGTACTTGCCGACGTGGACGGTGTGGTAGCCCGCCGCGCGCAGCCACGCCGGAAGCGTGTTCGAGTGCGTCGGCGCGAGCTTCTCGTAGCCGCCGCTCGGCGCGGCATTCCCCATGATCGTGTGGTTGTGGCCGTACTGGCCGGTGATGTACGTCGCCCTCGACGGGCAGCAGAGCGGGTACGACGCGAAGTTGTTCGTGAACGTCGTCCCGCGCGCGCCGAGCAGGGTGTTCACGTTGGTCATGACCCGCATGGACTCGACCGTCTGGTCGTCGGTCATCAGCACGACGATGTTCGGCTTGGTCTGCGCCTGCTGGATCTCGGAGGTCGCCGCTGAGGCGAAGGCCGCCGAGAGCGCGAGAAGCGCCAGTGTCGCCGCAAGGACCTCGCGTGCCTTCGCCATGGCGGGAGTCTTCCCCGCAAGACCGAGAACTATGGTTAGGAACTTGTAAGCGTTCCGGAAAAGTTCTCGGCGTCGACCACCGGCGCCTGGCAGGCGAAGCTCTCGCAGAGGTAGACCGCCGGCCTGCCGTCGACGAGCCCCTTGCCCCGGAGCAGCGGAACCTCGTCCGAGGGCCCGATGGCAACGACCGCGTTCGGCTCGAACGGCGCGAGCGCCGCCCGGGCCACCTCGCTGTCGGGCGGGCCGACGACCGCAATCTCCCGCGGCGGCGAGAAGTGCAGGTCGAGTGCGCAGAGCGCATGGCCGAACGCCTGCGGCGCTCGCGACAGCGCTGGGCCGACGAGCCGGAAGACGCCGACCGCGCGCCGTTCGAGCTCGTCGTCGCCGTAGATCCGTGCGAGCCGCAGGAGCACGTAGGCGAGCATCGAGCTCCCCGACGGTGTCGGGTTGTCGTCGAAGGACTTCTGGCGCGCGATCAGCCGCTCGCCGTCCACCGGCGTGCGGAAGAAGCCGCCGTGCTCCTCGTCTCCGAACAGCTCGACGGCGAGCCGGGCGAGTCGGTTCCCCTCCTCGAGCCAGCGCAGCTCCCCGGTCGCGACGTGGAGCTCGAGCAGCCCGTGCGCGACGTCGGCGTAGTCCTCGAGGAAGCCGGTGTGCTTCGCGCGGCCGTCGCGGTAGCTCCGCAGCAGCCGACCCTCGTCGTCCGAGAGCGGGCCGAGCAGGAACTCGCCGATCCGCCGGGCCGCGTCGACGAAGTCGGCCCGTTCCAGCCTGCGGCCGGCCTCGGCGAGCGCCGCCAGCGCAAGGCCGTTCCAGGACGCGATCGCCTTGTCGTCGCGCGCGGGCTTCGGCCGTTCCTCGCGGAGCTCCCAGAGCCGTCGGCGGAGCTCCTCGTCGAGCTCGCCGCGGATGATCGAGCGGCCGTCCTCGAACGGCTGGAGCACCTCCTCCGGAACACCCTCGTCGGCCGTCCACGTGAAGGTCAGTCCCTCGACGCCGTCGGTGTCGGCGTCCTGCGCGGAGGCAAGGCCGCCCTCCGGGAGGGCGAGCTCCCGGAGGACGTAGTCGAGGGTCTCCTCCGCGACACGGCGGTAGCGCTCCTCGCCCGTGACGACCCACCCGTGGAGGTACGTCGAGGCGAGCAGCGCGTTGTCGTAGAGCATCTTCTCGAAATGCGGCACGAGCCAGCGCCGGTCGACGGCGTAGCGGTGAAAGCCGCCGCCGAGGAGGTCGTACATGCCGCCCGCGGCCATGGCGTCGAGCGTCTTCGTGACCATCGGCAGGGCCTCGTCGTCGCCGCGGAGGTGCATGCGGAGGAGGAACTCGAGCGCCGGTGCCGGCGGGAACTTCGGCGCGCCGCCGAAGCCGCCCCACTCCGGGTCGAACTGGCGGCGCAGCGCCCGGGCCGCGTCGCCGAGCAGGCTCTCGGTCAGCGGATCGGTCGACGGACGCACCGCACTCGACGCCTGAATCGCCTCGACGAGCTGCTTGGCCGACGCGGCCGCAGCGCCAGGGCGCTCGCGGTAGAGATCCGACACCGCCGTGAGCACGTCGCGGAAGGCCGGCATCCCGTGCCGCGGCTCGGGCGGGAAGTACGTGCCGCCGAAGAACGGCTCGCCCTCCGGGGTCAGGAAGACCGTCATCGGCCAGCCGCCGTGCCCGGTCAGCGCGACCACGGCGTCCATGTAGAGCGCGTCGACGTCCGGCCGCTCCTCACGGTCGACCTTCACGTTCACGAAGTGCTCGTTCATCAGCTGCGCCGTCTCCTCGTCCTCGAAGGACTCGTGCTCCATGACGTGGCACCAGTGGCACGCGGAGTACCCGATCGAGAGCAGAATGCGGCCGGTCTTCGGCCCGTGCCCGCCGAAAGGCGTCGTCGCCCCAGGCGAACCAGTCGACCGGATTGTCGGCGTGCTGGAGGAGGTACGGGCTCGTCTCGTTTGCGAGACGGTTCATCCGTCTAGGCTAGCCCTGTGACCGAGACGCCCGACGACCTGCTCGAGCCGGAGGATGCACCGGAGACGGACGAGGACGCGCGCGAGGACGACGACCCGGGCCTGAGCGCCGAGGAGAGCCTCGGCCTGCTTCCACCGGATTGACCCTTCCGGGCGGCACGGTCACCTTTCTCTTCTCGGACATCGAGGGATCGACGCGGCTGCTCGAGCAGCTCGGGGACCGCTACGGGGACGTCCACCGCGAGCATCGACGGATCCTGCGCAAGCAGCTGACCGAGTCGGGCGGCCGTGAGGTCGACACGCAGGGAGACGCATTCTTCTTCTCGTTCGAGCGCGCAAGGGACGCCGTGTCCGGCGCAGTCGCCGCCCAGCGCGAGCTGTCGGTGCACAGCTGGCCGGACGGCGTTGACGTCAAGGTCCGGATGGGCCTCCACACCGGCGAGCCCACGGTCGGCGAGGAGGGCTACCTCGGGATGGACGTGGTCCGCGCCGCCCGCATCTGCTCGGCGGGTCACGGCGGGCAGATCCTGCTCTCCGAAACGACACGGGCGCTGGTCGGCAACAGCATCCCGGACGGCACCGCCGTCCGCGATCTCGGCGAGGCCAATCTGAAGGACATCCAGCACGAGCGGATCTTCGAGCTCTCGCTCTCCGACCAGCCGGACGCCTTCCCGCCGCTCAAGACGGCGGCGCCCGCGAGCTCCGCGGATGCGCTGGCCGCCGAGATCGAGCGCAGGGTCCACGAGCAGGTCCTCGCGGGCTTCGAGCCGGGCTCGCCGGACGACTCGACCGAGAAGCTCGGAAAGCTCGTGCTGGTCGGGTTCCTTGCGCTGTTCCTCAGCCTTGCCGCGCTTGCCGCGATCTTCCTGCTCGTCAGAGCCGTGATCTGAACAGGCCCGCGCGGTACAGGTAGCCCTCGAGCCGACGCCCGAGCA
Source organism: uncultured Actinomycetes bacterium (assembly GCA_963847235.1). Classification (GTDB taxonomy): domain Bacteria; phylum Actinomycetota; class Thermoleophilia; order Gaiellales; family Gaiellaceae; genus JACDAN01. The sequence continues at coordinate 28,086 of CAWJYU010000025.1, read as the reverse complement.
GCTCCTCGAGCCACTGGGAGATCCCGATCAGCGCCTCGAGGTCGACACCGGTCTCGATGCCCTCGCCCTCGAGCAGGTAGGCAAGATCCTCCGTCGCCACGTTGCCCGTCGCCTTCGGCGCGAAGGGACAGCCGCCGAGCCCGCCGACCGAGGCGTCGAGCGCGGTGGCGCCCGCCGCGAGCGCGGCGTGCGCGTTGACATAGCCGGTGTTGCGCGTGTTGTGGAAGTGGCCGCCGACGGGCTTGCCGAGCCCCACGAACGCCTCGACGAGCCGCGTGACCTGCGTCGGCGTCGCGACCCCGATCGTGTCCGCGAGGACGAGCTCGTCCGCCTGCGTCGCCGCCAGCCGCTCCCCGATCGCCAGCACGCGCTGCGGATCCACGGCGCCCTCGAACGGGCAGCCGAAGGCGACCGAGACCGTCACGCTGGCGCGAAGCCCGTCCCCTTTGGCGCGCTCGACGATGCGCTCGGCGTCGGCCAGCGCGGCCTCGACCGACGCACCCGCGTTGCGCTCCGAGAAGCTCTCCGTGGCGGCGACCGCGAACGACACCTCGTCCAGCCCGGTGGCGCGGAGCCGGTCGTAGCCGCGCTCGTTGAGTGCGAGGCCCGAGTAGACGACCCCGTCCCGGCGATCCAGCGCCGCAACGACCTCCTCCGCGCCCGCCATCTGCGGCACCCGCTCGGGGTTGACGAAGCTCGCCGCCTCGATCCGCCTCAGCCCGGCGGCGGCCAGCCGGTCGACCAGCTCGGCGCGCGTCTCCGGCGGAAGGACCTCCTGCTCGTTCTGGAGGCCGTCACGCGGCCCGACCTCCCGCAGCAATGTCAGAACCCGCGGGCGAAGACGCGCTCGGGCTTGATCCGGGCGATCACCCGCCTCTCGCCCGGCACGTAGTGGTAGTCGCGACCGAAGTAGCGATGCGAGAGCTCGTTGATGTGCTCCTCGGCGCCTTCGTGCGTCAGCTCGGCAGGCCCGGTGACGGTCAGCGACTGGTACGGGTTCTCGTGGTTGTAGACACAGACGCTGACAACGGGATTCCGTCGGATGTTCGCGGGCTTCACGCGCCCCTCGGCCGTGTTGACGAGGACGTGCTCGCCGTCCCAGTCGATCCAGTTCGTCGTCAGCTGCGGAGCTCCGTCCGCGCCGACGGTGCCGACGACCGCGAAATTCCTGCCCTTGAGGAGCCGCTTCTGCTCTTCGGTCAACCCGGCCACAGCGGTTGCATAGGCTAGCCGGGTGCTCCTGCTCTGCGGAACACGCAAAGGCCTCTTCCTCCTCCACGGGAACGACGACCGGACCGCGTGGGAGCTGGAGGGACCGCTCCTCACCGGCTGGTCGGTCTTCCACGCGATCCGCGACCGGCGCGACGGATCGCTCCAGGTCGCGGCGAACAATTTCGTCTACGGCGGCACCTTCCAGCGGTCGAACGACGACGGGAAGACGTGGCAGCGGGCGGAAGGCCTCGGCCTCCCCGAGGACTCCGGGCTGAAGCTCGAGGAGACCTGGCACGTCGAGCCCGGCCGGGAGGACGACGAGATCTGGCTCGGCGCCACGCCGGGCGTCCTCTTCCGGTCGGCCGACGGCGGCGAGTCCTTCGAGCCCGTCCAGAGCGTGCTCGAGCACCCGACGCGCGAGCGGTGGGAGCCCGGCGCCGGCGGGATGTGCTGCCACTCGATCCAGCTCGACCCGTCCGACCCGAACCGGATGTACATCGCGATCTCCGCCGCCGGAACGTTTCGCACGGACGACGGCGGCGAGTCGTGGTCTCCCGCGAACAAGGGCGTCGCCGCCGACTTCTTCCCGGAGCCGGACAACTTCCCGGAGGTCGGCCAGTGCGTCCACAAGCTGCTCCTCCACCCCGAGCGGCCGGACCGCCTCTGGCAGCAGAACCACTGCGGCGTCTACCGGTCCGACGACCGGGGCGAGAGCTGGGAGCGGCTCGAGGGGAACGGGCTCCCGAGCGGATTCGGCTTCCCGCTCGCCCTCGACCCGCGCGATCCCGACGTCGCATACGTCATCCCCGAGGAGGGCGCGGAGAACCGCGTGACGCCGGACGGCAGGCTGGGCGTCTACCGGACGGACGACGGCGGCGCCAGCTGGGCGCTCGTGTCGGACGGGCTCCCCGAGCCCGCCTGGGGCGCCGTGATGCGCGAGGGCTTCACGTTCGACGGCCTCGAGCAGTCCGGCGTCTACTTCGGGACGCAGAGCGGCTCGGTGTTCGCGTCGACCGATGGCGGGGCGGGCTGGACGGAGATCGCGCGCCAGCTGCCGCCGATCCTGTCGGTCGAAGTTTCGTGGTCGTAGTCGTCCTGCCCTCGTTGCTCGCCGCGCAGGCGGGCGGGCAGGGGCGATTCGAAGTGGACGCGGCGACCGTGGAGCACGCGCTGCGCCAGCTACCGGTGGCGGACCTGCTCTTCGACGAGAGCGGCGAGCTGCGGCGGCTCGTGAACGTCTACGTGGACGGCAAGGACACCCGCGAGCTCGATGGGCTCCACACGCCGGTGGCTGACGCCGGCGAAGTGCGCGTCATCGCCGCAGTCGCCGGCGGCTAGAGGCTCTTCGGAATCTCGATCTCGCCGGCGAGGATCTTCCGCTGGACGTCCTCGAGCATCGAGCGGTGCTCCTGCGGCACGTCGGGGTTGAGCTTCCCCAGCCCGACGCCGTGCTCGGCCAGGCCGAAGGTCGCGTTCAGGCCGCCCTTCCACGTCCCGTCCGTGACCGACCGGATGATCCGGAAGACGGCCTCGTCGACGCGCTTCATCGCGCTCGTGAGCACGAAGTTCCCGAGGAACGACTGGTCGGCGTCGACGCCGATCCCCCAGGCGTTTCGCTCCCCGGCCGCGTCGAGCGCCCCCAAGCCGCATCCACCCGCAACCTGGAACACGACGCTTGAACCGCGCGCGATCTGATCGAGCGCGAGCTCCTTGCACTTCGCCTGGTCGTCCCAGTCGGACGAATAGCCGTTGAGGGTCTTGACGTCCGGCTTCGAGAACTTGGCGCCGGCCTGGTAGCCGGCAATGAACCGGTCGACGGGCGGCTCCTTGTAGCCGCCGACGGAGCTCACGATCGGCGGCGAATCCTTGACCGACAGCCCGGCCAGCACGCCGGCGAGGTATCCGGCCTGCTCCTCGCGGAAGAGGACGCCGAGGATATTCGCCGGCTTGCCCGGCAGTGTCGTCTGGTCGACGTCGATGATCGCGTAGCGGCTTTCGGGGAAGCTCTTCGCAGCCGTGGCGACCGCCTCCCCCTGCGCGAAGCCGACGCCGATCATCAGGTCGAAGCCTTGCCGCGCGAGCGACGTGTGGTTCGGGACGTAATCCGCCGCCGTCCTCGACTGGGCGACGCGGATCTCGACGCCCAGCTCCTTCTCCGCCCGCTTGAGCCCCTCGTACGCCAGCTGGTTGAAGCCCCGGTCGTTCAGCTGTCCGACGTCGGTGACGAGCCCGATCTTGAACTCGGCCTTCTCCGGCTGAGTGGTGCCGGCGCTCGACCCGTCGTCGTCGCCGCCGCAGGCAGCGAGCAGGAGCACGACACCTGCTGCTGCGACGATGGAGCGGAGGTTTTCGCCTGATAGTCTCAAACCGGTGGCGAAGTCTATCCGAGCCGCCCCACGGCACGTCACGCTTGCTGTTGTCTTCCAGGTTCGCGACGACGCGCTGCAGGTGCTCATGTGGCAGCGGGCGCGGGAGCCGTTCGCGCGTCGCTGGGCCCTGCCGGGCGGCGTTCTCGAGCCCGGGCAGACCTTGGAGGAGTCGATCAGGGGACACCTCGCGGCCAAGGTGGACGTGCGGGAGCTGGCGCACCTGGAACAGCTCGAGACCCGCAGCGAGCCGACCCGCAATCCCGAGGACTGGGAGCTGGCGACCGCCTACCTGGGCCTGGTTCCGAGCGACGTCGATCCCGCAGTCCCGGAGGACACGCGATGGCTGCTCGTCGACCGGCTCGGGCGGGCGGCGTTCGACCACGGCGAGATCGTCGGATCCGGCCTCGCGCGCCTGCGGGCGAAGCTCTCCTACACGAACATCGGCTTCGCGCTCGCGCCGGAGGAGTTCACGCTCTCCCAGCTCCGCACGATCTACGCAGCGGCGCTCGGCCACGACGTCTCGGCGACGAACCTCCACCGTGTGCTGGTTCGGCGAGGAGTCCTCGAGCCCACCGGCGGACGCCGGGAGCCGGGCCGGACAGGAGGCAGGCCAGCGTCGGTGTTCCGCTTCAGCTCGCCGCAGCTGGAAGTAACTGATCCGTTCGCGGTGCTGCGGCCTCCAAAGCCTTAACGCCGCGCTTGGCCGCGTGGAGCGCCGAGTTCGCGCGGCCGACGAGCTCCTGCGCGCTCTCGCTCTCGGCTCGTCCGGCTACACGAAGAGCCAGACGAGGAGCATCGCGACGATGAGGATTCCGGCGACGATCGCGATCGTGCCGCCGACGCCGCCGATCAGGAGCAGCGGCGTCTTGTCACTCTCGCCGCGCGCCGCCTCCCTCGCCTCACGCTCCAGCGGGGCGTCGCTCTCTCGTCCGGGCTCGGTCACATCGGCACCCTAAACGCGAGAGACGGCCCACAGCTCCGTTTTGGGGACACTGAGGGGCCGATGGAGCTCCCAGTGGCCCTCAGAGAGAACTGGCGGAGCGAGCAGGAATGGCTGGACGGGCTACCCGGACAGGTGGCCGAGCTGGCCTCGGAGTGGGGTCTGGCGCCCGAGGAGCCCGTCGACACGCCGCACTCGCTCGTGGTCCCGGCAGGTGACGTCGTGCTGAAGGTGAACGCGCCCTCGCACTACGAGGCCGACCACGAAGCGGACGCGCTGGCGTCGTGGGACGGCCGGGGTGCGGTCAGGCTCGTAGCGCGGGACGATCGGCAGCGCGCGTTCCTCCTCGAGCGCTGCCGGCCGGGGACGCGCCTCGCGGATTCCGGCGCCGACGAGGCGGCCGTGGTCGGCGAGCTCCTCCCGCGGCTGTGGCTCGACGCCGGCGAGCCGTTCAGGCACGCGGCCGACGAGGCCCGACGGTGGGCCGAGGACGTGCCTGCGCGTTACGAGCTCGGCGGCCGGCCGTTCGAGCGGTCGCTCGTCGAGCTCGCCGTCGACGTCTTCCGCACAGCCGTTCCGGATGCGACGACGCTCGTCAACCAGGATCTCCACGGCGGCAACATCCTCGGCGCGAAGCGGGAGCCGTGGCTCGTCATCGATCCGAAGCCGCTCGTCGGGGAGCGCGAGCTCGACGCCGTCGGCCCGCTGCGAAACGCAGCCTGGACCGGGGGCACCCCGGCCGTTCGCCGCTGGCTCGACGTCCTGGCCGGGATCGGCCTCGACCGCGAGCGAGCGCAGGCCTGGGGCGTCGCGCACGCACTTGCGTGGGGCTGGGACGACGAGGGCTGGTCACCGGAGTCGGTCGAAGCCGCGCGCCTGATCGCCGCCGCCTAGGGGCTCCGCGAGAACTCGGCACACTTTCGGCACAGATTTCGCTTGACAGGCCGCGGGGTCCGACACCGATCGGAGTGCCGGGCGCTTCTAGCCGGGTGCCGCGTCGCTCTCGGCGGAGCCTGCGTTGGGCCAGCCGGAGATCGCGGCGACCAGCAGGTCGGCCAGGTCCGACGCCTGCGGGACGATCCGGCCGGTCGTGGCGATCGAGAGCCTGAACGGCGGCAGGATGTCGCGGAGCGGTCGGACCGTCACGCCCGTCGGGGGAGCGGACGCGAACAGCGCGGGGAGCACCGCCGCTCCCGCGCCGGCGCCGACCAGGCCGAGCGCCATCTCGGCGTCCGACGCCACGACCGGAGCCGCGACGTCGTCGGCGAACGCCGTCCCGTCCGCGGTCGCGATCCGCGCGAAGCCGCTGAGATCCGCCAGCGCGACCCGCTTCTGCGCTCGGGCGAGCGGCGAGACGGACGGAATCGCCGCCGCGTAGGAGCACATCGCCGCCGGCCGCACCTCCACCGGGGGCGGCTCCGCCGCCGACCGCACGACGGCCAGATCGACCGCGCCGGTCTCGAGGAGCCGGAGCAGCCGGTCGTCCTCCACGGCGCTCACGACCTCGACGACCACGCGCGGGTGCCGGACACGCATCGCGACTACCGCCTCGGACAGATGCGGGAACGAGAACGGCGTCCCGACTCGGACGACGTGCCCGACGCCCGCCGCTGCGGCGGCGACGTCGGCGCGTGCAGCGGCCATCGCCTGCTCGACGGTGTCGTGCAGCCGCCGAAGGCGGGTGCCGACCTCCGTGAGCGCGAGGGGTCTGCCCCGCGACGGCCGCTCCAGGACGGGATGCCCGACCGCGCGCTCGAGCGCCGCGATCTGCTGGCTGATCGCCGACTGCGTATAGCCGAGCTTGCGCGCCGCCCGCCGGAAGCTCCCCTCGTCCACGACGACTGCGAGCGCCTCGAGGTGCCGCAGCTCGATTCCCGGCCAGCGTTTCAGCTGCTGCACGGCACTCCTGAGCTCGGCCGGGTGCAGCGAGATCGATTGGGGCGCGCGGGGGTCGAACGGCCCATCCGCTTACCGTTGACGGCTCAGAGCGATATTGGTTTGCAGATCGAGTGATTACCCACACTGAACGGGCAATTCCGGTCAGTGATTTCCGTCTAACAACCCTCTTTTTGAGCCGTTTGAGCGGTCGGAGTGCCGAATAGAGGCGCTCGGAGCCGGGCAGGCGGATTGCCCGGCTCTCAAACCGCGAAAGGAGTCTCAGTGCATAGACGACTCACGCTCTCGGTGGCGATGCTGCTCGTCGGCGCCGGGCTGCTCGCGGCGTCCGCAGTAGCGGGCCCCTCGAGTAGCGCCGGGCCGCAGGCATCGGATGCCGGGAAGGCACGGGTCGGCGGGACGCTCAAGCACAGCCTGACAGTCGACATCGACTACGTCGATCCGGCTCTCTGGTACTACGTGCCGTCCTGGACGATCGCGTACTCGACGAGCGCGATGCTCATGAACTACCCGCATGCGCCCGCCCCGAGAGGGTCGCGGCTCACGCCTGAGGTAGCTCAGGGCTTCCCTCGTATCTCCAGTAACGGGCTGGTGTACACGTTCCGGCTCAAGAACACGTATCGCCTCTCGAACGGGCAGCGGGTCACGGCGCAGACCTTCGCCAACGCCCTGAACCGCACGCTGAACCGGCGGATGAGCTCCCCGGCGCAGCCGTTCATCGAAGACATCCGGGGCGCAGAGGCAGTGATCGCCGGCCGCGCTCAGCGGGCCAGCGGGATCACCGCGCGTGGGAACACCCTCACGCTCCGCCTGACCAAGCGCTCGCCGGACCTCCTGTCCCGGCTGGCGATGCCCTTCTTCGCCGCTCAGCCGAACCTGCCCATCAACCCGGAGGGCGTCAGCGCTCCCGTGCACGGCGCAGGTCCGTACTACATCAAGGAGTGGACGAAGAACCGGCGCGTCATCCTCGAGCGGAACCGCTTCTATCGCGGTCCCGTCCGCGGCAACGTCAACCGCATCGAGGTCGACATCGGGCTTCCGCTCGAAACGATCAAGCTGAACATCGACCGCGGCGTAGTGGACATGGGTGACCTCCCGCCGGCAGCGCATGCCGAGCTGGGTCGCCGCTACGGCGTCAAGAAGCAGTCGCCGGGCCGCTACTTCGCGAACCCCGCACCGACGATCCTCTACCTGGCGATGAACCACGATCGCAGGCTGTTCGGCGGCGGCGGGAACGGCAACGTCCGGCTGAAGAAGGCCGTCAACTTCGCGATCGACCGGCAGGCCGTCCTCGCACAGGGCGGGGCGTACGCCGGCGTCACGAACGACCAGTACATGCCGCCGACGATGCGCGGCTTCCGGAACCTCTCCATCTACCCGCGGCGGCCCAACCTGAGCCAGGCGAGGAATCTCGCCAATGGCCAGCAGCGGGGCGGTGACGGCGTGTTCTACTGCTCCAACCGGGCTCCGTCTCCCGCGCGGTGCCAGGTCGTCCAGGCGAACCTGCGGAACATCGGCCTGAACATGGACATCAGGCTGTTCCCGCGGGCGACCCAGTTCGAGCTGGCCGGCCGCAAGGGCGAGCCGTTCGACATGACGCTCGAGGGTTGGCACATGGACTACTTCGATCCGTACGACTTCATCTTCCTGGTCGACGGCTCGACGATCCGGCCTGCCAACAACGTGAACTTCTCGTACTTCAACTCGCCGGCCTTCAACCGCAAGATCACGCGGGCGAAGACGCTGGTGGGCGTCGAGAGGTATCGCGCGTTCTCGAACCTCGACCACGACCTGGTTCGCAACGGTGCGCCGCTGGCCACCTACGCGAGCCCGAACGACCGGCATTACGTCTCCGCGCGGACTGGGTGCTACCACTACCACCCGGTCTTCACGTGGGACTACTCCGCGCTCTGCCTCAACCGCTAGCGGACGAAGCGGAAGAGCAGACGAGGAAGGGCGGCCCGCAAGGGCCGCCCTTCTCTTTTCGGCAGAACGGCCGATAACGTCAGTCGACCATGGGTGCCTTCTCACTCTCCGACGGACGAGCGCTCGGCTATGCCGAGTGGGGCTCGCCCGACGGCGCGCCCGTCTTCGGCTTCCACGGAACGAGCCTCTCGCGGCTCGCGCACGTCGGCGACGACGCGCCGCGCGCCGCCGGCGTCCGCCTGATCCTCGTCGACCGGCCCGGCTACGGGCTCTCGGACCTGCACCCGGAGCGGACGCTGCTCGACTGGCCGCGCGACATCGCGGAGCTCGCCGACGGGCTCGAGCATCGACCGCTTCGCCGTCTTCGGGATGTCCGGCGGAGGCCCGCACGCCGCTTCCTGTGCCTACGCCCTCCCCGATCGGGTCTCCGCGCTCGGCCTCGTCAGCTCTCCCGCGCCGGTGTGGGACCGCCCCGAGCTCCGGTTCTCGGCTCCTCCCCACCGCCGACCGATGATCGAGCTCGCCGAGAGCGATCACGAGCTCATCACGCGCCGGCTGCTCGAGGACTGCCGCGCAGAGCTCGAGCGGATGGCCGCGGGCTCCCGGAACGGCGGCAAGGCCGATGGGCCCGAGGCCGATCAGGCGATCCTGGCCGACCCAGAGGTTCGCGGACGGTTCGACGCCGCGACCCGCGAGACGATCGAGCGGGGCCCCGACGGGTACGCGCGCGACCTCGTCCTCCTGTACGTGACGCCGTGGGGTTTCCGGCCCGAGGAGATCACGGTCCCGACGCAGGTCTGGCACGGCGACGAGGACGAGGCGGTCTCCCCCAGGATCGCGCGAGTTCTTCGCCGAGACGATCCCCGGCAGCCGACTGCACATGCTCGAGGGAGCCGGCCACCTGCTCCTCTGGTCGCACGCCGAGGAGATCCTGCGCTCCCTGGACTTAGACTCGGCGGCACGGCACGCAAGCACCTGATCGGGCTGCTCCTCGCGACCGAGGAGGACTGGCCGTGGGCCTTCGAGACCCTGCTCGCCAGGCTCGGCCCGGTGCGCTGGCGCGGCGAGACGCACGAGTTCCCGACCGAGCGGATCGTCCACGAGCCGTTCGACCTCCGCTACAGGCCGCGTCACTCGCTGATCATCGACCGGCTCGCCTGGTGGTACGAGGTCCCGCGCGAGTGGCTGAAGAAGCTCGCGCTGATGGACGAGGTCTACCTCCTGAACAACCCGTTCACGTTCCAGGCGATGGAGAAGCACTCGGCCTACTGCGCGATGATGCGGCTCGGGATCAAGGTGCCGAACACCTGGCTGATCCCGCACAAGCTCCCGCCGGACAACCCGCGCTACGTCCCGATGGCTGAGCGTTACAGCCCCGAGTTCGACCTCGACTACGTCGCCGAGCAGGTCGGCTACCCGCTCTACATGAAGCCGTTCGACGGCGGGATGTGGGTCGGTGTGACCCGGATCGGGTCGAGCGAGGAGCTGCACGCGACCTACGACGAGTCGGGGGAGCGGCTGATGCACCTGCAGGCGGCCGTCGAGGACTTCGACGTCTTCACGCGCAGCCTCTCGATCGGGCCGCAGACGAGAGTCATGCAGTACGACCCGTCGGCCGACGGCCACTATCGCTACTCGGTCGGCGACGACTTCCTCCCGACGGAGCAGATGCGGGAGGTCGAGACGATCGGGAGGGTCGTCAACGCGTTCTTCCGGTGGGAGTTCAACTCGTGCGAGGTGATCGTCAAGGACGGCGAGGCTCACCCGATCGACTACGCCAACGCCTCGCCAGACATGGCGCTCGTCAGCCTGCACTACTACTTCCCGTGGGCGATCCAGGCGCTGCTCGCCTGGTGCACGTTCTGCGCCGCCACCGAGCGGAAGGTCGGCGTGTACCAGCCGACGGGGGCCTACTTCGAGATCGGGGACGCCGACCTGCCGTACGAGGAGAAGCTCGAGCGGTATCGCGCGCTCGCCGACGAGTACTTCCAGACCGAGCTCTTCGAGGAGTTTCGCGCCGAGGCGCTACCGCACCTCGAGGAAGCTACCGTGGACTACGTCGAGAGTCCCGAGTTCGATCGCCTGATCGTCGAGGTGATCCGAACCGAGGAGCCCGAGGAGAAGCAGGAGCGGCTGATCGAGCGCTCGCGGACGGCCGTGGCAGCCTGGGCAGCGGATCGACGTGCAGCCCCGGCGCGTAGATGATCGCGAGCACGTCGAGAATCATAAAGGGCGGATCCGCCCTAAAGTAGGGCGGATCCGCCCTAGTTAATCCCGGCTTAACAGAGCGCGGTTCGCCTTGCGCAGAGCGCTCGAGCGGACCGCGGTACTCCTCGAGCGAGACGCCGAGCTCGCCCTCGATCGCCTTCTCCGCCGCGTCCAGGATGGGCTCCATCGCCTCCAGGAACTCGCGGCCCTCGGGCGTGACCTCGAGGAAGTACGAGCGACGGTCGGCCTCGTTCGGCACCCGCTGGACGAGGCCCCTGCGTTGCAGGCCCTGCACCCGTCCACGGAGCGTCGTCTTCGCGATCCCCGTCTCCGCTTCGAGGTCCTTCGGAGTGATCGGCCCGTGGATCTCGATCAGCTTCAGTGTTCCGACCTGCGTGGGCGGATAGCCGGCGCGGAGCAGCTCCCGCTCGAAGACCTGGCTCCCGAGCGCGTTGGCGACGGCGAGCTCGAGGAGGACCGGCCTCGTGGATTCGCTCACCATGGTCGGGAATCATAGGAAGCCGGGCGTTTTAGGCGTTTAAACGCTGGGTACTGCCTGATCTTCAATCAACGTCCATTCAGGGGGTACTCACGTGTTCGCCGCACTGAACATCGGCGACAGCATCGAGCGAGGGTTCGACACCTTCTTTGCCTGGCTCCCGGCGCTGATCGGGGCGCTCGTCGTCCTGATCATCGGCTACTTCATCGCCAAGTTCGTCGGAAAGCTGATCACGACCTTGCTTGACGCGGGCAGGGCTCGACCGCAACCTGCTCTCGGGGCAGACCGGCGAGTGGGTCTCGAAGGTCGCCGCCAGCCCTTCGCGGCTGATCGGCCGGATCTCCTTCTGGGTGCTGTTCCTCGCCTTCGTCTCGATCGCCGCCTCGGTGCTCGGGATCGAGGCCGTCTCGGCGTTCGTCGCCGCCGTCTGGAGCTACATCCCGAACGTGATCGCCGCGCTCGCGATCTTCCTCGATCGCCGGGGCGATCGCGGCCGGCGTCGCCACGCTCGCAACACGGCTGATGGGCGACACGCCCACCGGCAGGGTGATCGCGACCGCCGCGCCGATCCTGGTCATGACGATCGCGACGTTCATGATCCTCGAGCAGCTGAAGATCGCGCACGACATCGTCGTGACGACCTACACGCTCGTGCTCGGCTCGATCGCGCTCGCCGCGGCCCTGCCTTCGGCCTCGGCGGCCGCGACGTCGCCGGCCGGATGCTCGAGGGCGCCTACGACAAGGGCCAGCGCGAGGCCGGCCAGGTCAAGCAGCGACATCCGACAGGGCCAGGAACGCGCGAAGGCGGACGCCGAGCGGATGAGGGACGACGGCTCAGCCCGCACGGAGACCAGCGCGTCGTCGACAACCCGGACAGTCGACGACGATGATCCGCTAGAGCGCGGGCGCAGGTTGCGGCAAAGGAGGGGCCGCGGATGCGGCCCCTCCGCTTAGCTCGCTCCCTAGGAAAAGAGCGTCAGCTCGGGCTCGCGGAGGCCGCGGAGGACGTCCAGGTCGACCTCCACGCACGCGATGCCGCGCGCGGTGGCGAGCGCGACCGCCTGCGGCTTCAGCTTCTGCGCCGCGAGAACCCCGCGACACGCCGACTTCGCAGGGTCGACCCGGATGCACTCGAGGTAGCGGGAGAGCTGCTCGACGGCCTCGATCGTCCCGATCCGCTTGATCTCGACCGCCACCCAGCGGTCCTCGTGGTCGCGGCACATCAGGTCGACGGGCCCGACGTCGGTCGGCCACTCGCGCCGGACGAGGCGCAGGTCCTCGCCGAGCCGCTCCGGGCTCGCCGCCAGCGCCTCCTGAAGGTCGCGCTCCACGCCGTCCTTCTCGAGGCCCGCGGCCTCCCCCATCTCGTGCGAGACGTCGCTCAGGAGGTCGACGACTCGAATCTCGAGCCGGTCCTCGGTCTTCCCCGCCCGCTTGCGGACGACGATGCGCTCGACCGGCTCGCCGGCCTGCTCGATGACAGTCGGCGGCGTCATCCAGTTCAACGGCTTGTACCCGCCGGCGTCGGCGTGGACGAGCACGGACCCGTCGTCCTTGAGGATCAGGAGCCGGGTCGACTCCGGCAGGAAGGCCGCCAGCCGGCCGGTGTAGGTGACCTCGCAGCGGGCGACGATCAGGCGCACCGCGCGACCGTACCGTCCTCTTCGGACGTGTCCTGGTGCCAGGCACCTGGACAGGGCCCTTCGGTACGCTTCGCTGCCGATGGGCGACTTCGGCCTCTTCATCGTCTTCATGGTTCCGCCGCTCGTCGCCGGCCTGGTGATCCAGTGGTATCTGAAGCGAACGTTCGCGCGCTACTCGCAGGTCCAGATCGGCAGCGGTCTCCCCGGCGCACGGGTCGCGCGGCAGATCCTCGACCAGAACGGGCTCACCGAGGTCCCGGTGGAGGTGGCGCCCGGCGGCCCGCTGTCGGACCACTACGACCCTCGGAAGAAGGCGCTCTTCCTGTCGGAGCCCGTGTACAACCCGCCGAGTGTGGCCGCCGCGGCGGTCGCGGCCCACGAGACCGGGCATGCGCTGCAGGACTCGAAGCGGCTACGTCCCGCTCCGGATCCGGTCGGCGATGTACCCGGCAGTGGCGTTCGCCTCGACCGCGTGGATCTGGCTGCTGATCATCGGCGCCATCCTCGGCGCGCTCAACCTCGTCGCGCTCGCCCTGCTGCTCTACGCCGTCGCCGTCGCGTTCCACATCGTGACGCTGCCGGTCGAGTTCAACGCCTCACGCCGGGCCTCGGCGCAGCTGGTCGAGCTCGGGATCGTCGGCGCCGGAGAGCAGGAGGGCGTGAACAAGGTTCTCAGGGCCGCCGCGCTCACGTACGTCGCCGGCGCGTTGGCGGCGCTCTCGCTGCTGCTCTACTACGCGCTGATCTTTTTCGGCAACCGGAACTAGCCGAGGGCTTGGCGGAACGTCGCTCGTCGCAGGGGTGCGATGGTCGTTCCGAGGCAAGGACGCAGGGAGCGTTCGTATCGAATGAGATACGGGCGCGACTGAGGACGCAGTCCTCGGGGCGAGCAGCGCGGCCCTGCGGCTCAGCCGACGTTTCGCCGAGCCCTCGTACTACGGCTGGTCGCGGCTCGGGAACTCCCGGGCCGTCTGGCGCCGTAGGACCTCGACGCCGAGGCCGAGCAAGACTGCGGTGACGAGGATGAGCTGCCAGCGCTGGGTCTGAGCAGTCGGGCCCCACCACACGAGCAGCGCGAGCAGTGCCGCGGCGCCGCCGAACGCAAGCTCTGCACGGGCGATGTGCGGCGCGAGCCACTCTCTCGTGTCCGTGGCGTACTGGGACGGCCCGGCGATCCAGACGGCCACGAGCAGGAGCACGCCGATCCCCATCAGCGTCAGGCCGCCGTCACGTAGGAGTCCGGTGAGGATGTCCCAGGCGTCGCCGGCAGCCTGCTCGACCGACTCCGTCGTCGCGAGCTCGTCCACCAGGATCGACCCGGCAATACGCTTGACGACCAGCACGATCAGACCGGCGAGGATGGCCGCGAAGCCGATCATCTGGAGGATGTCGCGCCGACGGCCTTCCGCCAACCAGACGGCGAGCGCCCAGAGCGCGATCGGAACGATCCAGAGCCAGAGGCCGAGGAAGTCCAGGATCCGCGTGATGTCCTGCGCAAGCTCGAGCTGGTCCGACTCGATGATCGTGATCCGGCCCGCGTCAGGGTTCGCGAGGAGCCGCTGGTCGATCCGGCCGACGATCGCCACCCGCTCGCCGAGCTGGATGATCAGCGGCCGGAGGTCGAGGACGACGTTCCCGCCCTCTGTGCTGACCCGCTCCCCTTCGTCCTTCAGCACCCGGATGAGGTTCCGGTGCGACTCGGTGATACCCCGGACCCAGAGCTCCTGCGCCCTCGGCCGCTCCAGCAGCTGCACGGCCGCCCGGTCGGCGCCGATGCGCACGGCGCCCGCGATCGGCCCGGCGAGGCCCCGCTGGTCCTCGGGCAGCCGCTCCTGGAGCGCAGCCTCCACGTCGACGTTCGCGAACAGCTGATCCACGAGCGTCGCCGCGATCTCATCGCGGATCTCCTGATCGGCGATCAGCTCGCCGGCCGTCGCCTCGACGGTGTCCGTGTCGAGCGCCTGGTAGCGAACGTAGCCCGCGAGCAGGGCGAGGATCGCGAAGAGCGCGCCGACGACGACGAGGATCCGGACGAGGATCATGCGGCCCACGTCCGCAGGTGGTATCGCGGGCCGGGCGGCTGTGTCATCGTCCTATCTGGGCTATTGGTCATTCGCTTCATCGGGCACGCCACGGTGCTGATCGAGCTGGACGGCGTCCGCGTGCTGACCGATCCCATGCTGCGGAACCGCGTGGCGCACCTTCGGCGAGCGGTGCCTCTCGAGGGACCGGTTCCCGAGGTCGACCTCGTGCTCGTCTCACACGGACACCACGACCACCTCGACTTTCCGTCCCTCCGGATGCTCCAGAAAAGCCGCGTCGTCGCCCCGCGGAGGCTCGCGCTCGGGCTGGGCGAGTTCGGCGCGGAGGGTGTCGACGAGGGGGACGAGCTGGCCGTCGGGCCGCTGACGATCCGCGCCACACACGCCGAGCACGACGGCGGCCGGCCGCCGTTCAGGACCGGCACGGCGCTCGGCTACGCGATCCTCGGCTCCAGGCGAATCTTCTTCGCCGCCGACACGGAGCTCTTCGAGGGGATGACCGGGCTCGTGGAGGACCTCGACCTGGCCCTCATCCCGATCTGGGGCTGGGGCGCGAGCCTCGGCCGCGGGAAGCATCTCGACCCCGACACCGCCGCCGAGGCCGTCCGGCGGCTCGCCCCGAAGGTCGCCGTCCCGATCCACTGGGGCACCTACCGGCCGCTGCACCACCGTTCGTCGGCGCCCTTCCTCACCGAGCCGGCCGAGGCGTTCGCGCGGGCGGCGGCGGAGGTTGCGCCGGAGGTCGAGATCCGCATCCTGCGACCCGGGGAGACGCTCGAGCTTTAGTAGTGGACGAGTCCGGCCTTGAGGCCGACGATTACGAGGCCGAGCGCGAGGTTGACTGCGACGGTCGCCGCAGACGCGATCAGGCCGAGGCGCTCCACCCGTGCGTAGGCGATCCCGGCGACTGCGAGCGCCACGAGCCCGCAGCCCATCGCGAGCCAGCCGGCCGTGGAGTCCTTCACGATCCCCGCAGCGCCGAGGAGGAGCGCACCGACGGGCGCCACGGCCGCAAGCGGCATCGAGAGCTCGCGCTTCGCGACGCTGGCGAGCTCCGCTCGATCGAGCCGCCGCTCCGCAGCGATCGTCTCGGCAAGCGAGTGCGAATAGACGTGCGCGATCCAGAACACGATCGCGGTCGCGGCCACGACTCCGGCGAGCTCAGCAGCCTGAATCGGTGCTCCGTGCGCGCCGGCCGCTAAGGCCCCCATGACGACGATCGTCCCGTAGACGGCGCCCGCGATCCGCTGGGACGACCTGCCTGGGGGTCGTCTCAACGAGCCTGCTCGATCCGCGCGAGCCGCTCCTCGATGCGTTCGAGCGTCGACCGCGACGGATTCCTCCATCTCGATGATCCGTTGCTGGTCGGCCGAATGGCGCTTGCCGATCAACGTCGAGACGATCACGCTCGTCAGCGTCGGGATCAATGCCAGTCCGGTGAGCATCAGCATGGAGGCGACAACGCGGCCGCCCGGGCTCTCAGGCACGATGTCGCCGTAGCCGACCGTCGTCACAGTCGTCACCGCCCACCAGTAGGCGAGGCCGATGCTGGTGAAGGTGTCGGGCTCGACGATGCGCTCGAGAGCACCGGCCACGAGGACGAGAATGAGCGCAACCGCGAGCACGGTGCCCACTGCGCGCGCGAGCGAGAGCCGCTCGTACCAGCGCTCGACACGGACGGCGACGCGACCGGACATGGCGAGATGTTCGCCCCACCCGCGTCCTCCCCTACTCCAGCGACGCGATCAGCACGGCGGTGGCGAAGCCGAGCGTCGTCAGGAGCCCGGCCTCCCGCCCGCCCTTCTCGAACGCCTCCGGCATCATCGTGTCGGCGAGCATCGTCAGGATCGCACCCGCGGCGAACGCGAGCACGAAGGCGATGGTGTTCCCCGAGGCGTCGCCGAGGAGCTTGTAGCCGAGCGCCGCCGACACACCGGCGACCAGCGTCACGACCGCCCAGAGCTCGTAGATGCGCAGGTCTCGCCAGCCGGCTTTCTTCAGCCCGGACGTCGCTCCGGCCGCCTCGGGCAGGTTGGAGAGGAAGACGGCGGCGATGAACGCCACGCCAATGCCTTCGCCCGACAGCAGGTCCATACCGACGACGAACGACTCGGGAATGCCGTCGAGGACGATTCCGAGGACGATGGCGAGCGCCGTGCCGCCGGCCTGACGGCCGCCCATGGACTTCCGGCCCTCACCGCCCATCCGGTCGATGATCGTGTCGCCGACGTAGAACGTCAGCGCCCCGGCGAAGAGCCCGACCCCGAGCCAGGCGCGGTCCTCCACGGTCTGGGCGGCGTCGAGGAAGAGCTCGAACGCGACCGCGCTGATCAGCACGCCCGCGCCGAAGGCCATGACCAGGCCGATGATCCGCTCTCCGAGGTCGAGCCTGAGGGCGAGGACGCCTCCGACGATCAGCGACGAGCTGGCGAAGGCGCCCCAGAGGAATGCTTCGATCAGTAGCGGTCCCCCGCCGTGATCCAGGCGACGAAGGCGGCGGGAATCGCTCCGGCGGCGACGAGGATCCCGATCAGCACGAAGTCCATTGCGACGAGGACAACGCCGGCGACGAAGCCGAGGATCAGCACCCCGAGAGCGAGCAACATCGGGCTCCCGCGATCTGTGGTTCTCATGTCTCTCCCTTCGGTCGGATGAGGCAACGGAAGCCGATGTGCCCCGTCGCCGTATCGATGGTCTCTCCCTGCCTCGCGGCCGGGCGGTACCGCAAGCAGTAGTTCGGCGCGCACAGGTGGGATCCGCCCTTGATCACCCTGCGTCAACGGCCGCCTGCGATCGCCGCCTCGAGCCTCTCCTGCACCTGGTCGATCGTGAAGCTGGCGGCCTTCATCCGCGGCGGGAAGTCGACGAAGGTGTTCAGGAACTCGGCAACGATCGTCTGCGCGGGCGACGACCAGGAACGCTCGGTCGAGGTACCAATCCCAGTACGTGTTGGAGGTGGTCTCGGCACGCTCGAACGGGTCTGTGCGCAGGTTGTAGAGATAGGGGATTCGGAGTGGACACGAACGGCTCGCCCCAGAGCGCAAGCGTCCCGGGCACGCGCTGTTGCATGAAGACGAGCTTCCAGTTGTCGTACCGGAGAGCGACCAGGTCGCCGTCGTCGGAGAAGTAGAAGAACTCGTTCCGCGGGCTCTCGTCGGTCTCACCGGTCAGGTACGGCAACAGGTTGTAGCCGTCGAGGTGCACCTTGAACTTCTTCTCACCGGCCTCGTGCCCCTCGAGGAGCTTCTGCTTGATGTCCGGCTCGCCCGCGGCGGCCAGGAACGTCGGCAGCCAGTCGAGATGGCTCACGATCTCGTTGGAGACCACGCCGGCAGGGATGCGCCCGGGCCAGCGGATGCACGAAGGGAACGCGGAAGGCGCCCTCCCAGTTCGTGTTCTTCTCGGAGCGGAACGGGGTCATTCCGGCGTCCGGCCAGGAGTTCATGTGCACGCCGTTGTCGGTCGAGTACACCACGATCGTGTCCTCGGCGATGCCGAGCTGGTCGAGCTTGTCGAGCACCCTTCCCGACGTGCTTGTCGTGGTCGATCATCGTGTCGTGGTAAGGGGATTGCCAGCGCCCCGCCTGACCGACGCTCCGGCGCTTGGTGTGCGTCCGGAAGTGCATGTGCGTGGTGTTGATCCACGCGAAGAACGGCGTGCGTCCGTTGTGCTTGCGCTGGATGAAGTCGATCGCGCCGTCGACGATCTCGTCGTCGATCGTCTCCATCCGCTTCTTCGTCAGCGGCCCGGTGTCCTTGATCGTGTGCTTGCCGGTGCGGGTCATCTTGCAGTGCAGGACACCGCGAGGGCCGAAACGCTCCCGGAAATTCGGGTACTGCTCGGGGTCCGGATAGTCGGGGTGCTCCGGCTCCTCCTCGGCGTTCAGGTGGTAGAGGTTGCCGAAGAACTCGTCGAAGCCATGCATCGTCGGCAGATGCTCGTCGCGGTCGCCGAGGTGGTTCTTGCCGAACTGCCCCGTCGCGTAGCCGAGCGGCTTGAGGAGCTCGGCGATCGTCGGGTCCTCCTGCGCGAGACCGGTCTCCGCCCCCGGCAGCCCGACCTTGCTCAACCCGGTTCGGTACGTGCTCTGCCCGGTGATGAACGCCGAGCGCCCGGCGGTACAGCTCTGTTCGCCGTACGAGTCCGTGAACCGCATCCCTTCGCTTGCCAGCCGGTCGATGTTCGGGGTCCGATAGCCCATCAGCCCGTCGCTGTAGCAGCTCAGGTTCGAGATCCCGATGTCGTCGCCCCAGAAGACGACGATGTTCGGCTTGTCAGGCACTCGGTGCTCCTTCCTGTGTCGGCGGACGGACGACGCAGCGGAAGCCGAGATGCGCCATCGACGTGTCGATCATCTGCGGCTGCCTGGCGGCAGGGCGGTAGCGCAGGCAGTAGTTCGGCGCGCAGAGGTGCGAGCCGCCCTTGATCACGCGACGCGGGATCTGCTCGCCGGGCTGGCCGCGGTTGTAGCTCTCGTCGGGTGAGGTCACGCGCGGGTTGCTGGGGACGCAACACGGGCTCGCGACCTCGTCGGGATGCCGAGGGACGTACCAATCGGAGGTCCATTCCCAGACGTTGCCCGTGATGTCGTAGAGGCCGTACCCGTTCGGCGGGAAGCTGCCTACGGGCGAGGTCCCCTCGTGCCCGTCGAGCTTCAGGTTCTGCCACGGGAACTCGCCCTGCCACGAGTTGGCCATCGGCTGACCGTCGGGGAAGTGCTCGTCGCCCCAGGAAAAGACGGCACCCTCGAGGCCGCCCCGGGCGGCGTGCTCCCACTCGGCCTCGGTCGGTAGCTCCTTGCCCGCCCACGAGGCGTACGCCTCGGCGTCCCCGTAGGCCACGTGCACGACCGGGTGGTGGTCGCGTCCGTTGATCGTCGTCCCCTTCCCGCCCGGACGGCGCCAGTTCGTTCCCGGGACGTACTCCCACCAGTTGCGATAGTCGTTCAGGTCGACGGGCCCGCGCGACTTGCGGAAGACGAGCGAACCGGGCACGAGGAGGTCAGGGTCGGCGTCGGGGTACTGCTCGGGGTCGAGGGGACGCTCGGAGACGGTCACGTAATCCGTCTCGCGGACGAAGCGCCGGAACTCCGCCGCGGTGACGGGATGCTGGTCCATCCAGAAGCCGTCCACCGAGACCTGGTGCACGGGCCGCTCCTCGGGATAGAAGTCCTCGGAGCCCATGCGGAACGTTCCCCCGCGAACGAGCGCCATATCATCGAGGGCAGCCGCCGCCATCGCACCAATCTCGCTGATACGGCGGAATCGGGCATCGTCCCGACAGGGTGATCGACCTGCCGAATTCGACGGGACGATGCAACCGATCAGGGGCGAGCGCTGGACCTTTTACGCCCGCCGAAGGGGGACCAGGCGGCGGGAGAACTCCCTCCCAGTCCCCCTTACGTGGGTTAGGTCACCCGCACCGCCCCCGGCCGGGTCAGCGCCCAGATCACCCAGACGCACATCGCAATCAACAGCAGCGACCAGAACGGGTAGTACGGAATGAAGAAGAAGTTCGCGATCGCGGCAAGGCCGGCGAGCACGACTGCAGTCACCGCCGCCCACGCCGCGCCGCGGAAGAGGTAGATGCCAGAGAGCAGGATCAGGATCCCGAGGAGCAGGTGGATCCAGCCCCAGGCGGTGGTGTCGATGTCGAACGTGTAGTTCTGCGTGACGACGTAGAAGCTGTCGTCGATGATCGCGACGAGACCGGCGATCGTCTGGAAGCATCCGATCAGGATCATCATCACGCCTGCGAAAGTGATCCCTCCGACGGCCCAACCGGACATCTCAGGGGCGTCGGTCCTGGTGTCGTACTGACTCACGGTGCACTCCTTTCGGGTCGACGGAGGCCCAGTTCGACGCAAAGAGACGTTCTCCGGCCCAAAATCGTCCTCTCGGAATGAAGCGCCCGCCGACCGATCCGCGAGGATCGGGATGTGGGAGGCAGCGGGAGATTTTCGAGGAGACGGGTTTGACGGCGCGCGGGGAGAAACGTTGACGGACGTCACGCTCCAGCAGCCGCGCCGCCGCCGCCCCCCAAAGCGGGTCATCCTCGGTGTGGTGGGCGCGGTATTCGCGCTCGCGACGTTCGCCTACTTCCTGCCAAAGATCGCCGACTACCGGGACGTCTGGGCCGTCATCAAGGGGCTCTCGTGGGAGTGGATCGCAGCACTCATTACCGTGACCCTGCTCAATCTGGCCACCTTCGCGCCGCCCTGGCAGGCCGCACTCCCGGGGCTCCGGTACCGAGCGGCATTCGTGCTCACGCAGGTCTCGACGGCGCTGTCGCTCGTCGTGCCCGGTGGAGCGGCGGTCGGGATCGCCACCTCGTACGGGATTCTTCGGCGCTGGGGGTTTCGGGGCAGCGACATCGGCCGCGCCGTCACGCTCGTGAGCCTCTGGAACCAGTTCGCGAACCTCTCCTACCCGGTCCTCGCCGTCTTCCTGCTCGCAGTCGAGGGCAGCAGCTCGGCGGTGCTCGCCACTGCGGCGTTCGTCGGCGCGGCGGTGCTGGGCGTCGCCGTCGCTGCGCTGGCCGCGGTGCTGGCGAGCAACCGGGCGGCGTCGGGCATCGGCGACCTCGCGGCACAGCTCGCCGACTGGGCCCTGGGCAAGTTCGGCCGCGGACCGGTCGCCTGGGGCGGTGAGAGCTTCGAGCGGTTCCGTCACGAGGCCGTCGACCTGCTCCGGCGGCGCTGGCACGTCCTGACGCTCGCGACCTACGGGGGCACGCTCACCGTCTTCCTCGTCCTGCTGGTCTCGCTCCGCGCCTTCGACGTTCCTGGATCCGAGGTCACCGTGATCGAGGCGTTCGCCGCCTGGTCGCTGGCCCGACTGCTCGGGACGATTCCGATCACGCCTGGAGGGATAGGCGTCGTCGAGCTCAGTCTCACGGCGTCGCTCGTCGGCTTCGGCGGCTCGAATGCAGGTGTTGTCGCCGCCGTGCTCGTCTACCGCTTCCTGACGATGGTGCCGACCATCGTCGTCGGCCTCCTGGCGGCGCCGTCATTGAAGCGCGCCGCCCAGGCCGCGGTTTAGGCTTCATCCCGATCGCATGATGAACCCCGGCTCTGGGCGCGTAAATCTCGAAGCCCCCGAACACTAGGAGGACTACGTGAGCACGATCTTGAGCACGCTCTTTGCTGCCGACTACCCGTTCCTCGACATCTTGTGGACCCTGCTCATCTTCTTCCTGTGGGTGATGTGGTTCTGGCTGCTGATCGTGATCATCGGCGACGTCTTCCGGCGCCGTGACATCGGCGGCGGGAAGAAGACGATCTGGCTCATCTTCATCCTCTTCGTGCCCTTCATCGGCGTTCTCGCCTACGTGCTTTCGAACAGCGACGGCATGGCGGAGCGGAACCTGGAGCGAGCGCGACGACGATCGGGCGCAAATGGACGACTACGTCCGTGAGACCGCCGGGAGCGGTGGCGCCGCCGCCGAGATCGACAAGGCGAAGCAGCTGCTCGACTCCGGCGCGATCACGCAGGCGGAGTTCGACGCGATCAAGGCCAAGGCGCTCGCGTGAGGCGACGCCGAGAGGAGAGCACGCATGACCGAGCTTGCACCTGTCGACTACCTGATCGTGGCCTTCCCCGGGAACCAGTTCAAGGGCGAGATCGCGCCGGCGCTTGCGGACCTCGTGGAGAAGGGAACGATCCGAATCATCGACCTCGCCTTCGTCGCCAAGGACGCGGACGGCAACATCGGCGCGTTCGAGCTGACCGACATCGATCCCGAGGTCAGGCAGGGCTTCGAGAACATGGGCGTCGAGGTGAACGGCCTCTTCAACGAGGAAGACCTCCAGGCCGCCGGCGAGGAGCTGGAGCCGAACTCGTCCGCCGCCCTGCTCGTCTGGGAGAACCTGTGGGCGAGGGACGTCGCGCAGGCGATCCGCAACGCCGGGGGCGAGGTGCTCGACTTCGAGCGGCTCCCACACGAAGTCGTCCAGGCCGCGCGCGACGCGGCGCTGGCCAACGCCTAACGAGGAGGTACGAGATGCCTTTGGGTCGTAGAGGTCCCGGGCTGGTCGGCATGGCAGCGAGAACCGCAGTCGTCGCCGGCACCGCCACGGCCGTCTCCGGACGCGTCCAACGCCGGCAGCAGAACAAGTACGCCGACCAGGATCAGCAGTACGTGCAGCAGGTGACCGAGCCGCTGCAGTACGACGCACCCGCCGAGCCCGACTACACCGCCGAGATCGAGCAGCTCGCACAGCTCAAGGCGCAGGGGATCCTCACCGACGAGGAGTTCCAGGCCAAGAAGAAGCAGATCCTCGGGATCTAGGAGCACGAGTGCGCCGCGCGTTCATCGTCCCGCTGCTGGCCGCCGCCCTGGTGGCCGGCTGCGGCGGCGACGGCGGCCCGCCGAGCGCGAGCGAGTGGGCCGACGATCTCTGCACGGCCCTGGGTGACTGGACGTCTTCGATCACCTCCGCGGCCGAATCCGTGACCCAGGAGCCGTCGCGGGAGTCGCTCGAAGCGGCCGTGGACGACGTGGGCGAGGCGACCCAACAGCTCGTCGACGACGTCGAGGGCCTGGAGACGCCGGACCTCGAGGCCGGGCAGCAGGCCGAACAGTCCGCCGACGAGCTCTCGGACTCTCTGAACGCCGAGGTGGAGAAGGTCAAGGAGACGGCGGAGGGCGCGTCGATCGGGAACCTGAGCGAGGCCGTCTCGGCGATCAGCGCGTCGTTCACGGCGATGGGCCAGCAGATCTCGACCACCCTCACCGAGCTCGAAGGGCTCGACGCGGGCGGCGAGCTGAGGACGGCCTTCGAGGAGGCCGACTCCTGCAACGAGCTCCAGACGAACTAGGGGGCCTAGACCCCGACGCTGACCGGCGAGGTCACGATCCAGATCGGCCGCGCCGACGAACACGACCCACCCGATCGTCAGCATCGCCGTGCGGAGGCCGGGCGTGCCGAGCTTGGTGCTCATGCCGGCGAAGAACAGCGCCACGGCGAAGAGGACGACCGCGAGCACGTAGTTCGACGCCCGCTGGATGTCCCGCCGCACGGTGGCCGCGAGCACCTCGGCCTGTCCGTCGAGCCGAGCGGCTTCCGCCGCCGAGGCGAGCCGGTACTCGGGGAGGGCGAAAGGAGTGGGCGCCGCGCCGCTGGACTGGAGCGGCCGCGTCGCGATCCAGGCGTCGAACGCCGGCTTGAACTCGTCGCGGAAGCGCGTGCGGTAGAAGGTCGCCAGCTCGGTGTCGTCCTGGGCGTAGGCGTCGACCCACTGGATGAACGTCGCGATGTCGACCTGCGTCAGGGCGTTCGCGCGGTCCGAGGCGCGGGCTGCGTCGATCCTGGTCTTGTTCACGCGGCTCGAGGTCTTCGCCTGCTCACCGTTCCAGCGCGTGGCCTGGTAGCTGCTCCAGGCGGTCGCGACGGCCGCAGACGCGAGCAGGATCATCGCGCCGACCTCGATCCAGTCCCGCTTGCCCGCGTCGGTCCACGTGACGGGATCCTCGTCGGTATCGCACGGGATCTGGACACGGATGCCGGTCGCAGCGACGGCCTCGTCGATGATGACCAGCGTGCGCTCCATCGCGGCGGGCCGCACCCCTCCAACGCCATCGTTGAACGGATGGTCGAGGAAGCGAATGAGCAGGAGCAGTCCGACGACCACCGATGCCACGCTCCCCATCAGCAGGGCCTGCGTCACGGCGCGCTCGCCGCTGTCGGCGAAGAACAGCATGTAGACGAAGATCACACCGGCGAGGAAAATCAGCACGACCCAGAGCGGCGTCGGAATGACACCGACCGCTCCGTGGATTCGGTCGATCCGGGCGGCCTCACGCTCCGAGGTCTGGTCCAACCACTTGTCGTAGGCCGCCTCCTCGCGAGGCGTCCGCGGCTCGAGTCGGCTGCACGGTGCGGAAGAGCTCGACGCCCCAGGGGTTGATCTCGTCGCCCTGCGTGCCCTCCTCCGTGCGGGGCCACTCGATGTGGACCACCGACCGGCCGTAGCAGATGAGCTCGCCGGTCAGCTCGGCCGCGACTGCCTGAGGCAAGAACTGGGCCGTCTGCACCTGCTGCCCGAGGACGAGTGCCTCCTCCTCGGCGCCCGCGCGGGACTGGTCGTAGCTCGCGAACGCGAGGAAGACGACGAACCCGAGGAGCACGGAGAAACCGGTCGCCAGTACGCCGAAGACGCCTGAGGCTCGATCGCCGTCGGCGAAGTAGCTCCCCTCCGGAGCACGCCTCCTGACGAGCAGCATCGCGCCGACGGCGAGTGCCGCGACCGCGACGATGATCAGCAGGCCCCAGACGAGGTTCATCTGGCGGCGAGCTCGCCGCTGCGCTCGACCCCGTGCAGCTGCTGCCGCCACCGGGCGAGCACCTGGTGGACCGCTGCCGCCCCCACGAGCGGCTCCTCGGGAAGCTGGAGCTCGACGGGATGGAGGATGAACGCCCGCGTCTGCGGCCCGCCGAGCCCGCCGTGGAACGAGATCAGCTCCTCGAACGCGCAGCCCTCCTCGAGCTTCGGCTCGAAGAAGCTCCCGACCATGATGTCGGCGACGTTCGAGAACCCGTCGGTGCGCAGCAGGTGCCGTGCGGCGTTCGGCGAGAAGTTCGCCAGCGGATCCTCGCCTTCGATCCGGCCCTCCGAGAGGTAGTTGATGCCGCCGCCGCCCAGGGCAACCGCGCCGTGCTCGCTCGAGCGGACGAGGATCCAGCCCACATGCGGATGGGCCCGGAGCGCCTGCACGAGGCGCGGATGCCGCTGCTCGATCTCCTCCAGCGTCAGCCGGCGGCGCTCCTCCATCAGGTAGACGAGGCCGAGGTTCCCCGAGCCCAGCACGACGACCTCGCGGTCCGACACGTCCGTCTTCGACCGCTTCTTCTTGTCCGCCTTTGCCCCCGTCGCCTCGCCGATCGCGTGGCCGACCATCGCCCGCTGCTCGTCGCCGCCGGCCAGCTCCTCCACCCTGCCGCTCTCGAGCGAACGGGCAACGAGCTCATCCAGCCCGTAGCCGTTCCGCTGCTTGAAGGTCGCACCCTGGGTCTGTCCGTGGTCCGAGAGGACGACGATCGCGTACGGGCGAGGCGCGAACCGACGGGCCTGGTCGATCTGCCCGAACTGCTGGTCGACCTTGCGCAGGGCCTCGAGCGTGTCGGCCCGCTCGAGCCCGGAATGGTGCGCGACCTCGTCGTAGCTCGAGAACGTGGCGTAGACGGCGGGCCGGCCGCGCATCATGTCGGTCAGGACGCCGTACACGATCAAGTCACGGACGACGACGCACATGGTCGCGCGTATGAACGGGTAGAGCCCGCCGCGGTGACCGCGCGGTCGAACGTCGCGCCGCGACGCCCGGTTGGCCGCGACCCACTCGAGGATCACCTCCCAGCCGAACAGGACGAGCGACCTCGTCACGTTGAAGCCGTTGGCGAAGAACGCGCGGTAGCCCGCGTTCGCCTTCTTCTCCGCCTCGATGCGGCTGACGGTGAGGATCACCTCGTCGGCGCCGCCGGAGAGCAGATTGCCGCGGCTCGAGCCGCCGTCCGCGAGCAGACCGGTATTGCCCTCCAACCGGGCCTGCTCGATCCGTGCACAGTCGTCCGGCGCAGAGCAGGCGACGACCGTCGCGGTCTCCTTCTCGACCCAACGGAAGGCCGGAATCTCCTCGTTCGAGCCGAGCAGGATCCCGGCCTGGCTCGCGCCTGTCTGCGACGAGAGGTCCGTCTCCCACTCCGCGAGGCTGTGCGTGCTCTCGGCGAGCCAGCGGGCCATGTTCGGCGCGTTCCCGTCGCGCATCGCCCGGCGCAGAACGGGCAGGGCCAGCCCGTCGATCTCGAGGTAGACGATGCCCGGGACGTCCGTCCGCTCGCCGCCGCCCTGGCGGCGCGCCACACGGCGCACGACGGCCAGCGAATACGTGTGGTCGTCGTTCGCCCCGAAGACGACCTCGAGCACGACGCTGACCGCTGAGACGAGCAGTGCGGCGAGCAGCGCCCAGCCGAAGTTGTCGACCGTGTACGACTCGACGATGTCGCTCGAGACCTGGAGCACGAGCGCGTTCAGGACGAGCACGAGCACGAAGCCCAGGCCGACGGTGAACGGGAGCCGGAGCGCCGCGACCAGCGGCGGAAGGACGGCGTTCAAGACCGCGACGCAGGCGGCCATCACGAACGCACCGCGGGTGTCGGCGATGTCGACGCCGGGAAGGACGAGCGCCGCGACCCAGAGCGAAAACGCTGTGAAGAACCACGAGAGCACCAGCCGGACCGGTTTGAGCCGCGGCCGCTCCGGCGTCCAGGTCACCGCCTGGCCGTACTCAGGCATCCGCGCCGCTCCGCTTGGCCTCCTTCTTCGCGGCTCGCTGCTCCTTCTGCTCCGAAACCTTGACCTTCGCGTCCTCGTACGACTCCTGCACGAGCAGCTTGCCGCCGGTCCAGCCGAACGCCCAGACGAGGAGCACCATCGCGAACACGATGTTCCACGCCGTGATCGCGAGCTGCTGGCCGAGCGAGTACGCGGTCGCCGTCGCCGAATCGGTGACGTCCTGGAGCGCAATGCCGTTGACCGCCTGGTTGATGCCGACGCCGCCGGGCGTCGCCGAGACCGTGTTCGCGAGCGAGTTGCCCCCGATCACGGACATGACCGAGTGGAACGTGACCGGAATCCCGTAGCCGGCGAGGAAGATCGCGGTCACGCCGAGCTTCGCAAGCCAGGCTCCGAACGACGGAAGGAGCACCTTGAGGACGTAGTCGCGTGGCCGGGCGAGGATCGCGCCGCCGTGCTTCGCCTTCACCCAGATGCCCTGAAGCTTCCGCCAGAAGACGCGTACGAGCAGGAAGAGCAGGAACGCACCGCCGGCGAGGATCAGCACCGTCAGGCCCGGATGGTCGTGCGGGAACCCGAGCTGGAGCTCGAACGATCCCGGCACGGAGAGGAAGAGATAGAGGTAGACGAATGTGCCGGCGGCGGTGAAGAAGATCTTCTGGACGACCATGCCCCCGAGCACGCCCGGGAAGTTCGCGCCCGGAATCATCGCGACGAACATCAGCAGCATCACGAAGGTGCCGATGTTGGCTGGGAGGAACCCGTTCAGCGCGATTCCGATCGCGTACGCCGCGAGCACCTGGAGATAAGTCAGCGGCGCGTGCGGGAACCCGGCGCGGAGGATGTAGTACCAACCGACCGCCGTGAGCGTCGTCTGGATCGTCTGCACCGCCCAGCCGGCGAGAAGGTAGCCGAGCCCGATGTCCGTCAGAGCGTCCCAGACGCTCTCGAGCCAGCCGACGACGTCGACGCCGAGGAGCCGCAGCACGATGACGATGGCGAGGACGCCCAGCAGCCAGGCGCCGATCTTGACGAATCGCCTCGGGCGCGACGGGTCGTC
>CAWJYU010000024.1:0-149681 GCA_963847235.1 uncultured Actinomycetes bacterium | reverse complement strand
CGAAGACGCAGTACTACACGGCCACGACTCTCGACGGCTTCATCGCGGACGAGCAGAACTCGCTCGACTGGCTCTTCGTCGTCGACCGCGGCGCCGACCCAGGGAGCGAGTTCGAGGAGTTCATGGCCGACGTCGGCGCGATGGCGATGGGGGCCACGACGTACGAGTGGAGCCTGGCGAACCACAACCTCATCGACGATCCGGACTGGTGGCGCAGCTTCTACGGCGATCGGCCTTGCTGGGTCTTCACGCATCGGGACCTGCCCGAGGCCCCCGGGGCCAACCTCCACTTCGTCCAAGGCGACGTCGGGCCGGTCCACGCCGAGATGACCGCCGCCGCGGAAGGCAAGAACATCTGGCTCGTCGGAGGCGGCGACCTCGTCGGCCAGTTCGACGACCGAGGGCTCCTCGACGAGCTCATCGTCGGCATCGCACCGGTGACCCTGGGCGGCGGGGCGCCGCTCCTGCCCCGGCGCATCACCTCCTCCCGGCTCGAGCTGGTCGAGGCCGAGCAGGTCGGCCAGTTCGCCCGCCTCGTGTACCGGCTCGGCCGCTAGCTAGACCTCGACGCCTGACCTGGCCGGAAGCAGCCCCCGTAGGTCGTCGATCGTGTCCGCCTCCGCCGCGCTCTTGTCCGGCCGGTAGCGCTTGACGCGGGCGAAGCGCAGCGCGACGCCGCCCGGGTAGCGCGTCGAGGCCTGGACTCCGTCGAGCGCGATCTCGACCACCAGCTCGGGCCGCACGAGGACGGCAATTCCCCGACGGCCGTTCTCGCGCTCGAGCAGCTCCCTGGTCTGCCACTCGAGGAGCTCGTCCGTCAGCCCCTTGAAGCACTTGCCGACCATCACGAACTCGCCAGTCCTGGCATCTCTCGCGCCGAGGTGGAGGTTCGAGAGCCAGCCCTGCCGGCGGCCGTGTCCCCACTCCGCGCCGAGCACGACGAGGTCGTACGTCCGCACCGGCTTCACCTTTCGCCAGGCCTTGCCGCGGCGGCCCGCGCCGTAGAGCGACGCCGCGTCCTTCACGACGACGCCTTCGTGGCCGGCCCCGAGCGCCTCTTCGAGCACGCGGGATCCCTCGGCGGGGTCCGAGGTGACGACCGCAGGGATCCTCAGCTGCGGCGCGATCGCGTCGAGCCTGGCGGCGCGCTGCTCGAGCGGCGTATCGAGCAGGTCGTCACCGTCCACATGGAGGAGGTCGAAGAGGAATGTGACGACCCCTTCGGGCGGAGCCTCACGGTCGAGCCGCGAGACCGTGTCCTGGAAGGCGGCAGGGCCGTCCTCGCTCATCCAGAGCGCCTCGCCGTCGAGGACTGCCTGCTCCACCGGGAGCCGGCGAACTGCGTCTGCGATCCCCGGCAGCGCATCCGTGATCTCGTTCAGGTTGCGGGTGTAGATGCGGACCTCGTCGCCGCGGCGATGGATCTGGATGCGGATCCCGTCGAGCTTCCACTCGACCGAAGCGCGTTCGAAGCTCCCGACCGCCTCGTCCACGCTCTCGGCGGTGGACGCGAGCATCGGGAAGATCGGCCGGAAGAGCTCGAAGCCCACCGCCCGGAGCCCGAGATCGCCCTCCGTCAGGGCGATCTCGGCCGTACGCGTGAGATCGCCCGAGAGCATCAGCGCGCGCCGCGCGAGCTCGCCGGGGACCTCGGCCGCCTTCGCGACCGCGTCGACCATCAGCCCGGCCAGCGCGCCCTGTCTCAGGTCGCCCGTGAAGAGCCGCCGCAGAAAGTCGGCCTCGTCCTCGGTCGCTCGGTCGAAGAGCCCGCCCAGGATCGCCTTGCGTCTGGCCCCGGAGCCGCCGCCCGTGGTCGCCTGCACCTCGGAGATCGCACGGTCGAGCTCCTCGATCGTCAGAGACGGTTCCGGTGCGGGGCCGTCTTCGATCCCGTAGATCGTCGAGTAGCCGACGCCGATCCGACCCTGCCGAGGCGCGCCCGCGAGAAAGCCCACGGCAACCGGGATCTCATCCGGTTCGAGCTTCCTCAGCAGGTCGGCGATGACTGCGATCTTCCGCGACCGCGAGCTCGTGTCGGCGATCTCCTTCGATGCTGCGACGACGTCGGCGAGGAGCGTCATGACGCAGGGTCTATCGCATTCGCGCTGTGGCCTGGGGGCGGCGCGCCGGCCGCCCCCAGGTGTCGATCCTCAGGTCATGGCCGGCTGGGAGCCTGCGCCGGATGCTCCGTGAACCTCGGCTCGCGCTCGCCGTCTTGAGGCGGCTCGATTGTGATGTTCGGCAGGAGCCGGTCGAGCCAGCGCGGCATGTACCAGGACTTCTCGCCCAGCATCGTCAGGAGGGCGGGCACGAGCGTCATCCGCACGATCAGGGCGTCCGTGATGATCGCAACCGCGAGCAGGAGCCCGAACTCCTTCGGGATCCGGTCCGCGCTCAGGATGAACGCCGCGAACACGGTGCCCATGATCAGCGCGGCTGCCACCACGACCCGGCCGATCGCCGCGATCCCGTGCTCGACGGCCTGCCGTGTCTGGAGCCCGTGGACGTGCTCCTCCCGGATCCGGCTCATCAGGAAGACCATGTAGTCCATCGAGAGCCCGAACAGGATCGCGAAGGCGATCGGCGGGACGAACGTCTCGATTGGCCCGGTCCGATCCAGCCCCGTGAGACCGAGCAGATGGCCTTCCTGGACGACCAGCGTCAGGACGCCGAACCCGACGAAGGCCGACAGGATCGTGGTGACCGCCGCGGTCAGCGAGACCACGATCGAGCGGAACGCCATCGCCAGCACGATGAACGTGACGCCGATGATGAACAGCAGGAACAGCGGCAGCCGCTCCATGATCCGGTCCGCGATGTCCTTGAACGCGGCGGTCTGGCCGGAGACGTAGACGACCGAGTCGCCGCCGTCGGTCGCGGCCGGGACGATGTCGTTCCGCAGCCGGTCGACCAGGTTGTCAGTCGCCTCGTCCTGTGGAGCCGAGCCCGGCGTGACGAACACGATGCCGACGGTTTCCTCGTCGTTGAGCTGCGGCTCCGCCGCCGAGGCGACGCCGTCCAGGTCGCGGACGCGGTCGTAGATCCTCTGCGGCGTGCCGGCGTCGCCGTTCACGTCGACGACGATCGGGATCGGCCCGTTGAAGCCCGGCCCGAAGCCCTCGGCGAGCAGGTCGTATGCCCGCCGGCTGGTCTGCGCCGTGGGCTGCGTGCCCTGGTCGGCGGCACCGAGCCGCACGAGCGCCGAGGTCGCCGCCAGCCCCAGGATCAGCAGCAGCGTGGCCGCGAACACGCCGCGGGCATGGCCGGTCACGAACCTGCCCCAGCGGGCGATCAGGGTCTTCTCCCTGGCCGCCTCGGAGTCGTCGACCGCCCGCAGGAACGGCACTTTCAGCCGGTCGATCTTGTGCCCGAGCAGCGCCAGAACGGCCAGCAGGAGCGAGTTGGCGATCAGCACGGTGGTCAGGACGCCGAGCGCCGAGCCGATGCCGAGCTTCGTCACGAAGTCCAGCCCGAAGAATGCGAGGCCGCTCACGGAGATCGCCACGGTCAGGCCCGCGAACACCACCGCGCGACCCGCCGATGCGCCCGCCTCCGCCGCGGCGTCCCTCGGCGAGAGCCCGTCGTGGAGCAGCTGCCGGAACCGCGTGACGATGAAGAGCGAGTAGTCGATTCCCACCCCGAGCCCGATCATCGACACCAGGATCGGCGTGATCGTGTTGATGTCGGTGATGCCGGCCAGGATGAAGAGCAGGAAGAACGCTGTCGCGACCGCAGTGAGCGCGAGCGCGATCGGGATCGTGGTGGCCACGAAGGTCCGGAACACGATCAGCAGGACGACGATCGCCGCCAGGATCCCGAGGGCCTCGGACGTCCCCTGCTCGACGGGCGGGAACTCGGCCTCGCCGTTGTACTCGACGGTCACGCCGACCGGCTCGACCGTCTCCCTGACGGCGTCCTGGACGGCGACGACCGCCTCGCGGTCCTCGTCGTAGATCACCCGGTCGAACTGTGCTTCCGCGTAGGCGATGCGCCCGTCGTCCGAGAACGTGTCCTCGCTGAAGGGGTTCCCGACGCTCTCGAGGCCGGCTTTCTCCTCGGTCGGCTGGAACTCCGGCGACTTCAGGCGCGCGATCGCGTCCTGGACAGCCGCCTCGCGCGCGGGCGTGTCCAGCCGCTCGCCTTCCGGCGCGGCGAAGACGACGTTGAGCACGCCGCCCTGCTCGGACGCGAACTCCGCCTCGATCAGGTCGGTCGCCCGCTGCGCGTCGGATCCCGGGATGTCGAACTCATCGCGGAGGTCTCCGCCGACCGTCGCCACCAGGCCGATCAGCAGCACGACGATCCCGATCCACGACACAACGACGCGCCAGGGATGGCTCGCGTTCGCCCGCGCCCACCGCGCGAGCGCACCGGTGGAGAGCCGCTCGTGGGCAGCTCGGCGGCCGTTCTCGTCGTTCCGTGGCGTGTCCGTTGGGTCAGTCATGCGTCCTCCTCTCCTCCAGCGGGCTCGCCGCCGCCGCGAACTGCGCCGCGAACGCGCTCAGCTCTCCCGCACCGCCGACGTCGAAGTCGATGTGGTGGCAAAGCCGGTCGTCGCTGACGGTGACCTTCACGCGGCGGACCGATTCGTCCCAGAGCAGCGCCGCCTCGACGCCGTCTCCCGTCCTCCGCGCCAGTTCTCTCCAATGCGTTGCGGTGGGTGACACGATGCGTCTCCTTTGCGGAAGTTGACGCTTCCAGGCTGGCGACGGGCGGCTCGGACGGGAATGTGGCCAGCAGGCGTCTGAAGGTGGGGCTAGCCCCACAGCGCCGCGAGCCTCGACTTGCTAGTTCTGTAGGAAGGCGAGCACGGCCAGCACGCGGCGGTGATCCTCGAGCGCCGGCGCGAGCCCGAGCTTGCGGAAGATGCTCGTGGTGTGCTTCTCGACCGCCCTGGCCGTGATGAACAGGCGCTCGCCGATCGCCTGGTTCGAGCGGCCTTCCGCCATCAGCTCCAGCACCTCGCGCTCCCGCGGCGTCAGGTCGTCCAGCGGGCCGCGCGTGCGCCGTCGTCCCACAAGCTGTCGCACCAGGGTTGGATCGAGCGCCGAGCCGCCCTCCGCAACCCGGCGGACGGCGGCCGCGAACTCGTCGATGTCGGAGACCCGGTCCTTGAGCAGGTAGCCGACGCCTTCCGCGCTCTCGGCCAGCAGCTCCATCGCGTACTCGGGCTCGACGTGCTGCGAGAGGACCAGCACGCCGACGTCGGGATGCTTTGCCCGGATCTCCCGCGCGGCCTGGAGCCCCTCGTCCGTCTGCGTCGGCGGCATGCGAATGTCGACGATCGCGACGTCCGGCGCGTAGCTACGCACCTTCAGCATCAAATCGTCGGCCGTGCCGGACTGGCCGACGATCTCGAAGCCCGCCTCACCCAGCAGACGGGCCATTCCCTCGCGGAGCAGCACCGCGTCGTCGGCGAGCGCGACGCGAAGCGGATGATGAGCCTTCGCAGGCTGGCGGCCGACGGGCTCCGCCTGGGCGTCGGCGCCGGGCCCGTTGACCAGCCGCAGCGCGGGGAAGTCGCCGGTCGCGTCGGCGCGCTCGAGCTGGTAGATGCGCTCCGGGCCCTGGAGGCCCTTCAGCTCGTGCTCGCCGAGGTCCTTGACCGACACCCCATCGAGCGCTTCAACCGTTGTCCCGGAGAGGAGCACCTGGCCGCCGTGGCCGGCGGAGCAGAGCCGGGCCACGTGGTGGACGTCGATCCCGACGTAGTCGTCCTCCTCGATCGTCGGCCGGCCGGTGTGGATTCCGATCCGCACTCGCACGTTCCGGTCGCCGGGCCAGCGGTGGGACTCGTGCCTGCGCTGGATCGCAACCGCCGCCTCGACCGCATCGTGTTCTCGATCGAAGGCCAGGAAGCACTCGTCTCCGCGGGAGTCGATGACGTGGCCGCCACGCTCGTCAACGGCCTCCCTGACCATCCGGCGGTGCAGCGAGATCACCTGTCCGTAGGCGTCGCCAAGCTCCAGCACGAGCCCGGTCGAGTCTTCGATGTCGGTGAAGAGAAAGGTGACTGTTCCGGTGGGAAGCGCCGACACCGGACGACTAGTCGACGGGAATCTCGGCCCGGATCGTCGTCCCGACGCCCGGCGGGCTCTTGATCCGCAG
This sequence comes from uncultured Actinomycetes bacterium, assembly GCA_963847235.1. GTDB lineage: Bacteria > Actinomycetota > Thermoleophilia > Gaiellales > Gaiellaceae > JACDAN01. The sequence goes on along the minus strand of CAWJYU010000024.1, from coordinate 143,573 downwards.
GTGACCGTCGAGCGCCTCGACCCTGTCGGTGAGCCCGTGCAGCCCCGATCCGAGCCTCGGGTTGGCGCCGCCGACGCCGTCGTCGACGACCTCGACGACGGCGCGTCCGTTCTCCCGTGCGACCCGGACGCTCACCGAGCTCGCGTCGGCGTACTTGGCGATGTTGGCGAGCGCTTCGGAGACCACGTAGTACGCCGCGGCCTCCACCTGGCCGGGGAGCCGTTCCTCGGGCAGTCCCTCGACGTCGACAGGAACGGGTGCCCGGTCGGCGAGCGAGGCGAGTGCTGGACCGAGACCCCGCTCGGTGAGCACCGCCGGGTGGATCCCGCGGGCGAGCTCCCGAAGCTCCTCGAGCGCGAGGCCAAGCTCGTTGTTCGCCTCCGCCAGGAGCTCCATTGCCTGGTCCGATTCCGCCTTGTCCAGCTTCGTCTTCGCCAGCCGGAGCGCGACCGACACGGAGACGAGGCGCTGCTGCGCTCCGTCGTGGAGGTTCCGCTCTAGCCGGCGCCGCTCCTTGTCGCCGGCCGAGACCAGGCGGGCGCGCGAGGCCGCCAGCTCCCTGCGCGCTTCCTCGTTCGCGAGCGCCAGGGAGACGAGGCGCGTGAAGGCGCTGAGCCGCTCCTCGGCTCCACGCGGGAACGAGTGCGGCGGGGTGAGCGTCGCAATGGCAGCACCCCATGGCCGGCCAGTCAGCGCGATCGGCGCGGCGACGAGCGAATTGACGTCCAGGACCTGCATCTCCTCGACTACCCAGGCCGGCATGGCCTCGTCATCCCGCTCGCGGCGGACCGGCCGGCCGGTCTTCATCACGGCTTCCGACGCGGTCCCCTCCAGCGGATAGCGCTCTCCGATCGGGTACCCGACGGCGCCCGGCTTCCGCCAGCCACCGACGATCAGCGCCTCTCGGCGGCCGGCCTCGTAGCGGATCAGGTTCGTCGTATGTGCGGCGAGCACGCGGGCGATCTCCTCGGAGACCAGGTCGAAGATCTGCTCGGGGCGCGCCTCGCTGGCCACGGCGAGGGCCACGCGGTGGAGCGCCGCCTGCTCCACCTCCTGCCGCTTGCGATCGGTGACGTCGCGGATGAGCATGATGAACTCCTTGTCCCCGCTCGGGATGAAGCGACCTTCGGCGTGGCGCAAGTCCCCGGCGAGCTCGGCCGACCACTCGAGCGTTTGCAGCTCGCCCGTCGCGAGCGCCAGCCTGCCCGCGGCCATCACCCGATCCGTGACCTCGTTCGACGCCGGCCCGTCGTACACGCTCGACCCCACCTCGACCCCGGCCGAGGGCCCGGACAGGTTCTCCTGGATGTCCAGGATGATCCCGTCTTCGCTGATCCGGAAGATCTTGTCCGGCAGTGCCTCCAGCAACGCGCGGCTGCGGCGCTCGCTTGCCTGCAGCGCGAACAGGTTCTGGTCCCGCTCGACCTCGAGCCCGACCGCCGCCGCCACCTGCTCGAGCAGCTCGGGCTCCTCGAGGAGCATCTCGTCGTGCACCATCGCCGCCAGCGGACGCCCTTCCCGCTCGATCACGGTGATTGCGCGGCCCGGCTCGGCGAGCGCCTCGCGCGGGTTGCCGTCCACGTCGACGTACCCCCTCGTCGGCTCGGCGCACGCGTAGAGCAGCTCGGCGGTCGGGTCGCGAAGCAGATCGCGGATCCGTTCCTGCACCCCGCCGACGGGCTGCTCCGCCAGGACTCGGGTGATGTCCGCACGCGCGAGGCGACTCTCGAGGAGGCCGACGAGGAAAAGGAACGGGACGCCGATCAGCACGAGCGAGGCGACCCAGCCGCTGACCTCGGCAACGGTCTGCGAGAACGGCTGGGCGCCGACGCTGATCGCGAAGAGCAACAGCGTCGCAGCGCCCGCGAGCAGCACGGGCGCGAGCGCCCGCTGTGCCGCCGGGCTCGAGTGGCGCCAGCGGCCCACGAGGGTCACGACGACGGCCAGCAGGTACGCGACGGCGAGGATCTGAATCACCGAGACCGTGAGGAGCTGGAGCGTCTCGTCGTTCCGGATGAGGAAGGCGTTGTCCGGACACCGCTCGTCCGCGCACGAGAACGGGTCCTCGTCGACCGGGATATGAACGAAGTGCGCGACGGAGACGAGGACGTAGCCGGTCGCGACGACGCCTCGCTCCCAGCCCGACTGAAGCCGCCCGCTCGGATAGGCGATAAGGAGATGAATCAGGAACCCGGCCGGGATCGCGCTGAGCGAGAGGCCGATCGTCCAGAGCAGAGAATCGTTCGCGCCCATCAGCCCGCTGCTCACGAACCACGCGAATCCGACTGCGATCAGCAAAAGACCGGTGCGGTTCGACGGCCGGCGAGTTCGGGCAATCAGGCCGGCCACGATGAACGAGCCGCCGGTGAGCGCGATGAGCACGGCCTGGAGCCGCGGGACATCTGCGTGATCGCTGAAGAACATGAGCGCCGAGGACGCCGCACCGACCGCAATCGCTGCGGGAGCGACGACAAGCCAGAGGCGCGTCGTGGCCGTCATTCCAACAGCGCGGCGAGTGCGGGCCCGGAGAGCTCGGCCTTCGAGATGAACCCGCGCGCGCCGCTCTGCTCGACCAGGTTGCCGAACTCGCCCGAGTCTCGGCTCGAAGTCAGCACGATCGTCGCCGGGTTGCCGTTCGACGTCAGCGCGGCCGCGACCTCGAACCCGCTGAGGTCCGGGAGGTAGATGTCGAGCAGCACGGCGTCCGGGCGCAAGGACGCCGCCGCCTCGAGCGCCGCAGCGCCGTCGGCGGCCTCCCCGACGACCTCATAGCCTTCGCTTTCCAGAAGCACCCGCGCGGTCCTCCGAAAGGTCGGATGATCGTCGACGACGAGAAACGTTGTCACCAGACCCGAATGGTCGCACGGCGCGCGGGGTTCGGTGGTAGGGCTGACCCCACTCTTTTCGGCCCCGCCGACGGCCGTTATGCCGGCGCCGCCGCCTGTGACTTCACGTGGTCGATGTAGCCGCGAACGTCTGCGACCGGCTCCGAGTACGCGTCGCCGAGCGTCTCCTCCATTCGGCTCATGTACTCCTCCGCCCAGGCCGGGAAGTCGTAGTCGATCGCGCGGAGGAACTCGAGCGTCGCCGCGAAACGGAAGTCGGCGATCGAGGGCGAGTCTCCGCCGATGAACGGCTGCCCGGCGAGGAAGAACGTGTTGTAGACCTCGAGCGGCTCGGCCAGAGCAGCCTCTGCGTCCTGCTGGGCCTTCTCCTTCATCGCATCGTCGGCCTCCGACGTCGCGACCTCTCCCGGGTACTGCGGGAAGCCCAGCGCCGGATACGTCGCCCGCGTGAGCAGCGGATAGAAGGTGCCGATCAAGTAGAACATCGCGTTGTCGACCATCGCCCGCTTCCCCGGGTCAGAGGGATAGAACTGGTCGAGGCCGTGCTTGTTGCAGAGGTAGGCCATGATCGCGCAGCTCTCTCCGAGCGCGCCCCTCGGCAGCCCTTCCTCCTCGAGCATCGGCGTCAGCTGAGCCGGGTAGTTCCCCAGGTACTCGGGCTTCTTGCCCCACACGTCCTGCTCCTCGAAGTCGAGCCCGGCCGCCCGAACGAAGATCCGAACGGTCAGGTTGTTCACGCTCGGCTTCAGGATGTTCAGCGTGTTCGTGGCCACTTGATCCTCCTCCTAGTAGGGATCCTTCGGCGATCGGTCCTGCGAGAGCGACGCCCGTGATCGCCCGACGAGCATCTCGATTGCGTCCGCGAGGTGTTCCTTGTCGATGTTGTAGTCGCCTCGTTCGACTCTCAGCTTGTGCGCCTCGAGCAGCACGTCGGCGTGCGTGAAGCCGAACGGCGGCTCGAACCGGTACGAGGCGAGCTCGATCAGGAGGCCGAGCGGATCCTCGAAGTAGATCGAGTCCATGAAGCCGCGGTCCTTGACCCCGCTGTGGCGGACCCCGCGCTCGTCGAGCCGCTCCACCGCCTGCCAGAAGGTCGCCTGCGAGACGGCGAAGGCGATGTGGTGGACGGCGCCGATGTCCGTCGAGGTGCGCGTCGGGTCCGGCTTCCGCTCCTCGTTCGTGAAGACGGTGATCAGCCGCCCGTCGCCGGGGTCGAAGTAGAGGTGGCTCTCCGACTCGTTGTCCAGGTTCGGCTGGTCGAAGACGAACGGCATCCCGAGCACGCCCTCCCAGAAGTCGATCGACGTCTGCCGGTCGGCGCCGACGAGCGTGATGTGGTGGACGCCCTGGCTCTGGAGCTTCCTCACCGCTCGATCAGCTCCGACTTGTACTCGCTGCGCGCCAAGCTGCCCCACGGTACGAGGTCGACACGTGTTTGGATGACCAGCACGCTGCGCAGTTTCTCGCGAATCGCGTCAGCGAGTGTCGGGTCCGGCGCTGCGTTCTGCGCAAGTTCGACGGAGACCGGCAGCGGCGGCTCCTGCTTGACGCCCACCGACGGCGGCCTGACTCGGACGTGGCCGCTCACCGCCGGCGCGAACCCGCTGACGACGTCGCGGACCGCGGAGGGGAAGACGTTCACGCCGCGGACGATCAGCATGTCGTCGGTCCGGCCGAGGCAGCGGATCCGCGGCCCGGTGCGGCCGCACCGGCACGGGCTCGTCCGGACCTCGACATGGTCCCGGGTGCGGAAGCGGAGGAGCGGCGCGGCTCGGTGCTCGAGATGCGTGAGGACGAGCTCGCCCTGGGCGCCGTCGTCGACCTCCAGCGCCTCGCCGGTGTCGGGGTCGATCAGCTCGGCGTGGACGAAGCCGCGCGCACCGAGGTGCATGCCGTCCTGCTCCTCGCACTCGCCCCAAAGCGACACGCCGATGTCGCCGATCCCCATCGCTTCGGTGACCTTGGCGCCCCAGCCGTCCTCGAGCTTCGCGCGAAACGCCGGCTCGCCGCCGCCCGGCTCACCCGCGACCAGAACACGTGCAACGCTCGAGCCCCGGAGGTCGAAGCTCTCGGCGAGGTGCGCCGCGTAGGACGGAGTGAGCACCACCGCCTCGGGCCGCAGCAGCTCGACCGCGCGCACCAGCCGCTCCGTGTTCCCGGTGCCGACGGGAATGTGCGTGAGCCCGAGGCGCTCGAAGGCGCCGAGCGCCGCACCCGCCACGAACGGTCCAGCGTTGTAGGTCGAGGCGATGCGCTGGCCGGGGGCGATGCCGGACGCCGCATAGCTGCGTGCAGAGCCGGCCACCCAGTTGTCGAGGTCGCCGGCTGTGAGCGGGATGTAGCTGGGCGTCCCGGTCGTGCCGCTCGTGGAGTAGATCCGGACGAGCTCGGACGGCTCGGCGCAGAAGTGGGCGCCGAACGGGCTCTCCGGCGTCACGGTCTCCCGCAGCTCGGCCTTCTCCGTCAGCGGCAGCTGCGCGATGTCGGCGAGCCTGTCGCTGACCTGCGTGCCGAGCTTCGCGCGGTAGAACGGCGAGCGCTCGAGGAGGTACGCCAGCTGGGCGCGGTAGCTCTCGGCGTCGAGCGCGAGCTGCTCGTCCCAGGGCCGCGTCTCCACGTCAGCGCTCGTACTCGACCGCCTCCTCCGCGGCCTGACCCAGCCGGAGGCCGATCGGCTGCTCCCTCTCCTCGGCAAGGTGCGCCAGCAGGCCGGCGGTTCGCGCCAGGATCGGGACTGCCTTGACGGCCGAGGACTGGTAGCCCAGGTCGAGCATCACGGCCGCCATCGGCATGGCGACGTTCATCGTCAGGGGTCGGTCCCACAGCTCGGCGACGGCGTCGCGGACCTGCCGGGCGCGCGCCACATGCGCGCCGCTCACACCGCGGGCGTCTGCCAGCTCGAGGATCCGCTCGGCCCGCGGATCGACCGGGGTATGGACCGGATGGCCGAAGCCCGGCACCTTCCCGCCGGCGTCGCGGATGCGGCGCACAGCCTCCCGCGGCTCCGCGTCCTGCAGCAGGTTGGCGCACTCCTCCGCGGTGCCGAGCACGACCGGGCCGGCGCCGAGGATGCCGGCCGCGACCGCGCCCTGGAGCGAGTCCGGGTCGGCGGCGAGCGTCATCCGGGCGGCGACGTTGGTCGGCATCATCCCGTGCTCGGCGATCGACACGAGCAGGAGGTCGAGGAAGAAGCGCTGCTCTTGGGTGGGCTCCTCGCCGGTGAGCAGCAGGTGGAAGTACTCGGTGAAGGTCAGCCGGCCCATGAGGTCGCCGGTGAGATCTCGCCCCCGTACCTCGACCCTGTCGGCGTAGGCCTGCGAGATCCGGCTGACGGGCCGGTCAGTCATCCGCCGCCAGCCTCGCACCCTCGACCATCGCTTGCAGCTTGCGGAACGCCAGGTCGCGCGGCAGGTACTTCATCCCGCAGTCGGGCGCGACGACGAGCCGCTCGGGCTGGACGACCTCCAGCGCGCGGCGGATCCGGCCGGCGACGACCTCCGGCGTCTCGGCCTGACTCGAGCCGAGGTCGAGGACGCCGAGGACGATCCTCTTGTCCGGCAGCTCGCGGAGCACTTCGGGGTCGAGGTCCGGCTGAGCCGCCTCCAACGAGAGATGCGTCGCAGCGCACTCGTTCAGCTCGCGGAGGAACGGGTAGCCGGAGGGCCGGTCGTGGACGATGTGTGCATAGCCGAAGCAGGTGTGGAGCACCGTGTCGCCTTCGATGCCGTCGAGGGCCCGGTCGATCGCCTCGACCGCGTACTCCCGAGCCGGGTCGGGACGCGCCTGGAGGTACGGCTCGTCGATCTGCACCACGTCGGCGCCCGCCGCCTTCAGGTCTCGCAACTCCTCGTTGACTGCATCCGCGTAGGCGAAAGCCAGGCTGCGCTCGTCGGGGTAGTGGTCGTTCTGCGCCTGCTGGGTCATCGTGAACGGCCCGGGAACCGTGATCTTGATCCGGCGGTCGGTGATGGAGCGGAGGAGCTCGACGTCGCGAACCTCCACCGGCTCCCGACGGGAGATCGGCCCGACCACCCGCGGGACCGGATTCTCGTGACCTGTGCGGTCGAGGGCGACGCCGGGCTCGTCCAGGTCGATCCCCTCGAGCGCCGTCGCGAAGTGGTTGGAGTAGCTCTCGCGCCGCATCTCCCCGTCGGTGATCACGTCGACGCCGGCGCGCTCCATGTCCTGGACGGCGAGCCGGTCGCGTCGTCCTGCGCTTCCTCGAGCAGCGGCTCCGCGACCCGCCAGAGCTCGCGTGCACGGACGCGCGGCGGCAGCCGGTCCCCGAGCCGCTCGCGGTCGATCAGCCAGTCAGGCTGCGGATAGCTCCCGACGACCGTGGTGAGCGGAGCGCCGGCCATCGAGCCGAGTCTACGGAGGCCGTCCCGCTCCTGCGATCCTTGGGGAGATGGGCTCGCTCTACGACCTGCTCGCCCAGCCGCCGACCGCCTACCTGATTCTCTTCGCGATCGCGGCCGGTGACGCGGTGTTCCCCGCGCTACCCAGCGAGTCGGCGGCGATCTTTGCGGGCGTGCTCGCGGCGATCGAGCCAGAGATCGCGCTGCCCGCGGTGCTCGGCGCGGCGGCACTCGGTGCGTTCGTCGGAGACTCGACGTCGTACGGGCTCGGCCGCTACGGCGGACGGCGGGCGCAGCGCCGCTTCTTCAACGGGCCGTACGCGCAACGTGGAGTCCGGTGGGCCTGCGTGCAGCTGGGTCGCAGGGGTGCCGTGATCCTCCTGGTCGCCCGCTTCGTCCCGGGCGGCCGAACCGGCGCGACCTTCATGAGCGGCCTGACGCGGTTCCACTACGGGCGGTTCGCGCTCTTCACTGGGATTGCCGCCTGCCTCTGGGCGCTCTACTCCGTCCTGCTCGGCTACTTCGGCGGCCGCGTGTTCCACGAGCGGCCGCTGCTCGCCTTCGGCGTCGCTTTCGCGCTCGCGGCCGTGATCGCGGCTGCCTCCGTGGCCGTGCGACGTGTCTTCATGCGCGTCAGGCGCCCAGCCGTTGGAGCCGATCGGGAACACTCTCCCGGTGCGACCGACCCAGCGCGAGAAGGCTGAGGCGTTCCGCGCCCTCCACGAGGGCGAGCCGTTCGTCATCCCGAACCCCTGGGACGCAGGGTCGGCGCGGGTGCTGGAGGCGCTCGGGTTCGAGGCGCTCGCCACCACGAGCTCGGGCTTCGCCTTCACGCTCGGCCGGCTCGACGGCGGCGCGACCCTCGACGAGGTCGCCGAGCACACGCGGGCTCTGAACGAGGCAACGAGCCTCCCGGTATCCGTCGACCTCGAGAACGGCTACGGCCCTCGGCCCGAAGACGCCGCGCTCGCGGTGACGAGAGCCGCCGAGGCCGGCGCGGTCGGCGGCTCGATCGAGGACTACGACCCGTCGGGCTCCCTCTACGAGCTCGGGCATGCGGTCGAGCGAGTCACCGCAGCTGTCGAAGCGGCGCGGCGCCGGGACTTCCCCTTCGCGCTGACGGCGCGCGCCGAGAACCACATCCGCGGGAATCCCGATCTTGCCGACACGATCTCGCGGCTCCAGGCGTTCGAGGCGGCGGGCGCGGACGTGCTCTACGCGCCGGGCCTGCGAACCATCGAGGAGGTCAGGGCCGTGTGCGACGCGGTCGGAAAGCCGGTGAACGTGCTGGCGGTCCCCGATCTCGAGATGGCAGAGCTCGCCGAAGCCGGCGCGCAGCGCGTCAGCGTCGGTGGCAGCCTCACCTGGGTTGCGCTGAGCGCGACGGTCGCGGCCGCGGAGGCGATCCGCGATCGCGGTGACTTCGGCGCGCTCGCAGCTCCCGTCCGGCTTGGGGAGTGGCTGGCTCCGCGGTGAGCGAGCTCCCCCACATCTCCCGCGACGAGCTCCACGCGAAGATCGAGAGCGGCGAGGGCTTCGTGCTGGTGGACGCGCTCGCCCCCATGTCGTACGCCCGATCCCACCTCCCCGGTGCGATCAACCTCCCGCTCGAGTGGGTGGACGAACGGGCGCCGCGCCGAGTTCCCGACCTCGACACCGAGATCGTCGTCTACTGCGTCGACGTCGAGTGCGAGAGCTCCGTCTTCGTCGGCGAGCGCCTGCGCTTCCTCGGCTACACGAACGTCCGCCACTACGCCGAGGGGAAGGCCGACTGGATGGCAGCGGGGCTACCGCTCGAGGGCGGCGGGATCTAGCCTTTGGCCGTGGCCAAGAAGCACGACACCCTCGTCTTCATTCCCGCGTGGAACGAGGAGCAGAACCTCGCGGCCGTGCTCCACGAGCTCCGCGACGAGCTCCCGGACGCAGACGTGCTCGTCATCGACGACGGGTCGACCGACCGGACGCCGCACATCGCCCGGGAGCAGGGCGCCGAGGTGCTCTCGTTCGGCGAGAACCGTGGACTGCGCGCGGCGATCGCGGCCGGGTACGGCCACGCGGCCGATCAGGGCTACGAGTACTGCGGCCGCGTCGATGCCGACGGGCAGCATCCCGTCGAGGAGCTGCGGAAGCTCCTCGACGTCGTCCGCTCGGGCAAGAGCGACGTGGCGGTCGGGTCGCGGTATGCCACGGCCGGCGGCAACGGCTTCTCCCGCGAGCGGTACACGACCTCCCCCGCGCGGCGGCTGGGGACTGGTCTTCTCCGGCGGTCGATGGAGGTGGTTCTGGACCGGCCGTTCCACGACGCAACGAGCGGGATGTACGCGGTCAACGCGCGCGCCATGCCGATCCTCGCACGGCCGTACACGAGCGGCGCGCCGGAGGTCGAGGCCGTCCTCCGCCTCCACGACGAGGGCCTGCGCGTGGACGAGCTTCCGGTCGAGATGCGGGAGCGCGCCAGCGGCGAGTCGAAGCTCCAGGGCAAGAAGGCGCTCGTCCTCGTCCTCACCGTGGCCGGCACGCTGATCACCGCCGAGGCGCTGCGCCGGCGCCGTCGGTGAGAGTCCTGGCGGTTCTCGGCTACTCGCGGCGAGGCGACGAGGAGCTGCACGCGATCTGCGCCGCGCGGCTCGCCCGCGCGCATGAGCTCGCTGACGGCGTGGACACGGTCATCCTCTCCGGGTTCCCGGAGGCCGAGCTGATGGCAGACGCCTGGAGGGGGCCGGAGGTGGAGCTCATTCCCGAGGTCGAGTCGCGATCGACCGCGCAGAACGCGGCCAACGTGGCTCGCAAGGCCCGCGAGCTCGGCGCGCGCGACCTCGTCGTCGTGACCTCGAGCTGGCACCGGCTCCGCGTCGGAGCCCTGATGCGCGCCGCGCTCCGGGGCAGCGGCATCCGGCTGCACGTGGAGGGCGCCGACGCACCCCGGCCGCTCGCGCTGCTGGCCCGAGAGGCCGCGTGCGTCGCCCTGCTGCCCTTCCAGCTCCCTCGAGCTGGAAGAGGCCTGATGTGAGATTCCGCCGTGCCGGATGACGCACCAGCCCTCTACCCGGTAAACCCCCTGGCCGCGAGCCAGTCGCGGATCGTCGCGAAGTAGCCCTCGACGAACCGATTCGAACGAGCCTGCTCGTCGATCAGGCCGTTCGCGGTGAACAGCAGCCCGTGCGTCCCGCCGGGGAAGACTCGGTGCGTGAAATCCCGGCCGGGCTCGCGCGCGACCGGGTCGAGTCGCTCGACGCAGAGCCGCGACGGCACGATCCGGTCCTTGCCGCCGAAGAGCCAGATCGCCGGGATTCTCATCGCCCTGATCGCCGGCATCGGGTCGACTCCGCTCGGAGCCGTGGCCCGGACCTCGGCTTCCATGTCCTCGTCGGTGCGGGTCGGCGGCGCCTGGCCCTGGGCGTTCAGGTTCGCCCAGTGGTCGGTCTGACCCTGGGTCAGCGTGGGCGAGACGATGGCCAACATGAAGCGGATTGCGGTCTCACGAGTGGCAGCCAGCGGCATGATCCACCCCGCCTGGCTCACGCCTGCGATTCCCACCCGCGCGGGATCGACCTCGGCCAGCCCGGCGAGGAAGCGGGCCTGCGCCTGGACGTCGCGCGCGTACTGGTCGACGGCCGGCACACCCGGGAACTCGCCCGGATAGGCGCCGCCCGACTGGGCCACGCCGCGCTTGTCGCACGAGAGCGTGGTCAGCCCTAGCTCGTTCAGGTACGTGGAGAGGATCGAGTTGAACCTGCGCGGGGCTTCACCGCCGCCGTGGGCGAAAGCGAGCGCCGGGCGCCGGCCGCTGCCCGGCGGGATCGTCAGGGTGCAGCCGAGGTAGGCGCGGCCGCTGCGGACCCAGACCTCCTCCTGGCGTAGCGGGACGCGGGTCGCCGGCTCGCCGCGGAAAACCGCGCCGTTGGTCGTGAAGGACGCGGTCCCGACGGTTGGATTCCGCGTGCTGAGACCGGCGCCGACCACGTAGCGACCGCGACCGGACTGGTACAGGGCTCGGATCTCGTCCCGCTCGTAGTCGATGCTTTCGCGCGGGGCGAACCCCTGGATGATCCCGAGCGGCCTGGTGCCGATCCGGTAGAGGCCGAGCGTGGCGCCCTCGATCGGAGCTCGGCGGCCGAGCTGGAATCGCCCCCGAACCGGGCCCTGGCGAAGGGTCCCGACGAGGCGCCCCTTCCGGACGCGTCCGTCGAGCGCCAGCCTCCAGGGCCTGCCGGGAAGCGTCAGTCGGACGCGGCTTCCCGTGATGCGGGCGGGAACTTCCGTCCGGGCAGCGTGGCCCGGGCCGAGCGCGACGACGGCGCGCCGCCCGCGGAGCTCGAGAGAGATCGAGAACGGCTCCGGGCCGCCCACTCGGGTGAATTGGACGCTCCCGGCCCAGCTTCCGGCCGGGCCGGCTGAGGGTTGGGCGCCTGCAGCTCCCGCGCAGGCGAGGACGGCGATGATCGCAACGGCGGGTTTCTTCACTGCTCGAGCTCCTTGAGGACGTCCTCCGCCCAGTGGATGTCGAGGCGGGCGCTCTCGATCCCGAGCCGGAGGAGAAAAGAATGGAAGTAGTTGTGGCCCTTGCGGTCGATGGGGATGGCGAGCAGCTCCTCGAGCGCGGCTTCCCGCTCCTCGAGGTGCAGGCGGTAGTGAGCCACGAGAGCCTCGCGGCTCTGCAGGCCGCCGTAGAAGACCTTGAGGTGGAAGAGGTCGGTATCGCCCGGCACGGGCTCCTCCAACCACTCCCGGGCGAGCCGATCGCCCTTCGGTGTCACGCGGTAGAGCTGGCGCTCGGGACCGCGGGCCCCCGGCGCCGCCTTTCGAGTCGCGAGGCCCCGCTCGACCAGCCTCGGCAGGACCGCGTAGAGGTGGCTCTTCGTCGGCTTCCAGAAATAGCGAGTGGTGCGCTCGACGATCTTCAGCAGGTCGTAGCCGGAAAGCGCGACACACTGCGTCTCGACCGTGAGCACCGTCAGCACGGCGTACTCGGTCGTCGTCAGCGTCCCGGTGCGGGGCCGCACGGCGCGACTAGTCCTCATTGGACTAGACGCTACGCCGATCGATGTTGCGCGCGGGTTAACGGCGTCACTGATGAGGTCGTTCCGGGGAGGAGATCCTCGCCCAGCTCGCCCGACGCTACGTCAGCGCGGTCTCCTCGGCCGGCCCCGCTTCCTTCTCCCAGACGCCGTTCAGACCGCTCTGCGCGTACGCGTTGAACGCCGGTGAGATGACGAGGAAGAGGATGAGCGCGATCCAGCCGTTCAGCGGCTCCTGACCGGCCAGCCGCTGCGCCGCCTGAACCCGCTTGAACGTGTTGTAGATCGAGACCAGCGCCGGAACGATGACCAGCGCGCCGAGCGTGACCGCGAGCAGTGACGTCCCCGGGCTGGTGCCGAGCTCGTTCGAGCCCTTGGCGCGCCCGTAGTCCCGCATCTCCCGGTTGATCTGGTACCACCAGTACCAGAAGTAGATCCCGAGAGTGATGAACGGGAGGAGCGCAACCGCCCAGAGGTTCCTGATCTTGGCGGTGCCCTCGCTGCCTGGAATCGTGATCTCGCGCGCCACTACGGAGTAGCGTAATACCTGACTACCGAGACCTGGGCAGATGACACTCCGCACCGGAGGGTCGCTTCGGCAGTTCGGGTCGACTCGCCGGAGCGATGATTTTCTCGCCCGGGCAGATATTCCAGATCCTCAGACTCGATTCGGCCGGACGGACTCTGCTGCGACCGATGAGATCCGCGCCTCGGTGCGGTCGTAACGACAAAGACCACCACGAGAGAAAGGACGAACCCATGAAACCGACGACCACGACGCTCGTCTCCGTCGATGGAGCTGCGCCATGACCAAGGTGGTCGCAATCATGTCGATGTCTCTCGACGGGTACGTCGCCGACGCGAACGACGGGGTCGCCGAAGTTTTCGACTGGTACTTCTCGGGCGACGTCGAGGTCCCCACAGCGAGCACGACATCCGGCATGACGTTCCACGTCTCGGCGCCGAGCGCCGACCACCTGAGGGGCTTGACGGCTGAGGTCGGCGCCATGCTCACCGGTCGGCGCACGTTCGAGCGCGCCGACGGCTGGGGCGGCCAGCACCCGTGGGATGTGCCCGCTTTCGTCGTCACCCACCACGTGCCCGACGGCTGGCCACGCCCCGGCTCGACAGTCCAGTTCGTCACCGACGGCATCGAAAGCGCCGTTGCTCGAGCGAAATCGGCTGCCGGCCCGAAATCCGTGGGAGTGCACGGCGCCCAAACGATCCAGCAGTGCCTGGACGCCGGGCTGCTCGACGAGCTCCACATCGATCTGGCTGCCGTGTTGCTAGGCGCAGGAGTGCGGCTGTTCGACCACCTCGCGAACACACCGGCCGTCCTCGGGAATCCGACAGTCGTCACCGGTGTGGGCGTCACGCACCTGCGCTATCCCGTGCACACGTCGTAAACCTGCTCGGAACCACAGGGGACATTCCTGCATCACTGGCACAGACGACGGTCTCCACCTGTCGTGCGCTGGGCTATGGCCGTTCGGCCCATGGGAGTTCGTCCCAGTGTTTCGGACGCTGGACCTCCCATCGCCCTCTGGGCTCGGGCTCTGTCCTATCGACCTCGGTTCCCGCGTCGTAGCGGAGGGCGACCTCGGATCGTCGGTCCACGCGCTCGAAATCGTCGCGCCGGTTTCCCGTGGCGAGGATCACGCACGGCCCTGTTTCCTTGGCGACGAACGCGTGCGCGGTCATCGGCGGGCAATGCACGAAGTCCCATGCCCGCAGGTGCCGTTCCTGGTTTTCGATGATGAGCACGCACTCGCCCATCAAGACGAGGAAGTCCTCCTGGACCGATTCGGCGTGGTAGAGAGTTGACGGTTGCCCGGGCGGGACGACGCGGATCGTGAACCCGGCATGCGGCTTCTCGTACGCCGTTAGATCGGGCCGACCCCGGAGCACGAACTCGTCGGACTCGAAGATGCAGACGCCGCCGTAGTAGTCGTTGTTGGTCCACGCAGCGTCGGCCGTGTTGACGATGAACCATCCGGGAGTGACGGGTGCCAGCCCGGACGCGACACGTTCAAGGCGTGCTTCGGTGACCACGTTTCCTCCTTCGTTGATCTCGCCGGCCGCCGACGGATGCCACCGACGGCCGGTGCTGTCAGGCAGTCCACGTCAGCCCGCACGGATGTGCGGCTGACAGGTCATGAAGGCGGGATCAACTACGCCGGAAACGCCACAGCGGCGAGTCTAGCCCACTCCTACAGGGAACATTCCTGACCGCACGCTCGTCCAGCCGAGGGCAGTTGGGGTCATGCATCGAGTCGGAGCACGACCTCGTCCGTTTCCTCGTTGCGCCCATGAGCGAACCCGCGCCCCTCGCCCACGATCACGAAAACCGCACTTCGTCAACACACGAATCGACGCGGCGTTGTCGCTCGCGGCGCGAGCGTAAAGCGGCCGGCTTTCCTCCAGCTGCAAGAACTCCTGTAGGGCACGCGTGGCAATGCCGCGGCCCCAATCTTCACGGCCGATCCAGTAGGTGACCTCGCGGTGACCCTCCAAGTCGAAGCTCGCAATGTGACCCACAACTCGACCGTCGATCTCGATGACCCTGTTCGTCGTAGAGCTGTCGCTCCTCAGCCGCGCCCACCGTCGCTCGAAGCTCGTTCGATCATCGGCCTCCGGCGAGGTGAACGCGGCCATCCGGATCGCGTCGGGATCCGTCGCGTGCTCGAACAGCACGCCGAGATCACGATCTTCGATCTCGCGAAGGACAAGCTGTCCCGAGCCCTCCCGCACGGCCGTTAACGCTATCTGCCGCAAACTCGGGTGACATTCCCGCACGCTGGCCCAGGCGAGCATTACGGGGTGAACAGTTTCCAGTGCCCCTCGGAGACGACTTCTACGGTGCCGTCGGTCACTTTGATGGCGGTTTGGTCGTCGATCGCGTAGCACGGCACCGGCATGCCGGCGGCCCATCTCTTCTGCGTCGGCCATGGTGTTCTCCGGCAGGTCCTCGTGATCCAGGTGCGGGAAGATCGAGAAGTCAACGATTCCCAGCGTGCTGTCGTCACCGGTGGGCGGCTTCCACCCGACGAAGTCCTCCCCGATACGGGGGGTCATCACCATGCTCCCAGCGCTCAGCCCCACCCAGACCGTCTCGCGCAGCGACGGCAAGAGATCCGCCAGCCCGGACTGCCGCATCCAGTGGCACAGGTACAGGGCGTCGCCGCCATTCACCAGCAGCACGTCTGTCTCCCGGACCCACGGGACCCAGCGCTCTTCACCGATGCTCGGCAGCGCGGTGAGCTCCAGCACTCCCAAGGACTTCCAACCCAGCTCGCACATGGGGCACCTGGGTTCTTGTCCGCTGATGAACCGCCATGCCGCGCCAGGACCGGCCATGGGGTGCCCGTACGCCGCGGTGGGAATGCAGAGGGCGCTGGACTCGGCAATCGGTTTGCCCAGGAGGTCGACCAGCGCGTCGTGGATGCTCGTGTTCTTGATGCCAGCGGACGTGAGAAGAAGCCTCAAGCTGCCTCCTGGGTTGCCGGTAGATGTTGTTCTGGGATAGACCGCTCGGCGACCAGTAACTCATCGGTCTCTGCCTAGGCTGCGTCAGGGGTCATTCCGAACACTGGCCCAGGCGAGGGTTCTCTCTCCAACTACGCAGCCACCCCCTGAAAGGCCGGAAGGATGTCCTTCCCGTACGTCGCCAGCGTCTCGTTCTGGCCCTCGGTCATGAGGTAGATGTTGAACTGGTCGACGCCGACCGACTCGAGCTCCTTCAGCTTCGCCGTCACCTGCTCGACGTTGCCGATCACCGTGAAGCGGTCGGCGATCTCGTCGGTGACGAACTCGCCGTGCGCCGCGCCGACGCGGCTGTGGTCCTTGTAGTCGTAGAACTTCCGCGCCTTCACGAACTCGGTCAGTGCGTCAGGGATCTCGGAGTCGAACCCGTAGCGCTCGATCAGGTCCATCACGTGGTTCGAGACCATGGCCGGGAACCAGCGAACCTGGTCGCGCGCCTCCTGGATGTTGTCGGTGATGTGGCTCGGCGCGCCGACGATGCACTTCAGCTCCGACGGGATCGCGGCCCACCTCCTCGGCGGCCTTTCGGGCCGTGTCCATGATCCACTGGATGATCTGCGGGTCGGCGAGCTGGATGATCACGCCGTCCGACGACCCGGCCGGCGACGCCGAGCGCTCTCGGCCCGTAGCCGGCGATCCACATCGGGATCTCGGGGAGGTCCTTGGCCCACTCGAGCTGGAGCTCCTTGCCGTTCCACTCGACCTCGCGGCCGTTCATCAGGTCCTTGATCATCTTGCAGCGGGCCTCGAACTCCGCCACTTTCACCGGCTTGAGGCCGACGACCCGGCGAGAGGAGTCGCCGCGGCCGATCCCCATGACCATCCGGCCCTTGGACAGGTCCTGCATCGTCGCGTACCAGCTGGCCGTGATCGTCGGGTCTCGGATGCCCGGGTTGGTCACGAAGTGGCCCAGCTTGACCTTCTCCGTCCGCTCGGCGGCGACCGGCAGGGTCGCGTACGACTCCTGCCAGAGGATGTGCGAGTCGTAGGTCCACGCGTAGTCGAAGCCGTGCTTCTCCGTCAGCTCGACCAGCTCGAAGAACCGCGACTGGGGCGGATCCGGCAGAACGGTGACGCCGAAGTCGAGCATTGGACCTCCTCGTGACCGGGCAGGGAAACAGTCATTTTCTCTTGAAAGCTCTCCGGTGGCAATCTGGAGCTACATCGTCTTCGCGCTGCTCGCGGGCGCGATGCTCCCGATCCAGTTCGGGATCAACGCACAGCTCGCCACGTGGGTCGGCGGTTCGATCCGCGCGGCGTTCGTCTCGTTCGTTGTCGGCGCCGCCGCGCTGCTCGTGGCCGTCCTCGTCGCTCAGCGCGGACTGCCGGACCGCGCAGGCGACGCGCCCTGGTGGGTCTGGATCGGCGGGATCCTCGGAGCGTTCTACGTGCTCGGCTCGATCGTCACGGCGCCGAAGCTCGGCGCCGCAACCCTCGTCGCGCTGATCCTCGCCGGACAGGCGATCGCCTCGCTGCTCGTCGACCACTACGGCTGGGTCGGGTTCGAGGAGAACCCGATCACGCCGCTGCGGCTCCTCGGCGTCGCGCTGCTCGCGGGCGGCGTCGCCCTCGTGCGGCTGTCCTAGCCGCGTCCGACGGCGCGGAGGCGCTCCTTCACGAGGTCGCGCGCATTCTTCGGCGCCTCCAGGGCCGGCGCTGAACCGAGACTGCCGTAGGTCACCGTGTAGTCCCACGTTCCCCAGCTCACGGAGATCTGGCGGACGACGCCGTCGGCGCCGACCGTCACCGCTACGTCGAGCAGGGCCGACGCGTTCGCCGCCTCGTCGTGGGCCACGTAGCCGAACGGGAGCACCCGGATCGCCTCCCCTTCCTTGAAGCCGGTCTCCCTCGCGATCGCCCCCGCAGCGATCTGGCCCCGGTACACCGTCGACCCGTTTCCCGGCCGAGAGACCGTCAGACCGGTCACGCGTCCGGCGATCCTGCGCAAGGTCATGCCGCCGACGTCCTCCCGAACCGCCGCCACGTACTCGTCCGGGGTCGTGCCGCTGCCAGGATCGATGCTGGCCGGGTCGCCGAAGATGACCCACTGACCCTCGACGAAGCGCCGCCAGCTGCAGTACGCAGCGATGTCCACCGTACGAGCAACAGCGCATGAGCACCGGCCCGGCCGCGCCGACCGGGCTCGCGCGTGACCTCCGCACGAGGTCGCCTTCGTGCACACCGGACGTGCTCCGCAGACCCAGAGATCGTCCGGGCGCTGCGCGACTCCGTACGACGGCCGTGCCGGAGTCGGCGTCCGCCACGGCGGCCGTGAGTGCTTCTGTAAACTCGGATCATTGTCCGAATTATGAGAACTGCAACCCCCCTTGCTGCCGATCTTCAGATCCGCCGGACAGGCTCGTCTCCTCGCCCGTCTGTTTCTCCCGAACGGCGAAGGGGCCGCGCTCACGAAACTTGCCACCGACGTCGGCCTCGCGAAATCGCGTGTGTCCGACGAGCTGAACCGACTCGAACAAGCCGGCCTCGTCGAGAGCGAGCGGGTCGGCAACGCGCGAATCGTTCGGCCGAACGTCGATTCGCCGTACTACCCCGAGCTGCGCTCGCTGATCCTGAAGGCCTTCGGCCCCGTTTCGGTCTTGACAAAGCGACTGCGCGAAGTCGAGGGCGTCGACGAGGCGTTTCTGTATGGATCGTCGGCGTCGCGGTACCTCGGCCACGAGGGGCCGCCGCCGGGTGACGTCGATGTCCTCGTGGTCGGTTTCCCGGACGTTCACCGTGTGCGCGGAGCGGCCCGTGAGGCAGCGCGTGAGCTCGGCCGTGAGGTCACTCGACAGTTCTCTCGAGAGACGAATGGGACCACGAGAGCAGCGGATTCGTCCGGACGGTGCGAGACCGGCCGCTCGTCCGGCTCGACCTCGGCACGTGAGCGCGGAGATCAACCTGCGATCGATGATCGAGGCCGGCGAGCTCGAGCGCGTCGACCCCGATCCCGGGGCTGCCGCGGTGGAGCTCGGGGATGCGAGGAATCACCTCCGCTCGGCCGAGAAGCTGGTCGGAGACGATCCGATCATGGCGTACTCGGCCGTCTACGACGCCACTCGGAAAGCGCTCGCGGCGCACATGCGGGCACATCGGCTACAGGATTCGCGGGAAGGCGGCCACCAGCGCAGTACGCAACGATGTGCGAGCCTACGAGGCGAAGTCAGCGCATCGAACCGAGTGCTTCGCTCTCGACGACTGAGGATCGTGCGCAACGATGCCGACTCTTCCGGGAGGCGAATCGGCCGCCAGGAGGTCGCGGCCGATCTCGAGACGGGGCGATCGTGGTTCGCGCACTACCTGATGGTTCTGGAAAGCGTCGCTCGTCATGGGTCGCGAGATTCCGCTTGCGGTTCGTATCGCGTTCTACGCCTGGCTACTCGCGTCGCTCGCGCTCGCGGAGCTCACGACGGACGGCGCTCTCGTCCCGCTCGCCGTCCTTGCTGGTTCCTGCTCGTCGTCCTGCCCTTCTGCATCCGGCGCTTCGGGCGGGACGGCGAGTCCCGCCCGAAGGCGAGCGGCCGTGCTGTCGTGGGATTCGCCGCCTTCCTGACCGTGTTGACCGCGATCGAGGTCGCGCTGATCCCCGACTTCGGCCTCGGCACGATCTTCTGGATCGTCGCGATCCTGATCCCGTCGCTCGAGTTTCTCGGCTTCCTCAGCCGCCGCGAGTCACGGATGAGCGCCGAGAGCGAGTCGACTTCGTGACATCTCTCCAGCCGCGCCTTGTCGCTGACTAGCGTCGCGCGCGGCGGAGGGTGAAATCTCGAGGCGAGATGCGTGACGGAGAATCACTGCGACCGGTTCGCCACCGGTTCCGGTTCGAGTCCGGCGCCCTCCGCGCAACCGCCGGTCGCGGTCGAGGCTGTGGGCGTGTTTGCGTCCGCTACCGTGGTAGGGGCGATTCTCGGTCACGCGCGGGGTGGCTCCCCGCTTCACCAGACCTCGGCCCGCTCCGGCGGGCCGTCGTCGTTCTAGGCTCTCTTCGTGGGACGCGCCTCAGTGGCTTTCGCCGCGACCGCCGCCGCTTTCGCCGGGCTCGATCTTGTGCACAAGGCGACCGTGGAGACGACGTACGCACACACCCGGTCGGCGGCCTACGTCGCCGTGGTCCTTGGACTGGTTGCCGTCTGGTCGGCCGCGATCCTGGCAACGCGCTCGCCGCTGATCGCGCTCGCGGGAGGCGTCGTCACCGGCGGTGCGCTCGGGAACCTTGCGTCGCTCGCGCTCTGGCCCGGCATCCCGAACCCGATCCAGCTCGAGCCGGTCGCTTTCAACCTCGCCGATGCCTTCGTGCTGCTCGGCTTCGCGACGACGGCCGCTGCGACGCTCGTCTTCGCGGTGCGGAACCGCGAGCGCCTACGAGAGGGGACCTAGGCCCAGCGAGTTACTGCGCGAGGTGGGCGATCGTCTGCGACGCGAGCCTGTCCAGCGCCTGGACAGCCAACTCGAGGTGCTCGTCCTTCGTGTCCTCGAGCTTGGTGTGCGAGAGCCCGCGCAGGCTCTGGACGAAGAGCATCACGGTCGGAACGCCCGCCCGTGACACCTCGGCTGCGTCGTGCAGCGGCCCGCTCGGCAGCCGGTGCGACTGGCCCGCGACCTCTTGGATCGCCTCGTCGGCGAATCCGACCAGCTGCTCGTCGAACAGGATCGGCTCGATGTTCCAGATGCGCTCGAACTCGACCTCGATGTTCTCCTCGTCCGCGAACTGCCTGCTCCGCGCCTTCGCGTCCTCCAGCATCGAGGCGAGCGTGCCGGCGTCGAGGTGCCGCTGGTCGAGGAGCTGCTCGGCCGTCTCGACAACGGACGTCACGATCCCCGGCTGGCAGATGACGCCGCCGGAGGTGCAGACCGCTCCGCCGCCGGCGCGCTTTGCGATGTGCCTCAGCTCGAGGGCCAGCTTCGAGGCTCCGGCCAGCGCGTCCCGTCGCTGATCCATGGGCGTCGAGCCCGCGTGCGCCGCCTGGCCGCGCCAGACGACGCGGTGGCGCTCGACCCCGAAGGTGCCGAGCACGGCACCGAGGGGGAGCTCCATCGACTCGAGCACCGGCCCCTGCTCGATGTGCAGCTCGAGGTAAGCAGCCGCGTTCGCGAGCTGCCTCTTCGCATCCGTCGCGCGGTCGAGATCGACGCCGTGCGCCCCGATCGCATCCGGGAGGGAGATTCCCTCGCGATCGGTGAGCCGGCGGAGCTCGTCCTGGTCGACCATCGACCCCGCGGCTGCGCTCGACCCGAAGAGCGAGCGCCCGAAGCGAGCGCCCTCCTCGTCGGCCCACGAGACGAGCCGGACGGTGACCGGCGGTGTGCCCTCCTCCGCGATCCGCCGCAGCACTTCGGCGCCGGCGACGACGTTGAGCGCGCCGTCGAGCCAGCCTCCGTTCGGCACAGAGTCGAGATGCCCGCCGATCAGCAGCTCCCGCTCGGACCGCCCGCGGAGCGTCCACCACTGGTTGCGCGCCTCGTCGAACTCCATCTCGGCGCCGGTGCCCTCGAGCCTCGAGGCCATCCAGTCCTGCGCCTGCACCCAGGTGTCGGTCCACGCGACTCGCTGCGCGCCGTCATCGTTGCCGGTCAGCTCCTGGAGCTCCCTCAGCTCGGCGACGGTGCGGGACGGGTCGAGCGTCATGACACGCAGAACCCGTTGCCCTCGGGGTCCTTCATCACGGACCAGAACTCCTCATACGGTCCGATCTTCAGCGAGCGCTCCTCGACGAAGGTCGCACCCAGGCTCCTCAGCCGCTCCACCTCAGCCGCGCGGTCGTCGGAGTGGAGGTCGAGATGGATCGGGATGTCGGTGGTCTTCGTCTTCGGACGCCGCTGGAAGAGGAGCCGCGGGCCGGTTCCGTCCGGATTGACGAGCATCGCCCAGGCGTCTGCTTCCAGCTCGCCGCGCTCGATCGCGGCGGCCGCCGCCTCCTCGACTTCCTGAGGAACCTCGATGTGCTCGTAGCCGAGCGCCTCGCGCCAGAACTCGGCGAGCTTCACGGGCTCGTCGCACGCGAAGGTGATGTTGTTGAGCCGCGCCATCAGCGCGACGTTAACGTCTCGACATGGCATCGGTCGCCGCCGAGCAGCCCCGCCGCGAGCCTCCCTGGCGGCCGGTGCTCGCCCAGCTCGGGATGATGGCGATCGTCTTCGCGGCGCTGTACGCCCTGTGGGAGGGGTTCAAGTGGTTCGGCGAGACGACCGGCCTCACGATCGGGAGCTTCGAGGTCAACGACAAGACCTTCCCCCACCTCCACGACATCGTCGGCCAGCTCTTCGAGCCCTCGCGGAGGAACGGGCCCCTACTGATCGAGGTGCTCTGGGACGCAGCCCTCTTCACGGCCAAGGAGGCGGCTGTCGGATTCGTGCTCGGGGCCTCGATCGGGTTCGTGCTCGGCGTGCTCCTCGCCCACTCGCGCCTGCTCCAGCGTGGCTTCCTCCCCTACATCGTCGCCTCCCAGACGGTCCCGATCCTCGCCGTCGCGCCGATGGTCGTCATCTGGTTCGGCGGAAGGGGCTTCCCCGACTGGTTCTCGGTCTCGATCATCGCTGCCTTCCTCACGTTCTTCCCGGTCGCGATCAACACCCTGCGCGGGCTCACGTCGGTCGACCCGCGGGCGCTCGAGCTCACGCGCTCGTACGCGTCGAGCACGCTCCAGATCCTCTGGAAGCTGCGGCTTCCCGCTTCGCTTCCGTACCTGTTCACCGCCTTCAAGATCTCGGCGACGGCCTGCGTGGTCGGCGCGATCATCGGCGAGCTGCCCGCCTCGATCCAGGACGGCCTCGGCGGCGCGATCCTCAACTTCAACCAGTACTACTCGACGACGCCGGAGAACCTCTGGGCGACGAACCTCGTCGCCGCCGCGCTCGGGATCGTCTTCTTCCTGGTCGTCGTCGTCGTCGAGAAGATCGTCGTGCGGCGGGCGCCGGAGCACGTGGCATGAACGAACGCGCCAACGTCGTCGAGCTCAGCAGGGTCTCCAAGGAGTTCGGCCGCGGCCAGGTGCGGGCGCTCGAGAACATCGAGCTCGAGATCCGGCCGCGCGAGTTCATCTCGCTGATCGGCCCGTCGGGCTGCGGCAAGTCGACGCTCCTCCGGATCGTCGGCGACCTGATCCAGCCGAGCGCCGGCGATGTGGTCGTGAACGGCAAGAGCGCGCACCAGGCGCGGCTCGACCGCGACTACGGGATCGTCTTCCAGGACGCGGTGCTCTTCGACTGGCGCACCGTGGAGAAGAACATCGGGCTGCCGCTCGAGATCCTCCGCTGGGACCGCCGGAAGCGGAACGACCGCGTCCAGGAGCTGGTCGACCTCGTCGAGCTCAAGGGCTTCGAGAAGCACCATCCGTGGCAGCTCTCGGGCGGAATGCAGCAGCGGGTCTCGATCGCGCGTGCGCTCTCCTTCGGGCCGCCGCTCCTGCTGATGGACGAGCCGTTCGGCGCCCTGGACGAGATGACGCGCGAGCGCCTCAACCTGGAGCTCCTGCGGATCTGGGAGCAGAGCGGCAGCACGGTCATCTTCGTCACGCACTCGATCTCCGAGGCCGTCTTCCTCTCGACCCGCGTGGTCGTCATGTCGGCGCGTCCCGGCCGGATCGTCGGCGTCGTCGACGTCGACCTCCCACAGCCGCGCACGAGCGAGACGCGCGAGGAGCCGCGGTTCGCCGAGCTGATCCGCGACGTTCGGCAGCTGCTCCGGAAGGGCGGCGGCTTCGAGGCAGCGGAGCCCGAGGACGAGGAGCAGTTCATCGTCGCCGAGGAAGGCCTGTGAGCTCCACAGTCGTCGAGCCGATCCCGCGCGGGACGCTGGGCGCGCGCGTCGGGCGGAGCCTCTGGGACTGGTTCCCGGCAGTCATCGTGTTCGTCGCCGGCATTGCGCTCTGGGAGGGCCTCGTCCGCGGGCTCGACATCCAGAACTTCCTCCTGCCCCCGCCTTCCGACATCACGCGAACTCTGTGGACGGAGCGCGACACGCTCTGGGGCGCCGGCTGGTTCACGTTCGAAGAGGCGTTCGGCGGCTGGGTGATGGGCTGCTCAGCGGGGATCGTGGTCGCCCTGATCCTCGCCCGCTGGCGGCTGCTCGCGACCGCCCTGATGCCCTTCGCGATCGCCGCGAACGCGATCCCGATCATCGCTTTCGCCCCGATCACGAACAACTGGTTCGGAACGCTCAACCAGCTCTCGAAGATGGTGATCGCGGCTGTCCTCTGCTTCTTCCCGGTGCTCGTCAACACCCTCCGGGGGCTGACGTCGGTGCGGCCTCAGCAGATCGAGCTGATGCGGTCCTACGCGAGCGGCGAGCGGGAGATCTTCCGGCGGGTGCGCATCCCGAACGCGCTGCCCTACATCTTCACCGGGTTGAAGGTTGCGACCGTACTCGCGATGATCGGCGCGATCGTGGGCGACTACTTCGGCGGATCCCAGGATGCGCTGGGAATCCAGATCCGGCGGCAGGCCGGCGTCTTCGCGTTCACGGAGGCGTGGGCGGCGATCGTCGTCGCCAGCATTCTCGGGATCCTCTTCTACGGAGCCGTGGCCGCCGCCGAGCGGCTTACGATGGGCTGGCATCCGTCGACGCGGGGACCGGCGGAGTGAGCGAGAACTTTGACCGGCATGGAAAGGGGAAGTGGATGAGAAGAAGCAGGTGGTGGTCCGTCGCTGTGCTCGCGGCTGCGGCGATGTTCGCGCTGGCCGGCTGCGGCGGCGACGACGACGAAGGTGACGGCGGCAGCGCCGGCGGCGAGCTCGACAAGGTGACGCTCCAGTCGAAGTGGGTCGTCCAGGCGCAGTTCGCCGGCTACTACGCAGCGCTCGACCAGGGCTACTACGAGGACGAAGGGCCTGGACGTCGACATCCGCCCCGGCGGCCCGGACATCGTTCCCGAGCAGGTCGTGCTCGGAGGCCAGGCCGAGTTCGGCATCAACTGGCTCGACAGCACGCTCGCGACGCGCGACAAGGGCCAGAACATCGTCAACATCGCGCAGGTCTTCGCCCGGTCCGGCATGACCGAGGTGACCTGGAAGGACACCGGGCTGGAAGAGATCGTCGATCTCAAGGGCAAGAAGGTCGGCGTCTGGCTCGGCGGCAACGAGCACAAGCTCTTCGCCGCGCTGAACAAGAACGGCCTCGACCCGCACAAGGACGTGGAGATCGTCGCGCAGCCGTTCGACATGAATCTCTTCCTCCAGCGGGAGATCGACGCTGCGGCGGCGATGACCTACAACGAGCTCGCACAGGTCCTCGAGACCAAGAACCCGGACTACCGACCAGCTCTACACGATCGACCAGCTCAACGTGATGAAGATGTCCGACCTGGGCACCGGTGCGCTGGAGGACGGTGTCTTCGTCCGTGAGGACTGGATCTCCGAAGAGGGCAACGAGGACACTCGCCGAAGCGGTTCCTCAAGGCGAGCTTCCGCGGCTGGATCTACTGCCGCGACAACCCGACGAGTGCGTGAACATCGTGCTCGAGAACGGCCCGACGCTCGGCGAGGGCCACCAGCGCTGGCAGATCAACGAGATCAACAAGCTGATCTGGCCGGCTGCCGCACGGGATCGGGATCATGAAGCCCGAGTCCTGGGTTCGACACGACCAACGAGATCGCCCGTCGGGCAAGGTGATCACGAAGCCGGCGTCCAAGGACGCCTATCGCACCGACATCGCCGAGGCGGCCGTCAAGGAGCTGGAGGACGACGACGTCGACGTCCAGGGCGACGACTGGGAAGCTGAGAACGTGGAGGTCACGGAAGGCGGCGCCTGATCCAAGAGCCGAAGGAGGGAGATCCGCAATGAGTTCCGTTCTGATCAAGGGAGGCCGAGTGATCACGGCGGCCGACGACTACGTCGGCGACGTGTTCGTCGAGAACGAGCGGATCTCCCTCATCGGCGAGTCACTCGATCTGGAAGCGGACCGCGTCATCGACGCGTCCGGGAAGTACCTGCTTCCGGGCGGGATCGACCCGCACACGCATCTGGACATGCCGTTCGGCGGCACGGTGACCGTCGACGACGTCGAGTCGGGCCAGACGGCGGCCGCGTTCGGCGGCACCACCTGCCACGTCGACTTCGTCATCCAGCCGCAGGGCGAGACGTTCGCCACCGCCCTCGACATGTGGAAGGAGAAGGCGAACGGCAAGCAGGTGATCGACATGGGCTACCACATGGCGATCACCGACCTGAACGAGGGCGGCTCGCTGGAGGAGCTCGCCGGGCTCCCCGAGCAGGGCGTGACCTCCTACAAGCTCTTCATGGCCTACAAGGGCGCGCTCATGGTCGACGACGAGACGCTGTTCCGGTCGATGCAGGTCGCGGCCGACTCCGGTGCGCTCGTCATGGTCCACGCCGAGAACGGCGACGCGATCGACGTCCTCGTCAAGGAGGCGCTCGCGGCCGGGAACACCGAGCCCAAGTACCACGCGCTGACGCGGCCTCCCGAGACCGAGGGCGAGGCGACGAACCGGGCGATCCAGCTCGCGCGCGTCGCCGGTGCGCCGCTGTACGTCGTCCACGTCAGCTGCAAGGAGGCCGTCGAGCCGATCGCGCTTGCCCGCGAGAAGGGCTGGGACATCCACGGAGAGACGTGCACGCAGTACTTCTTCATCGACTACACGCATCTCGAGCGGCCGAACTTCGAGGGCGCGAAGTACGTCTACACGCCGCCGCCGCGGGACAAGGCGAACCAGGACGTGCTCTGGAACGCGGTCCGCACCGACATCCTGTCGGCGATCTCGACCGACCACTGCGCCTTCCTCTGGGACGGCCAGAAGACGCTCGGCCGCGACGACTTCTCGAAGATCCCGAACGGCGGACCGGGCCTCGAGAACCGGCTGCACATGATCCACGAGTTCGGCGCCCGGGCCGGGCGGATCTCGCTCAACCGCATGGTCGAGCTCCTCTCCACGAACCCCGCGAAGCTGTTCGGGCTCTACCCGCGGAAGGGGACGATCGCGGTCGGCTCCGACGCCGACATCGTCGTCTTCGACCCGGAGCGCAAGCACACGATCACGGCCGCGGGTCACCACTCGAAGATCGACTACAACCTCTACGAGGGAACCGAGGTGACCGGCTCTCCCGAGGTCGTCCTGCTTCGGGGCCAGGTGCTCGTCGAGAGCGACGAGCTCGTGGCGTCGCCCGGGGTCGGGCAGTTCGTGGCGCGTGCGAAGTTCGGCGAGGAACTGAAGGCCGAGACGGCGGTCGCATGAGTTGGGATCACCCAGACTGAGAGCCGCCCTCGTGGTGGTCGTCGTCGCTGCAGGCATGCTTGCCGCTTCGGCGGGCGCTGCTAGCAGGTACTGCAGCCCGACTGGCGACTTCTGCACGTCGACGCAGCGAATCTCGGGAGCGGTCTACCTTCGCCTCTCAACGTTCAGCTTCACCGGCCCGGTGAAAGTCTGCGTGACCGAACCGCGAGGGATCCGTCAATGCCGGACGTTCAGGCTCCGGCGCCAAGGCTCGCTCTGGCGGCTGAGCCTTCGCTGGGCAACGTACTTCTCGCCGGCCGGCCCCGGCGTCTACCGGGTCGCGTTCTTCCTCGGGCGAACACGCCTCGGCCCGGTGCTGGACTTCCGCAAGCGCACGTGACAAGGCGGAGGAAATAGTGGGGCGAACCGCCCGCCAGCCCGCCCCCTTCCCTGCCGCTCCTCAGTCGTTCGGGTGCCAGGCTTGACGAACGTTCGCACCTAGCCGTCTGGCTAGTGGGCGTGGGCGACCCGCATGCCTACGATTAGCGGCATGTCTACGATTAGCGGCATGTCTCGCTACTTGATCGTCAGGCGCTTCTCCGTCCAGGAATCGGAGATGGGCAAGGTCGGGCGACGGTCCCGCGAGCTCGTCGAGGGCGACTTTCCGGAGATCACCTGGGAGCACAGCCACGTCGTCGTGGACGGCTCGGGAAACGTCAGCACGTACTGCGTCTACGAGGCGCCCGACGAAGACACCGTCTACGCACACTCGAAGCGGCTCGGCGCGCACACCATCGAATCGGTGCAAGAGATCGCCGGGGACGTCACGCCGGCCGACTTTCCGCCCGAACCCTCCTAGACCTCCTAGTCTCCCAGGCCCAGCAGGCGCGCGTCGGCGACGTGATAGGTCGCCGTCTCGGCAAGCGCGATGCGCAGGGTCAGGTCACGCCGGCGGTCGCCGTCGGTCTCAGGCACGAGCGACAGTGCCTCACGGTAGAGAAGCGCCGCGCGCTCCTTCGCCCACCCGTGCTCGGCCCCGGCGGCCGCCGCGACGAGGTAGTCGACGGCCTTCGCCGGGTTGCCCGCGTCGCGCCAGTGGCGCGCGAGAGCGGCACCGACCTCTCCGAGCTCGCCTCCTCCGGCCGCCTCTTCGAAGAAGAGGGCGGCCTCCCGGTGCCGCTCCCGACGGACCGCGCGCGGGAGCAGCTCGTACGCAACGTCGCGGACGAGCACGTGGCGAAAGGTGTACTGCGGCTGGCCCTCGAACGCCGACGCCGCCTGTCTGGAGATCAGCTCGCGATGCTCGAGCGCCTCGAGGACCTCGTTCAGCTCGGCCCCATTCGAGGACATGCGCTCGAGCGTGCCCGCCCAGAAGACTCGGCCGGCGACCGCAGCGTCGAGGAGCACCGTCCGTTCCGCCGGCGGAAGCGCGTCGAGGCGGGCGGCGATGATTCCGCGGATCGTGGTCGGCAGCGGGGCGTTGGGATCCCCGGACTCCGCGAGCGCCGCAGCGAGCTGCTCGATGAAGAGTGGATTGCCGTCGGCAACGGCTGCGAGATCCGACGCCCGGTCCAGGCGATCGGACGCGCCGGCGTCGGAGAGCCGGTGCGCAGCGAGATCCGTGGCTTCCTGCGCGCCCAAGGGGCGGAGCGTCAGCGCAGTGTGCGCGGCCAGCCCGGCTCCCCAGCCCGGCCGCAGCTCGAGGAGCTCGGGGCGTGTGAGCGCGAGCACCAGCACCGGCACGTCGCGGAGCCGCGCGCTGAGCTTCCCGGCCAGCTCGAGAAGCGCCTCGTCCGCCCAGTGGATGTCCTCGAAGACGAGCATCGTCGGCTGCTCGGCCGCCATCGCCTCGATGAAGTCTCGAACGGAGAAGAAGAGGCTCTCACGGTCGGAGACGGTTCCGACCGGGTCGACTCCGATCAGGATCGCGAGGTGGCCCGTCACCTGCTCCACCTCGGCTTCGGGGAGCAGTGAGCCCACCACCTCGGCCAGCTTCGTCCGCGCGACTTCGGCGGAATCGGTCTCGAAGATCCCGGAGAGCTGCTTGAGCTGGAACGCGAGCGCGGAGTAGGCGGTGCTCTCCCGGTACGGAAGCACGCGGCCGCGGACCGTCCGGCCGCCCCGGTCCCGCACCATCGCGGAAAACTCGCTTGCCAGCCGGGTCTTCCCGACCCCCGCCGGCCCGATCACGGTGACCAGGTGCGGGGTCCGCTCGTCCGCCACGCGCTCCCAGGTGCCGCGCAGGACGTCGAGCTCGTGGCTCCGGCCCACGAGCGGTCCCGCGGCCGGTCGCTCCCCGGGGTTCAGCTGCGGGCGCAGCGCGACCCAGGTCGGCACCGGGCTCTCCTTGCCCTTCGCGTCGATCGGCGGCGTCGGCGCATAGAGGATCGCGTCCCGCGTCGCCCTGTATGTCTCCTCGCCGGCGAGGACGCCTCCGATCGGCGCCGCCGTCTGGAGTCGTGCCGCCGTGTTGACCACGTCGCCCGTCACCATCGCCTCGCCGAGCGCAGGCCGTGCGTTCAGGATCACGAGCGCCTCGCCGGTGTTGACGGCGATCCGCACCTTGAGGTCGAGGCGTGGATCGGCCGCGTCCATGGCCGCGATCGTGTCCCGGACCGTCAGCGCTGCTCGAACCGCCCGCTCGGCGTCGTCGCCGTAGGCGACCGGCGCGCCGAACATGCCCACGACCGCATCGCCGATGAACTTCTCGACGACGCCGCCGAAGGACTCGACCTCACGGCGGACCGTCTCGTAGTACGGCCGGAGCAGCTCCTGCACTTCTTCGGGATCGAGGTGCTCAGCGAGTGAGGTGAAGCCGACCATGTCGACGAAGATGACGCTGACGTGGCGGCGCTCCTCGCGCGGCGCGCCGTCCTCGTCCAAGGGCAAGCCGCACGCGAGGCAAAACCGCGCAATCGCAGGGTTTTCTTGCCCGCAGGAGGCGCAGACGGCCACGGCGCAACCCTACGGCAGCGCCGTGGCGTCAGGCAGTGCTACTCGGCGCCGCCGTCTGCTCGCTCGCGCGCGGCCTCGGCCAGGTCCTCGGCGGCGTCCTCGAGGGTGTCCGCCGCCTCCTCGATCGCTTCTGCGACGACCGCAGCGGCGACGAAGAGCCGCTTGCGCGCCACATAGGCGAGCCCGACCAGGACCCCGGCCGCCGCGGCGGCCAGCCCGATTTGCGCGACCGGCGGCAGCTCCTGGATCGTCTCCACGAGACGGTCCTTCCTCGACTTACGCCGAAGCCGGAAACGCTCCAGCGGCGGCAGGGGCGGAAGCGTCTCGCGGAGACGCCCAGCTCCCGACTTGCCGCGGTCCACAACCATGTTCATCTCCATCTCCATCACCTCGTTTGCGGGAATCCCAGGTCGACCTTGCTCGTGGCCGGATCCGGCCAGCGCGAAGTGACGACCTTTCCCCGCGTGTAGAAGTTGACTCCCTCCGGGCCGTAGATGTGCGAGTCGCCGAAGAGGCTGCCCTTCCAGCCTCCGAACGAGTAGTAGGCGACAGGCACCGGGATCGGCACGTTCACTCCGACCATGCCCACCTCGACCTCGTGTTGAAACTGCCGCGCGGCGCCGCCGTCGCGCGTGAAGATCGCGACGCCGTTTCCGTACTGGTTCTCGTTCACGAGCCTGATCGCCTCTTTGTACGTCCCGGCCCGGACGACCGACAGCACCGGGCCGAAGATCTCGTCCTTGTAGGCGTCCATCTCGGGCGTGACCTTGTCCAGCAGGGACACGCCGAGGAAGAAGCCGTCGCCGTCGGGCGCAGTCTCACGCCCGTCGGCGACGACCTCGGCGCCCTGTTCTTTGCCGCTGTCCAGGTAGGACGCGACCTTGTCTCGGTGCTCGCGCGTGATCAGCGGGCCCATCTCGTTCTCCGGATCCGTGCCAGGGCCGACCTTCACCTTCGGCAGGCGCTCCTTGACGGCCTTGATGAAGTCGTCGCCGATGTCGCCGACGGTGACCACGGCCGAGATCGCCATGCAGCGCTCGCCGGCCGAGCCGTAACCAGCAGAAACGGCTGCGTCTGCGGCCATGTCCAGGTCGGCGTCGGGCAGGACGATCATGTGATTCTTTGCGCCGCCAAGGGCCTGGACGCGCTTCCCGTTCGCCGTCCCGGTCGAGTAGATGTAGCGCGCGATCGGAGTCGAGCCGACGAACGAGACGGCCGCGATGTCGGGATGCTCGAGGATCGCGTCGACCGCCACCTTGTCGCCGTGCACGACGTTGAACACGCCGTCGGGCAGGCCGGCTTCCTGCAGCAGCTCCGCGGTCAAGACCGACGCGGACGGGTCCTTCTCGGACGGCTTGAGGATGAACGCATTCCCGCAGGCGAGCGCCGGCGCCCACATCCACATGGGCACCATCGCGGGGAAGTTGAACGGCGTGATTCCGGCGACGACGCCCATCGGCTGACGGATCGAGTAGACGTCGATCCCGGTCGAGGCCTGCTCGGAGAAGTCGCCCTTGAGCAGCGTCGGGATGCCGCACGCGTACTCGATCACCTCGAGGCCGCGCTGCACCTCGCCGAGCGCGTCGGAGAAGACCTTGCCGTGCTCCTCGGTCAGGAGCGCCGCGAGGTCCTCGCGCCGCTGGTGGAAGAGCTCCCGGATCCTGAAAAAGAGCTCCTGCCGGCGCGACAGCGAGACCTGGCGCCAGCTCACGAGCGCCTCCTTGGCGGTCTGCACCGCCCGGTCGATCTCCTCGACCGACGCGAAGTCCACCTCTTTGGTCTGCACCCCGAGCGCGGGGTTGTAGACGGGACCGCTCCGGCCCGACTCGCCGGCGACCGACTGCCCGCCGATCCAGTGGCTGATGCGGCCGAGCTCGGCGCCTCGCTCCTGCTGCTTCTCCAAGACTTCGGTCATTTTCTCGCTCCCTCCTTAAGCTCCCGGCCAGACTAGCGATGACCGAGCTGCGAGGTGAACGCGTCCTGATACGGCCGATGACATGCGGCCGACGTGCCTCGACTGGCCGCAATCCAGGCGCAGCCCGGGGTCGCTGAGGCCTGGGGCGAGCCCGACCCGGAGAAGCTCGAGGGCAAGGCAGCCGGAACCGACGAGTGCACGGTCTTCGCGATCGAGCTCGCAGGCGAGGTCGTGGGCCTGATCCAGTACCACGAGGAGGACGACGAGATGTACCGCCACGCCGGCATCGACATCTTCCTCTCCGAGGACGTCCACGGACAGGGCCTCGGGACGGAAGCGGTGCGGACGATGGCCGAGTATCTGATCCACGAGCGAGGACACCACCGGCTCGTGATCGACCCCGCGGCCCACAACACGGCGGCGATCCGCGCCTACGAGAAAGCGGGCTTCAAGCCTGTCGGCGTCATGCGCCAGTACGAGCGCTCTGCCGGGCGGCGAGTGGCACGACGGCCTGCTCATGGACCTGCTCGCAGACGAGCTCTAGCGAGTACAGTCGCAGTGCCGCCCATGGACGCCACAGGCGTCGTCGCGGCGATTTCCGGCGGCGTTGTCGGCGCGCTCGGCATCCTCGTCGGCGCCCGGACTGCGGCGGCGAGAGCGGGCCCGCGGCGAACGGGCGGCCAGAGAGGCCCGGCTCTATGCGAGCCCGGAGTCGATCTACCGCGAGCTGTATCGCAATCCTCTTCCGCTGGCTGAAGCACCTTGCACGGCGAGACCGAGCGCCGACCGCGCTCCGCCCCCAGCTGCTTCCGTGGGACGAGTACGTCGACCTGTGGGCCGCAGGTCGTCGCTGCTTGCGACCGAGGAGATCGCGGCCGCGTTCGACGCCTGCGAGCGAGACCTGGAGGGACTATCGGAGACGCGCAGGAAGCGCGGCGAAGCCGACGAGGCCACCCGAGACGAAGCGCGCAAGTCCATCGAGCAATCTGATGCGCCTCGTACGCGCGGAGGTACGCAGAAGCTCGGAGGCGACGATCTAAGCTCTGGGTCCGCAACGGCAGCGGAGGTACGAGGCATGGCGACCGTCGAGGCCAACACCGAGCTCGGGCAGCAGATCGTCGAGGACGCCAAGCGCTATGTCCTCTACTCGTGGTCCGTGCAGGACGCGATCAGCCCGATTGCGGTCGCGGGCGCCGAGGGACGCCACTTCTGGGACTACGACGGGAAGCGCTACCTCGACTTCGCCTCCCAGCTCGTCAACGTCTCGATCGGGCACGGCCACCCGAAGGTGATCGCGGCGATCAAGGAGCAGGCCGAGAAGCTCTGCACGATCGGCCCGCCGATGGCCAGCGAGTCGCGGTCGAAGCTCGGCCGCCTGCTCGCCGAGGTGACTCCGGGCGACCTCGCAATGTCGTTCTTCACGAACGGCGGCGCGGAGGCGAACGAGAACGCGATCAAGCTCGCCCGCTGGTACACGGGCCGGCACAAGGTGGTCGCGCGCTACCGCTCCTACCACGGGGCGACGGCGGGCGCGATCACCCTCACCGGAGACCCTCGCCGCTGGCCCGCCGAGCCCGGGCTGCCCGGCGTCGTGCGCATGCTCGACCCGTATACGTACCGGTGTCCGGCCGGCCATCCCGATCCCTGCCCGGTCTGCACCGGCGGGCCCCACCTCGAGGAGATCCTCCAGTACGAGGGGCCGGACACGGTCGCGGCCGTGATCCTCGAGACCGTGGTCGGGACGAACGGAATCATCGTCCCGCCGGACGGCTACCTCCAGTCGATCCGGGAGGTCTGCGACCGGCACGGGATCCTGCTGATCTGCGACGAGGTCATGGCCGGCTTCGGCCGCACCGGCAAGTGGTTCGCGTGCGAGAACTGGGACGTCGTCCCGGACATCCTCACGGTCGCCAAGGGGATCAATTCCGGCTACGTCCCGCTCGGCGCGATGATCGTGCGGCAGAAGATCGCCGACTGGGTCCGCGACAAGTACTTCGCCGGCGGTCTGACGTACAGCGGCCACCCGCTTGCCTGCGCGTCGGCGGTCGCGTCGATCGAGGCGTTCCAGGAGGAGGAGATCGTCGAGCACGCGGCCGGGATGGCGCCCGAGTTCGAGTCCCGCCTCCGCGGCCTCGCCGACAAGCATCCGTCGATCGGTGAGGTGCGCGGGCTCGGCTGCTTCTGGGGCCTCGAGCTCGTGAAGGACCGCGAGACCCGCGAGCCGCTCGTCCCGTTCAACGCGACCGGGAAGGACTTCGCGCCGGTGGGGCAGATGGCCAAGGCGGCGCTCGACCGCGGGCTCTATCTGATGACGCACTGGAACGTGGTCATGGTCTGCCCGCCGCTGAACATCACCACCGAGGAGCTCGACGAGGGGATCGCGATCCTCGACGAGGCGCTGTCGGTGGCCGACGAGTACGCGGCCTAGCTCCTAGGCGAGCCGCTCGCGGAGCGGGGCGTGTGCCCGCACCTGCTGCCTGAGGAGCTCCTCGACCTGCTCGGTCTGGCCGACGCTCAGGGCCCCGATCGTCTCTTCCTGGTCGTCGCCGTACAGCGCGTAGAGATCGTCGTCGAGGAGCGAGCCGTGGACGACGACCTGTGAGTCGCGCTTGGCGTCGCCGAAGACCTTGATCGTCTTCCCGAAGATCTCGGTGAAGAACTCCGAGACCCTGTCGTAGCCGCCGTCGGCTCCCGCCAGGACCTTCCCGACCTCGGTGCCCTGGTAGTTCGCGTTCGACCAGTGCTCGATTCGGCGCTGCTTGTCGAACAAGGGGTCGAAGAAGTTCGCGACGTCGCCGGCCGCGTAGACGTCGGGAACGTTGGTCTCGAAGCGCTGGTTGACGACGATCCCATTGTCGACCTCGATCCCGCTGCCCTCGAGGAAGTCGGTGACGGGCCCGACGCCGATCCCGACGACCGCGAAGTCCGCCTCGACCGCGCGCCCGTTCTTCGTCGTCACCCTCTCGAGGCTCCCGTTTCCGTGGAAGGCCTCGACCTCGTTTCCGAGGACGAGCTCGACGCCCTTCGACTCGTAGAGCGCGGCGAGCTCGTCGCTCAGCTGCTCCACGCCGAGCTGGTCGAAGAGCCAGCGGCCGAGATGGACGAGCGACACGTCCTTGCCGATCTGGCGCAGCGAGGCCGCAACCTCCATGCCGATGAAGCCGGCGCCGACGACCACTGCGCGCTCCGCGCCGGCGGCCGCGTCCCGGATCGCCTTCGAGTTGCCGACAGTCCGGAGGGTGAAGATGCCGTCGAGGTCGGCGCCCGGGATCTGAAGCGTGCGCGGCCAGGCGCCGGTGGCGAGCAGGAGCTTGCCGTACCCCAACCGCTCGCCGTCGACCTCGAGCTCATGTGCCTGGGGATCGATGCTCTCGACCGACGTCTCGAGCATGACCTCGACCCCATGGTCGGCGTAGAACTGCTCGTCCTCGACGATCGGCTCCTCGTCCGTCTCGCCGCGGAGAAACTTCTTCGAGAGCGGAGGACGGTGGTACGGCAGTGTCGAGTCCTTCGAGAAGAGCGCGATCGATCCCTCGCCGCCGGACTCCCGGAAGGACTTGATGGCGCGAGCGGAAGCGAGGCCGCCGCCGACGATCGCGAGGTCGAAGCTCTTCACAGCACCCTCCTCTGTGTCCCTGACCCCGCTGAGTCTTACCCGACGTAAGGACCGGCGACACACGAACACCAATCGGTCCGACGCATCTTCGACCGAAGGAGGTCTCAATGCCCTGGGGAGATTGGGTCAACGAGCTGCCGACCGGGTTCTTCCTCGCCGTCCACATCGCGGCGTTCGCGATCGGCGCGTTCTTTGCCTGGACGGCGTTCAAGCGCGACCTCGGCCTGCTCGGCTGGGGGTTCACGCTCTTCGCACTCGCCGAGGTCAGCTACATGACCTACCACCTCGACTGGACCGTGTTCCTCTTCGCGCACACGATCAGCGAAGTGCTCGACCTGGCCGCGTTCGGCCTCGTCTTCCTCGGGGCCGTCCTGGAGGTGTCGCGAGCTCGGCGGCCATCGCTGGAGGCAAGCAAGGCGTGAGGACCGGCCTCCTGCTCGCCGTCGTCGCAGTCGCCCTCGCGGGCTGCGCGCAATCCGAGAAGGCGGCTCAGCCGGTACGCACGACCGAGGTGTTGATGCCGAAGAGCTACCGCTTCGACCCGGAGACCATCGAAGTCGACGCCGGCGCGACGGTGACCTGGCGAAACGAGGACAACTTCACGCACACCGTCGAGGTCGAGGGCCGGGAGGACATGAAGGTCGAGCGCGGCGAATCGGTCTCGGTCACCTTCTCGGAGCCCGGGACCTACGACTACGTCTGCACCCTCCATTCCCACGACATGCGGGGCAAGGTCATCGTCCGGTGAGCGAGGCCGGACGCGACCTCGTCGCGCTCAGCTGCGCGGTGAGCGCCGGGATCCATGCGGCGCTCACCCCGCAGCACTACGCGGAGGCTCCTGCGGCCGGGATCGCCTTCGGTCTCTCGGCTGTGGCCCTCGCCGGGCTCACCATCGCGCTCTCGCGGCGCGCCGACGCGGTGCTGCTCGACTGCGCGATCGTGATCCTCGCCGGGCTCGTCGCGGCGTATGCGCTCGCTGCCGCCACCGGCATCCCCGGGCTCACCGCCGGACCCGGAGTCGGTCGACGCCCTCGGCCTGACGACGAAGGCGGTCGAGATCTTCGGCATCCTCGCGGCACTTGCGGCGAAACGCTCGCCCTCGCGGGCCGGTCGTCCGCTGCCGCTGACGCTCTTCGCGGTCGTCGCCTCGTTCAGCGCGCTTGCCGCCGTGGCCCTGTCAGGGCCGCACTCGCACGCCGACCAGCACGGGCCTCACGCCCACTCCGCCGGCGAGAGGTAAGGACCGGCCCCTTCGGGTCACTAAGGAAGCGATGGGCACTGCCGTTGCTACCGTCGCGCGCCTGGACGCCGAGTCTCACGAGTGGATCTCCGACCTCCGCTCGGACGGGGCTGCGCACAAGCGGGCCCTCGAACGGCTGCACGAGCTGCTGCTCCGGGCGGCTCGGTTCGAGGTCGCGAGGCGCCGGCCCACCCTCCCCCACCTGCGGGGAAACGAGCTGGACGACATTGCGCTCGAGGCCGCCGACGATGCGCTCATGTCCGTGCTCGGGCGCCTCGACGACTTCCGCGGGGCAAGCCGGTTCACGACCTGGGTGTACAAGTTCGCGCTGTACGAGGCGGCCGTGAAGCTCCGCCGCCGTGCCTGGCAGGGCCGCGAGGTGCCGCTGGAGCCCGAGACGTGGGGCATCTTCGCCTCGGGCGGCGCCACGCCCGAGGGCGAAGTCCAGCAGGGCGAGCTGCTCCGTGCCGTCCAGAGCGGAATCGCCGAAGCGCTGACTCCGCACCAGCGCGAAGTCCTGGTCGCGCTGGCGCTGAACGGCGTCCCGATCGACGTCCTCGCGGAACGCCTCGGATCGACCCGAGGCGCCCTCTACAAGACGCTGCACGACGCGCGCGCCAAGCTGCGTGTCCACCTTGGAGATCTCCTGGAGGTGATCGAATGACCGAACGGCCCGAGCTGAAGCAGGCACTCGGCCGGCTGCTTGGGCCGGGCGTCCCGGAGATCGGCTGCGCGGAGTGCTTCGACAAGCTCGACCAGTACGTCGAGCTCGAGCTCGCCGGCGGCGACACCGAGGCGAGGCTCCCCGGCTTCAAGGCCCATCTCGACGGCTGCCCGGCCTGCCGCGAGGACTACGAGAGCCTTCACGCGCTCGTCGGCGGCGGCCAGGCGCTCTAGTGCCCGAAGTACCGTTCTGCGGGCTCCGGCTGCTCAACGAGCCGGGCAAGGTGATGACGCCGCGGCCCGCGACGGAGGCGCTGGTGGAGGCGGCCGTCGAGTGGATCGGCGGTCGGCCGGCGCTCGTCGCGGACGTCGGGACCGGCTCGGGAGCAGTCGCAGTCGCGATCGCCTCGCGAGCGCCTCAGGCAAGGATTTGGGCGACGGACACGAGCGCCTCCGCCGTTCGCCTCGCCAGGGCGAACGTCTGCCGTCATGGCCTCGGCGACCGCGTCAGCGTTCTGCACGGAGACCTGCTCGACGGGGCTCCGAACCGGCTGGATCTGGTCGTCGCCAACCTCCCCTACGTCGCGGCCGGCCTCCGGGCAGAGCGACCCGAGCTCGCCGGGGAGCCGCTGGACGCCGTCTTCGCGGCAGGCGACGGCCTCGATCCGTACCGGAGGCTTCTCCGGGCGTGTGCGACCGCGCTGCGCCCGGACGGCTTCCTGGCGATCCAGCTGCACGGGCAGGTCGTCGGCACGGACGCGACGGAGCTCGGCGCCCTTACGCTGGCTGCGTGACCCTGCCGTTCGTCGACGAGCACTCGACCGAGACCCGTGCCGACCCCGAGACCGTCTGGGAGGCACTGTGGTCGGTCTTGGGACGCAGCTTCGGAGGGAGCCGCGGCTCCCGGCTCTTCGGCCGCGTCGTCGGCGTCAGGGACACCGAGCCGATCGTCGGGTTCCGGGTCGCCGAGGAGGAGCGCGGCCGGCTCCTCGTCCTCGAGGGCAGGCACCGGTTCGCCGACTACCGCTTGACGTTCCGCTACGAGGACGGGCGCCTCAGCGCCGCAACGCATGCGTCGTTCCCGGGGCCGCACGGCAAGGCGTACCGCGCGCTGATCCTCCCGACGGGTTTCCACGCCCGGGTCGTGAACCGCCTCCTGGCAGCTACTGCGCGAGCCGCCGCTCGAGGTAGGCCGCGAGCCGCGTGAGCGGGAACGAGATCACGAAGAACAGGGCGAACACGAAGAGGTAGATCTCGAGCGCGTGCGAGTCGCCGCCCTCGATCGAGAGCGTCGCCGGGTCGACCGTCGGCACCGCGAGCCGGTTCACCGAGCGCGACGCCGTCTCCAGCACCTCCGGCACGCCGATGATCGAGCCGAGCGTGCTGTTCTGGATCACCCCGACGCTGAGGCCGACGAGCGGCGGGATGAGCCTCCGCAGCGCCTGCGGCAGGATCACGTTCACGTGGCGCCCGACCCAGCCAAAGCCGAGCGCGGCCGACGCCTCGTGCTGCTCCTTCGGGATCGACTGAACGGCACCGCGTGTGGCCTCCGCGATCTGGGCGCTCCCCCACAACGCAAGCCCGAGGATCGTTGCGCGTAGCGGGTCGAGGTTGAGCGCCGGGATGCGCACCTCGTCGGAGAGCGTCGGCAGGGCGAAGTAGAGCAGGAAGATCGTGACGATGATCGGCAAACCCCGCCAGACCTCGATGTAGAGCCTGATCGCGGCCTGGAGCGGCAGAGAACTTGATGGTCA
The DNA here is from genome assembly GCA_963847235.1 of uncultured Actinomycetes bacterium. Lineage (GTDB taxonomy): Bacteria > Actinomycetota > Thermoleophilia > Gaiellales > Gaiellaceae > JACDAN01. Next base: position 104,498 of record CAWJYU010000024.1, on the reverse strand, counting down.
TGAGCGTCCCGAGCAGGACCCCGATCACGACGGCGAGGACGACCGAGACCGACGAGATGATCAGCGTGTTCCTGAGCCCGACGTGGATGATGTAGTCGGCAACGGGCTCGACCCAGTCGGGCAGGCGGTTGAAGATCGCGTCCCACATCAGCGGGGCACCATCAGCTGGTCTCCGGAAGCCTGAGTCGCCGCTCCAGCAGCCGGATCAGCGCCGACATCGTCCAGACCAGCGTCAGGTAGGTGACGGCGAGCACGGCGATCATCTCCCACGTCCTGAAGTCGAGGTCGATCGACTGCTTCGCGACGTTGGTCAGCTCCTCGACGCTGATCGCCACCATCAACGCGGTGTTCTTGAAGACGGAGATGTACGTGTTGATCGACGACGGGAGCGCGATCCGCCCGCCGATCGGCAGCGAGACGTTGAGGAAGGTCTTGAAGGGCCCGAAGCCGAGCGCGTAGGCCGCCTCGCGATAGCGCGCGGGCACGGCCTCGAACCCCGCGCGGAAGTTCTCCGTGTTGAAGGCGCCGCCCCAGACGATCAGCGCGAGGCATGCGACGAAGAAGAAGTCGAACTGGAGGGCCTTCGCCAGCTTCGGCAGCCCGTAGGCGATCAGGAAGATCTGCACCAGGATCGGCGTGTTGCGGATCAGCTCGACGTAGACCCCGGCGACCTGCCTGATCACCGGGATCCGGTACGCGCGCGCGGCGCCGAGGACCAGGCCGACGAGAAACGACGCCCGCGATGCCGATCGCCGCGAGCTTCAGGGTCACCTTGAGGCCCTCCCAGAGCACCTGCCGGTGATCCCAGATGTACTGCCAGTCGAAAGCGGCGAAGGCGTCCATGCAGAAACGAGCGGGGTGGCCGCCGAACCCGACGGCCACCCCGGCTCAGGCGCGTCTTAGCGAGGGCACTCGGCTCTCGGGCGTCCTGCCCCTCGGGTAGGCCTCCTTCGTCTTCGGCCTCGGTACCTGCGTCAGGAAGAACCGCCAGAACTGCCGTGGCGAGTTCGCGCGGAGGATCTTCCAGAACTCGTCCCTCCGCTTCATCTGGAGCACGGCCGCGTTCACCCACCGCTTCATCGCAGCCTCGCCCTTCCTGATGCCGATCCCGTACGGGACGTTCAGGAACTTGTGATTCGTCATGCGCAGGTTGGTGTCGTTCGCCGCCACGCCCAGGAGGAACGTGTCGTCGAACATGAACGCATCGGCGCGCCCGCTGCGCAGGTTCTCGAGCGCCACGACCGGCGAGTCCGACAGCACCTTCGTCGCCGACGGGAAGCAGTTGCCGATGTAGCGGTCGTAGATCGAGCCACGGGTCGTGGCGACATCCCGCCCGCGAAGAGCCGTCAGACGGCCGGTCACGAGCGGAGAGTTGTTCGGCACCAGCAGCCGACCCGTCGCGTTGTAGTACGGGTACGAGTAGTCGATGACCTCCTCGCGGGCCGACGTCCAGGTGAGCGTCGAGATGATGATGTCGACGTCACCGCGCTGGAGCGCCGGGATCCGGCTCGGCGTCGTCACGCAGGTCAGGCTGACGCGGTTGCGCCGGCCGAACGCGAGCTCCGCGAAACGGCGAGCCACGTCCACGTCGTACCCCGCGATCCTGTTCTGCCTGTTGATGTAGCCGAACGGCGGGAAGTCGCACTTCACGCCGATCTTCCACCGCGCCCTCTGCGCGAACCTCCGGCGGCAGCGCCGGCAGTCTGTTCGCCGTGTCGGCCTTCGCCCGTGCGGAGCCGCTCCACGGCGCCGCGACGCTCAATGCCGTGAACGCCACGGCGGCGAAGACCGCGACAACGGTCGCGATCAGGAACTTCTTCATTCAGACCCTCCTTTGACTGACATTCCTTCGAGTGCATGGTCCAGCAGCAACGTTCTGCGGAGGAACCGGCGCGTCCGTTCCTCCCTCGGGTTCGAGAGGACCTCTTGCGGCCTCCCCTGCTTCGACGATGCGACCCTCGTCCATGAAGATCAGGCGGTCGCCGACATCGCGTGCGAACTGCATCTCGTGGGTGACCACGACCATGGTCATCCCGCTCTGGGCGAGGTCGCGCATCACGACCAGCACCTCGCCGACGAGCTCCGGGTCGAGCGCCGACGTGACCTCGTCGAAGAGCATCACGTGCGGCTCCATCATCAGCGCCCGCGCGATCGCGACTCGCTGCTGCTGACCGCCCGACAGCTGGTGCGGATAGCTGTCCGCCTTCTCCTCGAGCCCGACCCGGGCCATCAGCTGCCGGCCGCGCTCCTCGGCCGTGCGCCTCGACTCCTTCTTCACGCGGCGGGCCGCAAGCGTGACGTTGTCGAGCGCCTTCAGGTGCGGGAAGAGATTGAACTGCTGGAAGACGATCCCGATCCGCTGCCGGATCGACGCTCGCGTCCACACCCTTCCGCGTGATCTCGTCGCCCTCGAAGAAGATCCGCCCGGACTGGATCGGCTCGAGCAGGTTGATGCAGCGCAGGAGCGTGCTCTTCCCGCTCCCGCTCGGGCCGATGACCACCAGCACCTGACGGGGATCCAGCGTGAGGTCGACGCCCTCGAGGACGACGTTGTCGCCGAAGCGCTTGTGCACGTCCTCCAGCCGGACGACCGGTTCCATCGCAGCCGGCACGGCTGCCGCGCTCCCCTCGACCCCCATGTTCACCGCTTATAGACGTTTTGCAGGGTGCGGGCAACGGTACAAAGGCCGGATTCTTTAGATTTGTTCACGAAAGCCCGGCACGGACGGATGCGCGTCTACCTTGTGACACGTGGCCGCCCCACCGGAAACCCAAGTCTGCCCGCACTGCAAGAAGGCCTTCCAAGCCGTCCTGCTCGGTCCTCAGACGGACCGTGCCGGCTACAAGTGCCCGCATTGTCGGTTGTTCGTTCCGGTGTCCCGAGCGGACGACCCGCAGGCCGCCTAACGGGCCTAGGCAGAGGCGTCTCGCAGCCCTTGCGCCTCGGGTAGGGATTCGAGCCGTTTCAGCGTGGAGTTCTCGATCTGACGAATGCGCTCGCGCGTGACGCCGAACGCTCGTCCGACCTCCTCCAGCGTGAAGGGCTGCGTCCCGACCAAGCCGTAGCGCAGCTCGATCACCTTCCGCTCCCGCTCCGGCAGGGAGTCCAGCGCGCGCACGACGTCCTCGCGGCGCAGCGTCAGCGACGCCGTGTCGAACGGCGACTCGGCGCTGTCGTCCTCGACGAAGTCGCCGAGCTCGCTTTCCTCCTCCTCGCCGATCGGCTTCTCGAGCGAGATGGGCAGCTGGGACATCCGCAGGATCTCGCGGACCTCCTCGGTCGTCATCTCGAGCTCCAGCGCGATCTCCTCCGGCTGCGGCTCCCGTCCGAGCCGCTGGACGAGCTGGCGCTCGATGTGCACGACCTTGTTCAGCTTCTCGACCATGTGCACGGGGATCCGGATCGTGCGCGCCTTGTCGGCGATCGCCCGAGTCACCGCCTGGCGGATCCACCAGGTCGCGTAGGTCGAGAACTTGAAGCCCTTGCGGTAGTCGAACTTCTCCACCGCGCGGATGAGGCCGAGGGAGCCCTCCTGGATCAGGTCGAGGAAGCTGAGGCCCCGGCCCAGGTAGCCCTTCGCGATCGAGACCACGAGGCGGAGGTTCGCCTCGATCATCTGCGTCTTCGCCTGCATGTCGCCGCGCTCGATCCGCTTGGCCAGGTAGATCTCCTGGTCGGCGGTGAGCAGCGGGACCTTGCCGATCTCCCGCAGGTACAGCCTGAGCGAGTCGAGCGACGGCTCGACGGTCAGGTCGAGCTTCGGCGTCTTGGGGCTCGCCTCCTCGGGCGCCAGCGCGGGCTGCTCGTGCGGCGGGTGCTTGTGCTGGTCGCCCTCGACCAGCTCGACGGAGTGGTCGATCAGGTACGTGTAGAAGTCTTCGACCTGCTCCTTCGTGAGCTCGACTTCCTCGAGCGCGGAAACGATCTCGTCATACGAAAGGAACCCCTTTTCTTGTCCCTCCTGGACAAGCTTGTGGAGTTCCTCGACGTCCGGGAGCGCGATATCGACCGTGAGCAATGGACCTCACCTTTCTCCGTGCTGGGACGGGTCGCAGGCCTGCACACGTGCGAGAAGCCGATCCCTCTCCCGGCTCCCCTCCGGCCGCCGGAATATACAACGGTCCTCGAAAACGCAACAAGCGAATTTTTTCGGATGCTCCAAACGGGTCAGGCGCGGACTTCGCCCACGACCTCGCCGCGGCTGTTCTCGACCGGCGCCGACTCGAGCCGGTCGAGGGAGTGGCCAAGTCGGCGAAGGAAGGCGGCGGCCGCCGGGCCGACGGCCCGCCCGCTTCCGTCCTCGACCTTGAGCGCGACACCGATCCCGTCCGGGCCGGCGGCGCAGAGGAGTCCCTCGGCGCCGCCCTTGGCGATCCAGCCTGGCAGCGATTCCATGAGCACGGTGTCCGGCGCGCCGGGACCGCGGATCAACGCCGGGTGCTTGCGCATCGCGTCGGCAACCCTGGCGCCGCCTTCGAGCTCGGCGAAGCGCGAGAACGCGTAGGCCATCCGCTCGAGCGGCACGGCGAAGTTGACGACGCCGCAGCCGTCGATCCCTGTCGGGATCTCGTCCTCGCTGAGGTCTGTGGCTGCCGCCACCTCTGCGAGCATCGTCCGCTGGACCGGGTGGTCCGGCAACCGGTAGCCCCGGGAATCCCAGCCGCGGGCGCGGCAGAGCGCCAGGAACCCGGCGTGCTTGCCCGAGCAGTTGTGGCGGAGCGGGCTGGGCGGGTCGCCCTCGGCGCCGCACTCCAGCTCGTCCTCCTGGGCGGGCGCCTTCGCGAGCAGTGAGCGGACGGCGCCGACCTGCTGCGGGTCGGCGAGGTGCGAGGCCGATGCGATCGCGATCTCCGGGTCGTCGAGATCGGGCCTGGCCCGGACGACCGGCAGCGCCTGGATCGGCTTCGCCGACGAGCGCATGAAGGTCACGAGCCCGCCGTCGCCGGCTTCGGCAACCACGGCGCCGTCCCTGACGGCTACTGCATGGACGGTGTGCCGAGCCTCGACCGTGTCTCCACGGCGGACGGCTACCGTGATCGGCTCAGCCATGTCCGAGGGAGCCTAAGCGTGCCGGAGTACCCAGAGATGGAAGCCTGGCGCCGCCAGCTGAACGATCCCGTCTCGGCGTTTCCGATCGCCAAGGCCGGGCCGGCGCACATCGCGACGCTGAAGACCTACGACCCGCCGCTGGCCGCGCTCGAGGGCCGGCAGCTCGAAGGCGTCGAGCGCCGCGCGAAGAGGCTCCTGATGCCCACAGCCGACGGCGAGCTCGTCCTCCTGTTCCACCTCATGACCGCCGGCCGCCTCCGGTTCCTGCGCGCCGGCGAGAAGGGCCCGAAGACGCCGGCGTTCCGGCTCGGGTTCCAGGGCGGGTCGGAGCTCGTCCTCACCGAAGCCGGGGCGAAGAAGCGGGCGGGAGTCTGGCTGCTGACGCCGGAGCAGGCGGAGGAAGAGCTCGCGCACCTCGGGCCGGAGGCGTTCGGGATCGGCGCGGACCGGCTCGCAGAGATCTGCGCGAGCGAGTCCCGGCGCCTGCATTCGCTGCTGCGCGACCAGCGCGTGATCGCGGGGATCGGGCGGGCCTGGGCCAACGAGATCCTCCACCACGCCGGGCTCTCGCCGTACGCGCTGACGAAGGACCTCGACGACGAGGAGATCGCCCGGCTCGCGGAGGCGATCGACGCCGAGCTGGCCCGTGGGCTGGAGCTGCGCGAGCGCGGCCAGAAGGACAAGGCGACGTACCGCGTGCACAACAGGCTCGCCGAGCCCTGCCACGTCTGCGGGACGCCGATCGCGCGCGTCGACTTCGAGGAGCACACGATCTACTACTGCCCGACCTGTCAGACGAGCGGCCGGCAGCTGAAGGACCGTCGGCTCTCGCGCCTGCTGCGCTAGGCGACGGCGAGGACGTTGCCGTCCGGGTCGGCGAAGTAGGCGGCTGGCCCGAATCTACGCCGAAGGGAGGCGGACGACAAAGCGCTCGCCGTCGACCACGAGCTCGGCGCCCATCGCACCGAGGACACGCGACCCCACGGCGGCGCCGAAGTCCTTGAGGTCCTCGCCCAGCGCGATCGAGCCGACGCCTTCCCGGAGCGGGCCGATCGCGACCGAGGAGCCCTCGACGGCGAGTGTGACCCGCTCGAGGGCTCCGTGGCGGCGGACGCACTCGGCGAGCGCGGCGAGCGAGGTCTCCGCCCAGGGCGGATCGACCTGGACGACCGCTCCGGCGCCGCCGGCATCCGCGTGCCCGTCCAGGCGAGCCGCCGCGGCGTCCACGAGCTCGCGCGAGTCCATGTCGCGCACCTGCGCGTCGAAGCGTCCCGCCTCGATCCTCGCCGCGACCCCGAGCAGGTCGAGTAGCTCGGCCATCTGCTCCGACGCGGCGTCGATCATCTCGACGTAGCGGTCGGCCGGCGCCCCGAGCGAGTCGAGGCGCTTCAGCGTGTAGGCGAACCCCGAAGCCGTCGCGAGCGGCGTCCGGAGGTCGTGGCACGCAAGTGAAACGAGCTGGGCGAAGATCGATTGGCCGGCCACGTGTTCTCTTGGATTCGTTGCGACCGCCATTATTCCGTCCGGATGGCCGATCTCCGCAACCTGTTCCGCCAAGACCTCCAGGCCTCACGGCCCGAGGTGAGTCTCGGACTGTCGCGGGCGGGCGTCACCGGCGTGTCGAAGGCGATCCGGATCCGGCACGGGTCGAGCGAGAAGTTGATCGCCGCCGACATCGAGTGCACGGTCGATCTCGACGCCGCGCAGAAGGGCGTCCACATGTCGCGCTTCCCGGAGCTCTTCGAGGAGGTGATCGAGCACGTCGTGCTCGAGGAAGCCTTCCTCGTCGAGGAGCTGGCGGCCCATATCGCCGGCGAGATCGTCGAGCGGCAGGGCGCCGGCCGCGCGGAGGCTCGGATCACCGCCCGGTACCCGGTGGAGCGCCGGACGCCGGTGACCGGGCTCGCGACCCAGGCGATGCTCGGCCTGATCGGGATCGCGGCTGCATCCGAACGCGGCGTCCGGCGCGTCGTCGGGGTCGAGGCGGCAGGAATCAACGCCTGCCCCTGCGCACAGGGCCTGGTCCGTGAGCGGTCCGCGGATCGACTCCTCGAGGCGGGGTTCGCGGACGGCGACGTCGAGCGGATCCTGGAGCTCGTGCCGCTCGCGACGCACAACCAGCGCGGCCTCGGCACGCTCTTCGTCGGCAGCGAGTCCCGCGTGAACGCCGAGCAGCTCGGGGAGATCGTCGAGGCGTCGATGAGCGCGCCGGTCTTCGAGCTCCTCAAGCGCCCGGACGAGCTCTTCGTCGTCGAGCACGCGCACCTCCAGCCGCGCTTCGTCGAGGACTCGGTGCGTCTCGCGCTCCAGGGCGTGCTCGACGCCTACCCGGCGCTGGCCGACAGCGATTTCCTCTTCTCCAGGCAGGTCAACCTGGAGACGATCCACACGCACGACGTGGTCGCCGAGCGCTACGGCATCGTCGGCGAGCTGCGAGGCGAGCTAAGCGGCACGGCGCCCGCCCAGCACACGGAGCTCAGGACCTGGCTCGCGGCCGAGCCGGCTTAGCTCCTCGACTCAGCGAAGAGGGACGGCGTACTTCGACACCCAGTCGTTCACGGTGGGCCAGTCGAGGTTCGCGAAGAAGGCGTCGATGTAGGACGCACGGTCGGTCTGGTAGTCGAGGAAGTACGCGTGCTCGTAGACGTCGAGAGCGACGAGCGGGGTCGCGTTCCAGATCGGATAGGTGTTCTGCGTGTCGCCGATGTAGTTGAAGAGGCGCCCCTCGTCCCAGTCGTACGCCGTCCAGGCCCAGCCGCGGCCGGCCATCCCCGTCGCCTTCAGGTCCTCGCGCCAGGCCGAGACGGAGCCGAAGTCCCGGTCGACGAGCTGCGCGAAGGGGCCGTCGGGATCCCCGCCGTCGCCGCCGAGGTGCTCGAAGTAGATCTCGTGGTTCTTGACCCCGCCGATCGCGAAGGCGAGATCGACCTTCAGCGCCCTGAGGTCTGAGTAGACCTGGTTGGCAGCCGACAGATCGACGCCGTCGAGCTTGCCGAGGATCTCGTTCCGCTTTGCGACGTAGCCCTGGTAGAGCTTGTAGTGCGCCTCGACGGACTCCCGCGAGATGCCGTCGAGCTCGTAGAGGCGCGGCTTCAGCTCTCGGGCGGTGATCTCCTCGTGGTTGAAGACAAGCGTCGACAAGCGCACTCCTTCTCGAAGACGTCAGAGCCGGCGGCAGCATACCGCCGGCTCTGACGAGTGCTACTTGCCCCTATCGCTTGGTGACGACGAGCGTGCGGCTGTGGCTCCAGACGTAGCCGGTGCCGGCCTGGTTCGTCGTCATGAACATCCGGAGGATGTGCCGGCCGCGCGGCAGGTCCATCAGGAACCGCCGGGCCCCGGAGCTTCCGAGCCGGACCTTCTTGCGGTTGACCCACTGTCCGAGGCTCGAGCGTCGCTGGACGTAGACCCAGCGCCCGGCGAGCGAGCTGCCCGCCTTGGCGGAGGTCACGAACCACGGCGCGCGCCGGATGAAGGTCATCCGAGGCCGGACGCCGACCATGGCGACCGCGCTCGTCCGGTTACCCCAGCGAGTCTGATATTCGCTGAGCACCTGCGGCACGAGCGTGTAGTCGTAGGCGCCGGACGTACCCGTCTTCAGATCCGCCCGCTTGACGAACGAGGTCGATCCGAAGGGCTTCTCCCAGACGGAGACGTCCTGGTTGGCGGCTCCGGAGGAGATGAAGCCGGTGAGGCGGATGCCCGCCCCGTAGAACACGATCGGCGCCGAGAGCGCGATCGAGACAGACGGCGCCGGGCCCCTGACGACGATCGTGCCCCGCTCTGCGGGCTCGAGCGCGTCGCGGTACCGGTACGTCCCAGCGGTGTTGAACACTCGCTCGTACGTCTGCCTCGGCCTGAGGACAGGTGATGCGAAGTGCCCGTTGTCGGCGACGACCTGGTGGTTCACCGTGTCGGCGTTCCGCCAGCGGATCGTGTCCCCCGTCTGAATCGTGCGAGTGACCGGACTGAATCCGTCCGGCTGGATCGCCACGCCCCTCGTAACCGCCGCGAGCGCGACAGAGGCCGCCGAGGCGAGGGCGAGGACCGAAGCGATAAGGAGTAGAGCTCTTTTCATTGCGAGAACCCCCTTCGTGGTGCGTTTCCGCGTCGGAAACTTATGCCCGCACCGACCGGAAAAATGCAGCTCCAAATCAACTTCTTACAGCTCGGCCTGAATTCCTTACAGTTGGCTCCCTCGTGCGCGCCCTCGTCACCGGAGGAACCGGCCGAGTCGGCTCGGCGATCGCCGCACGGCTCGAGACCGAGGGCTGGAACGTCTTCGCCGCCGGCAAGGTGCACGGCGATCTCTCCGACGTGGAGGCCGCCCGCGCGGTCGTGCAGACGGCGGTGGACGAGCTCGGCGGCCTCGACCTGCTCGTGCACGCCGCGTCCGGCGGATTCACGCCGAAGCCTGTCGAAGAGGTGACCGAAGAAGACTGGGACGCGGCCTTCGGAGCCACTGCCAAGGGAGGCTTCTTCGTCACGCAGGCGGCGGCACCGCACCTACGCGAGTCGCGGGGGGTCGTGATCATGATCGAGGACGTGATGGGCCTCGAGCCGTGGCCCTCGTTCGCGCCGCACAGCGCGGCGAAGGCGGCGCTCCACATGCTCACGCAGGTGTTCGCGCGGGCGCTTGCACCCGAGGTCCGAGTGTGCGGGATCGCCCCGGGCCCGGTCGCGATCGAGCCGGAGCAGGAGGAGCGGCGCGCCGCCGAATCCCTGCTCGGACGGGTCGGAACACCCGACGATGTCGCGGACGCCGTCGTCTACTTGGCGGGCGCGGGGTTCGTCACCGGCACGACGCTGGTGGTCGACGGCGGCCGCCTCCTTCAATCCGCGCGCAGCAGCCCGACGTAGATACGAGAATGAGCACCTCTGCGGCGGCAGTGGGGTTGCGCTTGCCGCCCGCGGCGTCACGCGTAACCATGTCCATCTTGTCCTACTCGGACGTGAGCGACGGCGAGCTGATCCGGATGGTCGGCTCCGGCGACCGGAGCGCCTTCGACGCCCTGTACCGCCGCTACGCGCGGCCCGTCTTCGGGCTTGCGCTCAGGCGGCTCGGCGACCGCGGCCGGGCCGAGGACGCCGTCCAGGAGACCTTTGCGTCCGTCTGGCGTGCAGCGGGGAGCTACAAGCCCGAGCGGGGACCCGGCGCGCCGTGGCTCTACGCCGTGGCGCGAAACGCAATCGTCGACAACGGCCGCGCCAAGCGCGAGCCGCCGGTCGACGCACCCGATGAGGTGGCGGGCGACGAGGGCCCTGCCGAGCGCGCCGAATCCGGCTGGGTCGCCTGGCGCGTCCACCGGGCACTCGCCGAGCTCCCGGAGAACGAGCGGCAAGTGATCGAGCTCGCGTACTGGGGCGGCCGCTCGCAGAGCGAGATCGCCGACCTGCTCGGCATCCCCCTCGGCACCGTGAAGACGCGCACGCGCACAGGCCTCGCCCGGCTCGCGGCCGTCCTGGAGGACGTGCTGTGAATCCTCCGAACCTGGACGAGCTGTTGGAGGGGATCGAGGACCCGCGGGAGCGCGACCGGCTCCGCCGGGTGCACGACCTCCTGGTCGCGACCGGCCCGCCGCCCGAGCTCTCGCCGGCACTCGCCGGAGCGCCTGCTGCGCCGGCGGCCGAAGACGAGGAGCCGGACACGTCCTGGATGCCGCCCCGCCGCCTCGGAGCCACGCTGCTCGTCGGCGCCGGGCTTGTCGCCGCCGCTTTCGGGGTCGGGTACATCGCGGGTGACGGCGGCTCCGACGAAGAGCCGGCGGCCGTGCCGGCCGAGCAGCCCGCCCAGGTCATCTCGCTACGCCCGTCCGACGAGAACAACACTGCGGGCGCCAGCATCGCCCTCGGCCGGAAGGGCCCTGACGGAAACTTGCCGATGACGCTCACCGTCCGCGGCCTGAAGCCTCTGACGGGCGGCGACTACTACGTCCTCGCGCTGACCCGAAAGGGAAAGCCGACGGTCACCTGCGGGACGTTCAACGTCGCGCCGAGCGGCACCACCACGGTGGAGATGGTCGCGGCGTACGACCTCGAGCGGTTCGACGGCTGGGCGATCACGCAGTGGGACGGCGCGACCCGCGACGAGCGAGTCGTGATGACCGAAGCCGCTTAGGGCGCGACGCGGTCGTTCGCCTCGAACGCCTCGTGCGTTATCGGCATGAGGCGCTGGAGGAACTGCTCTGCTGCTTCTGCGTACTGGCGGATTTCGAACTGCGCTGTCTCGTGGTTCCGGAGCGCGCAGGAAGTGCATGAGGCTCCGGGGATTGCAGGTCCAGTAGAACTCGTGTACGTCGAGCCAGCGGGAGGACGGAGCGACGCCAGCTCCCGGGCGACGCCTAGCTCGAGCATCCGCTCGTACGTCTGAAAGGCGCGTCTAGACGCTCGTCATTCGATCTCACGTCGGGTCGGCTCGCGACCTGTGCGTCGACCGGCTCGAACGAGTACGCGCCTGGCTTGCCGACCTGGCTGCGTACGTCCTCCGGCTCGGGGACGTAGAAGTCGTCGGTTCGCATCTTCGAGTATCGCTCGCTCCACTCGTTGTACGAGTCCCGACACGGTGGCGGAATGCTCACGGACGACGAAGAGAGGCGCCTTGATGAGAAGCGAAACGAGTCATGCTCGAAGGGGCTTCCGTGTCGCTCCCGCATCAGAAACCGAATCAGCCCGCGTCGGTGTCCGTCCAGCTCCGTCTTGGACGCCGGCGAAGCTGACCCGAGCGCCGTTGACGACCGACAGGTCGGCGGCGATGGCGTCGTCCAGCCGCACGAACCCGTGATCGAGGACGGGGACGATCCCTGACGCTATCACTTCAGGCGTGACGGCCACGCCGACGAGTGTAGAGGGGGCGTATGTCGGCACCTCCGGCTGGTCGTATCCGACGTGGAAGCCGGCCTTCTACCCGGCGGACGCCAAGCCGCCCGACTTCCTCGCGCACTACGCGGCGCGGTTCCGGACGGTGGAGCTGAACACCACCGGGTACCGGCTTCCTGCCGAGGGGCAGTTCGAGCGCTGGGCCGAACAGACGCCTGAAGGCTTCCGCTTCGCGCCGAAGCTGAACGCGTACCGGACCCGCGACCTCGCCACCTTCGAGGAACGGGTGCGGCGGCTCGGCGACCGCCTCGGGCCGATCCGCGCGGTGATCGGCTCCAAGCGGGACGAAGGCCTCCTCGCGCTCATGCTCGGCTCGCTCGATCCCGGGACCCGCCTCGCGCTCGACTTCCGCCACGAGTCGTGGGACGGCGTCGAGGGAGACCTACCTGAGAACGCGGTCCGTGTGGACGACCTCGACGCGGCCGCGCCTTTCCGCTACCTCCGCTTCCGCGACCCCCCGTACCAGGATGCGGAGCTCGCCGAGTGGGCCGACCGCGTGCGGCCTTTGGTGTCCGACGGCGTCGACGTCTACTGCTATTTCCGTCACGAGGACGAGCCGACCGCCCCGCGCTACGCGGAGCGGTTTGCCGAGCTCGTGTCTGGGTAACTCCGCCCTACTCGAAACCCGCACGAAGGAGGAGTGATGGCTGAGCTCACCCAGCTCGACACCAAGATCGCGGAGGTGATCGGACTCGCCCAGGCCGCTCAGGGCGCGCTCGACAAGGTCTCCGGCCTCGTGGAAGACGACGAGCTGAAGCAGCAGCTCGAACAGGTGAAGCAGGAGGCCGTCGAGACCGAGGAGCGCACGACGCAGGTCGCCGAGAAGCTCGACGGCAAGAAGACGGCGATCCTCGAGAAGGCCCGCGAGACGAAGCAGGAAGCAACCGAGATGATGCGGACCTATCTCGGCAGCGATGCCGACGAGCTCGACGGCTTCGAGTTTCTGACGATGGCCGAGGCCGGCGAGGTCGGCCACTGGCAGATCCTCGGGACGATGAACCAGAAGGCACGGAACCAGGAGCTACAGCAGGTCATCGACTGGGCGACGCCGATCCAGGAGCGACACCTGGAGGAGGCGCTGCGTGGCTCGCTCAAGCTCGCTGCCGAGGAAGATCCGAACGAGCCCGCCTAGGGCTTTTGCGCTCTGACGACGAGGCGCGTCTCTCGTGAGAGAGGCGCGCCCTCGAAGTCGCCGAAGCACTCGATCTCGGCGAAGCCGACCTCGGCGAGGAGCTTCACCAGCTCCGTCGCCGTGTAGCAGCGCAGGCGGAAGGTGACGCTCCGCCGCTCACCGACCGAGAGGTAGGTGTGACTCGTCACGCCCTCGCCGGCGACGTAGTCGAAGTCGCGCTCCTCGAGCAGGACGGCGTCGTCCTCGAGCGGCTCCCAGCCGCGCTGCTGGAAGATCGCCATCAGCCGGTCGCGGTGGAGGGTCTCGATGATGAGCGGGGCGCCGGGACGCAGGACGCGCAAGAACTGCGCGAACGCCTGCCGGTCGCCCTCCTCGCCGCGGTAGCCGATCGACGTAAAGAGGCAGAGCACTGCGTCGAAGCTCTCGTCCTCGAACGGGAGCTCGCGGAAGTCGGCCTGCACCCACTTCGGCCACTCGACCTCGCCCGCGATCCGTCTCGCCTCCGAGAGCTGAACGCCCGACCGGTCGACGCCGGTGACGTTGAAGCCGAGCTTGGCGAGCGGAAGCGCGTGGCGGCCGAAGCCAGTGGGCGCGTCCAGGATGTCCGCCGGCGGCTCGACGCCTGCCAACGATGCGGCCAGTCGCGCCTCCTCCGGCGAGTCGCGCTCCCCGAGATTGGCAGCGTACGTCGTCAGGTAGATCTCGTCGAACATCTCGTCCCAGGTCTCGTCCGGCGTGACGTCGGGCATCAGCTCACCTTCTTGAGGAGCCCCAGGGCCTGCTGGTTCCAGGGCACGCGGTGCGTGACGCCGGCTGTGCGCGCGACCTGGTCTCGGTTCGACAGGTACCAGTCGTAGGTCCGGATCAGCGCCTCGGCATTCGAGAGCTTGGGCGTCCAGCCGAGGACGCTCTCTGCCCGGGAGATGTCGACGAACGAGTCGCGGTGGGCGGTCTTGTAGTGCCACTCGACGAGCGGCGAGACGCGCGCGAGCTCGAGCGCCCGCAGCGCGATCTCGGCGGGCCGTACCGGGATCGGGGTAAGGCGGCTATCCGAGCCGGCGTGGTCGATCAGCGCCTGAAGATCCTCGCGAACGGTCCCGAACTCCTTCGCGCCCACGTTCAGCGTCTGCCACGCCGCCGTCCGTTTGCTCGCTGCGAGCAGGATCGCCTCGACGAGATCCTCCACGGCGAGGAGTTGGTACCGGTTGGAGCCGTCGCCGAGCGTGTAGATCCGGCGTCCGTCGCGGACCCAGTCGAAGAGGATCTCGAAGACGCCGAGCCGCTCGGGCCCGATGAACGTTTTCGGCCGAAGGATCACGCAGTCGAGCCCGCGGCGCATGAACGCGCGGACCGCATCCTCGGCGGCGATCTTCGACTCGCCGTAGTGACCGACGCCCTCGAGCGGGTCGTCCTCCTCGATCGGGTGCTTGTCCGGCACGCCGTAGACGGCCGTGGACGAGACGAAGACGACGCGGCGCACGCCCGCCTGGGCGGCGGCGGACAGGAGCGTCAGCGTCCCGTCGACGTTGACGGACTCGATCTCGGCGCGCGAGCCGCGGATCGGGAGCGCGGCCGCGGCGTGGACAAGGATGCGCGCCCCGTCGACGAGCTCGCGCGCGGCCGTCTCGTCCCGGATGTCCCCCCGGAGCTCGCGAACCTGGCCCTCGAGCTGCGGGTCGTCGAGCCCGACGAGGTCGAGCGAGCGCACCTCGTGGCCGTCGGCGAGGAGCCGCCTGGCCAGGTGCAGCCCGAGAAATCCCGCCCCGCCGGAGATCGCCCAGACCATGGGCTCGAGGCTAACGGACATGTCTTCGTGCCTGGCACCTCGACGCGCCCGGCGCGGCCGTGTCCTCGAGGCAACCATGCGCCGCCGAGCCATCGGCACTGCCCCCTGCGGCCGCGTCTTGGTGCCAGGCACCAGGACACGGCCGGAAGGAACAGTCGCGCAACGGCGGCCGTTGCGCGACCGCGCTATTCGTACTGCAGCGCTTCGAGCACGTTCAGCCGCGCGGCGCGGCGCGCCGGGAGGATCGCGGCGACCACGCCGACGATGACGGCGAGGATCGCGAAGACGATCAGCGAGGTCAGCGGCACCTCGTACCGCACGTCGTACTGCTCGAGCGCCTTGATCACGAGCGCGGCGAGGAACATCCCGAGCGGCAGCCCGATCGCGGCGCCGATCAGCGCCGTGATCACGCTCTCCGAGCCGATCATCGTGCGTGCCTGCCAGCGCGTCATCCCGACCGCGCGCAGCATTCCGAGCTCCCGCGTCCGCTCGAACACGGCGAGCGCAAGCGTGTTGATCATGCCGAAGATGCTGATGATCACCGACAACGCGAGCAGCACGTAGAGCATCGTCAGGAACTGGTTGAACTCCTCGTCCTGCTCAGTGATCCACGCCTCGCGCGTCTGCGCCTTCGCGTCCGGGAAGGTGGCGAGCGCCTCGTCGATCGGGGCCTGAGCGGCTGGAGTCGGGCCGCCCTCCGCGTTGATGAACGTGAACTGGTTGCGCGGTCGGTCGTGGAGCTCGTCGAACTTCTCCTTGGAGATGCTCACGGAGCCGAGCAGCTGGTAGAAGGGCGGCGGGTCGTAGGTCGCCTTGACCTCGAGCGTCGAGTCGCGGCCCGACCCCGAGAGGAAGTCGAACCGGTCGCCGACCTGGAGGTTGTGGTCCTCGGCGAAGTCGGCGTCGACGATCGCGCCCGTCCGGCCGAGGTCGTCGAGCACGGCGTCGGAGCCGTCGGCCCAGTCGAAGTTGTAGACCGCGGCGATCTTGTCCGGCTCGATGCCGGTGACGTACTTGTCGATGCCCGCGACCTTTCCGACCTCGGCGCGGACACTCGTCGCCAGCTCGACACCGGGAGCCTCCGCGGCAGCCTCCCCGGCGCCGGCGACGAACGGCGTGAAACCGTCCTGCGAGGTGACGACGAAGTCGGCGGCGATCTGCTCCTCGATCGCGCCGCGGTTCGACGCCTTCATGCTGTTCGAGAGCACCGCCACGAAGGTGACGAGCGCCAGGCCGATCATCAGCGCCGCCGCGGTCGCTGCGGTGCGACCCGGGTTGCGCAATGTGTTGCGCCGCGCCAGGAACCCCGAGACACCGGCCAGCTTCTCCCCCGGAACGCCGACGACGGCGGCGATCGGCCGGACGAGCTTCGACGAGATCATCGCCACGCCGACGAAGAGGAGGAGGACGCCGAAGGCGATCGAGAGCAGGCGCGAGCCGATGCCCAGCTCGTCGGTGAACGCGCCGCGGGCGAGCAGCAGGAGCGCGACGACGAGCACGAGCAGCGCGACGTAGGGAGTGAACCGCGCAAAGCGACCCCGCGGAAGCTCCGCCCCCTCGCGCACGGCGAGGATCGGTGAAACGCGCGTCGCACGGAGGGAAGGGACGAACGCGGCGAGCACCGTCACGACGATCCCGATCACGAACGCAAGGATCACGGTGCGCGGCGCGATCACCATGTCGGCGGTCGGCAGGTCGAGGTCGAGGGCGCCGAAAAGCGCGTCCAGCCCGTAGGCAAGGCCAACGCCGAGGAAGAAGCCGACGATCGACGCGATCAGGCCGATGACCAGTGCCTCGAGGAGGACGGCCCGGCGAATCTGCTTCCGGGACGCTCCGATCGTGCGGAGCGTCGCCAGCTCGCGCGTCCGCTGCGCGACCGTGATCGACATCGTGTTGAAGATGACGAAGGCGCCCACGAAGAGGGCGACTGCGCCGAAGGCGAGCAGGAAGTAGCGGATGAAGCTCGTGAACTCGGAAACCTCGCTCGCCGCTTCCTCGGCCTCCTCGACACCGGTGCGCACCTGCGCGGTCGTCGGAAGGATCGGCTTGATGTCTTCGACGAGCTGCTCGGGCGTGACGCCGTCGGCGGCCGCCACCGAGATCGCATCGAATGAACCCTCACGATCCAGGAGCTGCTGGGCGGTCGGGATCGTGAAGACGGCGAACGTGGCCGTGCCGAGCGAGCTGACGCTTCCGTACTGGGCAATCCCGGAGATCCGGAAGTCCTGCACCGGCTTCAGCGTCGCGATCTTGACCGAATCGCCCAGTCCGTAGCCCTGCTCGTCCGCGGTCCCCGCATCGATCACGACCTCGTCCGCCGCGCTCGGCCAGGTCCCTTCGACCAGCCTGAGCGGGTTGAACTGCGACTCCTCGGGGTCGATGCCGAACCCGAACGAGGGCGCTCCCTGGGTATTGATCGCCTTGCCGTCGGGCTTGAGGATCTTGGTCGCCGTCTCGTCCGCGACGCTGCCGGTGGCCGCCTCGACGCTGTCGAGCTCGCGGACGTCGTCGAGCAGGCTCGCCGGCACCGACGGCGCCTCTGCAGTGCTTCCCTCGAAGGAGATGTCCGGCGCCTTCCCGCTGATCGCCGCGTCCGTGTTCGCGTACGACTCGCTGAAGATCGCGTCGAACGCCTTGTCGATCGTGTCCGTGAGGACGAAGGTGCCGCTGACCATGGCGACGCCGAGCACCACGGCGAGCGCCGTCAGCGAGGCCCGGAACTTCCGCCCCGCGAGCCCTCTGAGCGCGACCCGGATCACGTCAGGGTGACTTCGCGGATGGTGTCGAGGATCTCCTCCTCGCCCGCTCCGCCGAGATCCTTGACGATCTCGCCGTCGGCAAGGAAGAGGATCCGGTCGGCCGAGGCGGCAGCCCGTGCCTCGTGCGTCACCATCACCATCGTCTGGCCGTAGTTCTCGACCGACTCGTGCAGGAGGTCGAGGATCTGGCCGCCGGTCTTCGAGTCGAGGTTTCCGGTCGGCTCGTCGGCGAAGACCACTGTCGGCCTCGAGACGAGGGCCCGCGCGATCGCGACCCGCTGCGTCTGACCGCCGGAGAGCTCGGAGGGCCGGTGCGTGAGCCGGTCGGAGAGACCGACCCGCTTGACGAGATCCTGGAAGAACGGCTTGTCCGGCTTCTTGCCGGCGAGCGAGAGCGGAAGAAGGATGTTCTCCTCGGCGGTCAGCATCGGAAGCAGGTTGAAGAACTGGAAGATGAACCCGATGTGCTCGCGGCGGATCTTCGTGATGTCCTTGTCGCTCAGCTGTCCCAGCCGGGTGCCGGCGATCGTGACGTAGCCGCTGGTCGGCCGGTCGAGCGCCGCCAGGATGTGCATCAGCGTCGACTTGCCGGAGCCCGACGGCCCCATGACCGCGGTCAGCTTGCCCTGCTCGACATCGAGCGAGACGCCGCGGAGCGCGTCCACGGCCGCGTCGCCCTCGCCGTAGCGGCGTTGGATCTCGTGTGCGGTGACGACCGCGCCGTCACGTGCTCCGTCCTGCGAAGCCTCCAACCCAGCCCTCCAAATGTGGAAGTTAGTGATTACTAGCCGACGTTCAAGCTAGTGATTTCGGCCTGGCCCGTCAAGCGTACCGATGGCTACGCGACCAGCTGATCCCCGGGCCGCCCCGAGAGCGTTAGTAACAGACTGTTACTTGGGCTCGGCTAGGCCCGCTCCGCCGCCTCCTCGTCCACGTCGACGTGCCACGGGAACTTCCGCAGGATCGCGAGCGTCGCGATCGTGCCGAGCGTCAGGTTCACGGTGATCACGATGATCTTCACGCCGACGCTGAAGCTCAGCACGTCGGACGCCGGAGCCGTCCCGGAGAACATGTAGACGAGCAGCGCTTGCTCGGTTCCGATGCCTGCCGGCGTGAGCGGAAGCAGCGTCGACAGCGTCTGCGCGACCTGGACGACGAAGACGCTGTGCAGGTCCGACGGCATCCCGAACGCGCGCAGGAAGAAGTAGATCGCCGTCAGGCGAAAGGCCCAGTCGAGCGCTTGCCACGCCGCCACCTCCCGCAGGTAGCGGCGCGGCTCGCGGAGGATCGCGAGCCCCTGCCGCACCCGCCCCCAGAAGTCCGTGACCTTGCCGACGCCGGTGATCGCGAGGATCGTCGCGACGACCAGCGCCAGGAAGAGGACCCCGGCTGCACCACGAGGGTTGTGGAAGACCCAGAACCAGTCGATGCCCGCCAGGTCCGGGAGCACTCCCGTCCCGGGGAGCACACCGGCCGACAGCGCCCAGGCGAGCAGGAGGATCCCGACCGCCGAATCGAAGATCGTCTCGGCGAGCAGGGTCGAGGCGAGCGTCGGGTACGACGACCCCTCGATCCGGTGCCGCGCGATGTAGAGCCGGAGCAGATCGCCGCCCCGCCCAGGGAGCAGGGCGTTCGCTCCGATCCCGGCCGCGTACGCGCTGAGGATGTCCCGCCAGCGGACGGTCGCCTCCGGGTAGGCGGCGGCGACGATGTTCCGCCACGCACGGGATCGCGACCCGATCCGGCCGAGATGACAGGCGATCGCAAGTGCGAGCCACAGCGGCTCGATCGACGTGAGCTGGTCGAAGAACGACTCGATGGCGTCGATGAACCTGGCCACCGGCACATACTCGCCGCAACCGCTTTACGATCGGCGGCCCGTGCCGACCGAGCAGGCAAGCGCATCGTCTCCGACCGCCGAAGAGGCGGCGCGCGTCGCCGAGTTCCGCGTCGCACTGCGACGGTTTCAGCGCCAGACCGAGGTCGTCGTGCGCGAGTGCGGGATCACGCCGGGCTGGTACCAGCTCCTCCTCCAGATCAAGGGCGCGCCCGACCTGACCGAGCAGACGACGGTCACCGCGCTCGCCGACCGCCTGCAGCTCGCCCAGAGCAGCGTCACGGAGCTCGTGTCGCGGGCCCAGCAGGCGGGCCTCCTCGACCGGACGCCATCCTCCGCCGACGCAAGGGTCGTCCACCTGCGGCTCAGCGCGCAGGGGGAGAAGATCTTCGCGCGCGCGTTCCGGAGCCTCGCCGCGGAGCGAGACGCACTGCGCGAGGCGATCGCCGACCTGGAGGAGTGATCCCGGACGACTCCATTTGACGCGGGGGACCCATCCGTCCTATAGATGCCGCGATATCGATGGGCGTCGGTGGCCAGGGAGGGTGCCGTGCCCCAGGAGGTGTTGTCGCTTTGTCTTCCCGACGCCTGATCAGCTTGCTCTGGCTTTCGGCTGCCCTGCTCGCCGTGCCTCTCGTCGGCGCGGGCACCGCCGGAGCCGCAATCGCGCCGCCATGGTGCGGCACGCCCGAGACAGATGCAGCCGGCAATCTTCCGGACGGGAGCCAGCCGTTTCCGGCACAACCGAACGGAAGCTTCCCGCACATCCCCTACTACGCGATCGGGTGCACGCTCGACAACATCGCGGCAGCCAGCGGCGGCCGCATGACCGTCGAGCGTTTCGGGAAGTCCGCCCTCGGCCGCGACAAGTTCCACGTCGTCATCAACGAGCTCGAGACGAAGTCGCAGCGACGCGGCTACGCCAACTGGCAGAAGGTCCGCCGCTACGCGCTCGAGGATCCTGAGCGCGCGCAGGAGATGCTCGACCGAGTCGGGGACGACGTGAAGGTGCCGCTCTTCATCCAGGGCGGTATCCACGGAAACGAATACGAGGGCGTCGACGCCGCGATGCAGGTGATCGAGCGGCTGGCCCTCACGCCGTACGGGACGGATCCCGAGGTCGACCAGATCCTCGACCAGGCGATCCTCGTCTTCAACCCGATCCAGAACCCGGACGGGCGCATCGCGGGCACCCGGGCGAACGGGAACGGCTTCGACCTCAACCGCGACTTCCTCACGCAGTCGCAGCCGGAAGTCGCAGAGCACGGTCGAGCTGATCCAGAAGTGGCTGTCCCCGGAGCTGCTCGACCTCCACGGCTACGTGACGCCCACGCTGATCGAGGCGACGACGAAGCCGCACAACCCCGGAATCGAGTACGACCTGTGGCTCAAGTGGAACCAGAGCCGAATCGACGCCAACGAGGCGGCGATGAACGCGGAGGGCTACGGCGTCACGCGCCCGATCAACGACTGGTGCGCCGACGGGAGCATCGCGTCGGGCACGCCGCTCGTCTGCGCGGACGGAACGACGAACTACGGCCCTCGGTGGGCCGAGAGCTGGGACGACTGGGGCCCGTTCTACACCCCGATGTACTCGCAGCTCGTGGGCCTGAACGGCTCGACCGTCGAGATGTGCAACCAGGTCCCGACCACGGGGACTCCGCCGCAGCCCATCCCGGTGGGCCCGCCCACCGCCTGCGGGCCCGGGACGACCACGTACGAGAAGGTCGGCCGGTTGGGAGCACGGAGGCACCAGTACATCACCGTCTGGTCGACGCTCCTCTTCGACACGGACAACCGGGTCGAGCTGATGGAGGACCAGCTCGAGATCTACCAGCGTGGCGTGGATGACGCGCCGCGGCCGCCGCTCTCGAGCTTCCCGCAGCACCCGACCGACGTGACGCGGCAGTTCCGGAACCCCGAGAACTACTGGATGAATGAGTACGGCAAGGCGTACGTGATCCCGATCGGAGAAGGCCAGCGGAGCGACGTGGAAGCACGCCGACTCGCGGGCTGGCTGCTCGAGAACGGCATCCGCGTCGATCGCATCGAGAAGACCTACAAGTCGGGCTCGAGGGAGTTCGGGAAGGGCTCGTACGTCGTCTTCCTGGATCAGCCGCTTCGCGGCCTGGCCGACACCGCTCTCGGTCCGGGCGTCGACATCTCAGACCGGATCGGCGTTCTCTACGCGCCTCCCGGCGCGTGGAGCCACGGTGAGCTCTGGGGTGCGGACGTCGTCGCGATCCCCGACGGGGAGAAGTTCAAGCCCAAGACCAAGCGGACGGGGCGGATCCGGATTCCGGACGGAGAGGTCGACGGATCGCGGAATGCGTTGCGGTTCGCCCTCGAGCTCGACTCGGCGACCGCGGTTCGCACCCTGAGTGCGGCGCTCGCCGCCGGCCTGACCGCCGAACTGGCGACCGCCCCGTTCACGAACGTCTTCGGCGACCAGCTCCCGGCCGGGACGGTTCTCTTCCCGGCGAGCGCGCGGGGTGAGCTGGAGGACATCGCCGAGGAGACGGGCGTCGACTTCACCGGCGTCCGAGGCACGTTGCCTGCGCGCGAGCCGATCGACCGGTCACCTCGCATCGCCGTCCTGGCGGGCGGCCCGACGCAGGAGCTCTGGGTGCTCAAGAACCTCGGGTTCACGGCGGACGCGGTCTCCACGGCCACGATCAACACGGCCGCGACCGATCCGCTCCTGAACTACGACGTCATCTTCAACCAGGGGACGTACCCGGCCGACACGCCGGCGAACACAACGGTTCGCACCCGGTTGGCGAGCTTCTTCGCACGTGGCGGCGGGTACATCGGCACCCCAGCGTCGGGCAACCCGACCGGTGGTGCGACGTTCCTGACGACCGGCGGGCAAGTCACCGGGCTCACGCTCGCGTTCAAGCAGGTCCGCGGCTGGAGCGGAATCATCGACTGGCAGAACAACGCCAGCGGGACCGGCCAGATCACCGGCTCGTACCCGGGGCGGGACACGGGCGATCGTCGACCCGCCGGCGTGGTTCACGTCGGTGCCGGCCGGCTGGTCCGATCGACGGGCAGCTCGCCCTCGGCGACTTCTTCCTGTCCGGCCTCTGGAAGGTCAACGAGGCTCCGACGCCGCCGGCGGGCGCACCGCTCGTCGCGCCACGGGACGAACACCGCAGGAACCGCGCGGATCGTCTCGTTCTCGATGAACCCGGCCTACCGCGCCGATCCGGAGCGCGAGTGGCCGATGCTGGCCTCGGCCGCCCTCTGGGCCGACCAGTAGCGAAGCGCTCGGGAGGGGCGGCGCGAGCCGCCCCTCCCACTCCTTCTGTTTCGGTTTCCTGATTGAAATTTCAGGGGTTCTGGAGTAGCTTCCGGGGTGCAGGGCGAAGAGAGCAACAAGGGGAGAGCAATGGTCATGTACCCCAGGTTGCTGCGGCGTAGAGACCGGCGCGCTTTTCGCCGGTTTGTCTTTCTGTGCGCTCTGGTCGGGATGCTGCTTCTCGCTCCGGGCGCTTCTGGGCTTCCAGGCGACCCCAGACGTCACCGTGACGATCGCGGGGACTGCGGGTGCGAACGGCTGGTATCGCGGGAACGTGACGGTCAACTGGGATGTCACCGGTGCGACCGATACCCGAAGGATGCGACACGGTGACCCTCAGACGCACGACACGGCCGGGACGAAGGTCACCTGCGAAGCCGTGAATGACACGCCGCCTGGCGAACCGATCGAGGACGAAGTCAGCAAGAGCATCACGATCAAGCTCGACAAGACCGCTCCGGCGGTCACCACAGCTGCTCGAACGCGCAGCCTGACGCAAACGGCTGGTACAACCGTCCGCTGACGGTCGTGTTCACCGGGACGGACGCGACCTCCAGGATTGCGAACTGCACGTCAGGCGCGCTACGCAGGCCCGGACAGCGCAGCTGCCTCATCGCCGGGTCATGCACGGACAACGCCGGCAACCAGACGCCCGCCTCGTTCGCGTTCAAGTACGACGCCACCCCGCCGAGCGTGTTCGCGGTGACAGCCGTACACGGCAACCGCAGCGCGCAGATCTCCTGGCGGAAGTCGAGCGATACCCAGCTGGTCGAGGTCTTCAGGACACCCGGCCGGAACGGACAGGGCGAGTCCGGGATCTACCGCGGGACGGCGAACGGCGTCAAGGACACCGGCCTCGTCGTCGGCCGCAAGTACGAGTACCGGGTGATCGGCGTCGACGAGGCGGCGAACCGCGCCGAGCAGAAGACTCAGCCTCGTCGCCACCGGTGCACTGCTGAGCCCGACTCCGGGACTGAGGATCAGCATGAAGTCCCCTCCGAGCCTCGTCTGGGCACCTGTCAAGGGTGCGTCCTACTACAACGTCCAACTCATTCGCGCTGGGCGCAGGGTGCTGAGCGCCTGGCCCACGCGTACGAGCTTCCGACTGCGGCGAACGTGGCTGTACAAGGGACGGCGCTATCGACTGAAGCCTGGCGTTTACCGCTGGTACGTCTGGCCCGGATACGGGCGGATCTCCGCCGCCCGGTACGCGAAGCGCCCGCTCGGAAGCAGCTCGTTCGTCGTGACGAAGTAGGGGACGCGTGCGCGGGCACGCCGCCGTTCTCGTTCTCGCGCTCGGCGCGCTGCTGCTGACGCCGGGGGCGGCCGGCGTCCCGGACGTCCCTGGGGATCCCGACGCCACCGGTCGTCACCATGACGATCACCGGCACCCTCGGCGACGCAGGGTGGTACAAGAGCAACACCACGGTCAACTGGTCCGTGGTGGACCCGGAATCGATCATCCTCTCGACTTCCGGCTGCGACACCCGAACCCTGAACACGCGATACGACAGGCCACGCGACTGGCCTGCACGGCGGAGAGCGACGGCGGTGAGACGACCGTTGCCAAGACGTTCAAGGTCGACAAGACGGCGCCGGCCACGACCGCGACTCCGTCCCGACCCGCCGACGTCGAACGGCTGGTACAACCACGAGCTCTCGGTCGACTTCGACGGCAGCGACTCGACGTCGGGGCTCGCCTCGTGCTCGCCCGATGCGCCGTATGAAGGCCCCGACACGGCCGCCGGCATCGTCAGCGGCATCTGCCGCGACCAGGCCGGGAACACCGCGCCGGCGAACCTGCCGCTGAAGTACGACGAGACGGCGCCGCAGTTGAGCCCTGCCGCCCGCCCGCCGGACCACGAACGGCTGGCACAACCACGCGGTCACCGTCACCTTCCAGGGCATGGACGGAACCTCCGGCGTCGCCACCTGCACGCAGACGACCTACTCCGGGCCTGACGATCCGTCCGTCGCGCTGACCGGAACCTGCGTCGACCAGGCCGGCAACGAGAGCCCGTCCGCACTCTACACGACGAAGTACGACGAGACGCCTCCGCAGGCGACCGCGACGGCATCCGCCTCCCGACCACAACGGCTGGCACAACAAGCCGCTGACGGTCACCTATTCGGGAAGCGACGCGATCTCGGGGCTCGAGTCATGTGACCCGACCGAGTCGTACGGAGGGCCCGATTCGGCCACGGCCACGATCAGCGGGGAATGCCGCGATCTCGCCGGCAACAAGGCTCCATCCGCTCCGTCGTCGTCAAGTACGACGCCACGGCGCCGCAGGTGACCGCGACTCCGGCGCGCGCCGCCAACGCGGCCGGCTGGTACAACGCGCCGCTCTCGGTCGGCTTCACGGGGACGGATCCCATGTCCGGCCTGGCGCTCGTGCGTCCAGCCGCCAGACTACTCGGGCCCGGACAGCGCCACGGCGTCGGTTTCCGGGAGCTGTACCGACCAGGCCGGCAACGTCCGCAACGCGTCCTTCGGGCTGAAGTACGACGCGACGGCGCCGCAGGCGACCGCCGCGCCCTCGCCGCCAGCCGAACGCGAACGGCTGGTTCAACGCCGCGCTGACGGTCAGCCTTCACGGGCACGGACGCCATCTCGGGCATCGGCTCGTGCGACGCGGCGAAGACGTACTCGACGCCCGACACGGCAACCGCCTCGCTCAGCGGCACCTGTCGCGACCTCGCCGGAAACGAGAGCGCCGCGGCGAGCTACGGCTTCAAGTACGACTCCACCGCGCCCGTCGCGTACGGCGGCGCCGTCCCGGCCAGCCGAACGCCAACGGCTGGTACCGAGCCCCCTCGACGTCAGCTTCGCCGCGACGCGACGCGCTCTCGGGGCCCCCGAGCTGCGAAGCAGCCAAGAGCTACGGCGGACCCGGACAACGGGGCGGCAGTCGTCAGCGGCACCTGCACGGACAAGGCGGGAAACAACGGCGCGGCATCGCTCACGCTCAAGTACGACGCCACGGCTCCGGTCGCGACCGCAACGGCGTCGCGGCAGCCGAACGCGAACGGCTGGTACCGAGCCCCGCTCGACGTCAGCTTCGCCGCGACCGACGCGCTCTCGGGGCCCTCGAGCCTGCGAAGCAGCCAAGAGCTACGGCGGACCCGACAACGGGGCGGCAGTCGTCAGCGGCACCTGCACGGACAAGGCGGGAAACAACGGCGCGGCATCGCTCACGCTCAAGTACGACGCCACGGCTCCGGTCGCGACCGCGACGGCCGTCGCGGCAGCCGAACGCCAACGGCTGGTACCGCGCCCCGCTCGACGTCAGCTTCGCCGCGACCGACGCGCTCTCGGGGCCCCCGACGCTGCGAAGCAGCCAAGAGCTACGGCGGACCCGACAACGGGGCGGCAGTCGTCAGCGGCACCTGCACGGACAAGGCGGGAAACAACGGCGCGGCATCGCTCACGCTCAAATACGACGCCACGGCTCCGGTCGCGTCCGCAACGGCCGTCGCGGCAGCCGAACGCCAACGGCTGGTACCGGGCCCCGCTCGACGTCAGCTTCGCCGCGACCGACGCGCTCTCGGGGCCCCCGAGCTGCGAAGCAGCCAAGAGCTACGGCGGACCGGACAACGGGGCGGCAGTCGTCAGCGGCACCTGCACGGACAAGGCGGGAAACAACGGCGCGGCATCGCTCACGCTCAAATACGACACCACGGCTCCGGTCGCGACCGCAACGGCGTCGCGGCCAGCCGAACGCCAACGGCTGGTACCGAGCCCCGCTCGACGTCAGCTTCGCCGCGACCGACGCGCTCTCGGGGCCCCCGACCTGCGAAGCAGCCAAGAGCTACGGCGGACCCGGACAACGGGGCGGCAGTCGTCAGCGGCACCTGCACGGACAAGGCGGGAAACAACGGCGCGGCATCGCTGACGCTCAAATACGACGCCACGGCTCCGGTCGCGACCGCGACGGCGTCGCGGCCAGCCGAACGCGAACGGCTGGTACCGAGCGCCCGCTCGACGTCAGCTTCGCCGCGCACCGACGCGCTATCGGGCATTCGAGTCCTGCGACGCTCGAAGAGCTACGCCGGCCCGGACACGGCCGCGGCCGCTGTCAGCGGCGCCTGCACGGGACAAGGCCGGCAACAACGGCGACGCGCGTCGTTCAGCTCAAGTACGACGCGACGGCGCCGGTCAGGCGACCGCGGCGCCGTCGCGCCAGCCGAACGCGAACGGCTGGTACAACGCGCCGCTCTGACGGTCAGCTTCACCGGCGACGGACGCGATCTCCGGGCTCCGAGCCTGCGACGCGGCCAAGACGCTACTGCGGGCCCGACAACGGCCGACGGCGTCGTCAGCGGCACCTGCCGCGACCGGCGGGAAACAGCGCGCGCCGGCTCGCTCACGCTTCAAATACGACGCGACCGCGCCGCTCGACCACGGCCACGCCCTCGCGGCCAGCCGAACGCCAACGGCTGGTACAACGCCTCGGTCGACCGTCAGCTTCGCGGCGACCGACCCGCTCTCCGGGCTCGAGGCCTGCCCGGCCGAGAAGACCTACGCCGGGCCGGACGCCGTCTCCGCCCTGGTCAGCGGCACCTGCCTGGACAAGGCCGGGAACGGCAGCGCTCGCCTCGTTCGCCCTCAAGTACGACGCGACAGCGCCGCAGGCGACCGCGACGCCGTCGCAGGCAGCCGAACGCGAACGGCTGGTACAACGCGCTCGCTCTCGGTCGGCTTCAGCGGCACCGACGAGACCTCCGGCATCGTTTCCTGCGATCCGCGCCAAGCACGTACTCCGCGCCCGACAGCGCGACCGCCGTCGCTCAGCGGTGATGTGCCTCGACCGGGCGGGCAACCCGAGCGCCGCTGCGACCTTCGGGTTCAAGTACGACGCGACGGCTCCGACGGTCGGGACTCCGGTCCCGACGCGGCCGGAGGACCGGGCGGGCTGGTACAACCGCCCGGTCGCGTTCGCGGTGCAGGGCACCGACGAGATGTCCGGCATCTCGTCCTGCCCACCACAGAGCTACGCGGGGCCCGGATAGCTCGACGGCGTCGTTTGCGGGCACCTGTTTCGACAAGGCCGGCAATAGCGGGACGAGGTCGTTCGCGCTCAAGTACGACGCGACCGGACCGGAGACGACCGCGACCGCGGACCGCACGCCTGACTCGAACGGCTGGTTCAACCAAGAGCTCACGGTCCGCTTCTCCGGAACCGACGAAGTCTCCGGCACCGAATCCTGCTCCACGCCCGAGAGCTACACGGGGCCGGACTCCGGCGAGGCGGTCATTGGCGGGATCTGTCTCGACAAGGCCGGAAACGTCGGCCTCGCCTCGCTCTCGGTCAGCTACGACGCGACCGCGCCGGTCGTCTCAGGCGCCGAGCCCTCCCGTCCGTCGGACGCCAACGGCTGGTACAACCGCGAGCTCGTCGTCGGCTTCCACGGCAGCGATGCCACCTCAGGTATCGGGAGCTGCACGAAGGCGTCGTACGCCGGCCCGGACGCTGCGGCAGCGAGCGTCTCCGGCACGTGTCAGGACCGCGCCGGGAACACGAGCGGATCGCTGCCGTTCCCGCTTCGCTTCGACTCGACCGCGCCGACCCTTGGCGAGCTCCGAGTGAAGCCCGGCAACGGCCGCGCGGTGCTGACCTGGACGACGTCACCGGACACGACGCTCGTCGAGATCCGCCGTGGCACGAAGCGGGTCTACAGCGGGACAGCGACCACCTTCACGGACACAGGGCTCACGAACGGCGTCCGCTACCGCTACACGCTCGCGAGCTACGACGAGGCCGCGAACTCGGCGACCGCGGCCGTGGCCGCGACGCCGAGCGGCCCACTCGTCTCACCCGCCTCCGGCGCGGTCGTCAAGGCTCCGCCGCGGCTCGCGTGGAAAGCAGCTCCGAGGGCGACCTACTACCACGTCCAGCTCTGGCGGAGCGGACGGATCCTGAGTGCCTGGCCGCGCGGCACCTCGTTCCAGCTTCGCCGCAGCTGGACCTACAACGGCCGTCGCTTCCGCCTGACCCCAGGGCGGTACCGCTGGTACGTCTGGCCGGGACGCGGCCGGCCCGCGCAGCAGAAATTCGGCCCCCAGCTCGGCTCGAGCTCGTTCGTCGTCCGCTAGCGAGCCCGCAGGACCCTCGTCGACAGGGTCAGGAAGACGATGTCGGCGAGGACGAGGAAGAACAGTGCGAGCCCACCGACCAGGAGCAACGTGTCCGGTGAGGTCGCCTGGTCGCGCGTGAGCGTGGGGGTAGCCGCGGCGGCCACCTTCACCCGGTCGTTCTTGGGCTTGGGCTTGGCCTTGTCCTTTGACTTGGGCCGAGCGGGCTCGCGCCTCTCAGTCTGCGTCCCGCGGCGTGTCTGGGTGGCCGGCGGCTGGTAAACCCGAGTCACTGCCGGCGGCGGAGGGGGCGTGACGGCCGCGGGCGGAGGATTCGTTGGCGGAGGAGGCGGTGGAGCCGCGGCCGGCGGTGGAGGCGGATTCGGCGTGGCTCTCGTTGCAGGCGCCTGGGGCTGACGGCTCGCGCCGGGCGGAGCCTCGGGCTTCGGCCCTGACGAGTTCGGTGGAGCCGGCTCGGGCGCCGGGTCCTGCGCCAGCGCCTCACTGGCGCCGACAGCACACGCGCAGCACAGGACCATCAGTACCGATGCCTGCCGCAGCAACGATCGAGCTGAGCCCCTCATGCGCTGTCCCCCTGTCTTCCTGCCGGCTTGTGTCCTAACCCATCCGGCGCGGCAAGTCAATGGTATCGCCCGACGTTCGGGGCGATGATACTGCCAGATCGGTAGTTCCTCTGAGATCTAGCCCGACTTCCAGAAGGTGATCTGGCTCTAGATACGAGGTATTTCCAGCACCGATTCTGGCTCGATTCCAAGCCAACTTCCGGCGTGATACTGCCGGACGAACCCGCCGTGATACTGGTATTCCGTCATTCGTGATACTGCCCCTCCAGGGCTCTTTTAGAGCCAAAACTCGATTTTGCCCGGCTCGAGCGCCGTCGGCGCTCTCCGAAAGGCCTCATCTAATGGTGCGCAGGATCACAAGCGTCGCAAGTTCGGTTTCGCAGACAATTCCAAGCTACCCACAGAGAATAATGTTAAGTCTTTAGTTGCATGTTGAATTTCTCGAATCCGGCCGTTATTGTCGAGCGCCGAAGAGAACGTCGTCGGCAAGGGGGAGAGGATGTCGGTCACAGTCGCCGTGGAAACAGCGAGCAGAGCGCCCGGTGCGCCGCACTTCGGGCGATCTGCAGTTCGACGGCCGAGAACCTCGGACTCACGCCGTGCGGCCGTTCGCGGGCTGCTCCGCGAGTACCACCGTCACGGAGATCTCGGCGCCCGAGCGCGGCTGATCCAGCAGTATCTCCCGCTGGTTCGCCGGCTGGCACGGCGCCATGTCGGCCACGGCGAGCAGTTCGAAGACCTCGTTCAGGTCGGCTCGATCGGCCTGATCAAGGCGATCGACAGGTTCCAGCTCGAGCGCGGCGTCGATCTGGCGACCTATGCGATCCCCACGATCGACGGCGAGATCAAACGGCACCTCCGAGATCGAGCTTGGCCGATCCGGATCCCGCGTCGGCTCCAGGAGCTCGACCCGACGCTACGAGCCCGCGTTGCCGAGATCGTGGACGGCCAGAACGGCGAGTTCGACCGAGACAGCGCAGTCGAGCGCGGGTACGAGCTCGGCGAGGACCGGATCGCCCTGGCCAGCGGCTTCCACGTGCTCGACACACGTGAGCGCTTGCTGCTTCGCCTCGCCTACTTCGAGGGGCTCAGCCAGGCGCAAATCGCCCGCCGCGTGGGCATCTCCCAGATCCACGTCTCGCGACTGACTCGGCGTGCGCTCGCGAAGCTCCGGGCGGAGCTCGGACAGACCGACCTGTGACGCAACCTTTGTACCGCCCCGCGGACGGCCTACAATCGATGGTGAGTGAGGTTGTTCCACAGCCGGTCGCGGGGGAGGATGAGCGCGTGAGCAGCGTGGAGAAACGCGCGCGCTCCAGCGTGGAGGACTACACGAGCCTTCCCTACCACCTCATGCTCGTGCGGGACGGGGAGGACAAGGGCAGGCCCTGGACGGCCACTGTGGAGGAGCTTCCGGGCTGCACGAGCCATGGCAAGACGTCCGACGAGGCGCTCGACGGCATCGAGGACGCGATCTCGAAGTGGATCGCCGTCGCGCTCGAGGAGGATCGCGAGATCCCGGAGCCGAAGTCGGCGACGAGCCACAGCGGACGGCTGCTGCTGCGGATGCCCCGCACACTCCACGCAGACCTGACTCGCGCCTCCGAGCGCGAGGGCGTGAGCCTGAACCAGTTCATCACGGACGTCCTCGCGGCAGCCGTCGCCTGGAGGGGGCGTTCCGACGAGCCGGGAACCCCGCGCGCTTCCAGAACGACGCTCAACCAGGCACCGGGCGCCGACAGCTTGATGACCGAGCCCTCGGCGAGCCGGCGAGCCCGGATGCGCCGGTCCACCAGTTTCGTGACTGCGGCTCTGGCAGCGAACTTCGTGATCGTCGGGATCGCCGGCATCGTCGCGATCGTCGTGCTGCTCGCCGCCTTGCGCTAGGCGATGATCACCGCACCCGAGGCGCCGCGGCGCGAGTCCGGCTCCCCGATTGTCGAGTTCAGCGAGGAGCTCGGGCCACTCCGCGAGGACTGGGCCCGGCTCGCAGACGACGCCGGGAATCTCTTCGCAACCTGGGAGTGGAGCGAGCTCTGGTGGCGCCATTACGGCGGTGGGCGGCTCCTGCGCATCGCGGTCATGCGGGAGGACGACGTCATCCATGCCCTCGTCCCGCTCTTCGTCTGGTCGCACCGCCCGTTGCGAACGCTGAGGCTCGTCGGCCACGGACACGGAGACCGCCTCGGGCCCATCTGCTCTGACGACGACGCTCCGACCGCGACGCGAGCACTGCGTCTCGCGCTCGCAGCCGAGCCTCACGACGTGTTCGTCGGCGACTGGGTTGCGGGCGATAGGGACTGGACGGGCGCCCTCGGCGGCCGCGTCGTGCGAACGACGGGCTATCCGGTTCTCGACCTCCGGGACGACTCGTGGCCCGAGTTCCTCGCTCGGCAGAGCCCAAAGTTCCGCAAGAGCGTTCGCTTCGGCCGGAACCGGCTCGAGCGGGCGGGCGAGGTGAGCTACCGGTACGCCGAGCCCGCAACGCTGGAGCGCGACCTCGACGCTGCGTTCCGCCTCCACGTGGCCCGCTTCGGGGAGCATCCCGGCTGCCTCTTCTGCGGCGAGCACGAGGCGTTCCAGCGGGAGTTCGCCGCGATCGCGCTCGAGCATGGATGGCTCCGCCTCCTGCTGCTGGAGATCGACGGAGAGCCGGTGGGCTGCGAGTACGGCTTCTTCTTCCAGGGCGCGTACTTCGCCTACCAGGCCGGCCGGGACCCGAAGTGGGACCGCGAGTCCGTCGGCTTCCTCCTCGAGGTCGAGAGCATTCGCCGGACGCTCGAGGAGGGAGCCATCGAGTACCGCTTCCTCGGCGGTGAGGAGGACTACAAGTACCGCTACCCCGCCACAGACCCCCGCCTGGAGACGGTTGTGGTGCCGGGGTCGCGCCGCGGGCGGTTCGCATCCGCCGCCCTGGACGCCGCCTGGCGGCTGCCGGGCGGCCAACGCCTCCTCCGCCGGATGGGCTCGGCTAGGACTTAGCGACGCGAAGCGGGCGCGCGAGCGCGCCGAAGACGGCCAGGTCGCTGCGCCGAGGGAGCACGAGCGTGCGCCAGGCGAACGGGCTCCGGCGGCGGAACATCAGCAACGCGGTGGAGCCGCCGGCGAGGAACGCCGCGCTTGCAGCGGCCGCGGCTCCGGACGCGCCGAACCGCGGGATCAGCACGAGGTCGAGCCCGATTCCCACGACGAGGGAGACCAGCGGGCCGACGGAGGACGCGCCCGGCGCCGACTGCCCGACCAGGGCGTTCGTGAAGACGACCATCGCCGTGAAGCCCAGCGCGCCGGGCAGGAGCCAGAGGAAGGGCGTGACGGACGCATCGAACGCTTCGCCGAAGACCACAGGCAGCAGCGGAGGGCCGAGGAGAGCCGCGACGACGATGGCGGCCGCCGTGACGAGACCGGCCGAGCGGAAGGCACCAAGCGCCTGCTCCGTCCTCAACCCCGCCTCGGCGCGGGCGGCAGCGGGCAAGAGCGCGGTCGCCATCGCCGCGGGCAGGTAGAGGAGCACCTCCGAGCCGTTCACGGCGACCGCGTAGACACCGAGCGCCGCCTCGGAGGCCAGAAAGCCCATGAGGATCTGGTCGGTGCGGAAGTTGAGGAACCGGGCCAGGCTCCCCACCCAGGCTCGGCTGCCGAAGCGAACCGCCTCGACCAGGAGTGCCGGGTCCGGCCGGCGCAGCGCGATCCCTCGGGCCGACTGCCCGAGGTACGCCAGCATCCGGACGCTCTCCGCCGCCATCCACGCAATCGCCGCGCGCAGGACGGTGAGGCCGGTCGTGCTCCAGATCGCCAGGAGCAAGAGCGGATAGACCCACGAAGCCGTCGCGGTGACGAGGGCGAGCTTCCTGATGCGGCCGGCGCCGAGCAGGAAGCAGTAGCCGCCCTCGCTCAGCGCCGAGATCATCGTCGCGGCCGCGATCACCGCGAGCTCCGCCGCCCCGACGCCTGCGGGCCGGTCTTCGCCGAGCAGCACGAGCAGGCCGCAGACGACCGCAGCCATCAGCACGGCGCTGCCGAGGAGGAACGCGACGACGTTGGCCAGCAGCGCTCCGCGTTCCTCCGGCCGCCGGGCGACGAAGACCGTCGTCGCCTCCCCGATCCCGAGCCCGGCGAGCTTCGCCGCCACGAGCGCCGTCACGGTGATGAAGGCGATCGTCCCGCGGCCGGTGGGCCCGAGCGCCCGCGCCAGGATCAGGACGGCGACGAAGAAGCCGGCGTTCCCGGCCACCTTCGACCAGAAGAGCAGCGCCGAGCCGCCGGCGACCGAATCCGGCTCGCCAACCTGCCGGCCCCTCAGCATGGGGAAGCCTTGTTCACGTTGGCCTCGAGCTTGTTGAACTTCGACACGGCTCGATTCCCGTTGTCGTACCTGGCCTCCGAGAACTCGACGAGCGAGCTGCCCTTGCTTCCGCACCCGACGTTGCTGCGAACGACGTTGTGCGACGAGCCCTGGAGGACGATCGAGGGCCTGAGCCCGCCCACGAAGACATTGCCGACGATCCGGTTTCGATCACCGCCGACGTCCACGACGATGCCGGCCCTCGAGCGGACGATGCGGTTGAAGGCGAAGGTGTTCCGGCTGGACCCGGCGCCCTCGTGCCACCACTCCACGTTGATCCCGACCAGTGCGTCGACGATCCGGTTGTGCGCGATGAGCGACCTGTGGGTCGAGTGCTCGATGTAGATGCCGGTTCGCGTGTCGTGGATCTCGTTCCGGACGATCGTCGTGCGTGTGGACGAGCCCACGGTCTCGATCCCGTCCCATCTGGCGCGGCGAACCGTGTTTCCGATCACCGCGGCCTCGACGCCGCCCGTCCAGATTCCCCCCTCGTTCGTGCCACAACCGGGCGTCCGGTACTTCGCCGCCGTCCAGCAGGCATCGCGCGAGGGGTCGCGGATGTCGGAGACGACGTTGTCGAGCACGACCCCGTGGAGGTCGGCGGCCGGCCGCCCGTGCTCCTGCTGCTGGAGGATGACGCCGAAGGAGGTGAACCCGCGCACCCGGCTGCGGATCACGCTCGTGTCGCGTGAGCGATCCGAGCCGAGCGCGACGACGCCGGCCTCGCCGCGGCCGTCGCTCTCGATCTGCGAGTCCTGCACCGAGACGCTGGAGTACTTGCCCCAGACGTTGACCCCGTCCGTGCGCACGCGGGACATGCGAACACGCTGGATCCGGACGTCGCTCGAGCCGTCGAAGACCGCGATCCCGATCCCGCCGTCCTCGTCCACCGGAGGACCGCCTCCGTCCAGCGCGAGATCGCTGATCCGGATGTTCTTGCCTCTGGCGACCACGAGCGCCCAGTACCGGGCATCGGGCCGGGGAGCGAGCACCGTCTCCGCGCCTGAGCCGACGAGCCGGGCGCCGCTGCCCAGCTCGAGCTCGTTGACGCGGTAGACGCCCGGAGCGAGGCGCACGGTGACGTTGCCCCTTGCGAGCGCCGCCCTGGCCCGCGCGAAGGACGAACCGGGCGCAGCTTCGACGATGCCGGACTCCGCTCCCTCGACGGTCACGTCACGCACCTGCGTCGCCCTCCGGCGGCCGAGGTTGTCCACCGCCTCCACGCGCAGCCGGTGGCGTCCTTGCGGGAGCAGGGCGGGATCGACGTCAAGCCGGTAGGGCCTCGTCGTGTCCGAGCCAAGCGGCTTGCCGTCGAGGAAGAAGCTGACGGCGACGACGCGGCTGTCTGAACGGGCTCGTGCGTCTGCGGCGAGCTCGACCGGCTTCGTGAGGCGCTCGGGCCCGAGGAACTCGACGGTGGGCGCATTCCCACCCGCCGGGTCCGTCACGGGCGTATCCGACGTTTCGGAGCATCCCGCGGACACGGCCAGAACGGCGGCGGCAAGCCAAGCAAGGGTTCGTTTTGGCGGCATGACGTTATCTACATGGTGATGGCCGCTCAGGTGAACGGGTTGCCGGCGTACACGACGCCCGCCCTTCCCCCGGACCAGCCCGTGGAGACGGGCCGGTATCTGGACGCGCTTCGCCGCAGCAAGCTGCTGATCCTCCTCATCGTCCTGCCGCTGACGGCGGCCGTGCTCCTCGTCTCGCTGACGCTGCCGAAGACCTACCGTGCGACCGCGCAGATCGTTGTCGAGGGCGCCTCCGACCCGCTCCAGAACAGCGACGTCGAGTCCGTCGAGCGCCGGCTCGCCACGATCAACGCTCTGCTCACGACCCGGGAGACGCTCCGGCGCGCGGCCCGCAAGGTTCCCGGCGAGACCGCCGCGACGCTCGACGAGAGCGTCAGCTCGTCCGTCGACCCGACCGCGAACATCATCAACCTCTCCGCGACGGACGAGACCGCGCAACGCGCGGCGCGGAACGCGAACGCCGTCGCCACGACGTTCCTCAACACCGAGCGCCGCGCCGAACGACGCCGCCTCAACCGGACACGGGCGACGCTCAATCAGGCCCTTGCGCCACTCGAGGGAAAGCGCGGAGAGCAGGCCGCCACCGAGCGCGCGGACATCCGTGCGCAGATCAGGGATCTCAACCTGAGCGTCGCAGGCGCCGGCTCGGAGCTGGCGCTCGCGGAGGCGGCGCGGCCGCCGGCCGAGGCCTACTCGCCGCGACCCCTCCGCAATGCGGCCTTCGGCTTCTTCGCCGCGATCTTCATCGCCACGCTCATCGTGCTTGCCCGGGCCCAGCTCAAGCCGCGTGTGAGCGGCGCCAGGGAGCTGAGCCGCATCCTCGAGCTGCCGGTGCTCGCCGAAGTGCCGTACGTCCGCCGGCCGATGGGCCACCGCGCGCAGTCGCTGAGCGCTCCCGAGTACGAGGCCTACCAGACGCTCCAGGCATCGCTCCGCCGCCGTCTGCCCGGGACGGGTCAGAAAACCGTGCTGGTCACGAGCGCGCTCCACGGCGAGGGCAAGACCGAGGTCACCGCGGCGCTCGGGCTCGTCCTCTCGCAGGCGATGCACAGGACGTGGCTCGTCTCCGCCGACATGCGCTGGCCCAAGCTCCACGAGCTCTTCGACGTCGACCAGACGCCCGGGCTCTCCGAGGTTCTCGTAGGCGCCAGGAACGGAGGCTCGAGCGAGATCTTCCAGCTCAGCGCTGCCCGCACGGGCTCCGGGAGCCTGCACGTCCTCGCGAGCGGGGAGACGCCGCCGGACCCGGCCCAGCTGCTCGCCAGTGACGCCCTCGACGGGTTCTTCGAGGAGATCAAGGAGTCCGAGTACGACTACGTCCTGCTGGACGGCCCGCCGCTCCTCGGCCTCGTCGACAGCCAGGTGCTCGCCCAGCGCGTCGACGGCGTGCTGATCGTCTGCCGCCCGGACCGCCAGACGCCGGAGACCGCGCTCGCGCTTCGCGAGCTGCTCGGGCGCCTGGAGGTGGATCCGCTCGGCGTCGTGATCGTTGGTTCTCGCGGCCGGACTCACAGCTATCTCCCCGGGTAACCGGCGCGGAGCGCCGTCCCTGCCCAGATCAACGCCGCGACCAGCCAGAGGTGGCGCCAGTGCAGAGTGTCGACGAAGATGCTGTTGACGAGCAGGCCGCACCAGGCGGCCAGCAGGGCGGCGGAGCCGATCCCGTAGGTGTCCACGCCGAGCGCGACGTTCCTCGCCGCGAAGCCCAGCGTCAGCAGCACCAGCCCCAGGACGAGCAGCGCGCCGAGCACACCCTCCTCGGCCAGCGCCCGGACGTAGGTGCTGTGGGCCGAGAGCTCGGAGACCGCCTCGAACTGGCCGGGTCCGATCCCGAGCGGGTGGCTGGCGGCGATCTCGAGCCCGCTCGCCTGCGTTCCGAACCGCTGGGCGTCGTAGTCCTGGAGGCCGGCTCGCTCGGTCAGGAAGCTCGCGGACGACGTGGCCGCGACGACGCCGACGAGCGCGGCTCCCGCGACCAGAACGACCACGAGCATCGTCATCGCGCGGCGACCGCCGCCGCGCCGGAGCGCCAGGACGGTCAGCAGGACGAGCATCCCGACAGCGAGGTTCAGCCAGGCGGCGCGCGAGAACGAGAAGACGACGCCCACCGTCAGGACCGAGAGCAGCAGGAGCTTCGTCGCGAGGCGGAAGCGCAGCAGGCGCGGCGCGACGGTCTCCTCCATCAGGATCAGGACGGCGGGGACGAGAAACGGCCCGAAGACGTTGGGATCCTTGAAGAGGCCCTGGGCCCGGGGCCCGTCCACGAACGCGGAGGAGCCGGGGAACCCCGCGACGAGCGCCAGGCAGGCGACGGCGGCCGAGAGAGCCGCGCCGAGCAGGTACGCGAGCAAGACGAGGCGCGCCCGCCGGACCGAGCAGACGTAGGCAGCGAACCACAGGCCGAACACGCCGAGGTAGAGCGTGATCGCGAAGTACGAGACGGCGCGGGCACCGTCGGGCGCGTCGGTCGCGGCGAGCAGGTTCAGCGCCATGAAGGCGCTGACGAGGATCGTCACGCTGAGCGGAACCCGCTCGAGGAAGAGCCGCCCCGTGACGAACGCCAACGCGATGACGACGCCGAAGACGAGATCGGAGGGCGCCGGCTCGATGCGGACGACGGCGAGCAGCAGCACCCCGAGCGCGACCGCGGCGTCGTAGCGGGCCAGCGCCAGGGCGAGGGTTCCGAGCAGCCCGACACCGAAGCCGAGCACGACGGGCAGCGGCAAGGGCGACCTGCCGAGCACCAGGCCAACCGCCAGGAAGAGCGCGATGAGCGCGGCTCCGCCCAGCACCCAGACAACGGCCCAAGCGGGGTCGATTCGGCGGCGGAGAGTGACGGCGTAGGCGGTCATCCGGTCTCCTCAGCCTCCCGCCCGCGCCTGCTGATGCTCGTCACGCTCGCCGAGGTCGGCGGCGCGCAGTCGTACGTCGCGTCGCTGCTGCCGGCGCTCGTCGCGCGCTTCGACGTCACGGTGGCCGCACACGGCGACGGTCCTTTGCGCAGCGCGGCCGAGGAGGCGGGCGCGCACTTCGTTCCGCTGAAGAACGTGCGGCGCGAGGTCACATCCGCTTCGCGACCTCGCAGGCCTCTTCGAGCTGATCCGTCTCCTGCGCCGCGAGCGGCCGGACATCCTCCACGCGAACAGCTCCAAGGCCGGCGTGCTCGGCCGGCTCGCGGCGGCGATCAGCGGCGTACCGATCCGGATCTTCACGGCGCACGGGTGGGCATTCGCGGCCCACTCGGGCCTTGCCGCTCGCGCCTACCGCGTTGCAGACAGGCTGATGCGGCCGCTGACGACGGCGACGATCTGCGTCTCCGAGCGCGAGCTCGAAGCCGGGCTCGCGGCCGGCACATGCACCAGTGACGCGACTGTCGTGATCCCGAACGCGGTCGACGTCGGAGCGGCGCCTCGCTCTGTCT
Source organism: uncultured Actinomycetes bacterium (assembly GCA_963847235.1). Taxonomy (GTDB): domain Bacteria; phylum Actinomycetota; class Thermoleophilia; order Gaiellales; family Gaiellaceae; genus JACDAN01. Next base: position 65,802 of record CAWJYU010000024.1, on the reverse strand, counting down.
CCACCCGCCAGCCGCCGCTCCTCGTCGCCGTCGGCCGGCTGAAGGCGCCGAAGGACTTCCAGACGCTCGTCGGAGCGCTCGGTCGCCTGCCGCGCGGATCGTTCGAGGCGATGATCGTCGGCGACGGGCCCGACCGCCCCCAGCTGGAGGAGACGATCCGAACCAGCGGCCTCTCCGATGCCGTGCGACTCACGCGGGAGCGCAACGACGTGCCACACCTCCTGGCGGCCGCCGACATCTTCGTGCTGGCAAGCCGCTCCGAAGGCCACCCGGTCTCCGTTCTCGAAGCGATGGCTGCCGGGCTCCCAGTCGTCGCGTCGCGCGTCGGCGGCGTTCCCGAGCAGGTCGTCGAGGGCGAGACCGGTCTCCTCGTCGACCCTGGCGACCCGGAGCTCCTTGCCGCGGCGCTCGAGCGCCTCACGGACGACCCGGCGCTTCGTCGGAGGCTCGGCGTGGCCGGCCGGGCCCGGGCGGAGGAGCGCTTCGACCTCGAGCCGTTCAGGCGTGCGCACCTGGAGCTCTACTCCCGCGAGCTCGCGATGCGCAGGCTGCCTGCTCCCGCTCCCATGCCGTAACGACGGCGGCGATACGCCCCACGGAGCGGGAGGGGCGTATCGTGGCCACCGCCGAGCTTCGCGCGGAAGTCCAGCAGGCCGTCGCGCCGGTCGATCTGCCGCCGACGGAGCGCGAGACGATCCGTGCCGCGCGAGTTACATCCGGGCTCGCACGAGACCGCGACGTGGAACCCGGCTGCGGCGACGAGTCCACGTTCACGAGCCCCGAAGAGCCCGGAAGGGTAGGAAAACGCGAGAACTTCGCGCTCGAGGTGCTCCTCGAGCGAGAGCTTGGAACCGAAGATCTCCTCTCGAGCCGCGGCTTCGCGCAGCGAGAGCAGGTTCGGGTGGGTGAGCGTGTGCGCCTCGAAGCGCAACGTCCCCTCCCTGTCGAGATCGACGATCTCGTCCCAGCCGAGAACAGGCGGCTGCGAGCGGTACCAGCCGAACCTCGCCCACCCGTCCACGACCGCGGGCGCGACGAAGACGGTCGCGCGGAAGCCCCGCTCGGCCAGCAGCGGCAGGGCCTGCTCGGCCACGTCCAGGAACCCGTCGTCGAAGCTGAGGCCCACGGTGTGGCGGCATGAGACTCCCTGGTCGAGCATTTCGGCGGCTTGGACGACGTCGACCACCCGGTAGGACTCGGTTGCGAGGTGGTCCATCTGGCGCCGGAAGTCGCGCGGACTGACGGCGAGCTCATCACGGTCGTCGGAGACACGGTGGTAGAAGAGGATTCGGAGTCCGTCGCCGTCTTCCCGCCCGTCCTCGCGCGCCGCCCACGCGGCAGAGCGCGCCCTCGTCGCCAACGCCTTCACGGCGTACCTCACGTCAGCCTCCCGAGCATTCGCCTGGCCGGCGCGAGGCCCTCGAAGTAAAAGCGGCGCAAGGCGGGCGACCGCTTGAGCTGCATCCGCATTCGGATCCCGCCGACCCTGGCCGCAACCGCCGCCTTGCCCTTGAGCGTGGACGCCAGCCCGATGCCCTGGCAGAGCGGCTCGAGGCGGTCTGCGAGCTCGACCTTGTACCGCTCCGCTCCGCCGAGGAACTCGACTCTGGTCGCACCCTCGGAGGCGGCGTTCTCGATCGCGTCCAGCGTGTTGATCACACCGGGCGAGAGCCGCCCGAAGCTGGGGTCGAACGCGATCCGGTAGACGTACATCCGGCCGTCGAGGACGAGGTAGTAGTGAAACGCGACCGGCCGGCCGTCGATCTTGAGCGTGACGATCCGCGGGACGCCGAGCGGTGCCAGCGCCTGGATCGCCGCGCGCTGGAAGCTCCGTCCCGCCGGTGTCGCGAAGCCTGAGCCGTCGGGCCGCCCCTCCCAGCGCAGGTCGTGCAGCCTGAAGGCGTCTTCGAGGGCCCGATCGAGCTCGGGCTCGGTGCGCGCGACCTCGACGTCCACGCGCCCGACCTCGGCGAGCTGCCGACGCCGGCGCCGGTAGTGGTTCCGCTTCTTCGAGCTGAGCTTCGACGCGTAGACCTGCTGCCAGCCGGGGGTGAGATCCAGGACGGGGGCCTCGGAGCGCTCGACCAGGCTCAGCCGGGAGGGGCCAAGGATCGCGACGAGCCGGCTCGCGCTGGAGAGGCCCGAGAACTCCGCAAAGTCCTGGCCGGACGAGACCCCGCGGTCGAGGAGCGCCGACGCGACCTCGGGCGGCTCTCCGTCGGTGACGAGCACGTCGGCCAGCGACCCGTCCTCGCCTCCGACGAACGAGAGCACGCGCATCCCGTACCTCGGCCGCACGCACAGCGGGAGCGCCCCGACCAGTCGGCCGTCGCGATACGCGACGTGAACGGCGAGCGCACCGCCCTCGCCGTAGTGCTGCCACCACTCCCGAAGCCAGCCGTGCAGCAGGAAGGGGCTCGGGCGCGGCCTCGACCTGACGAGCGTGTCCCACTCGTCCACGTCGAGCGCCGCGAAGGCGCTCTCGCTCGAGATCGTCTCGAGGGTGAGCCCGTCCGGAGCTTTCGCCACTCCCACATCAGAAAAGTTCCCCCTCAGGGGCCCGGCGAGTCCACCGAGCGCAGAAACGCCTCGGCGTCACCCGACCGCCGCACGACGACCACCCGTCGCCCGGGCCGCTCGCGTCTGAGCTCGGCGAGCAGCTGCCGCCGGACCGTTGTCCGGTAGAGCCACTGGTTGCGGACGAACTTCCGCAGGGCCTGGTGGACCGCGCCGGGCTCGGTGCCGGCGGGAGTGGCGCCGCTGCCCTCGCGATCGAGCCTGCGACGGCCGACCCGCCAGAGGCAGACGAACGGCGAGACGTCGAGGAAGACGACGGTGTCCGCCTGCTCGACCCAGTCGGGGAGGATGTCGTCGTACTGCGCGTCCGCGATCCACTGCGGCTGGGCGAGCTCTCGACGCTGGATCGACTCCCACTCGTCGGATGGAGTCGCGACCCAGCCGGGCTTCCAGAAGAGCGTGTCGAGGTGGAGCACGCGGATCCCGAGGGCCCGCCCGAGCTTGCCGGCGAGACTCGATTTCCCCGCTCCAACAGGGCCGACGACGGCGATCCGCTGCACGATCGAAGCCTAGGGGTGGCTCAGGCCTGCTCGCGTTGGGGAACTTTTAGACATGGCCTCCAGCATCCCCGAGGGACTGCCGGCGACCGCCGAATGGACGGCGGCGGCGCCCGCGCGAGTCAGCACGAGATGGATGACCGAAGCCGGACGGGCTGCGCTCGTATGGGCTCCCTGCTACGCGATCATGGGCCCGCGGTTCTCGGCCGGGGTCGGATTCCTGGCGGCGACCGTGCTCGCGTCCGTCTGGCTCTTCGCCCTTCGCAGTGCCTTCTCGGCGGTCCACCTCACGCTCGGCGTCCCGATTCGCTGCGCCGTCGGCACCGCCACGGGCTTCGTCGGGGCCTCGGCGCTCGCGCTCTGGGTCCCGGGCCTCGGAATGTCGGGCTGGACGATTTTCGCCCTGGCCGTAGCCGTCTTCACGCTGACCGCGATCTGGGAGTCGGTCGCCCAGCGGGTCGTCGCCAAGAGACGCGTCCTCGTCGTCGGCCCCTCGTCAGCCGCCGCCGAGATCGCCGGTGCTGTCGTACTCGAGGGACATTCCCCGTTCGCCGTCGTCGGCGCCGTCGACGACGAGCCGGAGGACCCCGCGCGCCTCGGGTCGGTGGCCGAGCTGTCGAAGATCATCGACGAGTTGCGCCCCGACCTGATCGTCCTGACCGACGCCGAAAGCTCCGCGAAGGCGCTCGATCGACTGCTCGCCGCGCCGACGGACGGGATCAAGGTCATCGGGTTCGCGCACTTCTTCGACCACGCGTTCGGCCGCATCCCTCTCGACGGCCTGACCCCGACGTGGTTCATGAGCCTCCTCCACGTCTGGCGCCGCCCGTATACCCGCCTCGCGAAGCGGACGTTCGACATTGCCTGCGCGTCGTTCGTGCTGATCCTGAGCGCGCCGCTCTGGCCCGTGATCGCGCTGCTCGTCCGGCTGAGCCCCGGACCGGTCATCTACCGGCAGACGCGGGTCGGCGCGGGCGGCAAGCCCTTCACGATGCTCAAGTTCCGGACCATGCGGGCCGACTCCGAGCCCGACTGCGCCTCGTACACCGCGGTCGGCGATGCCCGCGTCACGCGAATCGGCCGCGTTCTCCGGATGACCCACCTCGACGAGCTCCCGCAGCTCTGGAACGTGCTCAAGGGCCAGATGTCGGTGGTCGGGCCCCGGCCCGAGCGGCCGGAGTTCATCCCCATGCTCGAGAAGGCGATCCCGTTCTTCTCGCGGCGCCTGCTGATCAAGCCAGGCGTCACCGGGTGGGCGCAGCTCAGGTCCGACTACTCCTCGGACGCGGAGGGCGCGGCGAACAAGCTCTCCTACGACCTCTGGTACCTCCGCCATCGCAACCTCCTGGTCGACCTCGCGATCTGTGCCAAGACGTTCACGTCGGTGGTCCTCCGGCCCGGGAGGTGAGGGAGACGGAAGCCGCGACTCGGATCCCGGTCGAGGCGGCCTCTGCGCGGGAGGCGGGGCTCCGGCTCGAGACGATCTCGTCCGAGGCCGGCCTCGAGCGCCTCGCGGGGTCCTGGGACGAGCTCGTCCGCGCGATGCCGCGACCGAGCCCGTTCCTGCTCCACTCCTGGCTGATGGAGTGGTGGCGCCACTACGGTCAGGACGCCGAGCTCGCCGTCCACGTCGCGTACCGGGGAGACCGCCTGGTCGGAGCGCTTCCGCTGTGTACGCAGCGGCGTCTCGGCGTCCGGGTGAGCCAGTTCGTCGGCGGGACGTGGGCGATCCTCGCTGACGCGCTCGTCGCTCCGGGCGAGGACGCATCGGCCGTCGTCGACGAGCTCGTCGGCCGAGCCCGCGACGGCGACCACGACTTCGTCGATCTTTTCGGCCTGCCGGGCTCCAGCAGGCTCGTCGCCGCCCTCCCGCAGGGCTCGCTCCGCCTCGTCGAGCGACTCGATGCGCCCGTGTGTGACCTCGGTGAGAGCTGGGAGGCCGAGTACACCTCGAGGCTGTCCTCGAAGGCGCGCAGCGAGCGACGCAGGCGACTGCGGCAGCTCGAGCGTCTCGGCACCGTGGAGTGCCAGGTCGCGCGCAGTCGCGAGGAGATGGCGAAGGCGGTCGAGGAGGCGTTCGTCGTCCACGAGCTGCGCTGGCGAGGCCGCAGCGACCCGACGGGGTTCATCACGGAAACCGGGAAGCGCTTCCATCGCGCGGCGCTGCTCCGTCTCGCCGACGAGGACGTGGCCCGCGCCCTCGTGATCCGGCTCGACGGCCGTCCGGTCGCCTTCTCGCTCTACTTGGAGCTCGCCGGTCGCACCTATGGGGTGACCATGGCGTTCGATCCCGCCTACGCACGCTACGGCCTCGGCTCCGAGGCGAAGCTGCAGTCGCTCGAGGCCTCGTGGTCGGAAGGGATCAGGCGGGTCGAGCTCCTCGGGATCGCCGCCGAGCACAAGCGGCAGTTCACCGACCGGCTCGAGCCGGTCTACGAAGGAATCGGCCTTGCGCGAACGCGGCGCGGACACGCCGCCCAGGAGGCCCTCTTCGGCGGAATCCGCCTCCGCCGGGCGCTCAAGCGGTCGAAGACGGCGAAGAGGATCTATTCGCGCGTTCGCCCCCGGCGGGGATGAGGACAGACGAAGGGCGGGCCCCAGCGACCCGCCCTTCCTCACTGCCGGCTCCCTCAGGCCGAGACGGGCTTGGCCCAACGGCTGTGGCTGAACGCCACGCCCATCCCGATACCCAGCATCAGCGCCAGCGCGAAACCTGTCACCGCCAACAGGTTGGCGTCGATGCCGGTGCCGCCGTCACTCGTCGCCGACACGATCTCCGGATCCATCGGCCGCGGATACGGCCGATCGTCCGGGCTCATCGAGACCGCGGATCCGAGCTCCGCCGAGGTCACGCCCTGACCCTGGCTGAGATACGGCACGACGCGCTGCTGCTCGCTCGTCGACCGTGCGAACCCGCGGTCGTCCGGGCTCTGCGACCCGATCACGTACACGGGCATTCCCTGCCTGTGGCGCTGGTCGCTCGGCAGCGGCTTCGCCTGTGCGGCGGTCGCCGTGAACATGGCCACCAGTCCTGTTGCAAGTGCGATCCGCAAGACCGCGACACGCTTCTTCCGCCACATCGTTCCGCCTCCTTCTCTCCCTACCATGAGGTCACCGTAGAAGGGCAGCGCGGCCGTGTCGTTCGCGCGCGCGACGCACGAAGTGTCAAACTCGTGACAGTCCCATGAGGTGGGAGTTGTTCGCCGGGGTCCCCGAGGAGGACGTGCGGCGCCTGCTCGCGATCGCCCGCAGGAGGAGCTTCGACCGAGGCGAGATCGTGTTCCACCGGGGCGACCCCGCCGACTGCCTTCACCTGATCGTCAGCGGCCGGTTCGCCGTCGGAATCACTACACCGGTCGGCTCGACCACGCTGCTGGGCGTGCGAGGGCCCGGCGACGCCTTCGGCGAGCTCGCGCTGGTGGCCCTCGAGGGTGGTCAGCGCTCGGCGACGGTCGCCGCGCTCGAGCAGGCCGAGACGCGCTCCGTTCTCGTCGGCGACTTCGATCGTCTCCGGCGGGAGCATCCGAGCGTCGACGGCCTGCTCGTCCGGCTGCTCGGCGAGCGCGTGCGCCGCCTTTCCGAGCAGTTGACGGAGGCGTACTACCTCCCCGCCGAGACCCGCGTCGTGCGTCGCGTCGCAGAGCTCGGCGAGCTGTACGGCGGCGAGATCCCGCTCGCGCAGGAGCAGCTGGCCGAGCTCGCTGGAACGTCGAGGGCGACGACGAACCGCGTCCTCCGCGACCTGGAGCGCCGAGGAGTCGTCGAGCTGCGGCGGGCGATGGTCGTCGTTCGGGAGCCGGAGCTGCTGCAGCGCCGCGGTCCCGCGGAGGTGAACTGAGCCCCAGTCAGGTTTCTCCCCGTTCGATGTGGGCAAGACCCAACCTCACGGGGGTCGCCGCGAAGGGAGACACGTGGAGGAAATGCAGGAGGAACGAATCGCGACGAACAACGCGACCTTTCGAGAGGCGAACGAGCGCATCAGCGCGGCGGCGGGCTCCTATGGCATCGAGACGCACATCCCGTTCATCTGCGAATGCTCCGATCCAAGCTGCTCGGGGATCGTTCGACTCCGCCTCGAGGAGTACGAGGAGGTTCGCGCGAACTCTCGTCACTTCATGAACATCCCGGGCCACGAGGCTGCGTCTATGGGAGCCGCTGTCGTCGTGGAGCAACGAGACGGCTACTCGATCGTGGAGAAGATCGGTCGTGCCGGCGAGATCGTCGACGAGTTGGACGAACGCGGCCCTGTCGCGACTCCTCCACGAGCGGCCCCCTGCGAGTAATGTCGGCGGAATGGACGAACGTCAACGCCGTATCGGCCTGAACGAGGCGGTCTTCCGCGAGGCGAACGAGCGGATCGAGGAGCTCAACAGGACCTTCGAGCCGCTGACCGGCGAGCTCATCCTGGTCTGCGAGTGCGGCAATGCCGACTGCGTCGAGAAGATCTCGATGACCGCGCCGGCATACCAAGAGCTTCGCTCCGAAGCCACGCACTTCGCCATCGTTCCCGGCCACGAGATCCCCGACGTCGAAAGCGTCGTGGAGCGCGGCGACGGCTACGACGTCGTCAAAAAGGACGTCGGCGTTCCGCAGCGCATCGCCGAGGCGACCGATCCCCGCTAGATGCTTCGAAAGACTCCTCGGGCAAGCCACTGAGCGACACGCCCTGGCGTCAACGCAGGTCGGAACGGGTCTCCTCCTAGAGCCCTTGGTACTCGATCAGGATTGCGACCGGTTGGCCGTGCTGATGGATGATCGATGCCACCTCATCGCCCGGTTTGAGCTCCCGGACCACGCTCCTGCCCGGAGGCACGGCGAGGTTGTCTTCGACGGCGAACGCCCCGGGCTTGCCGATGGCAAGCCGTACTCGGGCGCCCTCGAAATCACTCGCCAGTGACAGGAAGATGCGGTCGAACTTCACAGCCCCCGAGCTCTTGCTCGGCGGCAGCGCGACCATTACACGCCCGGATGGTTCGACTACTTCCTGGAAAGCTCCTGCGGCCATCGCGATCCCTCCAAGTGTCGGTGGCGCTTGAGTCTAGAGGGCTGCGATTCGGGAAACGCGCGCCGTTGAGCTAAGCCGACGCCCGGACTCGAACCGGGGACCCCTTCATTACGAGTGAAGTGCTCTACCAGCTGAGCTACGTCGGCGTGAGCGGTCAGCTTAGCGCTCGTACCGCGTCGCCGACCCGGATGATTCCGCCTCGTTCGACGCTCGCGTAAATCCCCAGGCAGGCGTCGTTGAGCTCGGTGACGGCACGCAGGACGGCTGGATCCTTGGGGAGCTCCGACTGCGCGTTCGTCGTCATCACGCAGCGCTCGGTGCGATCGATCACGCGGATGACCGTGCCGCCGAGCGCGAAGCGCCGGCCGACCCACGCGTCCTCGGCGAGCTCGGCGCCAGCGGTCTCGAGCAGGACGTTGGGACGGAAGCGGCGCACGTCGATGCATGAGGCCGAAAGGATGCTCCTGAGCCACCGCACCGAGGAGGTGGTCAGGAGATGCAGCGGCGCCGCGTCGTGGTGCGGCACGCCGTCCTCTTGCAGGACGCGCAGGTTGTCGGCGTAGCGCTCGCTGAGGAACGCGTCGAGCTCCGCTCCGCCGGCTTCGAGCTCACGGCCGTCCGGGAGCGTCACGAGCGGCCGCTCTCCACCACTCCGGGCTTGGAGCTCGAAGAGACCGTCGAGCCGGCGGAAGCGTCGTGACGTCTTGCCGCTTCCCAGCTTGCCGTCGCGGTCGGTGACGGCATAGAGCCGATCTCCGATGACGCCGCGAGACTCGACTTCCGCCTGCTGGAGCTGCTCGCCGAGGAGCGATTTCACCGGGTAGCGCCAGAGCTCGGCGACGGTCGCGAACACGACTCAAGCCTAGGCCGCTAGCGTGGCCGCATGCCTCCTCCGGCCGGTTTCGAGTACGTCGTGCGCGGCGGGGACGTTGTGATCATGCACCGCGGCAGGAAGGCGGCGACGCTTCGTGGGACGACGGCGCAGCGCTTTCTCGCGAAGGTCGAGCGGGACGATCCGCAACAGGTCATGGCGCGCGTGACCGGCAACTACAGGCGCGGAAACGAGCGGCGTTAGGACGTGGCCTGACTCCTTGGCTCGCTGCCTCGGAGCTCCGCATCGGTCTCGGCTGCATGCGGCTCACGGACGAGGGCCGCGACGAGAACCGCGCCTTCGAGACGATGCGGACGGGCCGGGCTGGATCGTATGCGGCCGTAGACGCGCGAGGGGCGCCGCATGGGCGCCCTTCGCGCGTCAGGCCGTCAAACGTGGCGCTCTACAGACCGGTTGGCCGGACCGCGATGTTCCCGCCCTCGATCGGCTCGAGCGGGAAGTCCGTCGGCCCGGTCAACAGGCACGCCTGAGGATCCCCCGTGGTGGTCGGGTCGCCGTCCCAGAAGAACACACGGCTGATCATGTCGTTGCCCTTGCCGGGCTCGCCGTTGTCCTGCACGGAGAAGAAGGCAGCGTCCACCAGGTTCGGATCGTTCGTGCGCCTCGTCGTCCCGCCCATGATGGCGATGTCGCCGACAACCCTGAGGCACGAGATGTCGAGGTGGAGCTGATACGGCGACTCTCCGTTTTCGCCCGTGAAGGCCGGGTTGATCAGAACGGCGTGGCCGGTGACAGTCCCATCCCCGTGCCGTGTCGCATTGAACGAGAACTGCCGCTTCACCTGCTTGCCGTCCTCGTTCGTCGCGAGAAGCGTCCCGTGGCCGCTGGCCGACTCCTCGACGCTCGCCGACCACGCGTACGTGGCCATTACGCCCACGACAAGCGTTAGGACTAGTGCAATGACGTTCCTTCTCATCAAGCCCCTCCCCTTCTGCGCGCCGGGCGCAGAGCGCGCGACGTCTACCGCAGTCTTATCACTTGCGAGCAATATAAGCCCCCTTGTCGCCGATTACAACGGTCGACCAGTACTGACTCCAGCAGTTCGGCATCGGTCAGTCCTTGCGCACCAGCGCGGAAACGAGCGGCTTTAATCCCGGCCTGAGTCGCCCGGCGAGGTCGAGCCGCCGGCTACTTCCGTCGGCCGCTGCTGCGAACGAGCTCGCAGTCCCGGGCGACGCGGTCGGCGCGATCGGCGAAGACGAGGTCACGGCCGGGACCACACGCGATCGTGTCGCGGGCGCCGTCCCTGGCGCGCACGACGTCGTTGCCGCGTCCCGCGAGGAGCAGATCTCGTCCGCCGCCGCCGATGAGCAGATCGGCGCCGCCGAGTCCGCGGAGGACGTCCGGCCCAGGCGTGCCGCGGAGAATGTCGCGGCGCGCGGTGCCGGTTCGCGTCACCCGCGCTGGGGAGATGGCTTCCGGCGGTGGCGGCGGGACCGGCGGAGGCGGCGGCACGGGCGGAGGAGGCACATCCGGCGGCGGCGGCGGCACCGGCGGAGGTGGCGGTACGGGTGGCGGCGGCGGTACGGGCGGAGGTGCGGGCGTCGTGACCGTCACCGGCGCCGAGGCGCCGCCGAGATTCCCGGCGGAATCGAGCCCCCGAACCGTGTACGTGTAGGTCGTCTGAGGCGCGACGGCCACGTTCGTCCACGCCGTTTCCGTAGTCGTTCCCACATGGGCGCCGTTCCGGAAGACCCGGTAGCCGACCGAGCTCTCACTGTCGCTGCTTGCGGTCCAGCTGAGCTCGACGCGAAGCGGATCCTCGTGCGGGATCGCCGCGAGCTCAGTCGGCGTCGAGGGCGGCATGAAGTCCGCACTTGCACGTCCGCCCTTCAGCGCGCCGCAGTCGACGACAGCCGAGCTCACCTCCGAGATCGCCTGCCGGAAACCGGGCAGCGAATCCTTGGGCGTTCGGTCGGCCCAGTAGGCGCCCGACTGCCACCCGCCCAGCCGCGGCTCGTCGAAGAGCAGGAAGTTGAAGTACGCGTGGACGTACGGCTGACAGGCGGCCAGGCGCATCGTGTCGAGCGCCTGGGTGTGCTGGTCCGGGGCCGCGCTCGTCTCGGGCTGCGGCGGCGTCTCGGGCGCGCCGCCCACGTAGTCCGGGACGACCGCGACGGTCTCGCTCCCGTTGTACGCCGCTTTCTTCCCGTCGTCGATCGCAGTCTGCGAGCCGCCCTCCATGTACCAGATGCCGACTCCACCGCTTCCCGGAATCGGCTGCGCGGTGCCGTCGAAGGCGAGCCAGAGGTTGTACATGAGCTTGTTCCAGTCGCCCTGCGCGAGGACCTTGGAGCCGATGTGCTTCCGCCAGGGCCGCTCGGCCGCCGTGAAGCCGTAGGGGTGGTGGCCGACGGTGTCGAAGAGCCGTGCGCGTCCGCCCGCTCGCGCGATACGCCTCGCCGACCGCGCGGATGAAGGCGCCCGGCGAGTGCGACACGCCGTCGTCGTTGCCGGTCGACGACAGCGCCAGGCCGATCACGTTGACGCCGGGGATCGCCGCATGCAGAACGTCGTAGCAGTGCGCCAGGAGCGCCTCGTAGGCGACCGGCGCCTCGGGCGACTGCGGCGACCAGAAGAGACTCTTGTTCGGCTCGTTCCAGATCACGACGTCCTTGATGGAGGGGAGGCGAATGAGGGCGTCGCGCACGTACGCGCAGTACTGCTCGCGGCCGGCTTCCGTCTTCGGCGCATGCTGCGCGTTGGGGCCGTAGCTGTACACGGCCAGGACGAGCCTCATCCCCGCCGTGTCGCGGATCGCGTCCTGGAAGTCGGCGACGTCGCCGTCCGCGACCCGCGTCTGACCCGGCGCCCACTGGAGCGTGAACCGGAAGGCGCCTTCGCCCCGAGGTCGCGCGCCGGCGTCGACGGCCTCCACGCCGATCGCCCGCGGCAGGTCCTCGCTGAACCCGACGACGAAGCCGGGCCCGTCGAGCGCCGGCCGCGCCGTCGCAGCGCCGAGGAGCAGCGTTCCAGAGGCGGCGACGAGCGCCGCCAGTCCCGAGAGCCAAGCGCGCCGGCGCATCACGCAGCCACGAGTGCGCCGGCAAACGCCCGCCGGAGCTGGACGAAGAGCGCCTCGAACGCGAGCGGCGCCTGGAGCTGAAGCTCCTCGAGCAGGCGCCACTGCTCGCGGACGATCTCCGCGGCGACCTCCGCTGACGCGGCCCGGTCCTCGGTCGCGTCCTCGTGGAGCTCGGCGAGGTGGTCGACGTGGATCGCCGCCCGCTCGGCGCCGACGCTCACCGCGATCAGGTCCCGGTACCAGGCCGCGAGCTCCTCCAGCGCGAGGAGCAGCTCCTCCCGCTCGGCGCCGCGCGCCGCGCGCCGCAGCCGTTGCTCGACCTCGCGGTCCGGCAGATCGAGATTCTCGAGCTCCGCCTCTGCTTTGGCCCGTGCCTCTTTCGCGCGTTCCCCCGCCGCCTCGATGAGCGCGGCGGAAGCCTCGGCGGGCACGAAGTCCGCATCGCGGTAGACGGCGCGCGCGAGCTCGATCAGCTTCGAGCGGCGCTCGACGGCCTTGGGGTCCAGCAGGCGCTCGACGCGGTCGAGGCGGCCGGCCGCGACCCGGGCGAGCGCCGCCGCCTGGTTCTCCGAGAGACCCGGAGCGCGCTCCTCCACGACCGCCCGAATAGCCCGCTCCGACAGCCGCCGGAACGGCACCGGCTGGCAGCGCGACCGGATCGTCTCCGGCAAGGGCCCGACGTCGTCCGCGACGAGCACGATCACCGCGTACGGAGGCGGCTCCTCGAGATCCTTGAGCAGCGCGTCGGCGGCCTCCTCGTTCATCGAGTGCGCGCCGAAGATCAGGTAGACGCGCCGGTCCGCCTCGAACGGGCGCATGTGGAGGTCGCGGCGCAGCTCCCGGATCGCGTCGATCCGGATCTGGTCGCCGAGCGGCTCCAGCACGTAGAGATCGGGATGGGAGCCGCGCCCGACCCGCTCGTGCTCGCCGAGCAGCTCGGCCGCGAACGCTGTCGCCAGCCCGCGCTTCCCGACGCCCGGCGGCCCGTGGAAGAGGTACGCGTGCGCGGCGCCCTCCTGGAGCGCCGCCTCGAGGAGCGCCTTGGCCTCAGCCTGCTCCGGCACGTTCTCGAACATGGTCGAGAACCTCCTTGGCGATGTCGTGCACCGGCCGGTCGCCACTGAGCGCGACGACGCGCTGCGGAAAAAGACCGGCGAGCTGTCGGTAGCCGTTGTCCACGAGCGTCATGAATCCCTCGCCCTCCCGCTCGATCCGGTCGCGCGCGCCGCTCGACCGCTTCACGGCCTCGTCGACGTCGACCAGGAGCAGGAAGGTGATGTCAGGAAGGATGCCGCGGATCGCATCGAGGTTGAGCGCGAGCACGCGCTCGATCCCGAGGCCCCGCGCGATCCCCTGGTAGACGAGCGACGAGTCGAGGAATCGGTCGGACACGACCTCGGCGCCCTCGGCGAGCTTCGGGCCGATCACCTGGTCGACGAGCTCGGCTCGGGCCGCGGTGAAGAGCGCCGCCTCCGTCCACGGTGACATCGCGTCCCCGTCCAGGAGCAGCTCGCGGACCCGCTCGCCGAGCGGCGTCCCTCCCGGCTCGCGCGTCGCGACCACCTGGCGCCCTTCCTTCTCGAGCGTCTCGGCAAGGAGCTCGGCCTGCGTCGTCTTGCCCGAGCCGTCGAGCCCCTCGAAGGAGACGAACATGGCGGGAGGATAGTGCGGGGTCCAGGCGAACAAAGCCTCCGCCGATGGACCAGTCGATGAGCATGCCGCAGCCCGAGACCCTGGCCCGTCCGTGGCGGACCGCGACGCTCATCGCGTGCACGGTTGCGGCCGTCGAGCTCGTCCTGATCCTGATCCTCGGCGTCGCGCTGCTCGGCCAGCCGCTGTCGGAACGGATGCGCGACACCGCGCAGCAGCGAAGCCTCGGGATCGAGACGCAGGCGAAGGCGAAGCCGAAGATCGGCAGCTCGAAGCCGCAGCTCGCGCGGGGTGAGACGAGCGTCATCGTCCTGAACGGAAACGGCGTTTCGGGCGCCGCGCACGTGACGGCCTCGAAGGTCGAGGCGCGCGGCTACTCCATCAACGACGTCGGCAACGCGAACCGGACGGACTTCACCCGCTCGGTCGTCATGTACCGGCCGGGCTTCCGCGGCGAGGCGATGAGGCTCGCCCGCGACCTGCGGATCAAGATCGTCGGCCCGCTGGACGGCATGCGGGTGCGCGACCTGATGGGCGCGCACGTCGCAGTCGTCGTCGGCTCCTAGCGCCCGCGGAAAACCGCAAGTAACACTCTGTTACTTGCCGCTCGAAGCTCCGCCCGGCGGCTCCCAGAGCGGAATCGGTGGGACGAACCGCACCTAGTAACACTGTGTTACTTGGCCTCAGAGGCGCCAGAAGAGATAGCGGCCGTCGGGGCTCCGCTCGGGCTCGGCGCCGAGCACTCCCCGCAGGTCCGCCTCGGTCGCAACGCCGCCGTCCTGGTACCCGAGCCGATCGACGGAAATCCCCGCGAAACCGGCCTCGCGAGCGGCCGGGACCAGCTCTGCCGCCGGGCGGGTCGCATACCGGCCCGACCAGTCCTCCGGCCGGCCGCGCATCGCGCCCCAGCTCCAGCGGAGGTCCGACGTGTGGAGGTAGCCCTTCGCCGGCTCGTAGAGCGGGCGAAAGCTCAGCGGCGGCTCGGGGAAGGGCTCGTGCGGCAGGTTCACGAGCATCGCGCGCTCCGGTAACCGCCCTTCCACCGACCGATACCACGACTGGTCGGCGCGGTAGTCGGCCTTCAGGCCCGCATGCGGCGGGATGAAGAACGGCGAGGTCTGGTCGAGCGAGCCGAGCACGAGCAGCGCGGCGAGCAGCGCCCCGAAGCCGAGCGCGGGAAGCCGCGGCCGAAGCGACTCCAGCAACAGCCCCACCGCCAGGAGGGCGAAGAACGCGATGAAGATCGAGAGCCGGTTCCACGCGCGGATCTGGGGCCACCCGACCGCAAGGAGCGTCGAGAGCCCGCCGGTCGTCCCGACCAGAACCGCCACAAGCGTCAGCGCCGCCAGGCCTCGATACCGCGAGATCACCTCCGGCCAAGCGCCCACGACGGCCAGCAACGCCACCGCCAGGAGCCACAGGAACCCGACGGACGCAATGAGACCGAGCGTCGCCGCCGCGCCCCTCGTTCTGCGGGATCTGCTCGGTGTACTCCGCCTTCCGCGAGGCCAGCGCGTCGATCCGATGCCCGTCCACCGGCAGGAGCAGCTGCGTGAGCCGGAGGCTGTAGTTCTCGCTCTCGAACCAGTAGCGCTTCGCGACCTCCTCGTTCGTCCCATGCTTCGCCCGGTAGACGATCGTGGGCGCCAGCTGGACGAGCGAGACGGCCAGGATCACGCCGACCACGAACGCCGCCGGGAGGAACGCCCTCCGGTCTCGCGCGGCGAGGAATCGCAGGATCGCAGCGACGGCGACGAGCAGGACCGTGAACGCCGAGTAGTAGAACGATCCGGACGCCACGGCCACCAGCGCCGCCAGCCCGGCAGTCGCCAGCCCGACACGAGCGCGGCCGTCGAGCACCGACAGAGCGAGGTACGCCCCGATCGGGACGACGTAGTACGCCGCCAGGAACAGATGCACCTCTCCGCGCATGAAGTGGTACGGCGTGAGCGTGTAGAGCAGCGAGATCACGACTGCGACCTCCGGCCCCACGGCGAGCCGCCGGAGCACGAGGTAGGTCACGACTGCCGTCACCGGGAACGTGAGGACGAAGAAGACGTTCATCACGACCGACGGGTCGTCGGTGAAGAGACCGGCGATCCAGAAGAACAGGACGTGCAGCGTGTCCCCGCTCAGCACCGGGTAGTCGTAGAGCTCCTGGCCCTCCGGAGCACCGAGCCGCGGGTTCTCGTAGAACCAGCCGCGCTCCATCACGCTCTTGATCAGCGTCAGGTTGAGCGTCCCGTCGCCGGAGTAGGAGAACGGGACCCGGAAGTCCGCATCCCAGAGCCGCAGGAAGATCGTCGCGCCGACGCAGGAGAGGACGGCCGCGGCCGCCGCGTAGGCCGCCTCCCGCCGGGTGCTCAAATGCCGAGCCTGCCGAGCACCGGATCAGACGGGCCCCAGCGATCCAGCTCGCGCGATCGCAACAGGTGCCGGATCCCCCACTCCCGCAGCCCCGCGTCGAGCTCGAAGCGCCCGAGCTCGAACCAGGTCCGCGAGTTCTCCGGCTGGAGCTCGACGGCCCGGATGTAGAGATCGAGCGCGTCGCCGTCGTTCCCGCGCGCCTCCTCGGCGACGGCCTGGGCGAAGATCGGCTCGACCGCGAGCGGGTTCAGCGAGCGAGCCCGGCGCGCATCGGAGACGGCGCCGTCGGGGTCACGCTGCTCGAGCGCCACGTAGGCATCGGCCACCTTCCTGCTCGCGAGCCACGGCGACGCCAGCGACCCGAGCACGGCGAGGCCCAGCACGACCACACCGGCCGCGAAGAACGGCTCGCGAACCGCTTCGACCGCCGGCCGCGCAGCGCCGATCAGCACGCCGAGCACGAGGAACAGCGGCGCCGTGACGCCGACGAAGTCCCAGTCGTAGTCGATGACCGCATGCGCGAGGTAGGCGAGCGCCACGACCGCGAGCGCCAGACCCGCCGCAGCCTCCGGCTCCTCCAGCCGCCTGAGAGCGCGAACGATCGCAAACGCCGCCGCCAGGCCCGCCCCGGCGGCGAGCAAGAAGCCGACCAGCCCCGTCTCGGCGAGGAACTGCAACGGGAGGTTGTGCGGCTCGGTCGCTACCGTCGTGTTCGTCCTGAGCGGCCTCCGCGCGAGCGAGAAGGTCCCGGCACCGGTTCCCGCCACCGGGTTGTCCTCCCAGAGCTGCCATGCCTCGTTCCACCAGGTCCAGCGGCTGTTCGAGCCGAAGTTCCTCAGCCGCTCCGGGCCGGAGCCGGCGGAGGTGACGGGGTTCGTGAACTCCCGGTAGCTGTCCCGCGCGCGATCGATCGGGATCGGCGACGACGAAGGCGAGGACGACCAGCGCGACCGGGACGAGGGCGAGCGCGGCGACGGTCCGCCGCGAGAGCCGGACCGCAACCCGCGGCCGCCACCGATCCTCGTCCCTCACGCCGAGATACGCGAGCCCCGCGACCACCGCGCCCGCAACCAGGAGGGCGATCGCAAACCAGAGCCCGGCGTCGAGCCGCTCGTCGTACGGGCGGCCGTCCTCCACGAGCCCCGGCCGGCCGAACGCCCAGATCGACAGCAGCACGGCCGGCACGAGTGCGACCAGCAGCGCCGCGGCCGCCTCGACCCGCCTCCGAGTGAGCGCGATGTACGCGGCCGGCGCGAGCAGCGCGACGACCACGCCGCCGCGCGAGTAGGTGAGCAGGACCACCACGACGGCGGCGAAGGCGAGGACCACCGCCGCCACGCGCAGGAGCCGGTGATGCTCCCGCCGGACCGCCGCCCAGAGCGCGAGCGGCAGCGTCATCGCACCCACGAGCGCCAAGGCGTTCCAGTAGTCCAGCGGCTCGCGCAGCCGGGCGATCCGCTCACCGTCCGGGACGAGGTTCGGGATCACCTTCCCCAGAAGAGCCCACAGGAGCGCGGCCCCGAACAGCCCGAGCAGCGCAAGCGCCACCATCCGCACCGGACGTGGCGAGGCAGCGGCGACCAGCATGCCCAGCACCGCGAACGCGAAGTAGACGATCCCGCGGTTGAAGTACTCCCACGAGCGGTCGGGCTGCACCGACCACACGATCGAGAGCCCGTTCCAGAGGACGAACCAGCCGAGGAGCGCCAGGAACGCGATCCCGAACCCGTCCAGCCTCGGAAACGCCACGACATCGAGGAGCACGAGCGCGACCCCGACGGCGGCGGCCAGCACCGCCAGCCCGCCGATCCACACGAGCGGCGGATAGGTCGAGCCGTCGCCGAAGAAGAGCGCCAGCGCCGCGAGAGCGGCCGCTGCGCCGACCAGCAGGGCCCCGGCGGAACGTGGGAGGCCCCGTGGCATTGGCCGCGAAGCTAACAGCCGCCTAGGACTATCGTCTCTATCTAACAAAGCGTTTACATACAGTTGAGCTTGAGTTCACCCCAGAGGGGGAAACTGCACGCGATGGCCCGCCCGACGGCGTTCTTTCTCATCCTGCTTGTCTGCGGTGCGGGGATTCTCGCAACTGCGTCTCCCGCCCTCGCCGCCAAGCCGCCCTGCTGGAAGCAGGTCGTGAACGACTGGTCGCAGGACGGGAGCATCGACGGCGCCTACTCGGCCAAGTGCATCGAAGAGGCGCTCGACAAGGTGCCCGAGGACATCCGCGCCTACAGCGACTTCGAGGAGCAGGCCAAGGCCGCTCGCCTCGCCGCCACCCGGAGCCTCCAGAGCTCGGGTGGCTCGGACAACTCCGACGAGGGCGAGAGCGAAGCGAGCGATGACGACGCCGCGGTCGTCAAGCCGCGTGAGCCGGACACCGGCCCGAAGGACGAGACGCTGATCCAGTCCGCGCTCGGCACGAACGGCAACAACGCGGACTCCGTCCCCCTGCCGCTCCTGATCCTGCTGGGCCTCGCCGGCGCCCTGATCACGGCCGGCGCCGTCGGATTCGGCGCCCGCAAGCTGCGCGCGCACCGCGCGTCTCGCTGACCTCGCCGTTCCGTCCGACCCGCCTCCTAATCTGGCTGGTCCGCCTCGGCGCGACCTCCGCGACGAAGGCGCACGAAACTACGATGTAGCCCTAGCCCGAGGAGGGTCCAGCATGGCGTCCGCCGAGAAGCTCCAAACCGAGAACACCGTCGTCGACGAGGAGTCCAGCCTCGGCGTCAAGCGCCATTTCACGATTCCCGGCCGCGACCCGTTCGAGGAGATCGAGTGGGAGATCCGCGACGCCTTCATCCCCGGCAAGGACAAGCCGGCGTTCGAGCAGAAGGACGTCGAGTTCCCGAAGTTCTGGTCGCAGACGGCCACGAACATCGTCGCGCAGAAGTACTTCCGCGGGCGCCTGGGCTCGCCCGAGCGGGAGACGAGCGTCAAGCAGATGATCGGCCGCGTCGTCGACACGATCGGCCGCTGGGGCCGCGACGGCGGCTACTTCGCCGACGAGGACGAGGCGCTGACCTTCGAGGACGAGCTGAAGGCGATCCTCGTCAACCAGCTCGCCGCCTTCAACTCGCCGGTCTGGTTCAACGTCGGCTTCGAGGAGAAGCCGCAGTGCTCCGCCTGCTTCATCCTCTCGATCGACGACTCGATGGAGTCGATCCTCGACTGGATCCGCCGCGAGGGCGTCATCTTCCGCGGCGGCTCGGGCTCGGGCGTCAACCTCTCGACGCTGCGCTCCTCCAAGGAGCAGCTCTCGAAGGGCGGGCACGCCTCCGGGCCGGTCAGCTTCATGCGCGGCGCCGACGCCTCCGCCGGGACGATCAAGTCCGGCGGCAAGACGCGGCGCGCCGCGAAGATGGTCGTGCTCGACGTCGACCACCCCGACATCGAGGAGTTCATCTGGTGCAAGGCGCGCGAGGAGGAGAAGGCGCGCGTGCTCGAGGCGGCCGGCTACGACATGTCGCTCGACTCGGCCGACTGGAGCTCGATCCAGTACCAGAACGCCAACAACTCGGTGCGTGTGACGGACGGCTTCATGGAGGCGGTCGAGGCCGACGCCGACTGGAACCTCACGGCCCGCACGGACGGCGCCGTCCTGGAGACGGTTCCCGCGCGCAAGCTCCTGCTCGACATGGCCGAGGCGGCCTGGCGCTGCGCCGACCCGGGCGTCCAGTACGACACGACGATCAACTCGTGGCACACGCTGCCGAACACGGGCCGGATCAACGCGTCCAACCCGTGCTCGGAGTACATGTCCATCGACGACTCGGCGTGCAACCTCGCCTCGCTGAACCTCCTCAAGTTCCGGCGTGAGGACGGCGAGCTCGACGTCGAGGCGTTCGAGCACGCGGTCGACGTCGTCTTCCTGGCGCAGGAGATCCTCGTCGGCTACTCGAGCTACCCGACCCCCGAGATCGAGGCGAACGCGAAGGCGTACCGCCAGCTCGGGCTCGGCTTCGCGAACCTCGGCGCGCTGCTGATGGCGCGCGGGCTCGCGTACGACTCGGACGAGGGCCGGGCGTACGCAGCGGCGATCACGGCGCTGATGACCGGCCGCGCCTACCGCAAGTCGGCCGAGATCGCGAAGCGGATGGGCCCGTTCGAGGGCTACCGGCCGAATGCGGCGGCGATGATCGGCGTGATCGCCAAGCACCGGGCGGCGTGCGGGAACATCGAGCACTCCGACTCCGTGCCGGCCGATCTCCTCGGCCACTGCCGCCAGGCGTGGGACGAGGCGCTGGATCTCGGCGAGGTCGCCGGCTACCGGAACGCGCAGGCGACCGTGCTGGCTCCGACCGGGACGATCAGCTTCATGATGGATTGCGACACGACGGGCGTCGAGCCGGACTTCTCGCTCGTGAAGTCGAAGAAGCTCGTCGGCGGCGGCGAGATCACGATCGTCAACCGGACGGTCCCGATGGCGCTCGACAAGCTCGGCTACTCGCCGGACGAGTCAGCCGAGGTCGCCGCGTACATCGAGGACAAGAACTCCGTCGTCGGCGCGCCGTACGTCAAGACCGATCACTACCCGGTCTTCGACTGCGCGATCGGCGAGCGCGCGATCCACTACATGGGCCACGTGAAGATGATGGGCGCGACGCAGCCGTTCATCTCGGGCGCGATCTCGAAGACCGTGAACCTGCCGGAGCAGGCGACGGTCGAGGAGGTCGCCGGGCTCTTCAGCGACTCGTGGAAGCTCGGCGTGAAGGCGATCGCGATCTACCGCGACAACTGCAAGGTCGCGCAGCCGCTGTCCGGGAAGTCGGACAAGGCCGAGGCGACGCCGCTGGTCGGGATCTCACCGGCCGCGCTGATGGCGGGCAAGCCGCAGCGCCGGCGCCTGCCGCTGGATCGCACCGAGGTCGGCCGCAAGTTCCAGGTCGGCGACTACGAGGGCTACATCCACGTCGGCCTGTACGAGGACGGCACGCCGGGCGACATCTTCGTGGACATCGCGAAGGACGGGACGACGCTCCAGGGCCTGATGAACTCGCTGATGATCGCGGTCTCGATGGGCCTGCAGTACGGCGTCCCGCCGGAGGTCTACGTCTCGAAGCTGAGCCACATGCGCTTCGAGCCGAGCGGGATGACGAACGACGAGGACATCCGCATCGCGAAGTCGATCGTCGACTACATCTTCCGCTGGTTCGGCAAGAAGTTCCTGACCGTCGACCAGCAGGAGGAGGTCGGGATCCTCTCGACCGAGGTGAAGGCGCGCATGGCGGCGAACTACGCCAACGGCGGCACTGCTCCGGCGGCTCCGCCGCCACGGCGGAGCCGCCGGCCCCGGGCCAGACGGCGCTGTTCAACGCGCACGACGACGCAGTCGAGTGCGCGAGGTGCGGCGGCCGGATGATCCGAACGGGCAGCTGCTACACGTGCCGAGACTGCGGCACGAACACCGGCTGCAGCTAGCTATCCGCGACGACAGACATTCGGCGGAGCCGGAAGGCGTCTGCCACAATCGACTCGCCGGGGCGCAGATATGGGTCCGGTGAGCTTATTTCGCAGAGAGCTGCGCCATCCGCTTTTCCAGCTGGTTATAGGCGGCGCGGAACACCTGCCAGCAGATGTCGACCGTGTGTTGATCGGGGCTGAAATTCTCTGACATCTGCTGGTACGGGTGAATGTAGTTCCGGAAGTCGCGGAGCCCGTGGCTGAACTTCTCGACGTCGACGTCAAGGAGGTCAAGGTTTCGCGCAACAATGATGAGCTCGCTAAACGTCCACTCGTGGAGCTTCTTGGTTTTTCCAGAGTGTCCCTTCGGTGCGACAGACGAGGACATGAACGCGTTCGGGTGCTGAAGAGCCACGGCGAGCAGGAGACCTTCAAGCGTGCTGCCGAGCAATATGATCGTCCCGAGTGCAACTTTGTCTCTTGGGCAGGCCTGCACCTCGTTGATGCGCGCCTGAAGGAAGCCCGTAATCACCGCATCGAGCGCCAACTCTTCAACTCGCAACTCCTCCGGGAACCGCTGCTCAAGAAACGCCTTTTCATCGCGAGCCGGCTCGTCCTTCGCGAGCTCCTCAGCATCAAGTTGGATGCCAGCTGACCGGCGGAGCTCCGGTGTCGATCCGTCGAATGCGACGGCAAGGCTCTCCATGGCCAAGATGCCGTTCATGGTTTGGATGGCGAGCCGAAGACTCTTCTGCTCGCCGCGATACTCGCGAGGGTCAGCGAGACGGAGGATTACCCTTTCGACGTCGGCGGGCTCAAGCTCCTGAAGAACGGTGAGAACCCACCACTTCCTAGTCGATCCGTCATGGGTAGCGTCGATCTTGATTCCCTGGAAGAAGCGGGTTAAGTACGAGGAACTCCGGTATGAGGGGAACCGTTCTGAGTCGTCGCCGCAGATGAACTCCGCGAGTGCCTCGAGCGTCGCCGGGTCTGGCGGCTGTCCGAGGTGAATCGCGTGCTCGGTCATAAGCGACGACCAGGGCAGAGGGCGCTAGGCCGACCTGCCGTCCGTAGCCTCACGACGATCAAGGGCGACCGCGCTCTGACGCTGGGTGCCGTGCGGTGTGAAGCTTCCGAAGGTGCGCTCCTCGCCGGCGAAAGCCGAATAAATCGCAACCCTTTCGAATGCTTCGTCGCCGCTCATCGCAAACTCCCCTTCCTTCATGTAGTGAGCTGGCAAGGAGGCCTCGCAATCGGAGTGCGGCCAGACGACCGTGAGCTTGCGGCGCCTGAGACGAGTTGCCTCAGCCTCCCACTCCCGGATCACGTAGCTCGATACAGCAGGGGCATCCGCGACGATCACTGTGGTGCTACCGCCTCTCTTGTGCCTCAACGGCGCCTCGCTTTGGTCGCACCACATCCTTCGCGGATGAGAGACTGGGAGGAACGTGGTGCGATCGTCCGTCAAGATCCTCCGCGCAAGTCGATTTAGTTCGCGTACGTAAACGGCCTCGTCGCAGAGCGCGCTGTAGTGCCGGCTCAAGGTCAGCTGGCGTTCGAAGCCACAACGCTCGACAAGTGCTACCGCAGCGTGGTTTGCCAACGCCACGGTCGCATAGACCCTCAAGTACCCAGCGTCGCGCGCTGCATCAAGGATGTAGATCAACGTGGCTGTTGCAAGTTCGCGTCCTCGTTGAGATGGCACGATGTAAAGCGGTCCAACCTTGATTCTGCCGCCTCGCTTAAAGGTGAGGACGCACTTGCCTACCGGTGTCGACCCTGCCCATATCAGGGCTGCGAACTTGACCGAACTCGACGCGCTACGCGAACCCCTGAATGAGCCCGCAGGTGGGACATGCGTTCCAATGAACCCTTGGTCGAGATCCTCGTAGTGAGCCGAGATCTCTTCGACTAACGCCGCATCGAGACCCTGTTCGAAGCTTGCGGGACCCGACCGAACACTTAGGGAAAGCTGCGGAGCAAGGCTCTGTTCGAGTCGACGGGTGAACGCGTACGTCGAGACGGCAAGAAGTTTGTGTTCGGCGAGCAGATGAGGGCGCATCGTGCCGACCCGAGGGGTCAGCGGATCAGCCTCGAATGGCTCGTCGCCAAGCGTCCGGGCTCCAGCCATAATTGCAAGACGCCTCACGCTCGCACAGCCGTGCGGACCCGACCCCCGACAAAGGTCTCGACCGCGCCAGCGCGAACGCTCTCCCATGTCTCGATCGCCTCGCTTCGCGACTTGACCAGGCCCTCGTCACCAGGCGGAAGCGGGTAGAACAAACCCTCATGGTCGAGCACCTGCACCGTCGGCACAGGGTCCAAGACCTCGGTCACCGAGTACACGTTAAGCCGCCGCTCTCCCTCGGCCGCTTCAAAGAGCTCACCCATCCATGCCTTGGTCGCATCGTTCAGGACCATGATCCATTCCAAGGGCCGATTAAACTCCCGCCGCTCAAAAACGCGCTTATGCAGGTCCCATGGGCGCTCGTGCTCCCGAAGATCTCCTTTGAAGAAGGTGGAAAGGAGCAACGGCTTTGATGTCTCGATTCCAAGTGCGGCGTCGAGACGCATGTAGTACTCCTCTTTGGAGATGGTTTCAGGCTCTCCAGCGGACGGCGCGTCGGCGACGCCGCTCCGGAGCGCGATGAGTGCTTGTGTCGCGTGCGCAAGCTCTTCCTCCGGAACCGATTCTGTGAGGTCAGCCAATGCTTGGAAGAACGTCTGGATCCCCCATGGTGCGACTCGCCACGCCTTTCCCTTCTGGGAAACCGGGGCCGCCGGTTCAATCAAGCCGACTGCTGCAAGCTCCCGGATGTACGTCGACAGATTGCTTTCTTTGACCCCGATGGCCTCGCTCAACTCCTTTTGTGTCATCCCGGGCGAGGAAGCGATTGCCACGAAGACACGCGGACGCGGCTTTCGGTGTAATAGGTTCACAGTCGAGCGAGAAATCATTTGCTCCGAAACCGCGTTCAGGAGTACCGAGAGGGCCTCCGAGGCACCGGACCGGAAGTCACCGCTTGATGGATTAACAGTTGACGGGTCGACGCCGGCAGTCAGACGAGCGATCTCATCTGCCGCGCGTTCGACAGCCTCGATATTCCTTGAGTGGCTACTTAGCGCGAGGAGCCTTGCGAGGCGGCGGATCATGGGGCGAGCGTTCGCCTCCTCATCGTGCGTGCTCATTGGGTGCCTCCTTCGCGTCGGAATGTTGGGTTGTGCGGCTCACACTGCCAGCGCTGCCGGATGTCATTATGCATAATTATGGTAGGATCCCGCAGCGCAGCAGACGACCCCCAGAAGGGGGGTTAAGCCCATGCTTGCGGCCAGGTTACGTCCCTGATCTCGATCTGACCCGGCCGTGGCGCGCTCCTGACCACTTCCGTCTGATCCCAGTCGTCGGGGTGACAGATAAGGCCCACGCCCATAGCGTCAGACATGCGCTCGCCTCTGACTGCTCGCTCGCGAAGGCCGAGTATGAAGGAGTTCGCAACCGCCACAAGCGAGCCCGGCTCGTCTGCAATCCGTCGAGCCGCAAGGTAAGCCCATCTCGTGTCAGTTAGCCCTCCATCGAGGACAGGGGAGAGCACCACGGTTGGAGTGGCGGCCGCCGTTATGACCCACGGATCACCTCTCGCCAGGTCCTCGCATATGAGCACCACGACCCGGCCCAGACCAGGGTCATCAAGGAACGTGAGCATGCTCTCTTCGTCGATATCCTCGGAACGCTCCTTAGGGCCGAGATCCCCCTCAAGGTCGTAGCGTCGAATCTGCGTCGCGTCCAGGCGCCATCGCTGCGTCTTCCGTTGTTCGAAGAGCAGCTCGCCGTCGGCGCCAAATACGCATGCACTGTTCGAACGGGGCGCGCACCGGCCGACGACTACTAGGCGAAGTTTCGGCCTTCCCCCTTCGGCTGCGATGCGCGCGAAGTTGGCCACCAATGCATCTTTGAGGGCTGCGCAGTACGACGATGAGGCCGCTGTCTCCGGGAGCAATGCAATGTTGACCTCCCTATCCTCGAGGTCCACGACGGTCTCCGAGACAGCGCGCTCAAGGTTTGTCTGCGTCGCAGGATTGAGCTCGACAGCGAAGCGCCTATCACCCGCCGGAGCAATGGAAAGGTCCGCGATCTCGTAGAGCGTGGGGAGGAAGGCTATCCGTATGGTCGCCGTCTCCCCTTGTTGTCTCAAATGGTTTCCCAGGGACCAAACACGAGCGTAGCGAGCGATGCCAACGCGGCGGGCCACAGATGCCGGGACTCGTCCAAGATCGTCGCAGTAGTGCGAAAGAGCGCTGCCTTGGCGCCAAAACGAACCCTTCCGCACGACTAGACCGTCGACGGCTTTCTCAAGGCTGCCCTTGATCTCCCACTCCTCGACCAGTGCCGCGATCGATCCCGTCGCGGGAACAATGCAAGGACGCGTTACACGAACGCCGGCATAGGCACGATCAATGGCTACTACGAGTTCCAGCGCCAGCTCCGCGGCATCCTCGGCCCGGTGTTGGTCTTGTATCTCGGAAATCACGGGCGCTGGCACCCAGCCGTCGGCATCTCGTATCCGGTCGCGCCACCGGATCACCCTTTCCCGATGCTCCATCTCGGCCGGATCGTCCTGCCCGCGCCATCCGTCGCACGCCATAAGCCCGTCATAGGCCCACGCGAAGAGGTCCGGCCCCCAAACGCGGCCCCCTATTTCCGGAATCGTTGCCACGTCGATCGCCACAGACGCCCCGGTCATCCCCGGCCTATCCATGCACCCCTCTCGGCGTCGGCCCTCTTAGTGGCGACAGCTCGCCTTGACCCGAATGCTCCTCGTTGACACTGGGCGCCAGACCCTAATAGTTCTGTCGCCAAGTGGCGTAGCCCCGCAGCGCGAGCACTTGAGGCCTCACATGAGACCATCGCCTCGTGGCCGCGACTGCAGTCCCTGCTCTGCTCGCCTCCCGCTCGCGACGATAATCCCGGCGCTCGCTCCTCGCCTCGTCTAACCGGCTTGCGGCTCCGGTTACCTTGTGCTTCTATGCATAGCACTTCGAGCCGTGGAGAGCGCTATGCACATCGACAAGGACCTAGTCGCGGCCGCGGCGACGCCGCTCGTGCTCGCGATCCTGGCGGAGGGTGAGAGCTACGGCTACGCCATCCTCAAGCGGGTACGTGCGCTCTCCGCGGGCGAGCTCGAGTGGACCGACGGGATGCTCTACCCGCTGCTCCACCGCCTCGATCGGCTCGGGCACGTGACGACGGAGTGGCGAACGTCACCTGAAGGGCGTCGCCGCAAGTACTACTCGGTCACCGACGACGGACGAAGAGCACTTGCGGAGCAGCGACGGCAGTGGGAGACCATCACCCGTGCGCTGAACGACGTCTGGCCGGGCTCGGGTGTGCTGCTGACGGCTCTCGACGAGGTGTGAGCATGGAGAGCGTGGAGTCACAGATCGCAGAGTGGCGGGCCTACGTCGCGAACGCCCCGGGCGTCAACGGCCGCGACGTCGACGAGCTCGAGGATCATCTTCGCGGCCAGATCGACGAGCTGCACACGGCCGGCCTCGCGGACGACGAGGCGTTCCTGGTCGCCGTGAAACGGATGGGCGACCTCGACAGCCTGTCCCGGGAGTACGCACGCGAGCACAGCGGGCGACTCTGGAAACAGCTCTTCCGAGCTGACGACGAGCCGGCGCGCGCGGCCGGCGGCTGGGTCGAGCCGCTCGCCTTCGCCGTGGCTGCGGCGGTCACGATTCAGATCGCACGCCTCGCTGCGGACTTCCCCGACGAGGAGCCGACCTGGTTCGCGCGCAACCTCAGTCTCTTCGTGTTGCCGTTCCTCGCCGGGTACTTCGCCCGCCGGCGGCAGCTCGACCCGCAGCAATGGGCGCTGGCGGCGGCGCCGTTCGCGCTCGCCGCGCTCGTGGTCAACCTCTACCCGTGGGACGCGGACTCGTCGACCGAGGAGCTCGTCGCGATCCACCTGCCGGTCGTGCTGTGGTTCGTCGTCGCCTACCCGTACATGGGCGGCACGCTCCAGTCGCACGAGCGGCGCATGGACTTCGTCCGCTTCACGGGCGAGTGGTTCATCTACTACGTGCTGATCGCGCTCGGGGGCGGGGTGCTCATGGGCCTGACCGCCGCGATCCTCGAGCCCACCGGCGTCGACGTCGACACGGTCGCCGCGTGGGTGCTGCCGTCAGGAGCGGCGGGTGCCGTGATCGTGGCCGCGTGGCTCGTCGAGTCGAAGCAGCGGGTCGTGGAGAACATGGCGCCGGTGCTCACGATGCTCTTCACGCCGCTGTTCGCGGTGATGCTGGCCGTCTCCGCCGTCGTCTACGCGGTGACCGGTCTCGGCGACGCCTTCGACCGCGACCTCGTCAGCGTCTTCGACGCCCTGCTGGTGGTCGTCCTCGCGCTCGTCCTGTACGGGATGTCCGCGCGCGACCCGTCGGAGTCGCCGGGCTGGATGGACCGCATCCAGCTGGTCGCCGTCGTCAGCGCCCTCGTCCTCGACGTGATGGTGCTCGGCGCGATGATCGCGCGGATCGGCGACCTCGGGTTCACCCCGAACCGAACGGCAGCGGTCGGCCTCAACCTCGTCCTCCTCGTGAACCTGGCCGGTGCCGCCTGGCTCTCCGCCCGATTCCTCACAGGACGCACCAGGCTCCACCGGCTCGAGCGCTGGCAGACCACCTACCTTCCCGTCTTCGCCCTGTGGGCCGCCGCGGTCGTGGTCGTCCTGCCGCTCCTCTTCACGTTCGACTGAACTTCCGAGCGACTATGTTCTCGCCCTGGCAAAGTTGGCGCTATAGGAGGTGATCGGATGAACGACAAGCCGAACTGGCAAGTCGCACGCCTCGACGACATCGAGCGGCGCGGCAGAGATATTCCGGTGCGCGAGCACCTCGGGATCCACGCGTTCGGAATCAACGCCTACACACCAGGCGAGGACGGCACGCTGATCAACGAGCACGACGAGGTCGGGACGGGCCAGGAGGAGCTGTACATCGTGCTCGACGGGAAGGCGACCTTCGAGATCGACGGCGAGGCGGTCGACGCGCCTCCAGGAACACTCGTGTTCGTCGGGCCGGAGACGCGGCGGAAGGCGACCGGGGACGGAACCATCCTCGCCCTCGGCGCCACACCCGGCGAGGCGTACCAGGGGGTCGACTGGGGCGAGGCGTGGCCGTTCCACGAAGAGTCCATGAGGGCCTACGGCGAACAGCGCTACGCCGACGCGCTCGAAGCGGTCCGCGGTGGCCTCGAGCACATGCCGGACCACGCGGGCTTGAATTACAACTACGCGTGCTTCGCGACGCTCGCTGGCGACACCGGCGACGAAACCTTCGCCCACCTCCGGCGGTCCGTCGAGCTGTTCCCGCGGTTCCGCGAGGACGCGCCCAGAGACGACGACCTCGCCGCCGTACGCGACGACCCGCGGTTCGAGGAGGCTCTTCGCTGAGCGCGCAGGTCTCGACCTTCCCGACCTGTCAGTAGCGAGTTAGTCGGTGGCCGCCGCGCCAGACGAAGAGGTCGTCCCCGTTCTCCGTGTCGCGGACGCCGCGCGAGCGGTTCAGTGGTATGAGCGGCTCGGGTTTCGAAAGGAATGGGAGCACCAGTTCGAGCCCGGGTTCCCGTGGTTCGTTTCGGTCGCGCGAGGCGACGTTCGCCTCTACCTGTCCGAGCACACAGGTGACGCGCCGCCGGGCAGCCTCGTCCATCTCGTACGTGACCGACATCGACGCCGTCTCCGCCGAGTTCGGTGTCCCGGTCGACGAGGAAGGTCTTGCCGGCCGCGAGTGCGACCTCGCAGACCCCGACGGGAACCGGCTGCGCGTCGCATCGCGGCGGCGCTGATCGGCTGTCTGCCCGGCCTCGCGCGGCCTATGGAGGTGATCGCACGCTCAGCTGAGCGCGCGCTCGAGCGCAGCACGGTCTGTCGGTGCTCCGTGCGCCGGGAGCACGTGCTCGACAGGCAGCTCCAGCAGCGGACGCAAGCGTTCGACGACCTGCTCCAGCGTCGTGTCCGGACGCAGCCACCGGGGATTGACCTCGAGCCCGCGACCGAAGTCGACGAGCGTGTCGCCGGCGATCACCGCTCCGATGGCTCTCGATCCAGAGCACCAGGTCGTTCGGCTTTTGTCCGGGAAACGCCTCGACACCGACGTCCAGTCGGTCGCCCGCCGCGTACGGGTGCGCCTCGCCGATCCCCTCCTTGAGGAGCCAGACGACGTCGGGGCTGCCGTCGCCCGCCTGCTCGGCGGTGATGCCGTACGTCTGCATGAGGTCTTCCGCGGTATCGGGCAGTGGCGTGTAGACGGGCACACCGAGCCGCTCGACCAGACGCTGCGCGTCGCGCTCGTGCCACGGCGCGGTCAGCACGACCGCCGTCTCGCGCTCGGCCGCGAGCTTCTCGATCTCGCTCGGCGGGGCGATCGGGTCGAAGAGCAGCAGGCGCTCGCCGTCGTCGATTGCGTAGGAGGAGACGTTCCGATCCCACGGCTCGCTCGGCTGCCAGCCCGGGTGCGGCGCCTGCCAGTGCCAGAGTCCAGCCTGTAGCTCGCGCATGGCGCAACGCTAACGCGCGCCGCTAGTTGGCGGTGAGGCGTCGAAGCGCAGCGCGAACGGCGCCCGGCGCCTCGACCCACACGAAGTGCCCGGCGCCCTCGACGACCTCGACCCAGGCGCCCGGAATCCGCTCGGCCGCGTCCGTCGAGGCGGCGAGCGGCATCGGGCTCCGCGAGCCGTGGACGAAGCCGACGGGGACGCGAATCCCCGGCAGCCCCGCCTCGAGCGCCGGCAGCTCCGCCAGGATCGACGGCACCATCTCGGCCGAGCGCTCGCTCGCAATCCGCAGCTCGGGCATCGGCGGTGCGCGCTCGGGATCGGCGAAGTACGCGGGCCAGACGAGGCGCATCCCCTCGAGCGCCAGCTCGTCGTCGACCGCGCCGGCCATCGACAGCTCGTCGATCTCGCGGGCCCGCGCGCGCACGGACTCCGGCGTCCGGCGGAACATCTCCTCGTCGAACTCCGGCCAGCGTCCGTCGCCGATCGCGCCGAGCGGGTCGACGGCAAGCACGCCGAGGAGCCGCTCCGGCATCGCCTCCGCGACGTGGAGCGCGAGGTGCCCGCCCCACGAATGGCCGACGACGTACGCCCTCTCCCAGCCGAGCGCGTCGAGGACGCGGCGGGCATCCTCGACATCCGCCGCGACCGTGTAGGGCCCTCCCACTGCCGACGGCTCCTGCCCTCGCTGCTGGTACCACGCGACGTCGTTCTCCTCCGCGAGCTCGTCGGCGAGATCGCGCAGGTAGTCGAAGCCGAGCCCCGGCCCGCCGTGCAGCAGGAGCACCGGCGGCCCACTGCCGGCACGGCGACCGGCGATCAGCGGCCCGTCGTCG
This sequence comes from uncultured Actinomycetes bacterium, assembly GCA_963847235.1. Classification (GTDB taxonomy): domain Bacteria; phylum Actinomycetota; class Thermoleophilia; order Gaiellales; family Gaiellaceae; genus JACDAN01. The sequence continues at coordinate 34,999 of CAWJYU010000024.1, read as the reverse complement.
TGCGTGGTGAACTCAGCCCACGCCACCGGCCGCGCTGCTACTCCGTCATACGGAATGCGACCTCGTATTTCGCAACCGACGTGCGCTGACCTGGGGTGTCACCGGCCGGCATGGCATTCAGGGCCTCGTCGCCGCGCCGGTAGTCGTCCTCGGTCTCGAAGAAGAGGATCACGAGCGACTTGTCGGCCTCCGGATCATGGAGGACGACGATCTCCTTGGCCGGCACGTCGTCCGGGCGCTCGCTTCCCTCCATCTCGCGCTGCATCTCCGCCATCCGGCCACTATCGACGCCATCGAAGGAAACGACTCGTGCAAGCGGCATCACTACCTCCTCGTCTGACAGTTTCGACCGACTCTAGCCCTCCGTCGACGCGAGCGCCGAGCGCGACTCCGCGCGGGCCTCGCGCCACCACACGAGCTCGTACGCGTGCAACGCCAGCCAGACGGCGGTGACGAGCGCCAGCGCCGCGAGGGCCGGTACAGCCGTCGCGAACGGGAGCAGGAGCAAGAGCGCAAGCGCGGCCACGAAGCGACCACGGCTAACCACCACTCGCCGTTCGATGCGTATCCGGATGGCCGAGTAAGTCAGCAGGTAGAGCGCGCTTCCGCCGCACAGCGCGAAGGCCGCGACGGAGCCGAGTTCCTCGCCGACGTGCCCGATGATGTCCTTCATCGCGAACGCGAAGAGCACGATCCCGACGATCATCGGGAAATGCCCGTACGCGTACAGGTCGCGGGCGAGCGATACCCGCTCCGCGCCCTCGCGGCTGTGCAGGAACTGCTCGCCGCGGATCGAGAAGAAGTCGAAGTAGGCGAGCCAGAATGAGGCGGCGACGAGGATCCCGAGGATCGCGGCCACGACCTCGCCCGGCCCGATGCCGATCCCTGTCGCACCGATCCCGATCGCGATGAACGCTTCGCCGAGGGCGATGATCACCACGAGGCCATGGCGCTCCGCGAAGTGCGACGGGTGCACTCGCCAGCCCGTCGCCCCACTCAGCACGCCGCCGAGATATGCGCATGCGAGCGCGGCGAGCCAGAGCCAGATCCGCGCGCCGTCCGTGAAGCCCGCGACCAGGATCAGGGTCGCGCCGAGCAGCGTCCACGGCGCCAGCCGGAGCACGGCGCCGAGCAGGTCGCGGCTCCCGCGGCCGGCGAGGGCGTAGAGCGCCGTGTGCATCGCCCAGACGACGACGAAGGCGACGCCGAAGAGCACGCCGTCGTCCTCGAACACTCCCGGCACGACCAGCGCCGCCACGAACATCGCGATCAGCGCGACGAGCAGCGCGGCGCCGACGACCTCCTCCTCGGGGTCGACCGTGTTGGTCAGCCAGGCGTACGCCGACCACGTCCACCAGAGTGCGGCCAGCACGAGCACGCCGCGGCCGAGCCCGGGGAACGTCGGGTCGTCGGTGAGCAGCGTCGCGACCTGGGTGAACGCGAACACGAAGACGAGGTCGAAGAAGAGCTCTCGCGGCGTGACGCGGTGCTCATGGTCGACTGCGGTCAGGGGCATCCGTCCAGTTAGTTTGAAGGCACCGGCGATGGTTTCGCTCCGTCCCATCGACTCGAGCAACTACCGCGAGTGCATCGAGCTCTCGGTCGAGCCTGACCAGCAGCGGTTCGTCGCGTCGAATCTTCAGTCGCTTGCCGACGCGTACGTCTGGCGTGAGGCGGCCGAGCCGTTCGCCGTCTACTCGGACGACGAGATGGTCGGCTTCGCGCTGCTGTTCCCGCTCGCCGACGGCGGGGACGACGACTCCATCCCCGAGCCCGGGACGGAACGCGGGTACATCCTCGTCCGTCTGATGGTCGACGGCCGCTTCCAGGGCCGTGGCTACGGACGTGCTGCACTCGACGCGATCGTCGAGCTCGTTCGCGACCGCGGACTGCCGCACCATTCGCCTGTCGGTCGTGCCGGAGAACGAGCAGGCGCTCGACTTCTACCGTCGGAACGGGTTCGCGGAAACCGGCGAGATCCACGGCGGCGAGATCGTGATGGAGCGCCAGATCTAGACTCGGCGCAAGCGTCATGCCGCTGCGAATCCCACGCGTCGTTCTGCGCGTCGGCCCCGGGCCGACCTGGACGAGCGGCCTGCCGGAGGACCAGCCGGGCTGGGACGAGCACGCGGCGTTCATCAACGCTCAGATCGACGCCGGGCTCTTCATCATGGGCGGCACGTGGGCCGGAAGGCTCGGCTCGATGTCGATCTGGGAAGGCGTGAACGCGGACGAGGTCCGCGAGTTGATGCAGCAGGACCCGTTCATCCAGAACGGCGTCTTCGTGATCGAGGACCTCGCCGACTGGACCGTCTACGTCGACACGAGAATCGAATAATTCAGGCAGAGCGTCGGCTAGGCACTCGTAAGGATTTCGTTATTGGCAGGAGCTTTTTGCCCCGACCGGGAACACCCTGTGAGGGAGAACGCAAACAGGAGGCCCAGGAACATGCGAACGCTCTTCATCGCGGTCGCGGCCGCCCTCGCGCTCACGGCGCTCGGGTCCGCCACGGCCGCCAACCAGACCGTCACGATCACGCGCACCGGGTTCGTGCCCGCCGACGTCACCGTCAACGTCGGCGAGACAGTCACCTGGCGGAACACCGATACGAACTCGCACCAGGTCGCCTTCGACCGTGCGCCGTGCAACCTGACGATCTCCTCCGGCCAGAGCGCGTCGTGCACCTTCCGCGCCGGCGGGCGGTTCAGCTACCAGGATCGGTCGCAGCAGCCGCGGCTTCGCGGGACTGTGACCGTCAACGGGCCGCGTGCGTCCGTCACCCTCACGCCCCGCACCACCGCGACGTTCGCCGCACCGGTCACGCTCTCCGGCGTCGTCTCGAGCCAGGCGGCCGGTGAGTCGGTCACGATCAACGCGCAGGAGTGCGGCAAGACGTCGTTCACGCGCCTCGGCTCTGCCACCACGGCCGCGAACGGCAACTGGACGTTCATCGTCAGGCCGAAGATCAACACCGTCTATCAGTCGCGCTGGCGCTCGAACGAGAGCTCGGCCGTCACCTTGAAGGTCCGGCCCGCGATCCGGCTGACCCGCGCCGGCGCGCGCTTCACCGCGCGGGTGACCGCGGCGCAGTCGTTCACGCGGCAAGACGATCGCGCTCCAGCGCTACCGCGCCGTCCTGCGGCGGTGGGCGACGCTGAAGCGGGTCACCCTCAGCGCGTCGACGACACCGACGGCCGGCACGTTCGTCACCCCGGCGAAGTTCCGCTCGCAGATCCGCCGGGGCTGGCGGCTCCGGGTGCTCCTACCGCAGGGACAGGCAGGTACGTGCTACCTGGCCGCGCCGAGCAACACGCTCCGCGTGCGCTGACCGTCGAAGCCGTGAGGGGCGTCCGCAGGGCGCCCCTCACGCCGAATTAGCGCGGCCGCACGACGACGAGCTTGTCGACGCCCGACTCGGCGCCCCATAGCTCGCCCGGCCGGCCGAGGAGCTGCCGCACATTGGCCGGCGAGCTCGGCAGCCTGATCTGCGTGAACCTGTGGGTGCGCGGATCGAACCGGACGATCGCGTTCGCGCCGAAATCGCTGAGCCAGACGATGTCGCGGTTGTCGACATAGACCGCGTACGGCTGTGGGCTCGGGCCGGGCAGCCGCCACTCACCCCAGCGCCGCCTCGCCGGGTCGTACACACCGAGCCTGCCCGCGTTCCACTCGCTGATCCAGATCCGGCCGCGAGAGTCTGACCAGACCCGGCGGGCGCCCTGCCCCCGCCTCCGAGGTTGGAGAACCGTGATTCGAGCGCTACGCGTGTCGATCCGGCCGACGTAGCTCCCGGCGAGCGACGCGAAATAGACGACTCCGCGCGGAGTGGTCGTGATCCCATACGGGCCTTCCCCGCGCGGTGCGGAGAAGACGCGCACGCGGCCGACCTTCGGGTCGAGCCGGCCGATGAGCCCCCGCTGACCCGTGAACCAGAGGACACCGCGCCGGTCGAACGTCGCGGTGTTGAGGTTCGCGTCCGCAGCCGACGCCGGGAGGGGGAACCGGCGAACCCGCCGCGTCCTCGGCTCGACGCGGACGATCGCGTTCAGTCCTCCGTCCGTGATCCAGGGAGCGCCGTCGGGGCCGACGATCACGCCGTGTGGGGCGGAGCCGGGACCGAGGGACACCTCGCGCACGCGCCCGGTTCTCGGGTTGAGCCAGCCCAGCTCACCGGAGCCCTGGGCCGTGTACCAGACGCCGCCGTCTCGCGCGGGCGCGACGTCGTGGGGCCGCGATCCTGCAGGCACCGGATATTCGCGGACGCGGAAGCCGCCCTGCTGTCCGGTCCCGCCGGCCGCGAGCGGGAGCGCGCCGGCAAGTGCGAACGCCGCCAGTGCGGCGGCTGACAGGCGGACCGGGTGCACAGGACGCGCCGCGCTAGCCGGCCTTGCCGATCACGTGGTGCTGCGGGCCCCACCAGCGCGTCAGGCCCGCGTGGTCGCTCCCGCCCTCGCGAGCCGTGACGAGGATGTCCCGGTGAGTGGGCTGGTCGCGACGCTCGTGCGTCCACACGATGACGGCGTCGTTGCCGTCGAAGTAACAGAAGAACCGGCCGGCCGGCCTCCCCGGGCCGTGGTTCCACACGTTCTCGCCGCCCCAGACACGAGCGTTGCATCTGCCGCTCGACGGCCGGATGTCCGCCCGGTTGCCGAGCGCGCTCCGGTAGCCGGCAGCGAGGGCGCGGCCGTTCGGGTACCGGGAGATCTCCCAGCGATCCGGCACGCCGGTCGCGGGCACGCAGGCGGCCGTCTCGTCCGCCCCTGGGTTCGCGATGGCCTGCAGGTGGCAATCGGCCCAGATCGCCGCGGGGACGACCGACGCCAGATTCGTCGCCGGGACCTCCTCAGCCTGCGCCGGCAGAGGCGATGCTGCGTCGCTCGGTGGGGCACCTTCGCCAGCCGTCAACATGACAACACCCAGCGAAACCCCGGCGGCGATCAGGGTGACGAGCAGCGCCACCCGCCAGCTGAGGCCTCTCCGCTCCCTGCCGAAGAACATGACCGTCCAGCGGTTCGCCGGCCGCGCATCGAGCTCGGAATAGACCTTGTAGACATGGATCGGCTCGGGGATGTTCTTCAGCCTCACCCGCCCGCCGTCGCTGTAGTGGAGGCCGCCGAGGCGACCGGCCAGTCGCGACGTCGAGTCGCTGATGATCACCTCGCCGCCCGAGGCTCTCCCGCACAGCCGAGCCGCGACGTTGAGCGCGGCGCCGCGGAAGCTCCCGTCCTCCAGCTGGACGGCCTCGCCGGAGTCGATACCGATGCCGACGCGAAGCGGAATGTCGACGTCGGTCGCCACCTCTTGGAACTGCGCCTGGAGGTCGACGGCCGCGCGGATCGCCTGGCGCGCCGACGTGAAGACAACGAGCGCCTCGTCCCCTCGCAGCTCGACGAGGTCCCCGTCGTGCGCCTCGACGTCGTCGTTGACGATCTCGGCGAATCTCTTGGACAGCGAGGCGGCAGCCTCGTCGCCGCACTCCTCGGTGTAGCGGGAATACCCTCGGATGTCGGCGATCAGAAAGGTCCGAACGCCGCTCGTGCGCTCAGTCACGGACACGGCTCTCCAGTATGCCCCGGCGGGCCGCTCTTGGCGAGTCCCCGCGCGGATCTCAGGCGCGAACCGGCGTTGAAATGCGGTACGCGGCCTGCTTTCCGTCGAATCCCTTGAGCTGGAGCTGCTCGGGCTCTGCCGCCAAGCCGCGCTCGTCCAGCCACGTCGCGACCCTGCGAAACGCCTCGTCGCTGAGCAGGATGTCTCCCCCGCCGGCGGCTGTCTGGAGGCGCGCGGCGAGGTTGGTCGTCGACCCGAGGACGCTGACGTTCTGCTCGTCGACCGAACGGCTGACCACGGCCGGGCCGACCGCGATTCCGATCCCGACCGGGAGATCCATCAGCGCGGCCTTGTCTCGCAGCGCGAGGGCTGCGTCGAGCGCGAGCTGCGCGTGGTCGACCCTGGCTCCCGTCGCGTTGAAGGTCGCCATCACGGCGTCGCCGGCGAACTTGTCCACGATTCCTTGGCGCTTGCCGACCTCCGACGCCGCCCAGCGGTGGAGTGTCGTGAGCCGGTCCGCCAGGTCCTCCGGAGCGCTCGACGCTGCGAGCGGCGTGTAGCCGCGAACATCCGCGAACATCGAGGTCACGAGCCGCTCGCCGGCAGAGAGAAGCCCGGAGTCAGCAAGTTCTGGGTCCGGCTCGTCCTCCGGAAGAGGAACGTCGAGCCCAAAGCGCTCGGCGACCGCGAACGCAGCGTCTCGTGGGCGGACCGCGCCGGCCGCGTGCGCGTCGCGAATGCACGACGCCAAGATGTCGCGCGCGCGATCCGGATCGCCCGACTGGGCGAAAGCCTCGCCGAGAAGCGGTGCTACGCGCCAGGCCCAGAGCAGGAGCCCGGACTCCTCGAACGACGCGAAAGCTCGCTCCAGGAGCAGCCGAGCTGCGTCAGCCCTTCCGCGCGCGAGAAGAACGCGCGCTTCGGCGAGCTCGAGACCGGCTGCGCCCAAGTTGAGCGATTCACGCCTGGCTCGAGCGACTACAGCGTCGGCCTCCTCGAGAGCCCCGCCGGCGACGAGCCCTTCGACCGCGTACGCGACCGTGCCTCGCACCCGAAGCAAACCCGGGTGGCCGGTCGCCCGGCGGCCCAGCTCGGCCGCCTCGTTCGCTCGCCCAAGGGCAACCGCAACACCGATTCGTGCCGGCGTGTCGTAGACGATGTCCTGGAGCTCGTTGCCGGGCGACGGCGGAGGAAGCTGCTCGGCCGCTTCCGCGCTTCTTCCCAGCTCGATCAACGCCTCGGTCGCCGCAAGCCGGCCACGCCATGCGAACTTGGGATTGTCCATGGCCTCGTGGCGCTCGATCGACAGGCGAGCCTGCTCCAGCGCAGCTCGCGGAGCACCCTCGGCCAGCTCGGCCCAGCTCCTCGAGATCTCGACGCCCAGCGAGCGGGCGAGGAACGCAAGCTTCTCGTACCTCTGCGCGACCTCGCCGATCCCGCCGGCGAGGCAATGGATGCGGTCCCACAACTCGTTGTAGACGACGTTCCCGGCAACGATCGTGTACCCCTTCTCGATCGATTCGCGGTAAACCCGCCCGAAGAGGACGAACTCGCGGGAGGTGCCGAACTCTCCGAATGCTGCGAACGAGAGAGCCCACACGCGCTCGAAGTCGGCCGACGACTGCTCGGCGATCTCGGCACCTCGCAAGGCGGCGACGCGGCAGAGCTCGTAGTCGAGCTGGAATGCGTGAAAGCCGGCGAGGCGGATGTACGCGAGCGCCAGCTCGGCAGAGGGACCCTCACGTTCCAGTGCTTCGCGGGCTTGCTCCACGGCCTTCATTGCGTCATCGGGCCGGTCGAGCTCCCAGTAGCAGCGGCTGAGGTGGACCCGCGCCTCCGCAGCTTCGGAACCGAGGCCCGCCTCCTCCAGTCGCCGGATGGCGTCCTCCAGGAGCTCCGCCCCCGCCGCAGGCTCTCCGTTGAGCCAGCGAAGCCGGCCCAATCTGTAGAGCAGCCGAGCACGATCCTGCGGGTCCGACACGTGCGGCAGCACTCGCTCGAGCAGACCGTTCGCCTCCTCGAAGCCCGAGGCGCGCTCTGCCTCATCAGCGCCACGCAAAGACGGCTCCAGCGCCTCGCCCGGCCGCCCGGCTGCGAGGAGATGGTGAGCAACCATCACCGCGTTCCCCCCGGACTCACGCAGGGCGTCGGCGGCCCGGGAATGTGCACGGAGGCGCTTGGGCAGCACCGTGTCGTTCGCGATCGCCTCCTGGGTCAGCGCGTGGCGCCAGACGTAGCGGTGGCTGTCGCCCGACAACTCGTCGAGGAGCTGATGCGCGACTGCGCTTTCCAGCGCCGACAGGACGCCTCCCTCGTCCGCCTCGGCCACCTCGACCAGCAGGGCGTAGTCGAACGAGCGCCCAAGCACCGCAGCGGCCCGGAGCACCTCGACATGTGCATCGTCGAGCCGGCCGAGACGAAGCAGCACCGTCTCGCGAACGGTCTCGGGGAGCTCGAAGGAGTCGAGCGACCGCCGTGACCAGCCCCGATCCGACTGAAAGACGTCACCGCGGTCGAGCGCCTCCCTCAGCATCTCCTCGAGGACGAACGGGTTTCCCTCGGAACGCTCGTGAACGAACGAGGCGAGCTCCGGGCTGACGTCGTCGGCGCTCAGGATCGCCGCAATCATCTCGGCGACCTGAGAGGGCACCATCGCGCCTACGGACACCGTTTCGGCGAGCCCGCCGCGCCGCCAGGTCTGCGTGGCTCGCGTGAGCGGGTGGAGGCGGTCGAGCTCGTCACTTCTGTACGTAGCAAGCAGCATGACCCGACTCTTCGCGAGACGGCGGGCCAGGTACTCGAGGAGCTCGCGGGTTGAACTGTCTGCCCAATGGAGGTCGTCGAGGACGACGAGGAGCGTCCCTCTCTGCGCCCAGAGCTCGATCAGGGCGACGATCGACTCGAACAGGCGAAGCCTCGCCTGGGCCGGATCGCGCTCTGCAGCGCGAGACCCGTCACCGAGCTGTGGAAAGACCTGCGCCAGCTCACCGACCATCGGGCCGAGCTCCGCCCGCAGCGTGTCGGTGTCCTGCGCGTCGAGCCTGCCGCCGATCGCTTCGACGAAAGGCAGGTAGGGAAGCGGGAGCTCGGCCTCGGAGCAGCTGCCCCAGAGGACGTCGCAGCCGAGCTTGTTCGCCCGCCGCTCGAGCTCGCGCGCCAGGCGGGTCTTCCCGATCCCGGCCTCCCCCGCGAGCAGGACGAGGCGGCCGTCGCCTCGATTCGCCGCGAGCAGCGCGTCCTCCAGCTCCGAAAGCTCTTGCTGCCGACCAACCAGGACGGGTGAGAGAACGCGACCGATCACACTGCGATTCTGCACAGCCGGGAGGATTCGCCGTTAGCTCCTGCTGGATTCGGGCAGACAGGAAGCGAGATGTCGACGAGCGAGACGCAGCCGCAGCCGGAACGGTCGGAGCCGAAGCTGGCCGAACCTACGCCGACGGACCTCTCGGCGCGTGACTACGGGGCGATCCTCACCCGCGCCGGCAAATCGTCCCTGGAGGACCACATCACCAACCTGGCCGCCGCGCTCGCGTACTACGCGTTCCTGGCGATCCCGGCCGTCCTCCTCGTCGCTGTCGGCGTCTTCAACCTCGTTGCCGACGACGATCTGATCGCGGAGATCATCCAGCGGCTCCAGGGCGTCGCGCCGGAAGAGGCGCTGACGCTGATCGAGGAGACGCTGCAGCGCGTCGTCGAGTCGCAGGCGAACTCCGGGATCGCACTGGTCGTGGTCGGGTCCGTGCTGGCTCTCTGGACGATCACCGGCGCCATGGACACGCTCATGTGGGCGCTCAACACCGCCTACGACCGCGAGGAGACACGGGGATTCTTCAAGCGGCGCCTGACCGCGCTCGCGATGGTCTTCCTCCTGCTCGTCGCATTCGTGCTTGCATTCGGGCTCCTCGTCCTCGGCCCTCACGTCTCGGGGTGGGTCGGGTCGGCGGTCGGCCTCGAGACGGTGGTCGATTGGCTCTGGTGGACGGCGCAGTGGCCCATCCTGATCGTCGGTCTGCTGCTCGCGTTCGCGACGGTCCTCCACCTGGGGCCGAACGTCGATCATCCGCGCTGGAGGTTTCTCACCCTCGGGACGGGGATCAGCGTGGTCGTCTGGCTCGTCGCGTCCGGCGGGTTCGCGCTCTACGTCGGTCAGTTCTCCTCGTACAACAAGGCGTGGGGGTCGCTCGCGGCCGTGATCATCATGCTCACCTGGTTGTGGATCTCGGCGCTCGCGCTTCTCTTCGGCGCCGAGGTGAACGCCGAGGCCGAGCGAAGCCGGGAGCTCCGCAAGGGCGAGCCGGCGGAGCAGGAGCTGCAGGCGCCGCCGAAGGACTAGGAGGGCTTGGCGAAATAGCGGCTATGCCGCCGGGACGCGCTGCTCGCCCCGAGGCGGCGTCCTCAGTCGCGTCCGTATCGCACTGATATGGACGCTCCCTGCGTCCTTGCCTCGGAACGACCATCGCACCCCGGCAACGAGCGCCATTCCGCCAAGCCCTCCTGGCCCTGGATTAACGGCGTACGCAGGGAAGTAAAGGTTTCGTACGAATCGCTCCAGCGGGCAGAAAAATCGCGCCGAAACCGTTAATACCTGTAGACCGGCGTGCCTGCCGCACCGCCGCGTGCGCGCGCCGCCCCTAGCGAAACAACGGAGAACCAATGCTGAACGAACTTGCCATGGGCACTGACGCCCTTGATTCGAACGAGGCTGTTGCCGCGTTCATCCACAACGCGCAGGAGCGCGGCTCCGTCCGCACGACGGAGATCGACGCCCTGCAGACCGAGCACGACCTCGACGAGGAGGCTCTCGCCTGGGTTCGCGCCCAGCTCGAGGAGTTCGACGTCGAGATCGAGGACGAGCCCGAGCTCGACCTCACACCAGGCGCCGGCGGCACGACCGATGCGCTGCAGCTCTTCCTCAACGACCTGGGCCGCTACCCGCTGCTGACCGCCGCCGAGGAGGTCGCGCTCGCCAAGCAGATCGAGCGCGGCGACCTCGCCGCCAAGGAGCGGATGGTCAACTGCAACCTGCGCCTCGTCGTCGCGAACGCCAAGAAGTACCAGGGCCACGGCGTCTCGCTCCTGGACCTGATCCAGGACGGGATCATCGGCCTGAACCGCGCGGTGGAGAAGTTCGACTACCGCAAGGGCTTCAAGTTCTCGACCTACGCGACCTGGTGGATCCGCCAGGCCTGTCAGCGTGCGGTCGCGAACCAGTCCGCGACGATCCGCATCCCCGTCCACGTCCAGGAGCGCCGGCAGAAGCTGCGCCGCGCGCGCCAGCGGCTCGAGGTTCAGCTCGGCCGGACGCCGACGATCGAGGAGCTCGCCGAGGCCGCGCAGCTGAAGCTGAGCCACGCCGAGGAGGCGCTCGACGCCGTCGAGGCTTCGGTCTCGCTCAACCAGACGATCGGTGACGGCGACCAGGAGTTCGGCGACCTCTTCGCCGACACGACCACGGACGACCCGATCGAGCTCGCGGACATCGCGTTCGAGCGGGATCGCCTCCACGACGCGCTCGCGCAGCTCGAGGAGCGGGAGCGCAGGGTCCTCGAGCTCCGCTTCGGGCTCGGCGAGTCCGAGGAGGCCACGAGCCTCGAGCAGATCGGCCGCGAGCTCGGCTTCACGCGCGAGCGCATCCGGCAGATCGAGACCGAGGCGCTGCGCCGGCTCCGCAATCTGCTGCACGGCCACGAGCTGGCCGCTTAGAGCTCGAGCTACAGGCGGCGGGCGCTACGCCCGCCGCCCCGGCTACTCCTCAGGCTGAGGCGCCGGCGGGCGCATGAGCTGCTCGTACCGCTCTTCCTCCCCCTCGGGAGGCGGCCACGGCAGACCGGCCTCCTCGGCGGCGGCCTGCATCAGCTTTCTGTCTTCCTTCCGCTCCTGTTTGCGCAAGCGCTTCTCCGCGCGCTCGCGCTCGCGCTGCATCTTCCCGAACGTCTGTCGCTTCTTCGCCATCGCCCATACGGTAGCGCCCCCCGCGGTCACTAGCCGGTAAGGACCCGCTTGGCCGCAGGGCTCTCGCCGCGAATCAGCACCACTCCGAGCGCAATCCACGCGCCTTTGGTTTCGACTGTCTGCCCGGCGGATACATCTGCGCACCTCTTTTCCGTACGGCTAGCTGGCGCGGAAGCTGCCCTTCATCGAGCTTGCGTGCGGGTCGCACACGAAGCGGTAGGTGCCGCGCTTGAGCGTGAACGTCGCGGACTTCTTGCCGACGAAGCCGACGCCGGTGATCACGCGGTTCACGCCCGGCCCCTGAGGCGGAAGTCGTGGGCCGACGACTTGTCGGTGATCTCGAAGCGATAGCGGACGCCGGCCTTGAGGGATGTGACCTTCTTCCCGCCGCTCGTCAGCGAGATCGTGAAGCCTGGGCCGACCGTTCCCTTCACCACCGGCGGCGCCGCCGCGATCGGCCCGGTCGCCACGAGGGCGACGGCAGCCGCGACTGCCGCGAGGAGGATGAACGAGATGCGGATCATTGCTGCTCCTTTCACAAGTGGGTGCTCGCCGGCCACTGTCGCCGCGTGGGGGCCGTGGTCGCTTCGGGCGATCCCCTAGGCGGACGCCTAGGTCCGCGCGACCCCTGACTTCCCTAGGTCCAGGGGTTCCTCAGAAGCGTCAGCCCGCCCTCGACGCCGACCATCGAACGCTGATGCGGGCAGCAGGGCCCGCACACCGATCGAGGAGGAGACAGTGCAATCCGTATCCGCGTTTCTCTCGAACCAGAGACGGGACGACGGTCTACGAGGAGTGATCGCCTTGGTCGCGGCGCTCCTCGTCGTCCTCGTCGCCCTCGTGTTCTCGAGCTCGCCGTCCTACGGGGCGAGTCCCAAGCCGCCGAAGAAGGCGGCCAAGAAGGCCAAGCCGAAGGTCAAGGCGTTCGTCCACCGCGGCCAGCTGAACGTCCTGGGCACGGCCCGGAGCGACAGGATCACACTGCGGCTGAAGCCGGGCAACCCGTCGCGGCTCCAGGTGGACGTCGGCAGCAACGGCTACGCCGAGTTCACGTTCAAGCGCTCGCGCTTCAACCGGATCGTCGTCCACGCCGGCAAGGGTGGCGACACGATGTCCGTGGACGAGAGCTACGGCGTCTTCGTGAACACCGAGGCGACGACGCTCTTCGGTGACCGCGGGAGTGACGTCGTCGTCGGCAAGGGCTCGAACGCAGTGGAAAGGTTCGCGTTCTCCCGGGCCGGCTCGTACCTCCGCTACGCGCGGAACGGCCACGCGTTCCGCGCACGAATCGAGCGGTTCGACCTTCGACCCCGCGGCGGCGCGGACAACGTGGTCGTGAACTACCTCGCCGGGGCAGGCCTCGGCCGGCTGAACGCCGACCTTGCGAACGACAACGCCGCGGACATCGTCGACGTGAAGGGCTCGTCGGCCGCAAACGAGCTCCGGGTCAGCCGCGGAAGCGTCAATGTCCGCGGGATCGGCGCGTTGCTGAGCATCTCACGCGCCCAGGCCGCAAAGCGACAAGCTGAACCTCGATCCCGGCGCGGGCATCGACCGTGTGATCGTCGAGGGCACGGCCGGGAACGACACGATCGGCGTCGCTCCGGCCGCAGTCGCACCGCACATCGCCGTCTCCGGTGGGCCGGAAGGCCTACCGATCGACGTCGTCAACGCCGAGGCGCTCGCTATCGAGGCCCTGGCCGGGAACGACACCCTCAACGGCGCAATCGGGCTCGCAGCGCTGACCCAGCTCACGCTGGACGGCGGAGCGGGTAACGACGCGATCAACGGCGGCGACGGCAACGACTCGCTGCGCGGCGGCACCGAGAACGACGCGATCGACGGCAACCGCGGAGACGACACCGGTCTCCTCGGCGCCGGCGACGACTCGTTCACCTGGGATCCCGGTGACGGGAGCGACAGGGTCGAAGGCGAGGCCGGCACCGACACGATGATCTTCAACGGCGCCGGTGTCGCCGAGAACTTCGACTTCTCGGCGAACGGCAACCGTCTGAAGTTCTTCCGCAACGTCGCGACGATCACGATGGATGTCGACGACACCGAGCGGGTAGACCTTCGCGCGCTCGGCGGCATCGACAACACGGTCGTGAACGACCTGTCCGCGACCGACGTCAAGAACATCGACCTCGACCTCGCGGCCGACGGGGCCGTGGACACCACGACGATCAACGGCTCCGGCGGCAACGACACGATTTCGATTGCGCCCAACGCGGGTGCGGTCGACGTGACCGGTCTGGCCGCGGCCGTGAAGATCGGGCAGTCGGAGGCGGCGAACGACGTCCTGAACGTGAACGGGCTCGGCGGCAACGACTCCATCTCGGGAGCGATCGGGCTCGCGGCATTGATCAAGCTGGGGATCGACGGCGGCACCGGGAACGACGCGATCAACGGAGGCGACGGCAGCGAGGTGCTGCTCGGCGGCGACGGCAACGACGCCATCGACGGCAACCGCGGCGACGACACCGGCTTCCTCGGCGCCGGCAACGACTCGTTCCGCTGGGATCCCGGCGACGGCAGCGACATCGTCGAGGGCCAGGCCGACACCGACACGCTGCTCTTCAACGGCGCCGGAGTGGTCGAGAACTTCGACGTCTCGGCCAACGGCCCGCGGGTGCGGTTCTTCCGTGACGTCGCGAACATCACGATGGACCTGGACGACACCGAGAGGATCGACGTTCAGGCGCTCGGCGGCGTGGACAACGCCGTCGTCAACGACATGACCGGGACCGACCTCAAGCTCGTCGCGCTTCGACCTCGAGGCGCACGATCGGCGGTGGAGCCGGCGACGGCGGCGGCCGACTCGGTCACCGTCAACGGGACGGCCGGCCCGGACGTGATCGACGTCACGGCCGACGTGGGCGTCGTCGACGTCGACGGGCTCTCCGGCGGAGGTGACCATCGAACACTCCGAGGCCGCGAACGACAAGCTGACCGTCAACGGGCTCGCCGGTGCCGACACGATCACCGGGAGGCCCGGGCCTCGCGGCCCTGATCCAGCTCGTCATCAACGGCGGCACCGAGGTCGACGTCCTCACCGGCGGCGACGGCCCGACCGGATCGTCGGCCAGCAGCAGAACGACTCGATGTTCGGCGGCGCCGGCAACGACACGCTCGTGTGGAACCCCGGCGACGGCAACGACCTCGTCGAGGGCCAGGCGGGGGCAATCGACACGATGGAGTTCAACGGCGCGGCCGGAGCGGAGATCTTCGAAGCCTCGGCCGTCGGCGGGCGGCTCCGCTTCACCCGCAACCTCGGCAACATCGTCATGGACGTCGACGACACGGAGGTGGTCGACCTCGACGCGCTCGGCGGTGCTGACCTGACCACCGTCAACGACCTGACCGGCACCGACGTGACGAAGGCGAACATCGACCTGGCCGCCGCCATCGGCGGCGGCGCGGGCGACGGTGCGGCCGACATCGTCACGGTCAACGGCACCAACGGCGCCGACAACGTCGCGGTTGCCGCGAACGCAGGCGTCGTGGACGTGACCGGGCTCTTCACCGCCGTCGGGATCAGCAACTCGGAGGTCGCGAACGACACGCTCGCGATCAACACTCTGGGCGGCAACGACGACGTCGCGATCGGCGGCGGCGTCGCGGGGTTGATCCAGACGGCTGGTCGATCTGGGCGCCGACGAGTAGCACCACCCTCCCTCCAGGGCGCATCGGGGCTCCTTCGGGAGCCCCGATCGCGCCTAGGCGGACGGCGTCGGCGCTTCAGCTGCCTCGCGCGCGAAGCGGCTGATCAGCTCGGCGCGGGAGTGCATGCCCAGCTTCCGGTAGACGCGGCCGAGGTGGAACTCGATCGTCTTGTGCGAGAGGAAGAGCGCGGCGCCGACCTCCCGGTTCGTCATCCCGCTGGCGACGTGGAGCGCAATCTGGAGCTCCTGCGGCGTCAGCTCCTCCGCTTCCCACGACTTGCGTCGACGGAGCGTCTCGCCGCTCGCGCGGAGCTCTGCGCCGACGCGCTCGACCCAGGCCTCGGCGCCCTGGTCCTCGAAGATCTCGAGTGCCGCGCGGAGCTGCTCGCGCGCGTCCAAGCGGCGGCCGGCCCGCCGGAGGCGCTCGCCGAACGCGAGCTGGGTGCGGGCGAGCGACCACCGATCGTCGGAGTCCTCGTGGAGGGCGAACGCCTCTTCGAATGCCTGCTCGAACTCGTCGTCAGGCGCGAGCAAGCCTCGCACTCGGGCCGCCGTCGCCCGGGCGATCGGGCTCTGAGGCTCGCGCGAGGTCTCGTAGGCGGCGAGCGCGGCCTCGGCCGCCTTCTGGTTGCCGGCGCGGGCGTGGACCTCGGCCAGCTCCGAGCGCGGGACGATCACCCTGGAGTGAATGCCGAATTCGTCCAGCCCCTTCGCGACGGTCTCGAGCTCGCGGATCGCATCGTCGTGGCGGGAAAGGCTGACGGCGAGTAGGCCCTGCGAGTGCGCGAGCCAGACTCTGTACCCGACGAGACCGGTCTCCTCGAGCGGCGTCTTGACCTCGTCGATGTAGGCGATGCACTCGGATTCGGCTCCGCGACGCGCCGTGATCGCGGAGAGCACGAGCAGCGACTGGAGACGCGGTAGCCACAAGTCGAGCTCCCGCGCCAGGCCGAGCCCCTCCGACGCCGCGGCGTAGGCCTCGCTGAGAAGACCCGCGCGGGCGGCGTGCCAGGCCTGCTGGTAGAGCAGAAACGGCAGCATCCCGACGGCGCCGTCCTCCCGGGCGCGACCCACGTCGCGAAGCGTGTACCGGTAGGCGTCACGAGAACGGTCGAGCCACTCCAGAGCGCCGGAGATGCGCATCAGGCCCTGGGGGTCGAGCTCGGCACCTTCCGCAGCCTCGACGGCCTCGCAGAGGAGCGGCACGCCCTCATCCGACCGTCCGACGTAGCAGAGGACCCAGCCCCGCGTGAGAGTCACCAGGTTGCGGAGGTCTCCGTTCGAGATGCCCGCAGCAAGCTCCTCGGCCCGCTCGGCGGAGGCGAGCATCCCTTCGGCGTCGGCAACCCCGAGGCGGGCGCTGCAGGCCTCCACGCAGATCTCGATCGCCAACTCACGGTCGATGTCCTCGAGCAGCTCGGAGGCTTCGACGAGCACTGCGCCCGCCTGCTCGGGACGGCCGTTGAAGTACTCGATCCGCCCTTGGAGCCGGAGTGCCGCCGCGCGCAGGCAAGGTTCCTCTTGGGCGAGAGGCTCCGCGAGGTAGGTGAGCGCCTCCTCCGACCGCCCGGCGCTGAGCGCCGCGTCCGCGGCTGCGAAGAGACGGCGTGGACGGGCCCTTTCGTCGGCGGTCAGGGAGGCTGCGCGCGCCAGCGCCGCCGACGCTGCCGCGTAGCTGGAGCGTGCGCGGGCCTGTTCCGCAGCCCGCTCCAGGGCGATCGCAGCCTCTTCGTCGACGCTGATCGCGGCGCCGGCAAGGTGCCAGGCGAGCCGCTCCGGATCGTCCCGCTCGCGGAGCGCCCCCGCGAGGGCCCGATGCGCCGCGCGGCGCTCCGACGGCGGCGCCGCGTGGAAGACAGCCGAGCGAACGAGCGGATGGCGAAAGTGGACGTGGCCGTCGATGAGCGAAATGAGCCCGGCGTCCTCCGCGGGCTCGAGGGCGTCGTGCTGGAGGCCGAGCGACTCGAGGGCCGCCCCGATCGTCTCCACCTGGTCCGACAGCGCGACAGCCGCGACAAGGAGCGCTTGCCGTGCGTCCTCCGACAGCCGTTCCGCCCGCCAGGCAAAGGCTCGCTCGAGCGTCGGCCCGGCAGGAACAGGATCCGGCAGAGCCTGCCGTCCTGCGAGCTGCTCCGTGGTCAGGACGCCCCCCAGCTCGACCAGCGCGAGCGGGTTCCCGTGGGTGGCCTCGCACAGTCGGCGCGCGACATCGGCTCCGACCGGCCGTCCTTCGTCGCCGGCCAGGATGACTGCGGCGTCCTCGGGGCCGAGCGACGTCAGCTCCAGCTGCTCGAGCGCCGGCGCGTCGAACGTGCGCTCGCCGCCCTCCCGCACGGCGATCAGGATCGCGACGGAGTCGGCGACCAGCCGCTTCGCCGAGAAGAGCAGCGCGTCGTCGGTCGCGAGATCCATCCAGTGGGCGTCGTCGACGAGGATCAGGAGCGGGTTGGCCTCCGCGGCCGCAGCGATCAGGCTCAGCGTCGCCGCGCAGATCGTGAAGCGGTCGTACGGCCTCGACTCGGCCAATCCGAGCGCGCTCTCCAGGGCATCGGCCTGCTGCGGCGGGATCTCCGGCAGGTGGTCGAGCAGGGGCCGCACGAGCTCGAGGAGGCCCGAGAACTGGAGCTCGATCTCGTACTCGACGCCGACCGCCCGGACGACGGTCATCCCCTCTGCGCACTCGGCGGCGTAATCGAGGAGGGCGGTCTTCCCCATCCCCGCCTCAGCGCGAAGCACGAGCGCGCCGCTACGCCCCCGCCGTGCGCGATCGAGCAGGTCGTCGATGCGCGCGCAGTCGGGTTCCCGACCGACGAGCACGGCTCAAAGGTAGCCCTTCGGCGGTCCCTCCCGCCAACAACTAGGGCATGCCCCGAAGCGATTCGATGTCCACGGAAGGCACGATCGAGTCATGAGCGGGCTGCTCACCTACTCGCTCGAGTTCCGAGGCGAAGCGACGGCCGACGGCGACGGCTTGGTGCTTCGTGCGACCGCCCCTTCGTGGGTGCACGAGACGCGGCTCGAGAACGGAGGAGTCGCCGTTCGATTCGACTTCGACGAGGGATCCGAAGAGGCGATCCTCGAGGCTCACCTCACCTTCAACGCGAACGGCTACTTCTCGGCGGTCGCGACGATCGACTTCGGCCATGGGCATCGCCTGCACGTGGAGACCGACGACGACGGACGGGTGAACGGCTCCGCGGACGAGCATCTCCGTCACGGAAGCGCCGTCCTCTACGTGGTCGGCGGCACAGGCCAGTTCGAGGGCGCAACCGGGCAGGTGACCTGCAACTTCGTGCTCAGCGACACGGGCGACCTCACCGACAACCAGCTGGGGATGGTCTTCCTCGGCCGGGAAGCCGTCACGCGACCTTCGTGACCGAGGGGTGGAGGAGCGGCACGGCGCCTTCCCACCCGGCGCGAAGCACCTCGACCAGGGACGGCGGCGTGATCACGAAGCCGCGCGACGGGAGGGGTCGGCTTCCCTCGTAGCCCGCCGGCGTCCAGTGCCGGAGACCGCCGTCGAGGACCAGCCACGGTTCGTCCTCCATCGAGCACGAACACGCCGTCGGGCAGGCCGGCGAGCGGCGCTTCGTGGAGCCGCTGCGTGCGGCCGTCCACTCGCTCCGCGTGGAGCTGCGCGTCGATCGCGTCCGCACCGACCGCGCCGGGATGGAGCTCGCTCCAGAGCTCGCCGAAGCGGACGTAGTCCTCGCGGCGGCAGAGCGCGCACGGACGGTGGCCGGCCGCGAACGCCGTCGCCTCGTCCAGGAAGAACAGCTCGGTGAACTTCCCCGGCTGCATCAGCGGCTCGCGGTGCCAGCCGCGGAACTCGAGCCGGCACGCGATCCAGCGCCTCGTCGCCCAGCGCCGACGAATCCGGCCCTGCTCGTCGTGCAGGCAGCCGCGGTTCCCGTACACGAGCCCGCGCGCGGGGTGCGCGATCAGCTCGCTGCGAGGAGTGACCCGGTTCCGACGAGGCATCCCGCAAAGAGAAGCAGGCGAAGCAAGAATGATCCCGTGGCAAAGGCACCGAGCGCCGCGGAGCTTCTCGCCACCGGCTGGGTCGAACTGGGCAAAGGACGCTGGCCCGCCGCCCGGGAAGCCTTCGAGGGCGCACTCGCCGCGGAGCAGACGCCCGAGGCGTACGAAGGGCTCAGCTGGGCCGCGTGGTGGCTCGACGACGCCGAGCGGGTCTTCGCTGCCCGCGAAAGCGCCTACCGCCTGTACCGAGAAGCGCCGTGACCCCGCTGCTGCTGCCCGGATGGCGACGTGGCTGGCGGCGGACCAGCTCGACTTCCACGGCGCCGCCGCCGTAGCCTCGGGCTGGTTCGGTCGCGCTCATCGCCTGCTCGACTCGCTCGAGCCGGGCCCCGATCACGGCTGGCTCGCGTTCCACGAGGGCTACGTCGCCCACTTCGAGGGTGACACCGACGGCGCTACCGGCCGCGCCAGCTTTGCCGCCGACCTCGGGCGGCGGTTCGGTGTCCCCGACCTGGAGATGCTCGGCCTCGCTCTCGAGGGCGCCGCGCTCGTCGCCTCGGCCCGGGTGCAGGACGGAATGCGCTGTCTCGACGAGGCGACGACGATCGCGCTGGAGGGCGAGGCGAAGATCCCGATCTCGAGCGCGTGGACGTGCTGCATGCTCGTCTCCGCCTGCACGTCGGTCCTCGACTACGAGCGGGCCTTCGAGTGGTGCGACCGGATCGCGGGGTTCGCCGAGCGCTACGGCAGTCGGTACATGCTTGCGTTCTGCAGGACCGAGTACGGCACGATCGATCTCTGGCGAGGCCGGTGGCGGGAGGCCGGGCGAATGCTGGAGGACGGGGTCGACGACTTCGCACGGTCGCGGCCTGCTTGGGCGCCGGCACCGCTGATCGGCCTCGCGGAGCTCAGGCGGCGGCAAGGAAAGGGGGACGAAGCTGCGCTGTTGCTCGATCGCGCCGGTCCTTACCCTGCTGCGCAGCTCTGTCGTGCACGACTTGCGCTCGACCGAGGCGAGACGCTCAGGGCGGTCGAGCTCGTCGAGCGCGTGCTCCGGCAGACGCCCGTGACGCGGAAGCTCTCCCGCTTTCCGGCTCTCGATCTCCTCGTCCGCGGACGGCTCGCGCGCGGCGAGCTCGCGGAGGCGGCAGCAGCAGTGGAGGAGCTTCGCGAGCTCGAGCGCTCGATCGGCACTGCGGCTCTTCGCGCCTGCGTCGACCTCGCCGCCGGCATGCTCGAGGCCGCCCGAGGCGATCACGAGCTCGCACGGACCCTGCTCGAGGACGCCGTTGACATCTTCGAGGCGAGCGGGGCTCCCTTCGAGACCGGAAGGGCAAGAATCGAGCTCGCAACGAGCCTGGTGGCACAGGGCCGCGCGGACGAGGCGGTGCAGGAGGCGACGACTGCCCTCGACTCGCTCCGCGCGCTCGGCGCACAGGTCGAGGCGGCGCGAGCCTCCCGGCTCCTCGATGCAGCGAAGGGCAAGACGCCGTCCCCGTCGATCGTTACCGCCCGCGAGCGGCAGGTCCTCGGCCTCCTGGCGGAGGGATTGACGAACCGGCAGATCGCAGAGCGGCTCGTCGTGAGCGAGCACACCGTCCACCGGCACGTGACCAACATCCTGCGCAAGCTGGAGCTCCCTTCGAGGACGGCCGCAGCCGCACACGCCGTCCGCCACGGCCTCGTCGATCCGTAGCCAATTCGGGCCATGACGGGCCGTCGAAAGATGGCCGGTCCCGGCGAAGCCGGCCACTCGAGCCGGCCGTAGCGTAGGCGGCATGGAGCCAGAGCCGATGGCCGCGGTGGCGGCACTCGCACGGATCGAGGAGGTACGAAGCCAGATGACGACGCACGAGGCAACTCGAGAGGAAGCGGCGAGCGTCGCCCGGACGATCTGGGCGCTCGGCGACTACCACAGGTTCGCGAAGGAGCTGTTCTGGGAGCTCGGCCCGGTTCTCGCCGAGGCGACCGGCATCTCACAGGGCGACCGAGTGCTCGACGTGGCGACGGGAACCGGGAACGTCGCGATCCGCGCCGCCGAACGGGGTGCGGAGGTCGCCGCGCTGGACATCACGCCGGAGAGCCTCGCGGCCGGCAGGCGCGAGGCCGAGTCGCTCGCCCTGTCGATCGAATGGGTGGAGGGGGACGCCCAGGAGCTGCCATTCGAGGACGCGAGCTTCGATGTCGTCACCTCGTCGGCAGGCGCCATGTTCGCACCCGATCACCAGGCGGTGGCCGACGAGATGCTGCGCGTGTGCCGCCCGGGAGGCGCGATCGGCCTGATCACGTTCGTCAACGAGGGCGTGGCGGCCGCGTTCTTCGAGCTGCTCGGCGAGTACGCGCCGCCACCCGCGCCGGGCGAGCTCTCCCCGATCCTCTGGGGCGACGAAAGCCACGTTCGCGGCCTCTTCCGCGACCGCGTGTCCTCCATCGAGTTCGAGCGCAGGCAGTACGTGGAGCGCCTCTCGGGCGAATCGCGCACGCCGAACGCCTACCTGGACTTCTACAAGGAGACCTTCGGGCCAATCATCGCCGTCTTCGCGAGCCTCGCCGGCGAGCCGGAGCGGGCAGCGGCGCTCGACCGGGAGGCGCTCGAGCTCGTCACCCGGTGGAACAGCGGCACGCCCGAGTCGGCCGAGTACCGCTACGACTATCTCCTCACGGTGGCGCGGAAGCGGAGTTAAGCCCGGCGGCAGTCCGCCAACCGAGAAGGTCGCACGAGCGTGGCAGAATCGGGCCATGGCAGAGCCGACCGTCGACCGGGACGAGCTCCAGGCGGCGATCGAGGCCCGGAAGGAGCTCGGCGCCGAGCTGGAGCCTGCCGTGATCGACTCCTTCGTCGAGCGGATCGAGAAGAGCCTCGTGAAGCGGGACGAGCAGCGCGAGAAGGCGCTCAGGCGCAAGCGGGATCATCAGAAGGAGCTCGTGCTCGGCGCGATGGGGATCTCCATCCCGCTGATGCTGATCGCAGCGATCTTCACCGGTCTCGCAGGCGTCATCGCAGTCTGCGTGGCGCTCGGGGTCGTCGCGATCGTCTCCGCGCGGCAGTCCTAGCCCGTTAGGGTTCCGGCCGCACAGCCGCCAACCGAGGAGGTCTCACGATGCTCGGACACCGACGCACAGGGGCGATCTGGGCCGCGCTGGCACTCACTGCCCTGCTCGCAGCCGCCGTACTCGCGCCCGCCGCCACCGCCAAGAAGAGGCCCCAAGGGGCGCACCGACACTCGAGTTCCGCGGCCAGGCGATCATCCCGACCGGGACGACGTTCATGGGCACGACCGTGGGCGGCCTGTCGTCGATCTCGTACGCCGGCGGCAAGAGCTTCTACGTGATCTCGGACGACCAGGCAAACGCGCGCTTCTACAAGCTGCGCGCCGACATCGCCGACGGCGCCCTGGACAACGACGACATCACGTTCACGTCCGTCACGACGCTGAGGCAGCCCGACGGGACGCCCTATCCGACCGGCAGCCTCGACCCCGAGGGGTTCACGCTCACGAAGCACAACCGGAAGGCAGTCATCACCTCCGAGGGCTTCGCGAACCGGCTGATCAACCCGTGGATTCGCGTCTACCGGCTCGACGGCTCCTACGTCCGCGACGTCCCGGTTCCGACTGAGTTCAACCCGAACGCGGCCGGCACGCAGGGGGTTCGCCTGAACCTCGGCTTCGAGGCTGCTGCCACCCGCGGCAAGCGGCTCTACACCGGCACCGAGGCGGCGCTCGTCCAGGACGGCCCGGCGGCGACGCTGACTGCCGGGAGCCCGGTTCGCATCCTCGAGTACGACCTGAAGCGAAACGCGCTTCGAAGGGAGTGGCGGTACTACCAGACCGACCCCATCGCCGAGCCGTTCACGGGCTTCGGCGTCAACGGTCTCGTCGAGGTGCTCCCGCTGGGCGAGCGGCGCCTGCTCACGATGGAGCGGTCGTTCTCCGTCGGCGCGCCCGACACCGGGAACACGATCAAGCTCTTCGTCACCGAGCTGCGGAAAGACGGCACGACGAGCAAGACGCTGCTGCTGAACCTCGACGTGCTCGGCATTCCGCTCGACAACGTGGAGGGCATGGCGTTCGGCCCGCGGCTTCGGGGCGGGAAGCGCTCGCTGCTCCTCGTCAGCGACAACAACTTCGCGGCGACGCAGTTCACGCAGTTCCTGCTCTTCGCGGTCGGCACCGGCCACCACGACGACGATGACGACTAGTTAGACCGCTCTAGCCGCCGCGCCGGACCGCGCCGAGCCAGGCCTTGGGCAAGCGGCGACGCGCGGTTCTCAGCGCCTCCCGGAGCGCCTCGGGCGCATCCTCGCCGTGGATCCCCTTCCCGTGGCCGCAGAGGATGTGCCGCGGCTCGTACCGCCCGAGCGCCTTGGGCGGCTTGAGGCGGAGGAGCGGGTGGACGCCGAGGCGCTCGCCCGGCGCCCGGAAGTAGCCGACGGTGCCGAGGGCGTCGGCGACGACGAGGGCGCGCAGCTCCGGGATCCACGCCGCGACCTCCTTCCAGAATCGCGAGCGCGCCAGTGGCACGATCTCGAGCGGTGAGGCCGTGATCCCCTGCACCGGCACCGTGTAGTGGGGGACGCCGAGCGCCGCAGCCACCTCCCCCGAGTCGCGGGCGTGGCGGTCGAGCAGCTGGACGACTCCGGCCGGCTCGCCGAGCTCACGGATCCGTTCGAGCGCGGGGTCCCAGAGGACCGGATCGAAGACCCAGACCTCGCCGCGACTCTGGAGGGCATGTGAGGTGCGGCCAAGCTTCTCCTTCGCGATCCAGCCGAAGCCGGCGTCGAGCTCGTCGCAGAACTCGAAGCTCTCGGGCTCGTCGCCTGTCTGGATGCGGTTCAGGACTCGCTCGGTGTAGGTCCGGCGCTCGGGATGGAAGTGGGAGGCGGCCGCCTCGCCGTACGGCCGCGATACCCGGCGCGCGTAGGCGGCGAAACCCTCGTCGCGGAGCGGCTGCCAGTCCTCGCGGTACGGCACCTTCACGTGCCGGTCGGAGAGCGTGCGCGCCGAGGTGACGAACGCCATGCCGATGCCCTGGGAGACCTCGAGCAGCGACCGTTCCTCGGCGGCTGCCGTTCGGCGCAGGCCGTCGTAGAGGCGCTGGAGCTGCTCCTGCGAGGGCAGGTCGGTCGCCTCGTCGCGCAGCTCCCGCAGCGATGTGCGGAGCTCGGCCAGCTCGACGGGCGGGATGTCGATCAGCCGCGCCGTGCGTCCGGAGGTGCCCTCGAGGATCCCGAGCAGGCCGTCCACCGACGAGACGTCGACGTCGTCCCTGATCACCCCTGAGGCCTTGAGGTCGTCGGTCAGCGCCCGCAGGTAGACGCGGGAGCCGTGGGTGAGATCCGAGACGGCGGCGAGCAGCCAGAGCGGCGAGAACCCGAACGCCGCGATGGAGCCGAGCTCGACGATGTTGCCGGCGCCCTTGCGGATCGCGAGCTCCTTGGGCGGCGGCGCCGCAGGATCCGGGGTCGTCGGCGTCAGCGGCTCGACGTCGCCGACGCCCTCGATCAGGATCCGCAGCAGGTTCTTGGCGCTCGCCTCGTAGAGCCGCGAGCGGCGTGCAATCCGGGGGAGCAGGAGCTGCGCCGCTTCGTGGACGGTGCCGCCGAGGATCGCCGCCGTCGACCGAACGAGCCGCTCGGGCAGCGAGGCGGTGAACAACGTGAGTCGTCTGCGGAGGGTCATCGGGTGGTCGGATCTTCGTCGAGGAACCGGTGGAGCTCCTCGTGCAGGGAGTCCGGCGCCTCCACCATCGGGACATGGCCGCAGCGGTCGAGCACGACGAGGCGGGAGTCCTTGATCTCGGCGCTGAAGATCGCGCCGAGCGTCGGCGGCAGCAGTCTGTCGTCCGCGCCCCAGACGATCAGTGTCGGCGCCTCGACGTGGTGAAGCGTCGCGGCGATGTCCGAGGAGAGGAGGTCGCTTGCCACGTGCCAGAGGCGGACCGGCCCCACGCGGAACGCGTCCTGGACGAGGCGCGGGAGGCGGCGAGGCGAGCGGCCGATCGAGCGGACGAGCGGAAGGAGGAGCTCGCGGCGAGCCTGCGTCGAGAAGATCCCGGCAGGCGCGATCAGCGCGAGCCGTCCGACCAGCTTCGGCCGCTCGGCGGCCAGAGCGAGCGCGACCGTGCCACCCATCGAGTGTCCCACGAGAGTCGCGCCCTCGAGTCGCTCGCTCTCGAGCCAATCGCCGAGCCAGGACGCCGCCTCGCGGTAGCGGTAGCCGGGCAGGCGGACGACGTGCACGTCGTGGTCTTCCTCGAGCTCGGCGACCGTCGGCTGCCACCAGTCCGTCGAAGCGGTGATCCCGTGCACGAGCACCACGGGAGGGCCGGTGCTCACCGGAAGAGGTCGCGGTCCGGCGGCATCACGAGATCGCGAGCGCTTCCGCCGCCCTCCAGCTCGAGCCCTCGGACGATCGCGGCCGGGATCCCGTCCGTCTTGCCCATCACGAGCTCGGCGGCGCCGGCGATCTCGTCGGCGACGGCGACCTGCGTCGTCCTGAGCTCGTAGCCGGCCGGGTCGCGGGTGCCGCGGAGGTCGAGGAGCGGCGTACAGGCCGGCGACGCCGATGGCGACATCCGTCGTCCCGTGGCGGAACGGGCGCCCAAAGGAGTCGCTGACGATCACGGCGACGCCGAGCCGTTCGTGGAGCGCGCGGGCGGATGCGTCGGGGTCGACCGGGAGCAGGACGAGCATGCCGGCGCCGGGCGCGTTCGAGGCGTCGACACCGGCCGAGGCGCAGACGAAGCCGTGGCGGGTCTCGGCGATCACGAGCGGCGGTCGCGTGCGGACGACGCGTGCGGTCTCGCGGAGAATCACCTCGACGTGACGCGGATCGTCGCCGCCGGCATGCTCCAGCGCGGCGTCGGAGGGCTCGACGTCCTCGAGCGCAACCACGCGGCCCTCCGCCTTGGACACGGCCTTCTGGGCCACCACGAGGACGTCTCCGCTCGCGAAACCGCCGGCCCGCTCCGCAGCCTTCGCAAGCAGCCCGGCGAGGTCGTCCCCCTCCTCGATCTCGGGGATGCCCTCCAGCGGGAGGACCTGGATTCCGGTCACTCGAGGCCGGTGAGCCGGATGCCCGCGTGCGCCTTGTAGCGCTTGTTCACGTTCAGGATCACTGCGGTCATCCCCTCGAGCGCACGGGCGTTCGCGAGCGGGCCGGCATCGACGGCACGGCCCTTGACGAGGCGGCCTGCGAGCTCGAGCGACAGGTCTTTCGCGGCCGAGGGGGCGCCACAGACGAGGATGTCTTCTTCCGGCGGGTCGGGGCTGGTCAGGTGAACCGCCGCGAGCGACTGGAGCCCGGCGGCGACCGGGCCGTCCACGATGCGCTCGATCTCCTCCGCGAGCGAGTAGCCGTGCTGTCCCGGCAGGATCCCGTCGTCCGTGAACTCGAGCGCGCTGGCGACCGAGAGGAGCGGCGTCGTCCCGATCGCGGGTGCGAGCTGCCGAGCCGTGTCCAGCGCCGCGTTCGACCGGACGGCCAGGATCACGAGGTCGGCATCTCTCACCGCCTCCTCGTTCGTCGCGCCCTCGACGCCGAGCACCGCGGCGATCTCACGCGCCCGGTCGGCGTCGCGCGAGCCGATCACGACGCTCTCCCCGAGGGCCGCGACACGCTCGGCGAGCGCACGACCGAAGCTGCCGGTGCCGCCGACGATCGCGATCCTCACCTGAGCGCGGCCGCCGCCTCGAGCGCCGTCTCGGCCAGCCGCCTGCGTGCCTCGTCGTCGCTCATCAGCGTCCTCGTGACGATCGGGCGCACCTCGCCGAGGTCGACCTCCCCGTCGGCCTCGTCGTAGACCAGGGCGTCGATCAGGCCCTTGTAACAGTCTGTTACTTGCAACGGGCTCGTGCCGCCCGCGAGACGGGACAGCATCCTGTCGGCCGGGCCTTTCACTGCCCGACCGGCGATCAGCGGGCTCACGGCGACGGACGGGACACGTCTGCTGGTGATGGCGTCCCGGATCTCCTGGACTGCGAGGACGGGTCCGATGGAGACGAAGGGATTGCTCGGCGCGATCACGATCAGGTCGGCCGCGCCGAGCGCGTCGAGCACGCCGGGGGCGGCGTGCGCGGTCTCCGAGCCCTCGAAGCGGACGCCATGTACCTCGTCGCGGTGGCCGCGCCGTACGAACCAGTCCTGGAACGACAGCTCGCCCGCATCGGTCTGGACGAAGGTGCGCAGCCTGTCGTCGGTCGCCGGGAGAATCGTCGCCTCCACGCCGAGTGCGCCGGCCAGCCGCCGCGTGACCTCCGAAAGCGGCCAAGCCTTCCCGCAGCCACTGCGTTCGGACGAGATGCAGCCCGAGATCCCGGTCGCCGAGCTTGAACCACGCCTCGCCGCCCAGATCCGCGACCGACTCGAGCGCATTCCAGCTCTCGTCGGCCCTCCCCCAGCCGCGCTCGTCGTCGTTCAGGTCGGCGAGCGCGTAGAGGATCGAGTCGAGGTCGGGCGAGACGTGGAGGCCGAGCACCTCGAGGTCGTCGCCGACGTTTCCCACCACCGTCACGCCTGCGGGATCGACCGCATCGACGAGACCGCGCACGAACCGCGCCCCACCGACGCCGCCGCTCAGGACGACGATGTTCACGACCGAAGCTGTTCGAACGCGGCGACGGTGTCCACGTCCTCGGCGAGAGCCGGGACGTGCAACGTCACCGCTTCGACGCCCTGCGACGCTGCGTGGGCGCGGAACCGCTCGGCGCTCCCCGGCCCGTAGAGCGGCGCGAACAGGCCGGGCCGCGCCAAGGCGAGCGCGTTCGTCGTGCCGTCCTCCGCCTCCGCGATCGCGATCCCGTCCGTCGGCATGGCGCCGAGCAGCGCGAGCAGGTCGCGCGGCCGCGCGGCCGGCACGTCGGCGTTGACGACGAGCACGGGCCATTCCTGCACGACGGCGAGCCCAGCCGCGACCGCCTCGCCCTGGCCCCTCCCTGGATCGTCCACGACCTCGACCCCGTGCTCGGCGGCGAGCGCGCGGGCGCAGCTCGCGTCCGCCTCGGTCACCAGGATCGTCGGGCCGACGGCAGCGGCGGCGGCGAGAACGCGGCCGAGCATCGCGTGTGCGACGTCGGTGCGCTCCGCCTCGGGGAGCTCGAGGCGCTTCTTCGCCAGGGCAGCGCGGAAGGGAACGACGACGCTCGACACGGCGGGGACACTACCCAGGTGAGTACGCCTCGCGATCCACAGAATGCTGAGATCGCCGCGAAGCTCGATGCCTTCGCGACGCTGCTCGAGCTCGCGAACGCCAACGCGTACAGCGTGCGGGCCTACCGGCGCGCCGCAGAGCGTCTGCGTGATTCCGCGGTGCCGGTGGCGGAGCTCGTTCGCACCGGCCGGATCCGCGAGCTGCGCGGCATCGGCCCCGGAATCGAGGCGCGTCTCCGGGAGCTCGTCGAGACCGGCGACCTGCACGAGCTCAAGGAGCTCGAGGACCAGGTCTCACCCGACCTGGTCGGCGTCGGACGGCTGCTCGGCATCAGCGCCAAGCGCTCGATGGACATCGGCCAGGCGCTCGGCGTCCGGACGCCCGACGAGCTACGCGAGGCGGCTTTGCAGGGGCGGTTGCGGGAGGTGCCGGGGATCGGGCCGAAGACCGAGGAGAAGCTCCGGGCGGCGCTCGCGCAAGAACTTTCCCGGCCGCCGGCGCACGCGCTGCTCCTGAACCGGGCGCTGGCGCTTACGAGCGAGATCGCTGACAGCCTCGGCGCCGAGCCGGCAGGCGACGCGCGCCGCTTCCGCGACCGCTGCGAGCAGCTCGCGGTCGTGGCTCCGGCGGAGGATCCCGCCGAGACGATTCGGCGGTTCGAGGCGCTGCCGCAGATCGTCGCCCTCGTCGAGCGGGATGAGCGGCGCGCGGTGGGCGTCACCGTCGAGGGCGTGCCTGTCGCGCTCGAAGTCCCCGCCCCGCATGAGGCCGGCACGGCACTGATCCGCGCAACCGGCGCCGCCCCGTACGTCGAGGCACTCGAGCCGCTGCCGGACGGCGCCAACGAGCTCGACGTGTACAGCGCGCTGGGCATCCCGTGGTGTCCGCCCGAGCTACGCGAGGAGCCCTTCCGCGGCGAGCCGCCGCCGCTCGTCGAACTGGCGGACATCCGCGGCGACCTTCACTGCCACACGACGTGGTCCGACGGCCGGGGCAGCGTCGAGGAGATGGGCCGAGCGGCGATCGAGCGCGGCTACGCGTACCTCGCGATCTGCGACCACACGGTGGCCGTCTCGGTCGTCCCGGGCCTCGACGCGGACGCCGTCCGCCGCCAGGGCGAGGAGATTGCAGCCGCGAACGAGCGCCTGGCGCCGTTCCGGATCCTGCGGGGGATCGAGTGCGACATCCGCGCCGACGCGACGCTCGACCTCCCTGACGACGTCCTCGCCGAGCTGGACTGGGTGATGGCGAGCGTCCACGGCGGCCAGCGCGGAAGCCGCGAGGAGCTGACGAAGCGGACGGTGGAGGCGATGTACCACCCGTCCGTTTCGGCCATCAGCCACCCCACCGGACGGCTGATCGATCGGCGGCCGCCCAATGCGCTCGACCTCGACACGGCTTTCCAGGTCGCGCTCGAGACCGGCACCGCGCTGGAGACGAACGGCCTCCCCGACCGGCTCGACCTGAAGGACGAGCACGTGCGTCAGGCGGTCGAGGCCGGGATCCCGATCGTGGTCTCCACGGACGCCCACTCGACGCGCGGGCTCGGAAACATCGTCCTGGCGCTGGGCACAGCCCGCCGCGGCTGGGCCACGGCGGCCGACGTCGTCAACACGAGGCCGCTGGAGGAGATCCTGGCGTCGAGGAAACCGGGGCTGCTAGGCCGCTGACCCCGGCCCCGTGGCCGTCCACTCGCGCAGGTCGTACCAGTGGCTCTCCCGCAAGGCGTCCGCCACCTTGGGGTCGGTGTGCTCGGCGTTGAAGACATGCTTGTCGAGATCGCAGCAGATCTCCATTGTCTCTACCGCGAGGCCCTGGAGCTTCGCCAACGCATCCCCAGGGAGCTGTGCCTCCGCGACGGTGTAGTGCTTGAAGAGGAGATCCGGAGCTCGCTCGAGCAGATCAGGCCAGTCCGGACAGCTGCGGGTGCTCACGCCGGCGACCGTAGCAGGGCGGTTCGGACCAGCGTCGCGAGCGCGCTGATGAATGCGGGATCGTCGTTCAGGGACTCGATCCGATCCAGTTCGAGGCCGAGCTGGGCGGCCCTTTCACGTGCCTCGACGTCGATGTCCCAGAGGATCTCGAGGTGGTCGGAGACGAAGCCGACCGGAGCGACCAGCACCTTCCGGACGCCGCGTCCGTGGAGGTCGTCGAGGTGGTCGACGATGTCCGGGCCGAGCCACGGCTCGCCGGTCACGCTCTCGCTCTGGAACGCGAACGACCAGTCGTCGAGGCCGGCCCGCTCGGCCACGAGCTCGGACGTGCGCAGCAGCTCGTCCTTGTACGGATCGCCCATGGCGAGGATGCGCTCGGGGAGCGAGTGTGCCGTGAAGACGACATGCGCGTCGGTCCCGCGTACCCGGTCGGCGAGCACGTCCAGAAAGGGCTCGTGATCGTGCCAGCTCTCGACGAAGACGAGCTCGGCGCGGCCCGCGAGCCCCGCTTCGAGCCGCTGGCGATAGCCGGCGATCGAGAGCCGCGAGTAGTGCGGAGCGAGCACGAGGCCGAGAACGCGCGTCGCGCCGCTCTCGACCGCCCACTCGGCGGCTTCCGCGATCCGCGGCCGCCAGTGCTTCATGCCGAGATGAACGGGGATTCCGAGCTCGAGCTCGAGTGCCCCGCGCTGGCGCTCGGTGATCTCGTCGAGGGGCGAGCGCCCGCCGATGCGTCGGTAGCGCTCGGCCAGCTCTTCCACTGCGGCGTCGGAGACCGGCCGTCCCTCGCGGATGTCCTCGAGGTACGGCCGGATGTCCTCCGGCGACGACGGCGAGCCGTACGCCATCAGCACCACGGCGTCCTTCATCGGCCTAGTAACACTGTGTTACTAGGCTCGCTCGGTGTCGCCCCGCGCCCCGTTCCTGCGGGCGATCCCGGCGCTTCGAGCTCCAAGTAACACTCTGTTACTTGCCGGCGACGAGCGCGGCCGTCCGCTCGTGCACGAGCTCGCGCAGGCGCCGGAGCCGGGCCGGATCGGTGCTCGGGAGGACGCCGTGTCCCAGGTTGAAGATGTGGCCCGGCCGCCCGCCGGCCGCCTCCAGGATGGCGTCGGTCGCGCGCTCGACCCGGTCCCAGGAGCCGAGGAGCAGCGCCGGGTCGAGATTCCCCTGGACGCCTCGGTCGGCCCCGACCCGCTCCCAGCCCTCGCCGAGCGGGACCCGCCAGTCGAGGCCGATCACGTCGCCGCCCGCCGCCGCCATGGACTCCAGGAGATGCGACGTGCCGGTGCCGAAGTGGATCGTCGGGACCGAGAGCCCGCCGAGGATCCGCTCCGAGTACGGCGCGACGAACTCCTCGTAGTCCTCGATCGTCAGCGCGCCGACCCAGCTGTCGAAGAGCTGGATCGCGTCGGCGCCCGCCTCGACCTTGGCGCGGACGTACCGGAGGAACGTCTCGCTGAGGCGCTCCATCAGCTCGTGCCAGACCTCCGGCGTGCCGAACATGCAGGCCTTCGTCTTCGCGAACTCGCGGGTCGGCTTGCCCTCGATCAGGTAGCCGGCGACCGTGAACGGGCCGCCGCAGAAGCCGATGAGCGCCCGGTCCGGCGCCAGCGAGTCGCGAACGATCCGGACGGCTTCGAGGACGAACGGCACCGCCTCCTCCGGCTCGGGCACGCGCAGGGCGCGCACGTCGTCCAGCGACTCGATCGGCCGCTCGATCACGGGCCCGACGTTCTCGACGAGCTGGACGTCGACGCCCATCCCGATGACCGGGAGCATGATGTCGGCGAACATCACGGCCGCGTCGACGCCGTGCGCCTCGACCGGCTCGAGCGTCACCTGAGCGCAGAGCTCCGGTCGCCGGCAGACCTCGAAGAGGTCGTGGCGCTTCCGGATCGCCCGGTAGCCGGGGAGCGTGCGGCCCGCCTGGCGCATGAACCAGACGGGCGTCCGCTCCACGGATTCCCGGTGCGCGGCGCGGACGAGCAGCGGCTCTGACGGCTGTGTAGTAGAAGGCACGGCGCGCCAGTCTATGGCTGATCTCCGACTCGGAATCGACGTCTCACCGCTCGAGCTCACCGTTGCGGGCACCGCCCGCTACCTCCGCAACCTCCTGAGCCATCTCGAGGGCGTCACGGTCGAACGGTACGTCGATCCGGGCGCGTCGCGCTCCGCCAAGGTCACGCGCGACCTCTTCTGGTACCTCCGCGCTTTGCCGCGGAAGGCGGCGCGCGACGGCGTCGACGTCCTGCACTGTCCGGGACACCGCGGCCCGCTGCGGTCGCGCGTCCCGCTCGTCGTCACCCTCCACGACCTCGCGGTCCTCCGCCACCCGGAGACCTTCAACCGCTGGACACGCACGTACAGCCGGATCATGCTCCCGCGCATCGTCGCGGCCGCGACGCAGGTGATCGCGGTCTCGTCCTTCACGGCGAGCGAGGGAGTCGAGCTCCTGGGTCTGGACGAGGAGAAGGTGCGCGTCGTGCCGCACGGAGTCGAGCCGCCGTTCCTGCCCGAGGGACAGGAAGTCCGCGGGGAGTACGCACTTGCTGTCGGCTCCGTCGAGCCGCGGAAGAACCTGCCCCGCGCCGTCGAGGCGGCCCGGCGCGCGGGGATCGAGCTGCGCGTGGTCGGCCCGGAGGGTTGGGGCGAGGTCGGCGTCCAGTCGCTCGGATTCGTCAGCGACGAGGTGCTCGCGGCGCTCTACCGCGGCGCGCAGTGCCTCGTCTACCCGTCGCTCTACGAGGGCTTCGGGCTGCCCGTGCTCGAGGCGATGGCCTGCGGGACCCCGGTCGTGACGAGCAACTTCGGAGCGACCGCGGAGCTCGCCGGCGATGCGGCCGTTCTGGTCGACCCGTACGACGTGGACGCGATCGCCGCCGGGATCGACGAGGCGCGCGGGCGGCGAGACGAGCTGCGCGGCGCCGGCCTCGAGCGTGCCCGGCAGTTCACGTGGGAGGAGACCGCGCGCCAAACGCTGGACGTGTACCGGGAAGCGGCGGCTACGTGATCGACGTCCTCCTCGACGCCGACGTCCTCGGCCGCCAGCGCACGGGCGACGAGACCTACGTCCGGAACCTGCTGCGCGCGCTCCCAAGCGCCGCCCCGGACCTCCACTTCGCCGCCGTCACGCGCAAGCCGGAGCTCGTCCCCGACGGGATCGAGCCGATCGAGCTCGCCGCCGACTCGCAGGAGTGGCGCATGGCGTGGCGCCTCCCGCGCCTCGTCCGTCGGCTCCGGCCCCGGATCGCGCACTACCAGCACTCGCTGCCGCTCCGCGCCGGCGGCCGCTCGGTCCTGACCATCCACGACCTGTCCTTCGAGCGCGAGCCCGACCTGATGCCCCGAAAGGACAGGCTCGTCTTCCGTGCTGTCGTCCCGCGCTCGGCGAAGCGCGCCGACCGTGTGATCGCCGTCTCCGAGCGGACGCGGGAGGATCTCGAAGACCTCTACGGGATCCCGGCGGAGGCCGTGAAGGTGATCCCGCACGGGATCGACCCGATCTTCACGCCGGACGACTCGGCCCGCGACGCCGGCTACTTGCTCGTGGTCGGTTCGGTGCAGCGCCGCAAGGATCCACGCGCGGCCGTGGACGCGGGAAACGAGCTCGGCATGCCCGTCGTGGTCGTCGGCCCCGAGCGGGAGCCGGCGCTGGCCCGCGAGCTGCGCGCGCTCGGCGCCGACGTGCGCGGGTACGTGGATCACGAGGAGCTCCCGAGTCTCTACCGCGAGGCGTCCGCGCTCGTCGTCCCGTCCAGGTACGAAGGCTTCGGGCTGCCGGTGCTCGAGGCGATGGCGAGCGGGACGCCCGTCGTCGCCGCGCCCGACCCCGCGCTCGTCGAGGTGGCGGGCGACGCTGCGGTCTTCGCCGACCAGGGCGACCTCTCCGGCGCGATCCTGCACGCGCTCGACCGGCGGGCCGAGCTGCGCGCGGCCGGCCTCGTCAGGGCGGCGAGGTTCAGCTGGGCCGAGGCGGCCCGGCGCACCGCGGCGGTCTACCGGAGCCTGCTGTGAGCATCTCGGGAGTCGTCGTCGTCCACGAGCCTGTCCCGGAGCTCGAGCGCTGCCTCTCCGCGCTCGAAGCCGCAGGTCGACGAGCTCGTCGTCGTCTCGAACCTCGGCCTGGAGCTGACGGTGCCGGAGGGCGCGAGACTGATCCGGAACGAGGAGCCCGTGAGCTTCGCCGCGAACGCGAACCGCGGGATCGCCGAGACGAGCGGCGAGTTCGTCGTCGTCTGCAACCCGGACACCGAGGCCGACCCCGGCGCCCTGGCGCTCCTTCTGGCCTTCGCGGAGCTCCACCCGCGCATGGGCATCGCCGGCCCGGAGCTCCGCAAGCCGGACGGGACGCTCAACCCGTCGCGCCGCCGCTTCCCGACCGTGTCCGGCACGATCGTCCGCAGGACGCCGCTCAGACGCTGGCTCGGCGGCACGCAGCGGGCCCACTACGGACTGGACGAGCGCCGCCGGTCCGCGCCGGTGCAGGCCGACTGGCTGCTCGGCGCCTTCCTGTTCCTGCGCCGCGAGATGCTGGACGAGCTCGGCGGGTTCGACGAGGGCTACCGCCTCTACGGCGAGGACATCGACCTCGCCTACCGCGCGTCCGAAGGCGGGCTGGGAGCGCTGGTACGTCCCGAACGCCAAGGCCGTGCACGCCCACGCGGCCGTGACGGACCGGCGGCTCCTCACCCGCAGGACGCTGTGGCACTGGCGCGGGATCGCTCCGGTTCGTCCGCAAGCACCCAGAGCGCCTGAAGGCCCTC
>CAWJYU010000023.1:0-149361 GCA_963847235.1 uncultured Actinomycetes bacterium | reverse complement strand
CCGTGGGACAAGGACGACTTTCCGCTGCTGGAACGGCTGCTCGGCGACCCGCGGATGACCGAGCATCTCGGCGGGCCGGAGAGCCACGAGAAGCTGGTCGACCGGCAGGGCCGCTACGAACGGCTCGCCGACTCCGGCAAGGGCCGGATGCTGAAGATCGTCGACGAGAGCTCCGGCGAGCCGGCCGGCTCCGTGGGCTACTGGGAGCGCGAGTGGGCCGGCGGAGAGGTCTACGAGACCGGCTGGTCGGTGCTGCCCGAGTTCCAGGGCCGCGGCATCGCCGGCGCGGGAACTGCCCTGGCGATCGAGCTGGCCCGCGCGGAGCGGAAGCACCGGTTCCTGCACGCGTTTCCGTCCGTGGAGAACCTCCCGTCGAACGCGATCTGCCGGAAGCTCGGCTTCACGCTGCTCGGCGAGTGCGACTTCGAGTACCCGAAGGGCAATCCGCTGCGGTGCAACGACTGGCGTCTCGACCTGTTTGCGAGCGAGTAGCCGCCGCATCACCCATACTCTCCGGCTGCCGCAACGATTGGAGGAGAGATGAGCTTTCTCGACAAGCTGCTCGGCCGGAGCAAGCAGGCTGCCGGCGACATGAAGGACGACCCGGAGATGCGCGCGGAAGGGATGCACCAGGAGGCGGAGGGTGCCGCCGAGGATCGCGCCGAGCAGGCGGAAGACATGGCGCAGGAGGCCCGCGACGACGCAGCTGCGCACCGGGCGGAGCGCGAAGACCCGATGTAGAGCGACTTTCGGGGCGGCGCAGTTGCGTCGCCCCGATGTCGTCCGACCCCATCTCTAGCGTTTCCAAGTCCGATGGGGACTGTCTTGCTCACCCTTGGTTTGGCCGCGGCCGTCGCGATCGCCGGCACCGTGGTCGTGCGGACGATCCGCGGGCTGATCGAGAGCCGCCTCGGCTCCGTCGAGGAGCGCTTCGACCGGCGCCTCTCCGAGGTGCACGAGGGCTTCGACCGCCGGCTCGAAGGGCTCGACGGCCGGTTGCTCTCGAGCCAGCAGACCGCCGGGCAGACGGCGAGCGACATCGTCGAGCGGCTCGGCAAGTTGGACGGCGCGGCCGCGCAGATGATCCAGCGCGCCACTGACCTTGCGCGCCTCGACCAGGCACTACGGCCGCCCAAGGCGCGCGGTGGCGTCGGCGAAATCCTGCTGGCGAACCTCCTGCGGGACATGCTCCCCGCGGACGCCTACAAGCTGCAGCACACCTTCCGCTCCGGCGAGCGGGTCGACGCGCTGATCCGGGTCGACAAGCTGCTCCCGGTTGACGCGAAGTTCCCGCTGGACAACTTCGAGCGCCTCGTCAACGCTCAGGACGACGGAGAGCGTGAGCTCCACGAGAAGGCGTTTGGGCGCGACGTCAAGCTCCAGGTGGACGCGATCGCAACCAAATACATCCGGCCCGAGGAAGGGACGTTCGACTTCGCGTTCATGTACGTGCCGTCCGAGTCGATCTACTACGAGCTCGTCTGCGGCAAGACGGGATCGCTGTCGGCGTACGCGCTCTCAAAGCGGGTCTTCCCCGTGTCGCCGAACACGTTCCACGCCTACCTCGTGATGGTCACGCAGGGCCTCCGGGCACTGCAGATCGAGCGTCACGCCGAGGACGTGATGGCGTTTTGCACGACGCTAGGCAAGGACTTCGAGCGGTTCCACGACGAGTTCCGCAAGCTCGGTACCCACATCGGGAACGCTCAGACGAAATACGCCGAGGCGGACCGGCGCGCCGCGCGTCTCGGCGCGAACCTCGAGCGGGCAACCGAGTGGGAGACTGACGAGCTCGAAGCCGCGGAGGCGAAGGAGCTTCCGCGCGCTCTCGACGCCGCGTAGCGATCCATAGAATCGAGGTGTGGCCGCCGCCGATGCCCTCGGAGCTCGCTCGACGCTCGACGTCGGGGGTCAGAGCTACGAGATCCACCGGCTGGCGCCGCTCCAGGAGCGCTTCGACGTCGAGCGCCTCCCGTACACGCTGAAGATCCTGCTCGAGAACGTCCTGCGCACCTCGACCGAGGAGCACGTCCAGGCGAGTCGCCGAGTGGGTCGCGACGGACGATCCGTCGCGGGAGATCTCCTTCACGCCGGCACGCGTGATCCACCAGGACTTCACCGGCGTGCCGGCGATCGTCGACCTCGCCGCGATGCGCCACGCGATGCACGACCTCGGCGGCGACGCGTCGAGGACGAACCCGCAGCTTCCCGCCGAGCTCGTGATCGACCACTCGGTGCAGGTCGACGCGTTCGCGAACCGGATGGCGATCAACATCAACATCGACCGGGAGTACGAGCGGAACGGCGAGCGCTATGCGTTCCTCCGCTGGGGCCAGCAGGCGTTCGACGACCTCAAGGTCGTACCGCCGGGCACGGGGATCGTCCACCAGGTGAACCTCGAGTACCTCGGCCGCGTCGTCGAGTCGCGCAACGGGCAGGCCTTCCCCGACACGCTGCTCGGCACCGACTCGCACACGACGATGATCAACGGGCTCGGCGTCCTCGGCTGGGGCGTCGGCGGGATCGAGGCCGAGGCGGCGATGCTCGGCGAGTCCGTCTCGATGCTCGTGCCTCAGGTCGTCGGCTTCCGCCTCTCGGGCGCGCTCCGCGAGGGCGCGACGGCGACCGACCTCGTCCTCACCGTCACGCAGATCCTGCGCCAGACCGGCGTCGTCGGGAAGTTCGTCGAGTACTTCGGCGCGGGCGTCTCCAACCTCCCGCTCGCCGACCGGGCGACGATCGGGAACATGTCGCCGGAGTACGGGGCGACGTGCGGGTTCTTCCCCGTCGACCAGATCACGCTCGACTACCTCCGGCTGACGGGCCGGCCCGAGGAGCGGATCGCGCTCGTCGAGGCCTACTGCAAGGAGAACCTGCTCTGGCACGATCCCGAGCACGACCCGACGTACTCGCAGGTGGTGGAGCTCGACCTCGGCGACGTCGAGCCGAGCCTCGCGGGGCCGCGCCGCCCGCAGGACCGGGTGCCGCTCACCGAAGCCAAGCGCTCTTTCCTCGGTGCACTCGAGACCTTCGGCGTCGACTACGGAACCTCGCTCGACGAGCAGCTGGCCGAGACGTTCCCCGCCAGCGACCCGACCATCGAGCAGCATCCGCTGCACGACGGCGCCTCGGAGCCGGACCCCCTGCCGGTCGCCGTACCTGACGTGATCGTCGCCGAGCGGACGAAAGCGGTGCCGGTCGAGTACGACGGCGAGCGGTTCGAGCTCGAGCACGGCGCGGTGGTGATCGCGGCGATCACGAGCTGTACGAACACGTCCAATCCGAGCGTGATGGTCGCCGCGGGCCTCGTTGCCAAGAAGGCCGTGGAGCGCGGGCTCGAGCGGAAGCCGTGGGTGAAGTCCAGCCTTGCCCCGGGCTCGAAGGTCGTCACCGAGTACTACGACCGCGCCGGACTCACCCGGTACCTCGAGGAGCTCGGTTTCTACACCGTCGGCTACGGCTGCACGACCTGCATCGGGAACTCGGGGCCGCTGCCCGAGCCGATCTCCGAGGCCGTCGCCGAGGGCGACCTCGTCGTGTGCTCGGTGCTGTCTGGGAACCGGAACTTCGAGGCCCGGATCCACCCGGAGGTGAAGGCGAACTACCTCGCCTCTCCCCCGCTCGTCGTCGCCTACGCGCTGGCGGGGCAGATGGACGTCGACCTCACGACGGAGCCGATCGGGCAGGGCTCCGACGGGGAGGACGTCTACCTCACCGACCTGTGGCCGACCGCAGAGGAGGTCGCCGAGACCATCGCGTCCTCGGTCGACGGAGACATGTTCCGGCGCACGTACGCCGACGTCTTCAAGGGCGACGAGCGGTGGAGCTCGCTCGAGATCCCCGAGGGCGACCTCTACGACTGGCGCGAGGAGTCGACCTACGTCCAGCGGCCGCCGTACTTCGAGGGCATGGCGCCGGAGCCCGGCACGGTCGAGGACATCCACGGCGCCCGCTGCCTGGTGCGTGTCGGCGACTCGGTCACGACCGACCACATCTCCCCCGCCGGCGCGATCAAGCCCGACAGCCCGGCCGGCAAGTACCTGATCGAACACGGCGTCGAGCGCAAGGACTTCAACTCCTACGGGTCGCGGCGTGGAAACCACGAAGTGATGGTCCGGGGAACGTTCGCGAACGTCCGTCTGAAGAACCTGCTCGTGCCGGGCAGCGAGGGCACGTGGACCGTGCATGTCCCGAGCGGCGAGGAGATGACCATCTACGACGCGTCCGTGAAGTACCAGGCCGAGGACACGCCGCTGATCGTGATCGCCGGCAAGGAGTACGGCTCGGGCTCCTCACGCGACTGGGCCGCGAAGGGCCCGAAGCTCCTCGGCGTTCGGGCGGCGCTGGCCGAGAGCTACGAGCGGATCCACCGCTCGAACCTCCTGATGATGGGAATCCTCCCGCTCCAGTTCATGGACGGCGAGACCCCCGACACGCTCGGACTCACCGGCCGCGAGGAGTTCTCGGTCGAGGGCGTCGAGAACGGCGAGGCGCGCGAGGTCACCGTCCGGGCCGACGACAAGGAATTCAAAGCGCGCCTGCGGCTGGACACCCCGCGCGAGCGCGAGTACGTCCGCCACGGCGGCATCCTCCCGTACGTGCTACGGCGGCTGCTGGCGGCTTAGCCCTGAGCTTCGCCGCGCTCGCGCCGAAGCTGCTCGCGCCGCCGCTCGTGAAACTCGATCCGCGCCTGGAGCTGGCGCCGGAGCTCTTCGCTCTGCGCCTGTAGCTCCGGGTCTAGCTCATATTTCTTCTTCTTCCTCTTCATCGTCCTCGAGCAATGTTCTGATAGCGACTACGTGTCTCCCGATCTCGACGACCTTCGCGTCGAGCTTCATCAGCGCTCTCATGATAAGCGTGAGGTCGTCTGCCGGCTCCCACGGCTCCACGGCGTCATGGTCGTGCGCGCACCCAACCTGTGCAAGATGGCCAGAGTGGCCTAGTGCCGAATCGCCGTGCGGTCAGTAGCGCAGGATCGCGGCGATGCCGCCGACCGGCTGGAGAGCCGGCTGGTCGCGAAGGGCGAGGACCTGGCCGCCGTGTGCGAGGACCTGGTGGACGGCGAGGTCGAGACCTTCGTCGCGCTGCTCCATCTCCATCCCGTCGAGCGGGCACCGCCCGCTCTTGACGCTCACCCGGCCACATGACGGGCACTGGAACGCCGACTGCTCCACGCCCTCCTCGAACAGAAGGCACTCGACCCGCCCGTCCGACGCCGACTCGAGCGTCGGCTCCCAGCCGGAGGCGGCGCGCCCGCTGCGGCCGGCCTCCTCCTTCCACCGCTCGACGAGCTCCGACTCGCGCTTGCGGTGCCACTTCTCCAGCACGGGCAGCGAGACCTCGTAGAGCTCCGTCGGCGACGCGTGCGCCTCGGCGGTCGTCCAGCCGACGATCGCGTTCCGCGCATCGGCGGCGAGCGCGTCTGCGAACTCGCTCTTCAGCTCCTCTGGGCAGACGGCGACGACGCGCGGGAACTGCAGCCGCCGCAGCTGCCGCTCCAGCTCCGCCGCGACCGTCTTCAGATGTCTGTTCGCGAGCTCGTCGATGTGCCGCTGGTACCGCGACTGCGACCAGCCGCCCTGATCGTGCTGGCCCGGCTGTTCCTCCGAGAGGTCGGCGATCTGCTCCAGCCGTCCGGCGCGGAGCCGGTAGAGGAGCCCGAGCTCCCGTCCCACGTGCGCCACGACCGCGCCCTCGCCGCGCCCGACCAGCGGGACGAGCGGCGCGAGGTAGAGCTCGCGGCCGACCTTGATGTCGTCGGGCACGGGCTCGCTGAGCGGCAGCGCCTCCCAGACGTTGTCGAGCCCAGCGCAGAAGACCGCAAAGCCGTGCGCGCCGTCGCGGTCGAATTCCTCGTTGAAGAAGTGCTTGATCCGCTCGAAGTCCTCACGCAGGCCGACCCGCTGCTCGTGCGTCTGCTCGCCGCGATTGGCGCCGTTCGACTTCGCGCCCTGGTCGACGAGGGAGTTGACCCGGGTCGCGGCGTCGCCGGCCGTCGGCGAGTCGCTCGGGTCGAGGTCCAGATAGAGGCTGATGGCGCAGCCCTTCGCAGCTCGGAAACCGGCGAGCTGCCGCAGCGTGTCCCAGGTCACGGAGCTGGCCACGGACCGCGATTCTAGGGGTAATGAAGGTGTGGACTATCGGGCACGGGACCAGGCCTGCCGAGACGCTCATAGAGATGCTCGTACGCGCCGGAGTTCAAACGCTCGTGGACGTCCGGCGGCACCCCGGATCACGGCGCAATCCGCAGTACAACCGCGGCGCGCTCGAGCGGTCTCTCGCCGAGTCCGGGATCGCGTACCGGCACGCCGAGGCGCTCGGCGGACGCCTGAGCGGCGAACCGGGAGCGGACCGGTTTGTCTGCATCCGCCAGCCCGCCTTCCGGAGCTACGCGGCCCGGATGGGGACCGACGAGTGGCAGGAGGCGCTATCTTCGGCGCTCGGCGAGCCCGCGCCGTGCTTCATGTGCGCCGAGACCCCGTGGACGAAATGCCACCGGCGCTTCATTGCCGACCTCCTGGTCGCGCGCGGCCACGACGTGCTGCACCTTTCGCCCGGACGGCGTCGAGCCGCACCGCCTTGCGGACGCGGCCCAGGCCCGCGACGGGCGCCTGTACCTCTGTGGCGAGCTCGTCGCCTAGGAGGGACGTACCCGCGTGAACGTCAGCCTCCAGCGGACACGCTCGACGACCCTGCCCTCGTAGTCGCCCTCGATCGTCGTCTCCTGCGTGCTGTTGCCGCTGATGAAGAAGCGCGGGACGTTGCGGGCGAACACGTCCGCCGCAGAGAGCGGGGCGTCTGCGAGCCTGAGATCCGTGCGCAGCGCGCGGATGTCGTCCGGTTCCTCGGGGCACGCACCGGGGAAGGCACGCGCGGCGGAGGCGCCCTGGAGCCGGGCGAAGCGAGCGAGGCCGGCGCGAGGCGTGGTCAGTCGGACGGTCGCCCCGCGGAAGGATGCGCTCCGCTGAGCACAGCGCTGCGGCGTGATCGACCGGGTGCAGCGAGGCCCGCGGAAATCGATCCGGAAAGAGCCGCTCTGGGTCGCACGTCCGGCGATCGCCTGGACCAGCGAGGGCGAGATGCCGAGGGGCCTACCGCGGCCTCGCGAGGTGAAGGCGATCCGCGACTGCCGGCGGGTTCCGAGCGTCATCCGCCACTGCCCGTTGTGGGTCGTCACCTGGGTGCACTCGCCCTCGAC
This sequence comes from uncultured Actinomycetes bacterium, assembly GCA_963847235.1. Classification (GTDB taxonomy): domain Bacteria; phylum Actinomycetota; class Thermoleophilia; order Gaiellales; family Gaiellaceae; genus JACDAN01. The sequence goes on along the minus strand of CAWJYU010000023.1, from coordinate 142,163 downwards.
CGTGCGCGTGATCGTCCAGTCCTTCGTCAGCGTCCCCGTCAGGGTGACCTTGAACACGGCCCGCTGCGGCGTCGCTGCGCCCGCGGCTCCCCATCCGAGCGAGACCACACAGATCAGAAGAATCCAAACCCCGTTCAACCGCAGCACTACGCTCCGGAGATAAGCACAGGCATCGCACAAAGGGAAGTTTCGAGTCGTCCGCTTCGTTCAATACTGTTGACGAGCCCTGTGCGGGCTCGGCGCATGTCTGGAGGAATAAATGACTGAGAACGGGGTCCGCGACCTGATCATCGTCGGGGGAGGCCCGGCCGGGTACACGGCCGCGCTCTACGCCGGCCGCGCGAACCTGGAGCCGCTGGTGATCGAGGGCTTCCAGTGGGGCGGCCAGCTGATGATCACGAGCGACGTCGAGAACTACCCGGGCTACGCGGAAGGCGTGCTGGGCCCGGAGATGATGAAGGACTTCCGGCGACAGGCCGAACGGTTCGGCGCCGAGTTCCTCAGCGACGACGCTACGCGCGTCGACTTCTCCGAGCGGCCGTTTCGCGTCTGGGTCGGCGACGACGAGTACCGCTCGGAAGCAGTGATCATCTCGACCGGCGCGAACGCTCGCCAGCTGGGGCTCCAGTCCGAGGTCGCGCTGCAGGGGCGTGGCGTCTCCTACTGCGCCGTCTGCGACGCGGCGTTCTTCCGCGAGCGGAACGTGGTGGTCGTCGGCGGTGGGGACTCGGCGATGGAGGAGGCAACCTTCCTCGCGAAGTTCGCGACCAAGGTGACCGTCGTGCACCGCCGCGACGAGTTCCGGGCCTCCCAGATCATGGAGGACCGGGCGCGGGCCAACGACAAGATCGAGTTCGTCACCAACGCGGTCGTCGAGGAGGTAATCGGCGAGGCGGGCGTCACGGCTGTGAGGATCCGCGACGTCAACACGGACGAGATCACCGAGTTGCCCGCCGACGGCCTCTTCGTCGCGATCGGCCATGATCCGAACACGAAGCTCTTCGTCGACTGGCTCGATCTGGACGCCGGCGGCTACATCATCACGAAGCCTGGCTCGACCGAGACGAACATCGAGGGCATCTTCGCCGTCGGCGACGTCGTCGACCACGTGTACCGCCAGGCGGTCACGGCGGCCGGAATGGGCTGCATGGGTGCGCTCGACGCAGAACGCTGGCTCGCGGCCCGCGAGGGCCACCTGGCGACCGCGCTCGCCGCGCCCCGCGAGTAGCGCCGGTCAGACCCGGCTCGACGGGCAGAGGTCGTTCACGACGCAGGCCTCGCACCGCGGGTTGCGCGCGTCGCAGACCCGGCGGCCGTGCCAGATCAGGAGGTGCGGGAAGACTCCCCAGTACTCGCGCGGGACGAGCTTCTGCAGGTCACGCTCGATCTTCACCGGGTCCTCCTGCTTTGTCAGGCCGAGGCGTTGTGACAGCCGGCGGACGTGGGTGTCCACCACGACGCCCTGCGGCTCGCCCAGCTCCGCTGCGACCACGTTCGCCGTCTTGCGCGCGACGCCGGGCAGCCGCAGCAGCTCTTCCATGCGGTGTGGAACCTGCCCGTCGAACTCCTCGATGAGGACGCGCATCGTCCCGCGCAGCGACCTGGTCTTCTGGCGGTAGAAGCCGGTCGCGAAGATGTCGCGCTGGAGCTCCTCCTCGGGGACGGCCAGGTAGTCCTCGGGCGTCCGGTACTTCTCGAACAGCCGCTCGGTGACGCGGTTCACGTTCACGTCCGTCGTCTGCGCGGAGAGCATCACCGAGACGAGGAGCTCCAGCGGGCTTCGGAACCGGAGCGCGATCGCCGCGTCCGCATGCTCGGCTGTCAGCCGCTCGATGATCGGGAGGATTCGCGCCCGCTTCGGCCCGACCCGCTTGCGCGCCTCGCGGACGTAGCTGCGAGGCACTACGCGAGGGCGGCGGCTGCTGCCGGCGGCCGTGCGTTCGGCAGCCGCGGGCCTGCGCAGACGAGATCGAGCGCCGGGCAGCCGTGGCAGACCTCACCCGGCGTCGGGCGGAAGTCGCCGGCGTTGATCCGGGCGATCGCCTCGGAGAGCTCGGCCTCGAGCTCAGGCAGCTCGGAGCGGTCGAAGGTCCGCGAGACGACCGCGTCCGGCCGCTCGAGGAACTGGTAGACGACCTCGACCTCCTCCGCCCCGGCCCGGAAGCACGCGATCGCATAGACGAGGCGCTGCAGCGAGTAGCTCTCCTCGATGACCTCCTCGGGGCCCGCGTCCTCGAGCACGTTGGTCTTGTAGTCGAGGACGAGGGCGCGGTCCCCGTCGCGATGCAGCACGTCGAGCCGCCCGTGGAGGAGCACGCCGTCGTGCTCGAATGCGAACGGACGCTCGACCTGAGCGCCGGGAAGCCCCGCGATTCGGCGGGCGAGCTCCGACTCGCAGTAGGCCGCGACGAAGCCCGCGATGCGCTCGAGCTCCTCGTCCGTCACCGCGGGGTACCAAGACCGCACGAGCTCGAGATCCGGCGGCGACGGCGCCGAGAGGTCGACGAGCTCGAGGAGCCGGTGCGCCGCGTCTCCGATCTCGGTCGCCGCGAGGCCGGTCGAGCCCGGTACGCGGCCGCTCTCGTCGCTCGGTCGCATGCCGACGACCCGCTCAGCGTAGTAGCGGTACGAGCATCGGTCGAAGAGCGACAGCGCCGTGTAGGAGAGCGAGCGGACGGCGTGGAGAGGCGGCGCCGGGATCTCCGCGAGCGGCGGAAGCTTCGGCGACGGAGGGGGAAGGGGTGCGGCGCCGTTGGCGGCGAAGAGCTCGAGCTGGCCGTCCTCGTCTGCGGCGGGGATCTCCTCGACGGCTTCCGGCTCGGGCGCGAACCGGTCGACCCGGAGCAGTAGCCGGGCGTGCTCGCGCTCGAGCTCGACGGGGCCGTCGGCGGCGGCCTCGAGCTCCTTGCCGGCCTCGAGCCGAGCGAGCGCCCACCCGAGCGGTGTCGACGCATCGGCCGTGCTGGCGGGATCGACGGCGCCCGAGACGATGAGCCGGTCGATCGCCCGGGTCATCGCGACGTAGTAGAGGCGCAGCCGCTCCGCGCGATCCTCCTCCACGCGCGTCCGCCGCACCTCGTCGTACCCGAAGACACCGCGCCGCTTGCTCGTGATCGGGTCGGCGACGCGGAACCCGAAGCGGCCGTCGGAGAGCGCGAGCAGCTCGTCAGGGCCGGGCGGCGGCCGGTCGCGACCGGCATCGGCCACGATCACCACCTTGAACTCGAGCCCCTTGGCCGAGTGGATGGTGAGGAGCCGGACGGCGTCGGCGCCCTCTTCCTCGGCGACAGCCTCGAGCTCCCTGGCGCCGACGGCCTCCTGGTCGCGCATGAAGCGCAGGAAGCCTTCGATGTCGCGCCCGCGCAGCTCCTCGTAGGCCCGCGCCAGCCGCGCCAGCTTGCGGAGGTTCGCGTACCGTCGCCGGCCGTCCCAGTGGGCGAGCACCGCGAGGTCGTAGTCGTGCTCGACGAGGACCTGCTCGCAGAGCCCCTCCAGCGAGATCCTCGACGACGCGGCCGCGAGGCGCTCGTACCGCTGCTTGAACGCGCGCAGCAGACGCTCGTCGTCCGCGCCGACCTCTTCGGGGAAGGAACGCTCGAGCCCGGCGAAGATCGGGCGGCGTCCGGCGGCCCGCCGAAGCAGGAAGAGCGTGTCGTTCGAGACGCCGACGAACGGTGAGGCGAGCACGGAGACCAGCGCCTGGTCGTCGTACCGGTTCTGGAGCAGCCGCAGGTAGTTGAGGAGGTCGACGACCTGCTGCTGCCCGAAGTAGCCGCGGCCGGTGGCGCGGTAGGTCGGGATCGAGAGCGCGCGGAGCTCCTGCTCGTACCACTCGGCGTCCGTGCCGGCCGCGAAGAGGAGGACGATCTCGCCTGCGGTTGCGTCGCCGCCGTCGATCAGCTCGCGTACCCGTCCTGCGACGTGCCGCGCCTCCGCCCGGCGCCAGTGCGTGCCGGTGCCGGAGTACGTCGACTTGTCGGTGACGAGCAGCTCGACCGGATGCCCGAAGACCGGGTCCGGGAACTCGCCCGACGCGGTCAGCTTCTGGAAGCCCTCGCCGAAGTCGTCCCGGAACAGATAGTTGACGGCCTCGAGCACCTCAGGGCGGGAGCGGTAGTTCTGGACGAGCGGCAGGCCGCCGCCCGCCGCTTTGCGCCGCTCGCGGAAGACGGCGACGTCGGCATGGCGGAACCCGTAGATCGACTGGAACTCGTCGCCGACGAAGAACACGTCGCGCTCGCCTGGCGCGTCGGCGAGCAGGTCGATCAGGTCGCACTGGAGCCGATTCGTGTCCTGGAACTCGTCGACCATGATCGCCTTGAAGCGCAGCGCCTCGCGCTCGCGGATCTCCTGGTTGTCGCGCAGGAGCGCCCGGGCGGCGAGCTGGAGGTCCTCGAAGTCGAGCGCCGACTCGCGGCGCTTGGCCGCGGCGTACGCCTCCGCAAAGCCGTCCAGGAGTTGCTGGAGGAGGTCCCTGTCTCGCATTGCGAGCTGGTCGAGCGCGCCCTGCTCGACGGCGACGCGAGCCTCCTCGTACGTGGCCGAACGCTCTCCGTGAGCGCGATGGGCCGAGAGGTCGAGCAGGTCATCTGCCCGCGGCTGGCCGGCGACGGCGTGCAGGAGCGCCGCGGCGCTCCCCCGCTGGAGCTCGGTCGCCGACCCGTCGTCGACCAGGCACCGGGCCGCCTCGCGCAGCGCCTCGAGCCGCTCGTCCATCGGCGGGCTCTCGCCGAGCTCCAGGACGAGGCCCCGTCCCGCCGAGCGGAGCGTCTCGTAGATCCCGGTGATCATCCGGCGGAGGCCGGCAGCCCCGTACGTCGTCAGCAGCCGCGCACGCTCGTCGTCTCCCGGTGCGCAGAACGCGTCCAGCGCCTCGTCGAAGGCCTCGCTCGAAAGGACGGAGGCCTGCGCGTCGTCCAACTCGTGGAAGCGCGGGTCGAGCCCGGCCTCGAAGGGAGACATCTTCAGCAGCCGGTTGCAGAACCCGTGGATCGTCGAGATGTAGGCGCCGTCCAGGCTCCTCGCGAGGTCGGCGCGGCCGCGGCGGCGGAGCTCGGCGCGGATCCGGGCCCGCAGCTCGCCGGCCGCCCGCTTCGTGTACGTGATGACGAGGATCGACTCGACGTCGAGCCCGCGGTCGCACACCGCCTCGACGAATCGCTCGACGAGGACAGCGGTCTTGCCGGTCCCCGCGCCGGCCGAGACGAACACCCGGCCGCGCGCGTCGATCGCTGCCTGCTGCTCGGTGTTCGGCGTCCAGCTCATGCGCGCCTCACCCGGCACATCGTCCAGAGGTCGCACCACGAGGGGCACTCGCCGCCCTTGGGATCGTGGACGACGTCGCCCTCGCGGATCCGGCCGGCGAAGCGCCGTGCCGTCTCCTTCGCGCCCTCCACCTGCTTCCAGAACGCTTCCTCGTCGAGGTAGTCCGCCTTCGCGAACCCGGGGAGCGCGTCGTCCTTCGCCTCGGCGCGGAGGAGGCCGCGCGGCCCCCGGTCGCCGGACAGCGGCCGGTAGACGCCGCCGAGCGGCTCGATCCCGACCAGGTCGCGCAGGACAAGCATGTAGAGCGGGATCTGGAGGCGCAGCTCCTTGTCGATGTCGCGGGCGGACGGCGCGCTCTTCCCCGACTTGTAGTCCTGGACGATCCCTCGGGCGCTGAACGGGTCGACGTCGATCCGGTCGATCTTTCCGGAGAGCACGACGCCGTCTTCGAGCTCGAGCCCGCGCTGGAGCTCCGGCACCGAGCGCTCGCTGCCGAACGCCACCTCGAACTTGCTCGGCTGGAGCGGCAGCTCGGTCTCCGCTTCGGCACGGACGAGCCGCTCGAGGTCCCGCGCGAGCGTCTGCTGCAGCTCGCGCCGCTGCAGTTCGGTCATCTCGACGCGCACGCCGGCCAGAGCCTGCTCGAGGCAGGCGTGCATGAAGCGGACGGCGTCCTCGACTCGGTCGGGGACGACGCTATCCGTGCCGAGCTCCTTCGGCAGACCCTTGAAGAACCGGAAGAGCGCCGAGTGGGCGACCGAGCCGCGCAGCCTCGCATCCACTTCCTGGTCGATCGTCTTCGGGTCGATCACGCGGTCGAAGAACCAGGCGGAGGAGCAGTCGGCGAAGCGCTCCAGCTCCGTCACGTTGAAAACGGATCGCGCGCGAAGCTCGCCGAGGACCAGGGGGTGCGTCAGGCGGGTGGGACGCTTGAAGGCCCGCCGGGCACGATCGAGGCGCCGGTCCCAGCCGTTCGCGCTCGCGAGCCCTTCCGCGTCGCCGCGGCGCGCGTCGTCCGCCCAGAGCCCGGCGACCGCGCGCAGCCGCTCGCGCTCGGACGGCGCCGCCTCGAGGCTCCAGGTCAGCGCCGACAGCGGCCGCCGCGTCGTCCAGCGGTTCACGTCCTCCGCCGGGAAGAGGGCGGCGACCTCTTCCCAGAACGGGCTCGCCTCCCTCGGGCTCCCCTCGTCCGATGCCGCCTCGCGGACGAGATAGAGCCGCTCGGTCGGGCGCGTGCAGGCCGTGTAGAAGAGGTACCTGTCGCGCGCGACGGCGTCGCCGCGGCGGAGTCTGGTGCCGATCCTGCGCCGCTCGTCGTCGCCGAGGAACGGCGTCGCCGGGGCGCGGCGCGGGAGGCTGCCCTCCTCGAGCCCGACGACGAAGACGTGCTCGAAGCGCCGCGTTCGGGCCCTGGTCAGGTCGAGCACGGGAACCCGGCCCGGCTCCGTCGCGGCAGGAACCCGAACCGGAGCCCGCTCGAGCGCGGCCAGCACGTCCTCCCTCGACACGGGCGAGGCGATCCGCTCCCAGCCGTCCAGGTCCTGGAGGACCCGGCGGCACCCTTCGTATGCGCGCAGGTCGTCCCGCGAGGACTCGCCCACCGGCGGCTGCTCCTGCCCGTAGGCGTTGCCGATCATCGAGCGCGCAAGCTCGCGCACGGCTTCGACCGGCGACTCGGCGGAGCGGACGGCGTCCAGCGCCGGAAGCCGCGCCTCGCGCAGGGCTTCGAGCTCCTCCTCGACTCGGTCGGCTCCCTCGATCGCCCGGCCGCGGAGCCGGCCCTCCACGAAGTCGACGCTGCCGCGCCGCAGGCCCGAGAACGGCGAGCGCAGGTAGCGAAAGAGCTCCGGACGGTCAGCACCGGACCAGGCGAACCGGAGCAGCGCCAGCAATGCCTGGCCGAACGGCGTCTGCGGCAGGCGCGCCGGCGCGTCGATCGCATACGGGATCCCGAGGGTGGAGAACGCGGTCGCGAGCGGCGCGCGCCAGCGCTCCTGCGACGGGACGACGACGCCGACCTGGTCGGGCGCGACCCCGTCGCGGAGCAGCTCGAGGATCTCCTCGCCCACGAGCTCGAGCGCGCCACGGGTTCCGGCCCCCTCGAAGAACCGGATCGCTCCCTCCAGCGCAGGCGGGTCGCCCTTCGGGCTGCCGAACAGGCCGCGCTCGAGGTAGGCGAGGGCGGGGTGCGCGACCTCGGCGTAGCGAGGGCCGAGCTCCGTGAGCGAGCCGTCGGCGAGGCCGGCGAGCTCCGTCGAGGTCTCGGTCAGCCACTCGAACGCCGGCCGGCCGGGCTCGTACGGGAGCGACACCGTGACGTCCGAGCGCCCGGCGAGCGCGCGGATCAACGCCCACTCGGTCTCGGTCAGATCTTCGAAGCCGTACGCGAAGACCGGATGCCCCTCCCAGGCGTCCAGCTCATTGGCCATGCGGTGGGCCGCGGCCGCCCGAAGTTGGTGACGATCCCAGAGGCGCAGCCGGTCGAGCTCCTCGCGGTACGAGGAGTACAGGCGGGCAAGCGGCCCCTCGAGCTCCTCGGGCGCGACGAGACCGGATTCGACCTCGCCGATTGCGTCGCGCAGCGCGTCCGCGAAGCCGGCGGAGCGGGCCGACTCCCCGAGGCCGTTGAGGGCCGTCTTCGCGACCGCAGCCCTGAGCGCGAGCGTCTGCTGGACGTCGGCGGCGACTGGTCTCGTGTCGGAATCCCCGGCTGCGATCCGCTGGAAGACGCCGTCGAACGTCGTGATCGAGCCGCCGAGGAGCGCAGGCGAGCGCCGCAGCAGCTCCCGTTCCGCCCAGTCGACGTCCGGGCGGTTCGGCACGATGAGAACCGGATCCCGGTCGAGCACGGCCAGGTACCGATCGAGCAGCAACTCGACCTTGCCTGCGTTCGCCGGCCCGGCGAGCAGCGTCAACCCCATCGGCCTATCGTAGACCTGCCCTAAGACGGCTCCTTCGAGCCTGTGGAAAAGCCGGAGGGCGGGTTTCCCCGCCCTCTGTAAGACCTACGCCGCGGCTGCGGACTTCGGCCGCCGGCCTCTGCGCGCCGCCGCCCTGCCCGGCATCTTGCTCGAGCAGTCGTCGCACAGATCGGCCTGCTTCGCGCCTCGGCGCGCGTCGGAATAGGTCAGGCGCAGGGTCGCGCCCTTGCCCTCTCCGACTTCCTTCCCACAATTGTCACAAACGAGCACAGTCTTGCGAGCCACGTTGGGGCCTCCTTTACGGTGAGGATTCGCGAAGCGTAATCGAAACGCCGAGACGAATTCTAGGCTGCTGCTCGCGACCGGCGAATTCGCCAGGAACGGAGAAGCGAGACGAGCGCCTGCTCTTCCCTGTCGAGGTCGATATCGCGGGCGCCGACGACGCGCAAATGCCGCGGGCGAAAGTCGTCGATCGTGCGACCGTCGAGATACTGCTCCACGACAGCAGGACTGACGTACGACGAGCGCGCGACCGCCGGAGTGTTACCGAGTCGCTCTCCGACGATGCGCATCACCGCCGCCACGCGTCGCTTGGTCTCCGTCTCGGTCTCCGGCAGATCGCGTTCGGCAAAGGCGACGGCGGCGATCAGCGTTCCGCCCCAGGTTCGGAAGTCCTTCGCGGTGAACTCCTCGCCCATGTGCTCGCGGATGTACTCGTTCAGCCTGCGTGCGCTCAGATTGCAGTACGTGCCGTCCGGCAGCTCGTAGCGGAAGAGCCGGCGGCCGCCCTCGAGCGACCTGAGAGCCTTCATCGCCTCGGCGAGCTCGGCGTCCACGATCGCGGTTCGGGCCCAGACCTTGTGCTTCCCGCGGTACTTGAACGAGACCCGGCTTCCTCGGACACTGACGTGGCTCTTGTTCAGGGTCGTGATTCCGTAGCTTCGGTGCCGCTTCGTATAGCGATCGGCTCCCACGCGGAACCAGCCGAGATTGATCAGCTTCACGGCGAGCGCACAGGTCCACTCCGGTGTGAACTCCTCGCGGTCGAGATCCTTGGACATCGCCTTGCGAATGTCCGGCAGATGCTCGGCGAAGCGCACGAGCTTGTCGTACTTCGCCTGCTCCTGCCGCGCACGGTACTCGGGGTGGTACAGGTACTGCCGCCGGCCGGCGGCGTCGATCCCGGTGGCCTGGAGCTTGGCATTCGGCCGCGGCGAGATCCAGACGTCCCGCCACGCCGGCGGAATGACGAGCTCCTCGATGCGCTCGAGCTTGTCCGGGTCGGTGATCCGTTTGCCGCGCGAATCCTCGTAGCGGAATCGCCGCCGTGACCCCACTCTTCGCCATCCTCCTCGCCTCGCCATCGTCCAGCTTGTCTCTCCACCGACCGCGTCTTTGAATCACGCGTAGCATCCCGCGCCGATGGACGTCGACACGATCGCCGTGCTCGAAGGGGACGAGACCGGCCAGGAGCTGCTCGAGGAGTCGCTTCGGGTCCTCGCCCCCGACGTGATCGGCTTCGAGCTGGAGCTCCCGCGCTACGACCTCTCCCTCGAGTCGCGGCGGAAGACCGACAACGGCGTCGTCCACGAGGCCGCCGCCGCGATCAGGGAGCACGGGCTCGGGCTGAAGGCGGCGACGATCACGCCCGAGGGGAAGGACGACGTCGGCTCGCCGAACCGGCTCATCCGGGAGGAGATCGGCGGAAAGGTGATCGTTCGGACCGGCCGGCGCATTCCCGGCGTGGTCCCTCTTGGCGGTGTTCACGCGCCGATCTCGGTCGTGCGCATGGCGGTCGGCGACGCGTACGGCGCGAAGGAGTGGCGCGAGGGCGACGGCGAGGAGGAGGTCGCGTTCCGGACCGAGCGCATCGAACGGCGCATCTGCCGCTCGGTCGCCGAGTTTGCGTTCCGACTCGCCGACCGGACGAGCGCCAAGGTGTTCGGCGGGCCGAAGTACACGGTCAGTCCGGTCTACGAAGGGATGCTGAAGGAGGAGATGGACGCGGCCGCTGAGCGGCATCCCGACGTGCCGTACGACCCCCAGCTCATCGACGCGACCTTCGCGTACCTCGTCACGTCCAGCGGGGCGCCGCTCGTGATCCCGACGCTGAACCGGGACGGAGACGTGCTCTCGGACCTCGTGCTGCCGCTCTTCGGCTCGATCGCCGGCGCCGAGTCGTTGCTCGTGGCGTTCGACGACGACTACGTGCCCGACGCGGTGATGGCCGAGGCTGCCCATGGGACCGCGCCCGCGCTGCAGGGGAAGAACGTCGCCAACCCGATGGCGATGATCCTCGCGGCTGCGGCATTGCTCGGCTACGGCGAGGAGCAGGCGCAGCAGGCGGGCCGGGCGATCCGCGAGGGCGCGCTCGAGGCGGTCGCGGACGGCGTCCGCACCGCCGACCTCGGCGGCCATTCCTCGACGAGCGAGTTCACGGACGAGGTGATTCGCCGGGCGAAGCAGAAGCTCGACGTCTGGTCGAGCCTCTGAGGCCAAGTAACACTGTGTTACAAGCCTTGTGCGGCGGCTAACCGAGCGGCTTCAGGGACTAGTAACACTGTGTTACTTGCACTAGGCAGTGCGGATCTCGGCGCAGTCGCTTTCCGCCCAGGCGGCAGGAGACGACCGCGGCCAAGCTCCGCCCACCCAGGAGCGCGCGATCACGTCGGCGATCACTCGCACGCGGGCCGAATGGCCGCGTGTGTGAACCGGTCCTCGCCCTCGATGGCGTGCGACCGCGCAGCCAGCACAACGCGTGGCTCGTTCAAGAGCGCCCGTAGGATTCCTCCGCCAGTGAGGGTCGCCGTTCCGAAAGAGACAGCGCCGGGGGAGCGCCGCGTCGCGCTCGTCCCCGAGATCGTCGAGAAGCTCGCCGCGGGCGGGTTCGAGGTTGCCGTCGAGCAGGGAGCCGGCGAGGCGGCGAGCTTCTCGGACTCGGAGTACCGCGATGCCGGAGCCGGTGTCGTGAGCCGCGACGAGCTCTTCGCCGACGCGGAGGGCGTCGTGAAGGTGCAGAAGCCGTCGGCCGAGGAGGTCGAACGGCTTGCGGAAGGCTCGATCCTGATCGCGTTCCTCCAGCCGCTTACGGATCCTGACGGCATCGAGCGCCTGACTCGGCGTGGCGTCACCGGGTTCGCGCTCGAGTCGATCCCGCGGATCACACGGGCACAGCCGATGGATGCGCTGTCCTCGCAGGCCACGGTTTCCGGGTACAAGGCGGTGCTGCTGGCAGCCGACCGCCTGCCCAAGTTCTTCCCGATGCTGATGACTGCCGCAGGCACGGTTCCGCCTGCGAAGGTGCTCGTGGTCGGGGCCGGCGTCGCGGGCCTGCAGGCGATCGCGACCGCTCGCCGGCTCGGCGCGGTCGTGTCGGGGTTCGACGTGCGCCCGGTCGTGCGCGAGCAGGTCGAGAGCCTTGGCGCGACGTTCCTCGACCTCGGTGTCGTCGGCGAAGAGACGTCCGGCGGGTACGCGACAGAGCTCAGTGACGAGGACCAGCGCCGCCAGCAGGCCGAGTTGGAGCGGCGCACGGCGGACTTCGACGTCGTCGTCACCACGGCGCTGATCCCCGGCCGGCCGGCGCCCAAGTTGATCCCGGCCTCCGCGGTCGAGGCGATGCGCGCGGGGTCGGTGATCGTCGACCTCGCCGCCGAGGCGGGCGGAAACTGCGAGCTGACCGAGCCGGGCGAGGAAGTCGAGCGGAACGGCGTGACGATCGTCGGCCACACGAATCTGCCGGCGACGGTCCCAGTGCACGCGAGCAAGCTCTATGCCCGAAATGTCCAGGCGCTGCTGACTCATCTCGCGCCGAGCGGCGAGCTCAACCTCGACTGGGACGACGAGATCACGGCCGGCGCATGCGTGACGCGGCGCGAGGAGGTGCCGGCGTGAGCACGCAGCTCGTCGCCGAGCTGACGATCTTCGCGCTCGCGGTCTTCATCGGCTTCGAGTTGATCTCGAAGGTGCCGACGATGCTGCACACGCCGCTGATGTCCGGCACGAACGCGATTCACGGGATCGTCGTGATCGGCGCGATGTTGATCGTGGGCACCGCCGACTCGACCCTGGAGCAGGTCTTCGGGTTCATCGCCGTCGTGTTCGGCACGATCAACATCGTCGGCGGCTTCCTCGTGACCGACCGGATGCTGGAGATGTTCAAGCGGCGGCCGGGCGAGGACACGGAGAAGCGTGAGTAGGACCTGGATCGACGTCGCGTACCTCGTGGCGGCGATCTGCCTCATCGTCGGGATCAAGCGGCTGTCGCACCCGCGGACGGCCCGGTCGGGGAACCTCATCGCGGCCGCGGGGATGGCGATCGCGGTCGGCTTCACGTTCGCGATCGAGGGGCTCGAGCGCTACTGGCTGATCGTTGCGGGGATGGCGGTCGGGACCGTGATCGGCGTCGTGTCGGCGAGGGCGGTGCGGATGACCGCGATGCCGCAGATGGTGGCGCTCTTCAACGGTGTCGGCGGCGGGGCGGCGGCGCTGATCGCGGCCGCCGAGTACCACCGCCACGCGGGCGATCCGGGGCGGCTCCCGGGAGAGTTGCTCGTCGGGATTCTCTTCTCGGCGGTTGTCGGATCGGTCAGCTTCTGGGGAAGCCTGGTGGCGTTCGGGAAGCTGCAGGAGCTGGTTCCCGGCCGGCCGATCCTGGCACCGGCCCAGAACGTCACGATCGCCGTTCTGGCGCTGACGCTCCTTGGTGCGATCGCGCTCACGGCCGTCACCGAGCAGGGGATCTGGCTCGCCTTGCTCATGCTCGGCGCCCTGATCCTCGGCTTCCTGTTCGTGCTGCCGATCGGCGGCGCGGACATGCCGGTCGTGATCTCGCTGCTGAACGCATTCACGGGGCTGGCCGCCGCTTCGACGGGGTTCGTGCTCAACAACACGGCGCTGATCATCGGCGGGACGCTGGTCGGCGCCTCGGGAACGCTGCTGACGATCCTGATGGGCAAGGCGATGGGACGGCCGTTGCGGCTGACGCTGTTCGGAGCGTTCGGCGCGGCGCCGGCCGGCGCGGGGGCCGCGGTCGCGGCCGTCGACGGCGACGGGTCGGTGCGGACCGCGTCCGCCGACGACATCGCCTTCATGCTCGCCTACGCGCGTCGCGTCGTCTTCGTCCCGGGCTACGGGCTCGCCGTGGCGCAGGCGCAGCACGACGTCCGCAATCTCGGCGACCTCCTCGAGGAGAAGGGCGTCGACGTCCGCTACGCGATCCATCCGGTCGCCGGGCGCATGCCGGGGCACATGAACGTGCTGCTCGCGGAGGCGAACGTGCCGTACGACGAGCTCTTCGAGATGGACGAGATCAACCCCGAGTTTCCGCAGACGGACGTCGTCGTCATCGTCGGCGCGAACGACGTGGTCAACCCGGCGGCGCGGAACTCGCCCGGAAACCCGATCTACGGGATGCCGATCCTCGACGTCGACCGCGCGCACAACGTCGTCGTGATCAAGCGCAGCCTCTCGCCGGGATTCGCTGGCGTCGACAACCCGCTGTTCTACGACCCGAAGACCGTGATGCTCTTCGACGACGCGAAGGCGGCGCTGGAGAAGCTTGTCACGTCCCTGAAGGCCGTTTGACCCCGGTTCCCGTGTTCGGCGCGGCGGTGGTCGAGGCCGCGGTGCCTCCCGCGCGTGCGGTCGAGGTCGTTCGGGACGCTTTTGTGGCGTATGCGCGAGGCGAGTGGTCGATGCCGCCGAAGGTCTACGTCCCTGCCTATCCGGCCGGGGACTTTCGCGCGATGCCGGCCCTCGGCGCTGGTTTTGCGCTCCTGAAATGGGTCACCTCTTTTCCGGGGAATCCCGCGCTGGGGCTGCCGACAGTTTCGGGATTCGTCCTGCTGTCTGATGCGTCGAACGGGATGCCGGTCGCCGTCCTGGACGCGGGCGCCGTCACGGCGCTGCGGACCGGCGCGGCCGCAGTGCTTGCGGCCGAAGCGCTTGGACGGCCGGATGCGGGGCCTGCCGCGGTGATCGGCGCCGGCGTGAACGGGAGGGCGGTCGCGCGGACCTTCGTCGCCCGTGGCCGGGACGTGATCGTGTGGGACGTGGACGCCAGGCGAGCCCGAGCGACCGCGGAGGAGGTTGGCGGCCGGGTGGCGGCGAGCGCCGAGGAGGCATTGAGCGCCGACCTCGTCGTGACGGTGACGCCCGGCCACGAGGTCGTCTTTCCGGACGAGAGTCTCCGGCCGGGGCAACACGCGAGCCTGATGGGCGCCGACGGGCCGGGAAAGTCCGAGATCGCGATCGGCGAGCTGGCCCGAGTCCGGATCTTCTGCGACGACTGGGAGCAGGCAAGCCACAACGGTGATCTCGCCCACGCAGTCGATGCGGGCGCGCTTGGTCGGGAGGACGTGACGCAGCTTGGTGACGTACTCACCGGGACAGCGGCCGGGCGGCAGTCGAGTGACGACATCACGATCTTCGACTCGACCGGCCTCGCGATTCAGGACCTCGCGGTCGCTCTCACGGCAATGGAGCGCACTGACGAGCTGGACTTGCCGATGATCGACCTCTAACCCGGCTCGCGAATCTTCCGTGACTTCTGGGATCGCGCGCGATCGGTATTGAGGTGGTGAACCGCTTCCGGGCGGGGGCAAACGACGGTAGCTTCTCGGACGTCCAAGAAATCGATATCGACTGAGTGGTCGAGAGAGGGAGGAAGCGGATGAGCAAGGTCGTGCATTTCGAGATTCCCGCTGACGACACGAGTCGCGCCAAGGAGTTCTGGTCGGGCCTGTTCGGCGTCCAGTTCCAGACGTACGACGGCCCGGTCGAGTACCACATGTTCGCCAACGAGGACCAGCAGAGCGGCGGCGGGTTGATGCCTCGCGAGCAAGGTCAGGACGGGCTACGGGTGTACTTCGCAACGGAGGACATCGACGCCGCACGGGAGAAGGCCTCGCAGCTCGGTGGATCGGTGGAGGACAAGCAATCTGTCCCCGGGATGGGCTGGTTCGCCCACGCGAAGGACACCGAGGGCAACGAGTTCTCGTTCTGGCAGAACGACGAGAACGCGCCGACGCCGGAAGAGGGCTAGAGCAGCCGCCCAGGATCGAACAGCTCGAGCTCGGGCTCGCGCCGGCCGAGAATCGCTTTCGCGACGAGCTCGCCGGACGCGAGCCCGAGCACGTTTCCGTGGCCCGAGTAGCCACGGGCAACCCACACGCGGTCGCGCCCGGGAACTGCGCCCACGAGCGGACGGTCGTCGGGCGAGGTCCCGAAGATCCCGGACCAGCGGTGGGTGATCGCGGGCAGGTACCCGACGAGGTCTCGAAGGAACGACTCGAGTGCAGCCTGGACGGGCTCGGTCGTCACCTCGTCCGCCGTGAACTCGGCTTCGAGTGTGACGTCGCGCCGACCGCCGACGACGAGCCGGCCGTCCGGCAGCTGCTGCCAGTAATCGAACCCCCGCCGCGCGTAGTGCGGCCGCTCGTACAGGAGCTCGGGCAGCGGCTCGGTCGAGACGACCTGGCCGCGCGTGGGCTGCACGACTTGGTCGAGCTCCGCGACGAGGCCGCTCGGGTAGCCGTCCGAGGCGATCACCACGTGCTCGGCGTCGAGCTCGTCCAGGGACGCGACGCGTGCGCCCTCACGGATCTCCGCTCCGGCCTCGCCGGCCCGGGAAGCCAGGCGCCGGACCCAGCGCCCGGGTTGAAGCGCCCCGTCGTCCGGCTGGAGGATCGCGGCCAGGTAGGTGCCGGAGAGCCGCTCGGGCAGCTCGTCGACCCATTCCGCCGCGAAGCCGTCCGCGAGCAACGCGTCGTGCTCCGCTCGCAGCTCGTCTCTCTCTTGTTCGTCTGCGGCCAGCCGGAGGCTGCCGACGCGCCGAAACGCGTCGCCGGCGAGCTCGGCCATCCGATCGAGCGCGCGCTCGGTCAGTCGCCAGAACGCTGTTGCGCGCTCTGGTCCGAACGTCGCCCGTGCGGCGTCGTAGCGCATGGCGCCGCCACGGAGAGCGAAGCCGCCGTTCCGCCCGCTGGCGCCGGAGGCGATCGTGCGCGCCTCGTACAACCGAACACGCATGCCGGCCTCAGCCAGCGTGAGCGCGCAGGAGCAACCCGTGACGCCCCCACCGACGATCGCGACGTCGACAGAACCGTCGTGGTGCTTGCCGGCCAGGGGCTCGACGGGCTCGTCCAGCCAGTACGGCGTATCCACCGAGCGATCGTAGACACCGTCAGCGCACCGCCCTGTACACACCGTCGGCCGCCGCGACCAGGCCGGCGAGCTCCAACTCTGTCAGCGCGACACTGACCGCGCCGGCCTCCAGCGATGCCTTGGCGACCAGCTCGTCCGCGGCAGACGGCGTGTCGCGAACCAGCACCAGCAAGCGCCTGGCGGCCTCGGAGACATCCGGATCCTCCGTCGCCGCAGCGCGTTCGATGCCGAGCGCTTCGAGCACGTCTCCCGATCCGGTCAGCGGCGTCGCGCCGAGACGCAGGAGAGCGTTCGACCCGACCGAGAGCGCGCTCGTGATCTCGCCGGGCACGGCGAAGACCTCTCTGCCCTCCTCGAGTGCGAAGTCGGCCGTGATCAGCGCACCGCTCCGCTCTCGGGCCTCCACGACGACGACCGCCTCGCAGAGCCCCGCGATGATCCGATTCCTCGCCGGGAACCTCCACGGCGCCGGTTCCACCCCGGCTTCGTACTCCGAGATGACGAGACCGCCGTCCTCCATCCGTCGTGAGAGGGCTGCGTTCACGGCCGGGTAGTCGCGGTCGATGCCGCACCCCAGCACGCCGACAGTCGGCCCGCCGCTCTCGAGGGCGCCACGATGTGCCTCGCCGTCGATCCCTCGCGCAAGCCCGCTGACGACGACGAGGCCGGCAGCCGCGAGCTCACGGCCGAGCATCCGCGCGACCTGGGCGCCGTACGGCGAGCACGATCGCGCGCCCACGACGCCGACCGCTCTCCGCCCGAGCAGCTCCGGCTCACCCGAGCCGCGTAAATGGAGCGACGGAGGCGGATCGAAGATCGCCTTCAACGCGGCGGAAAGCGCACGTCTGAGCGCGCAAGCTTCACTGCACCAGCTCACGCGGCGAGCGGTAGGCCAGCGCCTCGGCCACGTGCTCCTCCTCGACTCCCTCTGCGTCCGCGAGGGCGGCAACCGTCCGCGCGACGCGCGCCACTCGGGCGCGACCGCGGCCGGAGAGCGGCAGCCGCTCGACTGCCCGGTCGAGCAGCGCCGTCGCCGGATCCGTGCGCTCGAGCGGACGACCCGAGAGACGTCGCCGAGCAGCGGCAACGCGGTCCGCGACGGCGCTCGAGGGCTCGCCCCCGGATCCGCCCAGCTCCGCCGCGCGCGGACGAGGCAACGCAACGACGATGTCGAAGCGATCGAGCAGCGCACGCGAGAGCTTCTCCCGAAACGCCGCCAGCCGTTGAGCCGAGCACTGGCAGTCCGCACCCGCGTCACCGCGCCCGCCGCACGGACACATGTTCATGGAAGCGACGAGCTGAAATCGCGCCGGGAAGACCGCCCTCCCGCCGACTCGAGCGACCGCGATCTCGCCGTCCTCGAGCGGCTGGCGCAGGGCCTCGAGAACCGGTCGCTGGAACTCCGGCAGCTCGTCCAGGAAGAGGACGCCTCGATGCGCGAGCGTGGCCTCACCGGGCCTCGGGCTCGGGCCACCACCGACGATCGCCGCCACCGACGCGCTGTGATGCGGCGACCGAAAGGGCCGGCTGTCCACCAGGGGCCGATCCCGCGACAACAGCCCGACGACGGAGTGGATCCGCGTGACCTCGAGCGCTTCATCCCTCGTCATCGCCGGCAGCACCCCGGGCAGACGCCGCGCCAGCATCGACTTGCCGATCCCCGGCGGCCCCGCGAGAAGGAGATTGTGGCCGCCGGCCGCAGCCAGCTCGAGGGCTCTCCGCGCTCGCTCCTGACCCCGCACGTCCGCCAGATCCGGCACGTCGGGTCTCACGCGACCGTTGGACGCTGCCTCGACCGGCGATGGCTCGTGCTCGCCGCGGAGGTAGCCGACAACCTCGGCCAGATGCCGGGCGGGAATCGGCTCGACGCCGGCCAGGGCCGCCTCCGCCGCCGATTCGGCGGCACACACGAGACGCCCGAGCCCGGCTCCGCGCGCACCTTCCGCGGCCGCGAGCACGCCGGCCACCGGCCGCAGCCGCCCGTCGAGAGCCAGCTCTCCGATCGCCGCATGCCCTGCCAGGCGGTCTGCCGGGAACTGTCGAGACGCCGCCAGGATTGCGAGCGCGATCGGAAGATCGAACCCCGATCCCTCCTTCCGGAGAGCCGCAGGCGCGAGGTTGACGGTGATTCTCCGCTGTGGCCACTCGAGCTCTGCGGACGCGATCCCGCTCCGGACTCGATGCTTCGCCTCCTGGCACGCGCGGTCGGCCAGGCCCACGATCGCGAGCCCCGGAACCCCGTTCTGGAGGTGCGCCTCGACCTCCACCTTGCGGGCCTCGAGCCCTACGAGAGCATGGGTGACCGTCCGTCCGAGCACACCCACCGACGGTACGGCTCAAAGACGCGCGTGTCTGTGCCGACCTTGTGCCGAAACCGGCGCTAGCGGGCGATCAAGATGTCCTCGAAGAACTCGCCGGCCCGCCGCCCCGTGCGGCGGTTCACATGTCGGCGAAGACGTTCCTCGAGCCGCAGGCCCGCCCGATCGAGGATCTGCGGATAGAGCTCGCGCCGGTCGTGCACGACGATGACGACCGGTGCACGACCCCGCAGGGACTTCCCGGCGTGCGCGAGCACCGATGCGATTCCCTCGACGTACTCCGCGAGCGCCGCCGAGCTCGTCCCACGAACGGCGGCGCCGAGCTCGACCGCACGCCGATCCTCGAGACCCAGCAGCTCGTAGGCGTACCGATGCTGCTCGTGGTAGTCGATCAGCCCCGGGTACGGCGGCGAGGTCACGACTGCGTCGAACCGGCCGCCGTAACCGATCTCCCGTGCGTCGCCGTGCAGCACCGCCGCCTCGCGCCCACGCGCACGCACGCGCGAGAACTCCTTGATCCGCCCCAGCGTGTCGAGCGTGTACCGCCGGAGGAAGTGCTCCGCGCGCTCGACCGGCCGGCAGATCCGCTTGTGCTTGTGGCACCAGTACGGCTCGACCTGAGGTGCACGTGGGAAGTCCAGGTCGAAGTGCGTCGTGCGGCGGGCCGACCGGGCGGCGCGGGCAAGGATGATCCGGAGCACGTCCTGGTGCTCGTACTCGGCCACCAGCTCCCGGAATGCGAGCAGCTCGGACGCCGCCCTCGGCGCGTACCAATCCGCCGCGTAGCCGGATGCGGCAGGCCCGCCCCCGTCGAACGCCTCCACCCGACGCACGACGTCACGCAGCTCCGACTCGAGCGAGAAGAGGTCGTAGCGCCGCGTCTTGACGCTCATGAGCAGACAGTTGAACGCCGCGATGTCGACACCGACAGCGTCTCGCCCGCTCTCGAGCGATTGGACGAGCGTCGTGCCCGAGCCGGCGAACGGATCGAGCACCCGCCCACGCGCCGGGACATACCGGCCGAGCAGCGCCTCGACCAGCTGCGGAATGAACTTCCCGAGGTAGGGGTGAAGCCGGTGGACGTGCTTGGTGCGCTCGCGCTCGGGAAGGTCGCGCTCCGACCAGGAAAGCTCGAGGTCGATCTCCGCGTAGAGAGCATCCTGCGACGGCGCCACGACCAACCTCCTTCGCCGGGCGGCGGAGGAGTCCTAGAACGCGTTCGCCACGCGCTGCACGCCCCGCGGCGTCACCGAGACGACGTCGAAGCGCACCTCCCACTCACACGCTTCCGGATGCTCTGCCAGCCACGCCTCGGCGGCCCGCCTCAGACGCTCCTGCTTCTCGAGCCCGACCATCTCGGCCGGATCGCCGTATCGCTCGCCGAGCTTCGCCTTCACCTCGCAAAACACGACGCGCTTGCCTCGCCGAAGCACCAGGTCGACCTCCACCCCACCCGGCCGCACGTTCGCGCCGAGCACCCGGTAGCCGCGAAGCAGATAGAAGAGGCGCGCCCGGCGCTCGGCCCGCGCGCCCGTCCGGTTCATTCCTCCTCGAGCCTCGCGGCCAGCTCCTCCGGCGACAGGTAACAGAGCGCCTGGAACGACCGCCGGTGGATCTCCGACGGTCCCCGCTGCCGTACGACGGCCGAGTGCCGCGGCGTGATGTAGCCCACGTGGGACGAGAACCCATACGCGGGGAACAGCGCGTCCATCCGCCGCATCGCACGGTCGCGCACCACCTTCGCGATGATCGACGCAGCGGCGATCGCCGCCGACCGCTCGTCCCCGTCCACGACCGCCGTGTGCGCCGGCGCAGAGGGGCCAAGCCGGAACCCGTCCACCAAGCATGCCTCCGCCGGCGGCGCCAGCTCCCGCAGGCACGAGCGCATCCCCTCCAGGTTCGAGCGATGCAGTCCGCCGCGGTCGATCTCGCCGGACGAGATCACGCGCACAGTGAACGAGTTCGCGCAGGCCACCACGCCGTGGAACAGCGCTTCCCGCTCCTCGGCGGTCAGCTGCTTCGAGTCGTTCAGGCCCGCCAGGGGCCGGCAGCGGTGGTCTCGCAGGAGCTCGTAGTCGAAGAGGACCCCGGCGACGACCAGCGGTCCCGCCAAGGAACCGCGGCCCGCCTCGTCCACCCCGGCGACGAACCGCCGCCCGAAGCGGCGGTCGAACTCGAGGAGCCGTCTACCCCTTTTCTGAGGCTTCGGGCTCGAGCTCGTCGGCCGGGGCCTCGACGGCCTCTTCCGGCCCGGAATCTTCGTCGGCAGGCTGTTGGGCGGCGACGGCTGCGGCACCGGCCGAGGATAGCCGCACCCCATCACGGCGCTCGCGCACGCGCGCCTTCTTGCCCACTTTCCCGCGCAAGTAGTAGAGCTTCGCGCGGTTCACGTCGCCGATGGCCATGACCTCGATCTTCTCGATCTTCGGCGAGTGCAGCGGGAACGTCCGCTCGACGCCGACGCCGAACGACTGCTTCCGCACCGTGAACGTCTCACGGGAGCCGGAGCCCTGCCGCTTGAGGACGATGCCCTCGAAGACCTGGATGCGGCGGCGCTGTCCCTCGATGACCTGGAAGTGGACACGAACGGTGTCCCCCGCCTTGAACTCCGGACGGTCGGCGCGCAGCTGCTTGCGCTCGAGTGTCTCGATGGGGTTCGCCATGGCAAAGGGTCGGGCGGCGGCCCGACCGCGGGATGCTAGCGCAAGGCAATTCGTCTCGGCGGGAAATAGATCGCGAAAACCTTGCCGATCAGGTTGTCCCGCGCCAGTGGTCCCCACACGCGCGAGTCGCACGACTGTGCCCGGTTGTCGCCCATCACGAAGTACTGACCCGGCGGGATCTTCTCCGGCGGCCTCGTGTCCACGTCACGCCGGTCCTCCTTCACGTAGGGCTCGTTCAGGCGCCTGCCGTTGATGTAGACGAAGCCGTTGCGCATCTCCCACGTCTCGCCGGGAAGCCCGACGATCCGCTTGACGAACGTCCCGCCGGCACCGCAGTCCTGCCGCGCGCGCTGCGGTGTCGTGAAGACGACGATGTCGCCCCGCTCGGGATCCGTGAAGTGGTAGATGAAGCGGTTCGCGAGCACCCGGTCGGAGAAGCGCGAGGTGCAGCCCAGCCCCGAGCCGGCGCAGTGAAGCGTCGGCTCCATGGACGAGGACGGGATCCGGTACGGGTTCACGACCCACTGCTTGATCGCGAGCACGATCGCGACGGCGCCGACGATCGTGACCACCCAGTCGATCGCGACCCTCCAGGGCCGCGGCAGGCGGTGCGTGAGACGGTCGACGGGGTTCCTCATGCCCGATCCGCTGTCCGCGTGCGGCTCTGCTCCCGCCGCCAGTCCGCGATCCGGGCGTGGTCGCCCGACAGCAGGACGTCCGGCACCGTCCAGCCGCGGAACTCCGCCGGCCGCGTGTAGTGCGGGTACTCGAGCCCACCCTCGAGCTCGGCCGAGAAGCTCTCCTCCGAGCCGGAGCCCTCGCTGAGCGCGCCCGGCAGCCGCCGGGCCACCGCATCGGCCACGACCATCGCCGGCAGCTCGCCGCCGGAGAGGACGTACGGCCCGATCGAGATCGCGTCCGTCGCCAGGTGCTCCACGATTCGCTCGTCGAAGCCCTCGAACCTGGACGAGAGCAGCGTCAGGTGCTCCTCCCCGGCGAGCTCGTCCACGAGCGCCTGGTCGAGCTGGCGACCCTGCGGCGTCAACGCGACCACGCGGTGGTCCGGCAGGCCGCCGTAGACGCCTTCGAGCGACGCGGCGACGACGTCGACCCGCATGACCATGCCCGGGCCGCCGCCGTACGGCTCGTCGTCGACCTCGCCCCCGGGAGCCCAGTCCCGGTAGTTGAAGAGGCGCAGGTCGAGCTCCCCACCGAGGACGGAGGCGACTGGGCGTTGTTCGGAGACAGCAGCGAAGACATGGGGAACCAGCGTGAAGACGTCGAGGCGCAGGGCTTGAGCAGGTTAGTGGTCCGGCGCGAAACCGGGCGCCACCAGGATTCGGCGCCCGTCGACGTCGACCTGTCGGACACAGGCCTCGACGAGCGGGAGCAGGATAGCCGTGTCGAGCTCCAGCGCGTCGTTCGCCGGTCCCGGGACGACGTCGGTGACCACGCCCAGCTTCCGCCCGCCTTCCTCCTCGACCTCGAGTCCGACGAGCTCGAAGACGTAGTACTCGCCCGGCCCGGCCGACGGCAGCGCTCCCCGAGGAACCTCGAGCCTCGTCCCCCGGGGAACCGGCCGGTCGAGCCGGATCACCAGTCGGCCGCCCGAATGCTTGCGCTCCTCGACGCGAACCTCCCGGCCGCCGGCGCGCAGGACGGCGCCCGGCTCGAAGCGCTCGGGATCCTCGCTCGCCTGCTCGACGACGAACGAGCCGTCCAGGCCGTGGGGCTTCCCCACCCGGCCGACGGTGACGAATTCCTGGTCGCTAATCGGCGATCTCGAGCACGAGCCGCCGGCGCTGGCGCGCGCCGCCCGCGCGAACGATCGCCCGCAGCGCCCGCGCGATCCGTCCCTGGCGGCCGATCACCTTGCCGACGTCATCCTTCGCTACGTGGAGACGGAGGACGAGCGCGTCGTCGGTCTCGACCTCCTCGACGCGGACCGCGTCGGGATCGTCCACGAGCTGCCTCGCGAGGTACGCGAGCAGCTCAGCCAATATTCTTGACCTTGAGCAGGCGCGAAACCGTGTTCGACGGCTGGGCGCCCTTGCCGAGCCACTCGCGAACCCTGTCCTCGTCGAACTCGATCGTCGACGGGTCGGTCTGCGGGTTGTAGCGCCCGACGATCTCGATGAACCTGCCGTCCCGCGGCGAGCGCGAGTCGGCGACCACGACGCGGTAGATCGGGTTCTTCTTCGACCCGACCCGCGTCAATCTCATGCGAACTGCCATTTCACCTCCGTTGTGCCTTCTGGAGCTCCGGTGGGAGCCCGGGCATCTTGCCCTTCCCCATCTGCTTCATCATCTTCTGCATCTGCTTCCGCGCCGCGAGCAGCTTGTTCACCTGCTGGATGTCGGTGCCGCTGCCTGCCGCGATCCGCTTGCGCCTCGACCCGTCGATCAGGTGCGGTATCCGGCGCTCCTGCGGCGTCATCGAGAGGACGATCGCCTCGACGCGTGAGAGCTCGACCTCGTTCACGTCGAGCCCCTTCAGCTGGTTCCCGAGGCCCGGGATCATCCCCAGAACGCCCTTGAGCGGGCCCATCTTCCGCAGCATCCGGTAGCTGGTCAGGAAGTCGTCGAAGCTGAACTCCCCGGCGCGCATGCGTGCCTCCATCGCGGCCTGATCCTCCTCCGACGCCGCCTCTTCGGCCTTCTCGATCAGGGTCAGGACGTCGCCCATCCCGAGGATCCGCGACGCCATCCGGTCGGGATAGAAGTACTCGAGCTGGTCGAGCTTCTCGCCGACGGAAGCGAGCTTGACCGGCTTTCCGGTCACAGCGTTCACGGACAGTGCGGCGCCGCCACGCGCATCACCGTCCAGCTTCGTGAGGACGACGCCGTCGAATGCGACCCGGTCCTGGAAGGCTTCCGCGACCGAGACCGCCTCCTGGCCGGTCATCGCGTCGAGGACGAGCAGGACGTTCGTCGGCTTGACGGCGTCGCGGATCCTGCCCAGCTCGTCCATCAGGTCCTCGTCGATCTGGAGCCGGCCGGCGGTGTCGACGATCACGACGTCGCGGCCCTGCGCCTTGGCCTGCTCGATGCCGTCCTTGGCCGCCTCGACCGGATCCGTGCCGGTGAAGACCGGGATCTGGATCTGCCGGCCGAGCTGTTGGAGCTGCTCGACGGCGGCCGGGCGCTGGAGGTCGGCGGCGACGAGCGCCGGCGCGCGATCCTCCTTGCGGAGCAGCAGCGCGAGCTTGGCCGCGGCGGTCGTCTTGCCCGAGCCCTGAAGCCCGGCGAGCAGGATCACAGTCGCGCCCTTGCCCGCGAACACGAGCTTGGAGTCCCCGGTGCCCATCAAGGTCGTGAGCTCCTCGTGGACGATCTTCACGACCTGCTGCCCAGGCGTGAGGCTGCGCGCGACATCCTGGCCGAGCGCGCGCTCCTTCACACGGGCCACGAAGTCCTTGACGACACGGAAGTTGACGTCCGCCTCGAGCAGCGCGAGACGGATCTCGCGCATCGAGCGCGAAATCACCTCTTCGTCGAGCTTTCCGCGGCTCCGAAGCGGGCCGAGGGCAGCGTTGAGCTTGTCACCGAGCGTGTCGAACACGGGCGGAACAGTCTAGAGACAGCCGGATTCGACCCCTAGAGTCTCCTCATGGCAGCACGCAAGACGGTCACTGTCGTCTTCTCGGACATCGCGAACTCCACGCCGCTCGGCGAGGCGCTCGACCCTGAGGTGCTGCGCGGCGTGATGGAGCAGTACTACGCCGTTGTGCGCCGGGAGCTGGAGCGGCACGGCGGCACCGTGGAGAAGTTCATCGGCGACGCGGTCATGGCTGTCTTCGGCATCCCGACCGTGCACGACGACGACGCTCTGCGAGCGATTCGGGCCGCGATCGACATGCGCACCGCGCTCGGATCGCTCAACCAGGACCTCGAGGAGATTCACGGCGTGCGGCTTGCGATCCGGACGGGCGTGAACACGGGCGAAGTCGTCGCGGGTGACCACTCCGACCGGCAGTCGTTCGCCACCGGCGCCGCCGTGGCCACCACGCAGCGGCTCGAGGCCGCCGCCCGGTCGGGCGAGATCCTGCTCGGCGACTCGACCTACCGGCTCGTCTCGAACGCGGTGCTCGTCGAGCCGATGGAGCCGCTCCAACTCAAGGGGAAGGCTGAACCCGTGCCCGCGTGGCGGCTGCTCGGCGTCGTCGAGGGCGCGCCGCCCTTCCCGCGGAGGCTGGACACGCCGATGGTCGGGCGCGAGGACGAGCTGGCGGCGCTCGAGACCGAGCTGGACGCCGCCGATCGCGAACGACGGTGCCGCATGGCCACGGTCGTCGGCCCGGCGGGAATCGGAAAGTCGCGACTCGGCAATGAGGTCTTCTCGGCCACCCGCGGCCGTGCGACGACGCTCGTGGGGCGCTGTCTCGAGTACGGCGAGGGGATCACGTACTGGCCACTGCGCGGAATCGTCCTCTCCGCGACAGGGAGGCTGACCCAGGACGGGATCGCGCAGTTCCTCGAGGGCGCCGAGGACGCGGACCGGATCGCAAACAGGCTCGCGGGCGCCGTCGGCTCAGAGGAGGCGCCGCCCGGCGGCGAGGAGACGTTCTGGGCCGTCCGCCGGTTTCTCGAGCACATGGCGAGAGAGCGCCCGATCATCCTCGCGATCGACGAGCTCCAGTGGGCCGAGCCGACGTTCCTGGACCTCCTCGAGTACCTCGTCGGCTGGACGACCGACGCACCGGTTCTCGTCCTCGGCCTCGCGCGGCCCGAGCTCCTGGAGCACCGGCCGACCTGGAACGCGACCAGCTCGCTCGTGGTCGCGCTGGAGCCGCTCTCCGAGGACGATTCGGAGCGCCTCGTCGAGGCTCTCGGCGGCCAGGTCGACGACGACGAGCGGGCACGGATCCTGGCCGGCGCCGAGGGGAATCCGCTGTTCGTCGAGCAGATGCTCGCCCTTGCGGTCGAGGGATCGCCGGCAGCGGCGATCCCGCCCACGATCCAAGCGCTGCTCGAGGCACGCCTCGACCGGCTGGCCCCGGAGGAGCGCGCTGTGGTCGAGCAGGCCGCGGTGATTGGACGCGAGTTCACTGCCGGCGCGGTCAACTCGCTCTCCGGAGATCAGGCCGTGGCCTCGCTGCTCCTCTCACTGGTCCGACGGGACCTCATCGAGCCGGACCGCTCGCTGATTCCCGGCGACGACGGCTTCCGCTTCCGCCACATCCTGATCCGCGACGCGGCCTACCTCGGGGTCGCAAAGGCCGGCCGAGCCGAGCTCCACGAGCGCTACGCGAACTGGCTCGCAGCGGGCGGCGGGAGAGCTTGGACGAAATCATCGGCTACCACCTGGAACAGGCGTTTCGTTACCGGCAGGAGCTCGGCCGCGCCGACGACTCGCTGGCGACTCAGGGCGGCGAGCGGCTGGCCCGAGCGGGTCGGCGCGCGATCGGACGCGGCGATGCGCCTGCCGCGGTCACACTGCTGACGCGCGCCGCTGCGCTCCTGCCCGACTCGCACGACGAGCGGCGCGAGATCCTGCCCATCCTGGGCAGTGCGCTGATGCGGACCGGCGACTTCGGGCGTGCCGAGCGCGTCCTCGACGAGGCGCTCGAGTCGGCCAAGGCCGGGGGCGACCGACGCCTGGAGCTCCGCACGCTGATCGAGCGCGAGTTCTTCCGAGCCTTCACACATCCCGAGGAATCCGTGGACGACATCGTCGCCGTCGCGGACAGCGCGATCCCCCTGCTGGAGGAGCTCGGCGACGACGTCGGCTTGGCAAAGGCGTGGTGGCTGAAGAGCGAGGTGCATCTGCACGCCTTCCGCTGGGCTGCGCGTACCGAGCATCTTGAACGCGCGCTGGAGCACGCCCGTCGCGCCGGCGACGCGGGCGAGCAGGCCGCGATCGCGGCACAGCTTGCGCAGGCGGTCTACTACGGGCCTGCGCCGGCGCCGACTGCGATCCGGCGGTGCGAGGAGCTCCTCCGGGACGTGCCTTCGACTCGCTCGCTCCGCGCCTCCGTCATCGGCTCCCTCGCCGGACTGCGAGCGATGCAGGGCGACTTCGAGGAGGCGCGCCGGCTTCAGGAAGAGGCACGCCAGATCTGGCAAGAGCTCGGGCAGCGGTTCCGGATCGCGATGCGCTCGTTGATGGCGGCCGACATCGAACTGCTCGCGGACCGGCCGGAAGAGGCGACCGCCGTGCTCCGCTGGGCGTACTCCGAGCTCTCCGAGATGGGAGCACAGAGCGTGATCCCGCCGATCAGCGCGTTCCTCGCCGACGCGCTGTGCGAGGAAGGCGAGTTCGAGGAGGCTGCGCGCTTCGCGAGGCTCGCGAAGGACGGGGCCACGCCGGTGGACGTCGTCGCGCAGGTGATGTGGCGCGTTGCCCTCGCGCGAGCCACCTCGGACACGGGCCTCGGACGAGAGGCGGTCGCGCTCGCCGAGCGCACCGATTCGCCGGATCTCAAGGCACGTGCTTACGTCGCCGCCGGCGATCTGCGAGCAGCGCAACTGGCGTACGAGTCGAAGGGCAACGTCGCCGCCGCGCGGCGGCTGTTGGCTCGGCAGACCGCCTCGTCGTAGGATCGTCGGAAAGGACAACCGAGGAGGTGCCTATGTCCGTCGACGTCGAACGCGTGGACCCCGTCATCGTCGGCAGGTCGGGAGAGAGCTTCGCCGCTGCGGCTCAGAACGCAGTCGAAAAGTGGGAAGACCAACGAGGGGGGCCGCCCGACAAGCCGACTCGGCTGAAGGTGGTCGAGATGTACGTCACCGTGCACAACCCGATCGGCGACTACATCGTCGTGCTCGGGCCAGGCCTCTAACGAAAGGAGAATGATGGCTGCGGACAAGTGGAGGCAAGGGATCAAGGAGGCGGTCGAGGCCGCCATGGAGGACAAGCCGGTCGGGACGACGGCGGTCATCGAGGCGATCGAGGTGCGCAAGAAGAACCCGCTGCACGAATACCGAGTGATCTTGCGGCCCGGCGGGTAGACCGCCCGAAAACGATCGAAGGAGGACGTGCATGGCAGACATCGCGAAGGTCATCACGATCATCGGCCAGTCGCCGGAGAGCTTCGCCAAGGCGGCCGACGTCGCCGTTCAGGAGGCGTCGAAGACCGTGCGCGGGATCCACGGAGTCGACGTGATCTCGATGAGCGCCCTCGTGGAGAACGACCACATCAGCATGTACCGAACGACCGTCAACATCGCGTTCGCGGTGGAGCGCTAGAGCAGGAGAGCGTTCGCGTAGTCGCGGGCGTCGAACGGCCTGAGGTCGTCGAGCCCTTCGCCGACGCCCACGAGCTTGACCGGGAGACCGAGCTCGTGGGCGATCGCGAGCGCGACGCCGCCCTTCGCCGAGCCGTCGAGCTTGGTCAGGGCCACACCTGACACGTCCACGGCCTCGCCGAAGAGGCGTGCCTGCTGGAGCCCGTTCTGGCCGGTCGTCGCGTCGACGACGAGCAGCGTCTCGTGCGGCGCGCCGGGCAGGCGGCGCTCGATCACCCTGCGGACCTTCGCGAGCTCCTCCATCAGGTTCGTCTGCGTGTGGAGCCGGCCGGCGGTGTCGACGATGACCACGTCGCGGCCGCGGGCGGCCGCCGCCTCGATGGCGTCGTAGGCGACGGCGGCCGGGTCTCCCCCGCGCTCCGAGCCGACGAAGTCCGCGCCGGCGCGGCCCGGCCCAGATCTCCAGCTGCTCCTCGGCCGCGGCGCGGAAGGTGTCCGCGGCGGCCAGGAGGACGGAGTGGTCGTGCTCGCGGAGCTTCTGCGCCAGCTTGCCGATCGTCGTCGTCTTGCCGGTGCCGTTGACGCCGACGACGAGGATCACGGTCGGGCGGGCGCTCAGGTCGAGGCGCGGCGGCCCGCCGAGGAGCTCGGCGGCCTCGTCGCTGAGGGCGGCGCCCAGCTCGCCGGCGACCTCTCGGGCCTCCAGCCGCTGGACGAGCTCGGCCGTCGTCGGGACGCCGACGTCCGCGGCGATCAGCGCCTCCTCGAGCCGCTCCCAGGCCTCGTCGTCCGCCGGATCGAACGCGGCAGAGGCGATCTGCTCCGTCAGCGCCCGGCGGCTCTTGCCCAGCGAATCCCGCAGGCGAGCGAGGAAGCCTGACTGTTCGGCCTCGGTCTCGTCCGACGTGTCGGTGTCGCCGAGGAACTCGCCCCAACTCCGGCTCATGTCCGGAGGAGGCTAGCTGCGGGCATGGCGCTTTTTTTGACAACACCCGAATGGAAAGTACGATCTTCGGTGCCCGTCCCAGCACGGCGAGGAAGGGGATCAGATGCGCGAGAGATGGAGACTGCCTGCGGCGGCCCTTGCCGTCGGCGTGGCCGGAGCCCTCGCGGTCGTCGCTTCCTCACACGCGGCGATCACGATCACGAGCCTGCAAGCGCAGGCGAGGGGTACATCGATCACGTCCGGGCCGATGGGCTCCGGCTACGACATTCGGATCGTGGCGACGTCACGCGGCACGACCTGGCGATCGACCAGCTGGACGACCGGCGGCGTGACCCGGTGCGTCAACCACAAACCAGTCCGGCGACCAGACGGCGACAGTCGAACCTGGACCTCGAGTACCAGTACGAGGCCAACGCCGCGATCAAAGCTGCTGAGAGCCCGCCCCGGGGGAACCTCCCCGACCCGGGCAAGGTCGGTCCCAGCGAGCACGTGTTCACGCCGCCGCCCGGCGGCCCCTCGACCGTCCGGATCGACCTCTTCACGAACGACAACTGCTCCGGGAGTGCGCTCGCGACCGAGCAATCTCAACCTAACGACCAAGGTTCCCGCCACGAACAATCCGCTCACCGCAGCGTGTCAGGGGATGAAGGTCGCCGTCGTCCTCGACGAGTCGGGATCGATCGGGAACGCCGCACCACAGGTCAGGAAGCGCGACGAAAGCTCTCGCCCGGGGTCTCGTCGACACAGGCGCCAGGATGGCCGTCTTCAAGTTCTCGACGACGGCCGACACGAGCTTCATCGCCCCGTACAAGACGATCACCCAGGCGTGGATCGACGGGAACAACGAAGGCGATCTCGATTACTACCTGAACCACTACCAGCCGGGCGGGACGACGAACTGGGACGCTGGGCTGAGACAGGCTCTCAACCAAACAGCGGGCGACAAGCCCGACCTGGTCGTGTTCCTCACTGACGGAAACCCGAACCGCTGGGCCGGAGGCGGCACCGGTGTGGAGGAGGGCTTCTACTCGGCAATGGACCCCGCGGCAGACGCTGCGAACCAGCTCAAGGCGAACTCGCACATGTTCGCGATCGGCGTCGGCGATGGCGTGACGGACGCTCTCAGCGCGCTGCGGATCCAGGCGGTCTCGGGCACGAGGAGCTTCCCGCAGTACCCGATCGAGACGGCCGACTACACGCTCGTCACCAATTTCAACGACCTCGAGAATGCGTTCGCTGACCTCGCCTCCAAGCTCTGCAATCTCACGGTGACCGTCAGGAAGGAGACGGACGAGGCGAAGAGGGACGCCTGGGTCTCGAAGTCAGGTTGGCGGTTCAGCGGGCGGACTGTGCTGCAGCCACCTGCCAGTCAGTTCGCCTACAGGTGGTTCAAGCCGAACCAGGCCGCCGACCCTCCGGTGAACACACGCACCGCAACTCAGTCGGGAAACACTGCCGCCGCCGGGACGCTGGACTTCGTCTGGCGGCCGAACTCGCACACCGCGCTGAGCAACATCACGATCTCGGAGACCCCGGTGCCCGCGGAGTTCGAGGCCGAGTCGGTGACGTGCACCTCCTCCGCGGGTACAGACATCCTCGACAGCGACGTACAGGCCACGGTGGAGTCGTTCACTCTCACGGGCCTGCAGGTGCGCGACCACGTCAACTGCGTCGTCCGCAACCGGTTCAAGCGCTCGACGGTCACGAGTGGTCAAGCAGTGGGTCGGCGATCCCAGCTCGGCCACGATCTTCGTCGACGCCGACGGCGCCTCGCCTTACGACGCCTCGACGGTCGCGACCGCGAGCGGCAGCGAGCGCCTCCTTCGACTACCCGGTCTCGACCTCGGTCACGGTCGGTGAGACCGCCGTGCCGACCGGCTACACGGCCACGATCCAGTGTGGCGGCGGCCCTGCAGAACTACACCGGTGGTCCGTTCGCGGTCACGTCACCGCCGACCGACGGCGAGACCGTCACCTGCACCATCACCAACAAGCAGCTGCGCTCGACCGTGCAGGTCGTGAAGAACTGGGTCGGCGCACCGTCGTCCACGACGATCTTCGTCGACCGGAACGGCGATGCCTCCTTCGACGCCTCGACGGTCGCGACAGCGAGCGGCGACAGCACCTCCTTCACCTACCCGGTCTCCACGCCGGTGTTCGTCGGCGAGGTCGCCCCGTGCCGGCTGGCTACGAGGCCACGATCCAGTGCGGCACGGGAGGACACGCGCAGCCCTACACGGGCGGCCCGTTCCCGGTCACCTCACCGGCTACCGACGGCGCAACCATCACCTGCACGATCACCAACAAGCAGAAAACCTCCACGGTGCGAGTGGTCAAGGCCTGGGTCGGCGATCCCTCGACGACGACGATCTTCGTCGACCAGGACGGCGTCGGCGCCCTTCGACGCCGAGACCGTCGCGACCGCGACCGGCGACGAGCGCCTTCTTCACCTACCCGATCTCGACCCCGGTCACGGTCGGCGAGACACCCGTCCCGGCCGGCTACGCGGCCACGATCCGGTGCGGCGACGGGCGACCACGCAGCCGTACACGGGCGCACCCTTCCCGGTCACCTCCCCCGCCGTCGGTGGCGTCGAGATCACGTGCACGATCACCAACACTCAGCAGCTCTCGAACGTCGAGGTGGTCAAGGAATGGGTCGGCGCGCCGCGCACGACGACGATCTTCGTCGACCAGGACGGCGTGGCGCCCTTCGACGCCGAGACCGTCGCGATCGCGAGCGGCGACAGCGCCTCCTTCACCTACCCGATCTCGACGCCGGTCACGGTCGGCGAGGTCGCTCCGTGCCGACCGGCTACGCGGCCACGATCCAGTGCGGCGACGGCGCTCCAGTCGCCTACGCCGGCGGCCCTTCGCGGTCACGTCGCCCGCAACCGACGGAGCGACCATCACCTGCACGATCGTCAATACCCAGCAGCTCTCGAAGATTCGAGTAATCAAGAACTGGTCCGGCACGCCGAGCACCGCGACGATCTTCGTGGACCAGGACGGCGTGGCGCCCTTCGACGACGAGACGGTCGCGATCGCAGACGGGGACAGCGCCGAGTTCGAATACCCGGTGTCCACGCCGGCGTTCGTCGGCGAGATCGCCCGTGCCGACCGGTTACACCGCCACGATCCAATGCGGTACGGGCCCTGTAGTAGACCCCTACAACGGCGGCCCGTTCGCAGTAACGTCGCCGCCAACCAACGGCGACACGCTGACCTGCACGATCAGCAACAACATCATTCCGCCGCCGGCGACCGTTCGGGTGGTCAAGGAATGGATCGGCGCCCCCTCCTCGGCGACGATCTTCGTCGACCAGGACGGCGTCGCACCGTTCGACGCCGAGACGGTCGCGACTGCCGATGGGGACAACACTTCCTTTGACTACACGGCCGGGACGCCGGTGACAGTCGGCGAGACCGCGGTGCCGACCGGATACGACGCGACGATCCAGTGCGGCGCCAACCGGGCACTGCCCTACCAGGGCGGGCCGTTCGCCGTCCGTCGCTCCTGCAGCCGGGGAAACCCTCACGTGCACGATCACGAACAGGCAGCTGCTCTCGACCGTCCGCGTGGTCAAGCAGTGGGTCGGCGCCCCCTCCTCGGCGGAGATCTTCGTCGACGCCACGGCGCGGCACCGTACGACGCCTCCACGACAGCGACCGCGAGCGGCGACACCACGTCCTTCGTCTACCCGGTCTCGACGGCGGTCACGGTCGGCGAGACCACGGTGCCGGTCGGGTACCAGGCGACGATCTCGTGCGGCGAGCTGCAGGGTCGCCAGCAATACACCGGCGGCCCGTTCCCGGTCACGTCTCCGGCGCAGCACCTCGGGGTCGTCACCTGCACGATCACGAACACGCAGACGCTCTCGTTCGTCCGGACCGTCAAGCAGTGGGTCGGCGCTCCGTCGTCCGCGGAGATCTTCGTCGACCTGAACGGCGCGGCACCGTACGACGCTTCCACGACAGCCACCGCGAGCGGCGACAACACGTCCTTCGATCTACCCGACCTCGACGCCGGTCACGGTCGGCGAGACCACGGTGCCGGCCGGCTATGCAGCCGAGATCGCCTGCGGCCACACGCAGACCTCGTCAGCCGTACGACGGCGGGCCGTTCCCGGTGGTGTCTCCGGCTCAACACCTCGGAGTCGTCACCTGCACCGTCACGAACTCCCAGCTGTTCTCGACTGTCCAGGTGGTCAAGCAGTGGATCGGAACACCCGCCTCGACGACGATCTTCGTCGACCGACGGCGCGCTCCCTTCGCAGCGCATCCACCGTCGCGACTGCGAGCGGCGACAGCGCCTCCTGCACGTACCCGGTCTCGACCCCGGTGACGGTCGGTGAGGATCCCGTGCCGGCCGGCTACGCCGCCACCATCGACTGCGGGCAGGGCCCCCAGCCCTACACCGGCGGCCCCTTCCCGGTCACCTCTCCCGCAGAAGGGGACGAGGTCACCACCTGCACGATCACGAACACGGAGCTCCGCTCGACGGTGCAGGTCGTCAAGGAATGGGCCGGGGCCTCGTCAGCGGCGACGCTCTTCGTCGACGTGAACGGGATGGCGCCCTACGACGCCTCCACGGTCGCGACCGCCAGCGGCCAGGGCACGTCATTCGAGTACCCCGTCTCGACTCCGGTCGCGGTCGGCGAGACCACGGTGCCCGCTGGATTCACGGCGGCGATCGACTGCGGCGGCGGCCCGCAGGCTTATGCAGGCGGCCCGTTCCCGGTTACCTCACCGGCCGTCGACGGCGCCACCATCACGTGCACGATCACGAACACGCCCGTGACGACCGTCCGGCTGCTCAAGGAATGGGGCGGCGCGGAGCGGTCGGCGACGATCTTCGTCGACGACGTCGGCCGTGCGCCGTACGACGTTTCCTCTGTCGCCACCGCCGACGGGCAGAGCGTGTCGTTCGACTACCCGCCGTCGACCCAGGTCACGATCGGTGAGATCGCCGTACCGCAGGGGTACGTCGCCGTCATCAACTGCGGCACCGGCCCGCGTGACCTGAGGCTCTACCGAGGCGGTCCCTTCACCGTCACGACCCCGAGCACGCCCGGCGGTGTCCTGACGTGCACGGTCACGAACGTGCGGAGGCTGGGCCCGCTCGCCCGCCTGGTGATTCGCAAGAGGGCGGACCGGCATCTCCTGTATCCCTCGCAGCGCGTGACGTTCCGGATCACGGTCAGGAACCGCGGCCGCGGGACGGCTCGGAACGTCGTGGCCTGTGACCGCATGCCGGCCGGCCTGACCGTCGTTCGGGCACCGGGAGCTCGCCGGTCGGGACGGGACCTTTGCTGGCGGGTAGCGACGATGCGGCCAAACGCAAGGAAGACCTTCGTGGTCGTCGCGCGAGTCGGCCCGTCGAGCCGTCGACGCGCGATCGTGAACCCCGCCGACGTCTCCGGCTCGAACACGGCCAACTGCCGGCGTCCCGACATCTCCAGGCGGCTGCCGGCCTGTCGCGACCGGGCGCGCGTGCTGGTCCGCGGCCGGCCGGTCGTGCGCGTGCCGTTCACAGGCTAGGCGTCTAGGCCGCGGCTTCGGCGGCGGGCTCGCGCGGCAGCCTGCGCGAGACGACCTGCGAGACGCCGTCGTCGCCCATGGTCACGCCGTAGAGCACGTCGGCCGCCTCCATCGTCTTCTTCTGGTGCGTGATGACGATGAACTGCGCCCGGTCGGAGAAGCGGCGCAGCAGCTCGACGAAGCGGCCGATATTGGCGTCGTCCAGCGCGGCCTCGACCTCGTCCAGGAGATAGAACGGGCACGGGCGGGCGAGGAAAAGCGCGAAGAGGAACGAGATCGCGCCGAGCGCCTTCTCGCCGCCCGAGAGCAGCGAGAGCCGCGTCACGCGCTTGCCCGCCGGGCGGAGCTCGACCTCGATGCCCGGCGTCGCTTCGTCGTCGTCACCCTCGCTCTCGGCGGTCAGCCGTAGCCGGCCGTGCCCGCCCGGGAAGAGCGTCGACGCGACCTCCTCGAAGTGGCCGCTGACCGCTTCGAACGTCTCGGCGAACCGGCGCTCGACGGTGCGGTCGAGGTCGTCCCGCAGCTTGGCGAGCTCGTCGAGGCTGCGCTCGAGGTCCTCGCGCTGCGCCGTGAGCTCCGCGAGTGATTCCTTCTCGCGCTCGTACTCCTCGGCGGCGAGCGGGTTCACGCGCCCGAGCTCCTCTCGGCGCCGCTGCAGGCGCTCGAGCCGCTCGGCGATCGCCTCGCGGTCGTCTCCGTCGGCCGGCTCGGCTCCGGCCGCCTCCAGCCGCCGCTGAGCCTCGTCGCGCTCGGCCTGCAGGCGGGCGAGCTCGACGTCGATGGCGCCGGACGCGGCCGCGGCCTCGCCGGCCTCGCGGCGAATCTCGGCCTCCGCGCCGCCGAGCCGCCGCAGCTCGTCCGCGAGCTCGGCCGTACGGCTCGTCCCCGCGTCGACGCGCGCGCGGAGCGTCGGCTCCCATCGGTCGCTCGACAACCCGGCTGCTGCGAGCATGCGCTCCAGGCGCTCTGCCGCGGCGATCTGCGAGCGGTACCGGCCGTCGTCCAGCGCGGATCCCGGACCGGGCTCGTCGACGACGGCCTCCGCCTGCCGCTCCAGCTCCTCGACCTCGGCGGCAACCGCCCGGCGGCGGGCCTCGAGCTCCAGCAAGACCGCCTCGGCAGCCTCGCCGAGGAACCAGACCTCCCGCGTTGACGGGTCGTAGCCGATGCCGTCGCGCGTGACGGCCACGGTCGACTGCCGCAGGAGCTCGTCGCGCTCGACGACGACGAACTCGTCCACGGTCTCCTCGACGACCACGTTCAGGCTTCCGAGCCCGCCCGCCCGAGCCTCGTCGACCAGCCTGAGTGCCGTCCGCTCGTCGGGCGCGACGACGGCGCCGCCGCGGCCTCGCAGGGCTGCGATCACGGCGCGCTCGTCTCCCGGAGCGACCTCGAGCCTGGACAGCAGGAGCTCGTGGCCGGCTTCGGCGAGCGCACGCGCCGCCGGCGGGACGCCCTCGCGCTCGGCAAGCGTCCGCTCGAGCGCCGCGAGCCGTTCCCGGGCGAGATCGGCCTCCTCGCGCAGCTTTAGGCGGCGCAGGTCGGCGGCCGAGGGGCCGGTCCGCAGCCGTGGCCGGCTCGCCGCGTGCCGCAGTGACTCGACGAGCGCCGCCGCGCTCTCCCGGCGCAGCTCCAGCCGCTCGCCGGCGCTCTTGAGGCGGTAGAGGGCCGCGGTTGCCGACTCGCGCTTGCCGGCGGCGTCCGCCAGCTCCTCTTCCGCCCGGTGGCGCTCTCCGAGCAGCTCCTCCAGCTTCCCCTCCGTCCGCCGCTTCGCGTGATCCGCGGCCGCTCGCCGTTCGGACGCCTCGCCGATCCGCTCGTCGACCGCGGTCAGATCGAGCGTGGCGACGGCAGCCTCCAGCGAGGCGATCTCGCCGCCGAGCTTCTCGGCACGCTGCGCCGCGCTCGCCTGGAGAGCGAGCGGCCGAAGCCGCTTCTTGACCTCCGCCTCGATGTCGCGCGCACGCGCCACGTCCTGTCCCACCCGCGCGAGCTTCAACTCCGCGCGGTGGCGGCGGCGCTTGAACTTCCCGAGCCCGGCCGCCTCCTCGACGAGCGCCCGGCGCTCCTCGGGCTTGGAGGCCAGGATCTGCTCGACTTTGCCCTGGGAGATGACCGAACCGGCGGCGCCTCCCAGACCCACGTCGGCCAGCAGCTCCACGAGGTCGGTGCGCCGAACCGCGGTCCCGTTGATCAGGTACTGGCCCTCGCCGCCCCGGTGGACGCGCCGCATGACCGAAACCTCTGCCGGGAGGTCGGCCAGGGTGTCGTCCGCGTTGTCCAGGACGAGCTCGACCTGGCAGTAGGGCGCCGCTTGCCGTTCGGCCGAGCCCGAGAAGAGCACGTCGTCGGGCTTCTCCGCCCGGAGCTCGTTCGGGCTCAGCGAGCCCGAGGCCCAGAGCAGCGCGTCCGCCACGTTCGACTTCCCCGAGCCGTTCGGCCCCACGACGACGGCGACGCCCGGCTCGAGGCGGACCTCGACCGGTTCAGGGAAGGACTTGAAGCCGCGGATGCGGATGGCGCGGAGATGCACGCCGCCGGAACGCTAGTAGGCCCGGCGGATGGTGTTCCTTACGCGGCGCGGACCTTCTCGAGCGCCTGCTTGGCGGCTTCCTGCTCCGCCGCTTTCTTCGAGGACCCGACCCCTACGCCGGCCTGGTCGCCGTCGATGACGGCTGCCGAGGTGAACTTCCGGTCGTGCGGCGGCCCCTCCACCTCGAGGACGGAGTAGCTGACCTGCTGCCCGAGAGCCGCCAGCTGCTCCTGCAGCTCCGTCTTGTAGTCGACGTGTGTGGTGGCTGCGTACTCGATCCGCCCGGCGAACGCCTCGACGACCGCGTCCTCGATCGGCTCGAAGCCGTGCTCCAGGAAGAGCGCCGCCAGAGCCGCTTCGAGCAGCGCGGCGAGGACGTTGCGATTGCGCGCCAGCCGCTCGAGCTCCTCCGGCGGAACGATGCCCTCACCCCGGTCCGCGAGCCGAGCGCCCAGACCCAGCTCGCGCGATACCACCGCGCAGCTCGCGCGGGAGACGACGTGCGACCGAATCTTCGCCAGCCGGCCCTCCGGAAGATCCGGAAACCGCTCGAAGAGCGCGTTGGCGACGGCGAGCTCGAGGACGCTGTCCCCGAGAAACTCCAGCCGCTCGTAGGAGGACGCCCTGTCTGGCGCCCACGAAGGGTGCGTGAATGCATTGGCCGTCCGCTCGGCGGGCAGCTCGTCGATCAGCCGCGTAAGACGGCCGGGCTCCCGGTTCGGAGCCTGGCTACTGGTGCGACGTGACGTATTCGACAGCCTGACCGACCGTCTGGATCTTCTGGGCGTCCTCGTCCGGGATCTTGATCCCGAATTGATCCTCGAGCTCCATGATCATCTCGACGAGGTCGAGCGAGTCGGCGCCGAGATCTTGCTGGAAGTTCGCTTCCTCCGTGATGTCCGCTTCTTCCACGGACAAGCGCTCTGCCAGGACCTCCCTGACGCGCTCATAGACTTCGTCGCGGGACGCTGCCATGTGACCTCGCTTACGTTCGATGGACTGGGAGCGCGGGGATTCTACGGGACCGGCGTCCGTAGCGGCTCGACTTCCCGTCCGCGGTACGTCTTACACGTCGGGCACATCTGATGCGGCCGCTTCGGCCGGTGGCAGACCGGACACTCGTTGACCCTCGGGGCCTCGAGCTTGTGGGTCGCGCGGCGCTTGTCGCGGCGCGCTTTCGACGTTTTTCTCTTGGGGACTGCCATCGCGGCTCGCCACTATAGCTATCGTTCTGCGCGAGCCTCCGGGCTCGACCTATGCGCGCCCGCTGATCGACACATCCTCGTTTCCGGCCCGGCTGGGCCGTCTTGTCGATCAGGAGGACCCGATGCAACGCCCGAGCGGCGCGCTCGCCGCTTCGAACATCACGAAGAGCCACGGCGCCGAGACGATTCTCGACAGCCTTTCGCTACTCGTCCCCCCGGGAGCGCGGATCGGCGTCGTGGGGCCGAATGGGAGCGGAAAGACGACGCTGCTCCGTCTCCTCGCTGGATTGGACGAGCCCGACGGAGGCTCGGTCGAGCGTCGTCCGCCGTCGCTGACCGTCGGCTATCTCTCCCAGGAGGTCGACGCACGGCCCGGCGAAACGCTCCTCGCATACCTCGAGCGGCGCACGGGCGTCGGCGCGGCCGCGCTCGAGCTCGACGCGCTGGCGGCGCGCCTCGGAGACGAGCCCGAGGTCGCACACGAGCACGCCGATGCCCTCGAGCGCTTTCTCTCGCTTGGCGCAGATGACTTCCACGCACGTGCCCGCGAGGCCGCGGCTCGGGTCGGGCTCGACCGGCTGGACCGGCGGCTCGGAAGGCTCTCCGGAGGCGAGGCTGCGCGCGCCAAGCTTGCTGTGGTCCTCCTCTCCCGCTTCGACGTCCTGCTCCTAGACGAGCCGACGAACGACCTCGATTTCGACGGCCTCGACCTGCTGGAGCGCTTCGTGGCCTCGACGCCGAGCGCGCTCGTCCTCGTCTCCCACGACCGGGCGTTTCTCGAGCAGACAGTCGAGCGAGTCGTGGAGTTCGAGGCCGAGACGAGGCGGATCCGCGAGTTCGCCGGGGGCTGGTCCGAGTACGAGCGGCTCCGCGAGGTCGGCCGGCTCGGCGACGAGGCAGCATACGATCGCTACCTCGGCGAGCGTGAGCGGTTCGAGGCGCTGCTGCAGAGGCGCCAGGGCGAGGCGCGGACCGCCGGGAGGATGGCGGACCGGCGCGGGACACACGCGCTGATGTCCAAGGTGCGCTCCGCCGACAAGCGGCTCGAGCGGCTCGAGCAGGTGGCGAAGCCGTGGACACCCTGGCGCCTCGAGCTCGCGCTGGGGTCGCGGCGAGCCGGCGAGGTCGTCGCCCGCCTCGAGGAGGCGGTCGTCGAGCGGGACGGCTTCCGGCTGGGACCGATCAGCCTCGAGCTGCGATACGGCGACCGCCTCGCGATCGTGGGCCCGAACGGATCGGGAAAGTCGACGCTGATCGGCGCGCTCGTCGGCGCTCTTCCGCTTGCGAGCGGCCGGCGTCACGTCGGGACCAACGTGCGCTTCGGCGAGCTCGAGCAGGACCGTGCCTGGCTGGACTCCGAGCAGCCGTTGATCGAGCTCTTCGGCGCGCGGGCGGGGCTCGCGACGGGAGAGGCGCGGACGCTGCTCGCGAAGTTCGCGCTCCGCGGTGCCGAGGTCACGAGGCCCGCGTCCTCGCTCTCTCCTGGTGAGAGAACTCGGGCGATCCTGGCGCTCCTGTCGGCGCAGGGCGCCAACGCGCTGATCCTGGACGAGCCGACCAACCATCTCGACCTCGAGGCGATCGAGCAGCTCGAGCTGGCGCTGGAGGACTACGAGGGCACGCTCGTCCTCGTCACACACGACCGGCGCTTCCTGGAGCGGGTCGCGCCGACCTTCGACCCTGGCCCTCTAGAGCTTCTCTTTCAGCTCCTCGAGCGCGGCCCAGCGAGGGTCGCTCCGCTCCTCGACGTGCTCGTGCGGATTCTCGTTCAGATCCTCGCCGCAGACGGCACAGAGCCCGGCGCAGTCAGGCGCGTGGAGAATCTGGTCGGGGAGCTCCAGCGCCACCGCGTCCCGCGCCCAGGCGGACAGGTCGAGCCGGTTCTCGGTGACGTACTGCGTGCGCAGCTCCTCGGCGTCGCCGGGATTCGTCGCCTGGTACTCGCGGGCGTAGACCGGCAGGTCGACGACGGCGTCCTTCAGGCAGCGGACGCACGGCCCGTGGAGCCGGGTCCGGAAACGCAGCTCGAACGTCGTCCCGCTCGAGCCGCGGCCGATCACGAGCTCCGCCGGCACCTTTTCCGGAACCGGCAAGTAGCGCTGGCCGCCGAGGTCGAACGGCGCGAGCTCGATCTCCTGCTCGTCGCGGTACTCCTCGCCGGGGCGGAGCCTGGCCTGTCTGAGGTCGAAGGTGGTCACGAGATGAGGGTAGCGTCGCGCCCTGCCGCGATGAGGGCCTCGAATTCCGCGATCGCCTCGTCCTCGCTCGGAGGCGACTGGATCACCGGGACGACCTCCTCCGCCCGGGGCCATTCCGAGGCGGTGAGCGGCGACGCGTCGTAGTCCGCGCGCCGATGACGGACCTCCGGGCCGAGCTCGACCCAGTGCGCACCGAAGGCGCCGTAGGGAAGACCGACGCTGCCGGCGTTGACGACGCGCTTGCCGCCGAAGCTGCGATCGAACTGCATATGCGTGTGGCCACAGACGACGACGTCCGCCTCCACGCCCTCGAGGATCATGGCGAGCCGCTCGTCCGAGGCAGTGCGCAAGAGCATCTCCTCGTCGCTCCTCGGCGACCCGTGGACGAACAGCACGCGCCCCAGCCCGTCGATCTCGAGCTCGAGCTGCTCAGGCAGCGACTGGAGCCACGCGAGCCGCTCGGGCCCGAGCTGCTCCACGACCCAGTCGTCTCCGGGGTCCCGGTCGGCGTTTCCGCGGATCGCGAGGGCGTCGAGCTCCCGGATCCGATCCACGGCCTCGGCCGGCATCGGCCCCCACGCCAGATCGCCGCCGAAGACGACCGTCGCATCGCCGACCTCCGCCAGGGCGGCCTCGAGCGCCCCCGGATTCCCGTGGACGTCGTAGAGCGCCGCTACGCGTCGTGCGTGTGCGCTACTCGTACGGCTGGTCGTCGTTGGAGCCCGGAGCCGCGATGCCGGCGACGACAGTCTCCTGCGAGCGCTCGTGCAGCCGCTCGCGCCCGCGCTTGACCGCCCCGAGGAACTTGTCGAGGTTCACCTCGAGCGTGGAGAGGATGCTGTCGGCCCAGTCCTCCATCTCGAGCCGCGTCTCGCGTGCGGACCGCCGCGACTCGTCGATGATCTCCTGCGCCTGCCGCTCGGCGAGCTTGACGATCTCGGTCTGCGAGGCCTCGCGAACCGCCTGCTCACGGGCTTCGCCCAGGATCCGGTCGCACTCCCTCTTGGCTTCGGCGAGCATCTCCTGCCGTTCCTTGACGATCCACCGGGCCTGCTTGATCTCCTCCGGGATCGTCGCCCGCATCTGGTCGAGGATCTCGTAGATCTCCTCGCGGTCGATGCGGACCTGGTCGGTCAGGGGCACCGCTTTGGCGTTGTGCACGAGGTCGTCGAGCTTGTCGATGAGAACGAGGACGTCCATGGCTCTGGAGTCTACTCAGAGGGGGAGACGGGAGCCCCGGGCCGCCCGTCGCCGTAGAGCTCGCGCAGCCTGCTGGCCACCGCCTCGGGCACCAGCGCGTCGACGTCTCCCCCGTACGCCGCGATCTCCTTGACGCCGCTCGAGGAGACGAAGCTGACCTCCGGGCTCGCCATCACGTAGACGGTCTCGATGTCCGGCGCGAGCGTGCGGTTGAGCTGGTTCATCTGGAGCTCCCACTCGAAGTCGGAGATCACGCGGAGGCCCTTGACGATCACCTTCGCGTCCCAGCGGCGGGCGAAATCGACCACGAGCTCCTTGAAGACGTCGACCTCGACGTT
Organism: uncultured Actinomycetes bacterium; assembly: GCA_963847235.1. Classification (GTDB taxonomy): domain Bacteria; phylum Actinomycetota; class Thermoleophilia; order Gaiellales; family Gaiellaceae; genus JACDAN01. The sequence goes on along the minus strand of CAWJYU010000023.1, from coordinate 99,682 downwards.
GTCCACCTCGGTCAGCGCGTCCCGCAGGAACTCCACCCGCTCGTCCACGCTGAACATCGGCTGCTTGTGCGCCGGGCTGCCGACGACGCCGACCACCACCCGATCGAAGATCTCCGCCGCCCGCCGGATCACGTCGACATGGCCGTTCGTGACCGGGTCGTACGTGCCGGGATAGATCGCCGTGATCATTCGTGCTCGAAGAGGGTGAGCCGGGCGGAGCCGTACTTCCGGCTCGTCCGCTTCTCCAGCGGCAGCTCGGGCTCCTCCTTCGCGTGCGTCTCGACGACGGCCAGGCCGTCCTGCGCGAGCACGGCTGGGAGGTAGAGCGCGATGCGGTCTTGCAGCGACGAGAACATCCGGTAAGGGGGGTCGAGCAGCACGAGATCGTAACGCCTGCCCGCGGCGGCCTCCTCGGCGAGAACCTGGATCGCGTCCCGGTGGAGGATCGTCGCTCCGGTCAGTCGGAGCTTCTGGACGTTCTGGCGGATCGAGTGGTACGCGGCCTGGTCGGCCTCGGCGAAGACGGCGCTCGCCGCGCCGCGCGAGAGCGCCTCGAGCCCGTAGGCGCCCGAGCCGGCGAAGAGGTCGAGGACGGTCGCGCCGTCCACGGGGCCGATCAGGTTGAACGCCGCTTCTCGGACGCGGTCTCCGGTCGGCCGTGTGTCGTGTCCCTTCGGGGCGGCGATCTTCGCGCCCCGCTTCTCGCCGGCGATGATCCTCACAGGCCCGGAGCGTGACCACAGGAATGCCGGCGTCACTCACTGCCTCCGATCAGGCGCCGGTCGTAGGCGAGGACCTCGTCCAGGCTCGAGATGCGAGCGACGCTTGCGAGGTGAACCGCGTCGAAAGCCCTCAAACGTTCGGAGCGCACAGCGAACGGAGGCCCGGCGCAGGATGCTCGCCGGTCACGTCCAGCAGGATCAGCAGGATTCCAGCACTCGCGTCCGCCTCGGCTCGACATCGCGCTCAGACCTCGCGACTTTCGGACAGCGCGGGTCACCTCAACCACCGCGAGTCGGCTCGATACCAGAGTGGTGGTCCCGGCTCCCGGAGTATACGCGTCCAGATCGCGCTCTCGGGCTCGTCGCACGACGAGCTTGACGAGCGCCGATGCATCGGCGTAGCGACGAGGCTGGCAGCGCTCCGTCGCGGTCGAGCTCAAGCGATCTCGCTCGCTGTCATCGGCCCCGTTGCCGGAAGCGGGATCAGCGGACGATCAACGGCTTGCCCGGACGTAACCTCGCCTGAGGCAATCAGCTGCTCAAGTCGGTCTCGCTTGAGCGGTGACAGCACGGCGACCGGCTCGCCGTCGTGTGTGATCTCGATGCTCTCTCCCGCCCGTACGCGCCGGATCGTCTTCGTCAGGTTGTCGCGGAGCTCACGGATGCCCATGCGCGTCATTGTGGCCACACGTTACCACAGCGTCTGAGCGGCACGCTGGCTCTGGAGAACTCGTCACACTTTCGACCCGCTTTTCGCTTGACAGGTCGCGGGGTCCGACACCAGCGCCCCGCCAGGCGCGAACGGGCCTGTCCTACGCGGTCGGCTCGCGGTCGGCGAACAGGCGGTCGACCTCGTCGTTCAGCGGGCCCTCGTAGTCGACGAGCTCCTCGGCGAGCTCGCGCGCCCGCTCGAGGAGGTCGCGGTCGGCGCGCAGGCGCGTGAAGCGAAACTCCGAGAGACCTGCCTGGCGGGTGCCGAGCAGCTGCCCCTCGCCGCGCAGCTCGAGGTCGACCTCGGCGAGCTCGAAGCCGTCCGTCGTGCGCACGAGCGCCTCGAGCCGGGCCTGGGCCGCGTCCGTCAGCTCCTCCTTCGCGCGCGAGATCAGCAGACAGTACGACTGCTCGGCGCCGCGCCCCACGCGGCCGCGCAGCTGGTGGAGCTGCGCGAGCCCGAAGCGGTCCGCCTCCTGGACGATCATGATCGTCGCGTTCGGGACGTCGACGCCGACCTCGATCACGGTGGTCGCGACGAGCACGTCGAGGTCGCCCGCCTTGAACTGCGCCATCAGCTGCCGCCGCTCGTCCGTCCTCAGGCGACCGTGAAGCAGGCCGACTCGGTAGCCGCGGAGCTCGCCCTTGCGCAGGCGCTCGGCCTCCCGCTCGGCCGCGCGCGCCACGCTCGTCTCCGACTCCTCGATCAGCGGGCAGACGACGTACGCCTGGCGGCCGTCGTCGAGATGCTTTCGCAGCCGCTGGTACGCGGCGCTCGAACGCTCTTCCGTGACCCACGCGGTCTCGATCGGCTTCCGGTTCGCCGGCGGCTTCGCGATCTCGGTCACCGAGAGGTCGCCGTAGACGGTCAGCGCGAGCGTGCGCGGGATCGGTGTCGCCGTCATGTGGAGGACGTGCGGCCGGCGGCCGGTCGTCAGCGCCGCGCGCTGCTCGACGCCGAAGCGGTGCTGCTCGTCCACGACCGCGACGCCGAGGTCGCCGAGCTCGACGCCCTCCTGGATCAGCGCGTGTGTCCCGACGACGACCTGCGCGGCGCCGACGTCGTGCTTGACCGAGCGGGTCAGCAGCGCGATCGGAACGCCGAGCTGCGTGCAGATCGGGTCGACGGTCAGGAAGTGCTGCTCCGCCAGCGTCTCCGTCGGCGCCATCAGCGCGCCTCGCTTTCCAGCGTCGACCGCCCGCAGGAGAGCGTAGAGCGCGACGACGGTCTTCCCGGAGCCGACGTCGCCCTGGAGCAGGCGTTCCATCGGCCGCTCACCGGCGAGGTCGGCGTCGATCTCGGAGATCGCGGCTTCCTGGCTCGGCGTCAGCTCGAACGGGAGGACTTCGCGATAGCGCGCCACGAGGTCGCCCGGCTCGCCGAGCGCCGGCGCCCGCTCCTCGTCGCGGCCCTCGCGGCGCCGTGCCAGCCCGACCTGGAGCGCGAGCAGCTCGTCGAACGCGAGCCGCCTCCGCGCCTGCTCGCCGTGCTCCTCGCTTGCGGGACGGTGCAGCGCGACGAGCGCGTCCGAGCGGCCGGGCAGTCCCTCTCGCGCACCTTGAGCGCGGCGGGCAGCGGATCGACGACGTCCCCCGCGTACGTCGAGCGCCTTCCCGACGACCTCGCGCAGCTTCTTGACGGTGATCTCCTCGCTCGCGGGGTAGACGGGCGCGAAGTCGGCGGTCGCCGCGACGCCGTTCACGTCGTAGGAGCGGACCGTGAACTCGCTGCCCTTCAGGTTGCCGCGCAGGCGGACCCGCGTGCCGGGCTGGAGCCGGTCCTTGAGCCACGCCTGGTTGAACCAGACGGCGGTGATCTCCCCGGACTCGTCGGCGACGCGTGCCTTCACGAGCTGGAGCCGGCGGGCGCGCTGGACGCGGACGCTCAGCACCTCGCCCGCGATCGCCGCCTCGTCCTCGCCGAACAGATCGGAGATCGCCAGCTCCGGCGCCGCGGGCTCGTAGCGGCGCGGCCGGTACTCGAGCGCGTCCCGGATCGTCCGCAGCCCGAGCGCCGCCAGCCGCTTCTTGACGGTCGGCCCGACGCCGTCCAGCGTCTCGAGGCCCAGGCTCGAGCCGTTCGGGCCGAGGCGAGCCGGGGAGGCGCGGCCACTCCGAGGCGCCTCCGCGCCTGCGAAGCCGTGCAGAGCTGTCAGGCGCCTCCGGTGAGGGCTCTGCCTCCTCGGGCGGCAGGAACTCGACCTGGAGCTTCTCGATCCGAGTGCCCTCCACCTCGATCACGTCGAACTTGAGCCCGTTCCACGACGACCTCGTCCCCCGCCTCGGGAGCGCGTCCGAGCTTGCCGAAGACGAAGCCCGGCGAGAGTGTGGTAGTCGTCGTCCGGCATCGCGACCTCGAACTGCTCGTTGAAGTCGTCGATCGGGAAGGTGCCGTCGACGCGAACGTGCTCTCGTCGAGTGCGCTCCAGCGACTCGTCCGGCAGGTCGTACTCGTCCTCGATCTCTCCGACGATCTCCTCGAGGACGTCCTCCAGCGTGACGATCCCCTGCATCGAGCCGTACTCGTCGACGACGATCGCCATGTGCTGGTTCTGCGCTCTGAAACTCGGCAGCAGCGCGGCGAGATCCTTGGTCTCCGGAACGAAGTACGGCTTGCGGAGCAGATCCTCGATGACGACGTTGTCGATCCCTTTCTCGTACAGCGCGGAGAAGAGGTCGCGGACGTGGAGGATCCCGTCGATCTGGTCGAGCGACGTCCGCGGTAGGCCGGATAGCGCGTGTACGGCGAGTTGACGACGGCGGCGAGGCACTCGCGTGGCGGCAGCTCGACCGAGATCGCGACGACCTCCGGCTTGTGGACCATCACGTCGTGCACCTCCTTGTCCGCGAACTTGAAGGCCGCGTACAGCACCTCCTGCTCGACGCCCTCGACAGCGCCGCTCTCGCCCGCCTCGGCGACGAACGCCCGGATGTCCTCCCGCGTGTGGACGATGACGCCGGCCGGTGCCGGCTTGATCCCGAAAAGCCGGACGACGGCGTTCGCCGAGGTCTGGAGCAGCCAGACGAGCGGGTGCGCGATGCGGCCGAGGAGGTCGATCGGCCAGGCCAGCGCGATGGCCAGCCGCTCTGCCCGCTGGAGCGCGATCGCCTTCGGCACGAGCTCCCCGAGAGAGACGCTCAGGTAGGTCAGGAAGAAGAAGGCGATCAGGAACGCGACCGTGTCGGACTGGACGAACGTCGAACCAGTCCTGGACGAGCGGCTGGCCGATCGCGCCCATCGCGATGCCGGCGACGGTGATCCCGACCTGCACCGTGCTGATGAAGCGCACGGGGTTGTCCATCAGCTCGAGCGCGTGCTTCGCGCCCTGCGCGTCCGGCTCCACGAGCTCCTGCAGGCGGTTGCGCCGCGCTGTTACGAGCGCGTACTCGGCCGCGACGAAGATCGCGTTCCCCAGCACGAGCAGGAGAACCACGACGATTCGAAGGAAATCGCTCACGCCCCGCTCTCCGGGGCCTGAGTACTGGGCGGTCGGTCGTCGTCCAAGGAAGTCTTCGGATTATAGGAACGAGGCGGACAGAACCGCCGCGAGAACGAACGTGTGTTCTACACTCCAGGCATGGGCGTCGAGTACCGCGAAGAGCCCTGCCGGAGCGCGCTCAACCGGGTCAAGGGCATGGGGTTCTCCTGGTCGCTGAACCCCTACATGGGCTGTGTCCACCGCTGCACGTTCTGTTACGTCAGGGCGTTCGAGCGGCGCGCGGACCGACCCAGCGACGATCGCTACGGCACGTCGATCCGCGTGAAGACGAACATCGCCGAGGTGCTCCGCAAGGAGCTGGCCCGGCCGTCCTGGGAGGGCGAGTCGGTGGCGATCGGCGCGGCGACCGACCCGTACCAGCCGGCGGAGGGGCGCTACAGGCTGACGCGCGGCTGCCTCCAGGCGCTCGCCGAGTTCTCGAACCCCTTCCAGCTGATCACGCGCGGCCCGATGATCGTGCGCGACGTCGACGTCCTCGCCGAGGCGGCGAAGCGCGCGCAAGGTCGCGATCACCTTCTCGATCCCGACGCTCGACGAGGAGGTCTGGCGCAAGACGGAGCCGAGCACGGCCCACCCGCGCCAGCGGCTGCGCGCGCTGAAGGAGCTCGTCGATGCCGGGATCAAGGTCGGCGTCGGCATGGCACCGATCCTGCCCGGGATCTCCGACCGGCCCGAGCAGCTGCGCGAGGTGGTCACGGCCGCGCGAGAGGCCGGCGCCACGGGCGTCTGGACGAATCTCCTCAACCTCCGCCCCGGGACTCGGGAGCATTTCCTGGAGCACCTCGCCGAGGATTTCCCGGAGCAGGTGCAGCACTACCAGGAGCTCTACAGGGGCGGCCGCGCGTACCTCCCGAAGGCCGAGGCTGCGCCGGTCCGGGAGGAGGTTGCAGCGCTCGCGAGGGAGCTCGGCGTCCGCGACCGGCGCCGCGTCCGGCTCGACGGGACGCAGCACGACGAGCAGCTGAGCCTGGCCGTCTGACCCCGCGCCGGGAATGTGGCTCGTTTCATCCCTGCGGAGGGGGCTCAGCGCTCATTTCCGGCGCGGGGTCTAACAGGACTTCCTGTTTGAGGCCTACAATTCCACGCCCGTGGTACAGGACGAAAGCGGTGACGGCCGCCCGGAGATCACCTGCCTGATCGTCGACGACCACGAGGTCGTCCGCGAGGGGTTGCGGTTGTCGCTGTCGCGCGCGCCGCACATTCGCGTCATCGGCGAAGCGTCCGACGGTGCGTCAGCCGTCTCGCTGGCCGAGCGTCGGAAGCCCCACGTCGTGATCATGGACGTGCGCATGCCGGGCATGGACGGCCTGGAGGCGACGAAGCAGCTCACCGAACGGGTGCCCGAGATCGCCGTCTTGATCTTCACGGCCTACAGCGAGCGGAGCCTGCTCAGCCGCGGGCTCGAGTCCGGTGCCAAGGGCTACATCCTGAAGGAGGCGCCGCACGCGAGCCTCGTGAAGGCGATCGAGAAGGTCTCGGCCGGGGACGGCTACGTCGACCCTGCTCTGATGCCCGCGTTCCTGCCCGGGAAGGGCGACGACATGCTCACGGGGCGCGAGCGGGAGATCCTCCAGCTCCTCGCCGACGGCATGTCCAACGCGGACGTGGCCGCCCGGCTCTTCATCAGCCAGGAGACGGTGAAGAGCCACGTGCGCCACATCCTCACGAAGCTCGAGGCGGACACGCGGACGCACGCGGTGGCGATTGCGCTTCGCGAAGCGATCATCGACTAGGGCTGCCGTCCTTGTCGGCGTCATTGCGGCCGCCGCGCTCGTTGCGCTGGCCGGTGCGGCGACGGGAGTGGACTGGCTTGCCTACGGCGCCGTCGGCGTCGCCGTCGTCGCCGCTGCGGCGCTCGCCCTCAGCCTGCTCCGCACGCGGCAGGAGGAAGCCGAGCGGTCACGGCACGCTGACCAGTTGATCGCCGCAGAGCAGGACGAGCGGCGACGTCTCGCACTGTTCCTCCACGACGGCCCCGTCCAGTCCATGTCTGGAATCGCCCTGATGCTGGACGGCGTCGTCGATGCGATCGAGCGCGGCCGGGTCGAGGACGCGAAGGAGATCCTGAGCAAAGCCCTCGGCCGCCAGCGGGAGACGATCCGCGAGCTGCGCGACCTCTCGTTCGCCCTCGAGCCGGTCGTCCTGCGCGACCAGGGCTTCGGGCCTGCGGTGCAAGCGCTGGCCGACCAGGTCGAGAGCTCGCAGGGCGTTCGCGTCGACCTCGACGTCGAGGGCGGCAGCGCGCTGGCCGGCCGCGCGCAGATCGTGCTGTACCAGATCATCCGTGAGTCCCTCGACGCTGCCGTTCGTCGGGGTCCCCCGACCCGCATCTCGGTGGCGATCGGCGAGGTGGACGCGGGAGCCGTGGAGACGCTGATCACCGACGACGGCTCGGGCGAGCGGCGGCGGCGGGTCTTCGAGGCGCTGGCGGAGCGGGCGCGGGCGCTGGGCGGCACGGTCGACGTCGACCGCAGCTCGGACGAGGGCGGCACCGCCGTGCGCATCACGCTGCCGCCCTATACGGCACGAGGTTAGAGTCCGGCCGCGATGGCGGACAAGCACCTGCTCTTCGTCTGGAAAACGACCGGCTACGAGCTCCACGAGCGGGAGGGCGAGCTGCCGACGGTCGGAAGCGTGGTCGAGCTCGACGACGGCCTCCGTCAGGAGGTCAATCGTCTGGCGCCTTCGCCGCTCCCCGGCGACGACCGTCGCGCGGCCTATCTCCAGCCCCTCCCGGGCTAGGCGACCGCCGACTCGGCGGCGACGAGGCCGAGGACGAGGGCCGCTGCCAGGCCGCTCGACCAGCCGCCCGTCGAGATGCCGCCGGCATCCGCGCCGGCCGCGAACAGGCCGTCGATCGACTCGCCGCTCGCGTCGAGCACCCGGGCCTGCTCGTCGACGCGCAGGCCGCCGAGCGTCTGCGTCACTCCGGCCCGCACGAGAACCCGGACCCGCCCGTCCTGCTCCTCGACCGGCGCGCCTGCCTCACGGGCCGCCTCGATCATCTCCCTGACCGTCCGGTCGCGCACGCGCTCGTCCAGCGCGGCTCGCTCGACCGTGAACCACGCGCGCCCGCCCGGCCAGCGGGCGACCTGCTGGGCGACGTCGATCTCCGACCAGCTCGGCTCGCCGACGAAACGCTCCGAGCCGTCCTCCGACGTGATCTCCGCGAACTTCGCGTACAGCTGGCCGAGGCGCACGAAATCCGCCTCCGCGAGGACGTCGACCGCGGCCATCGCGCGGCCGTAGAACTCGTCGAGGTCACCCGCCGTCGCCGCGCCACGGTCTCGTGCGAGGTCGAGCCCGTCGCCCTCGCTCCACGGGTTGGCGCGCAGGAGCAGTCCACGCTCGCGGGCGAGCCGCGCCGGGAAACCGCCGGTGGCGAGGATCGTCGGCTCGTCGGTCGTCTCGCCCAGACGGACGTCCTGGGCGAGAGTCTCGACGAGCTGCCGCGGGTCGAAGCGGGCGCCGACGGTGAGCGGGTTCCCCGTCTCGCGGGTAAGCAGCTCGACCCCCTGCGCCTGGAGCCAGTCGAGCGCGTCGTCGAACCGCTCCAGGATCAGGCGTTGAAGTCTCGGATCCCCGCCCGGGCACTGCTCACGGAAGACCTCCCACGACCGGTAGCGCCAGGCGAAGCCGCTCGAGAGCAGCATCGAGCCGCCCGCGCGCGTCCCCTTCTCGTAGACGACCGGCTCGGCGCCGAGCTCGCGCGCCCTGGCGGCCGCCACGAGGCCGGCCATCCCGGCTCCCGCGATACGCAGGGCTATTGGAGCGCGAACGTCGGCTTGTGCTCGACGTACTCGAGCCGGACGCGCTCCGGGAGCCAGACGAACACGGCCAGCGTGTTCGGAGCGTCCACGAAGTCCTGCACCTCGATGTCGCGCTGCTCGGCCGCCTGCCCGGTGATCCTCCGCCGAGTCGACGAGCACCGCAAGGTGGTTGAGCAGCGGCGACTCGGGGTCTCCCGGCTCGCCCTCGTGGAACTCGACGTACGCCCCTGCGACCTCCACGCGCGGCTCGCCGCCGGAGCCGCGATCGGCGGACTCGAAGCCGTAATCGCGGTATCGCTGCGCGGTCGCCTCCGGGTCAGCCGAGAAGAGCGCGACGTGATCGAGGTCGTACTCCGTCTCCGTCGTCGCCTCGACGAGGCCGAGGTTCACCCCGTCGCCGAGGTCGAAGAGCGCCGTGCCGTTCGTGCGCTCCACGACGACGCTGTCGGGGAGCTCGGTGAGCGCGGCGTCCAGGTCGTTCACGCGAAGCGCGACATGCTTGAGCGCGCCGCGCTCGCGTGGCGCTTCCGCATCGAAGAGCGTCAGCTTCCCCTTGCGCGCGTCAGAGCCGACGAGCGTGAAGCGGTCGGTTCGCTCGATGACGTGCATGCCGAGGTGCGTCGTGACGAAGTCGGCGATGCGGTCCCGGTCGGCGAGCCAGTACGCGACGTGATCGAGGGTCTTCGGTCGCACGGCGCCGCGCAATATAGCCAGCGCCGCGCAACCGGCAGAAGGCGATTACTTCCTGCGATCGACCGCGCGCTGCAGCTGCTGCTTGTTCATCTTCGAGCGGCCGTCGATGCCCATCCGCTTTGCCTCGTTGTAGAGCTGCTCCTTCGTGCGGCCCTTCGGACGGTTCGTTCCGGAGCGCTGACCGCCGCGGCGGCTTGACGACATGTCCTGCCGAGACGTTCTCGACGACGTCCGAGCCTCGCCCGACCGGGCCCGCTCCTTGTTGACCGTGCGGGCCGCGATCTCCTTGGCACGCTTCGTCGAGGCACCGCGATCCTTCGCGCTTTCCTTGATGTGCTCGTACTGCCGTTCGCGCTTGTTGCTCCATGCTTCCTGGGGCATGCGTACCTCCTTTTTCGGAGGCCTACCCCGTCTGCGGAGCGTCTAACGCTCGTCGAGCGGAGGGTTCTGCACGTTGTGCTCGGTGGCGTACTCGTTCGTGAGGTTGTTGATCACGTCGGCGCCCTCGCCGTAGGCGTAGTTGATCTTCACGAACGGCTCCCACTTATCGGGGAGAGCATCCTCGGGGAAGATCGCCTCGACCGGGCACTCCGGTTCGCACGCGCCGCAATTTTTCGTATAGACGCCTCCGGCAAGCGTGAACGCGTGCTTTCCGGGAACGACTGCGCAGAAGGTGTCCTCTGCGTCAGCCTCGTTCTCCTCCACGTTCATCACGCGCCAGGAGACCTCCCGAGTCGCGAGGTAGAGCCAGCGGATGGGGCGGCTGCGGACGCCGAAATTCGTCTCGCGGCTTGCCTCTTCGCCGGAGCCGACCGCGACGTACCCGGCGATCACCGCCGCCTGCTCGAGCCAGGCAAGCGCCTCGTGGTCGGTCGAGCGAAGGCGCCAGGATCCGGCCTTGACGGGATCGCCGTCCGCGGCGATCCAGCCGTCCACGAAGCCGGTGATGTACTCGATGTCGGCCGTCTCCGGCAAGAGTCGCTTGAGATTCGCCGACGAACGCACGACGCCGGTTCCGACGTAGCCGGGATGCGCGTCGAGGCAAGGCGAGAAGTTGACCTGGTCGAAGAAGTCGCGGAACCTCGCCACCCGGTCGCCGTAAAGCTGGACGTAGTGGAGATGCTCGCCGGAGCGGATCTCCTGCTTGTTCCAGCTTCCGTCGCCGAACACGAGCCCGTGGAGAACACCGAGGCGATAGGTCTCGCCGTCGCGACGGGGCTGAGCGCGCATCGAGGGAACGAATTGGCCCGTCTCGAGCGAATCGGTGCGCTCGCCATCCGCGAGGAGCCACGAATGCGTCGGCGTCGCCCAGATCGTCCGGCGGAACCTCGAGATGTTGCGAGTCGTCAGCCTCGTCCCGCCGTAGCGGTCGCGCTCCTCGAACGCCGGCGCGAGCTCGAGCTTCACGAGCGGCTTCCGGCGAAACCGCTTCACGAGCGCGGGCTTGAACCCGTCGTCGGTCAGGACTCTCACGGCCTGGTTCTCGACCTCGGCGAAGGTCCGGATGCCCTTCGAGGTCACGAACCGCTCCGTCGGAGCGAAGCAGTCGATGCACTCCTCGGGGTCGATGATCAGGATCCGTTCGAACTCGTGGATGCAGTCGACCGGGCAGACGTCCACGCAGGAGAGGTCTTTGATGTCGATGCAGGGCTCGGCGATGATGTACGTCACGGCCGGGACCCTATCTAGGGAATCAGCTGTTCGATGAGCTCAGGAGCGCGCTCCGCGAGCGCCGACTTCGCGACCACCTGGTCGAAGCCCGCCTCGTGCGCCCGACGCAGGCCCGCGGTGTCCTTGTGATTCGAGAAGCCGAGGATGGGGACGTCCGGATAGGCGTCCGCGACCTCGTCCGGATCGGTTCGCCCGACGTCCGCGATCACCAGATCGGGGGGATCGACCGAGTCGTTCGTGACGAGGTGGTGGCCCTCGAGAAGCGCCTCGAGCTTGCCGCGGATGAAGAGGTCGACGCCTTCGAGCAGGATCGTCGCCACGACCCTCCGAGAGTAACACTCACGTTTGTGGACGAGTGGTTGCGAAACGGTCTCGAGCTGATGCGCCGAGGCGACTACTTCGAGGCGCACGAGGAGCTCGAGGAGGCGTGGCGTGCGGCCGACCCGGAGGAGAAGGACTTCTTCCAGGGCCTCGTCCACGTGACGGTCGCCTGGCACCACGCCGGCCGCGGGAACCGGCCGGGGTGCGAGCGGCAGCTCGCGAAGGCGGCGCGGCGGCTCGGCCCGTTCGCGCCGGAGCATCGCGGTGTGGATGTCGCCGCCGTCCTCTCGTCTGTCGGCGCTGCCCAGCGGATGGTCGAGTCCGGGTCGCTCGAGCTGCCGAGGCCGCTAGACACCTAGCCCGACGACATCGAGCACGCGATCGAAGCCGACCCGGATCCACCCGTCGCGATGGAAGAAGAACGCCAGCCCGATGAGGACGAGCACCGAGCCGCTCACGACGCGGATCACCGCGTAGTGGTCGCGCAGCCAGCGGAACGCGCCCATCGCGCGCACGAACGCGATCGCCGCCAGCACGAAGGCGAGCGCGAGGCCGGCGGAGTACGCGGCGAGGATCGCGGAGCCCTCGAGGATCTCCTCCGCGCTCCCGGCCAGCACCAGCACCGATGCGAGCACGGTGCCGATGCACGGCGCGGCGCACACCGCGAAGGCGGCGCCGAGTAGGACGCCCGACCCGCGCTTGCGCGCCCCGGTCAGGAGGCCCGGCGCAACCAGTCTCTCGGGCCAGGGCAGGAGACCCAGGAACGCGAGTCCGAGGACGACGAGCACGAACCCAGCGAGCTCCGCGCGCCGGTTCGCATCGAGGAACCCGCCGAGCGCCGCCGCTCCGGCGCCGAGGATGACGAAGACCGTCGTGAAGCCGAAGATGAACGGGATGCTCGAGCGCGCCACCCGCCTCCCCACGCCGGCCTCGCCGAGCCGGTCCGCCTCCACCGCCGAGACCGCCGACAGGTAGCCGGGCACCAGCGGCAGGACGCAGGGCGTGATGATCGACAGCACCCCGGCGAGGAACGCGAGGGGTAACGCCTCAGCCATCGAAGCGGGCGAGCTCCCGGTCGAGCCTTCGCTCGAGCTCGGGATCCAGCGGCCGGCCGTTGGGCGGCGCGACCGGCTCCGCGACGGGTCGGCGCCGGCTCCAGCGCCAGACCAGGATCGAGATCACGGCGGCGCCCGCGAGCAGCCCGGCGAGCGGCAGCAGCCACGCCAACCAGTGGAAGCCCTCGCGCGGAGGCGCGGCCAGGACCGCCGGCCCGAACTGCGCCACCAGCTCGTCCTTGATCTGCCCCTCGGGCACGCACGCCTCGGCCCGCGCCTGGATGAACTGCTTGATGTCGCGCGCGACCGGCGCATCCGACTGGTCGAGGGTCGTCTTGCACTGCGGGCACATGACCTGGCCCTCGAGATCCGCGAGCGTCGGGCAGGCAGCGTTCGCCGCAGCCGGCAGACCCAGCGCGAGCGCGACGACCGCCAGCCCGACCAAGTAACACTGTGTTACAAGGCTTCTCGAGCGGCGCAACGGCTCTCGGACAGCCGGATCGGCGGCCGCGGAGGGCAAGTGACACTCTGTTACTAGCTCCCTCACGCCGCGAGCAGCTCCTCGACGCAGTCGTCGTAGCGGAGGCGGTTCCGCTCGATGTGGACGCCGCCGAGCAGCCGCTCGCAGACCAGCTTCCCGTCTGGCGAGACGAAGAACGTCTCCGGCGCGGCCTCGACGCCGTACTCGGAGATCGTGTTCCCCGGCCCGTCGTAGGCGAGCGGATAGCTCATGTCGTTCTCGCGCGCGAACCGTCTTGCTGCGCCCTTGAGGTCGTGGAAGTCGACCCCCAGGACGACCAGGCCGCGATCCTTGTAGCGCCGCCAGGTCCCCTCGAGCACGGGCGCCTCCTCCTTGCACGGGTCGCACCACGAGCCCCAGAAGTTGACGACGACGGGGCGGCCGCGGTACTCGGCGAGCGAGATCTTCCCCTGCCCGTCGAGCCGGTCGAGGCGGAAGTTGGGCGCGCTGACGATCTCGCCGCGGCCGAGCTTGCGCGAAGCGCCCTCCTCCTGCGTCGCGACCTTCCAGACGAGAAGCCCGAAGAGGCCGGCGACGAGTGCGACGGACAGACCCTGGGCCGCGAGCTTCAGACGGCCGGACATGACCTACAACCTACGCGGGAACGATGAAGACCGGCGTCCCGACCCGGACGCGGCCGAACAGCCACTCCGCCTCGGGGATCCGCATGCGCACGCAGCCGTGCGACGCGGAGTAACCGATCGAGGCCGGATCCGGCGTCCCGTGGATGCCGACTCCCGGGGCGCTGATGCCCATCCATCGCGTCCCCAGCGGGTTCCCCGGCCCGGGCGGGATCGGCTTCTCGTTCTTGGCCCAGTCCGAGTCCGGCGGATACCACCAGGGATGCCGCTGCATCGTGACGATCGAGTAACGGCCGAGCGGTGTCGGGTAGGACGACTGGCCCGTCGCGACGCCGAGCCGCTTCCAGAGGCGCATCCCGCGGAAGAGATTGAGCACTTTGGACTCGCGCCGGATCACGATGATCGGACCGAAGCGGGCGCGCGTCGCGCTCGGCTCGACTCGTTCGGCGCGGACCCGCAGCGGGGAGCGCCGGTGGGATCGAAGGCTGGCAACGATCTCTCGCACCGCCGAGCGCTGCTTCAGGACCCGCCCGGTCTGCTCCTTGGTGATCCACGGCTGGTTGCCACGCAGGCCGACGAGCTCGGCGTTCTTCCCGCCCCTGTCGAAGCGCTTCCCGAGCGCCTTCACGTACTTCGCGACGCCGCCGCGCCGCAGCGTGACGAAGAGCGGGAGCCTCGTTCCCGGCGCTGCGCGGCGGGCCTGGCCGATCGCGAGCTTCACGCGCGCAGTCGCGCCGAGCCGCTGCGGCGTCACGAGGATCCTCTTGCGGCCGAACACGAGCGTGAGCGGTTCGTCGAATTCCGTCTGGACGAGCGCCGTCGCGCCCGCCGGCGTCAGCCCGCCCACCTCGACACGACCGACGAAGACACCGTCCGGGATCAGGTCGGCCTGCGGCGCGCGCGTCGTGGTCGGTGCGGTCGTCGTCGGCGCAGTGGTCGTCGTCGGCGCAGTGGTCGTGGCGCCGGTCGTCGTCCCGGTGGTGATCGGGAGCTGCGAGAGGCCCGGGGCCGCCACCACCGCAGCGGCCAGCAGGCCCGCCGCCGCGCACACGAGCGCTCCCAGCACGATCGAGACCCCACGCCTCACGGGCGCCAGTGTAGAGAAAAGACCTGCTTACGCCCCGCTACGGCGCGGTGGGGAGTGGTTCCTCCTCGAACCGCCCGCCCTGCGCGGCGAACTCGACGATCATCCGGTCGGTGATCCACTCGACGGGCGCGCGGTCGTCGGTCCACGGATCGCTCAGACGGCGGAATCGGGCGCATGGTGGCGCGGAGATCCTGGACGAGGGGCGCGACGTCGGGAGGCGCGACGCGCACGCTGCCGGTCGGCTCACCGTTCTGGCCGATGACGATCTGGTTGAACTTGAGCGGCTGCCAGGCAAACGCCCTCGGCAGGACGGTCGCGAGGGTGCCGCCGACGTTGTCGGCCAGGTCGTGGTTGTCGGGCGTCGTCGCGACATTGAGCGCGACGATGCCGCCCGGCCTGAGCCGTTCGCGCACGAGCTCGAAGAACTCCTTCGTCGCGAGGTAGAACGGCACGTACGGCGGGCGGTATGCGTCCACGATGATCACGTCGTAGTCCCGGTCGGTCCGGCGCAGGAACGCGCGGGCGTCCGCGTCGTGCACGGACAGCGTCTCGATCTCGCCCATCTCGAAGAACCGCCGTCCCGTGTCGCTCACGGCCGGGTCGAGCTCGACGCCGTCGACCTCGGCTTGCGGGTAGAAGCGTTCGTACGCGCGAGCGGCTGTGCCGGCGGCGTTTCCGAGCATCGCCACGCGCTCGGGCTGCCGACCGAGCAGGTCGACGACGGCGACGTACGTGTCCCAGACGCCCCCGGTCAGCACCTCGTCCCTCCGCCAGACCGAATGCGTGGCAAGACCCTCGTCCAGGTAGAGCCGGCGGACGCCGTCCTCCTCCACGACCTGGATGAACTGGTAGCGCGACTCGTCCTCGTGGATCACGCCGCTCTGGCCCTTCACGGCGCCGGGCGGGATCAGCAGCAGCGCCGCGAGGCCTGCCGCCAGCAAGAGCCAACGCCGCCCGAGCAGCACCGCACCGCTCGCACCAAGCACCGCGGCCGCCGCGAGCAGCGTCCGTTGCGTCCCGATCGCGGGAATCGCAACGAGCGCCGCGAGAAAGGTGCCGAGCAGGCTCCCGACCGTCGAGACCGCATAGAGGCGCCCGGCGACGGTCCCGACACTCTCGACGTCCTGGATCGCGAGCCGGATCGCAAACGGCGCAACCATTCCCATCAGCGTCACGGGCGGGACGAACAGGATGAGGACGCCGAAGAACGAGCCGATCGCTGCGCCGGCCGAGACCCGGTCGAGCCCTTCCACGGAGAAGTCGAGGATCGGGCGGGCCAGGAGCGTTGCGACCGCGACGAGACAGGCTGCGGCGACGACGACGAGGCCGAGTGCCCGTGGGCTCGGGTAACGGTCCGCGAGGCGGCCCCCGAGCCAGTAGCCGACCGAGAGCGAGGCCAGCGTCAGGCCGATCACGTTCGCCCAGACGATCGTGGAGTTCCCGAAGTACGGGGCGAGGAGACGCGACGCGGCGATCTCGGTCGCAAGCGTCCCGACGCCGGCGGCGAAGACGACGCCGGTCAGCGTCGCCTGGAATGAGGGCCGACCTAGGCTCATGGGGACAGGATTGATCCTGTCCCTGTCAACCTGAAGCTGGCGTTCGCTTGACGACGACCACGGCCGAGTCGTCCGCGAGCCCGCCCCCCGCGAACGCCCGGGAGTCCTCGACGACCGCGCGTGCGAGCTGCTGCGCCAGCAGATCGCGCTTGTTGGCGAGCAGCCGGTCGAGCCTCGCCTTTCCGTACAGCTCGCCGTCGACGCGGGACTCGACCACCCCGTCCGTGTAGAGGACGACGGACGCGCCCGGCTCCAACGTTGCTCTCGACTCCGGGTACTGCTGGTCCGGCGCGATCCCGAGCGCCAGCCCGCGCGCCTCCAGCTCCTCGACGGACCCGTCCGGCCGTACGAGGCGGGGCTCAGGATGACCCGCGCCCGCGCAGGCGAGCTCGCCCGTGGTGGGATCGAGGGTCAGGTAGAGCATCGTCACGAACTTGCCCTCCTCCACCTCGTCGAGGACGACCTGGTTCGCAATCCGCATCAGCTCCGACGGCTCTGGATGCTCGCGCGCGAGCGACCGGAACACGAACTTCGTCATCGCCATGTCGGCAGCAGCGTCGATCCCCTTGCCGGTCACGTCGCCGACCACGACGGCGAGTCGGCCGTCGGGCAGCACGGTGTAGTCGAACACGTCGCCCCCGACGTCCAGGCGCGCCGAGGACTCGTAGACGCTGCCGATCTCGACGCCTGGGAGGTCGGGCGGCTCGTCCGGCAGGAGCGACCGCTGCATCGCGTCCGCGAAGTGGGCCTGCTGCTCGTAGAGACGGGCGTTGCCGATCGCGAGCGACGCCTGGGCGGCAAGCGATCCCGCCGCCGCGAGCAGCTCACGGTCGATCGGCCGCGCCGGGTCGAGCGAGATGAGAGTGAGCGCAGCCATCACCTCTCCCGCCGAGACGATCGGGACGAACGAGGCCGTCGAGCCGCGCTCGAGGAACGGGACCAGCAGCTCGTGGCCGCCGCCGAGCTGCGCCGCCAGACCGGTGGTGAGAGCCACAGGTGTCGCCGTCGCGATCCGGTCGAGCGGCTGCGGGCGGCGGAGAATCGGATCGAGCGCGACGCCGAGACGCACATCCGGGACGTGCACGGCCCGCGCGACGAGTGAGTCGCCGCGAGCGTCCGGCATGCGCAGGACGGCAGCGTCCACGCCGAGAAGCTCGACTGCCGTGCGGGCAATCGCACCGACGGTCTCCTCCAGCGAGAGGCTCTCGGAGAACGAGCGCGAGATCTCGTAGAACGCCTCCAGGCGCTTGGCCGCAAGGAGCTCCGCGTCGAGCGCCTCCTGCCGCTCCCGCGCAAGGCGCGCGGTGTCCTCGTGAAGGCCGGCGTTCTGGACCGCGACGGCGACCGGTCCGGCGAGCGCCGCGAGCAGCGTGGACTCCCCCTCGGCGAGCCGCCGCGTCGCCGGGAGGTAGGCAACGAGCAGCCCGATCAGCTCGCCGGCGGCACGCAGCGGGACGACGACGGCCGCCTCGATGCCCGACTCGGTGACGGCGTCCCGCACTGACCCGAGCCGCGGGTCGGACGTCGCGTCCTGCACCTCGACCACGGGCCTCGCCCGCGGACCGCTGAGGATCAGGTGGAGTAGCCCTTCGGCGACACGGACGTGCGGCCCCGCAAGCCCCCGCTCGACCGCCGTCTCGAGCTCGCCCGCCTGGCGCAGATAGACCGCCGCGCGATCGGTCTCGAGCAGCTCGCCCACGCGGTCGACCGCGGTCTCGAGCGTGTGCGACAGCGACAGCTCTGCGATCGCCTGACCGACGACCGCGAGCAGCGCCCGGCTGCGCTCCAGCTCCTGCGCGAGGTCGGTCGTCCGCTCGCCGACGCGAACCGCGTGCGCCGCACGGCCGCCGAAGGCCGCGAGCCGGGAGAGCTCCTCGTCGCCCGGCTCGTCCCCCGGCTCGAAGACGAGCCGGAGACCGCCGACCGGCGGCTCGCCCAGCCGAACGAGGACGACGCCGTCCCCGAGCGTCACGCTTCCGTTCGCCGAAAGCTGCTCGTCGGCGTCGCGCACCGCCGCTTCGGCGTCGTCCAGATCCTCGGCGGCACCGGCGGTCGCCACCGGCTCCGGCCGGCCGTTCGAGCGCCAGAGGATGCAGGACCGGGCCCCGGTCGCCTCCAGGGCGAGCCTGGCAATGCGCTCCCCGCTGCGGGACTCCTCCGCCACGACGGCGAGCGCGCGGCCGGCGAGCTCGAGCATCGCGTCCCGTCCGGTCACCGTCGAGTGCCCGTTCACCGGGTCGACCGCACGGATGAGAAGCGAGGCGTGGCTTGCGATCACCCGGGCCAGCAGGATGTCCTGCTCGGAGAACGGCTCGCCGGCGCGCGCCAGCTCGAGGCTCGCGAACGGTCGTCCCTCCGAGCAGACCGGGCAGATCAGCACGCGCGACGCGCCCCACCGGCCCGCGAGCCGGCGGATCGGCTCGGGCAGGTCGTCGCCGTCGGTCAGCTCCTCGGAGCCGATCGTCCCGGCCGCGATGCGAGAGCCCTCGAGCTCGGCCCGGAGCGCCGGCGATGCCGCCCAGACCCCGCGCGCCTGTAGATCCTCGCCGCCCTGCTCGGCGACACGGAGGACGGCGAGCGTGGCGCCGACACCCGACGCGGCCGCCGCGGCCAGCACTCCGAGCGCAGCGTCCAGATCGTCCGCGTCGACGAGGTCCTGGCCCGCCGCAGCGAGGCTTTGGAGCGCCGCCTCCGGTACCTGCTGTCCAGGCGTAATCACCCGACAAGTGTAGGAGGCTCCGACGCCACGAGGCTTGGCCGCCAGGGGCCGGACCGCACCGCCGGAACCTCTTATAGAGTGCGGCGATGGCCGAGCCCGCCCGGCGCCCCGATGCCGTGGAAGAGCCGCCGCTTCCCGATCCGATCGCGGTCGAGCGCGCGTACCGATTCCACAAAACACGCCGCCGCATCCGGCAGGACCGGAAGCAGGAGCGGGCCCTCGCGCGGCTGCGGTTCTTCGCGATCCTTCTCTCGCTCGTCGTTCTCGCCGCCTACCTCTCGCTGGTCGCGTGGCGGCAAATCGAACAGCTCTTCGGCCTCTAGTGGAACCCTCGCGGCCCGATCCACTTACTGAAAGCCGCGGGGCTTTCAGCGAAGATGCCGGCGTGGAGTCGCCCGAGACCTACCCGCCGGAGGCCTACGAGCCGGACGAGAGCGACCGGTTCGCGCCGGACACCGCCTGGCTGTGGGGTGCCGGCGAGCGGCTCACCTGGCTCGCCGGGATGGTGCTCGCGCTTTCGACCCTCATGGGCTGGTACGTCAACAGCTCGGGAGACCTGACGGTCGCCGTCATCGGTTGGCACACGGGCGCGCTGGCGAAGATCGTCCTGCTGCTCGGACTCGCGGTCGTCGCGCTCCATCTGCTGCACGCGGCCGGCATCGAGCTTCCGGCGACGGTTCCCGAGAGCCTGATCGTGATCGTGCTCGGCTCGATCGCGACGATCCTCGTCCTGATCCGCGTGATCTCGATCCCGGACGACTTCCAGCCGGCCGGCCGCGGCATCGGAATCTGGATCTCGCTCGTTGCGGCCGTGCTCGTGATCGTCGCCGGCCTCTTACGAGCGTCAGAGGAGCTCTAGGCCGCGCTCCGTCCGCCTCAGGCCCTCAAGAGCTCCTTCGTCCGCGTGATCAGGTCCTGCGGGTTGAACGGCTTGCCGAGGAAGCCCTGGGCGCCTCGTGCGACAGCGTCGCCGTCCGAGCTCTCCACCTGGCCGCTGAACATGATCACCGGAATCGAGCCCTGGTCGTGGCTCTCCTGCATCCGCCGCAGCATCTCCCACCCGTCCACGCCGGGCATCATCACGTCGAGCAGGATCAGGTCAGGCGGCTGCTCCTCGAGGGCGGCAAGGCCTTCCTCCGCGCTCCCCGCTTCGCGGACGATGTAGCCGTCCATCTCCAGGTTCACGCGGACGAACTCGCGGATCCGCGGATCGTCGTCGACGATCAGGACGAGCGGCGTCCCGCGCGTCCGCGAGGTGGAGGCGCTGCCGGAGCCGGACACGAAGGCGTCCAGGTCGGGCCGTTGGTAGCGGCGATGACCACCGGGCGTGTAGAAGGCCGGCAGGCGGCCCTGGTCGGACCACTTCCTGATCGTGCTCTGCGCGACTCCGAGGTACTTCGCCGCCTGACCGAGGGTCAACCAGTCGGAACCCTCATGAGGCGGCTGTCTGTGCGCCTTGCCTCCGATCTCGGACACAGCCTGAATCTAATCAAAGCTGCACTTTCTTCGTTCTCGGGTGCTCAGGGAGTGACGGTGCGCGTCTCGGTCCCGCGGTTCGTCTGCGTCCAGGGCTGGATCGTGCGGAAGCTCGTCACCGGCTTCGTGGGCTCGGGGCGATCCTCGAGCGCCTGCCCGACCGCGACGCCCAGGCCGAAGACGATCACCACCGCGGCGATCCGGATCAGCCACCCGACGACGCCGACGCCGCGCCTGCGGCGCCTGCGGGTGGGCACGCCGCTGCTCATGGGGCGTAGTCCGTCGCGCCCCGTGCATACCGATGGAACGCAGCGTCCTGAGCGACCGACGCCGTCGCGGTCCACCCCGGACGAGCGGCGCGCTCGGCGACCGCCTCGTACACCCAGCCGTCGGCGCCGGCGTACACGTCCGCGAGCTGCGCGAGCGTGAAGCGCTCGCCGATGCGGCGCCTGAGCGCCTCGGTCACGGCCTCGACCTGCGCCATCAGCGTCTCGTAGGCGTTCGGGTTCGAGGAGGCAGCCGTCAGCCGACGGTCGCCTTCCGCCCACTGCTGCCTCGCGGTCTCCAGGTAGCTCGCCATCGCTTACCCAGGAGCATCCAGCGTGCAGCACCGGTCGGGCCAGCTCGGCTCGATCTCGGCGTAGATCCGTTCGCCCAGCTCGTACCCCGGCCGGGCGAGCGCGAACGCGACATGGGCGTGAAGGCACTTGAGTCGATGCGGGTTCGCCGTGCCGCCGATGCCGAGATCGAGCGAGGCTCCCTGCTCCCGTCCGACCTGCCCGTCTGCAAGCTCGCGGCGGATGACGCGCTGCTCGGCCGTCGCCGCTTCGAGGCTGCTCGCGAGCCGTTCGTCGCCGGACGCGAGCTCGCCCCAGCGCTCGATCCCTCCGGCCGCCTCGATGCGGGCGACGGCGGCGACCAGGTGGCGGCAGGTGAGGTAGAAGGTCGTCGGAAAGGGATCGCCCGTACTGTCGTAGGGCGCCTGGAGCGTTACGGCAGGCGCGCCGAACGGGCAGCGAACGGCCACGCGCAGGAACGCGCGAGGCTCCCGGCCCAGCTGGCGCTCGACGATCGCCCGGTCATCCACCGCCTCCGATCCTAGTTTCGCGCCGGGCCCGCCACTCGTCGATTCCCTTGACGATGAAGAGCCGCTCGCCGGGCTTTACGAGACCGAGGCGGCGGGCACGCCGGGCCAGCGCCTCCGGCGTGTCGGACTCGGCCACCTTCCGCGCGAGCTCGTCGCGCTCGGCGCGCAGCGTCCGAACCTGGGCCGCGCGCTCCTCGAGCGACGCCTTCGTGTCCAGATAGCTCTTGAGCGGCCGGTAGTAGAGGAGCCCGACCACGAGGATCGTTGCGACCGCGAGCCACCGCATGAGCGGCGGCCGGCGGCGGGGCCGCTTGGACCGGGACCGGGACGGCATGGCCCGTCCGTTCGGGAGGATGACCGCGGCTCCTGCTTAGGCGTACGAGAGCTTGATCATGTCCGTGGTGCCGGGGAGGTTCACCGCGGTCCCGGCCGTGAGCACCACGAGGTCGCCCTCGTCGAGCAGGCCGGACTCGCGACCGGACTCGAGCGAACGAGTCCAGAGCTCCTCCACGTCGGCCGCCTGGGGCATCTGCATCGGGGTGACGCCCCACTCGAGCGCCATGTGCTGGAGCGCGGACGGGTGGTGGGAGAGACCGATGATCGGGCGACGCGGGCGGAGCCTGGCGACGACGGACGCCGTCCGGCCGGTGAACGTCGGGACCAGGATCGCCTTCGCGCCGAGCGTCTCCGCAAGGTCGCAGGCGGCGTTGGACATGGCCTGCCCGACCGTGGGCTCGTCGCCCGGCTGCGGAAACTGGTGCCGGTACTCGATGCTCGGCTCGATCGTGCGCGCGATTCGCTCCATCGTCCGGACGGCCTCGAGCGGGTAGCGGCCGATCGCCGTCTCCTCGGAGAGCATCAGCGCCGAGGTGCCGTCGAGGACCGCATTGGCGACGTCGCTCGCTTCGGCCCGCGTGGGCTCGGCGTGGTTGACCATCGACTCGAGCATCTGGGTCGCCGTGATCACCGTCTTTCCGTGGTCGAGCGAGGCGAGGATGATCCGCTTCTGGAGCAGCGGGACGACCTCGACGCCGATCTCGACGCCCAGGTCGCCGCGGGCGACCATGATCGCGTCAGCTTCCTCGAGGATCGCCGGCAGAGCGTCGACTGCCTCCGCCTTCTCGATCTTCGCGATCACGTGCGCGTCGACGCCGGCCTGCTTGATCAGCCCCTTGAGGTCGCGGACGTCGGCGGCCGAGCGGACGAACGAGAGCGCGACGAAGTCGGCGCCGAGGCCCAGTGCGAACTCGAGGTCGTCCGTGTCCTTCCGGGTCAAGGCAGGAATGGGCACCGGAACGCCCGGAACGTTCACGCCCTTGTGCGAGCTGACGGTGCCGCCGACCACGACGGCGCAGCGTGCGCGGCCCGCCTGGACCGCCTCGACGCGGAGCCGGACGAGCCCGTCGTCGATCAGGACGTCGTGGCCGGGCTGCAGTACCTGGCCGATCACCGCCGGGAGGACCGGAAGCTCACCGTCCAGGCTCCCGTCCTCTCCGCCGGTGACGACGATCTCGTCGCCGTCGGCGAGCTGCATCGGCTCCTCGAGATCGCCGATCCGCAGCTTCGGCCCCTGGAGGTCTGCGATCAGTGCGATCGGCCGGCCGACCTCGTCCTGGGCCTTCCGCACCATGCGCGCGTACTCGGCGTGCTGCTCGTGCGTCCCGTGCGAGAAGTTGAGGCGTGCGCCGTCCATCCCGGCCTGTGCGAGCGCGAGCACACGCTCCTCGGTCGCGCACGACGGGCCGAGCGTGACGACGATCTTCGTGCGGCGGGGGACCGCGGTCGCCATTTGCGTCAGCGTAGCGAGAGCGGGATCGACCGTTCGTTCGTCCGCGAGCCGTCCTCGGCCGAGATCTCGAAAACGACGAGGCGACCCTCCGTCGGCCCCGAGGCTTCGTACGGGACCGTGAAGCTGAACGTGCCGCGCGTGCCGCTTCCCGAGGTCGCTGTCACGAAGTCCTTCTTCAACACCTTCTCGTCGGCGTCGAGCAGCTCGTACTGGAAGGTCGCCTCGAAGGTGTTCGCGGTTCCGGTGACCTCGAAGCCAGACTCGACGTCCTCGCCGGCGAGCGGCGACTCGACGAGAATTGCCGGGGTCTGCTCCTCGAAAGCGCGAGCGCCGACCGGTACGGCGCCGTTGAACGAGACGCGCTTCACCGTGTCGAACTGCATCAGCGTGTAGGCGATCTGCGCGAGCGCCCGGCGGTCGGTGACCGCAGGATCGAGCTCGATCGAGGCGACGCCGTTTTCGATCGTCAGGAGCATGACGTTCCTCTCCCCCATCTCAGGTGGAATCGCCGTCGTGAGATTGCTCTCGGGGCCCTCGAACAGTTGATGGATCGCCTCCGTGGCAATGGCGGGCCCGGAGACGATGCTCCGCTGCTCGGGCCAGACCTTCCTGTCCTGGAGGAAGTAGAGGGCGACGATCGCCGCATCCTCCGTCGGCACGGACGAGGCGGCCGTCTCGGTCACCGTCTCACGGACGGTCACCGTCGTCGTGTCGTCGCCGCCGCAGCCGGCGACGAGCAAGAGCCCTACGAAGGCGCTAAGGACGAGTCTTGAACGCATCCCAGCCGGGGTATTCGGCGTCCGCGCCGAGCTCCTCTTCGATCCGCAGCAGCTGGTTGTACTTCGCCGTGCGATCCGAGCGCGAGGGCGCGCCGGTCTTGATCTGCCCGGCGTTCGTCGCCACGGCGAGATCGGCGATCGTCGTGTCCTCGGTCTCGCCCGAGCGATGGGAGATCACCGCGGTGTAGCCGGCCGACCTCGCCATCGCGATCGTCTCGAGCGACTCGGTCAGCGTCCCGATCTGGTTGACCTTGACGAGGATCGAGTTCGCGACGCCCTCCTCGATCCCGCGCCGCAGCCGTTCCACGTTCGTGACGAAGAGGTCGTCGCCGACGAGCTGGACGCGATCGCCGAGCCGCTCGGTCAGCGCCTTCCACGCCGTCCAGTCCTCCTCCGCCGCGCCGTCCTCGATCGAGACGATCGGATAGCGCTCGACGAGCTCGGCCCAGAAGTCGGTCAGCTGCTCGGGTGTCGCCTCGCGGCCCTCGAACCGGTAGCGCCCGTCGTCGCCGACGAGCTCGGACATCGCCGGGTCGAGCGCGATCGCGATCCGCTCGCGGTGGCCGGCGCGCTCGACCGCCTCGAGGATCGCGTCGATCGCCGCCTCGCTGGACTCGAAGTCCGGCGCGAAGCCGCCTTCGTCCCCCACGGCGGTCGCAAGCCCGCGCTCGTCGAGGAGCTTCTTCAGCGTGTGGAACGTCTCCACGGCGATCCGTAGCGCCTCCGAGAAGCTCTCGGCGCCGCCCGGCACGATCATGAACTCCTGGAGGTCGAGCGAGTTGTCCGCGTGCGCCCCGCCGTTGACCACGTTCAGCATCGGCACCGGCAGCACGTGCGCCTCGGGCCCGCCGATCCAGTTGTAGAGCGGGACGCCGGCTTCCGCGGCAGCCGCCTTGGCGACGGCGAGGGAGACGCCGAGGATCGCGTTCGCCCCGAGCCGCCCCTTGTTGTCGGTGCCGTCGAGGGTCACGAGCGCCGAGTCGACGGCAGCCTGATCCGCCGGGTCGAGCCCGCGAACCGCCTGTGCGATCTCCGTGACGACGTTCTCGACCGCCTTCGAGACACCCTTTCCGAGCCACTCAGACGTGTCCCCGTCGCGGAGCTCGACCGCCTCGAACTGCCCTGTCGAAGCACCCGAGGGCACGGCGGCCCGGCCCCGCGCTCCGGACTCGAGCACCACCTCGACCTCGACCGTCGGGTTGCCCCGGGAATCGAGGATCGTGCGGGCGTGGATGTCGTGGATCGGCCTCAGCGGAACTCCTCCTTCGCGGCGTCGAAGTATCGGTCTTTCTCGTCGAGCGCGAGCGTGTTGAAGTCCTTGCCCTCTGCCGCTGCGAGCTCCGCCGCCCGCTCGACGCGGTCCGCGAAGCGCCGGGACATGGCGCGCAGCGCCAGCTCGGGGTCGACGTTCAGCCGGCGCGCGACGTTGACGGTGGCGAAGAGAACGTCTCCGAGCTCCTCGAAGACGTGGGCGTCCGGCTCGGCCTCGAGCGCCGGCTCGCCGGCCTCGGCGACTGCTTCGCGAAGCTCGCGCAGCTCGTCCTCGAGGTCGGCCAGCGCGCCGGCGGCGTCGGGATACTCGAAGTCGATCGCGGCGGCGCGCCGCTGGAGCTTCCGGGCGTAGAGCAGTGCCGGAAGCGTCTCGGGGACGTGGTGGAAGATCCCCTCGCGGCTCTCCTGCTCGGCCTTGATCCGCTCCCAGTTCTCGCGCACCCGGCCGGGCGTGTCCGCGGCTTCGTCGCCGAAGACGTGCGGGTGCCGGCGCACGAGCTTCTGCTCGACCCCGCGCGCGACCGACTCGAGCGAGCCGGCCCCGCGCTCCTGGAGGAGCAGCGCCAGGAAGTACGTCTGGAAGAGCAGGTCGCCGAGCTCGTCCTCGAGCTTGGCGTCATCTCCCGCAAGGGCCGCGTCGGCGACCTCGTAGGCCTCCTCGACCGTGTGCGGGACGATCGTCCGCGCGGTCTGCTCGCGATCCCACGGGCAGTCGCGCCGGAGGCGCTCGGTCAGGCGTTGAAGATCGAGAAGGGCTGCGGCGAGAGACTCTGCGGAACTAGCCAGTGGCCGGTTCTTCGGCGGCCGGCTTCGGCTTGTAGCCGGTCTGGTACGTCGTCTCGCCCTCGAGGTCCTTGCGCATCTCGGTGACCCACTTCTCCATCTCCTTGTTCCGGTTCTCCTGGAGAAGCTGCTGCCGGATCGCTTCCTTGACCTGAGGGAAGGGCGTGGACTGGCTCTTCTTCACGGGGCCGAGCGCCTGGATGATGTGCCAGCCGTACTGCGTCTTCACGGGCTTGGAGATCCCGTTGTCGCCGATCGTGAAGGCCGTCTGCTCGAACTCGGGGACGAGCTGGCCCTTCGTCGCCGTCATCTTCCCGCCCTGGTTCTTCGAGGCCGGGTCCTGGGAGTGCTTCTTCGCGATCGCGTTCCAGTTGCCGCCGGCCTTGAGCTGCGCGTAGAGGTCGTCGGCCTTCGCCTTCTCCTTGACGAGGACGTGGCGAACCTGGCGCGTCTCGGGCGTCCCGTACTGCGCCTTGTTCTTGTCGTAGTACGTCTTGACCTGCTCGTCGGAGACCTTCACTTCCTTCGTGACCTTGTTGAAGATCGCCTCCTGCACGAGGTTGGCGCGGATGATGTCGCGCGCCTGCTCGGAGCTCAGGCCCTGAGTCTTGAGCTCGGCGTCGAACTTCTTCTTGTCGCCTTGGTGGCGCTCCTTGACGTACTGGTCGATCCGCTTGTCGACGGCCTCGTCGCTGACGTCGATGTCGAGCTCGTCGGCCTTGACCTCGAACTGGGTGCGCTGGATGAGGAAGCGCATCGCCTGGTCGCGGAGCTGCACGTACTCGGGCGTGCCGACTTTCGGGAACGGCCGCTTCTGCGCGTCGTAGCTGCGCTTCGCGTACGTGATCAGGTCGTCGAACTCGGACTTCGGGATCGACTGGTCGCCGATGACCGCAACGGAGTTCGACGGCACCGAATCGGAGCCGCCGTCGTCGCTGCCGCAGCCCACCGCGAATACGGCGAGCCCGAGGGCGAGGAAGAG
Source organism: uncultured Actinomycetes bacterium (assembly GCA_963847235.1). Taxonomy (GTDB): domain Bacteria; phylum Actinomycetota; class Thermoleophilia; order Gaiellales; family Gaiellaceae; genus JACDAN01. The sequence continues at coordinate 72,608 of CAWJYU010000023.1, read as the reverse complement.
TGTCGAGAAGACCCGTTTCATAAAAAACGCGCCGACCTATGCTGCGCGACGCGTGTCGAGAATAGCATCGACCAAACGCACCGCCCCCTTAAATACATCGTCTCTTAACGAGATTTCATTTCGGGCTGTGGTGTAGACGGCGGTGTCGATTCGGCTCCGGAGCTCGCGCAGCTCTCCCGAGCCGAGAACAAGCGGTCCGACGGTCGCCCGCCCCGCTCGGAAGACCAGATAGTCGGCGCCCAGCCGGGCGACCTTGATCCTTACTTCTTGGATCGCAAACAGGTTCTCGACCGGTTCCGGCAGGGGGCCGAAGCGGTCGATCGTGGCCGCCTCCAGCTCGCGCAGCTCGTCCTCCGTCTCGGAGAGCGCGAGCCGGCGGTGGAGGTCGATCCGCATCGCCTCGGAGTCGATGTAGGTGTTCGGGACGTAGGCGTCGACCCGGGCGTCGACACGCACCGGTCTGGCGGTCGGGCGCCGCTCGCCGGAGAGCTCCGCGACCGCCTCACCGAGCAGCTCGACGTAGAGCTCGAACCCCAGCGCTGCGACGTGGCCCGACTGCTCGGCCCCGAGGAGGTCGCCCGCGCCGCGAATCTCGAGGTCCCGCATCGCGATCGCGAACCCCGCACCGAGCTCGGTGTGGTCGGCCAGCGTCGCGAGGCGTGCGCGGGCCTCCGGGGTCAGCTCTGAAGCGTCCGGATAGAACAAGTACGCGTGGGCCAGCTCGTCGGAGCGGCCCACCCGCCCGCGGATCTGGTACAGCTGCGCGAGGCCCAGCGCGTCCGCCCGCTCGACGATCAGCGTGTTCGCCTGCGGGATGTCGAGGCCGGACTCGATGATCGTCGTGGAGACGAGGACGTCGGCGTCGCCGCGCAGGAACGACAGCATCCGGTTCTCGAGCTCCTTCTCGCGCATCTGCCCGTGCGCCACGACGACGCGGACCTCGGGGACGAGGGCCTGGAGCCACGCCGCGCGCTCCTCGATCGTCTCGACGCGGTTGTGGAGGAAGAACGCCTGTCCCCCGCGCGCGACCTCCCGTTCGATGGACTGCTTGATCAGGTCCTCGTCGAACTCGCCGACGTGCGTGCGGATCGGGCGGCGTCCCTCGGGCGGTGTCTCGATGATCGAGATGTCGCGCAGGCCGGAGAGCGACATGTGGAGGGTGCGCGGGATCGGCGTCGCCGTCAGCGCGAGCACGTCGACCTCCAGCCGCAGCTGGCGGAGCAGCTCCTTCTGGGCCACGCCGAACCGCTGCTCCTCGTCCACGATCACGAGCCCGAGGTCCTTGGGAATCACGTCGCGGGAAAGCACACGGTGCGTGCCGATCAGGACGTCCACCTTGCCCTCCGCGAAGTCGGCGAGGACCTGCTTGGTCTCCTTGGCGCTGCGGAAGCGCGAGATCATCTCGACGCGGAGCGGGAAGTCGCGGTAGCGCTCGCGAAAGGTGTTCCAGTGCTGCTGCGCGAGCACCGTCGTGGGGACGAGCATCAGGGTCTGCTTGCCGTTCAGTGCGACCGCGAAGGCCGCGCGGACGGCGACTTCCGTCTTGCCGAAGCCGACGTCGCCGCAGACGAGGCGATCCATCGGCCGCGGCGTCTCCAGGTCCTCCTTGACCGCTTCGATCGCGACGCGCTGGTCGTCGGTCTCCTGGTACGGGAAGCTCGCCTCGAGCTGCTCGAGGTACTCGTGGTCGAGGTCGTAGGCGACACCGGGCGCCTGCTGCCGCTCGGCGTAGAGACGGATCAGCTCGCCGGCCAGCTCGCGGATCCCCTCCCGGGCGCGGCTCTTGAGCAGCTGCCAGGCCTTGCCGCCGAGCTTGGAGAGTGCCGGCGCGCCGCCGTTCGAGCCGATGTAGCGCGAGACCTTGCCGAGCTGCTCGTGCGGGACGTAGAGGCGGTCGTCTCCCCGGAAGGCGAGTAGGAGGTAGTCGCGCGTCACGCCGGCGACCTCCTTCGTCTCGAAGCCGAGCAGCCGGCCTACGCCGTGGTCCTCGTGAACGACGTGGTCGCCCGTGCGTAGGTCGGCGAAGGACTGGAGCGCGCGACCGACCCTGTGCTCGGCCCGGCGCGGCCTGCGGCGGAAGACCTGCGTGTCCGGAAGGAGCGCGATGCCGAGGTCGCGCCAGACGAACCCCCGCCGGGCCGGGGAGACCGCGTAGACGAGCTCGGCCTCGGGCGGGAGCTGGTCGCCCTCCTCGAGGAGACGCGCGTCGACCCGCCGGAGAAGATTCTGGTTTCTCAGCGCCTCGCCGCGGTGCGCGAACGCGACGATCGTTCGCAGGCCGCCGCGGACGAGCGAGGCGAGCTCCTGCTCCGCCTCCGACAGGCCACGGGCTGCGATCGCCGGCCGCTGCGCCTCGAACGAGATCGGCTGGCCGGTCGGGAAGGGATCGAGCTCGGCGGCGCCCTCGAGCGGCTGGGGCGGGAGGTCCTCCTCGTCCCACACTGACCGGACGGCCTCTGGCTGCCAGACGAGGTCGGGCGCGCGGGCGAGTGGCGGAGACGAGGTCGTCGGGCGCCTGCCGCGCCTCGTCCTCGTCCGTCAGCGTCGGCTCGCTCAGGTCGGCGCGGCGCTCGGCGGCCGGATAGATGACGGCGGTCTCGACCGGATGGAGGGTGCGCTGCGTGAACGGCGAGTACGCGCGCATCGACTCGATCTCGTCCCCGAACAGCTCGATGCGGAGCGGCTCGCGGCCGGTCGTCGGGAAGACATCGATGATCCCGCCGCGAACAGCGAACTGCCCGCGCTCCTCTGCGCGCTCGACCCGTTCGTAGCCGGCGAGCGCGAGCTTCTCCGTCAGATCGTCCTCGGCGTCCTCGGGCAGGCGGATCGGCTCTGGCCGCTCGTCCGGCGGGGGGAGCCCTTCCGAGATGGCGGCAGCGGAAGCGGCGACCAGGCCGCCGGCGGCGAGGACGTCGAGCGCGCGGGCCCGCTCGCCGACCAGGTGCGGCGCCGGGTCGAGGCCGGAGCCCCAGCGGACGCCGCGGCTGGGGAGCAGCGCGACGCGGTCGTCGCCGAGGAACCAGGCGGCGGCTTCTGCGGCGTCGCGCGCCTCGGAGTCCTCTGGCAGGACGACGACGAGGCCGCGATCGAGCCTGAGGTGGAGTGCCGCGAGGAGAAGCGGCAGCGCCGGCTCGGACACTCGGGCGCGCGGGCCTTTGCGGTCGGCGGCCTCGACGGCGAGACCCTTGTGCGCCTCCGAGACCTCGTCCGCGAACGCCTCGAGGCGCTCGCTGTCGGCGAGCTCCTGCGCGACGACATGTAGCACCGGGCGGTCCACGACGAACGCCGGAACGGTCAGGTTCCGGGGCGGTCAATGGTACGCGCAGGGACAATCGCGGGATGGGCGCGCTCGCAATTCGGACGGCGGGGCCGGACGATGCCGAGGCGCTGTTCGCGATTCACAAGGAGAGCGCGATGACGGCGTACGTGGAGATCTTCCCGCCCGATCGATACCGGTTCCCCGACGCGGAGATGCGGGAGGTCTGGGCCGGCGCGCTGCGTGACGCCGAGACGGCCGTGCTGCTCGCGGAGCGCGCCGGGAGGCCGGTCGGGTTCGTGTCCCTCTCGCCGGGATGGCTGCGGAACCTGTTCGTGGTGCCGGCTGAGTGGGGCCGCGGCGCCGGTGCGGCGCTCCACGACGAGGCGGTGGGGCTGCTGCGCCGACAGGGGCCGAAGGCCTGCCTGTGGGTGCTCGAGGAGAACGAGCGAGCGCGCCGGTTCTACGAGGCGCGCGGCTGGAGGGACGACGGCGGCCGGTCGAGATCGGAGTTCCCGCCGTACCCGGTCGAGCTCAGATACGCGCTCCTGCTCGGTAAGGGTCGAGAGCGCACGGCGGGTCGAACCCATCCCAAACCCCCACCCACCCAAGGGGATGAGCTTCGAGGCTAGCGCCTGGATTCTCGCGTGAGTGCGCCGATTCCGTACCGAACGTCAGCCTCAGGGTGCGCCGAAGAAGACCCGCTCGACCGGTTCGTCCGGCTCCTCGGACTCGCGAGGCTCGTCCTCTCCGGCCGCCGACGCCGGCCGATCGACGTACGCACGCGCCTGCAGCGTGAAGAGCTCCGCGTAGAGACCGTCCCTGGCCATCAGGTCGTCGTGCGACCCCTCCTCCACCACGCGGCCTTCGTGCAGCACGTAGATCCGGTCGGCCGACCGGACGCTCGAGAACCTGTGCGAGATCAGGACGACCGAGCGTCCGTGGAGGAGCTCCCGCATCCGCTCGAAGAGGTTGCTCTCCGCCCGCGCGTCGAGCGACGCGGTCGGCTCGTCCAGGATCACGAACGGCGCGTCTCGGAAGAACGCCCTCGCCAGTGCGACGCGCTGCCACTGTCCGATCGACAGGTCGAAGCCGCCCGAGAACTCCCGGCCGAGCATCGTCTCGTACCCCTCAGGCAGCGACGCGAGGAACTCGTGCGCGTCCGCGCGCGCGGACGCCTCGAGGATCGCCTCGACGTCGTCGATGCGCTCTTTCCGCCCCAGCCCGACATTCTCACGCGCGGGAAGCAGGTAGCGCTCGAAGTCCTGGAAGATCACCGCGATCGCACGGCGAAGCTCGTCGGCGTCCACGTCCGCGAGGTCCAGGTCGTCCCAGCGGATCCTGCCGGTCTCGGGCCTGTACAGGCCGGCCAGCATCTTCGCGAGCGTCGTCTTGCCCGAGCCGTTCTCGCCGACCAGCGCGATGATCTCGCCCTTGCGGATCTCGAGCGAAACGCGGTCCACGGCCGGACGGTTCGACTCCGGGTACGTGAACGACACATCCTCCACCGTCAGACGATCGAACGACTTCGGCGCCGGCGTCCGTCCTTCGGCCGCCTCGACGGATGGCTCGAGCGTCAGGAAGGACGAGTAGTCGCGGATGAAGAGCGTCGCCTCGTACAAAGACGTCGCGCTCATGTGGACCGTGCGCAGCTGGTTGGCGAGCTGGTAGAGGCCGAAGACCGCCGTGCCGGCCGCCGCGAGGGACATGCGGCCGCTCGTGTACAGCCAGGCCAGCATGGCGATCGTCCCGACCGTGACCGCCGACGACGTGATCGAGCCGAGCAGCGCCCGGACTGTCCTGCGCTTCGCGAGCTGCCGCAGCTCGACGATCCGCTCGTCGTAGAGCCGGTCGTACCGACGACGGAGGAACTCGGCCAGGTTGAAGGCGCGCACCTCCTTGGCGGAATTTCTGCCCATGAGCACGTTCTGCAGGTAGCCGCGCTGCCGGTCGTTCGGGGTCATGCCCCGCGTGTAGTGGTAGAGGTCGCGCGTGTTCAGGGAGGCGACGACCCAAAGCGGCAGGTAGCCGACGACCACGAACGGGAGCAGTAGCGGTTGGAGCGCGGCGAGCGCGAAGATGATCGCCGCGGCCGTTGCGAGGGAGCCGACGACCCCTAGCAGGCCGTTGACCGTCTGGAGCGCGCGGAACTGTCCCTGTGCACGGGCGCGCTGCAGGCGGTCATAGAACTCCGGGGACTCGAAGGCGAGCAGGTCGATCCTGGTGGACACGTCGAGCACCCGGTCGATCGCCCTGCGCCCGACGAGCTCGCCGAGGACGCGGCTCTGTTCACCCTGGATCGCCCGGGCGAGATCAAGGGCAACAGTCACGCAGACGAGGGCGACGAGCGGCGGCCCGACATCGGCCAGCTCGGCGGTGCCGCCGCTTCCGAGGACCGACTCGAAGACTGCCTTCGCGACGAACAGCTGCACCACCACGCCGAGCGCAGTCAGAAGCTGCAGGCTCGAGGTGAGCAGGAAGATGTTGCGGCCTGAGGCCCAGACCAATCGGAGCGAGTCGCCGAGTAGGCTCGGCAGGTCGCGCCAGGTTCCTTCCGACCCCTCTGGGTGCATGACGTCCCACCACGTGCGCCCCTGCCGAGGGCCGGGAGCGGCACCCTGGCGTCGCCGGGCGCCGGCGCCGTCACCTGCCGAGACGAAGATGCGATCGCTCACGCGTCTAGTTGTACCGGCGCTGCGCTTCCTCGAGCCCGTCGCGGGCCATCGTCTCGACCGCGTCCGCCGATCGCCCGATCAGCTCGTCGACATCGACCTCGGACTCGAACCCGCCCAGGACGTAATCGGCGACGCTTCTCCGGTCGCCGCGCCCAGGCCGGCCGACGCCGATCCGGAGGCGCAGGAAGTCGTTCGTCCCCAGCGCCTCGGCGATCGAGCGCAGGCCGTTGTGGCCCGCAAGCCCGCCGCCGAACTTGGCTTGCAGCCGTCCGGGCTCCAGGTCGACGTCGTCGTGGACGATCAGGACGTCGGCGGGATCGACCTTGAAGAACTTCCCGGCGGCCCCGATCGATCTACCCGAGATGTTCATGTAGGTCTCCGGCTTCAGCAGCGCGAGCTTGAGATCGTCCAGCCGCGTCTCGGCGAGCTGCCCGGAGAACTTCCCGCGGAACGAGCCGCCCTGCCGCCGCGCGAGCTCGTCGACGACCATCCAGCCGGCGTTGTGGCGGGTGCGCTCGTACTCGCGGCCCGGATTGCCGAGACCCGCGACGAGGAGATCCAGCGTCGAGGCGCGCTCGCCCCGACGCAGCAGGCGCACGACCTAGCCCTCGGTGGTGCCGGGCTCTTCGCCCTCGCCCGAGCCGTCCTCGGCGCCCGCCTCGCCTTCGCCCTCGGCTGCACCCTCCGGCGGCTCCTCGCCCTCGGCCAGCTCTTCGCCCTCCTCGAGCTCCTCTTCCTCCGGCTCGGGCTCGACGATCTGCGTCGGCAGCGTCACCGTCGCGAGCACCGTCTCCTCGGGATCGTCGAGGTACGTGACGCCGTCCTGCATGGCGATGTCCGCGAGGCGAAGCGTGTCGCCGATGTGCATCTCGGAGATGTCGACCTCGATCCGTTCGGGGATCTCCATCGGCAGCGCCTCGACGTTGATCTCGCGCGAGACCTGCGACAGCACGCCGCCCTCCTTGGTGCCTGCGGACTCGCCGACGAGCTCGATCACGACCTGCGCCTGGATCGGCTGGTCGAGGCGGACCTCCTGGAGGTCGATGTGCGCGATGCGGCCGGTGATGACGTCCTGCTGGTAGTCCTTGAGGATCGACGCATGGGTCGTCTTCTGGCCTTCGAGGACGACGTCGAGGATCGCGTGCAGGCCCGACGGGCCGGTCAGAACCCGGCGAAGCTCCCGCTCGGAGACGGAGATCGCGTGCGGCGTCTTCCCGCGTCCATAGAGCACGCCGGGGATGACCCCCGTGCGACGGAGGCGGCGGGCGTCGGCCGAACCGCGCCCCTCGCGCTCCGCAACCTCGAGCTTGATTCGTTCACCTGCCACGGCGCGGCAGTGTAGCGGCGCGAAGGCCTCGTTCGACGAGCGCGTACCACCAGTCGAGCTCCGGTGGATGCGGGGCTTCGGCGATTGCGTCCGCCGCGGCGCGAAGGGCACCTTCCTTGTCGAACGGCCCGCGAATCGTCACGACCTCCCACTCCTCGCGCGGCACTGCGACATGCATCGCGCGGATTGGCTCGTCTGCATGTTCGAGCGTCCTCAGGATTTGGTCGCCGGGCCCCTGCGGGAGCGCAAGCGCGACGCGGACGTCGCCGATCTTGGCCAGGAACGGCGTGGAGTACGGGAAGAGCAGCTCACCCTCGCCCGCCCTGATTTCGCCGGAAGTGGCCGTCGGCAGCAGACCGAGCTCACGCGGATCCTTCAGTGCACTCGCCGGTCCGAACACGGCAAGCACGATCGTCCCGGCGACGACGACGAGCCACGCGCGCTCGGGGAGCCATCGGCGCAACCGGGCGACCGCGACGCCGATCGCCGCGGCCCAGAGCGGCAGGCCGTAGAAGAGGTGGCGCGGCGAGAGGTCGGGCTCGGAACCTGCCGGGATCAGCATGAAGAGCACAGGCGGAACTGCGACGGCTGCGGCCAGCACCGCGACGGCCGGTCTCTCCATCGCCAGCACGACCAGGCCCACGATTGCCAGCCCCGTGAAGAGAACGAGGGGGAGCCCACTCCCGCCGGCAAACGACGACACGGCGGCGACGAGCTCGCCCCAGGCGTCTCCCGGCCCGGCAAGCGAGCTTCCACCCTCCCCCACATCCGACCGGTCGGCGAGCCGGAGATCGGCGACGAGGAACGGCACGGCGGCGACGGCGGCGACGCCAAACGGCCACGCTCGACGTCGCCAGACGATTGCGGCCACCACCAGCATCACGAGCGCGGGGATCGCCCCGTAGGGATGCACCGCCGGCAGGAGCCACGCGGCCACCGCAGCGGCGGCGACGGCGCCCCTCGTCCGAAGCTCGAGGGCCCGCACGAAGAGGTCGGTCGCGAGAGCAGCCACGAGGACGTACAGCGCATACATCCGGCCGAAGCTCCCGTAGACCGCGAGCGCCGTCGACGAGGCTGTCACCGCCGCGGCGACCAGTCCGGCCGGGTACCCCCCGAGCCGCCGCCCGAGGTCGAAGCAGAGCGGCACGGCCGCCAGCGCGGACACCACCGAGAGCCAGCGAAGCGCCTCGGCGCTCGCGTCAACCGCGAACACGCCGTGCGTGAGCACGAAGTGGAGCGGGGCGCCGCCGCGATCCACCATCACCGTCTCGAGCACCTCGCCCAACGGACGCATCGAGATCAGTCCGGCGACGGCCTCGTCCTCGTACAGCGGCTTGTCGCCGACGTCGGGCGCGATGCGGTACAGGAGGAAGCCGCACAGCGCGGCGACCGCGCCGCCCGTCAGAAAGCCGGTCTTAGAAGAGCTGATTCGCGCCCTGGAAGACCGCCGAGACGGACTCGTCGGCGAAGACGTTCATGATCGTGTCGGCCAGGAGGCCCGAGACCGGGAGCACGGTCAGCTTGTCCGGCCGCCCGAGCGGGTTGAGCGAAACCGTGTCCGTGACGACGATCTCGGCGAGGTCGTCGGTCGCGAGCTTCTCGAGCGCGTCGCCGACGAAGTGACCGTGGGTGGCGAAGACGTAGACCTCCTTCGCGCCGGCCTCCCGGAGGGCCTTCGCGCCGGCGAGGAGGGTGCCGCCGGTGAGGATCATGTCGTCCCCCATCAGCGCCGTCTTGCCCTCGACGTCGCCGATGACCTCGGTGATCGACGCCTGATCGTGCGCCGGCCTCGTCTTGTTCATGATCGCGAGGTCCGCATCGAGCATCTGCCCGAAGCGGCGCGCGAGCTTGGCGCGCCCGGCGTCCGGCGAGACCGACACGACCTTCTCGCCCGAGAGCCCCTTGTCACGGAAGTACTGCGCGAACAGCGGCAGGGCCGTCATGTGGTCGACCGGAATCGTGAAAAAGCCCTGGATCTGGCCGGTGTGGAGGTCCATCGTGAGAACCCGATCGACCCCGGCGGCCTTCTCCAGCGTGTCTGCGAGGAGCCTCGCCGAGATCGGCTCACGCGGCGCGGACTTCTTGTCCTGACGCGAGTACGGGAACCACGGCATGACGGCCGTGACGCGCTTGGCCGAGGCGAGCTTCGCCGCGTTGATCATCTCCAGGAGCTCCCAGAGGTACGCGTTGACCTTGCCGACGCCTGCGCACGACTGGACGATGAAGAGATCGGCGCCGCGCACCGATTCCTCGTACCGGCAGTAGACCTCGCCGTTCGCGAACGTCTTCAGCTCGACGGGGCTGCAGGTGACGCCGAGCTTCTCGCCGATGTCCGTGGCCAGGTCCGGATGAGACCGGCCCGAGACGAGCATCAGCCGCTTCGACGGACCGCGCTCGAGCCAGTTCTGCGGCTTCGGCGTCGCCTGGGTGGCCGGAGCCTCCAGGCCGGGCAGAGGCGCGACCTCAGTCGTCGTCACTGGATCCTTCGGCTTGGTCGGTTCCACGCTCTGCGTAGCCTTCTTTGTTCTCCTGCTGCGCCCTCGCAATGCCGAGAGCGCCCGGCGGGACATCCTTCGTGATGACGGATCCCGCCCCAATCCATGCACCGTCCCCGATCTCCACGGGGGCGATGAAGGAATTCTGGACTCCGGTCCTGACGTTCCGGCCGATCGTGGTGCGCCTCTTGGGCTGGCCGGGCCTGTGCGCGAGGTTCGCGGTGATGTTCCCGGCGCCGATGTTCGAGCCTTCGCCGACGTCGGCGTCGCCGATGTAGGACAGGTGCGGCACCTTGGTGCCCTCGCCTACGCGAGAGTTCTTGATCTCCACGAATGTGCCCGCCTTCGCGCCCGCCTCCAGGACCGTGCCGGGGCGAAGGTAACAGAACGGGCCGACCAGCACACGCGGGCCGATCACGGCGTCGACTGCGACCACGTGCGGGCCCACGTTCGCGCCTTCGCCGACCTTCGTACGGCCGTTCAGGACCGTGAACGGGCCGATCACGGCGTCCGGCTCGATCTCCACCGACGGTTCGATCCAGGTCGTCGCCGGATCGGTGATCGTGACGCCCGCGAGCATGTGCGCCTCGTTGAGGCGGTCGCGGAGCGCGGCGGCAGCCGCTGCGAGCTCGACGCGCGTATTCACGCCTTCCGGCTCGCGCGGATCGTCCGCCTCGTGGGCGACGACCCGTTCACCGGCGTCGACGAGGTGGCGCACCGCGTCGGTGAGATAGAGCTCGCCCTGGGCGTTCGCCGGGTCGAGCCGTTCGAGCGCCGGCCAGAGCGCATCTCCGCGAAAGACGTAGATCGACGAGTTCACCTCGTCGATCGCGAGTTGCTCCGGCGTAGCGTCCGTCGCCTCGACGATGGCCTGAACGCCGCCGTCATCCCCGCGGACGATCCTGCCGTAGTCGCCGGGATCGTCCTTGCGAAACGTCAGCACGGTCGCGGCCGCGTCGGCCCGCCGGTTGGTCTCGAGGAGCGCCGCGAGCGACTCCGTTCGCAGCAGCGGCGAGTCCCCGGCGAGCACGAGCACCTCCCCCGCATGCGCCGCGAGCGCGTCCTTGGCCGAGGCGAGCGCGTCGCCGGTGCCGCGGGGGCTCTCCTGCACGGCGACCTCGACGCCGTCGAACTCATCCGCGAAGTCGGGCGAGCTGACGACGACGAGGCGGGCGGGATCGAGAGCCCGCCCGGCTTCGATCACCCAGTCGACGAGGCGCCGGCCGAGCAGCGGGTGGAGATGCTTCGGCGTGGCCGAGCGCATCCGCGTGCCGAGCCCTCCCGCGAGGACGACGGCTGCCAGGTCCGATCCGTTCACGGGCTCTCGCGCAATGGCTGGGGCGCCAGGATTCGAACCTGGGATCGCGGGACCAAAACCCGCTGCCTTACCACTTGGCTACGCCCCACCGACGGTGAAACCATCGGGCACAAGTCTGCCACTGCCTAGCGGCGGCTGAAGAGGACGACGAGGGCGACGAGGGCGAGGATCCCGACGGCGACGAACGCAACCCCTGCCAGAACGAAGAACAGCAGCGGGATCAGCGCGACGAGCGCCTGGGAGACTGCGGCGATCCAGGCGACGTCATGGAGCGGCGGTCGAAGCCTCCGTCCGACCCAGAGGTAGAGGACGATCACCCCGACGGCCACGACGATCGCGAGCGGACGGTTGATCGCGCCGAAGACGACCAGGATCGCCTCGATGACGGCGATGACGAGGGCGATCGTCGTCCGCTGGCGGCGAAGCCAGCGGCCGGAGCGCGTCGATCCGTGCTCGAGAACCGGCTGCTCGATCACGCGGCGGACGCTACCAGCCTGGTGTCGTCACCCAGATCTCGCCACGAGCCGCCAGCGCGGCTGCCGCGGTCACGGCTTGCGGCTCCTCCGCGAAGAGCCCGTAGACCGCGGGACCGGCTCCGGTCACGTCCGCCCGGAAGGCGCCGAGCTCGGCCAGGTCGCGGGCGACCGAAGAGGTGGCGAGGTCGTTCGGCGGCAGAGCCGCGAGGTCGCCGAGAACGAGTGCCTTCGTGAGCTCGGTGCGGCGCTGCTCGAAGCCGTCGGCTCCATTTCGGGCGTCGAAGGCGCGGTAGACATCCGCGGTCGAGCGCTTCTGCTCGCCGTGCGGCGTGACGACCACGATCCAATAGTCCTGCGGAAGGTCGAGGGGAGTGAGCTCCGTGCCGTCGCCTTCGCCAAGCTGCGGCCCGGCGGCGAGGAAGAACGGGACGTCCGCGCCTAGCTCGGCCGCGAGGCCGTGGAGCTCGGCAGTCGACAGTGCGCCGTCGAGGGTCTCGTTGGCGAGCCTGAGGGCCGCGGCGGCGTCGGAGCTGCCGCCTCCGAGGCCGGCCGCGACCGGAATCTGCTTCTCGATCGTCGCGCGCCAGCGCGGCTCGATCCCCGCCTGGACGGCGACCAGCTCGAGGGCCCGGCGGACGAGCGTGTCTTCCGGGAAGCCGTGGACGTCGAGCGCGTCGGCCGGCTCGAGGCGGACGGTGTCCGCGAGCGAGATCCGTTGGAGCACCGTCGCGACCTCGTGCTTCCCGTCCGGCCGCTTGGGCCCGACGACCAGTGCGAGATTGATCTTCGCGGGAGCGAGGAGCTCGCTCATCGAAGCGCCGCCGCCAACTCGACGAACTCCGGCGGAGAGAGCTCCTCGGCGCGGGTCGTGGGCAGGTGGTCGATCACGCCGAGCGCCGCCTCGGCTCTTGCGCGGTCGGCGAGCCCCGCGAGCTCGAGCGAGTTCGGTAGCCGCTTCCGGCGGTGCGCAAACGCCGCCTCCACCACGGCCTTGAGCTCCCCCCACGGGATCGGCGGCTCCGTCTCGCGCCGGCGAAAGGCGACGAGCGCCGAGTCGACGTTGGGCCGCGGGCGGAACACCTCGCGCGACACCGGGTGCGTCCCGGTGCGCTCGGCCGCGAGCTGGATCAGCACCGAGACCGCGCCGTAGGCCTTCGTGCCGGGCTCGGCGAAGAACCGGTCGGCGACCTCCCGCTGGACCATCACGCACCAGAAGGTCACGGTCGGCAGCCGCTCGAGGCTCTCGACGACGATCGGCGTGGCGACGTTGTAGGGCAGGTTCGCAACGAGCTTCGTCGGCGCGGGATCGAGCTCGGCGGGATCGAGGTCCAGCGCGTCCCCGAAGTGGATGTGGACGTTCGGGGCGCTGCCGAACCGCTCCTCGAGGTGCGGCGCGAGCCGTCTGTCGAGCTCGACCGCGTGCACCACGCCGGCGTGCTCGGCCAGGTAGTCCGTGAGGACTCCCTGGCCCGGCCCGATCTCCAGCACGACGTCCTCGTCCTGGACGTCGGCCAGCCGCCCGATGACGCGGACGATGTTGTGGTCGATCAGGAAGTGCTGGCCGAGCTCCCTGCTCGGAGTCGGGAGGTCGCTCACGCGAGGCCGAAGGCGGCGTTCGCGTTTCGATCGAGCTGCGCGGCTAGCTCATCCGGTTCGACCCCGCGAAGCTCGGCCAGCGCGGCGACGGTGTGGACGAGGTTCGCCGGCTCGTTCGGCCGACCGCGGCGCGGCTGCGGAGAGAGGTACGGGCTGTCGGTCTCGGCCAGCAGCCGGTCGTCGGGGATCTCCCGGGCCGCTGCGCGGATGTCGTAGGCGTTCGGATAGGTCACGTTCCCGGCGAAGGAGACGAAGTACCCCCGCTCCAGCGCCGGCATGAGCAGGCCCGGCGACGAGAAGCAGTGGAGGATCACGGTGCCATCGAAGTCGCCGAGCGCCCGGGCGACGTCGGCATCGGCGGCCCGACAGTGGATGACGACCGGCTTGCCGAGCTCCTCGGCGAGCGCGAGATGCGCCTGGAAGAGCTGCCGCTGCGCGTCGTGCGGCGCGTAGTCGCGGTAGTAGTCCAGCCCGGTCTCACCGACGGCGACCGGATCGAGATCAGCGAGCCTGCCGAGCTGAGACGCGTCGGCCTCGCCGGCCTTGTGGGGATGGATCCCGAGAATCGGGAACACCGCCTCGTTCAGCGTGCAGAAGTCCACCACCTGCCCCCACGAGTCCGGCCAGGCGCCGACCTCGAGGATGCGGTCGACTCCAGCCTCGCGGGCTCGGGCGACCAGCTCCACAGGCGGTTCCGCGCACGCGTGCAGGTGCGCGTGCGTGTCGATCACGCAGCGGCGGCTGGGGCCTCGACGCGCGGGAAGAGCGGCTGCGCCGGCTCGACGTCCTCCGTCTCGACCGTCTGGCCCGGCGCGACGCGGGACCAGTCGAAGTCCTCAGGCTGTCCGAGCGCGCGGAGGATCTGCGGCGTCGTGTCGGGCAGGTACGCGTGCAGCGCGACGGCGACGACCCGCAGGCCGTCGGCGAGCGCGTACAGGACCCGGTCGAGCTCGTCGGCGTTCGCGTCGTCCTTCGCGAGCTCCCACGGCTTTGCGTCTGTCACGAACTTGTTCAGCGCGCGGACGGCGTCCCAGATGACATCGATTGCGCCGGTGAGGTCGAAATCGTCGATCCGCTTCTCGACCTCCGCGCCGAGACCGTCGAGCGACGGCGCGCCCTCGGCGCCCGGTGCGATCGGGATCCGCCCGTCCCGGTACTTCGCGATCATCGCCGTCGTTCTCGACACGAGGTTGCCGAGGTCGTTGCCGAGCTCCCGCTCGTACCGCTCGTGGAGGCTGTCGATCGAGACGGAGCCGTCCTGGCCGAACTGCACGGATCTGGTCGCCCAGTACCGGACCGCATCCGACCCGTAGACGTCGATCAGCCCGAGCGGATCGATGACGTTGCCGAGGGACTTCGAGATCTTGCGCTCGTCGAGCGTGAGGTAGCCGTGGACGAAGATCCGGCGCGGCACCTCGTACCCGGCCGAAAGGAGCAGGGCCGGCCAGAAGACGCAGTGAAACCGCAGGATGTCCTTGGCGATCAAATGTCTGGCGTGCGGCCAGTAGCGCTCGCGGAGGTCTTCTCCCGGGCGGGCGTAGGTCAGGGCGCTGAGGTAGTTGATGAGCGCGTCGACCCAGACGTAGACGACCTGCTCCGGGTCCCACGGAACGGGCACTCCCCACGGCTGTCCCGCGCGGCTGAGGCTGAAGTCCTGGAGCCCGCCGGCGATGAAGCTGCGCGCCTCGTTCCGCCGGAAGTCGGGCTGCACGAAGTCCGGCCGCTCGTCGTAGAGCTTCAGCAGCGGCTCCTGGTACTTGGAGAGCCGGAAGAAGTAGTTCTTCTCCTCGATCCACTCCGGGACCGTGTCGTGCTCGGGGCACTTCCCGTCCACGAGCTCTTCCTCGCTCTTGAACGCCTCGCAGCCCACGCAGTAGAGGCCCGCGTACGTGTCCTCGTAGATGTCGCCGTTGTCGTAGATCCGCTGGACGAAGTCCTGCACGAAGGCCTTGTGCCCCTCGTCCGTCGTGCGGATGAAGAAGTCGATGGCCGCGTTGACCTTCTCAGGAACCTCGCGCCACTTCTCGGCGATCTGGTCGACGTAGACCTTGGGGTCGAGCCCTTCCTCCTCGGCGACTCGGTAGACCTTCGACCCGTGCTCGTCCGTGCCGGTGAGGAAGAACGTGTCTTCGCCTCGCTGCCGGTGATGGCGCACGAGGATGTCTGCCGCGAGCGTCGTGTAGGCATGCCCGATGTGCGGCGTCGAGTTCACGTAGTAGATCGGTGTGGTCAGGTAGAAGGTCATGGGCGTCCATGATAGGCGTGGGCCTAGCGGCCACCGGAGCCGCGGCCGGGGCCTCCCGAACCCTTCGCCGGAGGAGCAGCAGGCCTGTCAGAGCGAGCAGCGCCGCGACGGCGAGAGGCCACGGCGGACGAGCATCCCGAGCCGGTGCGGGCTCGAGCGTCGCCCGCCTCGGCGGATCTGCCGAAGCGGGAGCGGGCAGCGTGGGTACGGCCGAACGCACGGTCGAGCGGGCCGGAGGACGGGCCGCGGAGCGCTCGCCGATGGGGCGCGTCGCCGCCGCACGCCGGCGGACCGGACGTGCAGTGTGGAGCGTCGAGGGCCGCGCCTCGATCGACCGGGAGGCTCGACGCGAGGGCTCGGATCGAGTCACGCGGTGCACCTGCGCTCCGCTCGTCGAGCGGCTCTCGCGACTCGGTCGCGACCGATCCGCAGGCGCCGCACCGGCGGGTGCGGTCGCGCGCATGACCTCGTTCGCCGGCAACGCCTCGGCAGGCGCTGGATCCGCGGTCACGGGCGCCGGCTGCGGGGCAGGTGCCGAGGGCGCGGGCACCACCGCAGGAGACGGAGCGGCCTGGCGCGCGGGCAGCAGCGTCAACGGATCCACGTAGCCGTGCGGATCGTCGGCACGCCGGGTGCCGAGCTGGACGTGCGGAACCGCGGCAGGCTCGGCGGCGGCGATCGTCCCGACTGTCTCGCCCTCCGCCACGCCGTCGCCGGCCGAGACCGTGACCGACCCAAGATGTGTGAGCGTCACCGCCCAGCCGTCCTCGGTCCGGATCGACACCGTCCGACCGTTCGTCGGCAGCGAGCCGGCGAACGTCACCCGTCCCGCAGCGGGCGCGCGCACCTCGGAGCCGGGTGTCCCGGCCACGTCGATCCCGCGATGACCGGACGAGGTGTACGCACCGCCGCCGTAGTCGAACCCGCGGATGACCTCGCCGGGCGCCGGCCAGGTCCACGCGGAACCCGCGGGCGGCACGGCCAGAGCGACGAGTGCCAGCGCTGTTGCCAGTCGGGTGAACATGGCGGCG
Source organism: uncultured Actinomycetes bacterium (assembly GCA_963847235.1). Classification (GTDB taxonomy): domain Bacteria; phylum Actinomycetota; class Thermoleophilia; order Gaiellales; family Gaiellaceae; genus JACDAN01. Next base: position 56,189 of record CAWJYU010000023.1, on the reverse strand, counting down.
AAGCTAGCAAGGCGTTCGGCTGTTGTCCAGGTCGCCTACAGCGACGCGTCGTAGAGCCGCTTCTTGGGCACGCCTGTCAGGCGGGAGACGGCGTCCGCCGCGGCCTTTCGGGACGAGCCGGCACGCACGAGGTCGGCGACGGCCTCCAAAGCCTCGCTCTCGTCCACCCCTGGCTCCACAGCGGCCGGTCCGATCACGAGCGTGATCTCCCCCTTTACCCCTTCGGCTAGCCGTTCTGCGACCTCCGAGGCGGGCCCGCGCACGACCTCCTCAAAGCGCTTCGTCAGCTCCCGGCAGACCGCCACCGGGCGGTCAGGAAGGGCGTCCGCCAAGCTCGCCAGCGTCCGCGGAAGCCGGTTCGGCGACTCGAATGCGACAAGAGCGTGACGCCATTGCGCCAAGTCTCGCCACAGCGCCGAAAGCTCCGCTGCACCGCGCGGCAGGAAGCCAACGAACTGATACCTGTCGACCTCGAAGCCGCTCGCTGCCACCGCGGTCTCGACCGCGGAAGGACCGGGCAGCACCGTGACGGGAATCCCAGCCTCGATCGCGGCACCGACCAGCCGCGCGCCCGGATCGCTGATGCCGGGCATCCCCGCATCGGACACGAGGGCGACGCGCTCGCCTGCCGCCAGTCGCGGGAGGACCTCGGCCGTGCGCTTCGCCTCGTTGTGCTCGTGGTAGCTCAGCAGCCGCGCCTCGATCCCGTGCCTGGTGAGGAGTCCGCGCGTGTGGCGCGTGTCCTCGCACAGGACGACGTCCGCGGCCCGGAGCTCGTCGAGGACGCGGAGCGTGACGTCATCGAGGTTGCCGATCGGGGTCGCGCAGACCGCGAGCGGCACGGCTAGGTGGTGGATTCGTCGAGCGTCTCGAACCCGACGAGCGCGGCGCCCACCATCCCCGCCTCGTGGCCGAGCTCGGCCAGCACGATGCGCACGACCTCCCGCGGCAGGGGAAGCCCTTCGACCGCCAGTGTCTCCCGCGCCGGGCCCAGGATGAGCTCGCCGGCGTCGGCGAAGCCGCCGCCGATGATCACGAGCTCCGGGTTGAAGATGTTCACGAGCGAGCCGATGCCGGCTCCGAGCCTGTGCCCGAGCTCGGCCAGGTCGGAAATCGCTCCTTGATCGCCGCCCTCGGCGGCGTCGACCAGCCGGCGGGCGTCGGCGTGCTCGCCGAAGCGCGCCCGGGCAAGCGCGTTGGCGGCCGACCCGGCCGCGAACGCTTCGAAGTGGCCGTGCCCCGTGCAGTCGCCCTTACACGGCGGGCCGCCGTAGTCGAGGACCATGTGGCCGAGCTCCGCGCCTCCGCCGACGGACCCGCGGAACGGCCGGCCGTCGAGGATCAGCCCTCCTCCGATCCCGGTCCCGAGCGTCAACAGCACCACGTTGGACGCCCCCTTCCCCGCGCCCAGCTGCCACTCGGCGATCGCGGCTACGTTCCCGTCGTTGTCGATTCCCACCGGCAGCCCGAACCGGTCCCGCATCCGGCCGCGAAGGTCGACGTCGCTCAGCGGGACGTGGACGGAGGAGACGGCCCTCCCGGTCCGCTGGTCGATCTGGGACGGGACCCCCATTCCGATCGCAACGACGTCCTCTCCCAGCAGGGTCTCCACGACGCCTTCCAGCGCCTCGAGGAGGTCCTCCTCCGAGGAGGTCGGAGTCGCAACCGTGTGACGCCGGTCGACCGTGCCGTCGCGACCGACGACGCCGGCCAGGATCTTCGTCCCGCCGCAGTCGACGCCGATGGCTCGGGGGGCGCTCACGAGCGGCGGCTACGATACCCCGCCGGATGGCCCGCGAAGACAAGCCGTACCGCGTCTACCGCGGAGGCCGTGCCACTGGCGGCGTGCCGACCCTCACCAGACCTCCGAAGCCCGAGCGGCGGAAGAAGGCGGCCCGCGAAGCGCCGAAACCGCGCCGTTATTCGGGCCCCGGCCCCGCGAAGAAGCCGCGTCGCTTCGGCACGGGACGGATCATCACCCTGGTTGTCGTCGGGCTGATCCTCCTGCTGATCGGCTGGACGGTCGCCGGCTACCTGGCAGTGCGCCGCGGCGTCGAGGAGGCCAACGACCGCCTCGGCGAGCCCGCAAAGGCTCAGCTCACGCCGGTGGACGGCTGGATGCTCTCGGAGCCGAGCACGACGCTGATCGTCGGCAGCGACCACTCCTCGCACCCCACCCGGCGCGGGAACCGGCTCGCCGACTCGCTGATGCTCCTCCGAACCGACCCCGACCACCACGGGATCACCTACCTCTCGATCCCCCGCGACCTCGAGGTCGAGATTCCGGGCTTCGGCCACGAGAAGATCAACTCGACGCTTCCCAACGGCGGGGCGGCGCTCACGATCCGGACGATCCGCGAGGCGTTCGGGATCGAGGTGAACCACATCATCCTCCTGGACATGACGGCGTTCCGGGAAGTCGTGGACGCGCTGGACGGGGTCGTGGTCGACGTGCGGAAGCCGGCGGTGACCAAGATCGAGTGTCCGTACCCGAGCGCCGCGCGCTGCGCGCGCTGGGGCGGCTGGAGGTTCGGCCGCGGGCGGCACGAGCTGGACGGCCGCCACGCACAGATCTACGCACGGATCAGGACGAACCTGCTGGACCCGAGCGAGAGCGACCTGAACCGCGTCGGCCGCCAGCAGCAGGTCCTCCAGGCCACCCTCGACGAGATGGTCAGCTTCGGCACCTTTCTCCGGCTGCCGTTCATCGGCGAGGACCTGGTCAGCCCGCTTACGACCGACCTCTCGACGAACGAGCTCTTCCAGCTCGCCTGGCTGCGGTTCCGCTCCTCGGAGGATCGAACGATCTACTGCCGACTCGGCGTCACCGGCGACGGGGACGACAACGCGGCGGTGCTGCTGATGTTCAACGGGACCTCGGCGATCCAGCCGCCGAGCCCGATCTCCGGCGCGGGCTGCCTCCGCGGGACGCCGCTGACCTAGGAGTGCTAGGAGGCCTCGGTGGCCGGGGCCTTCTTCTCGGGCTCCTTCTTGTCGCCCGAGTCCGGCTTGTCCGCCTTGTCGCCGTCGCGGGACGACTTGCGGCCGCCGCGCCCGTAGTCCGTGGAGTAGAACCCCGAGCCCTTGAAATGGACGGCGACCGGGTGCAGCACGCGGGTCACAGGGCCCTCGCCGCACGTCGAGCACACCTCGGGAGCCGGCTCGTGGAAGCCGTGAAAAAGCTCGAAAACGTGCCCATTCGGGCACTTGTACTCGTAGATCGGCACCCTGAAAGAGGATAGCTGCGCCCTAGGAGGGCGCCTGCTGCCGCTCCTCCATCGTCTCCTGGTAACACGGAGCTCCCTCGAAGGCGGCGAGACCGACCGGCCTCCGGTCGCGCCTGCGTCTTCGGCGCCGGGCTGCAGCCAGCACCGCCGAGGCGCCGACGAGGCCGCCGATCACAAAGGAGCGCAGACGCCTCGCCTGGGTCTCTGCGTCCATGGGACGATCTTAGGCGTGAAGGTGATCTGCACCCTCGGCGACCTGCTGCTGGACGTCGTCGTGAAGCTGAACCGGCCGCTCGCCGAGGGTGACGACACGCACGGGCAGACACGGGCCGGAGCCGGGGGCCAGGCCGCGAATGTCGCAGCCTGGGCAGCGGCGCTGGGGGCCGAGGCGCGCTTCGTCGGCAAGCGCGGCGCGGACGGCGCCGGCGAGCTCGTCGAGTCCGACCTGCTCCGTCGCGCGGTCGACGTTCTCGGGCCGCCGCCGGTCGGTCGGAACGGCGTCGTCGTGTCCCTCGTCGACGTGGACGGAAACCGGACGATGGTCTCGGACCGGGGTGCCGCGCCGGAGCTCGCGCCCGACGAGCTCGAGCCCGAGTGGTTCGACCGGGCGGACTGGCTCCACCTCTCCGGGTACTCGCTCATGGGCGAGCCGATCGGCTCGGCGGCCGAGCGGGCCGTCCAGCTCGCACGCGAGGCCGGCGCACGGATCAGCGTCGACCTCTCGTCGGTCAACCTCATCCGGGAGTTCGGCCGCGACCAGCTCGCGGAGCGACTGGCCCGGATGAAGCCGGACGTCGTCTTCGGCAACGAGGCCGAGCACGAGGAACTACCGGTGGCGACGGACCTGCGGATCACCAAGCGCGGCCCGCGCGGTGCGTCGATGGACGGGCAGCACCTACCTCCGGTGCCGGGCGAGGTGGTCGACACGACCGGCGCGGGCGACGCGCTTGCCGCCGGCTATCTCGTCGGCGGTCCCCAGCTCGCGATGGAGGCGGCGGCACGGTGCATCGCCCAGCTCGGGACGATGCCGTGATCCGGATCTCGGACGAGGTTCGAGAAGCCGACGCCGTCGTCGCGCTCGAGACGACGATCGTCGCGCACGGCTTTCCGCCGGGAGAGGGCGTGGCGGTCGGGCTGGAGAGCGAGCGGCGCGTACGGGCGGCAGGCGCCGTGCCGGCCACGATCGGCGTCCTGGACGGCGAGATCCGGGTCGGCCTGACCGAGTCCGAGCTGGAGCGGTTCGATTCCTCGGCGCGAAAGGCCGGCCCACGCGACCTGGCGGCTTGTGTTTCAAGCCACGAAGTCGGCGCCACGACTGTCGGAGGAACCCTTGCGGTCTGTCGCACGGCCGGCATCCGGTTCATGGGCACCGGCGGGATCGGCGGGGTTCACCGCGGCAGGCGCCTCGACATCTCCGCCGACCTGCTGGAGCTCTCGCGCTCCCAGGCGCTCGTCGTGAGCTCGGGCGTGAAATCGCTGCTCGACGTGGAGGCGACGGCGGAGATGCTGGAGACTCTCGGCATTCCGGTGCTCGGCTGGCGGACGGACACCATGCCCCGCTTCTACGACGCGGCCGGCGGGCCGGCGGTGACGGAGCGCGTCGAGGACGCCGAGGAGGCCATGCGCCTCGCGCGTCTCCACTGGGAGCTCGGCGGCTGCGGCGTCCTCGTCGCGCGGCCGCCCGACACGAGCATCGACGTGGACGACCTGATCGAGGAGGCGCTCGAGCAGGCCGAGCTCGAGGGGGTCGCCGGCCAGGCGGTGACCCCGTTCGTCCTGTCTCGGCTCCATGAGCGAAGCGACGGCCGAACGCTCGAGGTCAACAGGGAGCTCGCCGCGGCCAACGCGGGGCTTGCGGGAGAGCTCGCGGTGAACGTGACATGAAACACGAGCTCCGCTTCGACTTCCCCGGCCTTCGCGTGGGCATCGCGGAGTACGAGGAAGGCCCGACCGGCTGCACGGTCTTCCACCTGCCGCCGGGCGGCGCCGCCTGCTCGGTCGACATCCGCGGCGGCTCGCCGGGAACGATCGGCAACTACGAGTGGGCACACGCGGTCTGCTTCGCGGGCGGCTCGCTCTACGGGCTCGAGGCGGCGTGCGGAGTCGCCGCCGAGCTGATGGCGATGCGCGGCAACACGGTGGGCTGGGAAGACGTCGAGCTCGTCCTCGGCGCGATCGTCTACGACTTCGGACGCCGCGACAACGCGATCTACCCGGACGCCGAGCTGGGGCGGCAGGCGCTGCGGGCCGCCGAGGAGGGCGTCTTCCCGCTCGGACGGCGGGGTGCCGGGCGCTCGGTGACCGTCGGCAAGACGTTCGCGTTCGAGCAGGGCGAGTTCTCGGGCCAGGGCGGGGCGTTCCGCGAGATCGGGCCGACGAAGATCGCCGTCTTCACGGTCGTGAACGCGTTCGGGGCGATCGTGGACCGTGACGGGACGGTCGTCCGCGGCCATTACGACGCCGAGCGCGACTTCCGCACGCCGCTCGTCGAAGCCCTCGAGGCGAGACTCCCGAAGGCGGCGCCTGGCAATACGACGCTCACCCTCGTGGTCACGAACGAGCGGCTCCCCAGTCGCGAGCTCCGCCAGGTCGGCGCCCAGGTGCACGCGTCGATGGCGCGCGCGATCCAGCCCTTCCACGCGCTCGTCGACGGCGACGTGCTCTACACCGTTTCGACGAACGAGGTCGAGAACCCCGAGCTTACGAGCATGACGCTGGGAGTCCTGGCGTCGGAACTGGCGTGGGACGCGGTGCTCAGCTGCGTTGACGACGCGAGCGCAGCCAGTACCGGATGAAGTAGAGGGGGACGGCAATCCCCGCCGCGAGAAACGTCGCGATCCCCCAGGCGGTCGCGTGCTTGTTCCCGTGGCGGTCGGCGTGCGCGAACACGGCGAGAGAAGCCGCCGCCGCGAGCGCGATGACGATCACGAACTCGCCGAAGGTCAGCCGGTACACCCGGCGGAGACTACGGCCTAGCTGATGCCGCCCAGAAACTCGTCGATCGAGAGCGCGGTCATCGTCTGGAGCTTCGCGCTGCCCCTCGCGCCGAGCGCGACGGACACGCGGGCGACGGTCGCGGCATCGGGAGCCTCGACGACGTTGACGAAGTCGTAAGGCCCCAGTGTCGCCCACTGGTGGAGCACCTTCGCGCCGAGCTCCTCGACGTCGCGGTTGACCTCCCTCAGCCGGTCCGGGTTCGCCTTCAGCGTCTGGACTCCCTGGGCGGTCAGAGAGGTCAGCAGGATGTAGGTGGGCATTCGCGGCTCCTTTCGGCGAGGGTCTGTTGGACTTTAAGGCCGCTGCGGGTTCGCGAGTCTCGCCGACTGGTCGAAATACAACAGGGCCGAGCCCAGGAAGAGGAGCGGCGAGACGAGCACCAGCGGGATCAGAGCGGCGAACGCCCGGCTTTGCTCGCCGAACTGGCCGAGCAGGAACGCGAGCGTGATGGCGCTGATGAAGCCGACGATGAACAGCGCCGCGAGCGAGCCGAGCGCGTGCACGAAATCCACGCGGCCCAGCGCGATCGAACGGCGGATCGACTGACGCAGTCCCTGCTCCTCGAGCAGCGCCACCGGTACCGCGAGCCCGAAGAACGCGAGCCAGATCAGGCCGGGGAAGATCAGCGAGACCGTCAGGAACGGGACCGGCGCGAAGACGAGGACGCCGAGCGGGAGCGCGGTGAGGATCGCCCTCCGCTCTGCCTGGACCCCGCCGGCGAGCAGCGTCGCTGCGACGTAGCAAACCGTGAACACGAACGCCCCGCCCGTCGCGAGGAAGATCAGGCCCGTCCGGCCGGGAAGCGCGTTGACGGTCAGGACGACCACGAGCGGGCCGACGCCGAGCGCGAGCGCGGCCCAGAAGCGGCGGCCGTAGAGGCGCAGCGCCTCGGCGACGAGCTGCCCGGAGGTTCGCGTCTCGGGAGACGACGGAGGCGGAAGCTCGGGCACGCGCCAACGCTAGCGCCCTTCACCTTGGAGGGCGCTCCGCTAGCGCCGTATATTTGCGCGGTGGCGTACCGCGCTGTCCGTCCAGACGAGCTCGAGTGGGAGACGCGTCCGACCGAGCCGGGTGAGCCTGAGCGGCGCACGGCCCAGCTCACCGAGCGCGCCGGCCTTCGGAACGCACGCGCGAACCTCTGGCGCTACGAGCCGGGAGCGAAGGGCCGCCGCCACCGGCACCCGAAGCAGGACGAGACCTTCGTCGTCGTCCGCGGGTCGTTGACGATGTACGTGGGCGACCCACCCGAGCGGCTCGCGGTCCCCCAGGGCGGGCTGATCCACGTCGAGGCGGGGACGCCGCTCCAGATCCGGAACGAGGGCGGCGAGGAGCTGCTGCTCTACATCCACGGCTGGCCGCCGGAGAGCGAGAACGCCGAGATCCTGGACTCGGCGGTCTAGCGATGGCGACCGTGCTGTGCGTGCTCTACGACGACCCGGTCGACGGGTATCCGACCTCGTATGCGCGTGACGACATCCCCACGATCGAGCGCTACCACGACGGGCAGACCACTCCGACTCCCGCGCGCCTCGACTTCGACGGAGGGCAGCTGGTCGGGAGCGTCTCGGGGGAGCTCGGCCTGAGGAAATTCCTCGAGGAGGGCGGCCACCGGTTCGTCGTCACCTCGGACAAGGACGGCCCAGACTCGCTCTTCGAGCGCGAGCTGCCCGAAGCCGAGGTCGTGATCTCACAGCCGTTCTGGCCCGCCTACCTGACCGCGGAGCGCATCGCGAAGGCGCCGAGCCTGAAGCTCGCGGTGACCGCCGGGATCGGGTCCGACCACGTCGACCTGCAGGCGGCCGCCGAGCACGGGATCACGGTCGCGGAGGTCACGTACTCGAACAGCATCAGCGTCTCCGAGCACGTCGTGATGCTGATCCTCTCGCTCGTCCGGAACTACCTCCCGTCCCACCAGTGGGTGCTGGACGGCGGCTGGAACATCGCGGACTGCGTGTCGCGGTCCTACGACCTGGAGGGCATGCAGGTCGGGACCGTCGCCGCCGGGCGGATCGGCTCGGCGGTGCTCCGCCGCCTGAAGCCGTTCGAAGTCGGGCTCCACTACACCGACCGCCATCGCCTCCCGACCGAGGTCGAGGAGGAGCTCGGCGTCACGTTCCACGAGGACGTCGAGTCGCTCGTATCGGTCTGCGACGTCGTGACGATCAACGCGCCGCTGCACCCCGAGACCGAGCACATGTTCGACGACGAGCTGATCTCGAAGATGAAGCGCGGCGCGTATCTCGTGAACACCGCGCGGGGGAAGATCTGTGACCGGGACGCGGTCGCCCGGGCGTGCGAGAGCGGGCAGCTCGCGGGCTATGCAGGCGACGTCTGGTTCCCGCAGCCGGCGCCAAAGGACCACCCCTGGCGGACGATGCCGCACCAGGGGATGACGCCGCACATTTCGGGGTCGAGCCTTTCCGCCCAGGCCCGCTACGCGGCGGGAACGCGCGAGATCCTCGAGTGCTGGTTCGACGGCCGCCCGATCCGCGAGGAGTACCTGATCATGGAGGCCGGCAAGCTCGCGGGCGCCGGCGCGCACTCCTACAGCGAGGGCGACGCGACGGGCGGCTCGGAAGAGGCCGCCCGCTTCTCAGGCACTTAGCGGCCGAACAGACCGAGCGTCAGCCGGTTGACCCGAGCCTGCCGTCGCTCATGGCGCTCGCGCTCGAGTCGCTTCTGCGCCTCGGAGCGCGCCAGAATCTCGAGAAGGTTTTGTCGCGCGTCCTTGATCGACGCCTCGGCACGCTCGAAGTCCTCTGGAGTGGGCTCAATCCTCTTCGCCATGCTCCTCGTCCTCCTCGGCTAGTAGCCGATCCAGCTTCGAGTTGATCTCCATCAGCATCCAAATGATGCCATTGACCATTTCGCGGTCGAGAGCAGGTTCTTCCCTGCGCCACCACATATCCAGAGGTTCGTTCTCCCGGCCAAGCGCCGCAAGATGCGCATTGCCGCCAAGGCTGCGGCGGCCTAGCCCCGTTGGCCGCGGCTGACGACGAGGTCGACCTTGGCGAGCTCGGCAAGCCGGGCGCCAGCACGCGGGCGCTGCGAGATCACGCGTCCTTCCTTGACCTTCGCCGAGTACATCCGCTTGACCTTTCCGACTCTGCACAGTGCCTTCGTCAGGCTCGCCTGAGCGGCTCTCAGCGTCTTCCCACGCACCTTCGGGGCGATGCAGAACCGGATCGCCTGGTAGCGCGCGACCGCGACGTCGAATGGGCCCGAGCCGAACGTGGGCCTCGTGATCCCCGAGACGACGAGCTTTCCGTCGGGCAGGAGGACGCCGTCGAGCGCCTGGTCCTCGGAGCCCGAGCTGAAGGCGGTTACGACGCTGCCACCACGCCCGTACGTCCCGTCGAGTCGGCCGTTCGGCATCAGCCGGGCCACAGCGAAGTCGGCAGAGGTCGGGCCTGCGAAGAACGTCCCGATCGCGAGAATCCTGCCATCTGGCTGGAGGGCGATCGAACGAGGATTCACATTCTCCGCACGAGCCCCCCGTCCACCCTCGCCGAAACCTGAATCGACGGTGCCGGCGGCATTCAGGCGAGCAACGCCGCCGATTCCGGCCAGGAGCAGACGCCCGTCGCGCTGGACCACGACGTGCTCCGCGATGGGAAACGAAGGCAGGGTGACCATGCCATCCGCGTCGAAGCTTGGATCCAGCGCTCCGCTTCCGTCGTAGCGTGCAGCCGCGAGCTGCCACGAGGACGAGCCGAGAACACCGCCCACGGCGACGATCTTCCCGTCCGGCTGCACCGCCAGGTCGAAGACCTGATCGTTCTCCGCGCTCATCGCCGTGACCACTCGGCCGTCGCCGTCGAAGCTCGAGTCGAGGACCCCGGTCGGCAGGTATCTCACGACCCCGAAATCTGCGGTTGGGCCACTGCGAGTGCGGCCGCCGACGAGGATCTTGCCGTCGGGCTGGATTGCGAGCGCTCCGCCGCCGTCGATGCTGTTCGGCGCGAATGTCGTCAGCACGCGTCCGCCGGTGCCGAAGCTCTGGTCGAGGCTCCCGTCAGGGTTGTACCGCGCCACCGCGAAGTCCTGAGGCCCGGTCGGGCCGAAACCGTAACCTGCAGCGACGATCTTGCCGTCGGCCTGGACGGCGACCCCGAAGGCGCCGCTGAAGTGGTCGTTGAAGTCGGTCGTGACCTTGCCGTCGCCGTCGAAGCTGGGGTCGAGGGCGCCCCTGACCGTGTATCGGGCGAGGACGAAGTCGTCGCTTGGGCCAACGTCGAAGCGGTCGCCGGCGACGACGACCTTGCCGTCGCGCTGCGCCGCGATCGCCCAGCCCATCTCGTTGCCGCCGAAATCGGTCGTGACCTTGCCACCCGAGCCGAACGTCGGGTCGAGATCCCCACGCGCAGCCAGGAGGAGCGCCGGACAGAGCAGCGCTCCAACCCCGAAGAGGACAACGACCCACGGCCTCACCTTCTGAGCTTAAGAGCGCGCGGCGGAATTACAAGCGTCTTCAGGCAGCGTGCTCGGCGTCCGCGGCCTTCTCGAAGACGAGCTCGCCGTCATCGACGTCAACCCGAACCGTGTCGCCCTCGGCGAACTCGCCCTCGAGGAGCCGCAGTGCGAGCGGATTCTCGACGAGCCGCTGCAACGCGCGCTTGAGCGGCCTGGCGCCGTAGGTCGGGTCCCAGCCGGCCTCGGTGACCAGCTCCTTCGCGGCGTCCGTGAGCTCGAGGCCGAGACCACGCTCCGCGAGCCGGTCGCGCAGGCGCCGCAGCTGCAGCTCGACGATCTCGCCGAGCTGCTCGCGGCTCAGCGGGTGGAACTCGACGACCTCGTCGATCCGGTTCAGGAACTCCGGCCGGAAGAACTCGCGCATCGCCTCGGCCGATGCGCAGGTTCGAGGTCATGATGATCACCGTGTTGCGGAAGTCGACGGTGCGGCCCTGGCCGTCGGTCAGGCGGCCGTCGTCGAGGATCTGGAGCAGGACGTCGAAGACCTCCATGTGCGCCTTCTCGATCTCGTCGAGGAGGACGACCGAGTACGGGCGCCGGCGCACGGCCTCGGTCAGCTGGCCGCCCTCGTCGTAGCCGACGTAGCCCGGCGGGGCGCCGATCAGCCGCGCCACCGTGTGGCGCTCCTGGTACTCGGACATGTCCAGACGGATCGTCGCCCGCTCGTCGTCGAACATGAACTCGGCGAGCGCTCGGGCGAGCTCGGTCTTGCCGACGCCGGTCGGGCCGAGGAAGACGAACGAGCCGATCGGGCGGTCGGGGTCCTGCAGGCCTGAGCGGGCCCGGCGGAGTGCGTTGGCCACCGCCGAGACGGCCTCGTCCTGGCCGACGACGCGCTCGTGGAGGCGCTCCTCCATGTGGATCAGCTTCTCGGTCTCGCCCTCGAGCAGCTTGTCGACCGGGATGCCCGTCCAGCGCGCGACCACGGCGGCGACGTCGTCCTCGTCGACCTCCTCCTTGACCATCGGGCTCTCGACGACCGCGCCGTCGCTCCGGTCCAGCTCGGCCTCGAGCTGGGGTAGCTCGCCGTGGCGGATCTCCGCGGCGCGGTTGAAGTCGCCCTCCCGCTCCGCGCGCTCGAACTCCATGCGGAGCTCGTCGATCTGCCGCTTGATCTCGGCGACTCGCTGAAGCGCCTCCTTCTCGGTCGACCAGCGGGCGGCCAGTTCGTTCCTTCGCTCCTTCGCCTCGGCGAGGTCGCGCTCGACCGGCTCACGCACCTCCTCGCTCTCCTTGCCCATCGCCGCGAGCTCGATCTCGAGCTGGCGCACTCGGCGCTCGGCCTCGTCCAGCTCGATCGGCGAGGAGTCGATCTCCATCCGAAGGCGAGAGCCCGACTCGTCCACGAGGTCGATCGCCTTGTCGGGAAGCTGCCGGTCGGAGATGTACCTGTCGGAGAGCACTGCGGCAGCGACGAGCGCGGCGTCCCGGATCCGGACGCCGTGGTGCGCCTCGTAGCGCTCCTTGAGCCCGCGCAGGATCGCGATCGTGTCGGCGACGGACGGCTCGCCGACGAACACCGGCTGGAAGCGGCGCTCGAGCGCAGCGTCTTTCTCGACGTGCTTGCGGTACTCGTCCAGCGTTGTCGCGCCGATCGCGCGCAGCTCCCCGCGGGCCAGCATCGGCTTGAGCATGTTCGCGGCGTCCACGGCGCCCTCGGCCGCGCCGGCGCCGACGATGGTGTGCAGCTCGTCGATGAAGAGGACGATCTGGCCCTCCGAGCTCTGGATCTCGGTCAGGACGGCCTTCAGCCGCTCCTCGAACTCGCCGCGGTACTTCGAGCCGGCGAGGAGCGAGCCGATGTCGAGCGCCCAGACCCGCTTGCCCTTCAGTCCTTCCGGGACGTCGCCGGCGACGATCCGCTGGGCGAGACCCTCGGCGATCGCGGTCTTGCCGACGCCGGGGTCGCCGATCAGTACCGGGTTGTTCTTCGTCCTACGCGAGAGGACCTGGATCACCCGGCGGATCTCCTCGTCGCGGCCGATGACCGGGTCGAGCTTGCCCCGTTCGGCGAGCTCGGTCAGGTCGCGGCCGAACTTCTCGAGCGCCTGGTAGGTGCCTTCGGGATCCTGGGTCGTGACGCGCTGGCCGCCGCGCACCTGCTGGAGCTTGGCGAGGAGCTGGTCTCGTGGGACGACGTCGAGCGCGAGCAGGAGGTGCTCGGTCGAGACGTACTCGTCGTCGAGCTTGCGCGCCTCGTCGAACGCCTGGTCGAGGACGCGCGAGAACGCCTTCGAGACCTGGGGCTGCTGGGCGCCGCCCTGGACGGCGGGCTTGCCGCGCAGCGTCGTCTCGGCCTGTGCGCGCAGCTCTGCCGCGTCGGGGACGAGCTGCTGCGGCAGCTCCTGGTCGAGCAGCGCAAGCGTCAGGTGCTCGGGATACACCTCGGGATTCCCGGTCCGGCGCGCGAGCTCCTGCGCCGCGCCGACGGCCTCCTGGCTCTTGAGGGTCAGCTTGTTGAAGTCCACTACGCGCGTCTCCTCTCGGGCAAGGTCGGCTCCTGCCAGAGCACGAGCTCCCGCTTGTACTGCCGCTCGACGTCGCGCATCTGTTCGCGCAGCTCGCGCTCCATCCGGTCCATCCGGCGCTGCACCCTCTGGAGCTGGTCCTCGAGCCGGAGCACCATCTCGACCCCGGCGAGATTCAGCCCGAGCTCGGTCGTCAGCCGCTGGATCAGACGCAGCCGCTCGACGTCCAACTCCGAGTAGAGGCGCGTATTCCCGGCCGTGCGCTTCGGGCGCACGAGCCCCTTCTGCTCGTACATGCGCAGGGTCTGGGGGTGCATGCCGACGAGGTCGGCGGCGACGCTGATCATGTAGCGACCGCGGTCGTCCATTACTGCCGCCTCCGAGCTGGGCGTAGGAGGCGCACGAGCGCCCGGCCCACCCAAACTGCTCCTACGACGAACGTGAGGAAGAGGAAGAGGAACGCGGCGAACCCGAAGGTGTCGTCGGCCCAGTTGGACTCGCCGGAGGACTCGGACGGGTCTCCGAATGCCTCCCAGAGGCCGAGCGAAAGAAGGCCGAGCGCAAGGCTCACCACAACGGCGGCTCCGAGCCACCTGGTTCGGATGCCGCTCACGAGACCTTCCTCAGCTGCTCGTAGAGCTCGCGCTGCTTCTTGTTGAGCTTCTTGGGCACCTCGAGCTTGAGGCGGGCGAGGACGTCGCCCTTGCCGCCCTTCAGCTTCGGGGCGCCCCGGCCCTTGATCCGCAGGAGCTTCCCGTGCTCCGAGCCGGCCGGGACCTTCAGTGACACGGCACCCTCCGGCGTCGGCACTTCGACCTCCGTCCCGAGCGCGGCGTCGGCGAGCGTCACCGGCACCTCCACCACGAGATCAGCCCCGCGCCGCTGGTAGATCGGCGACTCTGCGACGCGCGTGACGACATGGAGGTCGCCGGCCGGGCCGCCGGCGAAGCCCGGCTCCCCCTTGCCCTTCAGGCGGATCCGGGTGCCGTCCTTGACCCCGGCCGGGATCTTGACCGTGTAGCGCTTGGTCCGCCGCTCGCGGCCCGAGCCGCGACAGGACGGACAAGGGTCTTCGATGACCGTCCCGTTCCCGCGACACCGCGGGCAGGGCTGGGAGAGCGCGAAGAGCCCCTGGCTCTCGGACGTGACGCCCCGGCCGCGGCACTCGGGGCAGACCTTCGGAGAGGTGCCGGGCCTGGCGCCCGACCCGCCGCAGTCGCGGCAGGCGGTCTCGGCCTCGACGGGGATCTTCGTCTCGACGCCCTTCAGCGAGTCCTCGAACGAGAGGTTGACGTGCGCCTCGAGGTCGGCCCCGCGCTGGGCGCGCGACTGCTGCCTGCCGGCGCCGCGGCCGAAGATGCCGCCGAAGAGATCGCCGAGGTCGCCGATGTCGAAGTCGAAGCCGCCGCCTCCGCGCGGGTCGAACCCACGCCGGCCGTCGCCGGAGCCGAACTGGTCGTAGGCCTTCCGCTTCTCGGGATCGGCGAGGATGTCATAGGCCGTCTGCACTTCCTTGAAGCGCTCCTCGGCCCCGGCGTCGCCCGGGTTTCGGTCCGGATGGCACTCGCGGGCGAGCTTCCGGTAGGCCTTCTTGATCTCGTCGGCCGAGGCGCCCTTCGGGACGCCGAGGACCGAGTAGAGGTCCTTAGCCGCCGTCGCCAACGCTACGCGTCCTCGAGTGGCGCCTTCGGCGCAGCAATCACCACTCTGGCCGGCCTCAGCACGCGGTCGCCGAGCCGGTAGCCCTTCTGGATCACCTCGACCACGGCGCCCTCTTCGGCCTCGGACGGCTGGGAGAGCAGAGCCTCGTGGACGTGCGGGTCGAACTTGCCTTCCGTCTCGACCTCCTCGAGGCCCTCCTTGCGAAGCACGTCCGCGAAGGACCGGGCCACGAGTGCCACGCCCTCCTCGAGCTTGGCCTCCTCGTGCGCCTCGGCCGCCTCGAGCGCCCGCTCGAGGTCGTCGAGCACCGGCAGCAGCTCCTTCACGAGCCGCTCGTTGGCCCGCGTGACCAGGCTCGCCTGGTCACGCGCCGCCCGCTTGCGGAAGTTCTCGAAGTCGGCCTGGACGCGCTGGAGGGTGTCGACGAGCTCGTCGCGCTCCCGCTGGAGCGTCTCGACCTCGTCGTGCTCGGCGGCTGGCGCCGGGGGCATCTCCCGGTTCCCCCGGACCCCCTCCACCTGTCCGCTATCGCGGAGGGACTGCGCCTGCGGCTTGTCGGCCTGCTCCTCGTCTGTTCTGACCTCGTCAGCCATTACGACGTCTTGGCCTCTTCCTCGTCGATGACCTCGTAGTCGGCCTCCTCGACGACCTCGTCGTCGGAGCTCGGAGCTCCGTCGCCGGCCGGCGCCGACGCCGCCTGCTGGGCGGTCGCCTGGGCATAGATCGCCTCGGCCAGCTTCTGCGAGGCCTCCTGGAGCGCCTCGGTCTTCTGCCGGATCTCGTTCGGATCCTGGCTCTCGAGGACGCCGCGGAGCTCCATGATCCGGCCCTCGATCGTCGAGGCGTCGGACTCGTCGAGCTTGTCGCGGTGCTCCTTGAGCGTGCGCTCCGTCTGGTACGCGAGCGACTCGGCCATGTTCCGCGCGTCGGCGAGCTCGCGGAGCTTGTGCGCCTCGTCGGCGTGCGCCTCCGCGTCCTTGATCATCTGCTGGACCTCGTCCTCCTTGAGGCCCGAGCCGCCCTCGATCCGGATCTGCTGCTCGTTGCCGGTGCCGAGGTCCTTGGCCGTCACGTGGATGATCCCGTTCGCGTCGATGTCGAAGGCGACCTCGATCTGCGGCATGCCCCGCATCGCCGGCGGGATGCCGACGAGCTGGAACTTGCCGAGCGTCTTGTTGTAGAGCGCCATCTCGGACTCGCCCTGGAGGACGTGCACCTCGACCGAGGGCTGGTTGTCCTCGGCGGTCGTGAACGTCTCCGCCTTCTTGGTCGGGATCGTCGTGTTCCGCTCGATCAGGCGGGTGAACACGCCGCCCTTCGTCTCGATGCCGAGGGAGAGCGGAGTGACGTCGAGCAGGAGGATGTCCTTGACCTCACCCTTGAGGACGCCGCCCTGGATGGCCGCGCCGACGGCGACGACCTCGTCCGGGTTCACGCCCTTGTGCGGGTCCTTGCCCGTCAGCTCCTTGACCTTCTCGACCACCGCCGGCATGCGCGTCATGCCGCCGACGAGGACGACGTGGTTGATGTCCTTCGCCTCCAGGCCCGCATCGGAGAGGGACTGCTTGGTCGGGCCGACCGTCCGCTCGAGCAGGTCCGCGGTCAGCTCGTTCAGCTTCGCGCGGGTGAGCTGGAGGTCGAGGTGCTTCGGGCCCTCCTGCGTCGCGGTGACGAACGGGAGGTTGATCTGCGTCGTCATCGTGGACGAGAGCTCGATCTTCGCCTTCTCCGCGGCCTCGTAGAGCCGCTGGAGCGCCATCTTGTCGGCGGCGAGGTCGATCCCCTGGTCCTTCTTGAACTCGGCGACCATCCAGTCGACGACGGCCTTGTCGAAGTTGTCGCCGCCGAGGTGGTTGTCACCTGCGGTCGACTTGACCTGGAAGAAGCCCTCTGCGAGCTCGAGAACCGAGACGTCGAAGGTCCCGCCGCCGAGGTCGAAGACGAGCACGGTCTGCTCCTCCTCCTTCTCGAGCCCGTAGGCGAGTGCGGCCGCGGTCGGCTCGTTGATGATGCGGACGACGTTGAGGCCGGCGATCTTGCCGGCGTCCTTCGTCGCCTCGCGCTGCGCGTTGTTGAAGTAGGCCGGGACGGTGATGACGGCGTCGGTCACCGCCTCGCCGAGGTAGGCCTCGGCGTCGGCCTTCAGCTTCTGGAGGATCATCGCGGAGATCTCCGGCGGCGCGTACTCCTTGTCGCCGGCCTCGACGCGAACGTCGCCGTTCGGGCCCTTGACGACCTCGTACGGGACGATCGTCATCTCCTCCGAGACCTCGTCGTGCTTACGCCCCATGAAGCGCTTGATCGAGAAGATCGTGTTCTGGGGATTCGTGACCTGCTGGCGCTTGGCCGGCGGGCCGACGAGCCGCTCGCCGTCGCCCGTGAACGCAACGACGGACGGCGTCGTGCGCCCACCCTCGGCGTTCGGGACGACGGTCGGCTCACCGCCCTCCAACACCGCCATGCAGGAGTTCGTCGTGCCGAGATCGATACCGATCGTCTTTGCCATGTTCGTGCGTACCTCCAAGATTTAGCGTCTACAACGAAAGAAATCTAAGCGGGATCGTAGCAGGGCGTTGGCGTGCAGACGGGTCTTCCCCACGCTGACCGAGCGCCGAGCTGCGCGAGCGCGCGGAAGCGCTCCTCGCCGCCAGTCCCCGCGTAATCCCCCGAACGAGGCGGGCGTCGTCGGTAGGGTGTGCCGCGCTCGTGGCTGATCCGCGCGTCCAGGAATATGCACGGCTGCTCGTCGAGCGGTCGATCGGGGTCCAGCCGGAGTGGCAGGTCATGGTCATCTCGCAGCCGGCGGCGAGGCCGTTGCTCGAGGAGGTGGTCCGCCTGATCGGGCGCCGCGGGGCGTACCCGATCGTCCGCTTCAGCTACGCGATGGAGCAGCTCCCGTTCAGCTGGACCTGGGCGAAGGAGGCGCCGCTCGAGACCATCGAGAAGGTCGCCCCCGTCGACCAGCACGTCTGGGACAACGTCGACGCGTGGATGCTGCTCGGCGCGCCGGAGAACCCGCGCGCGGGCGCCGACGTCCCGGCGGAGAAGCGCGAGGCGGTCAACAAGGCGCACGCCGCCTTCCTCCAGCGGCGGCTGCGGATGGAGATCCCCTGGGTGACCTGCCGCTTCCCCTCCCCCTCCCTCGCGCAGGAGGCGGGTCTGACGAACGAGCAGTTCGAGGACTTTCTCTACGGAGCCGTCCTGCTCGACTGGGACGCCGAGGGCGAGAAGATGAAAAGGATCAAGGATCGCTTCGATCAGGCCGATGAGGTTCGAATCGTGGGTGCCGAGACCGATCTCCGCTTCAGCCTCGAGGGCCGGGAGGGCGAGGTCGACGACGGCCACGCGAACATGCCCGGCGGCGAGGTCTTCTACAGCCCGGTCGAGGAGTCGACCGAGGGGGTCGTCAGCTTCGTCGAGTACCCGGCGTACCAGGAGCCGGACCTCGTCGAGGGCGTGCGGATGCGCTACGAGGGCGGCAAGGTGGTCGAGGCCTCGGCCACATCGAACGAGGAGGCGCTGCTCTCGAAGCTCGACCGCGACGAGGGCGCGCGGATCCTCGGCGAGTACGGGATCGGCTGCAACCCCGGCATTCAGCGCTACATGAAGAACACGCTCTTCGACGAGAAGATGTACGGCACCATCCACCTCGCTGTCGGCGCCGGCCTGCCCACGATCGGCGGCAAGAACGTGAGCGCCATCCACTGGGACATGGTCAAGGACCTACGCAACGGCGGCCGCATCGAGTGCGACGGCGAGACCGTTCAAGAAAACGGTGAGTGGCAGTTCTGACCTGGTAGAGCTCGTCGAGCACGATCCGAGCTGGGCCAAGCTCTTCGAGCAGGAGCGCGACCGGCTGGCGGGCGTCTTCGACGGCAAGGCGCTCGGGATCGAGCACATCGGCTCGACCTCGGTGCCCGAGATCTGCGCGAAGCCGATCGTCGACGTGCTCGTGGGCGTCCCCGAGCTCGAGCTCTCGAAGGAGCAGGTCGAGTCGATGGAGGCGCTCGGCTACGAGTTCCTCGGCGAATACGGTCTCTCCGGGCGGCTGTTCTTCCGCAAGGAGCCACACACCCATCACGTCCATGTCGTCGAGCACGGCGGCCAACACTGGCAGCGGCAGCTGACCTTCAGGGACGCGCTGCGCACAGACGCCGAGGAGCGCCGGCGCTACGACGAGTTCAAGCGGCGGCTCGCCTCGGAGGGCCACTCGCGCGAGGTCTACACCGAGCTGAAGACACCGTTCATCCGGGAGGTCGAAGCCCGGGCTCGGGCGCGGGGCGTCGGACCAACCGCCTGAGGGCGGACTCCGCGGCGGGCTCGGCGATCAGGATCCCGCTGAAGATCACGGCGCAGCCGGCGAAGCCGATCGCGCCCAGCCGGTCGCCTGCGAGCAGGTAGCCGAAGAGCCCCGCGAAGACGGTCTCCAGCGAGAAGATCACGGCGATCCGCGTGGCGCTGACGCGGCGCTGGGCCCAGACCTGGACGACGAGGGCGAAGGCGACCGCGAACAAGCCGGTGACGAGCAGCGCCGCCCAGACCGTCGTCCCCCGCGGGACCGAGAGGTCGCCCGCCGCGCCGGCGATCGCAAGGAACGCGACGCCCGCAGCCGCGACCTGCACGAACGTGAGCGCGAAGACGTCGAAGCGGTTCGCGTACCGCTCGACCATCACGATCTGGAGCGCCTGCGCGACCGTGCTCGCGAGAACGAGCAGGTCGCCCGTCGCAGACCCCTCGGGGACGCCCGAGAGCAACGCGAGACCGACCAGGGCAAGTCCGACGGCGAGCCAGAGCTGCCGCGGGATCGGCGTCCTGAAGAGCGCCAGTGCGAGGAGCGGCGTGAAGAGCACGTAGAGGCCGGTGATGAATCCCGTGTTGGTCACCGTCGTCCGCTCGAGGCCGGCCGTTTGCAGCCCGATCCCGATTGCGACCAGAACGCCGAGGAAGCCTCCGGCGACGAGCCCTTCCCTGCCCAAGGTGCGAAGGCGCAGAACCGCGACGGGCGCGAGCGACGCCGTCGCGATCAGATAGCGGACGGCCAGGAACGCGAGGAGCGGGTACAGCTCCACGGCGTCCTTGACCTGGACGAAGGTGACTCCCCAGACCGCCGTGACGAGGATCAGCGCGGCGGTCGCCACGCAGAGATCCTAGGCGCCCGGATCGGCTAGTAACAGACTGTTACTAGCCCCGGGAGGCCCGTTCGGGCGCGGGCTCTGGAGGCAAGTAACAGACTGTTACTTGGTGCTCGAGGCGAGCTAGGCGACGTCGTCGGTCTGGCCGCCTTCGCCGGCGTGCGTGCTCGGCTCGTTGTCCTCCCAGCCGCCGACGTCGGCCGGCTCGTCGCTTGCGCCCTCGCGGTCGATCGACTCCTGGGTCGGGTTGGGCTCTCTCGCGCGGGCCTTCGGTGTCGTGCTCGCTCATCTCGGCCTCCTTGGCGTCGCTTTCCCTGGAGGTGTCCCGCGGAGCCGAGTCCGAAACGGTGAGGGCGCCGGCCGCGGCGCCCTCGCCGTGCGGGAGCTCGTGAGCCGGCGCATCCTCGTCGTCCGGCCTCACGTCTCCCGTTCCCCCTGGAGCCGCAGACTTGCGACGGGAACCGTAAGAGTTGGCGCTAGGCTCTGTCGTATGGATTCGCTCACCGACGGCTGGGGGCGGGAGATCAAGAGCGTCCGGGTGTCGGTGACGGACAAGTGCAACTTCCGCTGCCGCTACTGCATGCCGGCCGAGGGGCTCGAGTGGCTCGGCCGCGACGAGCTGCTGACCTTCGAGGAGCTCTCGCGCGTGGTGACGGTGCTCGCTCGTATGGGCGTGGACGAAGTGCGGCTGACAGGCGGCGAGCCGCTTGCCCGACGGGACATGCCCGTGCTCGTCTCGATGCTGTCGGCGATCCCAGGCGTGAACGACCTCTCGCTGACGACGAACGGCGTGCTGCTCGACCGGTTCGCCGGCCCGCTCGTCGAGGCCGGGCTTCAGCGCCTGAACGTCTCGCTCGACTCGCTCTCCCATGTTCGGTTCGCCGAGATCACGAGGCGCGACGCGCTCGACCGGGTGCTCGCCGGGCTCGAGGCGGCCGAGGCGCATCCCGAGCTGCGGCCGATCAAGGTCAACTGCGTCGCGATCCGCGGCTTCACCGAGGAGGAGGTGCCGGCGCTCGCGGAGCTCGCGCGCCGCAAGCCGTACGTCGTCCGGTTCATCGAGTTCATGCCGCTCGACGCCGAGGAGCGGTGGGCCGGCGACGACGTCCTTACCGGCGCGGAGATCCGGGCGCTGATCGAGGAGCGCTGGCCGCTCGAAGAGATCCCCGCGAAGGCATCGTCCACGGCGCGCCGGTTCCGCTTCGCGGACGGCGAGGGCGAGATCGGGTTCGTCAACCCCGTGTCAGAGCCGTTCTGCTCGTCGTGCGACCGGATCCGGCTGACGGCGGACGGCCAGCTCAGAACCTGCCTCTTCTCACGCCGTGAGTGGGATCTGAAGACGCCGCTCCGCGACGGCGCGAGCGACGAGGAAATCGCCGGGCTGATCCGCTGGGCCGTCAAGCACAAGGAGCTGAAGCACCGGATCAACGATCCCGGCTTCGTCCGGGCGTCGCGGTCGATGTCCCAGATCGGCGGCTAACGGACGCCGATGCGTACCCGGTAGCCCCAGAGACTCGGCACCCGGCGATCGCCGACGATGCGGCGCGTCGTCTCCTCGAGCGCGGTGAGGCCCAGGTCGTCCTCGGAGACCCCGAGCGAGAGCAGCTCGGGCACGAGGCCGAGGCTCCGCGCGAACCCGATGATCTCCTCCGCTCCGGCCTCGAGTTCGTCGTGCACGACGAACTCGCGCGTGAAGGCGAAGAGGCCGCTTTCGCGAATAGCGTCGAGGTGTCCCGCCTTCGCCCGTCGCGTCCAGCCGGCCGCGACCTTGTGCTCGTCCCTGTACTTCTCGCGGAGCGCGAGATGCGCCACGAATTCCGCGTCGACCTCGGGATGGATCAGGGCGGGGAAGTCATAGTCGTAGGCCGCGAAGACTCCGCCCGGTCGGAGGATGCGGGCCACCTCGGCGAGCACGGGCTCGCGCTCCATCCAGTGGAAGGACTGCGAGGCGGTGACGACGTCGGCGCTCCCCGCCTCGAGCCCGGTGTCGCTCGCGAAGGCGTCCACGTAGCGGACGTTCGCCTGCTCGGTCCTCCGCTCCGCCGCTGCGCGCATCTCCGGGTTCGGCTCGATCCCGACGACCTCGTCCGCGCGCTCCGCCCAAGCTCTCGTCGAGAGCCCCGTACCGCTTCCCAGATCGACCACCCGAGCGATCGGCGGACGGCCCGCGTAGCGCGCCAGCGCATCCAAGAGGATCGCCGGCGGTGCAGGCCTGAAGGCGTCGTACCGGTCGGCGAATCCCACGCGCAGGTAGCCGCTTTGGCGTATCGCTTGGCGTGAGAACTCCGTCATCGACTCCAGCTCTGTGCTTTCGGGACCTCCGCGAGCGAGAGTAAACTTGCCCACTTGACCTCCGCTGCCGCAGCCGTCAGCCGTCAGCTCCCCCGCGGATGGCTCGATCTCTTCCGCCAGCTCCTGATCTGGTTCGGGTTCGTATTCGCCTACCAGATTGCGCGGGGCATTGCGGACCGGGACGACCGGGCCGCGTTCGACAACGCCCGCGGGATCGTCGACTTCGAGCGGCGCGCGACCGGTCTCTGGGAGCTCTCGCTCCAGAGTTGGGCCGAGTCCTCGTACTCGGTCGCGGTCTCCATGCAATGGACGTACTGGCTCTCCCAGTTCGCCGTCGTCGGCATCGCGCTGCTCTGGGTCTACCTCCGCCGGCACGAATCGTTCATCCGGTTCCGCAACGTCCTCATCCTCACGAACGTGATCGGCCTGCTCGGCTACGTGCTCCTGCCCACCGCGCCGCCGAGGATGCTGCCCGAGTTCGGGTTCTCCGACACGCTGGCCGCGCTCGGCGCGCCGAACCACGGCTCCAGCTTCGTCCAGCTCGCCTCGAATCCCTACGCCGCGATGCCGAGCCTCCACTCGGCGGATGCGCTGATCGTCGGGATCGCGCTCGCCTTCTTCGTGCGGTCGTGGATCATGAAGGCGATCTGGCTCGCCTGGCCGGTCTGGGTCTGGATCTCGGTGATGGCGACCGGCAACCACTTCTGGCTCGACATCGCAGCGGGCATCCTCGTCGCCGGCGTCGCCGCGCCGATTGTCTACCGGGCCGAGGTGCGCCGCTTCTTCGCCCGGCGAAGACCAGCCGCAGCGACCTAGGCGTGACGCGCGAGAGCGCGCTCCTGCGCGTCAAGGAGGGCTACACGACAGGCGTCCGCCGCTTGGCGTCCCGCTCGATGCGCGGGCTCGCCCGCACCCGGGTGACGCCGGATGCGCTGACGGCGCTCGGCCTCACGATCTGCTTCTCGGCGGCGGTCGCCGTCTACTTCGAGTACCGCAACGAGATCCTCTGGTTCTGGACCGGCGCGATCCTCTTCTGGGCCGGCTCGTTGCTCGACGTCCTCGACGGCGCGCTGGCGCGGCAGAGCGGCCGCGGCACGCCGTTCGGCGCCTTCCTCGACTCGACGACCGACCGGATCGGCGAGGCGGCCATGCTCGGTTCGATCGCGCTCGTGTTCTCGCGGGACGGGAACGAGTGGGCGCTGGGCGCGGCCTTCGCCGCGATGACCGCGTCGTTCCTCGTCAGCTACACGCGGGCCCGCGCCGAAGCGCTCGGACTGAAAGGCGACGTCGGGCTCGGGAGCCGCGCCGAGCGAGTCGTCGTGATCGTCACCGGTCTCTTCCTCGCGCCGTGGGGGCTGCTTCCCTGGGCGGTCTACCTGCTGAACGTGACCGCGTGGATCACGGTCGTCCAGCGCGTCCTGCACGTCCGTAGGCAGCTGAGGCAGAACTGAGCTATCCTGCTAGCACTTGAGTGCTAGCAGGAAGGATGTGCTCGTTCGGATGCCGGGCGAGCTGAAGGCGCGACTGGCGGCCGAGGTTGCCGACCGTGGGAGCAACTTGAACGACGTGGCAGTCGGGATCCTGGCCTCGCGCTTCGCCGTCCCCTTCCAGCCCAGTGGACGAAAGGGCGCGCCGCCGAAGGGCGAAGGCGACGTCCTGCTCCGCATGCCCGCCGACCTCAAGGACCGGCTCCAGCAGCGCGCCGCAGACCGAGGCGCGAACACCAACGAGCTCATCAACGAGATCCTGGCCGAAGGCCTTCCTGGCGCGGCCGGAGAGGGGAGCACCCGACCAATGGCAGCAACGAACGGCAAGGCTCCGCGCAGCGAAGACAAGGTGCGCGTGGCGATCATCGGCGTCGGCAACTGCGCCAACTCCCTGCTCCAGGGCGTGGAGTTCTACAAGGACGCGCCGGCGGACGAGTTCGTTCCCGGCCTGATGCATGTCGACCTGGGCGGCTATCACGTCCGCGATATCGAGTTCACGGCCGCGTTCGACGTCACGACCGACAAGGTCGGCAAGGACCTCTCCGAGGCGATCTGGGCGCACCCGAACGACACGTACAAGTTCGCCGAGGTGCCGAAGACCGGCGTCAAGGTCTCGCGCGGGATGACGCACGACGGGCTCGGCAAGTACATCTCGGAGGTCGTCGAGAAGGCGCCGGGCGACACGGACGATGTCGTGCGGATCCTCCAGGAGACGGGCACGGACGTCGTCGTCAACTACCTCCCCGTCGGGTCGGAAGAGGCGACGAAGTGGTACACGGAGCAGATCCTGCAGGCGGGCTGCGCGATGGTGAACTGCATGCCGGTCTTCATCGCGAAGGGCGGCTACTTCCGCAAGCGCTTCGAGGACCGCGGCCTGCCGATCATCGGCGACGACATCAAGTCGCAGGTCGGCGCGACGATCACGCACCGCGCGCTGACGCAGATCTTCCGCGACCGCGGCGTCAAGCTCGACCGGACGATGCAGCTGAACGTGGGCGGCAACTCCGACTTCCTGAACATGCTGGAGCGGGAGCGGCTCGAGTCCAAGAAGATCTCGAAGACGAACGCCGTCACCTCGGTGCTGAGCTACGACATGGGCGAGAAGAACGTCCACGTCGGGCCGTCGGACTACGTGCCGTGGCTGACCGACCGCAAGTGGGCGTACGTCCGGATGGAGGGCTCGAGCTTCGGCAACGTGCCGCTCAACGTCGAGCTCAAGCTCGAGGTCTGGGACTCGCCCAACTCGGCCGGGATCGTGATCGACGCCGTCCGGCTCGCGAAGCTGGCGCCTGAACAACGGGATCGGCGGCGCGCTCGAGGCGCCGAGCGCCTACCTGATGAAGTCGCCGCCGAAGCAGATCGACGACGACGACGCGTTCGACGGCGTCGAGGCCTTCATCAAGCAGCACGCGCGCAAGCAGGCGCGCGCCAAGGCGACCGCCTAACGGAATGGAGAGAGGCCCGGCGTCTGCCGGGCCTCTCTCGATCATGGTTCAGCGACGACTATTCGTCGCCGTCCTCCGCCGGCTCCGCGCCCGAGACGTGGTGCTCGCTCGAGTACACCTGGAGCTCCGCCGCCCGGACATCGTTCGCCCGAGGCGGGAAGTTCACGAGGTTGTGCGGCGACCCGGTCCGGCAATCGGTGACCATCACCGGGTCATTGTCCTGCTCGCCTTGGAAGGCGGTGTTGCCGGTGCACTGGTTGTCGAGGACGACGAACTGCACGTGCGTCGCCCACTCGGAGCCGAAGTCGAACCCTCGCAGAAGTAGCTCGGGCGCGACCGGCCGCGGCGTGTCGCCCGGGAAGAAGCTCTCCGAGCTGCGGTAGATCGGCTCCCAGCCGGCTGCATTCGCCCCGTCGCACGTCGGGTTCCCGCTGTCCTCCCCGGCCCGGCAGGTCCGGAGCTCGAACTGACGCAGCGCCGTGAACCGGTTCTGCGTCGCACTCGCCATCTCGTCGTTGCCCACCGTCGGGAACAGGTAGGCACTGACGTTCGCGCGGTCGATCTTGCGCTTCCCCGGAGCGAGAGCGACGGTGACCGTCGGATGCGGCGCGACGTTGACCGGACGCCCGCTGAACTCCCAGTTCGAGTTCTCGGTGTCGTCGATCAGCGCGTCGAGCCGCGTTCCCTCGCCCGTCGCGACAGCGCCCTTGTGCTTCGAGGCCCAGTTCGTCGCGAAGTGCAGCATGATCATCCGCGACTGGCCCGGCTTCAGCTCGGCTCGGAAGCGCAGGTGTCCGTAGCCCTCGGCGTGAGCGACGAACTCGTAGGTCCGCGACGTGAAGGACGCTGTGTTGTCGAGGTTGCTGGTATCGGCCGTTGCGGCGGTGCCATCCGCGGGCCCTGTCGCCGGATTCGTGTCGGCAATCGGCGAGACGCGAGCCTCGTAATGGCCGACGTACACCCGCGCGTTGACCGGAGCGTTGCCCTCGTCCCGAGCGACTGCCCGGAAGCGGACCACGGTCTCGTCGTGCTCCGGCGAGTCGAAGGCCGGCTTCGGCTGCGGATCGTCCGCCGGCGTCCGCGGACCGCCCGGAGGCGGCGGTGGCGCCGGTGGCGTCGAGACCGTCGCCGACTGGCCAAAGCCGCGAGTGGCGAACGCGTACCAGAGCTCTTCCTGGTTCGCACCGCCGAAGCGGATCATGTCCGCGGCGAGGATCGCGTTCCTGGCGTCGAGCATCGACGGCCGGGTCGGCATCAGCACCATGGCGTCGTAGTAGAGCTGGAACCAGCGTCGATTCCCCGGACACTCCTGCGGCGGCCGCTGGCCGTCCGCGCACTCGCGCTGACGGCTCGAGCTGCCCGGGTACTTGGCGAGCAGGAGCCGACGGATGTCGAAGTTCGTCGCGCTCCAGATCTCGCCGTCGGCGTGCACCTGCGCGCCGACGAAGTCGTATCCGATGTCGCTGAAGTTCAGCGCGTTGACGAACGGGTACTGGCCCGGCCGCGGGATCCCGCCCGAATACGGGAAGTTCATCCCGTAGTTGCGGATCGCTCGGTACTTGTTGGACGTGACATAGGGCCCGACGGAGAAGGGGTTCTCACCCGAGACCGGCACGAAGCCGTACTCGTTGAGGTACTCCATCCCGTTCAGGTCGCCGAAGGACTCGCCCATCGCGCCGGCGTGATGGCCGGAGCGCTGGTCGCCCTTGCCGATCATCCGGTTCTCGATCATGTGCCCGTACTCGTGGCCGATGACCGACATGTCGTAGTCACCGTCCACGCAGGGCGCGTAGAACGTCCCGGCGAGCGGCTGCCACAGGAACATGTTCGTGGTCGACCGCACGCCGTCGTCGCGGGTCGTCATGTTCGCGTTGTCGCGTCCGCCGTAGTTCGGCGGTCCGCCGCTGATCGCCGCGGCCTGGGCATTCCCCTCGACCTCGTCCTGCGGGAGCGACGGTGTCCCCGGCCCGTTCCACGGCCGGCGCGGCGGATTGTTCGTGTTGACCTCCTGCGCGTTCCAGCGCTCCTCGTCGAAGCCGAGGTGGAACGAGAAGTCGTGCACGCGGTTGTGCATCGCGAACAGGTTCACGATCGCCGCGTTCAGGTCGTTGGTGTTGCCGGTAGCCGCGGTCGGCGGCACCGGGGTGAGGAGCGTGGGGCTGCAGAGGCCCGCGAACCAGGCGTTCGTCCACGGGTAGAGGTACTCCCTGGTCGTGCTGACCGGCCGGTACGAGTTCGGCCCCGGGAAGCCCTGCGGCAGCGCGATCCACGCTTCCTGGTTGGTTGCGTTGTTGCCCATCGTGGTGAAGGTGGGCGTGCCGGGCGTCCCTGGTCCCGGCGGGATCGTGTCCCAGGGAACCTGCAGGTGGGGTGACCCGCCCGAGACCGCGAGCTCACATGCGGGGCCCGCGTTCCAGCACCAGATGTCCCGAGTGTCCGTGGTTGGGTAGTTCCACGGGTACGCGTTTCCGCCGATCGGCGGGTTGGCCGGGAACACGTCCCAGCGCGGGTTGTCGGAGAGGTGCTGGACGAGGTTCCGCCGGAGCACGACCTTGCCGGTTCGCGCGTCGACGATGATCCGGTACGCCTTCGTGTCACCGCTCGCCTGGTCCTCGACGACGGTCTCGAACGCAGGCACGACGCCGACCCTCGGCAGCGGGACAAGCGCCCGCCGCACGGTCTGCACGCCGTCGAGACCCGAGTGCACGCATGAGCGTGTAGCCCTGCATGTTCGTGCGCAGGTCGACGACCCGGGCGACCCGGTGACCGACGTTGCGCGCGGCTCGGAGCCACGCCTCCTTCGCGCCGAGCCGGGCCGAGCCGCGGATCGTGGTCTCGGCGGTCAGCGTGGACGAGACGTGGACGACCGCCCAGCGCTTCCCCACACGGCGAAGGCCGACCGTTGCCATGCCGCCCTCGACGAGCGGCGCTCCGCCGACGACCTGCCGGAAGATCACGACGTGGCCGTTTCGCCCGATTGCGGTGCCCCGGACGAGCCGGATGCCGGCCAGCGAATCGAGCCTGAAGAGACGCTTGTGGGCGGCGAGCCAACCGCGTGCGGCGGCGGCGGCCGTCGCTGCCTGCGGCCGTCCGAGGAAGCCGCTGGCTCGGTAGATCGACTGTGGCGTGCCGTACGTGTTCCAACTCACGCCGGCACGGAGCCTGCGGGCGAGCGCTCTCTGCGCCGCAGACGGCGCGACGGCTCCGCCGCGCGCGTCGAGATCGCTCAGTTCCCTGTGCTGCGCGTCGCGAACATCTCCGACCGCATGGCCTGCGGACGGAAGCGCGACGGCCAGCAAGATGAGGGCGACCGGTGTGACGGCACGCCACAAGCGTGCCCGGCCGCCGGGGCAGTTCCTGGCCATTGTCCCTCCCCCTCGTTTGACGACGCGGTATTACTCCCCGCGATCCCCTGCCGCTGTCAAGACGAGAAAGAAGCAGGTTTCGGGATCTAAAGAGAGGCCCGGCCCTCGCCGGCGCTCTCGTCGGGCGGACCTGGGCGAATCTAGACTCGACGGCGTGGGTCTCCGGATCTGCCTGGTCACGCCCTTCTCCTGGTCCCAGCCGCACGACGTGAACGAGCACGTCGCGGGCGCGGCGACCGAGCTCCGACGCCTCGGCCACGACGTCACGGTCCTGGCGCCATCGGGGCGGGCGTCCGACCTGATCGCGGGCCGCCGCGCGCTCGAGGACGGGGCGCACGGCGAAGTGATCGCGCTCGGCCCGACGGTGCCGATCTCGCGGCGCAGCCGGATCGGGCTCCCGGTGGGCGTCCGGGCCAACCTCGCGTTGGCGCTCTCGCGCGGCGGCTACGACGTCGTCCATGGCTTCGAGCCTGGGCTTCCGAGCCTGTCGTACGTCGCCCTGCGGGACAGCCACGCGCTGTCGGTCGCGACCTTCTTCTCGCCCGAGCGGCTGGGCTACCCGCCGGGAAAGGCGCAGCGGAGCCGCCTCCTCTCGCGCATCGACGCGCTGCTCGCGGTCTCTCCGGAGACGGCAGCCGCGGCCGCGCTCCGCTTCCCGGGCGACTATCGGCTGACAGCGCTCGGGATCGACACCGAGCGCTTTCACCCGGTCGAGAAGCGCGACGTGATCGTCTGCGAGTGGCGGCCCGGAGAACGGCTCTTGTCGAAGGCGCTGTTCTCGATCATGAAAGAGCTCCCGGGCTGGGAGCTGACGCTGCTGCGGACGAAGGCGCTGGCCGGCCGTCCCTCGATTCCGGCCGGGCTTCGCGGCCGGGTCCGCGTCCGGACCGCGCGGTCGGGAGAGACGCGGGCGCCGATCCTGAACGAGGCCCCGATCTTCGTTCCCGCGCTGGGCGGTCTTCGCCGTGTCGCTGTGGAGGCGAGCGCCGCCGGCGCCGCGATCGCATCCCCGCCCGGCGTCCAGGAGCAGCCGGCGCTGGCCGCGGCCGCAGTCGCCCGCCTCGCCGAGAGCCCGGAGCTCCGCGGCGACATCGCGGCCGAAGGGCGGCGGACCGCCGAAGGCGAGAGCATCGCCGAGCTCGGGCGCGAGCTGGACGAGCTCTACCGCTCGCTCGCCGGCCGTCGCCGCACCTCGAAGGAGCCCGAGCCGCTCGCCGACCGCCCGTGGATCACCTGTGACCTCCACATGCACACCTCGTGGTCGCACGACTGCCTCACCGAGCCCGAGGAGCTGGTCGAGCACGCGCTCGCCGAGGGTCTCGGGGCGATCGCGGTCACCGACCACAACGCCTTCGGCGGCGCGCAGGCGGCGATGGCCGCAGCGAAGGGATCCGACCTCCTCGTGATCCCCGGCGAGGAGGTCAAGACGGACAACCAGGGAGAGGTGATCGGCCTCTTCCTCGAGCGCGAGATTCCCCGAGGCATGCCCTTCGCGGACACGATCGCCGCGATCAAGGAGCAGGGAGGCCTGGTCTACCTTCCCCACCCGTTCGACCGGATGCACGCGATCGCGGACGCGAAGACGATCCACCGGCACCTCGCGGCCATCGACGTCTTCGAGGTCTACAACGCGCGGCTCTTGTTCGAGCAATACAACGACGAGGCCCTGCGCTTCGCGCGCAAGTACAACCTGACGATGGGCGCGGGCTCGGACGCGCACGTCCTCCAAGGAGTGGGAACCGGCGGTCTCCGCATGCGCGCCTTCCGCGACCGCGACGAGTTCCTGGTCAGCCTCCGTACGGCCGAGGTCCTCCGCCGTCCTCGCTCGCTCGCCTACCTCCAGGCCCTCAAGTGGACCGCCCAGGTCAAGGAAAGGGTGCTGGAGAGCAGAACCTGAACGATGCCTGCCGTGCCTGCCACCGACGAGATCCACGAGCGCTACCTCCAGAAGGCGATCACCGAGACGAACGAGCTCGGGGACGAGATCCGGCGGGCCGGCGAGGGACGGGTTCCGGCGATCGGCTCGGGCCATCCGCTCGCCGACATCTTCCTCCTGAAGTTCCGCCCGCAGCACTCGGAGATCCAGGAGGGCGTGGCGTTCTTCGGCCGGGCCGGACAGGCGCTCGTGAAGTCGCTCCAGCGGCTCCACATCGACCCGCTTGCGGTCTACGGGACGAACTGCTTCAAGTTTGACGGCGGCGACGAGGAGCAGGCAGCCGAGTGGCTCCTGCGCGAGCTGCACATCGTCCAGCCGAAGCTCGTGGTCGTGATGGGCGAGGATGCGCTCGCCTTCCTCAGCGAGCTCGAGTTCCCGCTCTCGTCCGAGCTGGAGGCCAAGCCGGGCGAGCTCCAGCAGTGGACGCCGACCGTCGAGGCGCTCTATGTCCCGGACATCGACGCCTCGCTGGACGAGCAGGCGGCGAAGACGCGCTTCTGGCGGGCGCTGAAGACGCTCGGCCCCTGGTGGGCGGAGCTGCCGCCGTACTGACGCGCGAGGCCGTGACTCCGCGGGTCGCGGCGTTCGCCGTCCTCGCCGTCGCGCTCGGCGCCTACTACGCCTGGCACGAGCAGGTCGTCGACCTCTCGACGTGGTGGGACGTCGCCTTCCTGGCGCTCTGCCTGATCCCGGCGATCTTCGGTCTCGTGTACCTCGCGCTGCCGTTTCGCACCGCGCACCGGCTGCTGTTGGTCGCCGGCGTGCTGCTGGTGCTGGTCGTGCTCTTCGAGATCGCGGAGCTGGAGTCCCTCTCGAGCTTCGCGAAGCTCGGGCTGATGACGACGCTTGGGTTCTGGTTCCTCGAATACTTCGAGAGCGTGCTCTGGGTGGCGCTCGTGGCGCTGCTGATCCCGTGGGTGGACGCGTTCTCGGTCTGGCGTGGGCCGACCGGCCACATCGTCGAGGAGGAGCCGGGACTGTTCGACCGCGTCGCGCTCGAGTTCCCGTACCCCGGGGAGCCGAGCGCTGCACTGCTCGGCCCGCCCGACCTCCTGTTCTTCGCACTGTTCCTCGCTGCGGCGGCGCGCTGGGGGCTGCGCGTGGGCTGGACGTTCCTCGCCTTGACGCTCTCGCTCGGGCTCACGCTCGTGATCGGCGTCGTGTGGGAGTCGGCCGGGCTCCCGGCGCTCCCCGGGCTCGCCTTCGGGTTCCTGATCCCGAACGCGGATCTCCTGTGGCGAGAGTTCCAGCGTTGGCGGCGCGAGCGCCGCGAGCCGGCCGGGTCGTCCGCCTGATCGCGCAGGTCGCCCAGGTCGTCGGCGCGCTCCTGATCCTGGCCGCCTACGTGCTGGCGCAGTTCCGCGTGCTCGACCAGCACTCGTGGTGGTACCTGTGGCTCAACCTCGTCGGCGCGGCTGCGCTCACGGTGCTCGCGTGGCACGAGCGCCAGTGGGGCTTCCTACTGCTCGAGGGCGTCTGGACGCTGGTAACCGCCTGGTCGATCTACGGCCGGCTGCGCCCGACCGGTGCCTGAGCCTCCCGTCGGGCCGTGTTCCGGTGCCAGGCACGAGGACATGTCCCGGCGAGACGATTGTCCGACCGCAACGGCCTCAGCACGAAGATGGGCCTGTCCCGTCCGGCCGCATCCTGGTGCCAGGCACCAAGACGTGGCTCGAAGGACTAGGACCGCTCGAGCAGCGAGACGGACTCGACGTGCGGCGTGTGCGGGAACATGTCGACCGGCCGCGTCCGCTTCAGCTCGTAGCCCCAGTCCTCCCGGAGCAGCTTGACGTTGCCCGCCAGCGTCGTCGGGTTGCAGGAGACGTAGACGATGCGCGGCGCACCGATCCGGCCCAGCCGCCTGATTGCCTTGTTCGACAGGCCGGCCCGCGGCGGGTCGACGACGACGACGTCCGGGTCGCCAGAGCGGTCGCGGAGCTCCTCGACCGCCTGCCCCACCTCGCCGGCGAAGAACGCCGCGTTCGCGATCCCGTTCAGGTCGGCGTTCTCGAGCGCGCACGCGATCGACTCCTCCGAGACGTCCACGCCCCAGACCGTCAGCGCCTTCGAGGCCATCGAGAGCCCGATCGTCCCGGTCCCGCAGTAGAGATCCCACACCGTCTCCTCGCCCGTCAGGGCCGCCGCGTCGATGGCGAGCTCGTACAGCCGCTCCGCCATCTCCGTGTTCGTCTGCAGGAACGCGGTCGGCCGCACGCGGAACCGGAGCCCGAGCATCTGCTCCTCGATCGCCTCGTCGCCCCAGAGGAGCGTCGTCGGGAGGTTCGTCACCTCCGCCGGCCGGTCGTTCACCGCATGGTGGATCGACCGCACCTCAGGGAACCGCCGCAGCGCCGCGACAAAGCTCTCGGCGTCGAGCTTCCCCGGCGCCGTCACGAGCTGGACGAGCACCTGACCCGTGTTCCTCCCCTCGCGGTAGACGAGATGCCGCAGGAAGCCGGTGCCCGCCTCCTGGTCGTACGCGGGCTGGCCGCTCTCGCGGGCCCAGGCGCGCACCGCCTCCCGGATCCGGTTGCCGAGCTCGGTCGTCAGCCAGCACTCGGCGATGTCGATCACCTCGTCCCAGCGGCCCGCCTTGTGGAACCCCAGCACCGGCCCGGCCGGCCCGGGCGCGAACGAGTACTCGAGCTTGTTGCGGTAGTGGAAGACCGACGCGGCCGGCACGATCGGCTCGAGCGGCGGCTCCGGCAGTCCGCCGATTCGCACGAGAGCGTCACGAACCTGTGCCTCTTTCGACTCGACCTGTGCCTCATAGGCCAAATCCTGGAAGCGGCAGCCGCCGCACGCCGGATAGTGGTCGCATGGCGCTTCAACCCGCTTCGGACTCGGCTCGAGCACCTCCACCGCGAGTGCCTCGGCGTGCCGGCGCTGCACCTTCGTGACCCGGGCGCGGACCGTGTCGCCCGGCAAGCCCCTCCTCACGAACACGACGAACCCGTTCAGCCGGGCGACGCCGTTCCCGCCGTAGGCGAGCGACTCGATCTCGAGCTCGAGCTCGTCGTCCCGGGCGAGCGGCGCGGCCATCCGGCCAGCCTACCCCCGGGCTAGATTGGGCCCCAGTGCGGATTTGCTCGCTGCTTCCAAGTGCCACGGAAATCATCGGCGACCTCGGGCTCACCGAGCAACTCGTCGGAGTCTCGGAGGAGTGCGACTGGCCGCCCGAGGTGCGGGGCCTCCCGGTGGTGACGGCGTCGCGCGTCGACCCCTGGGCGCTCTCGGGCGCGGAGATCGACCGCGAGGTGCGAGAAGCGCTCGAGGGTGGCCGATCGCTCGTACGCGATCGACGAGGAGCGGCTTGAAGAGCTCGCCCCCGACGTGGTCGTCACGCAGGACCTCTGCACCGTCTGTGCGGTTTCCGGCGACGACGTCACCTCGCTCTGTCCGATCGGAGTCGAGGTGATCTCGCTGAACCCGACGACCCTCGAGGAGATCGCGGCCTCCGTCGAGACGCTGGCCACCCGCCTCGGAGTGCCGGAGCGCGGACTCGCGGTCGCGGATCGGATGCGGAAGCACGATCAACGACGTTCGACGAGCCGTCTTCGGGCCTCCCGAGACGCCGGATCTTCGTCGCGGAGTGGATCGATCCACCCTTCGCAGCGGGCCACTGGGTTCCCGAGATGGTGGCCGCAGCGGGTGGCATCGACGTCCTCGGGCATGCCGGCCGGCCGTCCTATGCGACCAGCTGGGACGAGGTCGGCGCGCGCGAGCCCGAACTGGTCGTCGTCGCAGCCTGCGGCTTCGACGCGAAGCGAGGAGCCACGGAGGCGCGCGACGTCGACCTCCCAGCGCCGGCGGTGGCGGTCGACGCGAACGCGTACTACTCCCGCCCTGCGCCTCGCGTCGCCGACGGCGTGCGCCAGCTCGGGTTCCTGCTCCATCCGGAGGTGTGCGAGGACCCGGGACTCCCCCAGGTTCAGGTGAGGTCGCGCCTCCTGAGCCGCTCGGTGCCGGCGGCGCCGAGGGCGGCGATCCAGGCGAGCGAGACCGCGACTCCCGGCCAGTAGGAGAGGATGTCCTCGCCGCCCGTCCCGTCGACCGCGTCGAGGGCTTGGATCGGCAGATAGGGCCGAAGACCGTCCAGGTCGAGCCAGCCGAAGACGCCGAGCAGAAGCGTCTCGACGAGGAAGATCCAGACGAGCGTCCCGACGAGCGCCGCGACCTGGCTCTGGACGAGGACGCCGATCGCGACGCCCAGCAGCCCCCAGAGCACGACGAGCAGGAGCATCTGGGCGGCGCGTACCGCCATGTCGGACTCACCGAGCTGGAGCTCGACGTCGAGGGCAAGCAGCCACGGAATCCCGACCGCGGCGACCACCGCGAGCCCTAGCAACGCAAACGCGAGGGACAGGATCGCGGTCGCCACGGCCTTGGCGGCGGCGACCAATTCGCGACGCGGCTCGATGAGCACCGTCGGGGTGATCGTCCCGTGGCGGAACTCGCTCGTGACGATCGTGATCCCGAGGATGATCGCAATCAGCGCCGCGATTCCGGCCGCATCCACGAGACTGAGCTGGAACTCGAGCAGCGGCCGACGCTCGTCCTCCGCCGACCCCGTGTCGCCTGCGACCGCGATGCCGGTGAGCAGGACGATGACGCCGAGGTAGTACCACCATCCCCGGGTCGTGCGCACCTTGAGGAGCTCCGCGCGGATCAGGTCCGTCACTCCGTCGTCTCCCCTCCGGTCAGCTCGAGGAAGACCTCCTCGAGCGTCGCGCGCTCGATGCCCAGCTCGTGGAGGACGATCCCGTTCGCCGCGGCGATCTCGCCGACGCGCTCGGGCGGCGTCTCGACGAGCAGGACGCCGTCGGCCTCGTTCACGGTCGAGCCCTCGCCTGCGAGCAGATCGCGCAGCCTTCCGGTCTCCGGCGTCCGGACCCGCGTGGCCCCCTGGGCGCCTGCGAGCACCTCCGCCATCGCCGCCTGCTGGATCAGTCTCCCGCGGTGGATGATCACAACCCGGTCGACGGTCTGGGCGACCTCGGCGAGCACGTGGCTCGACACCACGATCGTCCGTCCCTCAGCGGCCAGCGAGCGGAGCAGGTCGCGGAGCCAGCGGATCCCGGCCGGGTCGAGGCCGTTCGCCGGCTCGTCCAGCACGAGGACCTCGGGATCGCCCAGGAGCGCCGCCGCAAGCCCGAGCCGCTGCCGCATGCCCGAGCGAGTAGCCCTTCACCCGCCGCTTGGCCCCTGCGCTGAGCTCGACGAGCGAGAGCACCTCCTCGACCCGAGACCGCGGAAGCCCGGCGGCGGTCGCCAACACGCGCAGGTGGTTGCGGCCCGAGCGCCCTGGATGCACCTCGCTGGCCTCGAGCACCGCACCGACCTGGTGCAACGGCCGCGACAGCTCGCGATACGGCACGCCGAGGACGACGGTCCGGCCGGCGTCAGGGTGCACCAGGCCGAGAATCGAACGGAGCGTCGTCGACTTGCCCGCGCCGTTGGGACCCAAGAACCCGGTGATCGTGCCTGGCTCGACGCGGAAGCTCAGCCCGGCGACGGCCTGCGTCTTCCCGAACCGCTTGCTGAGGTTCTCGACCTCGATCACGAGAGGAAGGAGACCAAAACCGTGCGGTCTCGAGGCCCGTCGAGCTCGCAGAAGAAGATGCCCTGCCAGGTGCCGAGCGCAAGCCGCCCGTCCTCGACCGGCACGACGACCTGCGGCCCCATGAGCGCGGCACGGATGTGCGCGGGCCCGTTCTCCTCTCCCGCCTCGACGTGTTCCCACCCCCACCCGTCGGCAACGAGGCGCTCGAGCGCGCGCTCGAAGTCGCGGGCGACCGCGGGATCCGCGTGCTCGTTGATGGTCACGCCGGCCGTCGTGTGGGGGATGAAGACGAGCACCGCGGCGGCGTCCGTCCCCTCCACGGCAGCCTGCACCTCGCGCGTGATCTCGAGCAGCTGCGTGCGCCGCTCGGTGCGGACGGAGATCTGACGCACCCGACTATCCTAAGCCCGTGGCTGCAGCCCCTCCGTCCAGCCGTGAGCTGGACACCTACCGCGAGCGCATCGACCGCTTCGTCGCCGAGCTGGACGAGGAGTACTACCTCCACTACGCCGGCCACAAGGACACGCTCGATCTCAAGGCCCTGTACGAGTCGTACCCGGATCTGTCGGCCCTCGATCAAGCTCAGGCGCTCGGGGATGCGGCGAGCGTCGACAGCGGCATCTCGGAGCTCTGGCGCTTCGCCTCCGAGAACTACCTCGCCGAGCTGACCCGCGAGCACGCGGAGAAGAGCGCGTCGCTGGAGGCGCAGCTCGAGGCCACCGTGGACGGCGAGACGATCGGCTACCGGATGATCCGGCCGACCGTCGCGAACGAGGAGGACCGGGCCAAGCGCGAGCGGCTCGAGGAGGCGCGCAACCGGCTCACCGAGGAGCACATCAACCCGATCCACATCGACGGCATCGCGACGCTGAACGAGGCCGTGCCGCGGCTCGGCTCGTCGACGTACGCCGACCTGTACCGCCGCTTCGGCTTCCGGTTGGACGAGCTCGCGGACCAGTGCCGCGCCGTGCTCGAGTCGACCGAGGCGCTGTACGAACAGGAGGCAGACAAGCTGTTCCGCGCGCGAGCCGGAGTCGGTTTGGGCGACGCCGAGCGGTGGGATGTCGCGCGCGTCTTCCGCGCGCCCGCCTGGGACAAGGCCTTCCCCGCGGAGAAGATGATGCCGGCGCTCGAGGTCTCGCTCGCCGACCTCGGGATCGACCTGCGCTCGCAGCAGAACGTCG
Source organism: uncultured Actinomycetes bacterium (assembly GCA_963847235.1). Taxonomy (GTDB): domain Bacteria; phylum Actinomycetota; class Thermoleophilia; order Gaiellales; family Gaiellaceae; genus JACDAN01. Next base: position 18,958 of record CAWJYU010000023.1, on the reverse strand, counting down.
AGCTCGACATCGAGCAGCGACCGAAGAAGAGCCCGCGCGCCTTCTGCGCCCCGATCGAGGTTCCCGGCCGCGTCGTGCTCGTGATCCAGCCGATGGGCGGGGCCGACGACTGGCGGGCGCTCTTCCACGAGGCGGGCCACACGGAGCATTACGCCCACGTCAACCCGGACCTGCCCGTCGAGGCCAGGCGCCTCGGCGACGTCTCCATCACGGAGGCGTGGGCGACGCTGGTGGAGCACTTCCTGCTCGAGCCCGGCTGGCTCGCGAGCCGCCTCGACTTCCCGCGGCCGGACGAGTTCGCCGCCGAAGCCGCGACCGGCTCGCTCTACCTCCTGCGCCGCTACTGCGCGAAGCTGCTGTACGAGCTCGAGTTCCATGCGACCGCCGCGCTGGACGAGCAGGCGATGTCGTCGCGCTACGTCGAGCTTCTGGGCGACGCGCTCAAGATCCAGCCGAGCCCGACGGACTACCTCGGCGACATCGATCCCAGCTTCTACGTCACCGGGTACCTCCGCTCGTGGGCGCTCCAGGCGCAGCTCCGCAACCACTTCCGGGACCGCTTCGGCTCGTCGTGGTTCTCGAGCCGCGAAGCCGGGAGCATGCTCCGCGAGCTCTGGGGCGAGGGCAGCAGGCTGAACGCGGACGAGTTGCTCGCCGACGTCACGGGCGAGGAGCTCGAGATGGAGGCCTTCGCCGAGAGCCTCCGCGAGCTGCTGAGGTAGTGCAGCGGCAGTTCGGGCGCCGCTTCGCCTCGGCGGCCGTTGCCGGAGTCTGGCTCTACCACGGCGCTTGGTGCAAGCTCCTGGGCGGCTGCCCGGAGCAGGTCGACGTCGTCGCCTCCGTGCCCTGGCTTCGCGGCAACCGGGCGAAGCCGGTGCTCCTCGCGATCGGTGTGGTCGAGACCGCGCTCGCGGTCTGGGTCGCGAGCGGCCGGCGGCCTCGGGCGGCGGCCGCCGTCGGCACGGCGCTGGTCGCAGGGATGAACGCCGGCGGATTCACGTTCGGCCGACGCCACATCCCGGCTCCGAAGACGATGCTCGCGGAGAATGCCGCGTTCCTGGCACTCGCGTGGCTCGCCGCCGAGGAGGATGCCCGCGCCTGAGACGGCCTGGGGAGGCGGGCGGATCGACCGGCGGGCCGGTGGCCCGGAGCTGCTGTTCGGGCAGATGTACGAGGACAGCGCCGTGGAGCTCGAGGCCTTCGAGCCGGGCGGACGGATCTTCTGCATCGCCTCGGCGGGTTGCACGTCGTTCGACCTGGCAGCCCGCGGCGACGAGGTGACCGCCGTCGACATCAATCCGGCGCAGATCGCGTATGTCCGGCGGCGCCTCGCCGGCGGGGCGATGGAGCGGGGACGGATCGACAGGCGGTTCGAGCGGATGCGGCAGATTGCCCCCGCGCTCGGCTGGACGCGCGCGACGCTCGAGCGCTTCTGTGACCTCGACCGGACGGGCGAGCAGCTCGAGTTCTGGCGCAGCCGCCTCGACACCCGCCGGCTGCGCTCCGCGCTGGCGGCCACCTTCAGCCCGAGGCTGCTTCGCCGCATCTACGACCTGCCGTTCGTCGATGTCCTCCCGGCTCGATTCGATCGCATCCTCCTCCGTCGGCTCGAGCGAGGATTCGGTCGTCACCCGAACGCCCGCAACCCGTACGTGACGGCGCTCCTGCTCGGCCGTCCGAGGGAGGCCACGCCGGCGCGGCTCGCCGTGGAAACGGCGGACGCGATCGAGTACCTCGAAGCCTGTGCACCGGGCAGCTTCGACGGGATGACGCTGTCGAACATCCTCGACGGAGCGGACGACCAGTACGGCGCACGCCTCTTCGACGCCGTTCGTCGGGCGGCTGCCCCGGGAGCCGTCGTGATCCTGCGGAGCCTCCGCGAGCCCGCCGACGACGAAGAGGCCAGATGGGCCGCCGAGGACCGGGCCCTCATCTGGGGCAGCATCCGGGTCGAGCGTCTCTGATGGGGTACCGGCTCCGCCGCCATCCTTTCGCAGTGTCGGCCCACTTCCGGCACAGCCTGGTGCTCGCGTACGCGCTGCGGGCGTCCGCCCTCGAGCCGCTGTTGCCGCCGACGCTCGAGCCCGACCGCCATGGAGACCTCGGCTTCGCCGCGGCAGCGTTCGTTCAGACCGAGCGCATGCGACCGTCGTTGCTCCCCGGCGTCGTCGGCCTCGACTTCTTCCTCGGTGGCTACCGGGTCTTCGTGAGGGTCGCGGATCGCCCCAGCCTGCGCGGCCTCTACATCCTCCGCAGCGATACCGATCGCCGGCTCCTGACGTTCTTCGGCAACCTCCTCACCTCGTACCGGTACCGCACCGTCGATGCCGGCTTCCGCCTCGACGGCGAGCTGCTGCACGTCGAGGTGAGGCCCGGCGTGAGCGTCACCGCCGACCTGAGCCGGATGCCGGGGCCGCTGCCTCAGGATTCGCCGTTCGGCAGTCTCGAGGAGGCCCGGCGCTTCGCGGGGCCGCTTCCCTACACGTTCCACCACGAGCCCGAGACTGGTCGCCTCCTCAGCGTCCGCGGCACGAGAAGCACCTGGGACCCGCAGCCGGTCGCCGTCGAGGTTCGGGAGCTCGACTTCTTCTCCGCAGGCCCGTTCGGGACCGAGCCGGTCCTCGCAAACGCCTTCTACGTCAGCGACATCGACTACCGCTGGGAGCGCGGCCGGCTCCTTTAGAACCGCTTGGGGTCAGACCCGAGCTCGCGGCCGGCTCGTTCGTGCGGCTTCGGTCGGAGCTTGGGTCGGACCCCATGAGTGGCGGCTACTCAACCGTTGCCCGGCCGCGGACGTCGGCGAACAGGCTCCTGGTGCGCGCCGCCTCGGCGAGCAGATCTAGAACGAGTATGGAGTGAGGTTCCAAGCCGCCGTCGCGTACCAGATCCCGAAGGCAAGGCTCGCCCCGCCCAGAGCGGGCGCAACAGCGCCAAACGCAGCCCGAGCTTGACGCGAGGCGAGCATCGAGCCGAGCCCGCTCGAGAGGACGGTCATTGAGACGGCTGTGAAGACTGCGAGGAGGGCAAGCGACGTGAGCGCGATGCTCGTCGACTGAACCGAGGCGACGACGAGCACGCCGACGCCCGCGCTTCCGCCCATGCCGTGCACGAGCCCGATCGCAAACGCTCCTCTGCGCGTCCGTGCATCGTGCGCGCGCGGGTGCGCGTGGAAGCTGAGCTCGCTGCGGCGCCAGCGAACGAGGAGCCGGAGGGCGAGGTAGACGATGACGCCTCCGACCACGCTCTCCGTCGCCTGCTGTACCCGCTGCGGAAGAACGCCGTTGAAGAGGATGATCGGGACTCCGAAGGCGAACAGCGTCGCCGCATGGCCGAGGCCCCAGGCAAGCCCGAGCTCCCCGGCGCTGCGGGCGCGCTCTCCTCCACTCGCAACGAGCGTCGTCACGGCAGCGAGGTGATCCGGGTCGGTCGCATGCCGGAGTCCGAGAAGAACCGCTATGGCGAGAACGATCCAGATCGAAGCGCCGTCGGCTGATGCCGCAATTCTCTCGTCGAGACCGAACATCGGATCACCTCCTGCCCGGGCCTGGTCTAGTCCACGTAGGGCCCGTTGAACACGGGTGCCTCTCCGTACGGCCGCCCGGCCATGAGCAGGTACCGGGTGCCGGGGGAGGCATCCGTGACCCTGAGCTCATCGCCACGACCGAGGAGAACGAGTTGCGGGGGTCTCGCCCGTCGCCGGTTGGCCCCGAACGCGGCATCGCCTTCGAGCACGTAGGCGAAGCCCTGGAACTCTGGCGGGACGGTTGTGGTGACCTCCCCACCCGTCGGAAGCTCGATGTCGAGGATGAGCGCGGGCGTTCCGAGACGAACGGGAGAGCCCTCGCCCACGAGGACGCGAACCGAAGCGTCGCCCTCCTGCCGCATCGGGATCTCCTCCCGTTGCAGGACGAGTGCGCTCGGCTCCATCTCCTTGTCCCGCCGGGCGAGGTTCACCCAGAACAGCACGCCCCGGAACTCGGCGTCGGTCTGGCCCTCCGCGAGCTCATCCGCCCCGATCGCCTCGGCGTGCCAAGCACCTCGCCCAGTCCTGAGCGCCAGGAGCGCTCCCTCGGAGAGTCGCGCTCGCTCCATAGCGCCGCCCGGCCCCGTGCTGTGGCCCGTGCTGGCCGAGCCCTGGATGACGTACCACAGGTTGTCGAACCCTCGGTGTGGATGTTTCGTGTCCACGCCCTTCATGTCCGACAGCCGGAGGCGACCCTCGTGGACGAGGATGAACGGATCGACCTGTTCGTACGGCACCGCCCGCGAAGGCAGGGCCTCCAGGATGGGAAACCCCATCATCCGGATCTCTGCTGCATCCTCCACCAGGACGGCTTCACGTCCTGTTGCTTGAGCCTGCTCTGTCATGCGCTTCTCCCTTCGACTAGCTGATTACTAGCGACTTCTATAGGAGAAGTAACGACGATAGTGCTAGCGTAATTCCATCGCCAGCTCCTCGAGAACCCCGCCGCAGCTCGACCCCGAATCGTGTGGGCGCGCTGACGCGGCCCTGGCGCGAGCGTTCGATGTTCTCGGCAAGCGTTGGACCGGCGTCGTGCTGGGGACGCTGAGCGGCGGACCTGCCGGCTTTCGTGCTCTATCCCGCGCGGTCGAAGGGATCAGCGACTCGATGCTCTCCGACCGGCTCGGTGCACTCACCGAGGCCGGGCTCGTCGTCCGCACCGTCGACGAGGGGCCGCCCGTCTCCGTGACATACGAGCTCACCGAATCTGGCCGTGCTTTGCTGCCGGCGCTCGAAGAGATCAGCCGCTGGGCGGAGGAGCACCTCCATTAGTGCGAAGCTGGCCAGCTAGAGCGCGCCGCCCGCGGCGGGCGGGGCGCCGGCCTCGAGCGGGCTCTCGTCGTCGCCGGTCCGCGCGAGGATCTCCTCGACGAGGAGCAGGTTGTCGCCCGCGCGCTCCAGCGTGGCGAGCAGGTGGGACATCGACGAGACCTCCTCGCGCTGCTCCTGGAGGAACCAGTGCAGGAACTGCTCGCCGACGAGCTTTCCCTCCTGCCGGGCCAGCTCGACGAGCGCGACGATCTGGTCGGTGACGCGCTTCTCCTGCTCGAGGGCGAGGGCAACGGGCTCGCGGGCGTCGCCGAAGTCGGTCTTGGGCGCCTCGACGCCCGGGATGCGAACGTCTTCGTCCGCGTCGAGGAGGAACTGCACCATCATCATCGCGTGGTTGCGCTCCTCGACCGCCTGGCGGTAGAAGTGGGCGGCGAGCTCCGGCAGCGACTCCGCGTCGAAGTGCACCGCGATCGCGATGTACTGCTGCGACGCGGCGTACTCGTACCCGATCTGCTCGTTCAGCGCCTCGGCGAAGCCGGCCATGCGGCGACTCTACTTCGTCCTCACCCGGCTGTTCGAGCCGTGTCTTGGTGCCAGGCACCAGGACCTGTCCGTTTGGACGGTTCGCGCCGGATCCGTCGGCGACGTCCTGCAAACTGAATAGGCTTTATTCATGGATCGAAGACGGCTGGTGATCGTCGGCGCCGCGGGCCGCGATTTCCACAACTTCAACCTCGTCTACCGCGGTCGTGAGGAGTACGAGGTCGTCGCGTTCACGGCGACGCAGATCCCGAACATCGAGGGCCGCCGCTATCCGGCCGAGCTCGCGGGACATCTCTACCCCGCGGGCATCCCCATCCACCCGGAGTCCACGCTGGACGAGCTGGTGCGTGACAACGACATCGACGAGGTCGTGTTCTCGTACTCGGACGTCACCCACGAGCACGTGATGCACATCGGCTCGCGCGTCCTGGCCGCCGGCGCCTCGTACAGCCTCCTCTCGCCGCACCGCACGATGCTGACCTCGTCCAAGCCGGCCGTCGCAGTCTGCGCGGTGCGCACCGGCTCCGGCAAGAGCCAGACGACGCGCCACATCGCGAAGGTGCTGCGGGACGCGGGCAAGCGCGTCGCCGTCCTCCGGCACCCGATGCCCTACGGCGACCTGACGAAGCAGGCGGTGCAGCGATTCGCCGACTACGCCGACCTGGACGCGGCCGACGCGACCATCGAGGAGCGGGAGGAGTACGAGCCGCACATCGCCGAGGGCAACGTCGTCTTCGCAGGGATCGACTACGCCGCGATCCTCGACCAGGCCGAGCAGGAAGCGGACGTGATCCTCTGGGACGGCGGGAACAACGACACGCCGTTCGTGAAGCCGAACCTCCACGTCGTCGTCGTCGACCCGCACCGCGCCGGCCACGAGCTGCGCTACCACCCCGGCGAGACCAACCTCCGAATGGCGGACGTGTGCGTCGTGAACAAGGTCGATACCGCGCCGCCGGAGGGCGTCGAGACAGTGTTGGACTCGATCCGGTGGGCCAATCCCGACGCCAAGATCGTGCGGGCGGCGTCACCGTTCGTCCTGGAAGAGAACGGCGAGACGATTGCCGGGAAGCGCGTGCTCGCGATCGAGGACGGCCCGACTCTGACGCACGGCGAGATGGCGTACGGCGCCGCGGTGCTCGCGGCCAAGGCGAACGGCGCCGCCGAGCTCGTCGATCCTCGGCCGTTCGCGGTCGGCTCGATCGCAAAGACGCTGGAGGAGTACCCGCACATCACGGAGCTGCTCCCGGCCATGGGCTACGGCCGCAAGCAGATGGACGAGCTCAAGGAGACGATCGCGCGGTCCGACGCAGACGTCGTCCTGATCGGGACGCCGATCGACCTGCGACGGGTCGTCGACTTCGACAAGCCGGCGCTCCGCGTCACCTACCGCCTGCAGGAGCTCGGCGAGCCGACCCTGGCCGATCTCCTCGCCGAGCGCGGGCTGATCGGCGACAAAGCGCTCGTTTGACGACCGTCGTCGCGCTGGGCGGGAACGCCCTGATCCGCGCCGGCGACAAGGGGACCGCAGCCGAGCAGGCAGCACGGCTGCGCGAGACCGCTGGCGCGCTCGCGCCGCTGCTCCGGGAGGGCGACCTCGTGATCACGCACGGAAACGGGCCGCAGGTCGGGAACGAGCTCCTGCGTCAGGAGCGCTCGGCGGACGAGGTCCCTCCGCTCCCGCTCTACCTCGCGGTGGCTCAGACCCAGGCGGAGATCGGGTCGCTGATCGAGACCGAGCTCGGGCCTGCCGCCGGACGTCCGGTCACCTGCTTACTCACGCACGTCGTCGTCGAGGAGACCGACCCGGCCTTCGACCGCCCGACCAAGCCGATCGGGCCGTTCTACTCGGGCGAGCAGGCACGGGCGCTGGAGGCCGAGCGCGGCTGGCAGCTCGTCGAAGAGCACGGCCGGGGCTGGCGCCGGGCCGTTCCCTCCCCCACGCCGCTCGAGATCGTCGAGGCCGACCAGATCCGCGCGCTGCTCGCCGCTGGAAGCGTGCCCGTCGCGTGCGGCGGCGGCGGCATCCCGGTCGTGCGGCGCGAAGGGCGTCTCCACGGCGTGGACGCCGTGATCGACAAGGACCGCGCCTCCGCGGTCCTCGCCGGTGAGCTCGGCGCGGGACGGCTGGTGATCGTCACCGACGTGTCCGCCGTGAAGCGCGGGTTCGGGACGCCGCACGAGGAAGAGATCCGCGAGCTGACGGCGGCGGAGGCTGAGGAGCTCCTGCCGGAGCTGGCCGAAGGCTCGATGCGGCCCAAGGTGGAGGCTGCGATCTCGATCGCTCGGGTGGGTGGAGAGGCGATCATTACCGCGCTCGAGGGCATCGAGGCTGCGCTAGAGGGTCGCGCCGGGACCCGAATCGTCCGCGCGAAGTAGCTCACCGAACCGGTCCGGGTGGCGCGCCGAATCAGCGGCGACCCCAGGCGCCAAACCCGGCGCCGAATCGAAAGGAGCCGCACACGATGCGCATGCTCGTACTCGCGATCGTCGGGATCGCGGTCGCCGCAGCGGTACTCAGCGTCAGAGCGCTCGCCCCCGAGGCGGGCCAGGCGTCGAGTCACCGCGAGGCGCCGCTGATCGCCGAGGATCCGTCGGCCGACACGACCGACGTCTACGCGTTCAGGAGTCTAGACGCGCCGAACCAGCTGACGGTGATCGCCAACTGGATCCCCGCAGAGGATCCGGCAGCCGGGCCGAACTGGTACCGCTTCTCCGAGCGGGCCCGGTACGCGATCAACATCGACCGGAGCGGCGACGGCAAGGCCGACGTCTCCTACCGGTTCCGGTTCAAGAACCGCGAGGACACGCTCTTCCTCGGCAACACCGTGCAGGACTACACGGTCACGAAGGTCGTCCGCGGCCAGGAGACCGTCGTCGCGCGCGGCGTGACCCCGCCGAACAACATCGGCCCGCGCACCACGCCGAACTACCGGCAGCTGGCCGCCGCGGCAGTCACGAACCTCACCGGTGGCGGGAAGGTCTTCGCCGGCCAGCGTGAGGACGCGTTCTTCGCGGACATCGGCGCGATCTTCGATCTCGTCGCGATCCGCAAGGGCACCGGGCAACATGGGCGGAGGCAAGGACTTCTTCGCCAACTATGCAACGCACGGGATCGCGCTCCAGATCCCGATCTCGCAGCTCGACGACTCCGACCACACGGTCGGCGTCTGGGCGACGACGGAGCGGCCTCGCGTGAAGATCCGCGAGTACCGCCGGAACGGCGTCCGCCGCTTCTCCGAGGAGAAGCAGTGGGTGCAGGTCTCCCGCCTCGGGAACCCGCTGATCAACGAAGTGATCATCCCGACCAAGCTCAAGGACAAGTGGAACCGCCTGAGCCCGGACACGGATGCGCAGTTCCAGCAGTACTACCGCACGCCGATCCTGGCGGCGGTCATCAACCAGCTGTACGGCCTCGGCGTCCCGGAGACGAACCGTGACGACCTCGTCGCCGTGCTGCTGACCGGCGTGCCCGGCCTGAACAACACCGGGCCGAAGCTCGCCGACATGCTGCGGATCAACCTCTCGATCCCGCCGACGGCGAGCCCGAACCGGCTCGGCGTCTTCGGCGGCGACCTGGCCGGCTTCCCCAACGGGCGGCGGCTGACAGACGACGTGGTCGACATCGCCGAACGGGCGGTGGCCGGGAAGCTCAAGGGCCATCCCGCAGGCGATCTCCTCGGTGACGGCGTGGACGGGAACGACGTCCCGAACCTGGGCTTCTTCCCGTACGAGAACGACCCCCCGAGCGGGTTCGACAACGCGAAGGGCCAGCAGAAGCCGTGACCCGGCGGACGCTGACAGGGGCAGCGGTGGCGGCGATAGCCGCCACCGCTCTCCTCGTCGGAGGCGCTCTGCGCATGAACGGCGAGGAGACCTCGAGGACGACCCCGACCAACCAGCTCGTTCGAGCCGGCCTCGAGGAGCAGAGCCTGGCCCGCCGCACCGGCGAGCCGACGCACTACACGCGTTCCGAGCGAGCCCTGCGACAGGCGCTCGCGCAGGATCCGAACGACGTCAGGGCCCTGATCGGCCTGGCGTCGTTGGCAAACACTCGCCACCACTTCCGTGAGGGCCTTGCCCTCGCGAGACGTGTCCGGTCTCTGGCACCGGACATGGCCCTCGCCTACGGCGTGATCGGCGACGCCCTCGTCGAGCTCGGCCGTTTCGAGGCGGGCTACCGCGCCTACGAGAGGATGGTGGAGCTCAAGCCGAGCATCGCCGGCTATGCGCGAATCGCGCAGGTCCAGTCCGGGCTCGGCGAGAACGACTCGGCTCGGCGCACGATCGGCCTCGCACTCGACTCGGCGGTGGATGCCGAGACCCGCGCGTGGGCGTACGTGGAGCTGGGGCGGCTCGACCGCGGCGACCTCCGGTTCGCGGCCGCCGCCGGTCACTTCCGCAACGCGCTCGCCGTCTCGCCCGGCAATCCGCTCGCACTCGAGGCGTGGGGCGAGACCGAGGCCGCCCGCGGAAACCTGAAGCGGGCGATCTCCCTTCAGCGGCGGGCGGTCGCCACGAGATTCTCGCCAGAGTTCGCGGCCTCGCTGGGAGACCTCTACACGGTCGCCGGCCAGCCGAAGGCGGCCGCGAAGGCGTACGACCTCGTCCGGCGGCAGGAGCAGCAACTGGCTCAGAACGGCGTCGATACGGACCTGGATCGGGCGATGTACCAGCTCGAGCACGGGATCGACCTGCCCGGCTCGCTTGCTCTGGCCCGACGCGGGTACGCACAGCGGCCGGGCACAGAGGCGAGCGAGGTGCTCTCATGGGCGCTCGTCCGAAACGGACGGTGCAACGAGGCGGTTCGGTACTCGGACCAGGCCCTCCGCTTCCCGGACGGGCACCGCTACTTCCACCGCGGGATGATCGAAAGCTGCCTCGGCCGGAAGGCGGCGGCTCAGCGGCTGTTCCGGCAGGCGCTCGACACCGACCCGAACTTCTCGCCGATCTGGGCGAGGTTCGCCCGAACGCAGCTGGACTGAACCATCGGACTGGGCCGTGCGAATAAGAATGATGCGCATGGCCCAGTCCGAGATCCACGACCAAGCCGCCGCGTACGCGCTCGACGCCCTCGACCCGGAGGACCGCTGGACGTACGAGCGGCACCTCGACACCTGCGACCGGTGCCGCGAGGAGGTGGCCAGCTTGCGTGAGATCGCCGGCGAGCTCGCCTACGACGCGGATGGCCCGGAGCCCTCGCCGGACCTCCGCGACCGGATCCTCGAGGCCGCCAGGACGGAGCCCCGCACTGCGACGGTCGTCCCGATGCGCCGACGCTGGCTCTTTCCGGCGACGGCGGCTGCTGCGGTCGCAGCCGCCTGTGCCGCCGTCGGGCTCGGCCTCTGGGCGAACTCGCTCCGCGAAACCCAGCCGCGAGTGGTCGCGATGGACGGCGGCGGAAGCCTCGTCGTCGAGGGCGACCAGGCGACGCTGGTCGCTTGTGTCGACGATCCGCCGGCGGGCAAGGCGTACGAGGCCTGGGTGATCGAGGACGACCGGCCGCGGCCCGCCGGCCTCTTCGCGGGCGGCTGCCATCACGTTCCGCTCGAGGAGTCGGTCGAACCGGGGAACACCGTGGCCGTCACGCTCGAGGACGCGGAGGGCGCCGATCAGCCGACGAGCGACATCCTGATGAGCGCCAATGTCTGAGTACGCCGTCACGCTCTCCCCGGCCGTCGGCCGGCAGGAGGACGACGCGGCTCGCGAGCCTTCCGACGAGCAGGTGCTCGAGGCCGTCGGCCGCGGGGACGACGACGCGCTCGGCGTCCTGTACGACCGGTTCGGACGGCCCGCCTTCCGCCTCGCCTTCCGGATCCTCCGCGACCGCGCGCTCGCCGAGGACGCCGTCCAGGAGGCCTTCCTCGCCGTCTGGCGCTCGGCCGACGCGTACAAGCGCGAGCGCGCGAAGCCGTCGACCTGGATCCTCACGGTCGTGCACCGGCGGGCCGTCGACCTCGTGCGCCGAGAGCAGACCCGCCGGGGTGAGCCGCTGGAGGTCGCGCCCGAGCCGACCTCCGGCCCGGCCGACGAGGACGCGGTGCTGAGGGACCGGCGAGCCGCCGTGCAGGCCGCGCTGACCGAGCTCCCCGACGAGCAGCGGCAGGCGCTCGAGCTCGCCTACTACGGCGGCCTGACGCAGTCGGAGCTCGCCGAGCGGCTCGGCGTCCCGCTCGGGACGGTCAAGAGCCGGATGTTCGCCGGCCTCGGCCGGCTGCGCGAGCTGCTCGCAGAACCGTAGGAAAGGGCCGTGTCCCGGTGCCAGGCACGGAGACACGGCCGGAAGCGACAGTGCGATCAGGGGCCGGCTGCGCGAGCTCCTCACCGAACCGTAGGGAAGGGCCGCGTCCCGGTGCCAGGCACGGAGACACGGCCGGAAGCGACAGTACGATCAGCGCCGTGCTCGACCTGCCGGACACCCTGAGAGGACGCCACTTCACGCGCGTCGCCGACTTCTCGCGTGACGAGCTCGAGCTCGTTCTCGAAGTCGCGGCTCGCATCAAACAAGCGCCGCGGGAGGAGCAGCACGTCCTCCCCGGCCGTGCGCTCGGGATGGTCTTCCAGAAGCCCTCGACCCGCACGCGCGTCTCGTTCGAGGTCGGCATGGCGCAGCTCGGCGGCCACGCGCTGTATCTCCGGTCGGACGATCTCCAGCTCGGCCGCGGCGAGACGATCAAGGACACGGCGACCGTCCTCTCCCGCTACCTCGACGCGATCATGATCCGGACGTTCGCGCAGTCGGACGTCGAGGAGCTGGCCGCGAACGCCTCCATCCCCGTGATCAACGGCCTCACCGACGCCTCGCACCCGTGCCAGGCGCTCGCCGACGTCCTGACCATCCGCGACCGCCTCGGCCGCATCGAGGGCGTGCGTGTGGCCTACCTCGGGGACGGGAACAACGTCTGCTCGTCGCTGATGGTCGCCGTCACCCGCCTCGGAGGAAGCGTCGTCGCCGCCACGCCGGAGGGCTACGAGCCCGACGAGCGGGCACTCGCGGTCGCGCGCGAGTCGGGCACGGTCGACGTCACGCACGATCCGGCCGAAGCCGTCCGCGGCGCAGACGTCCTCTACACCGACGTCTGGACGAGCATGGGCCAGGACGAGGAGCGCGAGCAGCGCCTCCGCGACCTCGACGGCTACGGCATCACCAGCGAGCTCGTGGCGCAGGCGGGCGACAACGCGATCGTCCTCCATTGCCTCCCCGCCCACTACGGCGAGGAGATCACTGAGGACGTCCTGTACGGGCCGCAGTCGGCCGTCTGGGACCAGGCCGAGAACCGCCTGCACGCCCAGAAGGCGCTGCTGGCCCTGATCGTCCGCTAGCGCCGGCCGCCAGCTCCGTGTTCCCAATCAAGGACAACGTCCCGACCCGGTCTTTCCCGCTGGTGACCGTGATCCTGATCGCGACGAACATCGCGGTCTGGGTCTTCTACGAGCTCCCGAACCTGAACCGCGCCGTGGACGAGCTCGCTTACCACCCCTGTGAGGTGGAGCGTTCGTGCCCCGTTGTCGGCGAGGACTGGCCGCTGACCGCCGTGACCTCGATGTTCATGCACGGCGACTGGCTGCACCTGATCGGCAACCTGCTCTTCCTCTGGATCTTCGGGAACAACGTCGAGGACGCTCTGGGAAGAGTGCGCTACCTCGCGTTCTACTTCCTGGGCGGGTTCGCGGCGACCGCCCTCCAGACGTTCATCACTCTCGGCTATGGGACCCAGGCGGACGCGGAGATCCCGAACCTCGGAGCGAGCGGCGCCGTCTCCGCGGTGCTCGGCGCCTACCTGATCATCCTGCCGAAGGCGAGTGTCGTCACAGTCATCTTCCTTCTCATCATCTTCATCCGCGAGTTCCCGGCCTGGCTCTTCCTCGGGTTCTGGTTCGTGTTTCAGGCCGTCGCCGGCGGCCTCTCGGTTGTGAGCCCCGAGGAAGGCGGCGGCGTCGCGTTCTTCGCGCACATCGGCGGTTTCGTCTTCGGCGCGCTCGTCGTCAGGCTCTTCATCAAGCGCCCGCCGCTACAACCTGCGTACTGATGGACGAGGTGGAGTTCACCGCGCACGTCCGGGCCGCACTTGACGACGTCCCGCCCGAGCTCGCTCGAGCGCTTCGCAACATCGCGATCGTCGTCGAGGACGAGAGCCCGGAGGAGCCGGACATCTTCGGCTGGTACGACGGCCTGGGGCCGACGAGCGACCGCGCAGGCGCGCTTCCGGACCGGATCGTCATCTACCGGATCCCGCTCATCGAGTCGTTCTCCGACCCGCAGGAGCTCCGCCGCGAGATCCGTATCACCGTCCTCCACGAGCTGGGCCACTACTTCGGGCTGGACGAAAAACGGATCGAAGAGCTCGGCTACGGCTGAACCTCAACTCAACACACCGGCGGGAATGACGGGCCGCGAGGCCGCGTTTTTACAGGTGTGAAGACGATTCAGGAAATCCGCAGCGAGATCGAGCGCCTCAGCGAGGACCGCGCCGTTCTCCTTCAACGCCTGTCCGCCGGACGGGACGTCGTCCTCGCCGCGGAGCTCAAGGAGCTGGACGAGCGCATCGCCCAGCTCTGGGACGAGCACCGCGAGGCCCGCGTGCGCCTCCGCTTCGGCGACCGCAACGAGATCATTCGTCGCGCCCGCCTCGAAGACCGCATCGACAGGGCCGCCTAACCCCCACGAGCTCTCTCCCCGAGAACAGCAGAGGGGGCGCACTCGGCGCCCCCTCTACGCTGTGTCTTCGCTGCTACTTGTCCTTCGGCTTGACCGGCACCACCGCGTGTCCGACGGTCTCTGTCCTTCGGCTTGACCGGCACCACCACGTGTCCGATGGTGCGGTGGCCGAGGCCGTCGGTCGCCTCGATCCGGACGTCGTAGGTCCCGCGGTGCTGGTACTTGTGGTGCACCGACGGGCCGTCGGTCGTGACGTACGGCGTGCCGTCGCCGAAGTCCCAGCGATAGCGGACGATCGACGAGCCGACGCTCGATGCAGCGTCAGCGGTCAGGGTCGTGCGCTTGCCGGGCTCGGCGGTGGACGACTCGAGGTCGACGGTCACCTCGTCGAGCAGCCAGTCCATCACGCGATCGCCGAGCTGCGTCCGCGTCGGACCGCCGACGAGCCCTTCGAGGCCGAAGCCCATCGAGAGGCCGCGGTAGAGGTACTCCTGCCGCTCCTCCTCGAGGCTCGGCTCCGACGACCGGCCGAACGAGATCGCACTGCCCGCAGGCGCCGTCCCGCCGATCTGGCGGAAGAACGGCATCGTCGTGTGCTGCGACGCGTACGTGTCGGTGTCCTGGATCGGCGAGTACGCGTCGATCGAGCTCTGGTTGAGCGACAGCGTCATCGCGGCGAACGGGCCGAGCCCGTTGGCCGTCGGCTGCGGCGCCGTGTTGGTGCCGTAGACGCTGTTCGACTCGAACGCGAGCCCGAGGTAGCCGCTCGTGATCCGGCCGCGGTCGAGCCGGGAGTGGAACGTGCCGCTGTCCGCCGTCAGGGCCCAGTTCTGACCCACGGCCCACAGGCGTCCGCCGCTGTCCAGATACTCGGCGAGCGCGTCGTGGTTCGCGACCGTGAAGCCGCTCGTCGCGAAGCTCGCGTGGTCGCCGGTGAAGACGACGACGCTCCGGTACCGGTGCAGGTTCTCAACGGTCGGGAACGCCGCCGCGAACGCGTAGACGTCGTAGGTCAGCCCGAGCGAGTCGAGCAGCGACGTGTACGTGCTGCGGTAGTCCGCCCGGCCGCCGCCCGGCGAGCCGTCGTCGTCGATCAGCAGGACGTCCCTGTCCACCGGCGGCAGCACGCGCAGCCAGACGGGGATGTGCAACCGCATGCCGGTCGCCCGGCTCACGAGGACTACTGAGCCCTCGTAGCTTCCCGGGACCGCGGTCTGCGTCGCCTCCACGGTGACGGTAAACGAGCCACGGCCGGAGCTCGGCAGCGCGAGGGACGAGCTCCCGGCGACGATGTTGAAGTTCGCCGTCGTCGCAGCGTCGCCGGTCTCGAGCGTGGAGATGTCCCACGTGTCCGTCGAGCCGCCGATGTTCAAGCCCTCCACGCGGAAGGTCTTGTCCTGGCCGGGGCTCATGTGCCGCCCGCTCAGGCTCGGCTTGTCGACGATCAGGCCCGGGTTGCCGGCCTTCGTCAGGTCGATCCGTCCAGCGCCTCGGGCGAGCACGCCGACCCGCGTCGTGCGGGCGGTCGTCGCGAAGACGTCCTCTGTCGCCGTGGTCATCAGCGCCGACTTGACCATCGCCGGCGTCCACCACGGGTACTTCTGGAGCAGCAGCGCAGCGGCCCCTGCGACATGCGGGGTCGCCATGCTCGTGCCGGAGACCGACCCGAAGCCCGTGAAGGGCGCCGGGAACGGGCCGACGGCGTAGCCGCCCGAGAGAACGTCCACACCCGGAGCGACGACGTCGGGCTTGATGTCCTTGTCCTGCGTCGGCCCGCGTGAGCTGAACCCGGCAATGACGTCACCCGGGTTCGGGCCTCCGTGCGGGTTGTAGAAGAACTCGGCCGCCGCGGTGGTCGGGTTGGCGGTGTAGTGAGCGATCATCGCAAGCCCGTTGCTGCGGCGCATGAACACCGAGGGGATCGTGACCTGAGGGCCGACGACCCCGCCGCCCATGGCCTGCAGCGCATCGCCGCCGGCCAGGTTGTTGTAGATCAACGCGCCGATCGCCCCTGCGTTCTGTGCCGTCAGCACCTTGAAGCCGAACTCGCACGTGCCCCGCTGGATGAGGGCGATCTTCCCCGTCAGCGACCCCGCGGGATACGGGTTGCAGCCCTCGACGTTGCCTGCCACGACTGCCTCGGCGGGAACGTAGAGAGCCGGCCCGATGTGCTGGTCGACCATCGAGGGTCCGAACTGCGCGGGGCCGGTGTCCAGGTTCTGGAGCGACGCCGGAACCGGCGGCGGTGCCGTGACGTTCACGGTCGACTGAATCAGGGTCGCGTACTTCGTCACCGCGCCGACCGCGATGACCTTGTCGGAGGCCGACGGCAGGTTGCCGGTGGCCGTCGCGGGCCCGCTGTTGCCCTGGGCCCAGACGCCGACGACGCCTGCGTCGACGGCGGACTCGGCCGCCTCGACCATCGGGTCGGGCCAGTCGAGCGTGTTCTGGTGGCTCGAGCCCCACGAGTTGCTGAGGATGTCTGCCCCGTCCGCAACGGCGTCCTCGATCGCTTGGACGATCTCGACGACCCAGCCGTTGCCGTTCTCGAATCCGTCAGGCGAGTTGGACGGATAGAAGATCCGGTAGTTCATGAGGTACGCCGCGGGGGCGACGCCGCTGATCGTCAGCGGCCCGATCGCGGGCGTGTTCGCGTTGCAGGCGACCGTGCCGCCGACGTGGGTGCCGTGCGGGCTCCCGCCCGGGCCCTGGATCGGCGTGGCGTTGCCAGTCGTCGGCGGATCGCTGGGGCGGAAGTACGCCCGCGCTGCGATCACCTTGTTGTTCGTGAAGCGCGTGTCGCCCTTCGGGTAGCCGGCCGGCATCGTGTAGCCGGTGTCGTTGAAGCACGGGTTGCCGGCGTAGTTCCCGGCCGCGTCCTTCGTGACGTAGACGCCGCTGTCGATGATCGCGACCTTGATGCCGCGTCCGGCGTTCGCCTGGCCGCCGACCTGATTCCAGAACTCGGTGGCCCCGATCTGCGCCGGCGTCGCGTACATGGACGGCCGGTACGGCACGTCCGGCACGACGGCGCGGACGCCCTTCATCCGGCGAACCTTGGCCGCCTGCGCCGCGTTCATCCGGACTGCGAGGCCGTTCAGAGTCAGCTTGTAGGACCGCTCGACGCGGAAGCCCTTGACAACACGGGCCAGGCGGGTCTTGAACGCCGACTGGTTGCGCGTGAGCCCGCGAAGATAGGTGCGGTTGACGGCCGCAGCGAGGTTCAGCTTGGCGGGATTCCCGCCCGAGAGGCTGAGCCCTCGCTTCGCCCGCCCGTAGTGCGCGAGCGGTTTCTTGTCGAGCATGACGATCCAGCGCTTGGCCGGATACGTGGCCAGGTCGATCGCCTTCGGCGTCGCCTTGGCCTCGGTTCCTTTCGTTCGAGCCGCGGCGGCGCCCGTAAGCGTGGCCGCGAGGAGGACGAGCAGTAGCCCGCCCACGAACAGGACGCGAGTCCTCAAGTGATCTCCTCCCCTAGGTCTCTCCCCACAAATGGCCGCCGTGCAGGCAGCGGCCTCGTTTTCTAGGTAATCAAGGAAGGAAAGTCAATTGAGGATCCTCTATTCCGAGCCCGGCCGCGCGATCCCCGCTTCGTAGGCGAAGACGACGGCCTGCACGCGATCGCGGAGCCCGAGCTTCATGAGGATCCGGCTGACGTGCGTCTTGACGGTCGTGTCGCTGACGAAGAGCTCGAGCAGGAAGGTCGCGGCCAGGGCTAAGAGGAAGCTCGAGAACGAATTCGGGATCAGGTGCCCGTCCACGAAGGAGATTGCGGTGCCCCAAACGAGCAAGGCGGCGGGCGCGCCGAAGGGGAATCGCCGGCGGGCCAGCAGAGTGAGGGTCAGCCCCGCTTGAAGGGCTATGGCCACCGCAAGCCGGCGAATCCGGAGCGTCCGGATCATCGCGCCCGCCCCAGATCTCGAGGGCGCCGGTGATCGCACATAGGACGGCGGCCACGTCGAACCAGTAGCGCTGGACGTATGGCCAGACCGTTCTGTGCATACGGTCACGGTACGTCGGGCTCTGAGCTCTCGCGTCGGCCGCCATGACGATTTCAGCGTCCTCCTCGAGGAGGACGGCGGCAAGCGCCTCTACACTGTTTTCGGCACTTCGGGGCGTTAGCTCAGCTGGGAGAGCGCCGGCTTTGCAAGCCGGAGGTCGCCGGTTCGATCCCGGCACGCTCCACTCCTCCAACCAAGCCAATCCAGCACAAACGCCGAGCAAATCGGCAACTTTTCTCAACGTACAGCCCAAGACCGCTCAACACACCAAGACGCGGTTCGCGACCCTGACGCCAGGGTCAAAAGAGGGTCGGCAACTCGCAGGGTCACGACAGGGTCACAAGACGGCCCGCGACGTCGCCAAAGCGACTACCGAAGCGCAACTACCGCACCTTAGGTCACCAGCGGTGAGCGTAGACAGCATGAGGAGCACAAACCATGTACCTAGATGCGGGGACGGACTCGCAATCGCGATCGTAGGCCCCCAGGACGCAAATTGACGACCCCGAAAGGGCGTAGTAGCGTCGAATCGCGTTAAGACGCGACGAGGGACGGAAGGGGGCGGCGTCGATGCGACGAATTCCGATCCCGGAGTTGCCGCGACATGGGGATAGGGCCGGGTTGAAACGAGGTTTCGCGACAGCGCGGACGTTCGTCGGCCGCCGCGTCGGCGTCGCCGTCGCCGCGGTGGCAATGCTGGCGCTCGCACCGGGCGCGACGGGCGACGTGCCGCTCATCAACCTGAGCGTGTACGGGACGCTCGGCCAGAACGGTTGGTATGTCAGCAGCGTCACGCTCGACTGGTCGTTTAGCGGGCCTCTTCATTCGTCGACCGGCTGCTCGAACATGACGCTCACCGCGGATACGCCTGGAACGACGTTTACCTGCACGGCGACGAGCCTCGACCGGTCGACGACGATGTCTCTCAGCAAGACGATCAAGCTCGACCAGACGCCGCCG
>CAWJYU010000022.1:0-62701 GCA_963847235.1 uncultured Actinomycetes bacterium | reverse complement strand
TGCCGTCCGAGCCACCCCACTTCTTGTCGAAGAAGCAGCCGTTGAGCGTCAGCTCGTACACGCCGCCGATTTCGACGAGCCGCGGAGCCTCGTAGTGTTCGTTTTCCGTCCCGAACTGGGGTTCTTCTGCCTGGGCGTGCCGCATACGCCCACCGTCCTTTACTGTCAGTTATCTCGACGCGTTCGTGATATCGACACCCAGCCACGAGAACCCGTCCGAGGATCCGTAGTACTTCGGCGTCGGCATAAGCGTCAGGTCATGGACAGTCCCCATAGCCTTCAGGGAGGGCGGCTCGTACCCTTGCGGGATCGGTTCGCTATTGCGATCAACTGTCATGTCGCGCAGCGTAAAGCAGGATGCTTGCGTGGACAACTAGCCGAGGGACCAGGATTTCGGGGTCGATGAACCTGCCGTCTTCGGCGCCGCCGAGGCCGGCGGGCGCGTACGGGCTGCGACTCGAGGGCGTCGAAGGATCGCCCTCCCTCCTCGTCTCGGCCGATCCTCTGTGGCCACGGTTCCGCATTCATTCCGAGGTCCACGCGCCACCTTGGCGTGAATCGGACATCGTCACGGATTCCGAGGCTGAGTTGAGGCTCCAAGCCGGCGGCGAGGTCCGCATCGAGCGGGAGCCGGGCCTGGTTGTCTTCAGGATGGAGCGCCCGCTCACGGAGCTGGAGCTGATCCATCCGTACCTGGCCCCGGTCGCTGCCGTCGCCAGCTATTGGTTTGACCGCGAAAGCTTCCATGCCGGCGCCTTCGTGGTGGACGGGGCCGCTTGGGCTGTAATTGGAGAGCGCGAAGCAGGAAAGAGCACCTTGCTTGCCAGCTTGGCGTTACGCGGTATCCCGATCCTCTCGGACGACATGCTGATCCTCGAGGGCGACCACCCGTTCCCGGCTCCGAGGTCGATCGACCTGCGCCGCGCCGCCGCGAGACATTTTGGCGTGGGCGAGCCGCTCGGCATCGTGGGCACGAGAGAACGTTGGCGTCTCCAACTGCCGCCGATCGCCGGGCCGGCACGTCTGCGCGGTTGGATCTTTCTCTCGTGGGGAGATCGTGTCGAGATCTCCAAGGTCGCTCCGCACGAGCGAGTCGCACGGCTTGGCGCTCAACGTGGACTGCGGCTGGCTCCCCGGGATCCGGCCCGCCTTCTCGATCTCGTCGCCTTACCCGCCTGGGAGCTTCGGCGGCCGGCCGACTGGGACCGGATCGACAACGCCACCGACGCGCTGCTCGAGCTCGTCGCGAACTCGGGCTGAAGGAGCGCCGGCGAGCCAGGCCGCCTGAAGGAGCAGGTACGAGCGGGGATTCGGCGTGTCCGACGTCCACTCACACCGGAGCGCCTCCACATCCACGACCTCGGCGTCAACCCCGTGTCCCTGCCACGAGGCGGCGAATGCCCGGCTGTAACGGTTCCAGAAAGCCTCGTCGAACGTCGCCTTCGTCCCACGAGTAAGGACCGGCTCAGGGAGCAGATCGCCAAAGAACAGGCGCATCGCGGCGGTTCGGCTCTGGAAGCGGTTCGAGCGGGGCAAGGCAGCGAGCGCAGCCCAGAAGCGCCGGTCCGCGAGCGGATGGTGTGCCGCGACTCGCTCACTCGAGGCGAGGGCATCCAGGCTGTCCAAGCCGACCCCCATGTGCCTGAGGCCTCGCATCCACTCCAGTCCCCGACCCCAACGAAGCGGCTCGCCTGCAGCCTCTGCGGTCGCCGCACGTTCGACTGACCGCCTGGCCTCATCGCGCAACCATGGGAAGACGCCCTCCGGGAAGCGGCGGCGCAGAACCGCTGCCCTGATGCGGCGGGGCGTGAGAGCGAAGCCGACCCGGAGCAGGTCTCGAGGCTGCGGCCTCGTCGCTCCGGCGAGGAGCACTCGCGTCCGAGCCCACTGTGAGCTCGAAAACGCCTCGTCCCCTCCGACGCCGGTCAGAAGCGATCCACCAGTGGCCCGCCGCAAGAGCGGCACGTGGAAGTGGGCGTTGAAAGGCCACAGGAGTCCATGCCTTGTCAGGGCCTCGCGGGCAACCGGCCCGACACAGTCCAGTTCATCCGTGAGGACGATTCGCTCCCAGTGGTCGAGGCCGAGATGACGAACGACTCGCTCCTGCCACTCGGCCTCATCGGACGCGGCGACATCGGGGAAGCAGTTCGTTGCGGGGATCGGCGCTTCCAAGCCTTCGCGGCGTGCGACGTGTGAGGCGACCGCGAGGACCCCCGCCGAGTCGCGGCCCCCGGAGAAGCTGACGAGACACGGTGGACGGACCAGTGCCTCCGCGACGACCTGTTCCAGGGCCTGTCGAGGCTGGCCTGCCGGAGGCGGGAGCGGTGGTGCGCCCGCGTCCTCGCCGAAGACGAGCCCGCAGGCGACATCGAGCTGCGAGAGCCGTGAGCCCGCGTTCACGGCGCTGGTAGGCGCATCAGCTCCCAGAAGCGCGCATCGTCACCGTCGAGCTCCCCGGCGAGCCATGCATGGGCGGTGAACTCGGGGCCTCGCGGATCCACGCCGATGACGACGTCGCGAACGTTCCCGTGCGCGCTCTCCCAGGCCTGCAGCACGAGCGCCCGCTCGAGGCATGTGTGCGGCCGGCGACGGAGCAGAGCGTAGACCCCACGCCCGGCGCTCGGCGGCAGCCCATCCGGGGGTCGATTCACGACGACCTGCTCGATTCCGCCGTGCCGCAATCCCCAGCGGGCCTTAAGCAGTGCAAGTTGCGCCCAGAGGGCGGCACGAAGCGCATGTCGGTCGGTTCTCACGTGCGCTCCAGCAGGTTGCGCGCGTCGAGCTCGTCCAGGAAGCGGCCGACGTCCTCGGATGCACGTTCGCGGTCGATCCCGAAGGCGCTCACGAGCTCGTCCACCAGCTGCTCTTGCGTCGTTCCCTCGGCGAGGCGGCGCCAGAGGAGAACGCCGCTCTCATTCGTGCTCACGTAGTCGGATCTCCCCAGGTCGACGGCGACGATTTCTTGCTCGATCTCGCGCCAGCGAACTGCATCATCACGGAGTCGAAGCGTCGTCACAGGCGGTCCCGTCTCAAGGTCTCATTGTGGACCGAGACGCGCTCGAACGCGTGTCTTAGAGCTCGCCGCGTGCGTGCGGCTTTGATGCGCCAGGTCTCGCCCTCCGCCGGCCTAACGGTGCGGACCAGAGCCTCACCGACCACACCGAGGGCCTCGTTCGGAGGAAGAACCGAGAACGGTGAGAGCAGCCGGGCGGCGTGGTCGCGAACCATCGATCGGTCGCGGGCAGCCTGGACTCGTCCCGCCCAGAGCCGGACGTGCCAAGGAAGGGCAGGAGCGCCGAAGACGACAGCGTCGGCAGCCGCCCTCATCGTCCGCCAGACGCCGTCCATCCGCCAACGCCGTGCGGCGTCCCAGAGCTCGCTCGAGTCGGCCTCTCGCGCGACCACCGTGACATCGACCAGGTCGAGGATTCGGCGGAGCGGCGTACCTTCCCAGGAGTGGGCGGCGAGCACGAGCGCGTGGTGAGCCGGAGAGAGTGCGAGAACGCCGGGGATTCCCGTCACGGAGTCGACAGCGTCCGAAAGCAGCTCGGCCGTAGACGGCGGAGGCGACCACGAGATCCAGACCGGACGCCGATGCAGCTCCAACAGGACCGGTAGCCCTGGCAGTCTGAGCGGGCGAAGGTGATGTAGACCCTCATAGGCATGGTCGTCCATTCCAACGGCCATGAAACCCGCCGCGATCAGCGCCCGCTGAGCCTGCTCGGGCCGATCGACGATCACGTCGAGGTCGCGAAACGGACGCAGCGTCGGGCTCGGATACCGCCCGGCGACCTCGAGGCCTTTCATCAGGACGAGCGTGCCGTCATAGGCGGCGCGAGCCCGCTCCAAGGTGATCTCCGCGGCGAGGGTTACCGCGGCGGCGAGACGTTCGTCGGCGGCGAACTCCTCCGGAACGGGTTGACCGAGGGCTCGAAAGCGTCGCGCGGCGAGCAGGTGGAGGCGATGCGCTCGAAGGTCGACGAAGCTCGGAGAGCGTTCGATCACGCCGTCCACGGATCGCCAGAGCGCGTCCTCGGCGAGCTGCGGGTTTGAGCCGCTCCATGGTTCTCTGACCGCGTCTTCGTATGAATCCATCGTCGACCTCAGTAGAGCCCGAGGGTGCCGAGACGCTGTTCCCGCCGCAAGGCCAGCCTGAACGCCAGGATCCCGATCACGAGTGACAGCCCAGACAGCGGAGCGAGTCTGCCGATGACGCCGGCAGTCTCGGACCACCCGGCTCCGCCAAGCAGTGCATTCCGCATTCCATCGACAGCAAGGGCGATCGGATTGAGTTTGGCGAGGGTTGTGACCCACTCCGGCAGGAGATCGATCGGAAAGTACAGCCCGGAGGCGAGCGCAAGGAGGAGCGTGCCCACGGCGACCGCATTCGTCCCGCGCCGGAACGTGAGTGTCGCCGCGCCGCTGAGCACTCCGAGCCCCCAGACGAACGGGATGAACGCGAGCAGCACCGCAGTCGCGGGGAGAATGCCGGCCGGTTCCATGTGCAGCCCGAAGCCGATCGCGACCGCAACCAGGAAGAGCGCGGTCTGAAGCGGGATGTAGATGAGGTCGAAGAAGACCGATCCGATCTGCAGCGTCGCAGTTCTGGTCGGCGTCACCAGCAGCGACTCGAGCGTTCCCATCAGTTGCTCGTTGCGGATTGCGGTGGAGACACGCTGAAGGCCGAACTGGATGAAGACGCCCAGGGCGATTCCGATCGCAGCGAACTCGAGGTACGTCACTTCCTTCCCCTGGAAAGTCGGAAGCTCGTCGGAGTCGATCATCTGGCCGATGAATGCGAACACGAGCGCCTGACCGACCAGGGTGATCAAACCCGACGCAAAGGACATGCGATAGCTCCACGCGACGAGGAAATCTCGGCGAACGAAGGCAGGCAGCTTGCGGAGCTCTCCGGCGAGCGCCGTCACTCTGCGCCGTCCTCGGTCAGAAACCGGAAGGCATCCTCGATCTCGGAGCGCCGCTCGCGGCAGGAGTGAACCTGGAGATCGGCGGCGGCGAGCGCCGCAAGCGCGTCACCGAGCACGACGTTTTCGTCGAGCGAGAGGACGTAGTGCCCCGGGTCGCTCACGCCCACTTGAGCCACGCGTCCGCGGCCACGGAGCGCTGCCTCGGCGGCGGCTCGAACAGCGGCGTCCGAAGGCCGGCCGTTCGTCAATCGAATGACGTGGTCACGCGGACGCGCGAGCGCGGACAGCTCGTGGACGCCGCCGGCGAACTCGACGCGGCCTCGGTGAAGGAGCGTCACCCGATCGGCGAGCCCCCGGATCTCCTCCAGTCGCTGCGTCGCCCAGACGACGGCTGCCCCCTCGGAGCAAGCAAGACGGACGAGATTCCGCACGCGCTCAGCTCCCTCCGGATCGAGGTCATGCGTCGCCTCGTCGACCAGCAGCACCGTCGGGTTCGCAAGTAGGGCCCGAGCGATCGAGAGGCGCTTCTGCATACCGTGCGAGTACGATCCGACGCGCTCGCCGGCGACCTCCGCGAGACCGACATGCTCGAGCACCTCCAGCGAGCGTGCCATCGCTTTGCGACGACGCATCCCGTGTAGTCGGGCGAAGAACACGAGATTTTCGAGCCCGCTGATCCGTAGGTAGAACGAGCGGTCTCCCGAGGGAACGAAACCGACCAGATGGCGGAGCTCCGCCGCATGCCGCCGTACTTCGCGACCGAGCAGCTCGACTGAGCCCTCGGTGGGTTCGACGAGGCCGAGCAGGATTCGGATCAGCGTCGTCTTACCCGCACCGTTCGGCCCGAGCAGCGCGTGAAGCGCTCCCGCTCGGACCTCGAAACGTACCTCGTCGAGTGCAACCTTCTGCCCGAACCGACGTGTTAGGTCGCGAGCGGAGATGACTGTGCAGAGCGACTCGCTCGGAGACCCCCCGGTCACGAAGGTGCTCCTCTAAACGGCACCGGCCCGCCCGACAGGGCGGGGCTCGATGCGTAGTCGAGGTAGATACAACGTGTGAACCGCACCATCTCGGCTGTGCCCGGAGCCTTGTAGCGGCCCCGATCGAGCGTGACGATCCACCCGCCGCCGTCGCAGCTGCATTTCTGGACCCTCGGCGGCGCCGCGACGGTTCCGCGAGCGCTATTCAGCGCGTTCCACGCGGGCACCGCCTCGCCGGCGCTTGCCTCTACCTCGATGCCGCGGCCGTCGCGTTCCAGCGAGGCGTCGACGGTTTCAGCCACGATCGGCCCACCGACGCCACTCATCGACTTCAGCCGCACGTCAGGTCCTCCCTTTTGCGACCTGCTAGGTCAGGTCGGTCCGCAGAGACTCATCGTAGGAGGGCCCAGTGCCGGAGAACAGACCGCTGGCGCAAAAACCCCGCGCGCGATGGGGAGTTAACCAAAATGGGGTCTCTGCGAATCTCGTGCCGTCACCGAGCCCGCTTGCTCCCGTCCAGAGCCATCGAAGCCCCTTTTCAGGCAGCGTCGCCGAGATCAAAGGTACCGCTGGCCTCGAGCTGGGCCAATAAGCTGAAAGTCGAGTCAGCGGAACGGGTTTCGAGGAACTAGACGAATAGCCAGGCCGCCTCCGCAGGGGGGGCCGCATGCTCTCCTTGTGCCGCTTGGACGACCGCCGTACTGTGGAGATCTCGTGAGCTTTCGGCACACAACGTTTCGCCGTCTTCGTGCTCGCGACGCTAACCGCGGCCTTTGTCCTGATGGTGGACGATGCCGCCCACGGGGGTGACTGGCCGGGGTGGGACGAGGGGTGGGCGCTGGTTGCGTTCCCCCTCGGAATCCCGGTCGCGGTCGCGGCTTCGGTCGGGATCGGCGGAAAGGCCCTACGAGCTGCCAGTCGCCGCATCATCGTGCTCGTCACCTGCGCGGTCTGGCTCTGGGGCGCCGGACTGTTCGCCGTCTGGTTCGTCGTCGGACATTAGGAGCACCCGCTCTGGAATCCCAGAGCGGTAGCGCTGGACGACGAGGTCAGGGGACCGCGGCCTCGAGCATGATCGAGTCCCAGTACGGATTGGGGCTGGAGTCCGTCGAGTAGCCCACTCGGGCAATGAGGCCGTTAACGGCCGCTTGGTTCCAGGGGAAGACCGCCGGCGTGACGACTGAGGTCTTGTACTGGAGCCCTGTCTGGCTCATGTCACCGCTGAAGACGACTGTCTCGGTCGCTCCGTCGAAGATGCCCGTCCTGCCGTTGTCGGCGGCGCTTCCCGCGGCGTGATAGGCCAGGACCACCGAGACCTCGTAGATGCACGTCTCTGGTGTGTCCTGCAGGCCGAACTCGACGTAGCTGGTGCCGCTGTTTGCCTGCTGGCGGACGTAATCGGCGGTCGAGGTCATCGGTACGTCGTCGAGTCGTTGCCATGAGTTGCCGTCGATCGCCGTTCCGTCGTTGTTCCGGAAGGTGCCGGCTCCAGACGACGTCCCCATCGAGTCGGGGACGAGCCGCATGATGCGGCTGTCCGCCAACGGATATGCGGCCGGCTGAGTAGCGACGAAGACGTCGTCGTAGTTTGCGGTGTAGACGCTCGCGTTTGCGGTCGCGCCCATTCCGAACCCGTTGGCGGTCGTCGCGGCGGCAATCCGTGACACTTGCGTCTGCGCCGCACCGTTGACGCGCCAATCACCGAGATGTGGGCTTGCGCTGATGTCGTAACGAAGGTCGATCGCGTACCAGGTCCCGGCGCTAACCGTGGTCGCCGACGTCGCGGTCGAGGTCCCGAGAACCAGCTGGAGCCGCTGAGAACTCGCGTTGTACCTGAGAACCAGATCGGTGCCCGAATCGATGTAGGCCAGGTTCGAGGTCACTGTGGGCAGCGAGGCGAGGCGCACGGCGAACCGAGTGACGACGACACTCGACGCCGTGACCGACCGCAGCGCCCGCACAGTCGATGCATTGCTCGCATCGGCGATCTGCAGCGAGTACGCGCCGTTGCGGACGATGGTGTTGTCGGCCGTGGGGGTACCCGTCACGGTCGAGAAGATGCCGCCGCCCGCCGTCGAGACCACGCCGTGCTCGATGCCCGTGAGCCATTCGGCGGAAGAGCTCGAGCAGAGTCCGACCGCCTGCGTGCTCGCGTTCTCGACGGTCGAGTAGCCGCTGAGGTTGGGGACCGCATCCGCGGCCCGGACCCGGTACCTATACGTGGTCGCCGCCGCCAACCCGGTGTCGTTGAAACCCGTCCCGGTCGGAGTCCCCACCTGGACGAAGTTGGAGCAGGCCGCACCCTGGCAGCGCTCAACCCGGTAGCCGGTCACCCCGACGTTGTCGGTCGACGCCGTCCAGGACAAATTGATCTGCGACGCCGACACCGCCGACGCCGACAACCCCGACGGCACCGACGGCGGCTCAAGATCAGGCGCCAGCGGCGTGGTCGCGTTCTGGATGCTCGAGTAGCCGCTGAGGTTGGGGACCGCATCCGCGGCGCGTACCCGGTACCTGTACGTGGTCGCCGCCGCCAACCCGGTGTCGTCGAAACTCGTCCCGGTCGGGGTCCCGACCTGGACGAAGTTCGCGCAAGCCGCACCCAGGCAACGCTCGACCCGGTAGCCGGTCACCCCGACGTTGTCGGTCGACGCCGTCCAGGCCAAATTGACCTGCGTCGCAGAGACCGGCGTCGCCGTCAGGCCGGTCGGCGTTGTTGGTGGCTGTGTGTCGGGCCCGGCCTGGGTGGTCGCGTTCTGGATGCTCGAGTAGCCGCTCAGGTTGGGGACCGCATCCGCAGCGCGCACCCGGTACCTGTACGTCGTCGCCGCCGCCAACCCGGTGTCGTTGAAGGAGGCCCCCGCCGGAGTCCCCACCTGGACGAAGTTCGAACAAGCCGCCCCCAGGCAACGCTCGACCCGATACCCGGTCACCCCAACGTTGTCGGTCGACGCCGTCCAGGCCAAATTGATCTGCGACGCGGAGACAGGCGTCGCCGACAACCCGGAGGGCACTGTCGGCGGCTGCGTATCCGGCGGCGGCTGCGTGGTCGCGCTCTGCACGCTCGAGTAGCCGCTCAGATTGGGGACCGCATCCGCGGCCCGGACCCGATAGCTGTAACTCGTCGCCGCCGCCAGGCCCGTGTCGCTGTAAGTCGTCCCGGTCGGGGCCGCCACCTGGACGAAGTTCGAACAACCCGCACCCAGGCAACGCTCAACCCGATAACCGGTCACCCCAACGTTGTCGCTCGACGCCGTCCAGGCCAGATTGATCTGCGTCGCAGAGACAGGCGTCGCCGACAACCCAGTCGGCACCGTCGGCGCCTGCGTATCCGGCGGGCCGGGAGCACCAACCGGCGTGTTCATGTCCGCCTGGATCTCGCTCGGACTCCGCGCCGTGTTGTGGATCTGCACCTCGTCGATCCGGCCGGCAAAGTGCTGCCCATAGGACGCATCGCCGCCGATCGTCAGCGCCCCGTTCGAGGTCGTGATCTGCGCGAACACCACCGTCGACGAGACCTGGACGGCGTTCACATACAACCGCAGATTCGAGCCGTCAAAGGTCGCGGCGAGATGCGACCACACATTCAGCGGCAGCGCCGACGTGCCATAAAGCGGACTGCTGAAGATCCCACCAGCCGCCGGCGCGCCCGAATCCGAGGAACCCTCGAGGTAATAGACGTCATTCGGACCCTTGTAGATCACGTCCCGCCACACGTTTCCACCCACAGTCGGATACACCCACGCCTCCAGCGTCATCCCCGTCGTCAGGTCGAGCGACGCCGAGTCATTCACGGTCACAAACGCGGACGTGCCGTTGAACAACAGCGCACTACCGAACCTGCCCGTCGGAATCCAGGCGGCAGCCCCGATCGCGCCCGTATTACCGTTGCCGGAAGCATCAGCCGCGCTCGCCCCCAGGCCCTCATCAAACGAATAACCGGCAACCAGAGAGCTTGGAGCCGGAGGCAACGCCTGGTACGCAGCCGTATACGTGGCCGGCGCGCTCGCGACGACGTTGTGACTCTGCTGCCCGCCGTCCGACCACGACGCCCACGCGTAATTCGTGCCCCCGAGTGTCTGCGGTGATGGCCCGCCAATGCTGTTGTTGGAACCCTCGATCACCTCTCTCGTGAACGGCGTCCTGCTACTCGAGCTCCCGACGGTGAGCTCGAGCCCCGCCGGCGCGCTCTCGAAGCTCAGCACGACCGTGCGCGGGTCGAGCCGCAGCACCTCTATGTCCGTCAGACCGCCAGCGTCGGTGACAGTCAACCGAAGCTCGAGATATGAAGGGTATTCGTGGTCCGGAGCAGTGAAGGACAAATCTTCCTCGTCGCCGGCCCACGTCTCCAGCGGGTGCGAGTGACAATTCGACGGACAGTGCTGCAAGACGAGCTCCCACGAGAGGGACGACGCCGGCAGCGTCCCCTGCTGCGGGTCCGGTGGCGGAGCCCGAGAACGAGATCAGGTCGCCTACCTTCCACCTGGTTCCGGCCGCCGGCGTGTCGATGGTTGCCGTGGGCGGACTGTTGTTGACCGAGATCGTGACCGCGGCGCTCGTCGTCGACAGGCTCTGGGGGTCAGTCACGCGCAGCCTCACGTTGAAGGTGCCCGCCTGGGTGTAGGTGTGCGTCAGCGCCGCCGCGGTGGAGTCGCCGAACGTCCCATCCCCGTTGAGATCCCACGAGTAGCTCAGTTGCCCGCCTTCGGGGTCGCTCGAGCCGCTTCCGTCGAAGTTGACGGTGAGCGGCGCCGTTCCGTTGGTCGGCGATCCGGTCGCTGAGGCGATCGGTGGCAGGTTCGCGGAGGACGCGATTCTCCGGATCGTGCCGCCGTCGAAGTCGGCGTAGTAGAGCGCGCCGTCGGGGCCGACCTGCAAGTCGACGGGATTCGCGGCGGCCTGGCCTGAACGTCGCGCGGTTGCCGGCGTCGGGGAGGCCGTTCCCGCCCGGGAACATGACCCAGATGCAGTCGCGTGAGTAGTCGGCGAAGAAGAGCGCGCCGTCGTAGGCGTCGGGGAACGGTCCGTTCGTGTAGAAGGCGACACCGGCCGCCGAGGAGCTGCCCGTCGGGCACGTCTCACCTGGGACGACCGTCGCACTGTGGTTGTAGGCGTAGTACGGCGCGACGACGCCTCCGGGGAGCGCATAGAGGTTCTCGCAGATCGTCAGGTTCGCGTTGTCGTACCCGGATTGTGTTCCGGCCCCCTCGTAGCAGGGCCAGCCGAAGTTCTCGACGGATCCGAGCGGGTCGGTGACGCGGTTGATCTCTTCCCAGACGTTCCAGCCGACATCACCGAACCAGACCTCGTTCGTTCCGGGCCTGATCGTGAGGCGGAACGGGTTCCGCACCCCGTGGGCGATGATCCGGCGGGCGTTCGCGTTCGGGCTGGACGCGAGCGGGTTGTTCGGCATGCCTTCGCCAGTGTCGGGATCGACCCGCAGGATCGCGCCGTCGAGCGTCGTCGGATCCGACGTCGTCCGGAGATCCTGGCTACGGAGCGCCCCGCCCTCCGCACTGGGCGGCGTCAGCGTCGCGCCGACCCCGCCCGGCGGATCGCCGCACGGGTTGAGCGGGCTGCCGTCCTGGCCCCAATCGGTGAAGTTGAAGCTGGCACCATCGCCACCCGAGACGTAGAGCGCGCCGTCGGCGCCGAACGCGATCGAGCCGATCGAATGGCTCGGGTACTGCTGGCACCAATCGTTGATCAGCACCTGCTCCGAGCCGGTCATGAAGTTGCCCGAGGCGGTGAGCCTCGAGAGGCGCGCACTGACGACGCAGCCGTCGCCGGTTGGGTCGGCGCACGCGTCGCCGAACGTCGGCGGCGAGCCGCCGATCGGAGCGTCAAAGGTGTAGAGGACGTAGACGTACGGTCGGCCCGTCGTAAAGGCCGGGTCGAGCGCAAACCCCAGCATCCCCCGGTCCCAGTAGTTGTGCACATTCGCCGAGAGGTCGCCGAACAGATCGGGCGAGCTGTCCGTGAGGCTGTCGAAGACCTTGATCCTGCCGCCCTTCTCGGCGACGAAGACTCGGCCGTCGGCGGCGAACTCGATTGCCGAAGGGTTCGTCAGTCCGGTGAAGACCGTCGATTCCTGGAACGTTGTCGCGCTCTCGACGGTCGAGTAGCCGCTGAGGTTGGGGACCGCATCGGCGGCCCGGACCCGGTACCTGTACGTGGTCGCCGGCGCCAACCCGGTGTTGTTGAAGCTGGTTCCGGTTGGGGTCGCGACCTGGACGAAGTTCGGAGCAGGCCGCACCCTGGCAGCGCTCGACCCGGTAGCCGGTCACCCCGACGTTGTCGGTCGACGCCGTCCAGGAGAGATTTACCTGGCTCAGTGAGAACCCCGTTGCCGTGAGCCCCGTCGGCGTCGTCGGTGGCTGTGTGTCGGGCCCGGCCTGGGTGGTTGCGTTCTGGATGCTCGAGTAGCCGCTGAGGTTGGGGACCGCATCGGCGGCGCGCACCCGGTACCTGTACGTGGTCGCCGCCGCCAACCCGGTGTCGTCGAAACTCGTCCCGGTCGGGGTCCCGACCTGGACGAAGTTCGCGCAAGCCGCACCCAGGCAACGCTCGACCCGGTAGCCGGTCACCCCGACGTTGTCGGTCGACGCCGTCCAGGCCAAATTGACCTGCGCTCGCAGAGACCGCCGTCGCCGTCAGGCCGGTCGGCGTTGTTGGTGGCTGTGTGTCGGGCCCGGCCTGGGTGGTCGCGTTCTGGATGCTCGAGTAGCCGCTCAGGTTGGGGACCGCATCCGCGGCGCGCACCCGGTACCTGTACGTCGTCGCCGCCGCCAACCCGGTGTCGTTGAAGGAGGCCCCCGCCGGAGTCCCCACCTGGACGAAGTTCGAACAAGCCGCACCCAGGCAACGCTCGACCCGATACCCGGTCACCCCAACGTTGTCGGTCGACGCCGTCCAGGCCAAATTGATCTGCGACGCGGAGACAGGCGTCGCCGACAACCCGGAGGGCACTGTCGGCGGCTGCGTATCCGGCGGCGGCTGCGTGGTCGCGCTCTGCACGCTCGAGGAGCCGCTCAGATTGGGGACCGCATCCGCGGCCCGGACCCGATAGCTGTAACTCGTCGCCGCCGCCAGGCCCGTGTCGCTGTAAGTCGTCCCGGTCGGGGCCGCCACCTGGACGAAGTTCGAACAACCCGCACCCAGGCAACGCTCAACCCGATAACCGGTCACCCCAACGTTGTCGCTCGACGCCGTCCAGGCCAGATTGATCTGCGTCGCAGAGACAGGCGTCGCCGACAACCCAGTCGGCACCGTCGGCGCCTGCGTATCCGGCGGGCCGGGAGCACCAACCGGCGTGTTCATGTCCGCCTGGATCTCGCTCGGACTCCGCGCCGTGTTGTGGATCTGCACCTCGTCGATCCGGCCGGCAAAGTGCTGCCCATAGGACGCATCGCCGCCGATCGTCAGCGCCCCGTTCGAGGTCGTGATCTGCGCGAACACCACCGTCGACGAGACCTGGACGGCGTTCACATACAACCGCAGATTCGAGCCGTCAAAGGTCGCGGCGAGATGCGACCACACATTCAGCGGCAGCGCCGACGTGCCATAAAGCGGACTGCTGAAGATCCCACCAGCCGCCGGCGCGCCCGAATCCGAGGAACCCTCGAGGTAATAGACGTCATTCGGACCCTTGTAGATCACGTCCCGCCACACGTTTCCACCCACAGTCGGATACACCCACGCCTCCAGCGTCATCCCCGTCGTCAGGTCGAGCGACGCCGAGTCATTCACGGTCACAAACGCGGACGTGCCGTTGAACAACAGCGCACTACCGAACCTGCCCGTCGGAATCCAGGCGGCAGCCCCGACCGCGCCCGTATTACCGTTGCCGGAAGCATCAGCCGCGCTCGCCCCCAGGCCCTCATCAAACGAATAACCGGCAACCAGAGAGCTTGGAGCCGGAGGCAACGCCTGGTACGCAGCCGTATACGTGGCCGGCGCGCTCGCGACGACGTTGTGACTCTGCTGCCCGCCGTCCGACCACGACGCCCACGCGTAATTCGTGCCCCCGAGTGTCTGCGGTGATGGCCCGCCAATGCTGTTGTTGGAACCCTCGATCACCTCTCTCGTGAACGGCGTCCTGCTACTCGAGCTCCCGACGGTGAGCTCGAGCCCCGCCGGCGCGCTCTCGAAGCTCAGCACGACCGTGCGCGGGTCGAGCCGCAGCACCTCTATGTCCGTCAGACCGCCAGCGTCGGTGACAGTCAACCGAAGCTCGAGATATGAAGGGTATTCGTGGTCCGGGGCGGGGAACGAGCCGCTCTTCGCGCCGGAGAAGGTCTGAACCGGGTGCGAATGACAGTCCGCAGGGCAGTGCTGCAGGACAAGCTCCCACGTGAATGCGGACGAGGGCAAGGACGTACCCTGCTCGGGATCCGTCGCTGAGCCAGTGAAGGCGATCGTGTCGCCTACCCGCCATGTCGTCCCGAGGGTCGGCGTGTCGATTGATGCCGACGGGGGGTTGTTGCCCGCGCTGATTCGGACCGTATCCACCGAGCTCGCGCCTTGGATGTCCGTGACGCGAAGCCTGACGTCGTAGTTCCCGACGACGCCGTATGTGAAGGACGGAGCGACTGCAGTCGAGTCATCGAACGCGCCGTCGGCGTCGAGGTCCCAGGCGTAGGCAAGAAGGCCACCCTCTGGGTCGCTTGAGCCGCTGCCGCTGAAGTTGACGGTGAGCGGCGTCGGCCCGCTCGTCGGAGCCGCTGTCGCGGAGGCGATCGGCGGCTGGTTGGCTGAAGCGAATGCGATCCGCCGGATCGTGCCGCCCAAGAGGTCAGCGTAGTAGAGAGCGCCGTCGGGGCCGACCTGCAAGTCGACCGGGTTCGCGGCCGTAGGCTGGAACGTCGCGCGGTTGGTCGGGTTCGGCAGGCCGTTTCCGCCGGGGAACATGACCCAGATGCAGTTGCGCGAGTAGTCTGCGAAGAAGAGCGCGCCGTCATAGGTGTCGGGGAAGGGACCACCCGGGTAGAAGGCAACGCCGGTGATCGACGAGCTCGTCGCGCTGCCGTCGGGGGTGGGGGGGCATGACTCGCCTGGGACGACCTTGGCGTTGTGGCCGTAGGCGAAGTAGGGAGCGACGACTCCGCCGGCTCCCTCCGCATACAGGTTCTCGCAGATGTTCAGGTTCACGCCGTCGACCGTAGGTTGGCGTGGATGTCCTTCGTAGCAGGGCCAGCCGAAGTTCTCGACCGCACCGAGCGGGTCGGCGATGCGGTTGATCTCTTCCCAGTCGGCGGAGCCGACATCGCCTAGCCAGACCTCGCTCGTCCCCGGCCTGATCGTTAAGCGGAAGGGGTTGCGCAGGCCGTGAGCGATGATTCGGCGCGCGTTCGGGTCCGAACTCCCGGCGAGCGGGTTGTCAGGCATCGCCGCGCCGCTATCGGGATTGACGCGCAGGACTGCGCCGTCGAGCGTGGTCGGGTCGGAGGGGGTGCGGAGGTCCTGACTACGGAGAATGCCACCTTCCGCCGTCGGCGGCGTCAAGCCTGCGCCGACCCCACCCGGCGGATCGCCGCAAGGGTTGCGCGGGCTGCCGTCCTGTCCCCAATCCGTGAAGCTGAAGGCGGCGCCGTCGCCTCCGGAGACGTAGAGGGCGCCGTCGGCGCCGAACGCCAGCGAACCAATCGAGTGGCTCGGGTATTGCTGGCACCAATCGTTGATCAGCACCTGCTCCGGCCCGGTCATGAAGTTCCCCGACGCGGTTAGACGCGACAAGCGCGCACTGACAACGCAGCCGTCGCCGGTTGCGCCCGGCGGGTTCGGGCACCCGTCGCCCCACGTGGGCGGCGAGCCGCCAATCGGCGCGTCGTAGGTGTAGAGCACGTAGAGGAACGGCCGTCCAGTCGTGAAGCCCGGGTCGAGTGCGAAGCCGAGCATCCCGCGGTCCCAGAAGTGGTGCACATTCGCCGACAGGTCACCGAACAGGTCGGGCGAGCTGTCGCCGAGGCCGTTGAAAACCTTGATCCTGCCGCCCTGCTCGGCGACGAAAACACGGCCGTCGGCGGCGAACTCGATCGCCGAGGGGCTTGTGAGACCCGTCAACGCGGTCGTTTCCTGGAACCCGCTCGGCAGTGCATTTGCGCCCGACCCGCCCCCGAAGACGAGTAGGGCGAGGATGGCCGCCAAAACGACCAAGACCCGTCTCCTGAGTCGCAGACCCCGATAACGCCGCAGATGCATTGCCGCCTCTTCCCCTGAGGAGAGTTAGTTCTTAATAGGTAGCCGCAGGATTGACAGACTATTTCTAGTCCGACCGGGGCTAGTAGTCAATGACGCCAGCCTTCGAGCGATGCGTTTGTCGCGGATGCGCCCAGGCTCGCGTCTGCTGCTTGTTCGGTTCCTGCCTACGGAGGAGCGAGCGTCGCGGAGGAAAAAAGGCGGTTGGTTGGACCGCTCCTCGCCAGCCACCGTCCGATGCGCGCGCGTGCCCCTGATGCCCGTACTCCGGTGCCGGCGCAGGCTTGGAAGCAGCGTCGGGGCGGACTATCGTCAGGCGCATGCGGCCAGGCGACAGCGCGAGTGATGCGGCATCCCCAGACCCGGTCGCCCGGACGATTCGGCTCGGCCTGGCCACCGCTCTCCTCGTGCTCGCAATCCAATCGGTGATCGGCCTGGTCGCGGCGGTTGGCCTGAACTCCTACGACTCCCTCTTCGATCTCGACCGGAACAACGGTATCCCCGACCTACTGTCGACGGCCGCGATCCTGGCAGCGGCGCTCGGGGCCACCGAACTGGCCCCCGCGCTCACACCCCAACGCTGGCAGGCGGCCGTCCTCGTGCTTCTCCTGTCGACAGTTGTGCTCTATGACGTCTTGCAACAAGAGGCGGGACGCGGGGACGTCTGGGGAGTTTCGGTAATCGTCACAATTGTGACGCTCACGCTTCTGCTGTTGGCCGTGGCCCGAAAAGCGCCGCAACGCGCAGGACTCACACTTCTGATTGGACTTGGCCTTCTGGCCGCCGCCGTCAACAACGCCTACGAGTACGACCAGTTCTTGAACGTCCTTGGCCGCGGCGACCAAGAACGAGGTGACCTCGACTACGAGCTCGGCATCGTGCTCAAGCAAGGGCTCGAGCTCCTCGGCTGGAGCTTCGTAGCGATTGGGATTTGGGCGACGGCCATTGGTACTCGCATGCGCAGGCGTCACATTGGGTGGTAGCTCACACGTCACTGGACTCGGCCAAGCCGGCCGGGCGGCGGCACCTGAGACCGCGCTGAGGTCTAATCGATCGTGTTGTTGACGGAGAGGGCGGCTGTCCGCATCATCAAGTCGGCATGAATCCTGATAGTCAAGGTCCTTTGCGACCCGGCGATGTCGTCGAGATTCGCCCCCCGGCGGAGATCTTGGCGACCCTCAACGAGGAGGGCACGCGCGACGGCATGCCATTCATGCCTGAGATGCTCCAGTTCGTTGGCCGCCGTTTCACGGTCTCCAGGCGCGTGGAAAAGATCTGCGACACGGTTGAGATGGCGGGGAGCCTTCGAATGCGCGACACCGTGTACCTCGAGGATCTCCGCTGTGACGGCTCGGGCCACGGCGGTTGCCAGGCGGGCTGCCGTATCTACTGGAAGGAAGCCTGGCTTCGGCGTGTCAACGGCGATTCAGCCAGGACGAACGACGAGGGCGCGGCCGAGCTCGAGCAGCGGGCAAAGATCGGCGCCCGAGCCGTGCACGAGATTGAAAGCGAGCGCGAACAAGTTTGGCGCTGCCAGGCAACCGAGGCGCTGAACGCAACCGAACCACTGAAGTCGTACGACGTTCGCCAATACTGGCGCGAGCTCGAGAGCCGCAATTTCGGTCTGCTCCGCTTTCTTCGCGTCGCAGCTCGTGGGCTGATGGTGAACGTCCTGAGCCGAATGCGCCTATGGAAGTGGATCCCCCTGAAAGGCAGTGGGACACAACCATCTCCGCGAAAGCCGCTCGACCTTCAGCCTGGCGACCTCGTCCAGGTGCGGTCTCGAACCGAGATCGCTCCCACGCTCGACGCGAACGGCCGTAACCTCGGGCTCAATTTCGACCGCGAGATGCTGCCGTACTGCGGTGGGACTTTCCGCGTCAAGGACAGGGTGCAGCGAATCATCGATGAGCGCACGGGTCGCATGATTCACATCTCCAGGGACTGCATCATCCTCGAGGGCGTCGTCTGCTCAGGAGAGCACAGTGCCGCACGCTGGTTCTGTTCACGCCACATCTATCCGTACTGGCGCGAAGCCTGGCTGCGCCGGGTAGATGAGCCGCTGGAGCTGCCTTAACGGCCTTCGAGGTCGTAGCGCCATCCCGTCCGCGCCCGGATCAAATCAGCTTCGGTGCGAGAGCTGATGAGCGTGGATCAGCTGTCATGAGTGCGTCTGCCCGGAACGCCGAGCCGCGTGTGACTATCGGTTTGCCGGTCTACAACGGAGAGCGCTACGTACGTGAGGCGCTGGAGGCAGTGCTCTCACAGACATTCAGCGACTTTGAGCTTGTGATCTGCGACAACGCTTCAACGGATGGAACGAGGCACATCTGCCAAGACGTCGCCAGAAACGACTCGAGAGTCCGCTATTACAGAAACCCCGAAAATCTTGGTGCTGCTCGAAACTTCAACCGTTGCTTCACGCTTGCCTGTCCCAGTGAGTACTTCAAGTGGATAGCTGCCGATGACCTGATCACGAACGACTTTCTCGAGCGTTGCGTCGACGCGCTAGATGATGACGCCGACGTGGCGCTGGCGTTTCCCGCGACGGTGCATGCGGACGCCGAAGGGAACGTAATCAGCCACCAGCTACGGGCGGACATGAGTTTGGTCGATAACCGACCCGGGCTCAGAGCGCGGCGTCTCATCGATTATGGGCTGGAGAGCGCCGACATCTACTGGACGGTGTACGGGCTCATGCGACGATCCGCCTTGGAGAAAACGGACCTTCACGGCAGGTACATCGCCTCCGACCAGGTCCTGCTTTTCCAGCTGGCACTTACAGGCAAGTTCGTTCAAGTTCCTGAGGCCATGCTCATTCATCGTGCGCACCCGAATGCCTGGACGATGACGACCGATCGAACGCCGAGGGGGGATGCCTTGTGGTTCGGTGGCTCGTCGAGCTCCGGCGTCGTTCTTCCTCACTGGACGCTACTCGGACGTCAACTCCGGTCGATCTTGAGCAGCGAGGTCTCTGTTCGTGACAGAGCGTGGTGTCTGCAGGCAGTCGCCTACCGCGCGCTACGCGACTGGCGCAAGCTTGGGGGCGACGTGAAGCGCACGATACGAGATGCCGTACGGCAGAGAGGGCTTCGGTCCTCCCCCTCCGACAACAAGTAGGCGTCGCCTGGGCAGCTCGGGGAGTGCCATGCCTGAGGGCCTCACGCGAAAATCCCTACCACGCGACCTAGACGAATGGCCGGTGTCGGATCTGGATGACGACCCTACTCTATGGATTGAGCCGCACCCCGCGGCGGCTCAACTGACCAGCGGCCAGCGCGGGGAAGGGGAACGAATGGATCTCGTAGAGTACGGGCGCGTCGTCCGAAGGCAGGCGATACTCGTCCTGATTGGTCTGACGATCACCTTTGCCCTGATGTTCCTTTCGCTCGTCCGCGTGTCCGGTGACGGGATGGTCTTCCGCCAGCCGCCTATCTACCAGGCGCGTTCGGAACTACTGGTGACGCAAGCGGGCTTTCCCGTGGGCCGCGCGGCACCGCCGGACTATCAGCAGGCAGATTCAACTCGGATGGACTACCTGGCCGGTCTATACGCCGAGCTCGCGATGAGTGAGACGGTCCGCACGGTGATTCAAAGCGACGGAACGCGGCTCCCGCTTCCTCGAAGCTCGTACGAGGTCACGCAAGTGGTAGCCCCGATGAACCAACGTACGTTCCCCCTCATCGAAGTGGCCGGCATCGGCACCTCCGAAGGAATGGCCATGGCTGTCGCGAACCGGGTCGCAAGAGGGCTAAAGCGGTTCATCCTGGTAAATCAGAACCGCAACCGCGTTCCCAAGGCCGAACGCGTGGACCTTCGAGTTGTGACTACTGCCGATCGGGCTGAGGTGCTCCAAGGTGTGAAGCTCACGACCCCGATGATGCTCTTCATGCTCGGCTTGGTCGTGACACTCGCCTGTGCGTTCGCGCGCGATAACGTGAAGCGCAATCGGCGCGGCCCTGACTCCCAAATCCCGCTGGTTGAACATCCTGTGGGACAGAGAGTCGAACTCGAGTCCGTCCCTGAGGAGCCCGCTGTGCCCCGCCGGATAACCGGAACGCACGACAGGTTCTCCAATCAGGTCCAGAGCGCGCTCGACCAACCGTGACGGGATCGCTCCGCCTCGAGTGGAGATGGCTGGTCGGCTTCTTCCTTCTCGTCGTGTTGTTCGTTCCTCCCCGCAGATACGAGGTTCCTGCTGGGCTGCCCTTCGAGCTGGATCCGTATCGTCTCGTGGTCGCCGGCCTACTCGTCGTGTGGTTTCTGGCTGCGCTATCAGACGACGGAATGCGCCTGCGCCGGAGCGGGCTGGTCGGCCCTTTGCTCATCTTCGGACTCGGGGTTGTGGGATCGCTTGCGCTCAACCCCGGTCGAGCGTCGGCGTACGAGGCAAGCGTTGCAAAGTCTCTCAGCGTTCTCGTCGGCTTCTTTCTTGTCTTCTTCCTGCTCGTCAACGTTCTCCGGACGAGGTCAGCGTGCGAGACGGCGCTCGGAGTACTAGTCCTCGGTGGAGCGATCCTGGCCGTCTTGGCCATCGTCGAACGAAAGTCTGGATGGTCACCGTTCAACGAGCTCAGTCGCTACGTCCCGCTCATCCAGCCGTCAGTGAGCGCGGATCCGGCCACAATCGGCTATGTGGCGGAGTGGCGCGGTATCCGCGCCCTCGGCTCCGCGGAGCACCCGATCGCTCTCGGTGCGCTGCTGGCGATGCTGGCGCCGATCGCCGCCGCGCTTGTGGTGTTGAAGCGACAGTGGATCTGGATGGTCTGTCTGGCCCTGATCGTTATGGGGTCGTTCGCATCCAACTCGCGCACCCCGGTACTCATGCTCTTCGCGTGGGCGCTCTTGTTCACGGCGCTCCGTTGGGCCGATGCGAAGCGTTTCATACCGCTCGCGCTCGTAGCTTTCGCGTTGATTCACGTGGCCATGCCGGGAGCACTCGGGACGCTTCGGGCCTCGCTCGACCCAAGTCTGGTGGTGGCGGAACAATCCTCGAAACCCGACTCGCAGGTTGCAGCAGGTCGAATCGCCGACCTCGGCCCGTCGTTCGAGGAGTTTCTTCAGAAGCCGGCTTTCGGGTATGGCTTCGGAACACGGATTACCGTCGGCCCGCAAGCGAATACACGTCTTCTTGACAATCAATGGCTTGGAACGCTGCTCGACACCGGACTGGTTGGAGTTATCGGATTCGGATGGCTGCTCGGGCGCTATATCGTTCGCATGTCGTCCGCGAGCCGGAGATCCGGCGGAGACGG
This sequence comes from uncultured Actinomycetes bacterium, assembly GCA_963847235.1. Classification (GTDB taxonomy): domain Bacteria; phylum Actinomycetota; class Thermoleophilia; order Gaiellales; family Gaiellaceae; genus JACDAN01. The sequence goes on along the minus strand of CAWJYU010000022.1, from coordinate 41,341 downwards.
AGTCGTGCTCGCCGCACTCGCGAGCGCCGTTTTCGCCTACGCCGTAGGCATGCTCACTTACGACGCTCTGTCGTTCACCCAGGTGTCGCTTGTTCTCTTCGTGCTCTTGGCAATCGGCTCCGCGCTCGTGCTCGCGGCTGACCCGATCATCCAGGTGTTCGACGGCCAGCCGGCCGGGACGCCGCGGCCGCACCTCTTACCGCGAACGGTCGACTAGGCCCTCTTAGCCGGTCATGAAATCATTGCGACCCCGTCGTCCTGGACGATCAACAGCTGCACGATCGACCAGTACCTCAGAACTAGGCGTGTGGCAGTTCTAGACGGCATGCGAGAGTCAAGCTACTTTAGGGCTGTTCCCGCGGTGTCACAGAGGCGTGGACGTCGTGCCCAGGCCGCCGGGCTTCGGTTCGGAAGGTAGAGCCATCCATCCATCTAAACCATGAAGGTGAGTCAATGCGCACATTGGTAACCGGTGGTGCCGGGTTCATCGGCACTCACTTCGTCAAGCGTCTCCTTACAGGCGGAGACGAGGTCGTCGTTCTCGACAGCTTCGAGAACCAGGTGCATGGCACCGACGCACCTTCCCTTCCGGAGGGTGTCTCGATCGTCGAAGGAGATGTCGGCGACGCCGAGCTCGTCGACCGAGCGCTCGATGGCGTTGATCGGGTCGTCCATCTCGCGGCTGCGGTGGGAGTCGGACAGTCGATGTACGAGATCGACCGATACGTCCGACAGAACACCATGGCCACTGCAACGTTCCTCGAGCGACTCGTAGCGCGTCGGCCCGCTCCCCGCTCTCTCGTGGTCGCATCCTCGATGTCGATCTACGGGGAGGGCGAGTATCAGTGTCCGACTCACGGGTCGGTGGCGCCAGGCCCACGCCCGGAGACCCAGCTGATGGCACGTGAATGGGAGTGCACATGCCCGAGCTGCGGCCTCGAGCTCACCCCCGTGGGCACTCAAGAGACCAAGCCTCTCGTGCCGACCTCTGTTTACGCGGTAACGAAGAGAGATCACGAGGAGCTCTGCCTCGTCGTCGGAAGGGCATACGGCATCCGAACCGTCGCACTCCGCTTCTTCAACGTGTACGGCCCGGGACAGGCCCTGTCGAATCCCTACACGGGCGTGGCAGCGATCTTCGCTTCGCGTCTCCTCAACGGCCGCCCGCCGGTGATCTTCGAGGACGGCAAGCAGTCCCGCGACTTCATACACGTCTCCGATATCGCGGAAGGCGTCCTCCTTGCACTGGAATCCGACGCCTCGGATGTGGCCCTCAACCTCGGCACCGGACGATCCGTGACCGTGGACGAGATCGGATCGGCATTGGGCGACGGCTTGGGCCTCACCGTCGAGCCTGAACGCACCGGGCAGTACCGCGCCGGAGACATCCGGCACTGTTTCGCGGCCACTGAGCGAGCCGAGAGCGTGCTTGGATTCCGCGCACAGGTGCCGCTCGAGGATGGCTTGAAGGACCTTGCAGACTGGCTCACCGGTCAGGATGCCGAGGACCGAGTAGATGCGGCGACCCGTGAGCTAGTCGAGCGCGGGCTCGCGAGGTAGACCGTCAACTCTCGACAGGCCGGCGTTTCCCGCATGGACGATCTTGCGGTCATCGTCGTTTCGACGAATGAGGCTCAATGGCTTCGCCCCTGCCTCTCGACCCTCTTCGCTCATCTCGGCTCACTTCAGGCCGACGTCGTAGTCGCGGATAACCGCTCCACCGACGGCACCCGCGAGCTCGTCGAAAGGGAGTTTCCGGCAGCCCGAGTCGTGACCTGTGACAACTACGGTTTCGGTCACGCGAATAACCGAGCATTGCTGACGACCAACGCCCGTTACGTCGTCTTCCTCAATCCCGACACGGAGATTCGGGAAGGATCATTCGAGGAGCTTGTGGCGCGGATGGATGTGTCGCCTCGGTTGGGCCTCGCCGGCGTAAAACAGATCACGCCGGACGGGCGCCTTTTCCCTACGATCCGCCGCTTTCCGAATGCCCTTCGTGCGCTCTTTCAAGCGCTGGGCTCGGAGCGGTACCCGCTGCGCGCGTCATGGCTTGGAGAGCGCGAACTCGATCTGAGTCGCTACGAGCGGGAGACCGATTGTGACTGGACATCAGGGTCGTTCCTGCTCGCCAGGCGCGAAGCGCTCGAGAGTGCGGGGTACTTCGACGAACGCTTCTTCATCTACTCGGAGGAAACAGATCTGTGCCTTCGAATCAAGTCGGCCGGGTGGGAGATACGGCACCTGCCGATCATGACCGTGCTCCATCACGCTCAGAAGGCGGGTGTCAATCCGAGGATGGCCGCCCAGGACGCATACACACGGAAGCAATACAGTCGAAAGCACTTCTCCCCGGCACATCGCAGCGCCTACCTGGGCGCACTCGGCCTTGGTTACGCAGTCCGCATAATTGCTCCTGGACGGGATCGAGAAGCCACCTCAGGACGGCGTTCCGAGTCGCGTGCAGCTCTTTCAGTCTTGGTCGGGCTCAGAGAGCCTCCATTCGGGACACCGCCGAAGGTCGCGGTGGCACCGAGGGCAACTCCGCCGTCAGATTCATAGAGCCCGGCCCGCGCCGCTGACGGCTGCGCCGGCGATTCTCGAGTACCGCCTCGCTGTGCGCTCAAGAACCTAGACGTTCGTCCGGGAGATGCGCTATGGTGCCGCGCTAGCCAGGACAACGTAGGGCGTCATCCGACGCGCCGCCCAGGGATTTCTTGTCGGAACTGACAACCTCCACCCTCTGAGCGATGAGGGGTGTGGTCGGTGACGCTGACTCGATCGAGTCCAAAAGTCTGCCTTACGGTGGACCGACACCCCAGGAGCCGCCTTGTCGCCATCGAACGCCCAGAGTCGCAGGCACCAGTCGAGGAATCGCTGCCCAAGGATCCTCGGAGTTCTTCCTCCCGTACTGCTCCTCGCCGTCGTAACGTGCACTGCGAGCGTGGCCGGGAGCGCTCGGCTCGACAATCGATCGGCAACGACACACGGCGCTTCCAAGGATCTGCTCGTAGCTGTCAAGACTGCTCATGCAAATGTGGTTCGAGCCCGGTCGCTCGCCGACAAGTCGCCACCAACGAAGCCAAGGCGCTTGGCGCTTGCGGGGGCGACGCCGACGAGCGTGACGCCCACCTGGAAGCGCTCGCGTGACAACGTCAGGGTTGCGGGCTACGAGGTCTATGTCCCCGGTCGGCCAAGAGTCCGGACGACGCGAACTGCATACACGATCAGATCTCTCGCCTGCAGAACGACCTACCGGATCGGCGTCGCCGCGTATGACGTCGCGGGGAACCGCTCGCCCACGAGATGGTTCGCCGGCTCGACCGCTGCGTGCGTGCCGCCGCCATCACAACAGCGGCCGCTGCAGCAGCAACAACAAGAACTGCTGCTGCCGTCGGCCATCCTCACCCAGTCACCGGGAGATGGCGCGACGATCTCGGGTCAGGTCACTTGGACCGTAAACGTCACGAGCGGGAACCCAGCTTCGATCCACTTCTGGGTCGATGGCGTGGACAAATGGACGGAGAACTTCGAGCCCTACCGGTACAACGGTGATGACGGCGAGCTCGATACCACAGCGCTAAGCGACGGCTCTCACGTCCTCGTGGCGCAAGCGCGTAACAGCGGCGGTTCCGAGATCGCCAGAGTCACCTCGCGTGTCACGGTAAGCAACGCGCCACCGCCGTCGGCCATCCTCACCCAGTCACCGGGAGATGGCGCGACGATCTCGGGTCAGGTCACCTGGACCGTAAACGTCACGAGCGGGAACCCAGCTTCGATCCACTTCTTTGTCGATGGCGTGGACAAATGGACGGAGAACATCGCGCCCTATCAGTACAACGGTAATCCAAACGGCAAGCTCGATACCACAGCGCTAAGCGACGGCTCTCACGTCCTCGTCGCACAAGCGCGTGACGGCGGCGGTTCCGAGATCGCCAGAGTCACTTCGCGCGTCACGGTAAGCAACACCCCACTGCCACTGCCACCGCCACCGCCACCGCCACCACCACCGCCACCACCGCCGCCCCCACCGCCTCCTCCACCGCCTCCTCCTCCGCCGCCACCTCCACCGCCGTCTGATACGACACCTCCCTTGAAGCCGGAGTTGTCGTTGGGGCCGGTGACCCAGACCTCGATGACGTTGAAATGGCTGCCGGGAATCGACAACGTTGGGGTTCATCATTACAACGTTTATCTGGGCGGCAGCGAGGTCGCCGAGGTTGGGCCGCTCGCGCTCTCGTACACCTATACGGGCCTGGCGTGTGGCACAAGCTATGCACAGGGTCTTACCGTCGAGGACGCCGCAGGCAACACATCGAACCTGGCGGAAGCGACCTGGGCTCGCAGCACCGCTGCCTGCGACCCATCACCGCCCTCGGCCGGATATCCGAACGCTTCAAATACCGGGCCGACAGGGCCGCTCGCCGAGTCAACCGGAAACATTTCTGTCGGGGTGGCGGGCACGGTGATCCAAGACAGAAAGATCAACGGTTGCATCACCGTAAACGCCGACAACGTGACGATCCGCAACTCGGAGATTCACTGCAACCAGTACGGGATCGCGAACCTCAACGCCGCGAACACAGGGTTGTTGATCGAGGACGTGCTGATCGAGTGCGGCCACCAGCCTGGCGACGAGGCCGTTACGGCTTACAACTACACCATCCGCCGTTCGGAGGCGTTCGGCTGCGAGAACGTTCTTTGGTGTAACGCCAACTGTGTGATCGAGGACAACTACCTCCACGACCCGATCTGCTACTCCTGCTGGCCGCAGCCGTGGCCGCACACGGACACGATCCAGGTGTCGAACGGCGGCAGCAACATCAGGATCGAGCACAACACCGTCTACGGCGCGTACACCAGCCGACAGGACTTCGGCAACGGCGCTTTCAGCATCGCCGAAGCCACCGGCCACTCGGTGACGAACGTGGTGGTGAACAACAACCTGGTCGCCGGGGGCGGGTACACGTTGCGGTGCCCAGACCGCGGAACGTTCACCTGGAACAACAACCGTTTCAGCCGCATCTACGTTTCTACTGTCGGCGGGTGGGGGCCGATCTTCCCGACGTGTCTTAGGCATCCACGGTCGGGGAACGTCTACCACGAAACCGGCGAACCAATCGGCTAGTAGCCGAAGCCTCACTACTTAAGTCGGCGGCCAGGGCCGCCGCTAGTGACCTGCCTACAGACGTTGTGAACGGCTGAGGGGTCTATCCGGCCCTCCTTCGAGGCTGTGGGTCTTCCCGGACTCACGCTCAAAGGAGGGCGCGGATGTCGTTTCACCGTAACGCGAAGCTCGGACTGGCTGGCCGCTACGCGCTTGTGTGCGCGATCGAGGGTGGGATGACGCTGAAGGCGGCCGCGGCCTGCTTCAGCGTGTCGCCGGCGACGGCTCACCGCTGGTGGCACCGCTGGCTGGAGGCCGGCGAGGAGGCGCGGGCATCGTTGTCGTGCCTGTTTGATCGCTCCAGCCGGCCGCACCGCTCGCCGCGGCAGCTCGCGCCCGAGCTCGCCGAGGCGATCTGCGCCTGCCGCCGCGAGACCGGTTGGGGGCCGACGGCTGGTCGCCGGCGCGACCGGCTTCTGCCACTCGACCGTCTGGAAGGTGCTGCAGTCGAGCCGGGATCTCACGGCCGCCGCGCCCAGCACGCGAGCCCGCCAACCGCTACGAGTGGCCCTGCCCAGGCGATCTGCTGCACATGGACACGAGCGAGTACGCGCGCTTCTAGCGGCCCGGCCACCGGGTCACCGGCGACCGCTCGAGCCAGGACCGCCAGCACGCAGACGGCGTCGACTTCGTGCACGCGATCGTCGACGACCACTCCCGGCTCGCCTACGCCGAGATCCACGCCGACGAGCGCGCAGCGACCGTCGCCGGCTTCCTCGAGCGCGCGCTCGCCTTCTACGCCTGCACGGGATCGGCGTCCGCAGCGACTGATGACCGACAACGCCTGGGCCTACGCCCGCAGCCGCGTCGTCCGCGAGCTGCTCGCGCGCTCCCAGATCCGTCACCTCACGACCAAGCCCTACCGGCCGCGCACCAACGGCAAGGTCGAGCGCTTCCACCAGACGATGGCCCGCGAATGGGCCTACGGGCTCGTCTACCGCTCACACCGCGAACGCGCCGCCGCCCTGCCACACTGGCTCCAGCACTACAACCAGCGCGACCACACAGCGCGGGCGGCTTTGGCGTCATCTTCAGCGACGAAATCACCTTGGGCCAACAGGCACCGCCGAACCATCTCGACTATTCAACCAACGGGATCGACTACACCTATTTCTACGGGTTCCGGCTCGAGGACGGATTCTCCTGTCAGGCCGACTGCAACAACATCACCTTCGACACTGTTGACGGCGGCGCGTTCACCGTCATCTCGGCCCGCAACATGACCGTGAAGAACTCGGACTGGGGCGGCTGCGACACACAGGGCCGGTGTTGTGCGAAGTGCTGGGAGGGTCGGGGGACGGCACCCTCGAAATCGTCGGCGAGTTCAACGGGTCTGAGGCTGTTCAGGACATGGACAACTTCCAACTGTTGAACAACACGATCCACGACTTCGAGCTTACCGTTGACAACTCGATTCACTCGGAGTGCATCCGTTCCAGCGGAACTACCGCCCATCCGGTTGAGGGGCTAATCATCCGGGGAAACAAGTTTTGGGACTGCGAGATTTACGCGCTGTCTTTGACGGGGATCGGCCCGAACGCCTACATTGAGAACAACTGGTTCGGCGGGTCGGAGCACGGGATGGACAACCCGCCGCAGAACGACAACCCTCGCGGCACCTCGTATGCGATTGGTGAAAACTTCTTCCGTGAAAGGCCCGATCTACATTCGCTTCAACTCGTTCCAGACACAGGAGGGGATTATCTCCGAGGGGCCTGATCGAGATCCGCCACCCAACACCTACTACGTCGTCGGGAACCTCATCGGCGAGCGCCGATGTATTACGAACGTCACCTACCGCTACAACATCTACGACGACATTGGCACCTGTGGAGGCACGGGGGAGGTCGGCGACGTTCCATTCCTGTATGCAAACGGCGCGCGCGATAGCTCGCTGAACTACCACCTAGCCGGGCCCTCGCTTGCCGAGAGCTTCGTACCGGCGGCTGCACCCTACTCCGACCTGACAACGGACATTGACGGGCAGCCACGTTCCGCCCCCCGGGACGCCGGCTCCGACGAGCGCTAGCGGGGGCCGGATAGAGCCTTTACACAGCAGACGGCGCCTCGGGCGCTGTCTGCTGTGCGGCTCACCTCGATCAAGAGGCTAGGTGGGCGAACGCGTTGTCGGTCAGAACTGGCCACGCCGACTCACCTCTGGCACCTCTAGTACACCCAGCGCGGGACGAAAGTCACTTCGCGTCGTCATGATGCCCAGAACATGGGATCAGGCGTCAGTGAAAAGGATCACCGTGTCTCGTCACGCGGACCACCGAGGGCTAACACCGTGGCCCTCGCAGCGGTCTCGCTGGTGCTTATCGCCCTCGTACTTGGCGGAGCAGCGAGGGGAGGCCGGCCTGGAGGCACGCCCGATAGGAAACCTCCATCGCCGCCAACCAAGATCAGGGCCATCTCTGCAACTCCCTCGGCCCTGTCTCTCGTATGGAACGGCTCCCGGGACAACGTCGGGGTCGCAGGCTACTACGTCCAGGCGGACAGGCGGCGCGCCCGCGTCTTCGTCCCCGCTTACACGGTAAAAGGCCTCAGCTGCAACGAGACTGTCTCGGTTCGTATTGTCGCCTACGATCGGGCGGGCAACCGCTCGAAGATTGCCCGAGCCAGGGTCTCGACGGCGACCTGCATCGCGCTTACCGTCTCTAAAGCCGGCAACGATGCAACATGCAGACGTGGCCAGCTTTCCAGGCCCTGTGCGACGTTCAACCGCGCCTACGCACTGGCCAAGTGCCGCGACGTGGTCGAGGTCAAAGCCGGAAGCTACGGCGATCAAGACATCGCGGACACATCCCGCGACTGCCCCAAGCACGCTCGAGTCGTCATTAGACGCGAGCTTGGCGCCCCGGTAGTCGTTCGAAAGATCCAGCTCGGTACTACTCGCGAGGATTGGGGGTTCTCGACCGACGGCCCCGACGATCTCACCCTCTCTGGGTTCAAGCTCACCTGGGGCTTCATGGTCTACTCGGACGCCAAGAACATCGTCGCCGACCGGATGGACGGCGGCTCCTTTCTGGTGGCCGGCGACGACAGTGACCCATCCAAAGCTCCGGACGGAATCACGATCCGGAACTCCGACTGGGGGCCTTGCACCCCCGCCGGCTCCTTTCGCGGCCAGTTCTCGGACTGCACTACCGTCTTCGAGCAGCACCCCCCGGGCAAGAACGGCGAGGGGCAGAACCAGATCGCGCAGGGCGCAAGGAATGTGCTCGTCGAGCGCAACACCATCCATGACTTCGTGATCGACAGGGCCGGCGCGCACTGGGAGTGCTTCTGGATCAACGGCGGCCACAACGTCACGTTCCGCGCGAACAAGCTCTGGAATTGCGAGACGACCGTCTGGTCGGTCGGCGAGCACAGCGGTCAGTCGCTGACCGGCACCTGGTACTTCGAGAACAACTGGGTCGGACGCGCTAGAAACTCCGGCACGTCGCTCAACTTCACCCAGTACCCGTACAACGGCAAGGTGATCGTTCGCTTCAACTCATTCGGCCCGCTCCAGTCCTCGGGCGGAGAGGAGGCGCAGTGGGTCGACAACGGCACGATCAAGTACATCGGCAACATCTTCGGTCGCTCGGGGGTGTGCGTCCCAGGCGCAACCTATGCCTACAACTTCTTCGTCGATGACGACGGCGGCCGGAGCGACAGGCTCTGCGGAGGTACCGGGAACAAGCGCATGAGGAACTTCCCATACGTCAACCGCGATCGCCTCGCGGCGATGGACTACCACCTCGCGCGGCGGTCGGTTGCCGACCGTTACGTTCCGGCGGCAGTCCCCCACTCCGGCCTCGCCACTGACTATGACCGGCGCCAGCGCCGGGGCCCCCGGACAGCCGGCTCCGACGAACGCTTGGAGCGATAGGGCTTCCGCTCGATTCTGTGGGACTGGAATCAGCGTCGGGGCTAGCCAACACGCTGACCTGAGTTGCCGCGGTCGGAGATGGAACTTGCGTCAGGTACTGATTGGCGTCTCGTCCCCCGCGCCGAGTGCGTGGCTCAGGGACTTTGCGGCCACGCGAAAGAAATCGACAAGTGCCGCCCGCGAAACGACAGCGAGCACTGCCCCGGTGACCGCGGCTGCGACAAGTCCCGAGACTAGGCCTGCAATCGCCAGAGGGAGATCGCTGCTCGAGATGAGCCAACCGATCGTCGCCCCCGCGGCCGCCGACGCGATCGGCCCAGGAAGTGCCGGCAACAGCCTTGCGCCCAGGAGCCGCCGAAGCGGTCGCGCTATCAGCAGACTCTCGGCGATCGCGCCGCCTGCCAAGCTGAGCCCGATCGCCACAAGGCCGAGCGCGGGCAGAAGCGCGGCGCCGAGAGCAATAGTCACGGCCGCGTACACGATCGCCACACGGAGCACAATCTCAGGGCGGTTCGCGGCCCACAGGTAGCTGACGCCCGGGTTGACAGCAGTTCCGGTCACCAGGAGAGCCAAACATGCACCGGGGAAGACCAGAGCGGCGTCGGACCACTTCTCTCCGAACAGCAGCGGGATGAACGCCGGAGCAACCCCGACGAACACTGACATCAGCAGGGCGTAGCAGGTTCCGGAGAGCCTGGCGGTGCGTTCGATCAGGGGCTTCACCTCGTCGCCAGACGCGAGCACGTGCGCGAAAGTCGGGAAGGCGACCCGCCCGAACGTGTCCTGGAGCAGCAGCGGCACCTGCAACAACCGCTGCCCTAGGGACCAGAGGCCGAGGGTCGTGACTCCGCTGAGCACGGCCGTCATCCCGTTGAGGCTCTGGTCACGCAGTACCGCGACGATCCAGCCGGCCTGGAAGCGGATGCCGAATGCGATGATCTCGCGGAACTCCCGCAATCGCTCGAGCGTCGGCCGGTAGAGGCCGCCGGCGGGCATGACGGCCATCGCGAGCGTTCCGGCGACCGCGCGCGCGACTCCCGCGGACGCGAGGCCCCAAACGCCCAGGTCGACGAAGGCGACCATCGTGATCGCCCAGACATAGAACGTCGCGAGACCCACAGTGTCGACCAGGATCATCGAGCGCACATGGAGGGCGCGCGTGAGCGCGATGCGGCCCGCGGTCTGGAGGCCCGCAATCGGCATCGCGACCACCATCAGCGCCGTCACTGCGCCGATCGTCCCGAGCGGAGCGGCCACTATCGCGACCAAGGCTGCAATGAGCGTCAGCACCGCGAGTTGAATGCCGGTCAGCGTCCGCAGCTCGCTCGCCTGTGGAGGCTCTGGCCTCCGGATCAGGCCGGTGCCGAGCCCTCCTTCCGCGAACGCCCACGCGATCAGGATCACCGTCGATCCGACCGCAACAACACCGAAGTCGTGCGGCGTAAGAAGGCGAGCCAGCACGAGGTTCCCGCCGAAGGCGAGGACCAGGTTGAGCAGTCCACCCGAGAATGACACGAAGACACCGGCAAACGCGCGCCGGCGTAGCTCGTGGCGCGGAAGCTCGGAGAACCCCTCGACCGGGGTGCGTCCGCCCCTCTCCGCGCGCGGGCCGTCGTCGGTGTCGGGCTGGCCGCCCACGCGTTTCTCAGTATCTTCGCCGGCCGGCTCTGGCGCTACTCAGACGCACGACTTGCTCGCGAAACCCGGCGACCCCAGCGGGCGCCTGCCGAGACGACGCGCCGCGCCCAGGCTGCGTCTCCGGTCACGAAAGGCCGGCGTCGACGACCGCCGCCGAGTTGGCAGGCGCTTCCGCTTGAGATGCCGGGCGACCGTTTGCCACTGCGATCGGCCGTCTGCTCGTCTGCCCAAGGGCACGCGGGAGGAAAGAGGAGAGCCAGACCTCGAGCATGAGGATTGCGAGCAGGAGGCGGGCGTCGGCGCGATCAGGCGCCTCAGCGTGGCGGCGGACGAGACCGCGGACGACCTGGGGATCGAGGATGTCAGCGTAGTGGGGTCGAGGAGCAAGCAGGTACTCGGCAATCGCGCCGCCCGCCTGGTCGCGGAACCAGCCGTCGACCGACGCGGCGAAGAAGCCGATCTTGCGCTTGTCGATGATGCGGTCAGGCAGGATTCCGCGTGACGCGCGCTTGAGCAGGTACTTCGTCGTCAGTCGCCGCACTTTGAGCTCGGCCGGAATGCCGGCGCAGTACTCGACCACCTGGTGGTCGAGGAACGGAACTCGAACCTCCAGAGAGTGAGCCATCGAGGCGCGGTCGAAGTAGTGGAGCATGTCGTCCACGAGCGCGAGCTGCGCGTCGATGTACAACGTTGCGGGAAGCGGCGCGTCTTCAAGATCGCCGAGCCGATCGGCCACGACGGCACGCGCGGCCGATCCGTTGCTGCCCTCGAGTGGGCCTCGGAAGAGCGCGCTACGCAGGTCTTCGTCCATCCGGCTGCTCATCGCGATGAGCCGCTCAACGGTGTTCGGCGCTGAAAGCGTGCGGGACGCTCGCCGCAGGCGAGACGGCCCACGGGCTCCCGCCGCAATGCCCGCTCGCCAGAGGAAGCCCGGCACCCGTGCGCCCATGGCGGCAACGGATGCCGCCTGATGCTTGGGGTAGCCGCCCAGCAACTCGTCGGCACCCTGCCCTGAGAGTGCAACTGTGACGTGCCGGGAGGCCAGCTCGGACAGCGCGAGGAAGCCGATCGACGAGAGGTCGGCAAGTGGCTCGTCGAGGAACCACGCGAGCCGTGGGAGGTCGAGCTCGGCATCGGCTCGCGAGAGCTCGAGCTCGTGGTGATCGGTTCCGAACCGCTGCGCGACCTCCCGGGCATCAGCGAGCTCGTTCAGGTCGTCCTCGACGAAGCCGACGGAGAACGTCTTGACTGGACCGCTCGTATGGCGCGCCATCAACGCGACGATCAGGCTCGAGTCGAGCCCGCCGCTCAGCATCGCGCCGAGCGGGACGTCGCTCATCAGCCTCAGTCGCACGGATTCCTCAAGCTCGGCGAGCAGGCCGTTCGCGTGCTCGTCCACAGTCAGCTCCGTTCGGGGAGCCGGGAGCGGATAGCGCCAGTACGCCTCGACGCGGACGCGTCCCTCACCCACGACCAACCGGTGGCCCGGGGGGAGCTTGGAGACACCGGCCAGCGGAGTCTGCGGCCCTGCGAAGAATCCAAAGGTGAGATAGGCGTCGATCGCGTCGTAGTCGAGTGCACCGTCGACGAGCCCCGAGGCGAGCAAGCTCTTGAGCTCCGAGGCGAAGACGAGGAGATCCCCTGAGCGAGCGTAGTAGAGCGGCTTGACGCCGAGTCGGTCGCGCGCAATCAGCGCACGGCGACGCCGCCCGTCCCAGACGGCGAGCCCAAACTTGCCTCGCACGCGCTCCGGCACACCGTCGCCCACGTCCTCGTAGAGATGCGGCAGGATCTCCGTGTCGCAGCGAGTTCGCAGGTGATGGCCGTTCCGCGCGAGCTCGGCGCGCACTTCCTCATGGTTGTAGAGCTCACCGTTCTGAATCGCCGCGACGGCTCCGTCCTCGCTGAAGAAAGGTTGGTGTCCTCCCGCGACGTCAACGATGCTGAGCCGCCGAGCGCCAAGCGCGACACCGGGCCTTTGGTAGGTGCCGCGATCGTTCGGGCCACGGTGGACCATGCTGTCGGTCATCGAGTCCAGAACCTCGGGCGGAACCACGGTCCGCAGCTCGCCCTCGACTTGGATCACCCCACAGATTCCGCACATCGCGCTCTCAGCCTAGTAGCGGACGCTTCGACGCTCGATAGCCGAACGAACAGAGGACGTACTGGTCGAACGGCTAGGCATGGCTAGCTGTACGGAGCCTGGTCGAGCTTGGCACGGGGTCGCATCGCCTCCCGTGCGCGGAGTGGAAGGCTACGGAGACGTTGCTGCCGGCGCACGTACGCTCGGAGCTCCGAATCGGGGCAGCGCGGCAGATGCCGAACATGCGCGCGTGCGTATCCCGCGAGGAGCCCGATCGCCGCTGGATTTCGGAGGGTCTGGAAGAGCGTTCTCGCGAAGAGATACGAGAACGCGGTAGCCCATGTAGTGGGACGCCTCTCCCTGGATCGTCCACGTGCGAAGGCTGTGCCCGTCACGCTTGCCCTCGGGCCGGTGATGACGGAAGCCGAGGTCGTAGAAGATCTCTGTCTCCCAGCCCATGACCGTTCGCCTTGACGAGGTCGAGCGTGTCCCAGCCCATACGCTCCTCGAGCGGCAGGATGTCGCTCAGGCACTCGCGCCGATACCCACGGGCCGCTGCCCAGACGCCCGGACCGGTTACATGCCGCTGCTGCCAGTTTCCGCCGTCCTGGACCTCGTAGCACGTGCCGCTCGCGACTCCCAGACGGGCATTGCCCTCGAACCCTTCCAGAAGCCTCTCGAAGTGGTCCGGGTCCAGAGTGATGTCGGCATCGAGCTTCACCACGACGTCGGGCAACGGATCGAGCTCCGCGAGCCCAGCGTTGAAAGCCCGAACGATCGGACCGCCCCTCTTGAGTGAGCTGCCGCCGGCGGACGCAACGCGGATCCAGGGATGCACTTCGGCGAGCGACGTCACGAGCGAAGGCGTCTCGTCGGTGGAGCCGTCGTCCACGATGACCCAGGCTGCCGGCCTGACGGTCTGCGCGACGAGGCATGGGGCAAGCCGCCGCAGGTTCTCCGCCTCGTCCCGAGCCGGCGTGATGATCGAGTAGGTCAGCACGACAATCCTCTAAACAGAGTACTTAGCCGTTGTTGCACCGGAAACCAGACTTTCGTATCGCGTTCGGAGTTGACACGCGCGGCTAGCGTCCCACTCTGAGAGGGGCGAGACTTGCCGCAACCTGACGAGGGAGAACGATGGACGTCGCAGTAGTTGGACTCGGATACGTGGGCGCCGTAACCTCGGCGTGCCTCGTCGAAATGGGGCATACCGTTGTCGGGGTGGACGTCGACCGCCAAAAGGTCGACGAGATCGAGGCCGGCCGCAGCCCGATCGTCGAGCCGCGACTCGAAGAGCTCATCGCCGCAGGCCGGAGAACGGGCCGACTCCAGGCGACGACCGATCTCGCGGCGGCCCTCGGCGCATGCAATGTGGTCATGGTCTGCGTCGGCACGCCGGCCCGGAGCGACGGAACGGTCAATCTCGAACACATCGAGCGGGTAAGCGCCGAGATCGGTCGAGAGCTGGCCCGCGCTGAGAAGTTTGTTGCGGTCGTCTACCGAAGCACTGTGCCTCCGGGAACGGTGGACGGTCAACTCCGACCCGTCCTGGAGCGTGAGAGCTCGCTCAAGGCAGATGACCACTTCGGCGTCGCCATGGCACCCGAGTTCCTGCGTGAAGGGTCAAGCGTCGCGGACTTCTTCGAGCCCCCGTTCATCGTGGCCGGCATCCGCGATCAGCGCACGCTCGGGATCGTCACCGAGCTGTTCGCCGGACTCGAGCGGCCGACCCACGCGCTCTCCATCGAACAAGCAGAGTCGTTGAAGTACGCCTGCAATGCCTATCACGCGTTGAAGATCACGTTCGCGAACGAGGTCGGGCGGCTTCTCGGTGCGGTCGGCGTCGACTCCCGCGACGTGATGCAGGTCTTCTGTGAGGACGAAAGGCTCAACATCTCCACTGCCTATCTTCGTCCTGGGTTTGCGTTCGGGGGCTCGTGTCTGCCGAAGGACATGCGGGCACTCATGCACCTCGCCCGCATCCACGACGTCGACGTGCCCATGCTCACGGGGATCCTGCGAAGCAATGAGTCCCACCTCCGCTCGGCCGTTCGACGAGTGCTCGATGCGGGGGCCCGCGAGGTCGCGCTGCTCGGTCTGAGCTTCAAGCCCGAGACGGATGACCTCCGCGAGAGTCCATATGTGGAGCTCGCCGAGACGCTCGTCGGAAAAGGTGCCCGTCTTCGAATCTACGATCCCATCGTCAACCCGGAGCGGCTGATCGGTGCCAACCGCCGCTACATCGAGCGCCACTTACCGCACCTCCAGGAGATGCTCGTCCCTACTGCCGAAGCCGCGCTCCGCGAGGCGCGCGTCGCCGTTGTCGGGACATCGGATGCGGACACGATTCGTGCGCTAGTCGCGGCTAGCCCGGACCACGTCCTCGACGTCAACGGCCGCCTCGGGGCGGATGCCGAAGCGCTCCGCGGATATGAGGGAATCGCTTGGTGAAGTCGTTTAGTCGTCGGCGCGGCGACCGGTCCCGAAGACGAGTCCTGATCATCGTGCAGAACCTGCCGGTCCCGTTCGACCGGCGAGTCTGGCTCGAGGCCTGCGCGCTTCGAGACGCCGGTTTTCAGGTCTCGATTGTGTGCCCGAAGGCCCCAGGCGATCCGTCCTTTCAGGAGCTCGAAGGGATTCGCATCCGTAAGTACGAGCCTCCTCCTCCTACGAGCGGCACGCTCTCGTACGCGTGGGAATTCGCGTACTGCTGGGCCCGCACGCTCGTCCTCGTCATGCGTGCCGCCGCTCGAGAGGGATTCGACGTGATTCAGGCGTGCAACCCACCCGACACGTACTGGGCGCTTGCGGCTCCGTTCAAGCCCTTCGGCAAGCGTTTCGTCTTCGACCAGCACGACCTCTGCCCGGAGGTCTACGTGTCGCGCTTCCCCAACGGATCACGAGTCGCGCACCGCGCGCTTATGCTGCTCGAGCGCGCGACGTACGCGCTCGCCGATCACGTCGTGGCGACGAACGAGTCCTACCGTGAGACCGCGATCGGGCGCGGCCATGTCCCGGCCCGCCGTGTCACGGTCGTTCGTACCGGCCCCAACCCTGATCGACTTCGGAAAGGGCCACCTGTCGCTTCCTGGCGCCACGGGAGGCGGTACCTCTGCGCGTATCTCGGCGTCATGGGACCGCAGGACGGAGTCGACCTGGCACTCCGGGCCGCCGCCGCGATCGTGCGCTCAGGGCGGGATGACGTGCATTTTGTCTTCATGGGCAGCGGCGACTCCTACGACGAGCTCGTGGTCCTGGCCGACCAGCTGGGAATCACCGAGTACGTGACGTTTACCGGGCGCATCCCCGACGAGACCGTGTTCGAGGTTCTGTCGACAGCTGAAGTCGGCCTGTCGCCGGACCCGCTGAACCCGCTAAACGACGTCTCGACGATGAATAAGACGATGGAGTACATGGCCTTTGAGCTGCCGGTCGTCGCGTTCGATCTCAAGGAAACGCGGGTGTCGGCGGGACCGGCTGCCGTCTATGCGCCGCCGAACGACACGGACGCTTTCGCCCGTGCTATCGAAGTGCTGCTCGACGACCCGGAACAGCGGGCCGAGATGGGGCGGCAGGGAAGGGAGCGGGTGGAACGGGAGCTCGCGTGGCGCCATCAGGCGCCACGTTATCTGCGCGTATATGAGTCGCTCTTCTCGAGCGCGGCCCAGCGGCGCTCGAGCACGTCGGCATAGTCTGCCGGCCTCATCCCGGCCTTCGCAGAGATCATCGCGGCGACCTCCTCCGGCCTAAGCCCGTCGAGAAACGCCTCGAGTTCGCGCGGGGGTAGTGGGACGGGCGTCCAGTAGTCACGGCAGAGTGACGACGTGCTCAGGTACTGGCCGGAGTTCTCGCCCAGGACGTCAAGTACAAAGCGACCGTAGAGGATGTATTCCGAGACGTCCCACGCCGCGGCCAGCGCGCGGAGCCAGCCCCTACCGGTGGTCCTCTCGATGTGATCGAGTAGGGCCACGGCGTTTGCACGCCTCCATGGAACGAAGCTGGTGATGAGGTCGGGAAGCGGGGGGTCTGCTTGTCCGAGTCCAAGAAGCTTTTCGGCAGACCGATGCCAGAGGACGTGGCTAGGCAAGGTCTCGTCAATCGTGTCCGGCTTGGCGTACATCCGAACTCGACCTTCGTGATCAGTGACTGAGGAGATTTCAAATGGACGCATCAAGACGACATCCGAGTCGACGTGTACGAGCACGTCTGCTCGAAGTTCCTGAGCGACTGCGAGCTTGATGAGCTGTTGCACGAGCCACCCTCGAACCGGTCGGCCGCGAGCTTGCACCCAAAGGTTCGAGCGCAGGCCGATTCGTCGCAGATCGAGTCGGCGCAGCCACACCGGCAACACGTCCTCCGTCGCTACGAGTGTCGTTCTGCTGTTACTCAGCGAACGGAACAGCGGAAGATCAGCACGATCGACGACGATCCAGTGGTCAACTGACGGCGCGAAGACCTCCAGGCTCCGACTGAGGAGCGCGCAGCGGTCCCGATCCGGCTCGTAGCTGACAGTGATGAAGGCGACCGATGGGGTCATGTTCTGCTCACGTTTCTCAGTATCTGTGCAGCGCGGACACGGTACGAGGGCCGCTTCCTGACTGAAAGTACGGAATCCCGCGCCCGAAAGTACAGAATCGCCCGTCTGGCCTTCCAAGCGGACCTACAGGGATCTACGGTCGAACTGTCGGGGAGCTGGAATTTTGCGCGAGGAGTGAGGCCTTGCGCCAGGACGGAAGGTTGCAGTGAGTACTGTCCCACAAGAGGCGATTGCTCCGATCGCACCGGAGACGTTGGTCGGCGATCGCTCGTACGCTTCTCGAGCGCCAGTCGACATGCCTCGGGGCTGGCTCATGCGGCGCCTTCTCCTAGCGGC
Source organism: uncultured Actinomycetes bacterium (assembly GCA_963847235.1). GTDB lineage: Bacteria > Actinomycetota > Thermoleophilia > Gaiellales > Gaiellaceae > JACDAN01. Next base: position 23,706 of record CAWJYU010000022.1, on the reverse strand, counting down.
CGACGTCATCGGGCTGATGTCGGCGTTCCTGCTAGCCCTCGCAGTCGGTCCGGCGACGGCCGTCGCGGACCGAGTTGACGTTCGATGGGAAATCGCGCTGTTCGCCGCCAGCCTGCCGTTGTGGGTGTTTCTCGCACGAGCACACTCTCTCTACGACCGGGACGAGGAGCGAAGCGATCACTCCACGGTGGACGACATCTTCGGCGTCTTCCAGGTCGTCACGATCGGAACCTGGTCTTTCCTCGCGATCACGCATCTCGCCGGCCTGCCGCACCCGACGTTGCCGCGGCTCGTCATCTTCTGGCTGACCGCTGTCGTACTCGTCCCGCTGCTCCGGGCGGCCACCCGCATCGTCGGCCGACGCCACCCGGCCTACGTCCAGAACGTGATCATCGTCGGCTCCGGGGACGTGGCGCAGCTTCTCGACAGCAAGATCCGCCAGCACCCCGAGTACCGCCTCGAGGTCGTCGGCTTCGTCGACAGCCCCGGGGGCGGACCGTCCAACGGCACGAGTCACCTCGATCTCCTCGGAGCGACCGAGGATCTTCCCGAGCTCGTGCGGTCCCACTCTGCGCATCGTGTCGTGATTGCGTTCTCGGCTGACTCGGACGAGCAGACCCTCGAGGTGATCCGGGAGCTACAGGACTCGAGCGTCCAGATCGACATCGTCCCGCGGCTGTTCGAGGTCCTCGGGACGAACGCACAGCTCCACACGATCGAGGGCGTCCCCCTCGTCGGGCTGCCGGCCCCGCGACTTTCACACTCCGCCAAGTTCCTCAAGCGATCGCTCGACCTTGTCGGTGCGGTCGCCGGGCTCCTCGTGCTCGCACCGCTCCTTGCGATCACTGCGGTGTGGATCAAGGTGGACTCACGAGGGCCCGTGTTCTTCCGGCAGGTACGCATGGGTGCGGGCGAACGGCCGTTCCGCGTCTTCAAGTTCCGGACGATGGTCGCCGATGCCGAGACGATGAAGAGCGAAGTCGCGCACCTCAACATGCACGTCAAGGACGACCCGCGGATGTTCAAGGTGCCGAACGATCCTCGAGTCACCCGTGTGGGCGCATTCCTGCGCCGAACGCGGATCGACGAGCTGCCGCAGCTCTTCAATGTCATCAGCGGCGAGATGTCCCTGGTCGGGCCGCGCCCGCTGATCCTGGACGAGGACCAGTACGTGGTGCGCTGGGCCAGGTGCCGGCTGAAGCTCAAGCCGGGCATGACCGGCCTGTGGCAGGTGCTCGGGGCGAGCGACATCCCCTTCGACGAGATGACCAAGCTCGACTACCTGTACGTGACGAACTGGTCGCTTCGCGAGGACTTGAGATTGATCATGCTCACATTGCCCGCGCTGGCTCGGGCGAGGGCCGCTTATTAGCGTCTCGCTGCATCCTGGAGACGCCGAGGCCGTGCGTCCGGACTCTCCGAGCGCCGCCCACGGCCAGGCGTCGTGCCGCTTCTGCGGCGCACCGCTCGACCTGACGGTCGTCGACCTCGGCATGTCGCCGCTCTGCGAGAGCTTCGTCAGTGCGGAGCAGATCCGACGCATGGAGCCGTTCTTCCCGCTTCACGTCTTCGCCTGCGAGCGGTGCTACCTCGTCCAGCTCGAGGCGTTCGTGCCTCCGGACGAGATCTTCACCGAGTACGCGTACTTCTCCGCGTATTCGACGGCCTTCGTCGAGCATGCGCGCCAGTACGTGGAGATGATCATCGAGCGTCTTCGCTCTGGGCTCGGACGACCTCGTCGTCGAGCTCGCTTCGAACGACGGCTACCTGCTCCAGCACTTCGTCGGCACCGGCATACCGATCCTCGGGATCGACCCGGCGGCCAACGTTGCGAAGGCCGCCGAGCAGCGGGGAGTGCCGACGCTCGTGGACTTCTTCGGTCGTGCCACGGCGGAGCGCTTGGTCGAGGACGGCAAGCGCGCCAGCCTGATCGTGGGCAACAACGTGCTGGCACAGGTCCCCGACTTGAACGATTTCGTTGCCGGCGCGAAGGTGCTGCTCCGCGACAACGGGACGGCGACCTTCGAGTTCCCGCACCTGCTCCGCCTCTTCGAAGGGCTTCTGTACGACACGATCTACCACGAGCATTTCTCGTACTTCTCGTTCGCGACGATCGCGGACATCCTCCGCGCGCACGGTCTCGCCGCCTACGACGTCGAGGAAGTGTGGACGCACGGCGGCTCGCTGCGCGTCTACGCGCAACACGCAGAGGGGCCGTACGAGACAGCGGACGCCGTGCACGACACGCTCGCCCGCGAAGCGGCCGAAGGGCTTCGCTCACCGGAGCGCTACACGAGGTTCGCAGAGGACGTGAAGGAGTCGAAGCGGGCGTTGCTCGACCTCCTGATCCGACTTCGTCGCGAAGGGAAGCAGGTCGTCGGCTACGGAGCACCAGGGAAGGGGAACACGCTGCTCAACTACTGCGGGATCCGCACAGACCTCCTCGACTACACGGTCGACCGCAACCCGTACAAGCACGGCCTGTACACCCCCGGGACGCACATCCCGATCTTCCCGCCGGAGAAGATCGCCGAGACGAAGCCCGACTACATCCTTGTCCTGCCCTGGAACCTGATCGACGAGATTGCGGAGCAGCTCGCGTACGTAGCCGAATGGGGCGGCCGGCTGATCATGCCGCTCCCGTACGCGACAGTTCGCGATGTGGGGCCGGCGCGATGAAGGTCGTCCTCTTTTGCGGCGGCTTGGGCGTCCGAATGGGCGAGCAGACCCAGAAGATTCCGAAGCCGATGATCACGGTCGGCAGCCGGCCGATCCTCTGGCACATCATGAAGTGGTACGCGTCGTGGGGCTTCGACGATTTCGTCGTCTGCCTCGGCTACAAGGCCGAGCGCATCAAGGAGTACTTCCTTTCGTACAGCGAGGCGCTCTCCAACGACTTCATTCTCTCGAACGGCGGCCGCGATGTGCAGCTCCTCGGCAGCGACATCTCCAACTGGCGCATCACCTTCGTCGACACTGGCGCACAGGCCACGATCGGCGAGCGGCTCCTGGCGGTCGCACCGCATCTCGAGGATTCCGACTACTTCCTCGCCACCTACGGCGACGGCCTCACCGAATGCTCCGCTTCCGGACATGATCGAGCAGCTTCAGTCGTCGGGAAGGACCGGCCTGTTCCTGTCCGTGCGCCCGATGTTCAGCGCGCACGTCGTGCGGGTCAACGGAGAACGGGATTGTTCATGCGGTTGAGGACATCCAGAAAGCGGACGTCTGGATCAACGGCGGTTTCTTCGTCTTTCGGCGGAACGTCCTCGACTACATCAACCCCGGCGAGGAGCTCGTGGAGGAGCCCTTCCAGCGCCTGATCGAGCAAGAAGAGCTGATCGCCTACCCCTACGAGGGCTTCTGGGAGCCGATGGACACGATCAAGGACAAGCAGAAGCTCGACGCGCTTTACGAGAGCGGCAGAGCCCCGTGGCGGAGCGACGATAATCGCTCGATCGTGAAAGTCGCTTCGGGGAAGCCTGTGCCGTGACCCTGGCAAGCCATCGCACCGTCGCCACGGCGTCTGACGTCGTCCAGTCGGACCTGGACTCGATTCTGGACGCCATCGGACCTGAGCTCGCCGAGATCGCTGGGAAGAAGTTACTCATCACGGGCGGGGCAGGTTTCCTTGGCTACTACATGGTCCAAGCGCCGCTCGCCTGGAACCGGCAGGCGGACGCATCCGACCAGATCGACGTGACGGTGCTTGATAGCTACGTCCGCGGGGTCCCCGACTGGCTCTCGCGACTATCGAGTGCCGACGGGTTGAACGCTCGTCGAGCACGACATTCGCCAGCCGCTCCCCGAGGACATCGGCCACTTCGAGTACGTCGTTCACGCCGCCGGCATTGCCTCACCCACGTACTACAGGCAGTTCCCCCTCGAGACGATGGACGCCAATGTCACGGGTCTCCGCCAGTTGCTCGACCGCGTGGTCGAGGGGCAGGCCCGCGACCGGCGCACGGACGGGTTCCTCTTCTTCTCGAGCAGTGAGATCTACGGCGACCCGCCTTCGGACCAGATCCCAACTCCAGAGACGTATCGTGGCAACGTCTCCTGCACGGGGCCGCGCGCTTGTTACGACGAGTCCAAGCGCTACGGCGAGACGCTCTGCGTCAACTTTGCGCGTCAGCACGGGGTTCCAGCGACGATCGCCCGGCCGTTCAACAACTACGGCCCCGGCCTCAAGCTCACCGATCGCCGAGTAATCCCTGATCTCGCACGCGATGTCCTCGATGGACGAGACCTCACGCTGCTCTCGGACGGCTCGGCAACGAGGACGTTCTGCTACGTCACCGACGCCGTCAGCGGCTACTACAAAGTCCTCGTCAACGGCCGGCCCGGAGAGCCCTACAACATCGGCACCGAAGAGCCTGAGATCTCTGTCGGGGAGCTCGCGGAGCGGATCACCGCCCTGGCGCGGGATCTCTTCGGGTACAACGGGAAAACCGTCCATCGCTCGAGTGATGAGGCGGACTACCTCGTCGACAATCCGTCGCGGCGCCGACCGCTCATCGCCAAGGCCCGGGACGAGTTGGGCTACCGTCCGACCGTGACCCTCGACGACGGACTCGAGCGCTCCCTCGTCTGGTACAGCGAGAACCGCGGCGGAGCGGACGCTTAAGTGCGCGTGTCGATCGTCGGGGCCGGATACGTCGGCCTCGTAACCGGCGCCTGCCTCGCTGAGCAGGGTCACGACGTCGTTTGCGTCGACCTCGACCAGACCAAGGTCGACCGGATCACGGCCGGTGCGGCTCCGATCCACGAACCCGGCCTCGAGGAACTTCTGGCGCGCAATGCGGGAGTGAAGCTACGGGCGACGACCGACGTTGCGGAAGCCGTCACGAACTCCGACGTGACCCTCATAGCGGTCGGCACGCCTTCGGACAACGGCAGCATCGACCTCGGGGCCGTCGTCTCGGCGACGCGTGGGATCGGCTCGGCGCTGGCCGGCAAGCCCGGCTATCACGTCGTGGTGGTGAAGAGCACCGTCGTTCCGGGCACGACGGATGAAGTCGTTCTGCCGCTGCTGGAGGAGTCGTCCGGAAAGCGCGCGGGCGAGGGGTTCGGCGTCGGCGTCAACCCGGAATTCCTCACGGAGGGGCAGGCCGTCGCAGACTTCATGGCGTCGGACCGCCTGGTCCTGGGCGGGATCGACGACCGCACTCACGCCACTCTGGAGGAGCTCTACACGGGATTTGCGAGGAGCGTACCGCGGCTCCGGACCGACACCCGGACGGCGGAGATGATCAAGTACGCCTCGAATGCACTGCTCGCGACGATGATCTCGTTCGCCAACGAGATCGGCAACCTCTGCGCGGCGGTTGGAGGCGTGGACGTCGCCGACGTCATGAGCGGCGTGCACCTTTCTCACTACCTCAGCCCCTACGCGCCCGACGGCAAGAGGGTCCGCGCTCCGATTACCGCGTACCTCGAGGCCGGGTGCGGCTTTGGTGGTAGCTGTCTGCCAAAGGATGTCCGTGCCCTGATCGCCGAAGGCGAACGGCGAGCGCAGCCGATGAGTGTCCTTCGAGCCGTGATCGAGACGAACGAGGAGCAGCCCGACAAGCTCGTGCAACTGGTCGAGACTGCCGTCGACAACCTTCAGACCAGGCGTGTCACGGTACTCGGCTTGGCGTTCAAGCCCGACACCGACGATGTGCGCGAGACTCCCACGGTTCCGATCGTGCAGCGACTCATCGCACGGGGAGCGCAGGTCACGATCCACGATCCGGTGGTGCGTAGCCTCCCGGAGCAGCTCGGAGGCCTGGACGTCGCGTTGTCCTCCGACCTCGAGAGCGCTCTCCGGGACGCGGACGCGATCGTGCTCGTCACCCGCTGGCAGCAGTACCTCGAAGTGCCGGCGCTCCTTGCCGCCGTGAATCCCTCTGTGCCGTTCATCGACGGCCGGCGCATGCTCGAGGGGGAAAGCATTTCCAACTACGTTGGTATCGGAGCGGGCTAGTGCTCGCCTTCTCGCTGTCGACTGCTGCAGGGCAGGTCGAACGCGTGCTCGCAATCGGCTGTCACGCCGACGACATCGAGATCGGCTGCGGCGGAACGTTGCTCGCGTTGACGCGACAGAGGCCGGCTCTCCATGTGACGTGGGTCGTGATCGCTGCGTCTGGCTCTCGCGCGGAGGAGGCGCGAGAGAGCGCGAACGCCTTCCTCACGGACGCCACTGACACCGACATACGCGTGCTCGGGTTCCGTGAGAGCTTTCTTCCCTACATCGGGGGTGAGGTGAAGGAGGCGTTCGAAACCTTGAAGGACGTCGAGCCCGATCTCATCCTCACGCACACGCGTCACGATCTCCATCAAGACCACCGGCTCGCTTGCGAGCTCACCTGGAACACATTCCGCGATCACCTGATCCTCGAGTACGAAATCCCGAAGTACGACGGTGACATCGGCGTGCCGAACGTCTTCGTCCCGCTCGAAGACGAGCTCGTCGATGCGAAGGTCGACTTGATCGGCCGGCACTTCCCGAGCCAGGTTGGGAAACACTGGTTCGACAAAGAGCTCCTTCGGGCTTTGATGCGGCTCCGCGGCATGGAATGCGCGACCCGGTACGCGGAGGCGTTCACCTGCCGCAAGCTTTCCCTCCTGCCTGGATGATCGCCCCGCTCGAACCCGGCGGCTAGGCGTTCTGAGACACTGACCCGCCGCCCACGTGACCGTCGCTCCTCTGATCCCACGCTCGACTGAAGCCGGTGAACGGATGCACGCGTTCGCATCCGAGCTCTATCCCCTCTGCCGGAGTCTGACGGGCGACGGCGTCAGGGGCACGTTGCGGGAGATCGAAAAACGCATACGGCTCACCACTCACGAGGTGCCGAGCGGGACGCCGGTTCTCGACTGGACGGTCCCGGACGAGTGGAACATCCGAGATGCGTATATCGCGACGGCCGACGGCCGGCGAGTCGTCGACTTCCGCGCGTCAAACTTGCACGTCGTCGGCTACAGCGAGCCGGTTCGCGCCGAGATGACCCTCGCTGAGCTCCGCCCACATCTCCACACGCTCCCCGAGCAGCCGGACCTGATCCCGTACCGAACCTCGTACTACAAGAAGACCTGGGGTTTCTGCCTGCCGCAGCGACGGCTCGATGAGCTCGACGAGGACGAGCGGTACGAGGTTGTGATCGACAGCTCCCTCGCGGCTGGCTCGCTCACCTACGGCGAGTACCTCCTTCGAGGCGAATCCGAGGAAGAAGTGCTGCTCGTGACCCACGTCTGCCACCCGTCGCTGGCCAATGACAACCTTTCGGGGATCGCGCTTCTGACCGAGCTTGCGACGGCGCTCGCCGATCAACCGCGCCGCCTCTCGTACCGCTTCCTGTTCATTCCGGCGACGATCGGTTCGATCGCTTGGCTCGCACGCAACGAGAACGATCTCTCGAGGATCGTCGCCGGCCTCGTGGTTGCTTGCGTGGGCGATCCAGCGCCGATCACGTACAAGCGCAGCCGCCGAGGTCACTCGCTCGTGGATCGCGCCGGTGCGCACGTTGTCATGCACCAAGACCGTGGGCGCGTCATCGACTTCAAGCCCTGGGGATGGGACGAGCGCCAGTTCAACTCACCCGGCTTCGACCTGCCCATTGGCTGCCTGACGCGATCGCTCGAGGGGGAGTTTGCCGAGTACCACTCTTCGGCTGACAATCTCGACTTCATCCGTCCTGAGCACCTCGAGAGCTCACTGCACGCGGCGCTGGGGATCGTTGAGATCCTCGAGCGCGACCGCGTGTACCTCAACCTCTCGCCCAAGGGGGAACCTCAGCTCGGGAAGCGCGGCTTGTACCGGGGCGTTGGCGGCTCGGGTCCCTCGGTGGAGCAGCTGGCGCTGCTCTGGGTACTCAACCAGTCTGACGGCACGCACTCGCTGCTCGACATCGCGGAGCAGTCGGAGCTCCCCTTCGCCGAGATCCACCGCGCGGCCGAAGCGCTCGTCGAAGCGGACCTTCTCGCGGAGTCACGCTGAGCGGAGTACTGGTCACAGGGGCTTCGGGCTTCATCGGAAGTCACGTCTGCCGGCGGCTCCGCGACGAAGGAGCCGAGGTTCACGGAGTGTCTCGTGCCGTCCGGGAGGAGCCCGGGATCCGCTGGTGGCAGACGGACCTGACCGACGCCGACGCGGTGGCTCGTCTAGTCGGTCGAATCCGGCCCGAGGCGATCCACCACCTTGCCGGACATGCTTCCGGCTCCAGAGACCTCGACGCCGTTCTTCCGTCGCTTCACTACAACCTCGTGGCGGCGGTAAACGTCCTCATCGCAGCCGCAAAGAGCGAATGCCGACTGGTTCTGCTCACCGGCTCGTTGGAGGAGCCCGAGCGGGCCCCTGCAGAGCCCGTACCCACGTCGCCATATGCGGCGGCAAAGCACGCGGCCGGCTCCTTTGGTCGAATGTTCGTGGCCCTACACGAGCTGGCCGTCGTGAATCTGCGTGTGTTCATGGTCTACGGACCCGGCCAGAAGGACCAGACGAAGCTCGTGCCCTACGTTGTCAGGTCGCTGTTGCGCGGAGAGTCCCCCAAGCTCTCGAGCGGCAGTCGTCCGGTCGACTGGGTGTATGTCGAGGACGTCGCAGACGCTTTCGTCACCGCCGCCCAACGCCCGGATCTCGCCGGGGAGACGATCGACGTCGGCTCGGGGGAGCTCGTAACCGTCCGGTCGCTCGTCGAGCAAATCGCCGAGACGATGGGGACCGCCGTACAGCCCCAGTTCGGGACGCTGCCGGATCGCCCGCTGGAGACGGTGCGCGCCGCAAACGTCGAACAGACCCGCGAGCGACTCGGCTGGCAGCCTCGAACGTCGCTCGAAGACGGCCTGTCGGCCACCGTCGAGTGGATCCAGGCCGAGGGAATGCGCCAGAGCGCGTCAACGCTGTCGCGCCCTTCGGCCAACTAGCCGAAACCGTCAATGCGGCCTCGAAACGCCGCTACCATGCTCCGTGCCCGGCCGCGCTAGGTGGGGAGCTAGCGGTTCCCTGAACCCGCGATCCGCTTTAGCGGGGCTGAATCCCCTCCCGAGGGGGTCGCGTCCGAGACACGGGCTTCGGGTGCGAGCGTTGACGGTCAGGTCCCGCGCACTGTGAGCCTCCGAACCGCGTCAGGTCCGGGAGGAAGCAGCGCTAAGGAGTTCCTTGCAGGTGCCGCGGACAGCCTGACTCGAGCGAGCACTCCCTGCACCGGCTCGAACGAACTCTCGAAGGCGGGTGCGTGGCCGGGCACTTATCCACAGGCGCGTCTGATCTAATCGGACTGAGTCCTGATGACCGCGCTCTACCGCAAATACCGCCCGCAGACGTTCGACGAGGTCGTCGGCCAGGAGGCCGTCGTCCAGACGCTGCGCAACGCGATCGAGACCGACCAGATCCGGCAGGCGTACCTGTTCGCCGGGCCGCGCGGGACCGGGAAGACCTCGCTGGCGCGCATCCTCGCCAAGGCCCTCAACTGCGCGCAGGGGCCGACCACGACGCCCGACGGCACCTGCCACTCGTGCGTCGCGATCGCAAACGGGACGTCGCTGGACGTGATCGAGATGGACGCAGCGTCCCAGCGCGGAATCGACGACATTCGCGAGATCCGCGAGCGGGTCGTGCTCCAGCCGGTCGAGGGTCGCTACAAGGTCTACATCCTCGACGAGGCGCACCAGCTCACGGATGCGGCCTTCAACGCCTTGCTGAAGCTGATCGAGGAGCCTCCGCCCCATCTCGTCTTCGTCTTCTGCACGACCGACGTGTCGAAGATGCTCCCGACCGTCCGCTCGCGCTGCCAGACCTTCGTCTTCTCGCGCCCTCGGCTTCCCGACCTGATCCGGAAGCTTCGGCGCATCGCCGACGCCGAGGGCATCGAGGCGCCCGACGCGGCGCTCGCGCTGGTCGCCCGCGGCGCGCGTGGCGCGTACCGCGACGCCGAGTCGACGCTCGACCAGCTCGCCGCGGCTACGGGGAACCAGGTGACCGTCCAGTCGGTGCTCCAGCTTCTCGGCGCCGTCGAGGAGGAAGCGCTGTTCCGGCTCTGCGACCTCGTGGTCGACAAGGACACGGCCGGCGCGCTGCAGTTCCTCGAGGATCTCGCCGAGCAGGGCCAGGACCTCGGCCGGCTCGTGACCGACCTGCTCGAGCACCTGCGTCACCTGCTCCTCGTCCAGCACATGGGCGAGGTGCCGGACTCGCTGCCGGTGACCGAGGAGACCCGAGAGCGCCTCCGGGCGCAGGCCAACCAGCTGCCCGGCCCGACCGTGATCCGGCTCTGCGACCTGCTCGCGGTCGCCGTGGACGACATGCGCCAGGGCGGCGATCCCCGACTTCCGCTCGAGCTCGCGCTGATCAAGGTGACCCGCCCGGGGGCGGATCTCGACCGCGAGTCGCTTTCCTTCCGGATCGAGCAACTGGAGCAGCGCGGCCCGGCGACGGTCGCCGTCGCCGACACGGAGGTTCCCGCGCCGCGGCCGGAAGTGGCCGCGCCGCCGCCGCTCGAGCTCGACCAGCTGAAGGCTGCCTGGCAGCGCTCGGTGATCCCGGCGGTCGAGGAGCGGTCGGTGCCAACGGCGTCCGTGCTGCGCGAGGCCCAGCCCGCGGGAATCGCCGGCGACACACTGACCGTCGAGTTTCCGGCCGCAGCCTCGTTCCACCGCCAGATGGCCGAGGAGCCGAAGAACGCCACGCTGCTCGTCGATGCGCTCTTCGAGGTGACGGGCCGCAGGTTCGCCCTCGAGTTCGAGGTCGGGGAGCAGGGGGAAACCGAGCCCGAACGGGAGCGCACGCTGAGCGAGGAGGAGCTTGTGGATGAGATCAAGCACACGTTCGACGCCCGGGAGGTGACGCCCGAATGAGCGGCCCCGGCGGCATGGACATCAACAAGATGATGCAGCAGGTGCAGCAGATGCAGGCCGAGATGGCCCGCGTCCAGGAAGAGCTCGCGACGCAGACCGTCGAGGCGTCCGCGGGCGGCGGCGCCGTCAAGGTCACGGCGAACGGTTCAGGCGAGATCGAGAGGATCGAGATCGCGCCTGAGGCAATCGACCCCGACGACGCGGAGTTGCTCGCCGACATGGTCACCGGCGCCGTCAACGAAGCGCTTCGCGCCGCGAACGACCTGGCGCAGTCCCGCCTCGGCGGGCTCACGGGCGGCTTGGGGCTGCCCGGCCTCTGAGTCGCCTACATCGGGCCCGTAGCCGCGACATCGCCAGCTACAGGGTGCTCTCGCGCGATCGCGATCGACTGCAGCAGCAGGAACGTTCGCGGATCGGGCCGCGGGAGCGACCAGTCGCGCGCGAGCGCGTCGATGTCCACCAGATCCTGGTCGACATCTTCCCCACGCCAACCGGCGGCGAGCTCCCGGCTCGCGGCGCCCCAGAGCGCGGCAGCCCATGCCGTGGGAGTGGACGGCGGCGATCGTAGACCCTCCAGGAGCACGGGCTCGATCTCAAAGCGCTTCGGTTGCACCGCGAGAGCCGCCACGACTCTCGGGTCGAGAAGTGGATTGCACACTTCGACCCGTCCCGGCGCGCCCAGCCGCCGGAGAAGGTCGGTCCGAACACGCACCTGGCGAAGCCTCAACCACCATCCCGGGTCGCGCTCGGCCCTCCGCCGACGCACGGAGTCCGCCATCCAGAGGGTCCGCACCTCACGCTTCGCAGACGGCCGGAGCCACGACAAGGGCCGGAAGTCCCTGGAGACGAACGCTGGTGCTTCACCACCTGCCCTGCTGTACCCGACGCCGGTGAGCAGAGAACCACCAAACGCCCAATCGAGCAACGGCGTCCAGAGGTGCGCATCGGGTGGCCAGAGGAAACCGTGGCGGCGGAGAACAGCCGTCGCCACCGGGCCTACGAGGTCGCACTCTTCCTCGACCTGCAATCGGATCCACTCAGTCAGCCCGAGACGGATGACCACGCGCTCCTGAGACGCCAATTCGTCGGCATTCGCCGAGCTACGCACTCGGATGGTTGCCGGGACGGGCAGCTCCAGCCCTTCGCTTCGTGCGAGCTGGACGGCAGCGGCAAGAACGAGCGACGAGCCCCTTCCGCCCGTGAAGCTCATCACGCAGGGTGGGCGAAGGAGCGCCGGGAGAATGGCACGCTCGAGCGCAGCGAGGGGTGCGCCTGCTTCGACGTCGTCCGAGCTGGGGGCGGGCTCGGGTGGACCGAACCCGAGGACGAGCCCCGAGGCAACGTCCAGCGGCGTCAGCTCGCAGTCTGCCGGCGGGGGACTCACGCTTTCTTGACCGTTCCGTGTGGCGTCTCGATGGGGGCCTCGAGGAGCAGCCCGCTCATGTGTGCCTGCGCGAGCCGCTCAACGAGCGCTTCGCGCATGGCGCCGTCCGCCAGCTCGAGCCACATGACCGCCGTCCTCATGGACTCACCGGTCTCAGCTCCAGGCAGGCGGGTAGCCATCGGCGTCTCGCCGCTCGGTGTGCCCTCTCGCTTCCGCCGCGCCATCTGCCTCGACTCGCCCCTTCCACGAACGGACACTAAGGAGGTGGCGTGTCCTTTCCAAGGCCAGAAAACGCGGCGCCCGCCTGGTGCTATCGCTGGTCGTTTGGGGGGACGATCGGTGCCGCCGGCAGGTCGTTCACAGCCTGCGCGATCGAGCCTGCCGGTGGCTCGCTCTCGGCCTGAATCCCGCGGAGGCAGTGACAGGTAGGCGGGCCTCCCCGCTTGGTCTCCGGGGCCGCCCGCCTACCCAGGAGCGGAGCTGTTGGCTCGCTCCTCGCGTTGCAGGCCGCGGCCAGCCCGCAGCGCAGCGTCTAGCGTAGCCTGGCGCGGCTCCGCATCGCCTGCGACGAAAGTCGAGTGAGCGAATAGGGTTCATGCCTGACCTCGAGCCTTCGTGCCTGACCCTCGAGCCAGGCGATCCGAGAAATCCAGCGTCGCGCACGGGTATCCACAGGCTCTCAACAGGGTTTCCCACACCTTGGGGGCGCCGCAAGGCCGAAAAACCTATCGGTATCTTCGAAAACTAGACCATTTGCTAGGCCGAAACCCTTCCCAAACTACTCGAAGTGCGTTATTAACCGTCCGACGGGTTTTCTCACAACACGAAAGGCGGCCCTTTCGGTGAACGGCACTTCTGAGCAGGTCGGAGTCATCTGCGACTCCCATCCCATGTGGCTCGACGCAGTCGAGCAAGTCCTTCGTCGCATCGCGATTCGCGTCGTCGGCAAGACGACGTCCACGTCCGAGGCACTCTCGCTGGTCGAGGAGCACCGCCCGGACCTCCTGATCACCGAGCTCGAGGGCGCGAACGGCGACCTGAGCGGCCTGGCGCTGATCGAGCGCTCGCGGGCCGCCGTGCCGTCGGTCCGCCCGATCGTGCTCTCGATCCACCAGGAGTCCCAGATCATCGACGCGGCGCTCGTCGCCGGCGCGTCGGCGTACGTCGTCAAGACGGCGCATCCCGAGGACCTCGCCTCAGCGGTGCGGCAGGCGTTCTCGCATTCGGTTTACCTCGCCGGCCGGGCCAACCTTGCGCCGGCGCCGGTCGGGGCGATCACCGGGGCGGCGGCGGACGAGCCGGGCCTGACGCGGCGCGAGCTCGAGATCCTCCGGCTCGTGGCCGAGGGGCACTCCAACGCCCAGCTCGCCCGGATGCTCTGGGTGACCGAGCAGACGGTCAAGTTCCACCTGTCGAACATCTACCGGAAGCTCGACGTCGCGAACCGGACCGAGGCGAGCAGGTGGGCCCAGGTCCACGGGCTGCTCGACGGACGCGGGACAAACGGAACCGCACCGGCGCTGCTCACGGCGACGGGGTAGGAATCTCGGAGACGACGAGGCGGGCGCCGGAGCTCGGGCGCTCGTACTCGTCGTCTCCGCTCTCGCGGTTGCCGTCCGAGAGCTGGACTCCGCCCTATCGGGTCCGATCCGGACAGGCACAATGGCCGCGTGCTCAGCCCGGCGATCGAGAACCTCGTCGCGCAGCTGACGCGGCTTCCGGGCGTGGGCGCCCGGACCGCGCACCGGCTCGCATTCCACCTCCTCCGGACGCCGACGGACGAGGCGCTCGCGCTCGCCGGCGCGCTCCAGGAGGCCAAGGAGCGCGTGCGGTTCTGCGACGAGTGCGGGAACTGGACCGAGGACGAGACCTGCGAGATCTGCCGCGACGCCAGGCGCGACCGGGCACTCATCTGTGTCGTCGAGCAGCCGGCGGACGTCATGTCCCTGGAGCGGACGCACGAGTACCGCGGCCTCTACCACGTGCTCGGCGGAGCCCTGTCCCCGCTCGACGGCGTCGATCCCGAGGATCTGCGGATCGACGAGCTCTTCCGCCGCGTCGATTCCGACGGCGTCGTCGAGGTCGTCCTGGCCACAAACCCGAACACGACCGGCGAGGCGACGGCGTCCTTCATCGCCGACCGGCTTCGCGGCCGCGTGCGGGTCACGCGCCTCGCAAGCGGTCTCCCTGTCGGCGGCGACCTCGAGTACGCGGACGAGGTGACGCTCGGCCGGGCGCTCTCGGGCCGGCGGGAAATTTGATGGCGACGACGCAGTACGAGGGCGTCCCCGCCGTCGCGGGCGAGGCGCCGGGGGCCTCGGGAACCGTCGTCATGAAGTTCGGCGGGACGTCGGTCGCGGACACCGCGCGCATCAAGGCGGTCGCGCAGCGCCTGGTGGCAGCGCGCGAGGCCGGGAACCGCGTCGTGGCAGTCCTCTCCGCCATGGGCGACACGACGGACGAGCTGCTGCGCCTGGCACACGAGGTCTCGGCCTCGCCGGTGCCGCGCGAGGTGGACATGCTGATCTCCGTCGGCGAGCGCGTCTCCTGCGCGCTGGCGGCGATGGCGATCCACGACCTCGGCCACGAGGCGATCTCTCTCACCGGCTCGCAGGCGGGAATCGTCACCGACACGGTGCACGGCCGCGCCAAGATCGTGGACGTCCGCGCGCGCCGGATCCACGAGGCGCTGGACGCCGACCGGATCGTCCTCGTCGCCGGCTTCCAGGGCGTCTCGACGGCGTTCGACGTGACGACCCTCGGCCGGGGCGGCTCGAACCTGACCGCGGTCGCGCTCGCCGCCGCGCTCGGCGCCGACGCCTGCGAGATGTACACGGACGTCGAAGGCGTCTTCACAGCGGACCCGCGGCTCGTCCCGAGCGCGCGCAAGCTCCATGCAGTCAGCTACGAGGAGATGCTGGAGATGGCCGCGTCGGGCGCGAAAGTGCTCCAGCTACGCTCGGTCGAGCTCGCGCGCAATCACGGCGTCAAGCTTCACGTACGTTCGAGCTTCAGCGACGCGCCAGGCACCTGGATCCGGGAGGAGGACGAACGGATGCTCGAGAAGGCGATCATCTCCGGCGTCACGCATTCGCTGGAGGAGGCGGTGTATCGCGTCGACGGCGCGGCACCCTCGCGGCTGTTCGAGGCGCTTTCCGATGCGGGGCTCAGCGTCGACACCATCCTCCAGACCGGCGCGGAGATCGTCTTTTCCGGGCCGATCTCCGACTCCGCGGATACCTCCGCGGCACTCGACCGGCTCGGTGTCTCCTGGTCGTCGCGCGAGGACCTCGGCCAGGTCAGCGTCATCGGCGCGGGGATGAAGACGCATCCGGGCGTCGCCGGCAGGACGTTCGCGACCCTCGGGGAACTCGGAATCGAGCCCGAGATCGTGAACACGTCGCCGATCAAGATCGCCTGCTTCATCGACCGCGATCGGGTCGAGGATGCGGTGCGCGCGCTCCACAGCGCCTTCGAGCTCGACGCCGAGGAGGCCGTGCGTGCCCACGACTGAGGCCAGGATCGGTGTCGTCGGCGCCACCGGCGTCGTCGGAACCGTTGCGCTGGAGCTGCTGGCCGAGCGCGGATTCTCCGACGTGCGGGCGTACGCGTCCTCCCGGTCGGCCGGCTCCGAAGTGCGGTACGGCGGCCGTTCGCTTCGCGTCGAGGAGGCGACGCCGGAGCGGCTCGCCGGGGACGAGCTCGACCTCTGCTTCTTCTCGGTCGGGACCGGCCCGAGCTCCGAGCTCGTGCCGCCGACGGCCGAAGCCGGCACGACCTGCATCGACAAGTCCGATGCGTTCAGGCTCGCCGACGGCATCCCGCTCGTCGTCGCCGGCGTGAACGACGACGCGATCGACGGCGGGACGATCGTCGCGAACCCGAACTGCTCCGCGATCCAGCTCTCCTGCGTCCTCAAGCCGCTCCACGACGCAGCGGGACTGCGGCAGGTACGGCTGGCGACCTATCAGTCGATGTCGGGTGCGGGGGACGCCGGTGTCGAGCGCCTGCGGGCCGTCGAGCCGCTGCAGGCCGATCTCTCGATGGACTGGGACCTCGTCGGCGACGAGTTCGACGAGGAGATCGAAGCTGCGTGACGAGACGCGGAAGATCCTGGCGCTGCCGGACCTGCCGATCCAGGCGACCTGCATCCGCACACCGGTGCTCGTCGGCCACGGCCAGGCGATCTGGGTCGAGACCGAGGAGCCGATCTCGCCGGAGCAAGCTCGCTCGATCCTCGGCGCTGCACCCCACGTGGCGCTCGAAGACTTCCCCACCCCCGGCTCGGCTGCCGGGCGGGACGAGGTGCTCGTGGGGCGGATTCGCCCCGGGTCGAGCCCGAACGAGCTCGCGCTCTGGGCCGTGAACGACAACCTCCGCAAGGGCGCAGCGCTGAACGCGATGCAGATCGCGGAGCTGATCCTGGCCCGCGAGCCGGTCTCGGCGTAGTTCGCCCTAGTTTCGGTAGACGCCGGCGTACGGGTCGTCGAGCAGCCCGCTGCGCAGGAGGGCGATCACCTCGTCGATCCCCTCCGGGACGGTGCGCACGGCGCGGAAGCCGAGCCGCTCCTCGATCCGGTCGAAGGAGACGCGGTAGTCGCGGGGATCCTCGTCCTTCTTGACGAACTGGATCTCCGCCGTCGGAATGCGCTCGCGGAGGATCTCGACGAGGTCGAGCTTGCGGTAGTTCTCCTCGTTCGCCCCAACGTTGTAGACCTGTCCCGCCACCTGCTCTCGAGGCGCCTCGAGGACCGCAAGGACTGCGGCGGCCGCGTCCCGAACGTGGACGTACGGACGCCAGAACTGCTCGCCGTAGACGACGAGGTCGCCGGCCAGCAGGACGTCACGCGTGAACTCGTTGACGGTCAGGTCGAAGCGCATCCGGGGCGAGACGCCGTAGACCGTGGCGAACCTGAGGCAGCACGTCTCGAAGCCGTCGGCGGACTGCTCGAGGACGTCCACCTCCGCCTCGACCTTGGTCTCGGCATAGAGGGAGACGGGGCGCAGCGGCCAATCCTCGGTGGCGAAGGCGTTCGGATCGTCGAGCTTTCCGTAGTTGCTGCACGTGGAAGCGAACACGAACCGGCCGACGTCCCGGTCCCTCGCGGCACGGACGAGGTCGCGCGTAGCTCCGATGTTGATCGCCTTCGCGAGCTCCGGCTGGCGGGCGCAGGCCGGGTCGCCGACGATCGCCGCCAGGTGGACGACCGCGTCGACGTCCTCGACCGCGCTTGTCATCGCGTCTGCGTCGGTGACATCCGCGCGGACGAACTCGAACTCGTCCTCGCCCCAGGCGAGCAGCAGGGACGGCGCCGGCCCGTGCGCGAGCGCGTCCACGCCCCTCACCTCGTGACCGGCGCGGAGCAGCACGTCCACGAGCACGGAGCCGACGTAGCCGGCCGCACCGGTGACCAGAACGTGCACGCTCAGCCCGCCGCTCGGGCGCGGGGACTGGAAGCGCGAACTGCCGCCAACAGCTCCTGGGCGACCAGCTCGACCTGCTCGTCGGCCAGGTGCGGGTAGAGCGGCAGCGTGAGGATCCGCTCTGCGAGCGCATCGGTGCGCGGCAGCGGACGGCGCGAGAGCTCGCGGAAGGCCGTGAACGAGTGGATCGGCGGGTAGTGGACGCTCGTCTGGATCCGTCGCGCCGCCAGCGCCTCGCGCACCTCGCCGCGAGGAACGTTCGGCGGGAGCAGCACGACGGCAAGATGGTTGGAGGACGAAGCACCCTCTGGCTGCCGGCCGAACGGCATGGAGATTCCCTCGACGCCGTCCAGGAGCGTCCGGTAGCGCTCGACGATGCGGGCCCTCGCGGCATTCCCCTCCTCGAGTCGCCGAAGCTGGACGAGCGCCATCGCGGCCCGAATCTCGTCCAGCCGGTAGTTGAAGCCGTGCGTGACGACGTCGTACGAGTGCGCGTGCCCGCGGTGCCGGTCCCAGGTCAACGTCGTCATGCCGTGCGACCGGAGCAGGCGGAGGCGCTCGGAGAGCCCGTCGTCGTTCGTGACGATCATGCCGCCCTCACCGACCGGCAGGTTCTTGTTCGAGAAGAAGCTGAAGCAGCCGATCGCTCCGATCGAGCCGCACGGTCGGCCGTCGAGCGTCGCCCCCGGCGCGTGGGCAGCGTCCTCCACGACCGCAAAGCCGCGGTCCGCCGCCAGCGCGAGCACGTCGTCCATCGCGCACGGGTGTCCCCCGTAGTGGAGGGCGATCACGGCCTTCGTGGCCGGCGAGAGAGCAGCTTCGAGATCGCGCGGGTCGAGGTTCAGGTCCTCCTCCCCGACGATGTCGCAGAAGACCGGCGTGGCGCCCGTGTGGACGACGACGTTGGCGGCGGCGACGAAGTTCAGCGACGGGAGCACGACCTCGTCTCCCGGCCCGCAGCCGCAGGCGACCAGGGCCGCATGCGAGCGCGACAGTCCCGTTGGCGACCGCGAGTGCGTGAGCGGTCCCGCAGAGCGACCCGAACTCCCGCTCGAGCTCGGCCACTTTCGGCCCCATGCTCCACCAGCCCGACGCCACCGTGTCGCGAACCGCTTCCGCCAGCTCGTCCGAGACGTCCACGTCGGAAAGCGGCACGACCCAGGGCTCCATGGCTAGACCCGTTCCTCGTCGGGGAGAAGCTCGCCGCGGAGCTCGCCGAAACGCTCCTGCGCCAGCTCGTAGTCCTCGCGCCGCCCGATGTCGAGCCAGAAATCGGACGAGCGGTAGGCGGCGACCGGCAGGCCTCGCTCGAGCAAGCACGTGCACGACGTCCGGGAAGTCGAAGTGCTCGCCGCTCGGGATCAGGTCCACCACCTCTCGCTCGAAGACATAGACGCCCATGCTGACGTTGTACGAGATCGTCGGTTTCTCGTCGTAGTCGACGATCCGCGTCCCGTCGAGCCCGATCACCCCGAACTCGATCGGCACCTCGCGCTCGAGCGTGGCGACCGTCGCGGTGGCGCCGCTCGACTGGTGAAAGCCCACGAGCTCCCGGAAGTCGAGCGCCGTGAAGAGGTCTCCGTTCATCACGAGCAGCCGCTCGGACGGATCCGCGAGCGCCGCGAGCGGGCCGGCGGTGCCGAGCGGCGTTTCCTCCCGCAGGTACTCGAGCTGGACGCCGAACCGCTCTCCGTCCCGGAAGTACGCTTCGATCAGCTCGGCGAGATAGCCCACCGCGAGGTGGACCCGCTGGAATCCCGCCGCCGCGAGCCGCCGGAGCAGGATCTCCAGCACGGGCATCTCCCCGATCGGCATCAGCGGCTTCGGGAGAATCGTCGTGTACGGCGCGAGCCTCGTGCCCCGGCCTCCGGCGAGCACGATGACGTCGATCGAGTCGTGCTGCGGGCTCAACTCTGGCGGCTCGATCTCATCCCGGCGCGAATGCTACGCGGCACGCCGGTCTGGGAAGAGCCTAGGGCCGGCGCGGGACCGGCGCCGGTTCCGGCTCGAGCACTTCCCTGACCCGGCGGAGCAGCTTGGCCGGGGCCTTCTCCTCGACCGGTACGAGGCCGCCGAGCTCGAGGCGCGCCAACTCGACGCGACCCTGCCGTCTGACAGACCGGAAGCCGAAGTCGGCCAGGAAGTCGCTCGGGAACACGGTCCGGTGAACGAGGAAGCGCTGCTCGGTGGACTCGCCCTCGACGTACCGGTAACCGAACGCCTCGATCGCCCTGCCGCCCCGCTCCCGGACGTCCGCGATCGCGGCGAGGAAGAGCGACTGCATCACCCACTGCGCCGAGCCCTCGACGAGGTAGGCGCAGGTGATCAGCACTGCGTCCTCGTCCGGAGGCCCCGCCGGCAGCCACTCGGCGCGCGGAAACAGCTCCGACGGGCCGTACTGCATCGAGCCAAGCACCCGCCCGTCGTCGTCCGCGTACACGGTGCCCCACGCGCCCCAGTCGTCCTCTGCCCGCTCGATCCACTTGCGCTTGGAGGTCGTCCGTCCGGGCCGCGACTGCCAGAAGACGCAGTCGTGGCAGACCGTCGGCGCGCTCGGAAGCGTCGCGCCGGTCAGACCTTGCAGGCGGGTTGTCACTCCCCGGATTGTAGGAGCGCGCTTTAGCGCGAGACTCGCCGCAGGAGCGCGATGTGTGGTGCACGGCAAAGACGAGAGCCGCGTTCATATCGGCTGAGATATGGGCGCGGCGCCGTGCGGCGCCCGTCGTTCAGTTCAGCTCGGAACCCGCTGTACGCGGTGTCGTCGTCCAGCGGCGACTTGATCTCCGGGATCTCAGTAACGGACATGTCTGCCGGACATGTCCCGTTTTCGAGATCCGCCCACAGCCGCTCCCGCCCAACCGCGCCCCCGCTAGCCGTGCGGACGCGTCCCTTCGGGCCGCGTCCTGGTGCCAGGCACCAAGGCGTGGCCCGAAACGACGACGAGCATTGGCTGCGGCCGCGCGCCGCGCAGCGCGTTCCTGCGGCTCAGTCCTCGTGCTGAAGTGCCCTCCTCAAGACCAGCTCATAGGCGGCCGGCCTTGCGAAGAACCGGAAGGGGACGAACGTCGTCCCGAGACCGGCCGAGAGATGCAGCACGCCGCCCGGCTGCTCGTAGACGCCCTCGACGTACGTCCACCGCCGATGCGCGAGCCGGACACGCCCGCCCGGGTACGGCACGCTGATCTGTCCGGCGTGAAGGTGGCCGGACAGGACCAGGTCGAAGACGCCGGGACGGAGCCGCTCGATCACCTGCGGGAAGTGGCACAAGAGGATCCGGAGGTCGGCGGACTCGTCCGCAAGCCGGTCCGGCCGCGCAGTCCCGCGCCGGTACGAGCGAGGATCGACGCCGACGATCTGCACCCGCCGGCCGCGAATCTCCACGGTCTCGGCCCCGTCGGCGAGCAGGCGCGCCGGACCGAGCTCCTCCAGCTCGGTAGGCCGCGAGAACGGATCCTTCGAGACCGCGTAGTCGTGGTTCCCCAGCACGGCGTAGGCGTTGGGCAGGCGCGCGACGAGCGCCCGGAGCTTCGCCTCGCCGCTCGGCCGTGCCAGCAGGTCACCCGAGATCAGCGTCAGGTCGGGCTGGCGCTCCTCGACCCACGCCACGGCCCGCTCGACCGCGCGCGTCCCGCGCGACGGAAGCCCCAGGTGGAAGTCCGAGAGATGCGCGATCCGTAGCCCGTCGAGCTCGGCCGGGAGCCTCCGGAGCCGAACCGCCTCCACATCCAGCCGGACCCAGCCGGCCTCGAACCATCCCCAGGCCGCGGCGGCGGCACCGGCGCCGGCCAGGCCGAGCAGCGCCGCGGGAATCAGGCCGCCTACGCTTCGAGCTTCTCGAGCACGGGCGTCACCGGGACGACGTGACGCTTGAACTTGAGCTCGGACGCCTCCAGCCCGGCCGCGACGCCGATCAGCTGCGACAGGTGCAGGATCGGCATCTGGAACGCCCGCCCGGTCGTCGCCTCGAGCTTCTGCTGCCAGGCGTCCAGCGAGAGGTGGCAGAGCGGGCACGGCGTGACCATCGCGTCGGCCCCGGCTTCCATCGCCTGCTCGATCGGCTGGATCAGCTCGCCCAGAGCCGTCTCCTCGCGCGCCTGGATGATCGGGAAGCCGCAGCACTTGATCTTCGCCGGGTAGTCGACCGGCTCGCCGCCGCAGGCCTGGATGATCGCCTCGAGCGACCACGGCCGATCCGGGTTCTCGAAGCCGAGGAGCTTGGACGGGCGGAGGATCTGGCAGCCGTAGAACGGCGCGATCTTCAGCCCTTTCAGCCCCTTGTGCGCGGTCGCCTGGAGCCGCTCGTAGCCCTCGCCCTCCGCGATCAACCAGAGGAGGTGCTTGACCTCGATGTTGCCGGAGTACGCCGGCACGCCGACCGCCTCGAGGTTCTTGTTGACGCGCTCGCGCAGCTCGTCGTCCTTCTGGAGCGCCACGTTCGCCTGGCGCAGGTTCAGCGTGCAGACGTTGCAGACCGTCATCAGCGTGTCGGCTCCGGTCGCCTCGCCGTACGCCAGGATGCGCGCGTTCAGGTGGAGGTAGTAGTCCGGCTCGGCCTCGTGGATGTCGCCGGCGCCGCAGCAGGTGACCGAGTCGAGCTCCTCGAGCTCGAGGCCGAGGCGCGGGGCCAGCGCCTTCGTGGACGTGTCCAGCTCCTTCGCCGACAGCGCCGCGAGGCAGCCCTTGTAGTACGCGACTTTCACGCTTCGCCTCCCTTTCCGGCAGTCGGCCGCTTGCCCGGGGTGATGTCGGCCTGCGTGCGGCTGCCCCAGCCCTCGCCGCTGCCCTCGGGATGCTCCTGGTCGATCTTCGCCAGCGCCCGCTCCGACTGGACGATGCCGAGCGCGCCTCGCCGTCCCTCGTTCCGCACGATGTCGTAGAGGCCGCGCGCCTCGTGGATCCGGTCGGCGACGTGCGGCGGGAACGGCAGCGGGACCTTCCCGTGCCGGAACAGCTTGAGCGCGAACTTCGTCTCCTTGATCGCGGAGGCGACGCCCTGCGTCTTCGGCACGAGCTCGGTCTCGCGGAGCCAGCCGGTCGTCTTCGCGGAGATGACGAACCAGCGGGCGTGCTTGGCGCCCATGTCGTGGTCGATTCCCTCCTTCATGGACTCGGCGCCGAGCTTGGCGATCGCGTCGCGCGGGTCCACGCCCTTCGGGCAGCGCTCATTGCAGAAGTAGCACCGCGTGCAATCCCAGATCCCGTGCTCCTGGTTCAGGTCGTTGAGCCGCGGAACCTGGTCTCGCTCGCGCGGGTCGCCGACGAAGCGGAACCCCTTGGCGAGCGCGGCCGGCCCCAGGAAGTCCGGGTCGGACTCCATCGAGTTGCACTCGGAGACGCAGCAGCCGCACATGATGCAGAGCGCCTCCTTGTGGATCACGTTCATCGCCTGCTGGGAGACGATCCGCTCCTTCTCGGCGACCTCGTCGTAGCCGGGGTCGAGCCAGGGCTTGACCGCGCGGATCTTGTTCCAGAACGGGCCCATGTCGACCACGAGGTCGCGGACGATCGGCAGGTTCCCCATCGCCGAGATCACCGGGACATGGCCGCGGTCGACGATCGGCTTCATTCGCTCCTTGCAGGCGAGCACCGCCGCGCCGTCCATCCGCATTCCGCAGGAACCGCAGATCATCATCCGGCAGCTCTTCCGGTAGGCGAGCGAGCCGTCGACCTTGTCCTTGATCAGGTCGAGGACGTCGAGCAGGCACGCCCACTCGGGCGCCTCGACCTCGTAGTCGCGGAGCTCGCGCTCGCCGGTCGAGGCGTCGAAGCGCCAGATCTTGAGCGCGACCGTCATCGTCGCGTACTCGCTGCGGACGAGCGAGTCCGTGGCCATTCAGTAGGTCCTCTCCGTCGGCTGCCACTTCGTCATCGTGACCGGTTTCCAGTCGAGCTGAACCTGGCCGCTGCGCATCGAACGTCGTCATCGTGTGCTTGAGGAAGTTCTCGTCGTCCCGGTCCGGGTAGTCGTGCGGCCTCGCGTGGGCGCCGCGGCTCTCCTTCCGCGCGAGCCCGGCGACGATCATGGTCTGCGCGAGGTCGAGCATGAAGCCGAGCTCGATCGC
>CAWJYU010000021.1:0-48885 GCA_963847235.1 uncultured Actinomycetes bacterium | reverse complement strand
GAGCCGCCGCAGCTTCCCGTTGGTCGAGCTGCTCCGCTAGGGGTCAGACCCCAGCCCTCGCCGCGCCCGGCCATCAAGGCGGGAGCGCGTCGCGGGGCGGCTTGGGGTCAGACCCCATGAGCCGCCCAGACTCAACCGGCCGAAGCGGACCTGGCCTAACCGAAGAATGCGCGGGCCGTGTCGAACCACTCCGGCGGGACGGTCTTCAGCTGACGCGTCGCGTCCTCGAGCGCGACGTCGACGATCGCGTCGCCCTGGAGCGCCGCCATGCGGCCGAAGCGGCCTTGTTCCACGAGGTCGGCCGCCTTGAGGCCGAAGCGCGTCGCGAGGACGCGGTCTCGGGGCGTGGGGGAGCCGCCTCGCTGGACGTGGCCGAGGACCGTGACGCGAGTCTCGTAGCCCGTCTGGTCCTCGATGTCATGTGCGAGCGCCTCGCCGACGCCTCCCAGCCGGACGTGGCCGAACTGGTCGGTTTCCGCCTCCTGGACGACGGTCCGCTGCTCGCCCGACTCGTACGTGAGCTCATACCCCTCGCTGACGACCACGATCGAGAAATCCTTGCCACGCTCGTGCCGCCGCCGCAGCTCCGCGCAGGCCGCCTCGACGGTGATCGGCTGCTCGGGGATCAGGATCGCGTCGGCCCCGCCTGCGATCCCGCTCATCACGGCGATCCAGCCCGTGTGCCGGCCCATCACCTCGACGACCATCACGCGGTTGTGCGACTCCGCCGTGGTGTGCAGCCGGTCGATCGCCTCGGTCGCGATCCAGACGGCCGTGTCGAAGCCGAACGTGTAGTCCGTGCCGGACAGGTCGTTGTCGATCGTCTTCGGAACGCCCACGACCGGGAACGCATGCTCGGCGTGGAGCCTGGCGGCGACGCCCAGCGTGTCCTCGCCGCCGACCGCGACGAGGGCGTCGAGGCGCTCCGCCTCCGCCGTGTCCAGGACCCGCTGCACGCCGTCCTCGCTCTTGAAGGGATTCGTCCTCGAGGTGCCGAGGATCGTGCCGCCTCGTGGGAGCAGGCCCGAGATCGCCCGGTAGTCGAGTGGGTGGAACAGCCGATCGGTCATCCCACGCCAGCCCTCGCGGACGCCGATCACCTCGGAGCCGCGGTCGAGCGAGCGGCGCGTGACGGCGCGGATCACCGCGTTGAGCCCGGGACAGTCCCCTCCCCCGGTGAGGATCCCGATCCGGCCAGCCACAGGGCTACCCTAGAGGGAGCGCCGAAGTGGCGGAACTGGCAGACGCGCCGGACTCAAAATCCGGTGGCCTTCGGGCCGTGTGGGTTCGATTCCCACCTTCGGCATGCGCGTCGGCGCTGCGCGCCTCGCTTTCGCTCGAAGTCTCACGACTTCGAGCGACCTCTCGGAAGCCGAGAGGTCGCGGAAAGTCGAAAAGACTTTCCGCGAAAGCTAGGGCACGTCGACCAAGCGAGGGTTCCAAGTTGCGGTGACGAACGCCAATCCGGATACTTGCCCCAGCGGAACTGGCGATGGAGGAGGCGTAGTGATTTTGAAGAAGCGAGGGGTACTCGGGTTCCTGATCTTGCTCGTTGCCGTCCTGGCCCTGGCAGCGGCCGGCTGCGGCGGTGACGACGACGACGGCGGAGACGGAGGCGGTGGCGGCGGCGGCGCCGCCGAAGCGCTCCCGTCGGCATCCTGCGGCCCGATCCGCCAGGGCGAGGAAGAGCCGGACGCGCTGATCGCGTCGGACTTCCCCTTGCAGGGCGCCAACCGCGCGCTCACCACAGAGATGGCAGACGCGATCGAGTACATGCTCGAGCAGCAGGACTGGAAGGCCGGCGACACGGTGCTCGGCTACCAGTCGTGTGACGACTCCACGGCGCAGGCCGGGAGCTGGGACTCGGCGAAGTGCTCGTCGAATGCGCGCGCCTACGCCAACAACGCAAGCGTGATCGGCGTCATCGGCACGTTCAACTCCGGTTGCGCGAAGCTCGTGATCCCGATCGCGAACCGCGAGTCGCTCGCGATGGTCAGCCCGGCCAACACGTATCCGGGCCTGACGGAGGGCGGCCCCGGTACCGAGGCCGGCGAGCCGGACAACTACTACCCCTCCGGCACGCGGAACTACGCCCGCGTCGTCTGGAACGACCAGTTCCAGGGTGCGGCGAATGCGCAGTACGCGGATGAGCTCGGCCTGAAGAAGATCTTCATCCTCAACGACGGCGAGACGTACGGCCTCGGAATCGCGACGCTGTTCGCCGAGTACGCGGAGAAGCTGGGGATCCAGATCCTCGGGAACCAGAAGTGGGACAAAAAGGCGTCGAGCTACGAGTCCCTGGCCAGCCGGGTCCAGTCGTCGGGCGCTGACGCCGTCTTCCTCGGCGGCATCGTCTGCAACAACGGCGGCAAGCTGATCAAGGACATCAAGGCCGGAGCCCCGGACGTCCAGCTCCTCGGGCCCGACGGGTGGACGCCGATCTCGGCGACCATCGAGGGTGCGGGCGCTGCGGCGAACGAGATGTACATCACCCAGCCGGGTGTCCCGGTCGATCAGCTGAAGGGCGCCGGCAAGGAGTTCGTCGACGGGTTCACCGAGAGTGCCGGCAAGGCGCCGAACCCGTACACGGCGTACGCAGCGCAGGCGGCCGAGGTCCTGCTCGCCGCAATCGAGAAGGGCGGTACCGACCGGGCGGCCGTCTCGTCCGCGCTCTTCGAGACCGACGTGACGGACGGCATCATCGGTTCGTTCCAGATCGACGAGAACGGCGACACGACGCTCGGTTTGGTCTCCGTGTACCAGGTCAAGAACGGTGAGGAGACGTACGTCAAGAGCGTCACCCCGGAGCTCGAGTTCGTCGAGGGCTAACTAGGACAGCTCAATCGAACGCGTCGGGGGAGGACAGCCGTCCTCCCCCGACTTTTCGAAAGGACGAATGGCCACTCAGGCGCGCCGTCTTCCGTTTCCCACACTCGCCGGCCGGCTGCCGCAGTACATCGCGCCCGCGATCGCGGTGCTCCTCGTCGGCATGGTCGTCATCTGGCTCGGCGTCAACTTCATCAAGACGCCGAGCGAGTTCTATCGCCTCTTCCTGATCGGCCTTACGAACGGCGCGATCTACGGCCTGGTCGCGCTCGGGTACTCGCTCGTCTACGGCATCCTCGAGCTGATCAACTTCGCCCACGGCGACGTGTTCATGCTCGGCGGCATGCTCGTGGCCACCATGGTCTCGAGCTTCGGGCTCGCAGGCGAGTCCGGTCTCTTCCTCTGGTCGATGATCCTGCTCATGCTCGTGATCGTGATGGCGTTCTGCGCCATCCTCAACGCGAGCATCGAGCTGGTCGCCTACCGTCGGCTCCGCCACGCCCCCCGCCTGGCCCCCTTGATCACCGCGATCGGGATGTCGTTCATCCTCCAGAACGTCGGGCTCGTGTGGAAGGGCGCACGGCCGACGTCGGTCGACTCGATCCTCCCGCGGGGCGAGGTCTTCACGATCGGCGGCGTCGCGTACACGTGGGACAAGCTCATCGTCTTGCTCTTCACCGTTCCGGTGCTGCTCCTCCTGATCTGGCTGGTGCAGAAGACTCGGCAGGGCAAGGCGATGCGCGCGACCGCCCAGGACCGGGACGCCGCGGCCATGATGGGGATCAACGTGAACCGGACGATCTCGTTCACGTTCTTCATCGCCGGCGCGCTCGCCGGGAGTGCCGGCCTCCTCTACGCGCTCTACATCACGAACATTCGCTACGACGAGGGCTTCCGTCTCGGCCTGATCGCCTTCACCGCCGCAGTGATCGGCGGGATCGGGAACCTGCCAGGAGCGGTCCTCGGCGGCCTGTTGATCGCGATGATCGAGTCGTTCAACAACGGCCTCGGCTGGGCAACGCCGGGCAGCGACTGGACGCAGTCGATCATCTTCGCCCTGCTGATCATCATCCTCGTCTTCCGGCCCGAGGGCCTCCTTGGCGAGCAAGTTCCCGAGGGGGGCTAGGTGGCTAGGTGAACATTCCCGGCCTTTCACCCGAACGCCGCGCGGACTTCGACAGCGAGCTCCGCCCCCGCCTCATCAAGGGCGGCATCGCGTCGGTGGCCTGGATCGTGCTCGTGATCATCTTCTCGGGCTTCACGACGTCGCTGATCATCTCGACGGCGATCATCCTCGCGCTCTACGCGGTGCCGTGGAACATGCTGCGCTACGGAAAGTGGGTCGTTCCCGCTGTGGCGATCGTGCTGGCGATCACGTACCCGTACTACCGGGACGAGCTGTACGAGGTTCCGCTGTTCGGCCCGTTCCCGTCCGTCGACACGGCCGTGACGATGACGATCTTCATCATGATGGCGATCGGCCTGAACATCGTCGTCGGGTACGCAGGCCTCCTCGACCTCGGCTACGTCGCCTTCTACGCGATGGGGGCCTATACGGCGGCCTGGTTCGCTTCGCCGCACTTCGGGGAGAGCGTCGGCAACGTTCACGTGGGCGCCGTCGGTGTCAACCCCGAGGCGGCGGGCTTCCACGTCTCGATCTGGGTCGTGCTGATCGTCGCCGGCCTCTTCACCGGGATCATCGGCGTGCTGATCGGCCTTCCGACTCTGCGACTTCGCGGTGACTACCTCGCGATCGTCACGCTCGGATTCGGCGAGATCATGCCCCAGATCGCACGCAACGGAGACAACCTGTTCGGCACCGGCTTCAACCTGACGAACGGGGCGCAGGGGATCAACCCGATCGATCCGCCGGGCTTCGGCGAGACGATCGCCGGCTGGACCGGTTTACCCGCGGACTACCTGAGCTTCAACTCCACGTTCCTGGGGAGGGAGATCGGCGGCATCGAGGTCTTCTACTGGACCGCGCTCGGGCTCCTGCTCTTCACCGTCTTCTGCTCCGTGCGCCTCCGCGACTCACGCCTAGGCCGTGCCTGGATCGCGATCCGGGAGGACGAGACCGCAGCGGCCGCGATGGGCGTGCCGCTCATGCGGACGAAAACCTGGGCGTACGCGGCCGGCGCGTTCTTCGGCGGGATCGCCGGCGCCTACTACGCGAGCTTCAAGGGCGGCACGTTCCCCGACGACTTCTTCTTCAACATCTCGGTGTTCATCCTCTGCATGGTCATCCTCGGCGGGATGGGCAACGTCTGGGGCGTGATCCTCGGTGGCGGCTTCCTTGCCTATCTGAACCAGGAGGGCCTCGGGAACATCGGCGCCGAGATCAACGAGACCTTCGGAACGAACATCGACGTGCCGCTCTACCAGTTCGGCATCTTCGGAATCATCCTCGTGCTCGTCATGCTCTTCAGGCCGGAGGGCCTGATCCCGAGCGCGCGGCGGAAGGCCGAGTTCGAAGAAGGTGCGGTCCAGGAGGACTACCTCTACGACGTCAGAGGAGGGCCCGTCGAATGAGCGACCTCCTCGTCGCCGCCAAGGTGCGGAAGGAGTTCGGAGGCCTCGTCGCCGTGAACGACGTCGACTTCACGATTCCCGAGCGGGCAATCGTCAGCCTGATCGGCCCGAACGGCGCCGGCAAGACGACGTTCTTCAATTGCCTGACGGGCGTCTACAAGCCGACGGGCGGCCAGATCGTGTTCGCAGGCGACGACGTGACCGGCAAGCCGCCGCATGCGGTCACCGAGCGGGGAATCGGACGCACGTTTCAGAACATCCGGCTATTCAAGGAAATGACGGCGCGGGAGAACGTGATGGTCGGGATGCACTCGCGACTCAAGGGCGGGATCGTCAAGAGCGTCCTGCGGACGCCCGGCGTCAAGCGGGAGGAGCGCGAGGCGATGGAACGCGCCCGCGAGCTACTCGCGTTCTGCGATCTCCCGCGCAACCAGTGGGAAGCGTGGGCGCGGAATCTCTCCTACGGCGACCAGCGACGACTCGAGGTGGCCCGCGCGCTCGCGACCCAGCCGAAGCTCATCCTGCTCGACGAGCCGACCGCGGGGATGAACCCGCAGGAGACGGCGGACTTCACCGCGTTCGTCTCCCGCCTGCGGGACGAAGAAGGCCTGACCGTCCTGCTCATCGAGCACGACATGAAAGTCGTGATGGGGATCTCCGACCGCGTCACCGTGCTCGACTACGGCGAGAAGATCGCCGAGGGAGCGCCTGCGGAGGTGCAGAAGGACCCGAAGGTGATCGAGGCCTATCTGGGCTCCGCGGCGGTGGCGCAGTGACCGAGACGGTCGCCGAGCGCACCCCGACCGGGTCGACCGACCGCAGCAAGATCCTCGAGCTCGAGGACGTCCACACCTACTACGGGTCGATCCACGCGATCAAGGGCGTGTCGCTGGACGTCTACGACGGCGAGGTCGTCACGCTGATCGGCGCGAACGGCGCCGGTAAGTCGACGACGCTCCGCTCGATCAACGGCCTCAACCATCCGCGCAAGGGCCGCATCCGGTTCCAGGGCCGCGACATCACGCAGGAGTCGCCGCACGATGTCGTCAAGATGGGCATCAGCCAGTCGCCCGAAGGCCGCCGCCTGTTCCCGCGCATGAGCGTGATGGAGAACCTCGAGATGGGCGCGTTCCAGCGCGACGACAGGTCGGGGATCAAGGCGTCGCTCGACCGGGTCTTCGAGCTCTTCCCGCGGTTGTTGGAGCGCAAGAACCAGCGGGCCGGGACGATGTCCGGCGGCGAGCAGCAGATGTGCGCGATCGGGCGCGCGCTGATGGCGCAGCCGAAGCTGCTCTTGCTGGACGAGCCCTCGATGGGCCTCGCGCCGATCTTCGTCGAGCGGATCTTCGAGATCGTCGTGGAGATCAACAAGCAGGGCACGCCGATCCTCCTCGTCGAGCAGAACGCGCTGATGGCGCTCGACGTCGCCGACCGCGGCTACGTGATGGAGACGGGCGTGATCGCGCTCGCCGACGACGCGAAGGCCCTCGCCCAGAACGAGCAGGTTCGCAAGACCTACCTGGGCGAGACCTAGGCGCGCTCCTGCGGCTAGTAACAGACTGTTACTAAGGGCGTTTGCCTGCTTATCGGCGCCGTTCGGGGCTAGTAACAGAGTGTTACTTGGTCACGACGGGCCGGTGCGGATCGGGAAGTAGGGCGGGGCGACGAGGAACCCGACCCTCGGCGAGCCGCTCGTCCGCGCCCTTGCCATCGCGAGCGCCGTCGACAGGTTCCGCGTCGGGACGAACCCGAACTGGCGCGCGGCCATTGCGTCCCGGCTGCCGGCGACCAGGACGGCGCCGAGGCGCTCCACCGCGGGGAGGCACCCGGCCCACTCGACGAACGGAAGGAGCGGGTGGCAAGCGCGGCCGGCGCGGTACTCGGAGATCGCGCGCGGGTCGGAGGCGGCCGCGCGCTCGGCGGCGGCGAGCTCCTGCGGCTCCGTCGCCCCGCGCGAGCCGAGGGCACGCAGGGCGTTGAAGAACGTCCGGTACGGCGACTGGCTCGGATGTGGGAACCGCCGGTCGAACGGGTGGAGGAGGATCGCGGTGCCGCCCTCGGCGACAGGGAAGGCGTCGCGCCAGAGCCGGAGCGCGAGCCCGAGCCCGAGGTAGGCGGCGAGCACCGGGTTGGGCCGCTCGCGGGGCAGGTGCGGGGTCGTCGCCGGAATCCCGACGACGACGATGTCCAGCGGCTCCTCCAAGCGTGCCGCCCGAGCCTCGACGCCGCGGAGCAGAGCCTCGACGTGGGCGACCGACGGCGCTCCGCCGAGGACGGACGTCGCGGTCAGCTCGCGGGGGATCGAGCCCAACAGCTTCGTGCGGATCCCCCCTGGAGCGAGCCGGAAAGCGAGTCGGACCGGCGACGCCGCGATCCGCTCGAGCGCTCGATGATCGTGCGGGTAGCCGTGGAAGGCGCCGGTGACGACCGGCGGGTTCAGCGAGAGGGAGACGCCGATCAGCGGAACGCGTTTCGAAAGCTCGCGCTCGAGCTCGCTGCTCAGGCGCCACCCCGGCGAAGCGGCCGTCTCGAGCAACGAGGCTGCGTTCGCCTCGCGCAACGCCGCGGGGTCGCTCGCGCCGAGGAGCGCGGCCGGCCCTCCGTGGAGCACCGATTCCGCAGCGCTGACAACGACGACGGCATCGGTCTCGACCAGCGCGCGGTTGACCCGAAGCGGAATCCGGCCCGCAGTTCCGAGCTCGGTGAGATCCGGATCGGCCGCGTCGTGCACTTCGAGCTTTCCCGAGAACCGGCGGGCCAGCTCGTGGGGCACCAGGCTCTCCAGCTCGTGCGGGCCCACTTTCCGGCCGAGCCCGCCGGCGACGAGAATCGTCTGGCGCTCCAGCGCGACGCCGGCACGCTCGAGCGCCGAGACCGCCGCCGCGAGCGCCTCCTGGCGGGGATCGCGAACGGCGCTCGGGATCGGGAGCCCCGGTGGCTCGACGACGATCGTCGCCCGGCCCCCGCGGATCGCCAACTGCTCGAGCGGTGGCCCGGCGAGCGGGAACCGGAGCGCCTCACCGACCGCCGCGGCGACATCCGCGAGCGATTCCACGGGAGGGAGTGCGCGAAGAACGTGGGCGTCGGGCGGCACGTCGACGACCGTGAGCCGCGAGCCGGCGAGGAGAGGGACGCGCACCTAGATAGTCAGGATGTAGGCGCGGGCGTGGTGGACGAAACCGTACGACTCGTACAGGCGATGCGCCTCGGCCCGGTGGTGGCCCGACTCGAGGGTCAGCACGTGGCAACCGCGCCGCCGGCACTCCTCGGTGCACGCGTCCAGCAGCGCGCGAGCGGCGCCCCTCTGGCGGAAGGCCTCGTCCACGAAGAGGTCGGGGATCCAGCCCTGCGGCGTCGTCCAGTTGAGCCGAGGCTGGATCCAGAGGCTGACGGCGCCCGCGACCTCGCCGTCCAGCTCGGCGACGTAGACGCGGCAATCCGGGTGCTCGAGGTGCGCGAGGAACACGTCGCGCTGAGGCTGCGGATCGTCGTGGACGGCGGGCCGCGTCAGGTCCTCCATCAGCTGCAGCACGCGGTCCGCGTCGCGCGGCTCTGCTTCGCGGACGCTCACGGGATCGAGCGGTACATGCGCAGGAACGTGGGGTGGAAGCCGCGCTTGGGCCAGAACCGCGAGGCGAGGAGATTCGTCATCCGCCAGTCGATCGTCATGACTCGATATCCGTGCTCGTGGGCCCAGGTGAAGGCGTGGGCGGTCAGCGCTCGGCCGACGCCGGAACCGCGCGCCTCTGGCTCGGTCGACGCGTCCGACAGGTCGATGCTGCCGATCGGGATACGGAGACCCTCGCGACCCTTGTAGAGGAGGAGGTGGCCGGCGAGACGCCCGTCGAGCTCGGCAACGAAGTGCACGAAGACGCCCTCGTCCCACGTGCCGCGCCACTCCTCGACGGCCGACTCCTGGGACGCAGCGTCGATTCCGGAGAAGCTCGGGGCCGGGCGCATCGAGTCCGCCATCGCGCGGTCCAGGCGGACGGCCTCCTCGATGTCCTCCGGAGTGCCGTCCCTGATCCGCACCGGCGAATCGAACGATTCGGGCTCGATCTCCCGAGCGGCAGTCATGGCCGACGCGCCGAAGCAGAGGCGGAACCAGGCGTCGATCTGCTCCGTTTCGGACGCCGGGAGGTACAGGCCGTGCCTCGTGTGGCCCTCGTCGACCCAGCGGGTCGCTGCGTGCGCATAGAGATCGCGTGTGAGCTCCGCGTCTCCCTCGAGCGCGAACCCCGCGAACCCGGTCAGCATCCACGTCAGGCCGGTGTTCGTGAACTGCTGCGGGGCGGCGACGAGGTAGCCGCGGAGCCGGCCGTCCTGGAGGAGAACTGAACCGCTCGCGCCCTCCGCGGCCAGGGCCTGTCCGAGCTCGGCGCGGAGGTCGGGCTCCTCGGCCAGCAGCGCTCCGCTTGCAAGGTGGCGGCGATGGCGCTCCTGGAGGAGCTTCGCCGCATCGTCCAGGTGGCCGTCCGTAAACGCCTCGAATCGGGGGCCCGGCATCGGCGGAGGACGATACCGTTGAGCCTGAGATGCCCAAGACCCTGACCGGCGAGGAGCTGCAGCTGGACGACGCGCCGGCGCGCGACTCCGATCTGTTCCTCGTCGACGGCAACAACCTCGCCTACCGCGCCTACTTCGCGCTGCCAGAGGAGCTCGCGACGAGCGAGGGAATGCCGACGAACGCGCTGCTCGGCTTCACGAACATGCTCTTCAAGCTCCTGACCGACTACCGGCCGAAGGGCGTCGCCGTCGCCTGGGACACCCGTCCGGTCGAGCGCATGGAGCAGCACGAGGGCTACAAGGCCGACCGCCGACCGATGGCGGACTTGCTACGCGAGCAGTTCCCGTACTTCCGGCCGATCGTCGAGGCGTTCGGCTACCGCAACCTCGAGTTCGAGGGCTGGGAGGCAGACGACGTCATCGCCACGCTCGCGACGCAGGCCAACCAGGCCGGGATCAAGACGACAGTCGTCTCCACCGATCGGGACGCGTTCCAGCTCGTCACCGACAACGTGACGCTGATGATGACCCCGCGCGGGGTCGCCGACGTCAACGTGTACACGCCGGAGCGCGTGGAGGCGCGGCTCGGGATCACGCCCGACCAGATTCCCGACTTCATCGGCCTCAAGGGCGACAACTCGGACAACATCCCCGGCATCCCCGGGATCGGGGACAAGACCGCGTCGCAGCTGATCCAGCAGTACGGGTCGCTCGAAGGCGTCATCGAGCACGTGGACGAGCTGACGCCGGCGCGGCGGAAGAACATCTCCGAGAACGCCGAGCAGGCGAAGGTCTCGAAGGAGCTCGCCACGATGCGGCGAGACCTCGAGCTCGACTGCGACCCGTCCGAGCTCGTCCTGTCGCCTCCCGACCGCTCGCGGCTGAAGGAGATGTTCCGCCAGTTCGAGTTCCGCGGCCTGCTCAACCGTGTGGACGACCTCGACGCCACCGTCCCCGCGGCCCCGATGGTCCTGGAGGGTGTCCAGGTTCCCTGGCGGGAGGGCGAGCTTCCGACGGAGGGCACCGTCGGCTTCGCGGCCGAGGACGGGCGGGTTGCGGTGGCCATGGAGGCGGAGGTCGTCGTCGCTCCGAGACCAAGTAACACTGTGTTACAAGCGCTCCAGGACCCGTCGCCAGCCGCTTCCGGGGCAAGTAACACTGTGTTACAAGGCCTCCGGGTCGTCGCCCACGACGCGAAGGCGCAGCGCGTCGAGCCGGCCGAAGACACACTGCTCGCCGCCTACCTCATCGACCCCGGCCGTGCGACCTACGAGCTCGACGACCTCGCGGCCGAGTATGGAATCGAGCTCGTCCCCGACCCGCCCGCCGACGAGGACACCTCGGCGCTCGTCCGCCACGCGGCGGCCACGCTTCGCCTCGCCGAGCCGCTCGTCTCCCGCCTGCAGGAGCGCGGCCACGAGCCGCTCTACCGCGAGATCGAGCTCCCGCTGACCCAGGTGCTCGCCGATATGGAGGACACCGGCGTCAAGATCGACGAGTACCGGATGGGCGAGATCACCGCACGCCTCGCCGACCGGGTCGAGGAGCTGGAGCAGAAGGCGTACGAGCTCGCCGGCGAGGAGTTCATCCTCGGCTCCACCCCGCAGGTGGCCCGGATCCTGTTCGAGAAGCTCGGCCTGACCCCGGATCGCAAGGGGAAGACCGGCTACTCGACCGACACCCGCGTCCTCCGCAAGATCCGCCACGAGCACGAGATCGTCGGCGTGATCGAGGAGTGGCGGGAGTACTCCAAGCTCGTCAACACCTACCTCGGGCCTCTCCCGACGTTGATCTCGGAGCACGACAAACGGCTCCACACGACGTTCAACCAGGCGGTCGCCTCGACCGGGCGGCTCTCGACGACGAACCCGAACCTCCAGGCGATCCCGATCCGCACCGGGCTCGGCAAGGAGATCCGCTCCGCGTTCGTCGCCGAGCAGGGCCACCGGCTGCTCTCGGCGGACTACTCGCAGATCGAGCTGCGGATCCTGGCGCACGTCTCCGGAGAGCCGAAGCTGCGGGAGGCATTCGCGCGCGGCGACGACATCCACACGGCGACCGCGGCCGAGGTGCTCGGCAAGGATCCGGCGAAGCTGACGACCGGCGACCGCTCGACGGCGAAGATGATCAACTTCGGGATCGTCTACGGCATCTCGTCGTTCGGCCTCTCGGAGAACCTCGAGATCTCCCGCGAGGAAGCGCAGGAGCTGATCGACACCTACCTGGCCCGCTTCCCGCACGTCCAGGACTTCATCCAGCGGACGATCGAGCAGGCGGCGCGCGACGGCTACACGACCAGCCTGCTCGGCCGGCGCCGCCCGGTGCCCGAGCTGCGCGCCTCGAACCGCCAGACGCGCTCGCTGGGCGAGCGGCTCGCCGTCAACTTCGTCATGCAGGGCTCGAACGCGGACATCATCAAGAAGGCGATGATCGCCATCCACCGCCGCCTGCGAAACGAGGGCCGCGGCGCGAGGCTCGTCCTCCAGGTGCACGACGAGCTGCTGCTGGAGGTGCCGGAGGCTGAGGTCTCGCAGGTGAGGGACCTCGTCCGAGAGGAGATGGTCGGCGCCTACGACCTCGACCCGCCGCTCGCGGTCGACGTCGGCGTCGGCGAGGACTGGAACGAGGCGAAGAGCTGAACGTCCGACTCGCGGATGGCTACACCATGTTCGTGGAGCCGGTGGGCGATTCCGGGCTGCCGCTCATCGTCCTCCACGGCGGGCCCGGGCTCGACCACACGCACCTCCGGCCCTGGCTCGACCCGCTCGGCGAGGACTTCCGCGTCCTCTACGTCGACGAGCGCGGACAGGGCCGGAGCGAGCGCGTCGACCCGGCGACGCTCAGCCTCGAGGTCTTCGCGCGTGACGTCGACCTGCTCGCCGAGGCGCTCGAGCTCGAGCGGTTCGCGCTGCTCGGGCATTCCTTCGGCGCGCTCATCACGACCTGGCATGCGGTCAACCTCGGCACCGCCGCCGGCTACGTCATCTCCGGCGGCGGCGACTCGAGCGACGCGCTCATGGCCGACGTCGAGGCGTCGCTCGAGGCGATGGGCGAGGACGGAAAGCCGATCGCGGAGTCCTGGAAGTGGGAGCAGACGGTCGAGACGCCGGAGGACTGCGCCGAGCTGATGCGCGTCCAGAACCCGTTCCACTTCCACGGCCCGCCGCCGCCCGGATTCGCGGAGGACACGGTCTACGCCCCTGAGGTGCTGCGCCACTTCGCGAACGCCGGCTACGGCGACTTCGACTACACGCCCGACCTTGGCCGGGTCTCCAAGCCGACGCTCGTCCTGGTCGGGGAGCACGACCGGACGACGACGCCGCGCGCCGCACGCACCCTTCACGAGGGGATCCCGGGCAGCGAGTACGCAGAGCTGGCGGATGCGGGCCATATGACCATGGTCGAGGCCCAGGACGCCTATCTAGGCCATGTCCGCCGCTTTCTCGGCCGCATCTGAAAGCGAAAATCCGCAGATATACTGCGCCGCTCGTGGTGAGCGACATCGCCGACAAACAGCACGTGGACGACCCCGAGGTCTGGACCACCGGGCCCGAGGGCGAGCTGATCCCGGACTACGAGTCCACCTTCCCGACCATCAACGAGGGAGAGGTCGTCCACGGCACCGTGGTGCGCGTGGACAAGGACGAGGTGCTCGTGGACATCGGCTACAAGTCCGAGGGCGTCATCCCGCTCTCCGAGCTCTCGATCCGCCGGTCGGTGAACCCTGAGGACGAGGTCAAGCTCGGCGAGGAGGTCGACGCGCTCGTCCTGACCAAGGAGGACGCGGAGGGCCGGCTGATCCTCTCCAAGAAGCGCGCGCGCTTCGAGCTGGCCTGGAAGATGATCGAGCAGAAGGCCGAGTCGGGCGAGGCGATCGTCGGCCGCGTGATCGAGGTCGTGAAGGGCGGCCTGATCCTCGACCTGGGCGTGCGGGGCTTCCTCCCGGCGTCGCTCGTCGACATCCGCCGCGTGCAGGACCTGGACGAGTTCCTCGGCCAGGAGCTGCGCGCGAAGGTGATCGAGCTCAACCGCTCGCGGAACAACGTCGTCCTGTCGCGCCGCGCCGTCCTCGAGGACGAGCGCAAGGAGCAGCGGCAGCAGATCCTCGACCGGCTCCAGCCCGGAGACGTCGTCGAGGGACAGATCTCGAACATCGTCGACTTCGGCGCGTTCGTCGACCTCGACGGGATGGACGGCCTGATCCATATCTCCGAGCTCTCCTGGTCGCACGTGAACCACCCGTCCGAGGTGCTCGAGATCGGCCAGACGGTCGAGGTGAAGGTGCTGGACATCGACCGCGACCGCCAACGGATCTCGCTCGGGCTCAAGCAGACCCAGAGCGATCCCTGGCAGCAGGTGCTCGACCAGTACAACGAGGGCGACGTCGTCGAGGGCAAGGTCACCAAGGTCGTCACGTTCGGCGCCTTCGTCGAGATCATGCCCGGCGTCGAGGGGCTCGTCCACATCTCCGAGCTCGCGCAGCACCACGTCGAGAACCCGCGCGAGGTCGTCTCGCAGGGCGACCAGGTGCAGGCGAAGATCATCGAGGTCGACGCAGAGCGACGCCGGCTCTCGCTGTCGCTGAAGCGCGTCGAGGGCGACGGGCCGACCCCGGCGTCCGAGCTCGGCCTGTCCGACGAGGTCTTCGCGGAGGCCCCGGCTACGGAGGCCCCGGCCGAGGTGGCGCTCGAGGAGAGCACGGGCGCCGAACCGTCGCCCGAGCCCGTCGGCGCGCCGGAAGAGCCGCAGCCCGTGGAGGGCGAGCCCGACGGCGAGGCCGAGCCGGCTGACGAGCCGCAGCCCGAGAGCCAGACTCCGGCCGAGACCGTCGCGCTGGACGAGCCGGCGCCGGCCGAAGAGACGACTCCGGCCGAAGAGACGACCGACGAGCAATAACCCTCCGGTCTCGGTCGCCATCACCGGCGGCATCGGGGCGGGGAAGAGCGAGGCGCTCAAGGCATTTGCGCGCCACGGAGCCGCCGTGGTCTCGAGCGACGAGATCGTCCATCACCTGATCCGCACCGACCCTGAAATCAAGGCGGCGATGCTGGAGCGGCTCGGCGACGGGATCCTGGGCGCGGACGGCAAGATCGACCGTGGGAAGGTCGGCAGGATCGTCTTCGGCGACCGCGAGGCCCTCGTCTGGCTCGAAGGGCTCCTCCACCCCCGCGTCTCGGCTGAATATCTGAACTGGCGCGAGCAGCTGGGCCGCCTCCCCAAGCCGCCCGAGGTCGCCGTGACCGAGGTGCCGCTCCTCTATGAGGTAGGCGGGCAGGATCGCTTCGACAAGGTCGTGGCGATCACAGCGCCTCGGCTCCTGCGCGAGCAGCGGACGAACGTGCCGATGAAGGGCCGCGAGGAGCGCCTGATCCCCGACCGCGAGAAGGTCAAGCGCGCTGACTACTCGTACGTGAACACCGGCGGGCTCGCGGAGCTCGATACCTGGGTCGCCGGCGTCATGGAAGAGCTGCGAGCTTCGCGCGAATCTGCTCCGCGCTGACGACGTTCCCCTTCCGAGTCGTCTCGGCGAGCCCGCGCTCCAGTACCGGGCGGCGCCGGGCCGGATCGAGAAAGTCGACGACGTCCATCAGGGCGATAGGCCCGTCGAACGTGTCATCGGTTCTGTTCGTGAGCTCGACGACGTCCGCCGCAAGCCGCGCGGCCTCGTCCAGATCCCCCTTCGCCGCCTCGACGTACGTCTTGACGATCCGCCAGTAGATCTGTGTGATCACGTCGTCATCTGATCCGGACTCACGGCTCTCGTCGGCGAAACGGTCAGCCTCGTCGTAACGACCCTGGCGCGCAAGCGCGAGCCCGAGCAACGCTGAAACGGTCGAGAGGAACCCTCGCTCCCCGGCTGCGTTCAGCATCTCATGTGCTTCCCGCATGATCCGCTCGGCAGCTGGTGCATCCCCGGCCAGGAGCTCGAGGATCGCCGCGGGCTGGCCGATCCCGGCGTACTGGACCTTCTGGCCGAGCTCGAGCAGCTGCCGTCGACCTTCGGCGACGAGCGCTCTGCCTCCCTCGAAATCCCCTGTCAGTGCAAGCAGCGTGCCCTCGACCACGAGGAGCTCGGCGTACGCCATCCCGGCCCCGGCCGTCGACTTCGCCAGCTGTCGGACCTCGCGAAGGGCTTCGTCGACGGGGGTCGACCCCCAAAGGGTCACGATCCCAACCCACCGGGTGGCGTCGGCGAGGACTCGTGGATCGCCGGTCGCTTTCGCGCCCGCGACCGCGCGGCGGAGGAGCGTCAGGGCGCGATCGTTCTCGCCGAGCCAGCTTGCGATCACCCCGAGACTCGTCAGCCCCTCGGCCAGGATGGACTCGTCGCCGAGCCGCTCCGCCTCCTCCACGGTCTCCTCCAAGGGGCCGACGGCCTCGGCCATGCTCGCGCCGCGCATCAGGTCGTTCCAGATTCCTCGCTGGCGAGCGATCAGCGCGGTGCGGGGGTCGCCGAGCTCTCGTGCGCGCCGGTAGAGATCCTCCGCGCGGGGGAGGTCTCCGTTCTCGGCGACTGCAGTTCCGAGGTCGGGGTAGATTGCGATCGCCTCGGCGTCGCCGTCGGGAAGGAGCTTCACGGCGCGCTCGAGGAGGTTGATCGTGGCCGGGACATCGGCGCGGGCCTCCGCGCGCCTGCCGGCGGAGGCAAGCAGGGCCGAAGCCCTCCGCGCCAGGTCTCGGCCGGCGGAATCGACGGGCCCGAGCTCGGCGCGGTAGCCGTAGGCCTGCTCGAGGTGGTAGCCGAGGATCTCCTCGACCTCGGGCCCGCGTTCTCGGCGATCCGGTCCGCGAAGCGCTCGTGCAGGTCCGCGCGCTGCTCCTTCGGAAGCGCTTCGTACGCGGCGTCGCGGAGCAACAGGTGCTTGAAGCGGTACGTGTCCTCGGCGGCCGGACGGACGAGGTCCTTCCGGACGAGGGACTGCTGGATCTCCGCGAGCCGGCCCGAAGCGCTTCGGGCACGAGGCTGGCGAGAGCCGTCTGTCGGAACTCCTGGCCCTGGACGCCGCGCATTCGACGGCGGTGCGCTCGTCGGGCGCCAGGCGGTCGAGTCTCGCCGCCAGCAGGGCCTGGATCGTCGGCGGTACGGCAAGTCGCCATTTCCGAACCGTCGGTCACCATCGCCAGCATCTCCTCGACGAAGAGAGGGTTGCCTTCCGCGGCGGCTGCGATCGCTGCTTCCGTGCTCGGTGTCGACGCGGGTCAGGAGCAGGTTGTCGACGAGCTGCGCGGATTCGTCCGCCGTCAGTGCGTCGAGCAGCATCGTCGTCGCGTTCAGCTTGCCGCCGCCCCAGCCGGGCCTGCCGTCGAGCAGGTCCGGTCGGGCGACGCAGAGCAGGAGAATCGGCGCGTCCCGCGCCAGATCGGTGACGTGGTCGACGAGGTCGAGGAACGTCGGCTCCGCCCACTGGAGGTCGTCGAAGACGACGACGAGCGGCTTGCTCGTGCGCGAGTCGCTCGAGGATCCGTCGCGTCTGCAGCGCGATCTCGTCTCGGTTCGCCTCGAAGTCGATCTCGCCGGCAGCGGCTCGATCTCGGCGAGCGGCCAGTACGTGATCCCGTCGCCGTACGGTAGGCACCGACCCGAGAGCAGCGCTCGCATCGACACGGTCTTCGAGCTCGCTGCACGAGCCTCGACTTCCCGATCCCGGCGGCGCCGAGCAGCGTGAACTGGTACGCGACGCGGTCCGAGACCGCGTGGTCGTAGGCCCGCTGCAGCTGGGCGAGCTCGTTCTCGCGTCCGACGAGCGGCGAGTCGAGTCGGCGCGGGATGAACTCGGCGCCCTCGACGAGCCCGACGAGCCGGAAGGCTGCGACCGGTTCCGACTTCCCCTTGGCGTCCAGCGGCTCGACCGGCTCCGCCTCGACCGCGTCCCGGACGAGCCGGTGCGTGGACTCGCCGAGCAGCGTCTCGCCCGGCGCAGCCGCCTTGCTCGAGCCTGGCGGCGACGTTGACCGCGTCGCCGACTGCGAGCGAGTCTGGCCCTCGCCGGCGACGACCTCACCCGTGTTGACGCCGATGCGGCTCTCGATCCGGACGCCCCAGTCCCGCTCGAGCTCGTCGTTGAGCTCGCCGAGCGCGCCGCGCATGTCGGCGGCCGCGCGGACGGCGCGCAGCGCGTCGTCCTCGTGCACGACCGGGACCCCGAACACGGCCATGACCGCGTCGCCGATGAACTTCTCGACCGTGCCGCCGTGGCGCTCGATCGCCTCGCGCATCGCGTCGTAGTAGCGGCTCATGACCCGGCGGGTCGACTCGGGGTCGAGCCGCTCGCCCATGGCCGTCGAGCCGGTCACGTCGCAGAAGACGACCGTGACGGTCTTCCGGACC
The DNA here is from genome assembly GCA_963847235.1 of uncultured Actinomycetes bacterium. Taxonomy (GTDB): domain Bacteria; phylum Actinomycetota; class Thermoleophilia; order Gaiellales; family Gaiellaceae; genus JACDAN01. The sequence continues at coordinate 30,692 of CAWJYU010000021.1, read as the reverse complement.
TCGCGGGCGGCGGGCGCGGGCATGAGCTCTGCGCCGCACGCGCCGCAGAAGCGAAAGCCCTCGGGATTGTCCTGACCGCAGTTCGCGCAGATCGGCACAGAGGCATCTATACCGCCATTTCAAGCCGATGTCACGATGATGCTTGACAGACATCAAAATGATGTCATACTGCCCCCATGGAGACGGCACGATTCATCGCAGCGCTCGAGCGAGACCTCACCGCGGTCGCCGCCGTCGGCGACGAGGAGACCGCAGCGGCCGCCGAGCGCCTGATCCAGGCACTCCGTGGCTCCGCCGGGATGCGCCTGATGGAGACCCTGGGCGAGGCGGCCCTGGAGATCAGCGACCAGCTGCCCGAAGGGCACGTCGAGGTGCGACTCGCCGGGCCCGACCCGCAGCTCGTCTACGTCGGCGCCGAGCCGGCCGAACCGGCCGGCGTTCCGGCGGAGGAGGACGGGCTCGCCGCGAGGATCACGCTGCGGCTCTACGAGAGCCTGAAGCGCGAGCTCGAGGCAGCGGCCGCCCGCGAGGGCATGTCGCTCAACGCCTGGCTCGTCCGGGCGCTGTCCCGCAGCGTCGCGTCGCCGGCGCCGCGCAGCAGAGGTAATCGACTGACCGGCTACGGCCGGAACTAGGAGTCGTGATGGGAAATTCGGCCGACGTCGGGGGCGCTCCAGACCAAGCCGGGCAGTGCGGTCGTTCGCGGCGCGTAGCAGCGCTACGTGTCGCGGGCGGACGCGCTGATCCGGCGCCGTGTCTGGTGCGTCATCCGGCCCGGCGGAATTTCGCGTCACGGCTCCACCAAAGGAGGGGATTGGCATGACGTTCTTCCAGCTCCCATTCGGACACGTCGAGGTGAAGACGGATCCGCGGCCTCCGCGGCGCCGTGGGAAGCGCCGGCCGTGAGGCACGAGACCTTCACTACGCCCGGGCCGGTCACGCTGGACATCCGGATCCCGTCCGGCGACGTCGAGATCGAGACCGGAAACGCCGGCGAGACGGAGGTCGAGCTCGAGGCGCGCGGCCGCGATTCGGAGGAGCTCGAGCGCAGCGCAGAGATCTCGATGCGACCGCGTGGCGACGGGTATCGAGATTCGGATCGAGGCCGACGACGGCGCGGTCTCTTCCGCCGCGAGCGGCGAGTACCGCGTGCGCGTGACGGCGCCGCACGGCGCGACCGTGCGGGCGAACCTCGCCTCGGCGGACATCTCCGGCCGCGGGCGGTACTCGGAGATCGACATCAAGGTCGCATCGGGCGACGTCGAGTTCGAAGACGTGTCCGGCGAGGCCGGCGTCAACACAGCCTCCGGAGACGTCCAACTCGACACCGTCGGCTCCGCGAAGGTCAACTCGGCCTCCGGCGACGTCCAGATCGACAGCTCGGCCGACGGGGCCGAGGTGAACACCGCGTCGGGCGACGTCGAGATCGGCAGCGTCGTCGCCGGCGACGTGAGGATCAACTCGGCCTCCGGCGACATCGAAGTCGGCATTGCGAAGGGATCGCGGCTCTTCGTCGACGCGCAGACGCTCTCGGGCGACACATCGTCCGAGCTCGACCTCGAGTCCGGCGGCACGATCGAGACCGACGAAGGTCCGCTTGTCGAGCTGAAGGCGCGCTCCATGAGCGGCGACATCAGCGTCAAGCGGGCGTGAGTCTGGCGGATGAGACTCCGGCGGCGGCGGCCCCCGAGCCGCCGCCGCTCCTCCGCCAGCCCGAGTTCCTGAAGCTCTGGGCGGCGCAGTCGATCTCGATGCTCGGCGACCAGGTGACGCTGCTCGCGCTGCCGCTCACCGCCGTGCTCACGCTCGACGCCTCGGCGGCGCAGATGGGCTTCCTCGTCGCCGCCGAGCTGATGCCGCACCTGCTCTTCTCGCTCTTCGCCGGCGTCTTCATCGAGCGGGCGCAGCGGCGGCGGCGCCTGATGATCGCTGCCGACATCGCGCGCTTCGCACTGCTCGTGTCGGTTCCGATCGCCGCCGCGTTCGATGTGCTCGGCTTCGGCCAGCTCTACGGCGTCGCGTTCCTGATGGGGACGTTCGCCGTCCTGTTCGACATCAGCTGGGCGACGCTCTTCGTCGCCGTCGTCCCGCGGCGCGACGTCGTCGACGCCAACAGCAAGCTGAGCCTCAGCCGGTCGCTGTCCTTCGTGGTCGGCCCGTCGGTCGCCGGCTTCCTCGTCCAGGCTGTGACCGCCCCGATCACGCTGCTAATCGATGCGTTCTCGTACCTCTGGTCCGCGCTCTTCCTGAGCAGGATTACGACGAAGGAGCCGCCGGTCGAGCACGACGGCGAGGAAAGCGTGCGACGGAGCCTCCGGATCGGCTTTGCGTTCGTCCTCAAAGACGAGTTCATCCGGCCGGAGCTCCTCTGCGTTGCGACGATCAACTTCTTCAACTTCGTCTTCCACGCGATCTTCGTCCTCTACGCGACGAGGGAGCTCGGCGTGAATCCCGGCCTCCTCGGGCTCGTCCTCGGCGCGGGCGCCGTCGGAGGCGTAGTCGGGGCGGTGATCGCACCGCGGATCGAGAAGCTGATCGGACTCGGCGCCGCCTTCACGCTCGGCGCCGTCCTCTTTCCGCTGCCGCTGGTGCTGATCCCGCTCGCCTCCGGCAGCCAGACCACGATCGTGCTGATGCTGGGCGCCGCCGAGTTCTTCTGCTCGGTCGGCGTGATGATCCTCGACGTCAACGCCGGCAGCCTGATGCTCTTCCGGACGCCGGACCGGCTCCGGTCGCGGATGGCGGGGACCTTCCGGTTCGTCAACATGGGCATCCGGCCGATCGGCGCGCTCGTCGGCGGGGCGCTCGGCACCGCGATCGGCCTGCACACGACGCTGTGGATCGGCGTGCTGGGAGCGCTCGCCGGCGTCATCTTCCTCGTCTTCTCACCGATCCCGCGCCTGCGCGAGGCGCCGGCCGAGGCCGTCTAGGTGGACACGAGCGTCCTCCGCATCGGCTCGATCCGCGCGCTCCTCGCCGCCGAGATCGATCTCGACCAGCGGCGCGCAGATGACCTGGATCGCCCTGCCGTGGTTCGTCCTGACGACGAGCGGCTCCGCGACCCAGATGAGCGTCGTGATCGCGTTCGAGGCGATCGGCATCGCGCTCGCCGGGTTCCTGGGCGTCCGCGTGCTGAACCGGCTCGGCGCGCGACGGACGATGCTGCTCTGCGACGCCTGCCGCGGGCCGCTGATGCTCGTGATTCCGCTCTGCCACTGGGCCGGCGTCCTGTCGTTCGGGCTCATCGCCGCCGTGGCGTTCGCTGTCGGCGCCTTCACGGCGCCGCACTTCGCCGCCCAGCGCGTGATCATCCCGGAGCTCCTGGGCGAGGACGAAGGCGTCGTCAGCCAGGCCTCCGCGCTGTTCCAGGGTGCGAACCGCGTCACGCTCCTGCTCGGGCCGCCGCTCGCCGGCGTCCTGATCGGCTTGATCAGCGCGCCGGCAGTGCTCGTCGTCGACGCTGCGACCTACGCGGTGTCCGTGTTCCTGCTCGCGGTCTTCGTCCCGGCGACGAAGCCGCTTCCGCCGGCGAAGGAGGAGGATCGCGGCTTCCGCGCCGGCTTGCGGTGGGCCGGTCGGGACCCCCTGTTCCGTGCCTGGCGCGTCAGCCTGATCGTGGGCGACATGGCCTGGCAGGCGATCTTCATCTCGCTCCCGGTGCTGGTCGTCACGCGCTACGACTCCGACCCGCGCATCGTCGGCGCGATGTTCGCCGCCTTCGGCGTGGGCGCGGTGCTCGGGAACACGGTCGCGTACCGGCTGGTGAAGCGCCTGGACGGCCTGACTCTGATCGCACGTGTCGCCCTGGGCCAGGCCCTGCCGCTGTGGCTGCTCGTCTTCGAGGTGCCCGCGTGGGCGGCGATCGGCGTCCTCGGCGCCTCGGGGCTCGCGAACGGCCTCATCAACCCGAGCCTGCACGCGATCATCACGCTGCGCATCCCGCCGGAGCTGCGTGCGACCGTGATCTCGAGCTTCATGACCGTGTTCGCTCTTGCGATGCCGATCGGGATCCTCGGGGCGGGCCCGCTCCTGGACCTGCTCGGCGTGACGCCGGTCTTCGCGATCTGCGCGGCGATCCAGACGATCGTGATGGCGGCCGTCGCGCTGGCCGCGCTTAGGGCGCGAACAGCAGGGTCGGAGAGAGCGGACCGTGTGGAGGCGGGCGCGCCGCCCCCACACAGTTCCTTCGGGTAGCCCTGTCAGCGCGAAGACGTGTCCGGCGAGGCCGGCGTCGACACAGCCTCCGGAGACGTCCAACTCGACAGCGTCGGCTCCGCGAAGGTCAACTCAGCCTCCGGCGACGTCCAGATCGACGAGCTCGGCCGACGGCGCCGAGGTGAACACCGCGTCTGGCGACGTCGAGATCGGCAGCGTCGTCGCCGGCGAGGTGAGGATCAACTCGGCCTCCGGCGACATCGAGGTCGGCATCGCGAAGGGATCGCGGCTCTTCGTCGACGCTCAGACGCTCTCGGGCGACACCTCGTCCGAGCTCGACCTCGAGTCCGGCAGCACGATCGAGACCGACGAAGGTCCGCTTGTCGAGCTGAAGGCGCGCTCCATGAGCGGTGACATCAGCGTCAAGCGCGCGTGAGTCTGGCGGATGAGACTCCGGCGGCGGCGGCCCCCGAGCCGCCGCCGCTCCTCCGCCAGCCCGAGTTCCTGAAGCTCTGGGCGGCGCAGTCGATCTCGATGCTCGGCGACCAGGTGACGCTGCTCGCGCTGCCGCTCACCGCCGTGCTCACGCTCGACGCCTCGGCGGCGCAGATGGGCTTCCTCGTCGCCGCCGAGCTGATGCCGCACCTGCTCTTCTCGCTCTTCGCCGGCGTCTGGATCGAGAGGGTGCAGCGCCGCCGGCGGCTGATGATCGCGGCCGACATCGCGCGCTTCGCACTGCTCGTGTCGGTTCCGATCGCCGCCGCGTTCGACGTGCTCGGCTTCGGCCAGCTCTACGGCGTCGCGTTCCTGATGGGGACGTTCGCCGTCCTGTTCGACATCAGCTGGGCGACGCTCTTCGTCGCCGTCGTCCCGCGGCGCGACGTCGTCGACGCCAACAGCAAGCTGAGCCTCAGCCGGTCGCTGTCCTTCGTGGTCGGCCCGTCGGTCGCCGGCTTCCTCGTCCAGGCTGTGACCGCCCCGATCACGCTGCTAATCGATGCGTTCTCGTACCTCTGGTCCGCGCTCTTCCTGAGCAGGATTACGACGAAGGAGCCGCCGGTCGAGCACGACGGCGAGGAAAGCGTGCGGCGGAGCCTCCGGATCGGCTTTTCGTTCGTCCTCAAAGACGAGTTCATCCGGCCGGAGCTCCTCTGCGTTGCGACGATCAACTTCTTCAACTTCGTCTTCCACGCGATCTTCGTCCTCTATGCCACGAGGGAGCTCGGCGTGAATCCCGGCCTCCTCGGGCTCGTCCTCGGCGCGGGCGCAATCGGAGGCGTAGTCGGGGCGGTGATCGCACCGCGGATCGAGAAGCTGATCGGACTCGGCGCCGCCTTCACGCTCGGCGCCGTCCTCTTTCCGCTGCCGCTGGTGCTGATCCCGCTCGCCTCCGGCAGCCAGACCACGATCGTGCTGATGCTGGGCGCCGCCGAGTTCTTCTGCTCGGTCGGCGTGATGATCCTCGACGTCAACGCCGGCAGCCTGATGCTCTTCCGGACGCCCGACCGGCTCCGGTCGCGGATGGCGGGGACGTTCCGGTTCGTCAACATGGGCATCCGGCCGATCGGCGCGCTCGTCGGCGGGACGCTCGGGACCGCGATCGGCCTGCACACCACGCTTTGGATCGGCGTGCTGGGAGCGCTCGCCGGAGTCATCTTCCTCGTCTTCTCGCCGATCCCGCGCCTGCGCGAGGCGCCGGCAGAGGCCGTCTAGGTGGACACGAGCGTCCTCCGCATCGGCTCGCTGCGCGCGCTGCTCGCCGCCGAGACGATCTCGACGAGCGGCGCGCAGATGACCTGGATCGCCCTGCCGTGGTTCGTCCTGACGACGAGCGGCTCCGCGACGCAGATGAGCGTCGTGATCGCGTTCGAGGCGATCGGCATCGCGCTCGCCGGCTTCTTGGGCGTCCGGGTGCTGAACAGGCTCGGCGCCCGCCGGACGATGCTGCTCTGCGACGCCTGCCGCGGGCCGCTGATGCTCGTGATTCCGCTCTGCCACTGGGCCGGCGTCCTGTCGTTCGGGCTCATCGCCGCCGTGGCGTTCGCTGTCGGCGCCTTCACGGGGCCGCACTTCGCCGCCCAGCGCGTGATCATCCCGGAGCTCCTGGGCGAGGACGAAGGGGTCGTGAGCCAGGCCTCCGCGCTCTTCCAGGGTGCGAACCGCGTCACGCTCCTGCTCGGGCCGCCGCTCGCCGGCGTCCTGATCGGCTTCATCGGCGCGCCGGCCGTGCTGGTCGTCGACGCTGCGACCTACGTGGTGTCCGTGTTCCTGCTCGCGGTCTTCGTCCCGGCGACGAAGCCGCTTCCGCCGGCGAAGGAGGAGGATCGCGGCTTCCGCGCCGGCTTGCGGTGGGCCGGCGCGGGACCCCCTGTTCCGCGCCTGGCGCGTCAGCCTGATCGTGGGCGACATGGCCTGGCAGGCGATCTTCATCTCGCTCCCGGTGCTGGTCGTCACGCGCTACGACTCCGACCCGCGCATCGTCGGCGCGATGTTCGCCGCCTTCGGCGTGGGCGCGGTGCTCGGGAACACGGTCGCGTACCGGCTGGTGAAGCGCCTGGACGGCCTGACTCTGATCGCACGTGTCGCCCTGGGCCAGGCCCTGCCGCTGTGGCTGCTCGTCTTCGAGGTGCCCGCGTGGGCGGCGATCGGCGTCCTCGGCGCCTCGGGGCTCGCGAACGGCCTCATCAACCCGAGCCTGCACGCGATCATCACGCTGCGCATCCCGCCGGAGCTGCGCGCGACCGTGATCTCGAGCTTCATGACCGTGTTCGCTCTTGCGATGCCGATCGGAATCCTCGGCGCAGGCCCGCTCCTGGACCTGCTCGGCGTGACGCCGGTATTCGCGATCTGCGCGGCGATCCAGACGATCGTGATGGCGGCCGTCGCGCTGGCCGCGCTCAGGGCGCGAACAGCAGGGTCGGAGAGAGCGGACCGTGTGGAGGCGGGCGCGCCGCCCCCACACAGTTCCTTCGGGTAGCGCTGTCAGCGGAATGGGCCGGAGAGGAGTGGACCGTGCGGGGCGGGACCGCAGCCGGCCGCCCCGCACGGTTTCCTAGCGGCGCCTGGGCTTCCTCTTCTTGCAGGCGCCGAGCTTGTCGCCGTGCTTGCGGTGCTTGCGAACCTGGCTCTTCGGCACCTTGATCGTCCGGCCCCGGTGACAGAGCGCCTGCTTCTTCGGCCGGACGATCGGTGCTCGGATCACGAACGGCCCGAGGTGAACGGCGCCGCTCCAGTTGCCGGCATGGTCACGGGTCCGCAGGTGGAACCACCAGCGGCCGACCCTCAGTGCCGGGCTCAGGGTGCGGTTCGCGTTCTCCTCGGCGTCCTTCGTGGAGTCGGGATCGGTGGTCCCGACCTGCGACCACTCGAAGGAGAACCCGTCGACACCGCTGCGCAGGTCGCGGGCGTCCTGCCATCCGACCGAGATCCTCCGAACGGCCGACGGCCGGTTCGGCTGGTGCGTGAGGCCTCGAACGGCCGGGTTCGTGGGAGCATCCGGATCGAGCAGAAACGGGCCCATGTGCACCGTGCCACTCCAGTTGCCCGCGTTGTCGACCACCCGGAGGTGGAAGTACACGCTCGCCGCCGCCATCGGTCCCGTCGCGTAGCCGTTGACGTGCTCATCGGCGTCCTTGACGGGCGCGGGCACCGTGGACGGGTCCGCGTCGAAGTCGAACGAATAGCCGTCGACCCCACTCGCTCCGTCCGTCGCACCCGACCAGCGGACGAAGACGCTGGTGATCGGAGACCAGGTACCCGCCGTATGGCTCGGGCTCGAGAGCGTGGGCGCCGTCGGCGCTGTGGCGTCGATCGCGAAGGGGCCGAGATGAACGGTGCTCGTCCAGTTCCCGGCGTTGTCCCTGGTTCGGAGGTGGAACCACCAGGAGCCGTCGGCGAGGGCGGGGCTCGCCGCCGCCTCGCCGGTGGTGTCGATCACCTCGTCCGGCGTCGTCGCGGCCGCAGTCGTCCAGCCGACCGAATAGCCGGCGATGCCGCTCTCCTCGTAGTCGTAGGCGCCGTGCCAGGCGACCTCGACCGTGTTGTCGTTCGAGACCGTGCCGACCGTGTGGCTTGTGCTTGCAACATCCGGATCGTCCGGCTCGAACGTGTCGATCCGGAAGGGCCCGAGATGGGCTGCTCCACTCGCCGGGTTCCCGCTCGTGTCGACGGACCGGACGTGCACCCACCAGTCTCCCTCGTCGAGCTCCTCGAGCAGGCTGGTCTCCCTCAGGTCGATCGTGTCGTCGGGGACGGTCCCGGCCTCCTGCGACCACTCGACCGAGTACCCGGCGATGCCGGCGTTGTCCGAGGCTCCGGACCAGTGCGCCTCGACCTCGGAGTCGTTCGACCAGGCGCCCGCCTCGTGGGAGGCGCTTGCCAGGGAGGTCGGATTCTCCGGAGGCACCTTGTCGGCGTCGTCGTCGACGATCCGACCCTGCCCCTGCGCACGGACGATGGTTCCTTCGGACGCAGAGGAGAGCACCAGGGCGAACGTCTCGGTGGACTCGGCCGCCGTATCGCCGAGCACGTCGACGGAGATCGTCTTGGTGGTCTCACCGGGCCCGAAGGAGACGGTGCCGGATACCGGCTCGTAGTCGGACGAGTTGGCCGTGCCGTCGGCGGTCGCGAACGCAGCCGACACCGGGTAGTCGGCCTCTGCCGCCTCGGCGAGGGTCACGGTGAACGTGGCCGAACGCGTTTCGCCATCGCCCTCCTCCACCGAGGCGTCGTCGATGGAGATCGCGGGGCGAAGGCACAGCGCAGCGAGATTGAGGGTGTACGCGGGCGAGTAGAGCTGGCACCCGACGCGGTCGGAGAAGTAGTACCGGTCGTTCGGCACGGCGTACGAGGCCCACGGCGCCGCGTCGCGCGCGATCTCGACGTCGAGCGCGCCGAACGCCGCCTCGCGCTCCTCGCCGTGCAGCTCGTTCGCGGCGGCGATCTTGGCGTTGTACTCGGGATCGTCGAAGTACGCGAAGTTGGCGTTGTTCGCAGGCCTGATGATGCTGCCATCGAGCAGCCGCACGAAGTCGAACGGGTCGTGCCGGTCGGCGTGCCAGCCCTCGAGCGTCATGTCGAAGGGCTCGCCGCGCCGGCCGGCGAGCTCGAACTGCGTCGCGCGCGGGAAGAGCTTGATCTCGAGCTCGATGCCGATCTCACGCAGGTTCGCCTGCACGATCTGACAGGTCGTCGGCGCCGGTGCACGGTTCGAGCAATAGAGGACGCCGTTCCGCATCGGGTCGCCGGGCAACCAGCCCGCAAGCTGACGGGCTCGGGCGATGTCGGCAAGTTCGGATAGATCGCCGTGTCCGTGAACCCCGGCAGGCCGTAGGGCAGGTGCTGATCGGTGGCCGTCCCGGCGGCTGAGCCGCGCTGCTCGAGCATGGCTCCACGGTTGATCGCGAAGTTCACGGCCTGCTTGAGCGCGACGTTTCCTCTCGGGTCCAGGCCTTGACCGGTGCGAGGGTCGTCGCCGAACAGCGGCCGATCGTGGTTCATGGCGAGATACAGGACCGTCGGCGTCGGGTAGCAGAGGTACCGCGGCCTCGGGGAGGAGCCCGGCGCGCACGGCCCGTACCGCTGGAGTAGGTCGCCGTGGGCGGCCGGGGGCAGGTCTCCCCAGTCCGTCGCGCCCTGATCGATTTGCAGCTTGATCGTCTCGAGCGGCAGGCCGATCCCGTAATGGATCTCGTCGAAGTGCTGCGGCCGGTCACCGGTGTAGTTCGGGTTCTCCTTGACGAGGACCTCGCGGTTACGTGTCCAGCCGGCGATGTAGTACGGGCCGGCCGAGGGAACCGGCGCGTCGATTCCGTTCGGATTGACCGGGACCGAGAGCGGAAGCGGGCACGCGAACGGCATCGCGAGTCGCGCCAGGAAGTCGCCGGCGGACTGCACGAGGGTGATCCGGAGCGTCTTCCCGTCGGCAACGACCCCCGAAGTCGAGTTCGTGGTTCCGTTGATGACCTCCTGGGCTCCGACAATGTCTCCGTAGAACGCCTGCGCCGGCGAGTTCATCTGCCGGTTCAGCGCGCGGTCTATCGCCCACTTGAAGTTGGCGGCCGTGACCCGCTCATTGGAGGGAGGCGAGAAGACGAAGCCGTCCCGCAGCTCGAACGTGTACGTCTTGCCGTCGGGCGAGACCGTGGGCATCGCGCGAGCGACCTCGGGCTGGAGCCGGCCGCCCTCCGGCGCCGGCCGATCCGGGTAGTTGACGAGCTTGGCGCAGGTCGCATACTCGATCGCCCAGGTCGGGACGTAGTAGGACAGCGCCGGGTCGACGTAGTCGATGTCGACCGAGAGCTCGACGCGAAGCTGTGTCGGCGACGGCGCCTGCGCCGCGGCGGCGCCTCCGGTGACGAGCATGGCCACGGCGGCAAGCGGCGCGACGAGCGCCGCGCTCGGGCGTCGAATCCTCAACATGTCGTCCTCCTCCTCGTCTGCTCGCGAGCCTTGCGCTCGCGGCGGTCTTCGGTCGGCGAAGCGATGGGCAGCGGAGGGGGCTCCGGCTGCCAGTGCGGCTCGCATCCCTCAGAGCGAAAGACCTCGACGACTTCGAGATAGAGCTGCGCTTCTTCGGCCAACGTCATGGGCCAGACGATGCGCCGGGGGCCTCACGTGGCGGTCACATGCCGCTCACATGCGGTTTCAGCCCCGTGTTAGGTGAGCCCAGAGGTTCTCTAGCAGCCGCGCTCCATACGAGCGGTTCGCCGATCCGGCGAGCGTGAACGCGCCGGCTGCGAACACCCGGGCGCCACGCAGCTCGTAGTAGGTCATCTGCGCCTGGTTGGCACGTCCTTGGCCGTTCCTTAGCTCGGCCAGCACGCGGGTGCCGTGCGGCGACGCACGATGCAGGCGGTCGACCTCGATCCCGAAGGTGCCGAACCTCGAGCCGTTCCGCAGGCCCGTCTCGCGGAAGAGCCAGCGCGCCGCCCCGGCGTCACGCACCGCGTACGGGCCGCGCAGGTGGCTCCCGTAGGCGACGTACTGGACGCCGACGAGCGCAGCCTCCGGGCGGCCGATGTCGCGCCACATCGCGATCTTGTGCAGGACCTCGCCGCGCCGCTCGACCTTCCAGAAGAAGTTGTTCGCCGAGAGGAACATCAGGTTTCCACCCAAGTTGCGGTAGGCCGTGATCAGGTTGTACTCGCGGGCGGTGACGTACTCGTGATGGCCGGGGAAGATCACAAGGTCGTACCTCCGACGAAGCGCCCGCCCGCTCGCGACCCCCTCGAGGTCGGTCTGCGAGAGGAAGTCCGCGCGGCGCTCCGTGGTTGAGAGCCAGCGCAGGAACGGCAGGTCGTACGACCGGAAGCGCAGCGGCACGCCGCGGTTGAGGTACGGGCGGTTCAGCCGGACCGTGGGCCTGCTGCGGTCGGCGTACCACGTGTCGCCGACACCGTCGCCGTCGTCGTCGCGGAAGTTGTAGGCCTGCCACGTGTACGTCGGCTGGACGACGGCGACTCGATTCCGGCCCAGCCGTTCGGGCCCGACGATGAACGGAGCGAACCCGACGCGGCCGTCCTCGGCCGTGAGCCGGGCGAAGTAGACGCCCGACTCCCAGTTGCCGATCCCGACCGCGACGATTCGCGAAGCGCGCCGCGGCCAAGCGTGCCGAACAGGCTTCGTCACCGGAAGACCCTTGAGCTCGTCGTTGCGGCGGGTCCGCTCTCCCGGGCCGGCCCGGAAGATCTGGATCGTCACCCGCCGGAGGTGGTTGCGGATCCTCAGCCTGCCACGCATCCCCGGCCGGTAGCTGTCGCGCACGAACACCGCTTCGATGCCGCCCGACGACGATCCGGCGCCGCTCGACACCGCCCTGCCCGGCGGCGTTTCGGAGCTGGAGACGCGATCCGGAGGCAGGGCCGCCACGACCGCAAGGGCGGAGACGACGACGCTGAAACCGACTGCTCGCCATGGGAACGCCATGGCAACGAGCGTCGAGAGGACCCCTCATGCGACGCTCACGTACGGCTCACGCACTAGTCGCGGGCCGACGTCACGCGCTCGCCGGGGTACGTGCTCGACATCCCGCGGGATGCGGTCGACGTCCACCGGTTCGAGCGCATCGTCCGCGACGCCGGGAACGCCGCTCCGGAGCAGCGGCGTATGGACGTCGAAGGTCGATGGCAACACTCAGAGACGCAGCTCGCTAGATCGAGCGGATTCCGGGATGCGTGCGCGCCGGTCCTGCGACGACGGTCGAGCGCCGAAGGACACGTGAGCCGCGTGTGAGAGCCGCGTGAGCGAAGCACCGAAGCATCACGGGCGTGAACGGAACGCTCGCAGCGCCGCGAACGAGGAAGCGGCAGGAAGCGCAAGACCGGCGATCGGTCGGAGTCGCCCGTCCGCGCGCGGTCGGCCCCGCGTCCGAGGGCGCGAGGATCGGACGACCGGCGGCGGCGGCACGGGTTTCGTCCGCTCATCGCGCCGACATTCAGGGGCTGCGTGCCGTGGCGGTGCTCTTGGTCGTGCTCGGCCATGCCGGCGTCTGGTTCCTGCCCGGCGGATTCGTCGGGGTCGATGTCTTCTTCGTCCTCTCGGGCTTCTTGATCACGAGCCTGCTGCTAGCGGAGGCCCGAGCCAAGGGCTCGGTGTCGCTGCTCGACTTCTACGTACGCCGGGCACGGCGTCTCCTGCCTGCCGCCGCGCTGACGCTGGTGGTGACGGAGATTGCGGCGTTCTTCCTCCTGAACTTCCTCCGGGCGCGAGAGGCGGTTCACGACAGCCTCGCCGCGGCCGTGTTCGCCTCCAACTTTCGGTTCGCCGCGCATGAAGTCGACTACTTCGCTGAGGCCGAGCCGCCTTCACCGCTGCTCCACTACTGGTCGCTCTCGGTCGAGGAGCAGTTCTACTTTGTCTGGCCTCTGCTGCTCTCGATTGCGCTCTTCGGCGTCGCAGTCAAGTGGCGGTCCCGTCCAGCGGGGCACTGGCACGGACGGCGGCTGCTGGGCGTCGTCGTCGTGCTGACGACAGCTTCGCTCGCCTGGTCCATCCATGCCACGGCGGCGCTTCCGGCGGCCGCATACTTCTCGCCGCTAACCCGCGCCTGGGAGCTCGGCATCGGCGCGACACTCGCCGTCTCCGCTTCGGCCGTCGGGCGCGCACCGCCAGTCGCCAGAGTCGTAATGGGATGGGCCGGAATGGCGGCGATCGCCTACGCAGCGGTCGCGTACTCCGACAGTACGCCCTTCCCCGGCGCTGCGGCGCTCGTGCCGACAATTGGCACCGCGCTCGCAATCGTCGCAGGGATGGGAGATCGGTCGCCGCGGCTGGCGGTCGCGCGGCTGCTCGAGGTGCGGCCAATGGGTATCGTCGGTGACCGCTCGTATGCCCTCTACCTCTGGCACTGGCCCGTGCTGGTCCTCGCCGCCCAGTACGTTGGTCACGAGCTGTCGGTTCCGGTGAAGCTCGGTCTCCTGGTGGGCGCGTTCCTCCTGTCCTGCGCCTCGTACAAGCTCGTCGAGAACCCGATGCGGCGTGGAATGCGAAGCAGAATGGCCACCGGAATCGTCGTCGCCATCTGCATGGCTGCCGTCCTCTCCACCGCTGGGGTCGCTCTTGCCGCGATCGATCGAGAGCAGCAGCGTTTCGAGGCTCCCGTCGCGGGTGCGCTCATCGCCCCGGGGGGCCTCGCCGGCTCGAACAGCTCGGCGCGAGGCAGCGCGCTCCCCGCCGTCGTCGCGGCCGTCGAGGCTGCGCGTCGCAACGCTCCGATCCCCTCGGGCCTGGTTCCTCCGATCGGTCGGGTGACGAACATCCCGCCCGAGTACGCCGTGCCGGACGGCTGCATCGGCCAAAACGGGCGCACGCCGACCGCGAGCAGGATCTGCCGCATCGGAGACAGGTCAAGCCGGAGGCAGATCGTCCTCTTCGGCGACTCCCACGCTTACATGTGGCTGCCCGCGCTCCTCGAGATGGCGCGGCGTGACCACTGGGCCGTCATTCCGCTGGTGCGGCTGGGCTGCTCGCCGGGCCGGATCAATCGGTCCGCCTCCTGTCGGAAGTGGTACGACTGGGCGCTGCGCCAGATCCGCAGGCTTCGTCCGCGCGTCACCCTGCTCGGAGGCAGCATCGGGGAACGTCCCAGTCCATCCGTGTATGCGGCCACGGCGGGTGTCATCGCAGCTGCTCGGGCGCTCGAGCCGCTCGGACCGGTCGTCGTGATCGGTGACCCCGAGGGATTGAGCCAAGGCCCGATCGACTGCTTGCTTTCCCGGCGGGCGTCCATGGCGCGCTGCACATCGACGTGGCCAGGCGCTTCGCTCGAGGCGTACAACCAAGTGGATCGCGCGGCGAAGCAGCTGGGCGTGGGGTTCCTCCGGACTCGCGGCTTCGTGTGTTACCAGCGCCAGTGCCCCGCCGTGGTTGGTCGCATGATCGCGTGGAGCGACAACAACCACCTGAGCGCCGTGTACTCGGCTGAGCTCGCAGACGCCTTCCGCGCAGGCTTCCTTCGCGCCGTCGCGTAGGCGCGACCGTTCGACGCGTCGGAAAGGAGCCCGCGGGCTCGTCAGTAGCGCCGCAACGACGACAGGCAGTCCTTGTCGTCGATAGGTACCGCTCGCAAGACGACTTCGAGCAGCCCGACGCTCAGCTTCGCCCGGAGCTTGTGTCTCTCCTGCAGCTGCCAGCCGATCCGGGCACGCCGCTCACGCGGCCATGTGCGGCCAGCTGGTTCGTAGACACAGGCATTCACGCACTAGGCGCGGCCCGACTCAGGGTGTTCAATGAGGCGGTGACAGTCGTCGAGGTCCGGCTACTCGGGCCACTCGAGGTCGGCGTCGACGGTCGCCCCCTCGAAGTGCGCCGTCAGAAGCAGCGTGCCCTGCTCGCGCTCCTCGCGCTGCGCGCGGGCGAAGTCGTCCCGACCGATCGGCTCGTCGACGAGCTCTGGGGCGACGAACCGCCCAAGGCCGCCGTCGGTTCGCTGCAGAACTTCGTCTCCGAGCTCCGGAAGATGCTCGGCGCGGACGTGCTCGTCACGCGCTCGCCGGGATACGTGCTCGACATCCCGCGGGATGCGGTCGACGTCCACCGGTTCGAGCGCATCGTCCGCGAAGCCGGGAACGCCGCTCCGGAGCAGCGGGCGGCGAGCCTGCGGGAAGCGCTCGCGCTCTGGCGCGGGCCGGCGCTGGCGGACGTCCAGCTCGAGGACGCGATGGTGGCGGAGGCCGCCCGGCTCGAGGAATCGCGCCTGGCCGCATGGGAGGACCGGCTCGAGGCGGAGCTCGAGCTCGGCCGCCAGTCCCAGGTGGTCGGCGAGCTCGAGTCCCTCGTCGCCAAGCATCCGCTCCGCGAGCGGCCGGTCGGGCTCCTGATGCTCGCGCTCTACCGGGGCGGCCGGCAGGCGGATGCGCTCGACGCCTACCGCCGCGCCCGCGAGACGCTCGTCGACGAGCTCGGCATCGATCCCTCGCCGGAGCTCCAGCGGCTCGAGCAGGCGATCCTGCGCCAGGACTCCGACCTCGACCTCCAGGCGCCTCCACGCCGGCGTGTGCCGCTGCCGGAGCCCGACCGCCGCAAGACGGTCACGATCCTGTTCGCCGACCTCGTCGATTCCACCGAGCTCGGCGCGCAGCTCGACCCCGAGGTCCTGCGCAGCGTCCTCACCCGCTACTTCGACGTGGTTCGGACGATCGTCGAGCGCCACGGCGGGATCGTCGAGAAGTTCATCGGCGACGCGGCCATGGCGGCGTTCGGGATCCCGACCTCACACGAGGACGACGCGCTCCGCGCCGTTCGCGCCGCAACCGAGCTGCGCGATGCGCTCGCGGAGCTGAACACGGATCTCGCCGAGGCTCACGGCGTCGCGTTGCAGGTCCGGGTCGGCCTGAACACCGGCGAGGTGCTCGTCGCCGATTCCGGGTCCGGCGAGGCGTTCGCCACCGGAGCGCCCGTCAGCGTCGCCCAGCGCCTCGAGCAGGCGGCGCTGCCGGGAGAGATCCTGCTCGGCGAGGCCACTCGCCGGCTCGTGAGCCATGCGGTCGAGTCCGAGCCGCTCGAGCCGATCGACATGGGTGCGCTCGGCCGGGCGCCTGCGTTCCGCCTCCTGGGCGTCGACGAGGTCGCGCGGCCCGTGGGCACAGCCGCGCTCGTCGGCAGGGAGGACGAGCTGGCGTGGGTACGAGCGGCGTTCGCGGGCGTCCAGGCCGAGCGGCGCAGCAAGGTCGTGACCGTGCTCGGCGACGCCGGGGTCGGCAAGACGCGCCTCGCGCAGGAGTTCGTCCGCACCTCCGGCGCGCGGGCACTCGTCGGCCGCTGCGTCTCCTACGGGGAGGGCGCCACCTACCTCCCGCTGGCCGAGATCGTCCGCCAGGCCGTGCCCGAGCGGCCGCGGGCGGCGATCGCGGCGCTCCTCGAGGGCGACGACCAGGCGCCGCTGATCGCCGAGCGCGTGACGCAGCTGACCGGCCAGGCCGAGGGCGCCGCCTCGACCGGCGAGGTCTTCTGGGCCGTGAGGCGCTTCCTCGAGGCGCTCGCGCTGGAGCACCCGCTCGTCGTCGTCCTCGAGGACATCCACTGGGCGGAGCCGACGCTCCTCGACCTCGTCGAGTACCTCGACGCGTGGACGGCGGAGGCGCCGCTCCTCGTCCTCTGCCTCGCCCGGCGGGAGCTGCGGGACGAGCGGCCGGGCTGGGGTGCCGACCGCGTGCTCACGCTGGAACCCCTTGGCGATGACGACGCGGATGCCCTCGTCGCCGAGATCGCGGGCGACGAGCTCGACGAGAGCGGGCGCGCGCAGGATCGTCGAGGTCGCGGAGGGCAACCCGCTCTTCCTCGAGCAGCTGCTCGCCTTCACGGAGGAGGCCGGCGCCGAGGCGCTCGCCGCGGTGCCGCCGACAGTCGAAGCCCTGATCGCCGGCCGCCTCGATCGCCTCGAGCCCGAGGACCGGGCGCTGCTCGAGCGTGCAGCGGTGATCGGCCGGGAGTTCTCACGCAGCGCCGTCGTCCACCTTTCGCCTCCCGCCGAGCTTGCCGCCCTGGACAGCCGCATGAGCGCTCTCGAACGCCGCGGCCTGCTCCAGGCCAGGCGAGGACACACACCGCTTCCACCACGTCCTCGTCCGCGACGTCACGTACGCAGGGATCACGAAGGAGGCCCGCGCGGACCTCCACGAACGGTTCGGAACCTGGCTCGAGCAGCGCGAGGGCCCGGACGAGATCGTCGGCTACCACCTCGAGCAGGCGCATCGCTACGGCACGCAACTCCGCCCCACCGACCCGGGACTGCCAGCGTTGGCAAAGCGGGCAGGAGATCGACTGAGCGCGGCCGGCATCCGCGCCTTCAAGGGGGCCGATTCACCGGCGACCGTCAACCTGCTATCGCGAGCCGTGTCCCTTCTTCCGCGCGACGACTCGAATCGCTTGCAGCTCCTATGTGAGCTTGGGCTCGCCCAGCGATTCGCGGGCGACGTCTCAGCCGCAAAGTTGACGCTGGAGGAAGCGCTGAGGCGGGCGGAGGAGCTTGGAAGCCGGGAGATTGAGCTTCGAGCACGCATTGAGCGTGCGCACATCCACTTGTTCACCGACCGCGAAGCCGACGGAGCTGATCTCCTGGAGCTCGCTCAGCGCGCGATTCCGGTGTTCGCCGAGGCCGGCGACGAACGCTCGCTGGGAAGGGCGTGGCGGCAGATCGGCTATGTGAGCGGCGCCATGCAGGGTCGGTGCGCCGAGTGGCTCGTGGCCGCCGAGCAGGCAGTCGTGCATTACCGTCGGGCCGGTTGGTCCTCGTCTGGGTGCCTCGCGGAGGTCTCTGCGGCTCTGTTCTACGGGCCGACGCCGGTCTCGGAAGGCATCGAGCGATGTGAGGCGCTGCTGGACGACGCAACCGACCGGGTTGGCACGGCGAATGTCCTCGTCTTCCTCGGTGGGTTGCACGCGCTCACCGGGAGCTTTGAGGGCGCGATCCGGTCGGTAACCGATGCAGAGACGATCTATCGCGAACTCGGCGAGGTCTACCAGCTCGCGGATAACAGCGGCCGAATTCTCGGCAGGATCCACTTCCTCGCCAGCGACTTCCAAGCAGCGGAGAACGTGTTCCGGAAATGCTGCGAGTGGTTCGATCGAGTGAATGACGAGGCTGCGCTGTCGAGCATGAGCGCCGAGCTTGGCCAAGTGCTCTACGCGCAGGGACGCTTTGAGGAGGCAGGCGAACAGTGCCGGCGTGCCCAAGAGCGTGCGCCCGCAGGCGATGTGAACGCACAGGTCGCGTGGCGGGCATTGCAAGGAAAGCTCCTTGCCCGCAACGGGCTGCACGCGGATGCGGACGCCTTCGCTGCCGAGGCGGTTCGGCTTACGGAGGAGACGGACGCGCTGACCCACCGGGGTGAGACGCTGCTCGACCATGCGCACGTGCTCTCGCTGGGAGGGCGCCAGAGTGAGGCATCGGCTCGGATTGAGCAGGCGCTGGCACTCTTCGAGCAGAAACAGAACGAGGTTTCCGCCGCCGCTGCGCGGGCGCTTCTTGCGAACGTCGCCGTGGCGTGAGCACAGGCGGAGAACCCCATGTCGGGGCTCTCCGGAGTGATGAGAAGCTGGCTTACGGGGCGCCATTGCCGCCGAAGTTCGCGAGGGACAGCGCCGCCGCGATGCTCGCCAGCATGATGAGGAGCTGCTTGCGGATCATCCCGCCTCCTTCCGTTCGGTCGATCACGCGACCGAGGGTCGAAGGCGGCGCTCACGGCTCCCTACGCCGCGACTAAGCGCTCGCTAACGGCTCTGTGAGGGTGGAGTTAGGAGGCTGGCCGGAGCTGCGCGAGGCGCTTCCGGCCGAGCGGGATCAGCTCGTCGATGCCGCCGCAAAGCTCGCAGTCGTAGGTGCGGACCGCGCCCGACTTCCGCCCGTCACGATCCGCCAGCCGGTGGGCGAGAACGCGACGGATGCGAGGAACTGGTCGCGCCCGTCGACCAGCAGGATGCGTTCACCGGTTTTCGCATCGACAATGCCGGCTTCGCCCGGACCGGCGATGGCGACCCAGCGGCCGTCGGCGCTGAAGTCCGCGTCGCTGACGCTCGCGGCGTGTGACAGCACCCAGACTTGCTGTCCCGTCTTGGACGTCGACGAGGCGCGCGTCGTGGTCGACGCTCGTCGTCAGGACGAAACGGCCGTCCGGGCTGAACGTGGCTGATGTGAGGCCTGGATCAATGCGGGGCAAGCGGCTGTCGTCTTCGCGAACCGCGGCCGGCCGCTCCATACCTCGTGCCCGCGACGAACTCGGATCCGTCCGGGCTGACGCCGAGCACGGTGTAACGGATCCGAGAACCCTCGTTCGGGCTCGATCGTTCGTCGCACCTCGAACCTGTCTGCTCGTCGTCGGACCGCCACTCTCTGATCGTGCCGTCGCGATGGGAAGAGACGAGCACGCGACCGTTCTCGCTCGTGCCGAGCGCGACCGGCTGAGACGCGTGCGACGTCCTCGAAGCCCCGCGCGGGGAACGCAAGCCGTGGGTCGTCGCTCAGTGCGAAGAGACGGTTTCGGACGTCTGCACGGCCCGCGCTGAGGATGCGCTTGCCTTCGAAAGCGACCGCCTCTGCGGGCGACCCCAGCTTCTCGACCCGCTGGAGCGTGGGAAACGGCCGGGCGTTCCACAGGCGGATCGTCCCGTCCGTGCTGCCGGTCGCGACGGTCTGGGAGTCGGCGCCGAAAGCGACGTCCCTCACCGCCTCTTCGTGGCCGGCCAGCGTGGCGCGGAGCGTTCCGGAGTCCGCGTCGAAGATGCGGGCCATGCGATCCCGGCTCGCAGTGGCGATCAGCTCGTCGTCGGGACTGAAGTCGAGCGCGGTGACGAAGCCCATGTGACCCGGGAGGGTCGCGACAAGCGTGGCGTACCTCGGATCCCACACTCGTCCCGTTCCATCGGTGCTTGCAGTTGCGACCAGCCGACCGGAATCGCTGAACGCCACGTCGCGAACGCCACCGACATGGCCTCTGAACACACGGAGCTGGTCTCCGGTCGCTGCGTCCCAGAGCCGAGCGACCTTGTCCAGCTCCGCCCGTCGCGACGACATCTGTGGTCGGCGAGAAGCGAGCGACGGTGATGAGTCCTCGATGCAGTAGGCGTCCTGTCGGGAGTCCTGTGACGACGTCGTAGATCAACGCGGCGGGCCCGCCGCCCCACGTGACGAGGCGTCGGCTGCTCCGGTCGAAAGCTGCCTCAGACGAGACGGTGTCGGGATCCGAGCCAGGGAGTACGTGGATCAGACTCCCAGTCCGCGCATCCCAGAGTCGGACCCGCCTGTCGGGGCTCGTCGTCGCGATCAGCGAGGAGTCGGGCGAGAAGCTCGCGCTCAGCACGCCTGCTGGATGGCGGAGCGCGAGAAGCCTTCTCCCTGTCCTCGCATCGGAGACGACCGCGCTACGCCCGGCGGTGACCAACCTGCGCCCGCGGGGGCCGAAGGACACGTCCGTGCCCCTCCGCGTTCCGACCTGGCGGGAGCCGTCGCCTGCGTAGAGGCGCACGACATTTCGGGCTCCGTCGTCCGGCGCTGCGGCCAGGAGGGTGCCGTCAGGGCTGAAGGCGACTTCGCCGATCGGGTCTCCGACGCTCGATGACTCTGGTCGTGCGGAGCGTCCTCAACGCGTTTCGGAGGGCGCTCTCCACGCTTGGTGTATGCGCGCTCTCGCTCGCCTCGAGGGCGAGCGAGAGGCTCCGTTCCGGACTGGTCGGCAGCGTCCCCTCGGCGAGCGCGGCCAGATCGTTCGCGTCCGCTTCCCGCGCTCTCGCCTCCGCCTCCCGGGCGTTGTCCTGGGCCGACCCTCGCTGCGAGAGCGCATAGGCGGCGACGCCGGCCAGGACGGCGACGACCACGAGCGCGATGCCGGCGAGGGCGAGCAGACGACGGTGCCGCCGCGCTGACTGCCGCCGCTCCTCCGCCAAGCGACGGTCTGCCTCGTGTTGCGTTCGCCAGGCGAGCACAGCCTCGGCGAGCACGTCGTGGAAGATCTCGTAGTGCGGCCCTGCTGCGCCGTCCTCCGCGGCCCGGACGATGCGCTCACGTGTCAGCCGGTCGAGCACGCGGCCTGCCTCCGCCTCGTCGACCGACGCATACCGGGCGAGGTCGCCTGCGCGATGGGCGATCTTCGTTCCCGACGGAGTGACCAGGTGGTTGTACATCGCGGCGGCGGCGTCCTGCTCCTGTGGCGAGAGGATCGACATCGCGCGCTCGAGGTGCTCCTCGACGATGCGGGTTGCTCCTCCGAGCTCGCGGAGCGTGGCGAGCCGGAGACGGGCGGACCCGCGTTCGCGTTCGACGTTCCACAAGCGTTCGAGCACGAGCTGGAGGTACGGCGCCTCGATCCGCCCGCTGTCCGCGGCGTCCTCCGCGCCGCCTCGGCCGGTTGCGCCGAGTTGGATCTGTCCCGCGCGGACCGAGTCGAGGATCTCCTCCACGAGCTCGTCCTCGGCGACCACAGGCTCGGCGTCTCCGGCGAGCTCGTTGTACCGCTCCAGCGGCCCCACGATCGCGCGGGTCGCGGCGGGCCGGTCCAGCAGGTCGAGCCGCAGCGAGTTGCCGAAGAGGTTCGGAAGCTGTGTCTTGAAGGCGTCGAGTTGAGCGAGCGCGTCCTCGCGGATGCTGATCAGGAAGTTCGCGCGATGCTCTCGCCCGCGGATGATCTCGGCGAGCTCATCGAAGGGGCCGCCGCTCTCGTGGTAGAGGAAGTACTCCTCGAACTGGTCGAGGACGACGTAGAGCTCGCCGCCGATCGCGTCACTCCAATCCGCCAATGCGTCTGCGAGCGGGCGGCCGCGGAAATCGATGCCGACACCCGACCGGACGCGCCGAGCTTCCTCCTCCATCGCGCGAAGCAGGCCGTCGATCGGGTCGCTGCTCCAAGTGGAGAGCACGACGACGCCGGCTCCCTCGTCGCGGCGGAGCCGCGTGACGACGCCGGCGCGGAGAAGCGACGTCTTGCCGACGCCGCTGGGCCCGTACAGGATCGTCAGTCGTGAGGCGACGAGGTTTGCCGCAATCACTTCGATCTCGCGCTCGCGCCCGAAGAAGAGCAGCGTGTCGAGCTCGGACTCCCCGAACGGCGCCAGGCCCTTGAAGGGCGTGGGCGGGGCGGCGAGCGTTGCTTCGGTCAACCCGTCGCTCCCGCTGTCTCGATCCCTGTGTGTGCCGCCAGCGCCTCGATGCACCGCTCGAGCGGGAGATCCAGCACGTCGACGCCGTGCTTGCGCCAGAACTCGAGCTCGAACGGATGAGGCTCGTCGTCGACGGCCCACGACCGGTACCCGAGCGGCTGGTCGCCCCAGAGGCGGTAGAGCAGCAGCCGGAGGTTCCAGTCGACGAAGCTGTAGCCGAGGAAGAGAAAATGGCTTCGCCGGAGCTTCGCAGCGAGGCCAACGGGGACGACGCTCGATACCTCCGCCCGCGCGAGGTACTCGATGTAGTGGTCCTCGGTGACGACGAAGCTCTCCCAGGCGCGGTCGCTCGTGCGATCGACCTGGCCGTGGAGCTTGAGGATCACCGTCCTCCGCTCGAGTGAGAGCTCGCTTGCATACTCGTTCGGCCGCTCGATGAGGGTGACGCGGCCGTCTGGGTCGAGGTGGCAGAACTTCCCGCGGTTCGAGCCCTCGGCGATGTACGAGACGGCGTCGAACGCTTCACCTGCGTCGAGGAACGCGCGCTCGAGCGCGAGGTCGTAGCTCGTGGTCACGATCAGCTGGTGCGGAGCGCCGCGTTCGCGCAGGAGTGGCGGCAGCGAGGCGAAGAACCGATGAACCGCGGTCGGCGGTGCGTCGACCTCGAGCAGCGCGTGCAGCTCGTCATGCAGGGGCCCCGGGCCTTTCATCACCGAGACGTACTGCGCCACCCGCGGGAGCTCCGGAGCTTCCAGCGGATACGAGAACCGCTCTGACAGCCGGGCGGCCAGCTCGGCGACATCCGCGCCCAGTACCGGCACGAGCCTTCCCGAGATCATGGCGTCGGCGGCCTCTCGAAGCGGGTCCTCGCTTTTCCGCGCCTTGCTCCCGTTGCCCTCGAGGGCGGCGTCCTGCCGGAGGATCGCGCCGTGGAGCTGCTGGAGCGCGGCGCTCGGCTCGATGCCGAGCTCCTCGACGAGGTGACGCCGCGTGTCCTGATAGACGTCGAGCGCCTCCGCCTGTCGCCCAGACCGGTACAGCGCGATCATCAGCTGGCCGCGGAAGCGTTCCCGGAGCGGGTGGTCTCGGACGACCGATTCCAGCTCGCCGACAAGCTCGGCGTAGCGCTCGCACTCGAGATCGGCGTCGATGCGATCCTCGAGGGCGGCGAGGCGTACTTCCTCCAGGCGCGACGCCTCGTGCTCCGCAAACGATTCGAATGCCAGGTCGGCGAGCGCCGGGCCTCGCCAGAGGTCGAGTGCTAGCGCGGAGCGCCATTGCGCGCTCCTGTGCCGGCTGGGCCTTGGCGCCCTCGACCATCTGGCGGAAGCGCTCGAGGTCGAGCTGCTCCGGCGCAATCTCCAGCCGGTACCCGGGCGGCGTGGTCCGCAGTACGTCGGTTCCCAGTGTCTTCCTCAGCTGCGAGACGAAGTTCTGGAGCGACGTCGCGGCAGTCGCCGGCGGGTTTTCAGCCCACAGCAGATCGATCAGTCGATCTGTCGAGACGACCCGCCCGGCATCGAGGAGCAGAATGGCCAGGACGGCGCGCTGCTTCGTACCGCCGATCGGGCGCTCTTCGCCGCCGACCCACACCTCGAGCGGACCGAGGATCCGAAACTCCAGCATCTGCCGTTTGTAGCACTGTCAAGAGCGGCTGAATACCACTCCAATGCAGCTTGAAAGCGGTTAGGCGCGTTCCTCCAGCTCGTTCGCCTTCGCGCACAGCGCCGCGAAGCCGGCCTGGAGGAAGTCGTTCGCCGCGCCGGCCGCGAGCGTCCACGTGAGCGCGCGGCCGAAGCGCGGGCTCAGCATCTGGCTCGAGGCCAGGGCTGCCGCGCTCCACGTGCCGACGCAGCGCGTGCAGAGGACCAGCTCGCCGAGCGCCCGCTGGAAGCCGTCGCCCGCGGGCCGTTCCTCCTCGCCGAGCCCCGTCTCGCCCTCGACGAACGGCTCCCGGATGAAGCTCGCGACCTTCTCGCGCGAGAGAGTTCGTGAGGCCTTGAAGGTCGCCGCCGAGAGGGCGACGAGGTCGAGCGCCGAGGCCGGCGGCGACCTCCGAGAGAGCGCCGCGACGGCGCCCAGGCCGGCGAACAGGGTGCCGGCGATCGCGGCGTAGGCCTCGTAGGGCGGTCTCTCGGTCTGCACGGCCACCGGAGCTAGCCTTCCCCGCAATGCCCGAGTTCAAGACATCGGACGCGTACCGCCCGACCGCCGACCAGCCGCTCGCCATCGAGCAGCTCTCCGCCGGGCTCAACGGCGGCGACCGCTTCCAGACGCTCCTCGGCGCAACCGGCACCGGCAAGACGGCGACGATGGCGTGGACGATCGAGCAGGTGCAGAAGCCGACGCTCGTGATCGCCCACAACAAGACGCTGGCGGCGCAGCTCTGCAACGAGTTCCGCGAGTTCTTCCCCGAGAACGCGGTCGAGTACTTCGTCTCCTACTACGACTACTACCAGCCCGAGGCGTACGTCCCTCAGGCCGACCTCTACATCGAGAAGGACTCGTCCCGGAACGACGACATCGACCGGCTGCGGCACTCGGCGACCTCGTCGCTGCTGTCACGCCGCGACACGATCGTCGTCGCCTCCGTCTCGGCGATCTACGGGCTCGGCTCGCCCGAGGAGTACGAGAGCCGGCTCGTGACGCTCGCGGTCGGCGAGGAGACCGACCGGGACCTGATGCTCCGCAAGCTGATCGACATCCACTACACGCGCAACGACGCCTTCCTCGGCCGCGGGCGCTTTCGCGTCAAGGGCGACGTGATCGAGATCCAGCCGGCGTACGAGGAGTCGGCCTACCGCGTCTCGATGTTCGGCGACGAGGTGGAGGAGATCACGCACTTCGACCCGCTCACCGGCGAGGTCTTCGGGAAGCTCGAGCACCTGAACATCTTCCCGGCGACGCAGTACGTGACCTCGAAGCCGACGATCGAGCGGGCCGTGGAGGACATCCGGCACGAGCTGGAGGAGCAGGTGCGGGCATTCGAGTCCGAGAACCGCATGCTCGAGGCGCACAGGATCCGGCAGCGCACCGAGTACGACGTCGAGATGATGGTCGAGCTCGGCTTCTGCAACGGGATCGAGAACTACTCGCGGATCCTGGACGGGCGGCCGCCGGGCTCGGCGCCGTACACGCTGATCGACTACTTCCCGTCCGACTTCGTCGTCTTCATCGACGAGTCGCACCAGACGGTGCCTCAGATCGGCGGCATGTACGAGGGCGACCGGTCGCGGAAGCAGACGCTCGTCGACTTCGGCTTCCGGCTCCCGTCCGCGCTCGACAACCGGCCGCTCCGGTTCGACGAGTTCCTCGCGAAGGTCCCGCAGATGGTCTTCGTCTCGGCGACGCCGGGGCCGTACGAGCTGCGGCACTCGACGCGGGTCGCCGAGCAGCTCGTCCGCCCGACCGGGATCGTCGACCCCGAGGTCGAGCTGCGGGCGACGAAGAACCAGATCGACGACCTGCTGAACGAGATCCGGCGGCGCGAGGAGCTGGGGGAGAGGACGCTCGTCACGACGCTGACGAAGAAGATGGCCGAGGACCTGACCGACTACCTCCTCGAGTCGGGCGTCCGCGCTCGCTATCTGCACTCCGAGATCGACACGCTCGACCGGATCACGCTGATCCGTGAGCTGCGCCTCGGCGAGTACGACGTCCTCGTCGGCGTGAACCTCCTCCGGGAGGGGCTGGACCTCCCCGAGGTCTCGCTCATCGCGATCCTCGACGCGGACAAGGAAGGGTTCCTGCGCGGCAAGACGGCGCTGATCCAGACGATCGGCCGCGCGGCGCGGAACACGAACGGCAAAGTCGTCATGTACGCGGACAAGCAGACCGAGGCGATCAAGGGCGCGCTCGAGGAGACCGACCGTCGCCGCGCCGTCCAGCTCGCCTACAACGAGGAGCACGGGATCACGCCCGAGTCGATCATCAAGGGCGTCTCCGACATCGCCGAGTTCCTCGCGCTCGAGTCGCCGACGGTGCCGAAGGGCCGGCGGCGGCGCGGCGCTCAGAAGGTCGACGCGATGCCGCCGAGCGAGCTCCAGAAGCTGATCGTGACGCTCGAGGAGGAGATGTTCGCGGCCGCGGACGACCTCCGCTTCGAGTACGCCGCGAAGCTGCGGGACGAGATCAAGGAGCTCCGGCGCGAGCTCCAGGCCGCGGAAGCGGCCGCCTAGGAGCGGCCTTCCGCTGCGCGGCGCTCGTCTTCCTCGCGCGCCCTCTGTTCGCGGTAGGCGATCCGCTCCCGCGCCATCCGCTGGGTTTCGCGGCGCTGCGCGTCCACCTCAGGCGGCGTCTTCGGGCGCTTCCTCTTCGCCATCCTCGTCCTCCAGTACTTGTCGGAAGCGGGGTCAGCACCATTAACGCCCTTTTCACCAGCCTCCCTCTACCTGTTTGCATCAGATCCGCATAGGATCGGGCCGTTCACATTTCAGGGGAACGAGGGAGAGGAGTCACGTTGAAGAGATTTGGACGGCTGGGCGCCGCCGTGCTCGCGGTCGGTGCGCTCGCCACGTTTGCGTTCGCCGGAGCCGGCGCAGGCCACGGCAAGAAGCCGAAGGGTCCGCCGGAGCCGCTCGCGTCCAAGGCGATCATGTTCGCCTCGGACGGGATGCGCCCGGACCTGATGGAGCGCTACGCCGACAAGGGCATCATGCCCACCTTCAAGGATTTGCTGAAGCGCGGGGTCCGCGGCAAGAACGGCCTGCTGCAGGGCTTCCCGCCGAACACCGGCGTCGGTTGGCACACGCTCGCGACCGGAACCTGGCCGAGCGAGCACGGCTCGACCAACAACACCTTCCACCGGACCGGTGCCGGGTTCGACACGACGACGAGCTTCTCGACGAACGGCGTCCTCCAGGCGGACACGATCCTCCAGTCGGCCGAGCGGGCCGGCAAGACGGTCGTGGCGGTCGAGTGGGTCGCTGCTCGGGCGCTCAGGCCCGAACTGCAGGGACCGGTGATCGACTTCCGCACGTTCATCGGAGGTCGCGGGATCACGCTCAACTACGACCTTCCGGGTCAGCCGGGGCTCGCGCAGAGCTTCGGCGTCCAGTACCAGCGCCGTGACCTCGCGGATGCGACGGGCTGGACGAACGTCCCGACCTCGTTCAGCACTGCGAAGGAGACCTTCTTCCGCCACGGCGACAACCGGGTTCCCGGTGACGGGCCGGACACCACGACCGGCAGCGACGACGGGAACTGGGACGTCTACATCTACGACTCGACCAACGACAGCCGGGTGAACTACGACCGCATCGTCGTCGTCAATCGCAGCGCCGGGAAGAACGGCGCGGGCGTCGCGCCGCTCCAGCGAGGTCAGTGGGAGGACCGGAAGCTCACGCTGACCGCCACGGCCGGCGCACTGGCCGGGCGGACGGCCGGCTTCCTGATGAAGCTGATCGACCTCAACGCCGACGCGTCGCAGTTCCGGCTCTACTTCACCTCGGTCCAGCGTGTCAATGCGTCCTACAACGCCCTTGGTGCGACCGGCTCCGCGGGGTTCAACGAGACGCTCGCCCGCGACTTCCCGACCTCGACGGCGGCGGACTTCGCTCCGCTCGAGGCGCTGATCGTGGACGAGGACACCTACGTCGAACAGGGTCTGAAGTGGAAGGACTCGACCTTCGCGTACCTCCACTACATCTTCGACACGCTGAACGTCGACGCGGACATGCTGTTCCTCGGCAATCCCGTCACGGACGAGTTCAGCCACCAGTTCCTCGGGCTGCTCTCGAAGACCGACATCGACGGTCGCCCGAATCCGTACTTCGACGACGTCAACGGCGACGGGACGAAGGACGGGCTCCTCGCGAAGCGCGAGGGCTACATCAGGGCCGCCTACCACGAGGCGGACGAGACACTCGGTCTCGGCCGGGAGCTGATGGGCAAGAAGGACACCACCGTCTTCGCCTCCTCCGACCACGGCTTCGCGCCGCAGTGGCTCGCCATCAACGCGCGAAAGATCCTCTTCGACGCGAAGATCACGCCGGCACCGACGACGGGAAATCCGAATCCCACGCCGATCTCGCTGCACCCGAGCGGGAACCCGGCCCTCACGTTCCCGAACCCACCAGGCGGCAGCCCTCTGAGCAACTGCCGCGCCCAGGCCCTGCCGGCTCCGGGTCCGGGACAGTCTGCTCCTGCCGAGCTCGCCAAGGCGTGCTGGGCAGGCGGAACCGTCCAGATCTACATCAACCCGACGCTTCCGGCCGGCGTCACGTACGAGCAGGTACGCACGGCAGCGAGGAATGCGTTCGCGAATCTCACCGATCCCGGTGCAGCCAACCGTCCCAGCTCGACGAACTCGCAGGTGATCCTCAGGATCATGAACAAGGAAGAGCTGCGGAACGTCGACGGCACGGACTCGCTGCACCCGAACCGGAGCGGCGACGTGGTCGTCGTGTCCCGGCCGCCGTACCAGTTCGACGCGGCGACCGCGGGTCAGGACATCGCCTTCTCCCAGTTCTTCGGCCAGCACGGCTACACGCCGGACCTGGTCGACCTGAAGGACAACGTCAACATGCACGGGACGTTCGTCGCGGCCGGTCCGGGCATCCAGCACTTCTCCGCCGCCAAGACCAAGGTCCGGGCGATCGACGTCGCCCCGACCATCGCCTTCCTGATGGGCATTCCGGGGCCGCAGAACGCCCGCGGCAAGATCCTCTACTCGATCATCAAGGGGAAGGGGAAATTCCGGGAGATCACGGTCCTGAACATCAGCGACTGGCATGCGCAGATCCCGCCCGGGACGCCGGAAGCGGCCGACTTCGTGATCGGCCCGGACGGGTTCCCGACCGGGGCGGCGGTCGGGCCGACGTTCTCGATTGCGGGAGCGGCGTTCCTCGATACGTGGTTCGACGACTACCGCAAGGACGTCCGTGACGGCTCGCTCCTCGTCGCCGGCGGCGACTCCTTCGGCGGCGCCACGCCGCCGATCGCGAACGCCTTCGGCGACAAGCCGGTCCCGCCGATCATGAACATGATGGGCTTCGACGCCGAGGCGGTCGGGAACCATCAGTTCGACCGCGGGGAGGCGTATCTCCGAAGCGAGCTGATCCCGCTCGCCGACTTCGACATCCTGTCGGCGAACGTCGTCGACGCGGCCGGAAACACGCCGCCGGAGTGGTCGCCGTCGGCGACCTACCGGTTCAAAGACGTGAAGATCGGCATCGTCGGCTTCACGACCGAGGACACCCCTGAGCTGATCTTCCCGGGGAACCTCGGACCGTTCCACCTCGCGGACGACATCACCACGGTGAACGCGGAGGCCGCGCGTCTTGCACGGAAACGGATGGACGCGATCATCGCGCTCGGCCACGAGGGCGTGAACGGCGGGACGCTAACGAACCCGACCGGCCCCGTCGTCGACCTCGCGGACGCGGCTCAGAACATCGACGTCGTCATCGGAGACCACAACGACTTCCAGGTGCTGGCGACGCGGCCGAACGGCGTGCTCCTGACGCAGAATCGCGGACGAGGGATCCGGTTCACGCGGATCCGCCTGGTCATCAACGATGACAAGGTGATCTACAAGACCGCCGACTTCCACAAGCCGTGGAACATCGGCGTCACCCCGGATCCCGCCATCCAGGCGGAGATCAATCGGCTGAACGACCTGCTTCGGCCGATCTTCGGCCTCGTGATCGGCGAGTCGTCGACGGCCGTTCCGCGCTCCGACGAATGCGGCCGCTCAGACGGGCGGCAGTGCGAGTCCAAGGTCGGGAACTTCGTGACCGACGCGATGCGGAACACGTACGCGACGACGCCGGGAGCGGACTTCGCGATCACGAACTCGGGCGGACTCAGGGCCGACCTGACGTGTCCGGCGACGGACAACCCGGACGACTTCTGCCCGCCGTACGCCACGGCACCGCCTCCCTTCACCATCACGAGGGGCTCGGTGAACGGCGTCCTGCCGTTCGGGAACATCGTCGTCACGCTTCCGAACGCCACGGGCGCCGAGCTGAAGGCGATGCTCGAGAACGGCGTCTCGCAGAGCGTCCAACCCTCAGCGGGTCCCGTTCCGCCGGCCGGAACGCCGGTCATCTCGCCGCAGGGCCGGTTCCCGCAGGTGTCGGGGCTGTGCTTCACCTGGGACGTCCAGGCGGCGTCCGGCAACCGCGTGACGGGAGCCGTGCGTCAGGCGGCCGACGGCTCGTGCACCGGGCCGGCGATCGACCTGACCGCGACCGGCGGCCCGTACAGGGTCCTGATGAACGACTTCATGGCAAGCGGGGGAGACGGGTATCCGAACGTCTACCCGCGGGTGACGTCGCTCGACATCATGGATCAGGTCGTCGCGGACTACGTCACGGCGAACTCGCCGATCAGTCCGACGACGACCCAGGACCGGATCGAGTGCACGGACAGCAACCCGGCGGCGGCGCCGGCCTGTCCGGCCATCACGGTCGAGAGCTGACTCGGTAGCGACGGGAGCCCGCCGCCAG
>CAWJYU010000020.1:0-34503 GCA_963847235.1 uncultured Actinomycetes bacterium | reverse complement strand
GGGGCGCCGAGGACGCCGCAACCGGACGGCGCTCGCCGAGGCAGACCTCGAGGCGCCCATCGTTCCGAAGAAGTTCTTCCACACGGCCGGGAACTTCCGCGAGAGCACGAGGAGGAGTCGAAGCAAGTGGACTGGTCCCACGCGATCGCGCCGTGGATCGTCTTCTTCCAGAACGTCGACGCGCTGGTTGGCCCCGACGACCCGGTCGTCTACCCCGAGCACCTGACCGAGGAGCTCGACTACGAGCTCGAGCTGGCCGTCGTGATCGCGAAGCCCGGGAAGTGGTTCTCGGCCGAGGAGGCGATGGACTACGTCGGCGGCTATGTGGTCTTCAACGACATCACCGCCCGCGACATCCAGCGACGGGAGATGGAGTCGGGAGTCTTCTCGTTCTGCAAGGCGATCGACACCTTCTGTCCCCTCGGGCCCTGGATCGTGACGACGGACGAGATCCCCGACCCGCACGACCTCGCGATGGAATTGCGCGTCAACGGAGAGGTGCGGCAGACGTCCCACTCGGGCCGCATGTCCGTGACGATCCCGGAGATCCTGTCCCACTACTCGGCGCTCGGGTACTCGGCGGGCGACGTGCTCTCGACGGGGACGGTCAGTGGCGTGGCCGGGTTCAGCGAGGACGCGGCGTCGCTCTACCTGAAACCGGGCGACGTGATGGAAGCGGAGATCGAGCGGATCGGTGTGCTGCGGAACCCGGTGATCTGTGGCGGGAGCGCACGGCGAGGCCCGCGCCCGACGCGTGTCGCGTCGGTGACCTGGCCCCGCGACGACCTGAAGCCGAGCGCATTCGCGAGCTCATAGTGGAGCAAGCGCCTGAAGCGCTCGTCGTCCGCGCTCCCGACAACGTCGCTCTACCTCTCCAACTTCTGGGGCATGAAGGGTTACGACGCGGTCGTCTTCCCGCGGGAGGGCGACCCGACGCTGATCTGCCTCGAGGCCTCGGCCGCGGACGCCGAGCGCATGGCCTGGACCGAAGGACGTCCGCCTGTTCCGCGGCTACGACGAGGCCGACCCGCGGCCGCCGCAGGCCAGGGCGCTTGCGCTCCGCCCGTCGAAGCGTCGAAGGACTACGGGAAGGTCGGCGTCGAGCTCTCGCTCGGGACCCAGGCGTCGGACCGCATGGTCGGCGAGCCCACGACGTACACACGAGCTTGGTTCGACGCCTGGCCGAGCGCTGCGGACGCGACCCGCTCCTCGCCCGGGCCCGCGCAATCAAGACCGAGCAAGAGCTCGAGCGGATGCGCCTCGCGAACGAGATCGCAGCCGCTGCGATGGACTACACGCGTGCCCATCTCCAGCCCGGCATGAAGGAGAGCGAGGCCGCAGCGCTCTGGAACGGCTACGTCCACGGCCGCGGGACGGGCTGGGAGGGCAAGGTCGATCTCGCGCTGGGCTTCTCGCTGGTTTGGTCGGGCGAGGGGATCCGGACGTTCACGGCGACCGGCGACCGGCCGGTGCAGGAGCACGAGCCGACGCTCTTCGAGATCTGGGTCTGCGCCGACGGCTACTGGTGCGACCACACGAAGAACCTCTGCCCGGGTGAGTTGACGCCGCAGTACGAGCGCCTTCGTGAGAGCCTGATGGCCGTGTACGAGCGGGCGATCGACCACTGCCGGCCGGGCGCGAGCCTCGCCGAGCTCGATCGGCTCATCCGGGACGGGATCGACCAGGCGGGCTACCCCGGCCAGCCGTCACACCCGGTCGCGCACGGCGTCGGCGCCCGGGCCCACGAGCCGCCGTACGCGCACCAGGCCGACACGAGCAGCACGGTCGAGGAGGGCATGGTGCTCGCGATCGAGCCCGGCGCCTACTGGGAAGGGGGCGGCGGTCTGCGCGTGGAGGACAACTTCCTGATCACCGCCGACGGCGCCGAGAAGCTGTCGCCGTTTCCCGACGGGATCGTTCAGTGATCTGGACCGGCGAGCTCAACCGGCCGCACGCGCTCGAGGCGGAAGTGGGCTTCTACGACACGACGCTTCGCGACGGCGAGCAGACGGTCGGCGTCGTGTTGATGCCGGAGGAGAAGCTCGAGATCGCCCGTGCGCTCTCCGAGGCGGGGGTCGAGCGCATCGAGGCCGGCTTCCCGCGCGTCTCCGAGGACGACTGGGAGGCGGTACGGCTGATCTCGGAGGCGGGACTCGCCGCCCAGGTCTGGGGCTTCTCGCGCGCGGTGCAGGCCGACGTCGAGGCGCTGGTCGAGCTGGGCGTCGCGGCAAGCGTGATCGAGTCGCCGATCTCGGAGCTCAAGCTCCGCGCGCTGGGCGTCACCCGCGAGACGATGCTGGACCGGATCCGCTCGGCCGTGTCCTACGCGGTCGAGAGCGGGATCCACGTCGCCTACTTCGGCGTCGACTCCACCCGCGCCGAGCCGGACTTCTACGACGCCGCGTACGCCGCTGCGGTTGAGGCGGGCGCGGCGGAGGTGGTCGTGGTCGACACGATCGGGGTCGCCGGGCCGGAGGGCGTGGCGGAGCTCGTCGGCCGTACGCGCGAGCGCCTCGGACCGGACGTCGCGATCCATTTCCACGGCCACAACGACTTCGGGCTGGCGACCGCGAACGCCGTCGCCGCCGTCAAGGCCGGCGCCCGCTGGATCCACGGCACGGTCAACGGCATGGGCGAACGGGCCGGGAACGCGAACCTCGGCGAGGTCGCCCTCGCGCTACGCGCCGTGTACGGCGTCGAGACGGCCCTCGACCTGACGAAGGCCCGCGAGCTCGCGGACCGCGTGCAGGAGCTGTCGGGCTACGAGCTCGAGCCCTGGAAGCCGCTCACCGGCGAGAACCTCTTCCGGCGGGAGAGCGGGGCGGTGGCGAGCCAGTTCCACGACCCGGAGGCGATCGAGCCGTACTCGTCCGAGCTCGTCGCGGCCGAGCGCGGCATCGTGCTCGGCAAGAAGAGCGGCCTCGACTCGATCCGGATCAAGGCCGAGGAGCTGGGGCTCGACGTGCCGGAGGAACGGCGTGCCGAGGTGCTCGCCGCCGTCAAGCGCCTCGGAACCGAGAAGCGCGGGCTGGTCACGGACGACGAGTTCCGACGGCTTGCCACGGAAGGAGGAACCCAATGAGCCATCACCGCGAGCTGCTGAATCCGCCGGATCTGCACCCCGCGCCGGGCTTCAGCCACGTCGCAGTGGCCGAAGGGCAGAAAGTCGTCCACTTCGCCGGCCAACTGGGGATCGGCCTGGACTTCTCGCTCGCCGCCGACGACCTGCACGGCCAGACGGTCGCCGCGATGCGGAACCTGAAGACCGCGATGGACGCGGCCGGCGTCGGCTGGGACGACATCGTGCGGCGCACGATCTACACGACACAGCCGACCGAGTACGAGACGATCACGAAGGCGATCGACGAGGTCACCGGCGGCGCCGATCACCCCGCGCAGACGATCGTCGGCATCACCGGGCTCGCCGTGCCGGGCTGCCTGATCGAGATCGAATGCACGGCGGTGCTCTCCTGAGCCGAGCGTACGACGACGTCATCGTCGGCAGCGGGATCAACGGCCTCGCGTGTGCCGCGCTGCTCGCGCGCGCCGGACGGGAGGTCTGCGTGCTCGAACGGAACGACTGGTTCGGGGGCGCGATCAGGACGGACGAGATCACGGTGCCCGGCTTCAAGCACGACGTCTTCAGCGCCTGGCATCCGCTCTGGGTCGGAGGCCAGGCTCACGCCCAGCTGGGCGACGATCTGGCCCGCCACGGTCTCGACTACCTCAACACCGACCTCCCGACAGCGACGCTCTTCCCCGACGCCGAGAGTGCGTTCCTCCTCCGCACGGCAGACGAGAACGCCGCCGAGCTCGACCGCCATCTCGCCGGTGACGGCGACGCCTGGCGGGACCTGCTGGGCGAGTTCTTTCCGAACGCCGATCTGGCGTTCGGGATTCTCGGGACCGAGCTGTGGTCCCGGCAGGGCGCGGGCCTCGGGCTGAAGGCGGTTCGTCGCCTCGGACGGCAGGGCGCGGCGGAGTTCGCCGGCCGGCTGCTCGTCTCGGCGCGAGACTGGCTGGAGACGGCGTTCGGCTCCGAGCGAGCGCACGGGCTGCTCGCGCCGTGGGTGCTCCACACGGGCCTCGGTCCCGACGCGGCGGCGTCGGGCTACATGGCGCAGGTGATCGCGGTCGCGGTCCAGGAGGGCGGCATGCCGATTCCGCGCGGCGGCGGACAGCGGCTCTCCGACGCCCTCGTCGGGCTGATCCGCGAGCAGGGCGGCACCTGTGAGACCGGCGTCCACGTCGAGCGCGTCTTCCCGGGCGGCGTCCGCACTGCGGAAGGCGAGACGATCACCGCGTCGGAGGCCGTGATCTGCAACGTGACGCCGACGCAGCTGTACGGCGATCTCCTCGAGGGGCTCGCTGACAAGGCCAAGGGCTTCCGCTACGGACGGTCGGAGATGCAGATCCACTACGCGCTCTCCGAGCCTCCGCGCTGGGACGGGGACGAGCGACTCGGCGGGACGGCGGTCGTCCACCTCACGCCCGGGCTGGACGGCGTGTCGCGCGCCGTGAACGAGGCCGAACGAGGGCTGCTTCCGGCCGAGGCGACGGTCGTCGTCGGTCAGCCCATGACGATGGACGAGTCACGGGCGCCGGACGGGCAGGGGATCCTCTGGATCCAGCTGCAGGAGCTCCCGTGGCGGATCAAGGGCGACGCCGCCGGCGAGATCGACGTCGGCGCCGGCGAATGGACGGAGGACCTCCGTGAGCGCTACGCAGACCGGATCCAGGCGCGGCTCGCGCGGCACATCCCCAACCTCGAATCGTCGATCCTCGGCCGGACCGCGCTCTCGCCGGCCGATCTCCAGGCTGCGAACATCAACTTCCGCCAGGGCGATCCCTACGGCGGCTCGCTCGCGCTCGACCAGAACTTCGTCTGGCGGCCACTCGCCTCGCAGCCGGGCCACAGGACGCCGGTGCCGGGTGTCTGGCACATCGGGGCGAGCACTCATCCGGGGCCGGGTCTCGGCGGCGGCTCGGGCGCGCTCGTCGCGCAGCAACTGCTCCAGCCGTCGCTGATGAAACGCGCGCGGAGCCTCGTCCGCCGCTGATGCCCCGTTTCTCGATCTCCCAGATCACGACCGTCGGCCAGTCCTTCGCGGACGACCTCGACGCGTACGCCGCGGCCGGCGCGCAGGGAATCGGGATCTGGGAGATGAAGCTCGACGGCGACTCGCTCGAGCGCTTCCACGCGAGCGGGCTTCGGGCCGCGACCGCGGTCCCCGAAGTGCCGTCGATCCTTCCACTACCCCTGATGGAGGGCCCTGCCGACCCGGCAGAGCGCATCGAGGCGATCACGAAGGGAATCGAGCGGCTCGCGCCGTTCGAGCCGAGCGGGATGCTCTTCCTCACCGGGCCGGGAGAGGAGCGCGAGGCAGTGCTCGACGGCATCCGCGCGATTGCCGACGCGGGCGCCCGGCATGGAGTACGCATCGCGCTCGAGCCGATCCAGAGGGAATACGCCGACTTCTGGACGATCCCGACCTCGCTGGACGAGGCGGCCGCTCTGCTCGACGAGGCGGGCCGGCCGGACGTCGGCCTCATGTACGACAGCTGGCATCTCTGGAACCAGCCCCTGGAGCAGATCGAACGGCACCGCGAACGCATCGTCGGCGTCCACCTGGCCGACTGGCGCGAGCCGACGCGGAACACGAACGACCGCGTCCTCCCTGGCGATGGCACGGTCGACTACGCACCGATCCTGGACGCCCTGCGCTGGGACGGCTTCCTGGACCTCGAGATCTTCTCCGACCCCGAGCTTCCGGACTCGCTGTGGAAGGAAGACCCGCGGGAGCTCGCCAGGCGCGGAGTGGAGGCGCTATCTCGCGTGTCTGCGTAGTCGGCGCCGGGGTCATCGGCAGCCTTTATGCGGCGCACCTCTCCCGGGTGGCCGCAACGTCCGTTCTGTGCCGGAGGGAGGAGCATGCGCGCGCCCTCGGCGAAAACGGCCTCCGGGTCTCGGGCCGCCACGACTTCGTCGCCGAGGTGGCAGCGACGACGGAGCCCGCGCAACTTCTCGAGCCGGACCTCGTCATCGTCGCGACGAAGACGACTGAACTCGAACCGGCGCTCGCGCGCCTCGCCGGTCACTGGCCGGCGGCCACGGTGATGACGGTGCAGAACGGCCTCGGCGCGGAGGAGATCGCCCGCCGCCACGGCCCCTGGCAGCTCGTCTCCGCCGTCACCTTCATGAGTGGGACGCGGCACGCGGACGACCACGTTGAATACATCCTCGACACGGAAACATGGCTCGGCCCGTACGAGGGGACGCCGTACGCGGTGGTGGAGGAGATCGCCGGGCTGCTGGTCGCGTCGGAGCTGAAGGCGCGGGCATTCGAAGATCTCCGCCCGGCGCAGTGGTCGAAGCTGATCTTCAACTCGACGGTGAACACGGTCGCCGCGCTCACCGGCCTGCCGCACGACCCGCACTTCGCGCAGCAGGAGCGTCTCGAGGATCTCGGCAGCCTCGTCCAGGACCTCATGGACGAGGGCAAGCAGGTCGCAGCCGCCGCCGGAGTCGAGCTCCACGAGGACCCGTGGGAGATGAACGTGCTCGCGACGCGTCGCGGCAGCCGCCACTACCCCTCGATGCTCGAGGACGTCGAGGCGCACCGCCCGACGGAAGTCGACCAGATCACCGGCGCCCTCGTGCGGGAGGCTGAGCGGCTCGGTGTCGCGGTCCCGCTGCAGACTGCGATGTACCGGCTCGTCAAGGCGCGAGAAGCCTCGTGGGCATCCGATTGACCGCGGTTCCCCATACGTTCAGTATCTAGCTCGATCTCTCGAAATCTGTCCTGATCTGAGGCGGGAGGAGCAACATGCGCAAGACGAGGTGGGGGGTCGCTGCGGCGCTCCTCGTTGGAACTGCACTGGCGCTGGCGGCGCTCGGAGGCGCGAGCAGCGATAGCTCGGCGGCGACGAGACCGGCCATCGTCATCGGCTGGGCGTTCGACAGCAAGGGCAACATGGCGCCGTTCGACGGGCCGGCTCTTGCCGCCGCCCGCATCCACGTGCGCCAGATCAACGCGAAGGGCGGCGTCGGCGGCAGGCCGATCCGAATCGACACCTGCGACACGAACAACAACAACCCGGCCCGCGCCAAGTCGTGTGCGAGGAACCTCCTCGGCAAGGGGGCGCACGTCATCTTCGTGACCTGCGACGTGGACTTCGCGACGCCGGTCGTCCAGGAGGCGATCAACCGCGGGAAGCTCACGATCGCGCCGTGCATCGGCACGGACCAGATGGGCCCCAAGCGCTTCGGCCGGGCCAAGGGCAAGCTGGCCTTCAGCTTCGGGAACGTCGCGCAGGACGAGGGCTCCGCGATGGCGGAGTACGCGATCCGGCGCGGCTGGCGCACCGCCGGGCTCGGCACGAACACACTGCTCGTCTACTTCAAGAACGTCGTCACGGCGTTCGAAAAGCGGTACACGCAGCTGGGCGGCCGAATCGTCGGGCGTGAGAGCTACGCGACCGGGGCGAACAACGTCCAGAACGCGGTCAACCGACTGAACCAGCGCCGTGCGGCCGTCTACGTCACGTCCACGGCGTTCGGCGAGCTCCCGGCATTCGCGTCGGGCTTCCGCTCGCTCGGGAACCAGACGCCGGTGCTCAACTCCTGGGCCGGGGACGGGACGTACTGGGTGACACAGAACCCCCGCATCACCAACTACTACGCCGTGACCTTTGCGTCGGTCTTCGGCGACGATCCGAATCCGGCCGTTCGGCGCCTGGCCGTCCAGGTCAAGGCGGGCACGGGCGGGTTCGTCACCGGCCCCGCTGCGATCGACGGCGTCATCGCTGCGATCAGGCGGGCCGGAGGCTCGACGAACGGCGCGAGGCTCGCGGCGCAGATGGAGAAGTTCAAGAAGGTGCCGACGATCTCCGGCAGAGTGAGCTTCTCGCCGCAGCTGCACACGGTGTTCGGGCGCGCATACCGCGTGATCCAGGTTCAGAACAACAAGGGCAAGCGTGTCGGGATGGTGACCGCGAAGGTCGTCCCGAAGCTCTAGCGACGTTGGGCGACCAACCCACCGCCGCTCAGGCGGAGAGGAGGCCCGGAGACACCCTCCGGGCCTCCTCCGTCTCGCGGTCGTTCGAGGGCGTTCGGGCGCTCCAGGACGTCACGCTCGAGCTGCATCGGCACGAGGTCGTCGGGCTGATCGGCCCGAACGGCGCCGGGAAGTCGACGCTCGTGAACGTCCTGACCGGGTTCGACTCCCCGACGGCGGGATCCGTGGAGCTGGCCGGCCGCCGTATCACGCGCTGGAGTGCGCACCGGCGGGCCAGAGCCGGTCTCGCGCGGACCTTCCAGCACAGCCGCTCCTTCCGGGACCTGTCGGTGCGAGAGAACGTCGAGGTCGCGGCGATCGGCGTCGGGGCAGGGCCGCGCAAGGCGCGGCGGAGGGCGGACGAGCTGCTGGGGCTCCTCGGCCTGGAGGGGCAGGAGCAGGCGCCGGCCGGGGTGCTCGCCCATGGCGACGAGCGGCGGCTCGGCGTCGCGCGCGCCCTTGCGACCGAGCCGCGCTTCGTTCTGATGGACGAGCCCGCGGCCGGACTGCCCGAGGCGGAGGTGCCGGACTTCGCCTCCGTGGTGCGCTCGGTCCGTGACGAGTACGGCGCCGGCGTGCTGCTGATCGACCACAACATGGCGCTCGTCATGAGCGTCTGCGACCGCATCGTCGTCCTCGACCAGGGGCGGACGCTGGCGGACGGGACGCCCGTGGAGATCCGCGGCAACCTCGACGTGGCCGCCGCCTACCTCGGCGAGTCGGCGGTGGCGGAGGAGGATGCAGGTGGCTGAGGCGGCCGCGCTCTCGGTCCGGGACCTGGAGGTGCGCTACGGCGCCGTGCCGGCCGTTCGCGATCTCTCGCTCGACGTCGGCAAGGGGGAGATCGTCGGCCTGATCGGGCCGAACGGCGCCGGCAAGTCGACGACGCTGCACGCGATCATGGGGCTGGTCCGGGCGCGCACCGGGCTCGGTCACCGTCGACGGGTCGTCGGTCCTCGGCCGCACGCCCGAGTCGATCGCCCACCGCGGTGTCGCTCTTGTCCCGGAGGGCCGGCGGATCTACCCGGACTTCACCGTCGAGGAGAACCTTCGGCTGGGGCTTTCGGCGCGGCGCGGCAGACGGAGAAAGAGCGCCCTCGCCGGGGCCTACGAGCTCTTCCCGGTCCTCCATGAGTATCGCCGGCGACAGGCCGGAGTGCTCTCCGGCGGTCAGCAGCAACAGCTCGCGATCGGCCGGGCGCTGGTCGCCCAGCCCGATGTCCTGCTTCTCGACGAGCCGTCGCTCGGGCTCGCGCCGTCACTGGTGGACGACGTCTTCGCGACGCTCGCCGATATCCGCGACGGCGGCTTCGCCGTCCTCCTCGTCGAGCAGCGCGCACAACGGACGGTCGCGCTTGCCGACCGCACGCACGTGCTCGCGAACGGCGAGCTCCGCCTCACCCTCGGCCCCGACGACGCCGGCGACACGGAGAAGATG
Organism: uncultured Actinomycetes bacterium; assembly: GCA_963847235.1. Classification (GTDB taxonomy): domain Bacteria; phylum Actinomycetota; class Thermoleophilia; order Gaiellales; family Gaiellaceae; genus JACDAN01. The sequence goes on along the minus strand of CAWJYU010000020.1, from coordinate 25,008 downwards.
GTCGCCGCCTACTTCGCGGGATGACCGGCACGCTCTTCGCCGTCGTCGACGCGCAGACCCTGGCCGACGCTGTCGGTCTCGGGGCCGTCTACGCCCTGATGGCGGTCGGGATCGGGCTCGTCTTCGGCGTCCTCCGCCTCGTCAACTTCGCGTACGGCCAGCTCGTCATGGCCGGCGCCTACACGCTCGCCTTCACGGCCCACTGGCGCGTCGTCTGGAGCATCGTCGCCTGCTTCGTGGTCGTCGTCGCCCTCTCGCTCGTCATGGACAGGGTCGTCTTCCGGCCCCTGAGGGGCGCCACGCCCGCGGTGATGCTCGTCGCCACCTTCGCGATCGCCTTCATGCTCCAGGCGATCGCGCTGCTCGTGGACATCCGCGACAACACGATCGGCGAGATCGCGACCTCGATCGCGCCGCTGAACCAGCCCACGACGATCCACGGCGTCGACGTCCGCAAGATCACGATCGTGGCCGTGATCGTCGCCGCGGCCGCCCTTGGGCTGCTTGCGCTTCTGCTCCTGCGGACGACGATCGGGCTCCACATGCGCGCCGCGGCCGCCGACTTCGGCACCGCCCGGCTGCTCGGCGTGCGGGCCAACCGCGTGATCGGCTTCGCCGTCTTCCTCTCGGGGATCCTGGCTGCGATCGTCGCGGTGATCCTGACGGTGCAGTTCCCGTTCGTCGGGCCCGATTTCGCGTTGCGGGACACGATCGTGGTGCTCGTGGGGGTCGTCGTCGGCGGCATCGACCGGCTCTGGACCGCGACGCTCGGGGGCTTCGCGATCGGCTTCACGACCGGGGTGATCTACGGCGCGCTGCCGACAGAGCAGACGGTGTTCCTGCCGTCCGTGGTGTTCGCGCTCGTGATCCTCGTGCTGCTGATCCGGCCCGCCGGGCTGTTTGCGTGGGGGAGAGGCCCGGTGGAACGCGTGTGAGGCGCCTCGTCGACCTCCAGCAGGTGATCGCCCCCGCGATCCTCGTGGTCGCCGTTGGTATCGGCTCGACCTACGTCTCGAGCTCGACCGAGATCTACTTCTTGAACGCGCTGGTGTCGGTCGCGATCGTCGTCGCGATCTACGTCTTCATCGGCAACTCCGGCGTCCTGTCGTTCGGCCAGATGAGCTTCGTCGCTGTCGGCGCCTTCCTGGCCGGGATCATGACCATCCCGCTCGAGTCGAAGACCGGCGTCCTTCCCGAGCTCTTCCCGATCCTTCGCGACCACACGGTCGGGAACCTCGCCTCGCTGCTGCTCGCAGCCGCGGCGGGCGGGCTCTTTGCACTCGTCGTGGGGCTGCCGCTCATGCGGCTCTCCGGGCTCGCGGCCGGCATCGCGACCTTCGCGGTGCTCGAGGTCACGCACAACATCCTCCGCGAGTGGACCAAGATCGGGCCGGGCGCGACGACGCTCTCGCTCGTGCCCGAGACCACGGACGCCGTGCAGGCCACGGTCGGCGCGCTCGTCGTCGTCGCCGCGGCGTTCGTCTACCAGCGCAGCCGGCTGGGGCGCCGCCTGCGCGCGTCCCGCGAGGATCCAGCGGCGGCGCGCGGAGTGGGCGTGAACGTCCACCGCGAACGGCTCTGGGCCTTCGTCGTGTCAGGTGCGCTGGCCGGCCTCGCGGGTGCGATGCTCGTGCACCTGCTCGGGTCGATCACGACGGAGCAGGTCTACCTCGAGCTCACCTTCCTGACCCTGGCGATGCTCGTGATCGGCGGGCTGACGAGCCTGTGGGGCGCCGTCGTCGGCGCGCTCGTGGTCAGCGCGCTCGACGCGTTCCTGATCGAGGCCGAGCAGGGCGTCGACGTCGGGATCTCGCTCGACCTTCCGCAGGGCACGCGGCTGATCTTCCTGGGCGCGATCATGGCGCTCATGCTGATCCTTCGTCCCAGCGGGTTGACCGGCGGCCGGGAGTTCCGCCTCGTGCGGTGAGGGTCTGCATCGTGGGCTGCGGGGCTGTCGGCGGGCTCTTTGCGGCCAATCTCGCCCAGCTCGAGGACGTGGAGGTCTGGGCCTTCGACGTCTGGGACGACCATGTGCGCGCGATCAACGAGCACGGCCTGCGGCTCAGTGGCGCCGGGGAGGTCGTCGGCCGGCCGCGGGCGACGAGCGACCCGGGGGAAGTCCCGGCCTGCGACTTCGGGATCGTCGCGACGAAGAGCATGCACACGGGCGACGCGGTCGCCGCGGTCGCGCATGCCTTTGCAGCCGGCAGTGCCTGCTCGGTGCAGAACGGGGTCGGGAACGAGGAGGCGATCGCCGAGCACGTCGAGCGCGTGATCCGCGGGACGACGTTCCCCGCCGGAAAGGTCCTCGAGCCGGGACATGTTCAGTGGGATGTCAAGGGCGACACGACGATCGGCCCGTTCGAGCCCCGCCCCGCGGCGATGGGTGAGATCGAGCGGCTCGCGGAAGCCTGCACCCGCGCAGGCATGCCGACCGAGGCCGTGGCGGACGCCCGCGGCCCGCAGTGGCGCAAGCTGATCTTCAACGCGGCCACGAACCCGATTGGCGCACTCACGGGGCTGACGCACGGGCGGGTCTGCGAGGACTCTGCGCTGCGCGCGCTCGTCAGCGGCCTCGTGGACGAGGGGAAGGCGGTTGCCGCCGCACAGGGGATCGAGCTGGACGATGATCCCGAGCGGCTGATCGACCACGCGGCCAGGCCCGACGTGGCCTACGACCACAAGGCGAGCATGCTCCAGGACGTCGAGGCGAAACGGCAGACCGAGATCGACTTCCTCAACGGAGGGCTTGTGCGCTTTGGCCGGGAGCACGGGGTCCCGACGCCGCTGAACGACGCCGTGACCGCGCTGATCAAGGGACTGGAGCGCTCGTGGGCCGCGTGAGCCAGGCGGACGTCGATCGCCGCTACTCGCGGATCCGTGAGGCGCTGGGCCGCGACGGCCTCGACGCCGCGCTCGTCTGCGGTACCGAGTACACGGGTTTCGAGGGACAGGTCACCTACCTCTCCGGCTTCCAGATCGTCCACCGCTACGCCTACGTCGTCCTGCCGGTCGACGGCGACCCGACGATCGTCTTCCCGACCGAGGCCCGTTACGTCGGGGAGCATGGGACGAGCTGGATCGACGACCAGGTGTTCGCAGACCTCCCCGGGGAATGGCTCGTCGATCGCCTCGCGGGCAAGCGAGTGGGTGTCTACGGCCTCGACTACGTGATGACGGTGCGGGACTTCGCCGCCCTGCGCGATCGGGTCGAGCTCGTGCCGTGGGACCTCGAGTTCGACCACGCGCGGGCCGTGAAGAGCGACGAGGAGCTCGACTCCGTGCGCGACAGCGTTCGCATCAACACCGCGGGTTTCCACGCCTTCCGCGAGGCCTATGCGGCGGGGAAGTCGGCCGCGGAGGTGCTCGCCCCGGCGGAGCGCCTCTTCATCGACGAGGGCTGCGGCCGCCTGACGATGAACATGGTGCTCGTCGGGCCGGAGTTCGCCATCGCTCGCGACGACATCGTCCTCCAGGACTTCTGCATCCCGTCGCTCGAGATCGCCGGGCCGGGCGGTCACTGGGTCGAGGTCTCGCGGGCGCTCGGCTCGCCCAGCGCCGAGGTCTCACGGATGTTCGACGCCTACGCGGAGTACTTCGAAGCCGCAAAGGAGGCGCTTCGTCCAGGCGCGACGGCGCACGACGTCCACCGCACGGTCTCGAAGGGCTTCCACGACCGCGGCTATCACCTCGGTCACGTCACGGGCCATTCGATCGGGATGACGATGATCGAGTTCCCCAAGATCGGAGAAGGCGTCGAGACCGAGCTGGAGGCGGGAATGGTGTTCTCTCTGCACCCGCACGCCATCTCCGAGGATGGGCGCGAGTGCCTCTACATGCAGGACACGTGGCTCGTCACCGAGACCGGCGGCGAGCCGCTTGCCGGCCTCGAGATGAAGATCTTCTGACTACCACCAGTCTGCCGTGCCGGGCCGTTGTTCTCAATGCGAACAACGGCCCGGTTTGCGTACATAGCCCCCGGAAACGTGTTAGGACTACGCCGTGTCTGCTGCGGACGTAGCGACGACACGCTCGGTCTCGGGAGTTCGAGCGACTTTGAGCCCCGTCGTCGCACGCTTGACGCCGATCTTCCTCGGCGCCGTGTCGATCGCCGCGTTCCTGGGTCTGTGGCAGTACGCCTCGACGTCGGGCCTGATCTCCGAGCAGGACCTCCCGGCGATGACGACCACCTTCCAGGAGCTCTGGTCGATGATGCACACCCGGGCCTTCTGGACCGCGTTCGGCCAGACCGTGAGGGGATGGGCTCTCGGTCTCGGTATCGCGATCGCGCTCGCCGTTCCGATCGGGATCGTCCTCGGGTCGAGCCAGTTCGCCCTCCGGGCCGTCCGGGTCCCGGTCGAGTTCCTGCGCCCGATTCCGTCGGCGGCGCTGATCCCGCTGCTCTTCCTGACCCTCGGGACGACGCTGAGGAGTGAGATCTTCCTGGCCGCCTTCGGCGCGTTCTGGCCTCTGCTCATCCAGACGATCTACGGTGTCCGGGACGTCGACCCGGTCACGCTCGACACCGCGCGGTCCTTCGGGATGGGCCGCGTCGAGCGTCTCTATCGCATCAAGCTGCCGAGCGCCGTGCCGTACATCGCCACGGGGCTGCGCATCTCGTCTTCGGTCGCCTTGATCCTCGCGTTCACTGCGGAGCTCTTCATGGGCATCCCGGGCCTCGGCGCGCTCATGAACGTCGCCGAGTCGTTCGGGCTCACCGTTCAGGTGTACGCGCTGGCGCTCGCCACCGGCTTCCTCGGTCTCGCGATCTACGTCGTCTTCGCGGCGATCGAGCGCTGGGCCTTGCGGTGGCATCCGTCCCAGCGGGCGGCGAGCACGTGATCGGGCAGGCGGCTCTACCAGGCCTCCGCGATCGCGGCGGAGATCGCGGTTCCGATCGCGATCCTGGCGGCATGGCAGGTGTGGACGACCCGCGCCAACGATCCGATGTTCCCGCGCCTGTCGACCATCCTCGACCGAGTTCCGCGAGATGTGGCTCTTCTCCCAGGTTGAGCTGCACCTCGTGCCGAGCCTGACGAGGATCTTGCTCGGGTTCTTGATCGCGGTCGCCGTGGGGGTCATCCTCGGGATTCCGCTGGGCCTTTCGCGCCGGGGGCGAATGCTGGCGATGCCGCACATCGAGTGGTGGCGGGCGATGCCGCCGCCGGCGCTGATCCCGATCTCGATCGTGCTCCTGCACTCGATCGGGAACCGTCAGAAGGTCGCGTTCATCGCGTTCGTCTGCCTGTTTCCCGATCCTGCTGAACACGATCGACGGCGTTCGAGGCATCGACCCGACCCTGATCGACACGGCCCGCTCCTACGGAGTGGGGCGTCTGGAGCGGATCCGCAGCATCGTGGTGCCGGCCGCCCTCCCGCAGATCTTCGCGGGGATGCGCACGAGCCTCCCGCTCGCGGTGATCATGATGGTGCTGACCGAGTACTTCTCGAGCACGAGTGGGGTGGGGTACGTCTTGCTGATCTCGAAGAACACCTTCCAACTCGTGCCCATGTGGGCCACGATCCTCCTGATCGGGTTGCTCGGATATCTCCTGAACCTGCTCCTCCTGCTGATCGAGCGCCGGGTGCTGCGCTGGCACCGGGGCTGGCGGGCGGTGGCCGCTCAGTGAGTCAGAACGGCGGTCCCGTCCTCGAGATCAGGAACCTCGGCAAGACGTACGGTGCCGGCGCCAAGGCGACGAGGGCGATCGAGAACGTGTCCTTCTCGGTCGCCGAGCGCGAGTTCGTCTGCGTCGTCGGCCCGTCCGGCTGCGGCAAGACGACCCTGCTGAAGTGCGTCGGCGGGCTCCTGCGCCCGAGCAGCGGCGAGGTGCTCCTCCGCGGGAAGCGTGTGACCGGGCCCCCGGAGGAGATGGGCTTTGTCTTCCAGGAGTACGGTCGGTCGCTCATGCCGTGGCTGTCGGTCCGCAAGAACGTCGTCCTGCCCCTGCGCCACAAGTCCCTCGGCCGAAGTCAGCGGAAGGCGCTCGTCGAGGAGGCGCTCGAGGCCGTCGGCCTCACGGGCTTCATCGACCACTATCCGTGGCAGCTCTCCGGCGGCATGCAGCAGCGAGTCGCGATCGCGAGGGCGCTCGCGTACCAGCCGTCGATCCTGCTGATGGACGAGCCGTTCGCCTCGGTCGACGCCCAGACCCGCGGCGATCTCGAGGACCTCGTCCTGCGCGTGCGGGAGGAGTTTGCAGTGACGATCGTGTTCGTCACGCACGACATCGACGAGTCCGTGTACCTGTCGGATCGCGTCGTGGTTCTCACCCATGCACCAACCGAAGTGAAGGAGATCATCGGCGTCGACCTGCCCTTCCCGCGGGACCAGATCAGGACGAAGGAGCTTCCGGACTTCACGCACCTTCGCGGCCGCGTCTACCGCTTGATCAAGCGGGAGCAGGGGGACGAAACTGAAGCGGACGAGCCGGTGCTCGAGGCCGTCCGAGAAGGGGGTTAGCACGTGCGAGCTGTTCTTTCGAAAGGGAGGTCGAGCATGAGCGGAGCGGCACGCGTTCGTCGTGCACGCGTCTTGTTCCTGGCATCGGTTGCAGGTGCCATCGTCGCCTTGGCGGTCTTCGGGGGCGCCGCCGCGAGCGCACCGGTTCAGACCACCGAGGTCAGGGTGGTCACCCTGCCGATCGCCAACGGGTTCCCGCTGGACATCGGGATCCGGAAGGGGTTCTTCTCGCAGCAGGGGATCGAGATCAAGAAGACGACCCTGCAGAGCGGCAACGACGTCGTCCTCGCGATGGCGAACAACAATGGCGACATCGGCTACCTCGGCTTCGTGCCGATGTTCATCGCCGTCACGAACAACATCCCGATGACGCTCGTCGCGGCGAGCGAGGTCGAGGGAGTCGGGCAGGCCGACAACTGGCAGAACATCCTGGTCAAGGGCTCGAGCTCGATTCGCACCTCGCGCGACCTTGCCGGGAAGACGATCGCGGTCAACGCGCTCAAGGGCGTGGGCGAGGTGATGATCAAGGCCGCGCTCGAGAAACAGGGCGTCAGGCCGAACTCGTACCGGCTGACGGCGATCCCGTTCCCGCAGATGCGATCGGCGCTGAACAACGGCCAGGTCGATGCAATCTGGGTCCCCGAGCCGTTCCTCTCGCAGGGCCTGAACGTCGACAACGCACGGATCGTCATGGCCCCGGGCCCGGTGCTCGGTCGCTACTGGCCGATCGGCGGCTACGCGGCCCGTCAGAGCTGGCGGTCGCGGAACCCGGCGCTTGCCGAGCGGTTCCGAAAGGCGATCAACCGGTCGCTCAGCTATGCCCAGTCCCATCCGGACGAGGTGCGGGCGATGCTCCCGGCCAATGCGCAGAACTCGCGGCTGCCGATCTGGAGCCCCGTGATCGACCGGGGCAAGCTGAGCCAGCTCGCCGGCTATGCGCGGAAGTACGACGTGATCACACGCGCGCCGAATCTCCGGCAGCTCGTGCCGAACAGCATCGCGAGCGGTCTGGTGCTCCAGGGCACCGTGCAGCCCCGGCGTGTGCTGCTGCGGCTCGAGGGACGGTCGGTGACGCGGCTGACCGCCGGCCCGTACACGTTCGTCGTGACGGACAACCTGCGAAACCGGGACTTCGTCCTCAAGGGACCGGGCGTCAACCGGCGCACGAGCCTCCGCGGGCGCGGTCGCAGCACCTGGACCCTGAACCTGCGGCGAGGGACCTACCGGTACTGGTCGTCCTCGACCCCGGGCGCGAAGAAGAGCTTCCGCGTTACGTAGCGCAGTCGGTGGGGAGGGCGCCTTCGCGGCGTCCTCCCCGCCTCAAGGCGCGAACGTCTCCGTCGGCGCGATCACGACGTCGAGGAGCAGCGGCTGCTCTCGGCGAGTGAGCGTCGGCACGACCTCGTCGAGCGTCTCGAGCAGCTCGCCGTGCTCCGTGATCCGCTGCGCGTCGCAGCCCTGCGCGCGGGCGAGCCCGGCGATGTCGACGTCGAAAGCCGGCCAGGCCCCGCGCCCACCTTGGCGCTCCGCGAGCCGGTCCATGATCGCGTACCCGCCGTTGGACAGGATCACGAACAGCGGCCCGACGCCGTAGTGCGCAGCGCTCCACAGCGCCTGGATGCCGTAGAGGGCCGACCCGTCGCCGACGACGGCGACGACGGGCCGGTCCGGAAGCGCCATGCGGACGCCTGTCGCCCCCGCGAGCGCGAACCCGAGCCCGCCCATCGCCGCGCTCAGGAACCCCAGCGGCCTGCGCGCGAGGAGGCGGTCGTGGAGCTCCGGGCGGTCGACCGGCGCTTCCTCGACGACGACTGCTTCGTCGGGAAGCCGCTCCGCCAGCGCGGCGAGCACGTGGCCGGCCCGGAGTGCCTCGCCCGCGGGAGGAGGATCGGGCGGGGGTGGAGGACGGTAGGGCTCCGGCGGCGCCGCATTCCGCTGCGGGAGTCGTTCGGCGAGCGCCCGGCACACGGCGGCCGGAGGAGCGAGGACCGCGAGCTCGGCCGGGCTGCGCTGAACCTCGTCGGCGTTGTCACCGACGACCGCGATCCTCGTCCCGGGCTCCGTGAAGCGGCCCGGGGCGTACGGCGACTGACGGAAGGCGGGCGCGCCGACCACCAGGATCGCGTCGTAGGGTGCGAGCCGCTCGCGCAGCCGCGGGCGGTCCGCCGGAAGCACGCCCGCAAAGAGGCGGTGGTCTTGCGGGAAGCCGGCCCGCGCGCCGAACGACTCCTGGAAGACCGGGGCGACGAGCCGCTCGGCGAGGCCGACGAGGGCTTCCCACGTCTCGGCGTCGTCGGCTCCCGCGCCGACGACCAGCGCCGGTGCCCGGGCGTTGTCGAGAAACCGGGTGAGCTGCTCCACCGCGGCCGGGTCGGCGGCGGCGGCCCGAATGACGCGCGTAGGCGCCGCGTCCTCACGATCCTCGTCGGCGGGCTCCCCCCAGTCGTCCATCGGCACGACCACCAGCGCCGGCCCGCGCTGCGTCTGGGCCTCGTGCGCAGCGCGGGCGATCGCGCCGGGAACGTCCTGCGCGCGAACAGGCTCGTCGACCCAGACCGGATACTCGCCGCCGAGCCCGCGGAGCCTCCCGGTGAGGAACGGCTCGAAGGCGAGGTGGCGGCGGTCCTGCTGGCCGACGAGGACGACGAGCGGCGCTCGGTTGACACGGGCAGTGGCGAGCGCACCGACCGCATTGCCCAGGCCCGCGGTGGTGTGGAGGAGGGCGAGGGCCGGCTCGCCTCGCCCGATCGCCCAACCCGTCGCGAGGCCTACGACCGAGCCCTCGTGCAGGCCGAGCACGAAGCGCAGATCCTCCGGGAAGTCCGTGAGGAACGGCACCTCGGTCGAGCCGGGGTTGCCGAAGATCGTCGTCAGGCCCCGCTCCCGGAGGACCTCGAATGTCGCGTCGCGCACCGTCCCGCCGCTCACGGCGCGCAGTATCACGGGTGCAGAAGTTCGGTATGAGAACATCCGTTCACATGGAGGCCACCCCTGGACGGAACCCGGACTACGTCCAGTCGCTCGAGCGCGGGCTGGCAGTGATTCGCGCGTTCGGCGCCGAGAGCCCCGAGCTCCGGCTGAGCGACGTCGCGCGGGCGACGGGCCTCACGCGCGCGGCGGCGAGGCGGTTCCTGCTGACGCTCGTCCGGCTCGGGTACGTCCGGCAAGACGGCAACACGTTCTCGCTGCGGCCCCGCGTGCTGGAGCTCGGGTATGCGTATCTGTCTGCGCTCAGCCTCCCGGAGGTCGCCCAGCCGCACATGGAGGCGCTCGTCGCCGAGGTGAACGAGTCCTCGTCTGTCGCCGTCCTTGACGATCTCGATGTCGTCTACGTCGCCCGCGTGCCGACGCAGCGGATCATGACCATCATCATCGCGGTCGGAACCCGCTTCCCCGCGTATGCGACGTCGATGGGGCGCGTGCTTCTGGCCGGCCTCGAGCCGGACGCGCTCGACGAGCGGCTCGGCCGGATCGAGATCGAGCCGTTGACGGCGATGACCGTGCCCGACCGGGCAGCGCTCAGGGAGCGGATCGAGGAAGTCCGTGAGCTGGGCTGGGCAGCCGTAGACCAGGAGCTGGAGGAGGGCGTCCGATCCGCTGCCGTCCCGATCCGCGACGCCTCCGGCCGGGTCTTCGCCGCGCTCAACATGTCGGTGCATGCGACGCGGATGACCATGCCCGCCCTTCGCCGGGAGGTCGTCCCCAAGCTGCTCGGGACGGCCGAGGCGATCGAGGTCGACCTCAGCGTGTCGGGAGGGCCGGCGAGCGCGGTCGGTAGCGCTTGACACGGTCTCGGCGCCGATGGGAGAGTGCGGTTCGGTAAACGGATTCTTGTTCTCATTGCGAACGCGAGGAGGAGCCTGAGATGACGGCCAGCGCAGTCGAGAGCCCCGTCCGCGGTCTCCACATCGGTGGGGAGTGGACAGCCGCAGAGGGAGGGAACACGTTCGAGGACACGGACCCGTTCACCGGGGATGTGGTCGCCACCGTTCCGGCCGGCACCCGCGAGGACGCGCGCCGCGCGATCGAAGCGGCCTCGGCGGCGTTTCCTGCCTGGTCGGTGACTCCGCCCGCCGCGCGCCAGCAGATCTTTCTCAAGGCAGCGGACATCCTGGAGGCGCGGGGAGACGAGGTCGTCTCGTGGCTGACTCGCGAGACGGGCGCCACCTTCGGCATGGCGATGTTCCAGCTGCACTTTGTCCCCGGCCTCCTCAGGCAGGCGGCGGCGCTCCCGTACCAGCCGACCGGCGAGATCATCCCGTCCGACACCGGAGCGTTCGCCATGGGGCTGCGACGCCCGGTCGGGGTCGTGGCGGCGATGGCGCCGTGGAACGCGGCGCAGATCCTGTCGGCCCGCGCGATCACCGCTCCGCTCGCGCTCGGAAACACGGTGGTGCTGAAGCCGTCGGAGCACTCGCCGTACGTCGGCGGTCTCATCTGGGGCGAGATCTTCTCCGAGGCCGGGCTCCCCGAGGGCGTGCTGAACATCGTCACGCACGCACCCGGAGAGGCAGGGCCGATCGGCGAGGAGTTCGCCGAGCACCCGGACGTCCGGGTGATCAACTTCACCGGCTCGACCGAGACGGGTCGCAAGGTCGCAGAGGCCGCCGGCCGGAACCTGACGCGCGTCGTCCTCGAGCTGGGCGGGTCGAACCCGCTCGTCGTCCTTGGCGACGCCGACCTGGAGTACGCCGTGGACGCGGCGGCGTTCGGCTCGTTCTTCCACCAGGGTCAGATCTGCATGTCCGCGCGCAGGATCATCGTGGAGAAGCCGATCGCCGACGATTTCGTCCAGCGCCTGGTCGAGAAGACGAAGGGGCTCAAGGCCGGCAATCCGGGCGAGCAGGACACGATCATCGGGCCGCTGATCACCGAGGACGCCGTCTCGACCGTGAAGAGCCGCGTGGACGATGCGGTCCAGAAGGGAGCGAAGGTGCTCGCCGGCGGCGAGGCGGACGGCTCGGTCTACCACGCCACGCTCCTCACGGACGTACCGCGGGACTCGGAGTTCGCCCAGAGGGAGACGTTCGGGCCGGTCGCGTCGATCGAGGTGGTGGGAGACGCCGACGAGGCCGTCGACCGTGCGAACGACACCGCTTACGGCCTCTCGGCGGGAATCATCACGTCCGATCCCGACCGCGGGCTCGCGCTGGCCCAGAGGATCCAGTCGGGGATCGTCCACGTGAACGACCAGCCGGTGGGCGACGAGCCGCAGATGCCGTTCGGCGGCGTCAAGGGCAGCGGCTTCGGTCGCTTCGGCGGCACGGCTGCGATCAACGAGTTCACCGAAATCCACTGGGTGACCGTCCAGAGCGGTCCGCACCCGTTCCCCTTCTAGACGCGGGGGTTCGGAGTGGCGGAGATCGTTCCGCTCGACCAGGCGGTCGGAGAGCTCGTCAACGACGGCGACGTCGTTGCGCTCGAGGGCTTCACGCACCTGATCCCGCACGCCGCAGGCCACGAGCTGATCCGGCAGGGCAAGCGTCGGCTGACCCTGGTCCGGATGACGCCCGACGTCGTCTACGACCAGCTCATCGGCATGGGCTGCGCGCAGAAGCTGGTCTTCTCGTGGGGCGGCAACCCCGGGGTCGGGTCGCTCCACCGGCTGCGGGATGCCGTCGAGCACGACTGGCCCGCCCCGCTCGAGCTGGAGGAGCACTCGCACGCAGGGATGGCGGCCGGCTACGCGGCCGGCGCGTCGAACCTCCCGTTCGGCCTCGTCCGCGGCTACGAGGGCACCGGTCTCGCCGAGCGGACGAACGTCGGCTGGGTCACGTGCCCGTTCACGGGCGAGCGGCTCGCCGCCGTCCCGGCGATCCGACCCGACGTCGGGGTCATCCACGCGCAGCAGGCGGACGCCAGGGGAAACGTCCAGCTCTGGGGGATCAGCGGGGTGCAGAAGGAGGTCGTGCTCGGCGCCAAGCGCTCGATCGTGACCGTGGAGGAGATCGTCGAGGAGCTGGATCAGAAGCCCGGGTCGACGCAGCTGCCGGCCTGGACGGTGACCGCCGTCTGCGAGTGCCCCGGCGGTGCTCACCCGTCGTACTCGCACGGCTACTACGACCGGGACAACGCGTTCTACGTCAGCTGGGACGGCATCAGCCGCGACCGCGACCGGTTCCTCGCCTGGATGCAGTCCCACGTGCTCGACACGACGGACGTCGCCGAGTACCACCGCATCCTGCGGGAGAGCGAGGCGACCCCCGTTTGACGCAGGTGGAGTCCTACACAGCCGACGAGATGATGTCCGTCGCTGCCGCCCGGCGGCTGAGGGACGGCGCGGTCTGCTTCGTCGGGATCGGGTTGCCGAGCCAGGCGGCGAACCTCGCGCGCGCCACGCACGCACCGGACTGCGTCCTGATCTACGAGAGCGGAGCGATCGGCGCGAAGCCGAGCCGGCTGCCGCTCTCGATCGGCGACGGGGAGCTCGCCGAGACCGCGGACACGGTGGTCTCGGTCCCGGAGATCTTCAGCTACTGGCTCCAGGGCGGGTGGATCGACGTCGGATTCCTCGGAGCCGCGCAGATCGACCGGTTCGGAAACCTGAACAGCACCGTCATCGGCGACTACGACCAGCCGCAGGTCCGTCTGCCCGGGGCCGGCGGCGCGCCGGAGATCGCCTCCTGGTGCAAGGAGGTGTTCGTGATGCTCCGCCAGACGCCCAGAGCGTTCGTCGAGCAGCTCGACTTCCTCACGAGCCTGGGCCGCCCTCACGGGCAGGGCGGAGGTGTCGGCGTAACGTGCGTCGTCACCGACCTCGGTGTGCTCGAGCCGGATCCCGAGAGCGGAGAGCTGACGATGACCGCGCTCTACCCCGACGTCACCCCGGAGGAGGCTCGCGAGGCGACCGCGTGGGAGCTCAGGCTCGCCGACGAGCTCCGGCCGGTGCAGCCGCCGACGGCGGAGGAGCTCGAGGCTCTTCGGGCGCTGAAGCCGGCGAACGAGGAAACTGTCCGGCGATGAGCCGAACGATGGCCGACTCGTTCGAGACCGTCGCCGACGGGCAGGACGCCGGCCAGCCCCCGTATCTCTACCCCGACTACCGCTCGACGGAGCTGCGGGCGCCGAAGCGCCCGCTCGTGATCCTCCCGCACACCCTGTCGGAGCTCACCGGGCCGGCGTACGGCCACGAGTCGATCGGCGAGCTCGACCACGACCTCACGCGCCAGCACGACGGCGAGCCGCTCGGGGAGCGCATCAACGTCAGCGGCCGGGTGACCGACTCCTCGGGACGGCCGGTCCGCTCGTCGCTGATCGAGATCTGGCAGGCGAACGCTGCCGGCCGCTATCTCCACGAGGTCGATCAGCATCCCGCACCGCTCGACCCGAACTTCTCGGGCGCGGGGCGCTGCATGACCGACGACGACGGGCGCTACAGCTTCGTGACCGTGAAGCCCGGCGCGTACCCCTGGCGCAACCACCCCAACGCCTGGCGCCCGGCGCACATCCACCTCTCGCTGTTCGGCCGCGCCTTCACGAACCGGCTCGTGACGCAGATGTACTTCCCCGGGGATCCGCTGTTCGAGTTCGACCCGATCTTCCAGTCCGTCCGCGATCCGAAGGCCCGGGATCGGCTCGTGTGCAGCTTCGACTACGACACCACGGAGCCCGAGTGGGCGCTCGGGTACCGGTTCGACGTTGTCCTCGGAGGGCCCGCCGAGACGCCCATGGAGAGCTGATGCCCGCGACGACGCCGTCCCAGACCGTCGGCCCGTACTTCACGCTCGGGCTCTTCGCGTCGCAGGCGGAGAAGCTCGTCGAGCCGAGCGCCTCCGGCGCAGTCCGGGTGACCGGCCGCGTGCTCGACGGCGCGGGCGAGCCGGTTCCCGACGCGATGGTCGAGATCTGGCAGGCGGACGAGGACGGCCGCTACCGGGACGACTTCGGCTGGGGCCGGTCGGGGTGCGACGCCGACGGCCGGTTCTCGTTCACCACCGTCAAGCCGGGACGCGTCGGCGAGGCGGATGCCCCGCACGTGGTCGTGATGGTCTTCGCCCGGGGCCTGCTGAGGGCCGTGCTCACGCGGATGTACTTTCCGGACGAGGAGGAGGCGAACGCCGGCGATCCGGTCCTCTCCCGTCTCGACGACGGCTCGACGCTCGTGGCGAGGACGGTGGACGGCGGCTACGAGTTCGACGTGCGCCTCCAGGGCGACGAGCAAACGGTCTTCTTCGCCGTCTGAGATGTTCGACCGGCTCTTCGTGCCCGCCGACGCCCGCGACGCGCTCGGAGACTCCGCGTGGCTCGCGGCCATGCTGGAGGTGGAGGCCGCGCTCGCGCGCGCGGAGGTGGCCGCCGGGGTCATCCCCGACGAGGCCGGGGAAGCGATCGGCGCAGCCTGCCGGCCGGACTCGTTCGACCCTGCCGCGATCGCCGACGAAGGCCGTTCGCCGGGCAACCCTGTGGAGCCGCTCGTCCGTGCCCTGAGAGAGGCGGCCGGGGAAGATGCCGCGGAATACGTCCACTTCGGCGCGACGAGCCAGGACATCCTCGACACGGCGGCGATGCTCGTGTCGAGCCGGGTGCTCGGGCTGATCCTGGAGCGGCTCGAGGCTGTCGCCGAGGAGTGTGCTCGGCTTGCGGACGCCCATCGCGCCACGCCGATGGTCGGGAGGACGCTGCTGCAGCAGGCAGAGGCGGTCACGTTCGGGCTCAAGGCGGCGGGCTGGCTCGTCGCCGTGCTCGAGGCGCGAACTGCGCTGGTCCGAGTGCGCGACGAGCGCCTCGCCGTCCAGCTCGGCGGCGCCGCCGGAACCGTCGCGCCGCTCGGTGAGAGCGCTCCCGAGGTGCTGCGGCTGTTCGCGAGCGAGCTCGAGCTGGCCGAGCCGGTCGCGCCGTGGCACACGAACCGAACGCGAATCGCCGAGCTCGGCTCGGCGCTCGCGATCACCGCCGGCGTCGCCGCAAAGATCGGGCTGGACATCGGGCTGATGAGCCAGAACGAGGTCGGCGAGGTCTCGGAGGCGAATGCCGGCGCGTCGTCGGCCATGCCGCACAAGCGCAATCCGGTCGGCAGCGTGCTCGCCGTCGCGTGCGCCCGACAGGCCGGCGCCCAGGCGAGTGTCCTGACGGGCGCGCTCGTCCAGGAGCACGAGCGCGCCTTTGGCGCGTGGCATGCCGAGTGGCCGGCGCTGGTCGGGGCTCTCGGCTACACGACCGGTGCGGTGGACGCAGCCCGACGGGCGCTCGACGGCCTCGAGGTCCACGAGGAGCGGATGCAGGCGAACCTGGAGCAGAGCGGCCGCGAGCCGGATCCCGGCTCGGCCGAGGCCTTCGTCGAGCGGGCGCTGGCGAGCTACCGGGAGGTCGCGCACACATGAGGCTCCACTACCGGCTGGACGGAAACGCGCATGCGCCGGTGCTCGCGCTGCCGAGCTCGCTCGGTACGAGCACGGAGCTCTGGACGGAGAACGTTCCGTACTGGACCGAGAGGTTCCGCATCCTTCGCTTCGACCAGCGCGGCCACGGAGGCTCGGAGGTTCCGCCCGGCCCGTACTCGCTGGACGACCTCGGCCGCGACTTCGTCGGGCTGCTGGACGAGCTCGGCATCGAGCGGGTCACGCTCTGCGGGCTCTCGCTCGGCGGCGCAACCGCGATGTGGGTGGCGGCCCAGGCGCCGGAGCGGATCGACCGGCTGATCCTCGCGTGCACCTCGGCGAGGTTCGGCGAGCCGGAGCAATGGCTCGAGCGGGCCGAGACCGTCCGAGGCGCCGGCATCGAGGCGATCGCCGACAAGGTGGTCGCGCGCTGGTTCACCGACGACGTCGAGCCGGAAACCGTCTCCCGCTTCCGGAGGCTCCTCGTCTCCACGCCGGCCGAGGGCTACGCGGGGTGTTGCGAGGCGCTCGCGGGCTGGGACTTCCGCGACCGGCTCGGCGAGATCCGCGCGGAGACGCTCGTGATCGCCGGCGGGAAGGACGACGCCGCTCCGCTTCCCGACTCGAAGCTGCTAGCGGGGCGCATCCCGGGGGCCAGGCTGGTGGTGGTCGAGCAGGCCGCCCACCTGGCGAACGTCGAGCAGCCGGAGTCGTTCGCGAGCGCCGTCGCGGAGTCCGTCCCGGAGGCCGCATGAGCCACGACGAGGGCATGAGGATCCGGCGCGAGGTGCTCGGGAACGAGCACGTGGACGCAGCGGTCGAGGGCACGACGGAGGACACGAAGGACTTCCAGGACCTGATCACGCGCTACGCCTGGGGCGAGATCTGGGCGAGGCCCGGCCTCGACCGGCGCACGCGCAGCGCGATCACGCTGATGGCGCTCGTGGCCCTGAACCGCGAGCACGAGCTCGCGATGCACATCCGCGGGGCGCTCCGGAACGGCCTCACCCGCGAGGAGATCGGCGAGGTGCTGCTCCAGAGTGCGATCTACTGCGGCGTCCCGGCCGCGAACGGTGCCTTCGCGGTCTTCCGGGACGTCATGGCCGACGAGGAGGGAGGGACATGAGCCAGAGAACCACGCCACCGTTCCGCGCCGATCATGTCGGGAGCCTGCTCAGGCCGCCCGAGCTCCTGCAGGCGCGAGAGGGCTTCGCGTCGGGGCGGATCGCGGAGGACGATCTCCGGCGGGTCGAGGACGAGGCGATCCGAGACGATCGTTCGGGATGCAGGAAGAGGTGGGGCTTCAGTCCGCGACCGACGGCGAGTTCCGCCGGACGTCGTGGCACATGGACTTCATCTACCAGCTGGACGGCATCGATCCCGCCGACGAGCAGATCAGGGTCGCCTTCCACAACGAGCAGGGAGACGTCGAGTTCACGACGGCCGCGCTCAGCGTGCACGACCGCATCGGCCTGTCGACGACGATCTTCGGCGACGCCTTCGAGGCGCTGAAGTCGATGACCACGAAGACCGTCCCGAAGCTGACGATCCCGTCGCCGAGCATGGTCCACTATCGCGGCGGCCGGGCCGCGATCAGCGAGGACGCGTACTCGGACCTCGACGAGTTCTGGGCCGATCTGGTCGCCGCCTACAGAGACGAGGTGCGACGGCTGGGCGAGCTCGGCTGCACCTACCTCCAGTTCGACGACACGAGCCTTGCCTACATGAACGACCCGAAACAGCGGGCGTACATCGCGGAGATCGGCGGTGACGCCGAACACCAGCACGAGCACTACATCCGCCACATCAACGAGGCGCTCGCCGAGCGGCCGGAGGGCATGAGCGTGACGACCCACATGTGCCGCGGCAACTTCCGCTCCTCCTGGGCCGCCGAGGGCGGCTACGACTTCGTTGCCGAGGCGCTCTTCAACGAGCTGCAGGTCGACGGGTTCTTCCTCGAATACGACGACGAGCGCTCCGGCACCTTCGAGCCGTTGCGGTTCGTCCCCGAGGGGAAGATGGTCGTGCTCGGGCTCGTGACGACGAAGCGGGGCGAGCTCGAGCAGAAGGACGAGCTGAAGCGGCGCCTCGACGAGGCGTCCAAGTTCGTCCCGCTCGACCAGCTCTGCCTCTCGCCGCAGTGCGGCTTCTCCTCGACCGTCGAGGGAAACGCGCTCACGCACGACGAGCAGGTCGCCAAGCTGCGCCTGATCGTCGAGACGGCGCACGAGGTCTGGGGCTGAGAACCGAGCGGACGCAGGTCGGGATCGTCGGCGCGGGGCCCGCCGGCCTCGTCCTCGCTCACCTGCTCCACCTCGAGGGGATCGACTCGGTCGTCCTCGAGGACAGGAGCCGCGAGTACGTCGAGCAGCGGATCCGCGCCGGCGTGCTCGAGCAAGGCACCGCCGACCTGCTGCGGGAGATGGAAGTCGGCGAGCGGCTCGACCGCGAAGGCCTCGTCCACGACGGGATCGAGCTGCAGTTCGCCGGCGAGCGGCACCGGATCGACTTCCCCTCGCTGACCGGCGGCCGGAGGATCACGGTCTACGGCCAGCAAGAGGTCGTGAAGGACCTGATCGCTGCCCGGCTCGACACCGGCCGGCCGCTGCTCTTCGAGGTCGCCGACGTCAGCGTCGACGGCTTCGAGGGCGAGGAGCCTGCCATCCGCTTCCGCCACGGCGGGGAGGACGTCGAGCTTCGGTGCGACTTCATTGCGGGCTGCGACGGCTTCCACGGGATCTCCCGGGACAGCATCCCGGCCGGGGCCCTGTCGGTCTTCGAGCGGGACTACCCCTTCGCGTGGCTCGGGATCCTCGCCGAGGCGCCGCCGTCGAACGAGGAGCTGATCTACGCCTACCACGACCGCGGCTTCGCGCTGCACAGCATGCGGACGCCGTCCATCACACGCCTCTATCTCCAGGTGCGGCCGGACGAGGATCCCGGGGAATGGACGGACGACCGCATCTGGGACGAGCTCGAGCGCCGGCTGGGGCTCGAGGGGTGGACGCTGAACACCGGGAAGATCATCGAGAAGGGCATCGCCGGGATGCGCAGCTTCGTGGTCGAGCCGATGCAGCACGGCCGGCTCTTCCTCGCCGGTGACGCGGCCCACATCGTCCCGGCGACCGGCGCGAAGGGCCTCAACCTCGCCGTCGCCGACGTGCGAGCCCTGGCCGCGGGGCTCGCGGCGTGGTACCGCGACGGCGACGACTCGCTGCTCGAGAACTACTCGTCGACGGTCCTCCGGCGGGTCTGGCGGGCCGAGCACTTCTCGTGGTTCATGACGTCGATGCTCCACCGGCGCGAGGACGCGGACCCGTTCGAGGTCAAGCTCCAGCTCGCCCAGCTCGCGTACGTGTGCGGCTCGGAGCGCGCAGCGGCGTCACTGGCCGAGAACTACGTCGGGCTCGAGCACTTCTAGGCGCCGGGTGTTTGCCCGGCCACCGGCCGGGTAGAGCTCTTCTGTAACCGCACAGGGGGTACCCATGAAGAGGTTCAGGCTCACAGCTGCGGCTGCGGTGTCGATCCTCGCGGTGGTTGCGGCAGCCGCGGGCGGCGTGGTGGCCGCGACGCAATCGAGCGACGAGCAGGCGCTCAGACCCACTCGAGAGCCGGCGGATCGCCGGATCGAGTCGCGGGTCAATCACCTGCTCTCGAAGATGACGCTGGAGGAGAAGCTGGAGCAGATCCAGCTGCTGCCGGACTTCCTCGTCACCGAAGCAGAGGTTCGGCAAGGGCTCGGCTCGGTGCTGAGCGTGACCGATCCGGCGCGGATCAGGGAGCTTCAGACGATCGCCGTGGAACAGTCGCGGCTGAAGATCCCGCTGCTCTTCGCCTTCGACACCATCCACGGATTCCGGACGGTCTTCCCGATTCCGCTCGCCGCCGGAGCGAGCTTCGATCCGCAGGTCGCCTTCGACGACCACACGTACGGCGCGCGGGAGTCGGCCGCCGTCGGGCTCAAGCAGACGTACGCACCGATGGTCGACGTCTCGCACGAGCCGCGCTGGGGTCGTATCGCCGAGGCCGCCGGTGAGGATCCGTATCTGAACTCCGTGCTCGGCGCCGCGCGGGTGAAGGCGATCCAGGGACGCGACTACAGCGCCCCGGACAAGCTCGTCGCCAGCCCCAAGCACTTCGCGGCCTACGGCCAGCCGGAGGCGGGCCGTGACTACAACACGACCGACATGTCCATCCAGCGGCTGTGGAACTTCTACCTGCCGCCGTTCAAGGCCGCGATCGACGCCGGCGCCGACACGGCCATGTGCTCGTTCAACGCCATCAACGGTGTGCCGGGCTGCGGCAACGACTACCTGATGAACGAGATCCTCAAGGACGAGTGGGACTTCGACGGGTTCGTCGAGGGCGACTGGACCGCCGTCGCCGAGATGCGCGCCTGCCCGCCCGTGAACCCGAACTCGGGTGAGTGCGGGCACGGCGTGGCCGAGGACGGCCCGGCTGCCGCGGAGCTCGCGCTCGAGTCCGGCGTCGACTCCGAGATGACGAGCACGCTGATCCGCGACTTCGGCGCCCAGCTGCTCCGGGACCGCCGAATCTCGATGAGGCGGATCGACGACGCGGTGCGCCGGATCCTGCGCGTGAAGTTCCGCGCCGGCCTGTTCGAGAACCCGTACGCGCCGTACACGCCGGCCGAGGCCGAGGCGCAGATGCTGCGCCCCGACGCGGTCGCCGCCGCCAGGAAGGCCGCGAGCCGCTCGATGGTGCTCCTGAAGAACGAGGGCGGGATCCTGCCGCTCGATCCCACGAAGAGGACGGCCGTGATCGGCCCGCTGGCCCGGAACGGCCACGACATGCTCGGCCCGTGGTGGGGCGCCGGCCGCGACGCCGACGTCGTCACCGTCTTCGACGGGATCGCGCAGCAGAGCCCGGGTGCGACGTACGCCCAGGGCTGCCAGCTCTCGAACACCGAGCCTCCGCATACCGATCCCGAGGGTTGCGGTAGCGAGGCCGGGTTCGCCGAGGCAGTCGCCGCGGCGAACGCCGCCGAGCAGGTCGTGCTCGCGCTGGGCGAAACCCGCGAGATGAGCGGGGAAGCCGCGGCGCGCAGCACGCTCGACCTGCCGGGCAAGCAGGAGGACCTGATCCGCGCGATCAAGGCGACCGGGAGGCCGTACGCGGTCGTGCTGTTCACCGGCCGCCCGCTCGCGCTCGAGGACATCGTCGGCGACATGCCGGCGCTGCTCCAGGCGTGGTTCCCGGGTGTGCAGGCCGGGCCTGCGGTGGCCGACGTCGTGTTCGGCAAGGTGAACCCGGGCGGCAAGCTGCCCGTGTCGTTCCCGCGCCGTCTCGGCCAGGTGCCGATCTACTACAACCACGAGCGGACCGGACGGCCGTGCAACCCGGACGTGAAGTGGAACTCGCGGCACCGTGACATCCCGAGCTGCTCGCCGCTCTTCGAGTTCGGCTATGGGCTCAGCTACACGACGTTCGAGATCTCGAACCTCCAGCTCAGCTCGTCGTCCGTCTCGAGGCACGGCAGCATCAAGGCGTCCGTGACCGTGAGGAACACCGGTGGTCGAGCGGGTGACGAGGTCGTGCAGCTCTACATCCACGACCCGGTGGCGAGCATCTCGCAGCCGGTTCGCCGCCTGCGGGGGTTCGACCGAGTGACGCTGAGCCCGGGCCAGTCCCGGACCGTCACGTTCACGCTCGATCGAGAGCGACTTCGGCTTCTTCGACGACCGCGGCAAGCTCGTCGTCGAGCCGGGGCAGATCGACGTCTACGCCGGGTCGAGCTCTACGGCTCAGCTTAAGAAGACGTTCACCGTGCGGAACTAGAACCGGTGGGTGGGGGCCCGCCTCGGCGGGCCCCCACTTTTCCGTCGCGGCCCTCTCATCCGATCCGGGCGATGCCTGCAGGACGCTGCGCCGTCAGAGTCGCAGGCGTCCACGTGTGCCGCTGGCTCGCATACTCCGGCTCTCCGGTCCTCGTCGAGGAGCTGCTCTACGGGCCCAAGAACTCCCTGGTCGTCCAGAGCCTGCACTCGCAGATGGGAGCGGAGGAGACGAACGGAGACGGATTCGGACTCGGCTGGTACAAAAACCGAGAGACGGCAGCCGTCTTCCGCAGCATCGAGCCGGCATGGAACGACCGGAACCTGCGCGCCCTCTCGGGGCACGTCACGTCAGGCTTGGTCTTCGCGCACATTCGCGCCTCGACCGGGTCGCCGGTCCAGCAGACGAACTGCCATCCGTTCCAGCACGGGCGCTGGCTCTGGATGCACAACGGCATGATCCGCGAGTACCACGCGGTGAAGCGTGACCTCACGCTGGCCGTCAGCCCTGAGCGGTACCCGGACATCGAAGGCACGACCGACTCCGAGGTGATGTTCCACCTCGCACTGACGTTCGGGCTGGAGGAGGACCCGCCCGCCGCGGTCGCGCGCGTGATCGGCTTGGTCGAGCAGGTCGGCCGCGAGCATGGTGTCGAGCATCCGTTCCAGGGGACGATCGCGACGTCCGACGGTGAATGCATCTGGGCCTTCCGGTACTCGAGCGAGCGGCAGTCCCGATCCCTCTACTACAGCACCGACGTTCGCACGCTGCGGGCCATGTATCCGGAGAACGAGCTCCTGCGAGAAGTGGGGGACGAGGGGCGGCTCATCGTCTCGGAGCCGCTCGGCGATGCGCTCCCCGGTGCGTGGAACAAGGTGCCGGAGTCGACGTACGGGGTGATCCAGCCCGGCCAGGACGAGATACATCCGTTCACGCCGGTCGCCGATCCCGTCGCCGTGGCGCGCGCCTGATGGCCCTCACGCACCCGAAAGGGCCTGCACCGCCCGGGAACGATCTCGCGATCGCGCCCATCTTCACGCTGGAGAGCGAGCGCATCCCGCGGCATCGGATCCCGGACGGCGAGATGGCGCCTGACGTCGCCTATCAGATCATCCACGACGAGCTGATGCTCGACGGCAATGCGCGGATGAACCTCGCGACCTTCGTCACCACCTGGATGGAGCCGCAGGCCGAGAGGCTCATGGCCGAGTGCCTCGACAAGAACATGATCGACAAGGACGAGTACCCGCAGACGGCGGAGCTCGAGATGCGCTGCGTCAACACGCTCAGCCGCCTCTGGAACGCCCCCGACGCCGACCAGGCGACCGGGTGCTCGACGACCGGCTCGAGCGAGGCTGCGATGCTCGGCGGGCTGGCGCTGAAGCGCCTCTGGCAGAAACGCCGCGGCGAGGCCGGGAAGCCGGCGGATCGCCCGAACCTCGTCATGGGGATCAACGTGCAGGTCTGCTGGGAGAAGTTCGCCAACTACTGGGACGTCGAGATGCGGCTCGTCCCGATGGAAGGAGACCGGTTCCATCTCTCGGCCGAGGAAGCAGTCGCGCACTGCGACGAGAACACGATCGGCGTCGTTGCGATCCTCGGCTCGACCTTCGACGGCTCCTACGAGCCCGTCCAGGAGATCTGCCAAGGCGCTCGACGACCTCGAGGAACGGACCGGAATCGACGTCCCTGTACACGTCGACGGGGCCTCCGGAGCGTTCGTGGCCCCGTTCGTCGACGAGGAGCTCGAATGGGATTTCCGTCTCCCGCGTGTGGCCTCGATCAACGCCTCCGGCCACAAGTACGGGCTCGTGTACCCGGGAGTCGGCTGGATCGTCTGGCGTGACGCGGATGCTCTGCCCGAAGACCTGATCTTCTGGGTCAACTACCTCGGCGACAACATGCCGACGTTCGCGCTCAACTTCTCGCGGCCGGGCGCCCAGGTGGTGGCGCAGTACTACAACTTCCTCCGGCTCGGGTTCGAGGGGTACCGCGCCGTGCAGAGCTACGCGCGCGACGTCGCGACGAGCCTCGCGGACCAGATTGCACAGCTGGGCCCGTTCGAGCTGCTCACCCGCGGGGACGAGTTGCCCGTTTTCGCCTTCACCCTCGCCGACGAGATCGACAACTTCACCGTCTTCGACGTTTCGAATGCGCTCCGGGAGCGTGGATGGCTCGTGCCGGCCTACACCTTCCCGGAGAATCGCACCGATCTCGCCGCTCTTCGCGTCGTCGTCAAGCGCGGGTTCGGACACGACATGGCGAACCTCCTCGTCGGCGACATCCAGCGGCAGCTACCGCGGCTCCAGAAGCAGGCCGCACCGCTGCACGAGGGCACAGCCACCGGCTTCAGCCACTAGCGACTGCCGCGAACGCGCAGCTCGTGTCCAGCGCTCGATGGCCACCGACTGGTCCTACCCCACCCGCGCCGTTCTGGCCGGAGGCGCTCCTCAGGTGATGGCGGTCTCGCCTGCGCTATTGCTCGGCAATGTCCCCCGACGGGGCTCGCCCCTTAGCCTTCTCAGATGCGAAAAGATCCTCCTGACGCGTCTGGAGAATGGCAGTCGATGGCAACGGTTCAGGAGTACCTCGAGGCGTACGACCGGCAGCTTCGTACGGACGCCGAAACCCCGAGCGCGATGGCCGTGACGCGCCTCGGCCCGCTGAGGCTCGTGACGTTCGCGGGCGGTAGGGGTTTCGTCACCTACCGGGATCTCGGAGGTGCGGACGGCGCGGTGATCGCCCGGTGGGTGGAGGGCGCTCTTGCGCACTACCGTGAGGATCCTGGGATCACCCGCGTCGAGTGGAAGACGCGCGCGCACGATCGCGCGCCGGCGCTTCATGACGCGCTCGTGCGAAATGGGTTCGTGCCCGGGGAGCCGGAGTCGATCATGATCGGCGAAGCCGCTCTCCTGGCGGTTGACGTTCCGTTGCCGAAGGGGATCCACCTCCGGCGGGTCACGAGCGAACCAGACGTCCGCGCGCTCAGTGCGATGCAGGAAGAGGTCTTCGGGGGCGGGTTCGCCGAAGAGATGGCAGCTGCGCTGCTCCGAAGACTGGGCTTCGGGGACGGGATGGAACTCTGGGTGGCAGAGGCCGACGGAAAGATCGTCAGCTCCGGCCGCCTGGAGCCGGTGCCCGCGACGGAGTTCGCCGGGATCTGGGGCGGCGCCACACGACTGGAATGGCGTGGGCGCGGGATCTACCGGGCGCTCACGGCGGCCCGTGCACGATCAGCGCTTGTGCTTGGCAAGAGGCTGATCCACAGCGACTCGACCGAAGACTCGCGCCCGGTCCTCGAACGAGCAGGACTAGTGAAGGTCTCGACGACGACGCCCTACCTGTGGGGCGCCGGCGAGTAGGCGCTCGGGGACGCGCCTGCTGCCTCGCATGGGCGAGCGTGCTCTCCTTCGGCCGTCTGTTCTGCCCCAT
>CAWJYU010000019.1:0-26322 GCA_963847235.1 uncultured Actinomycetes bacterium | reverse complement strand
GTCACGCCGCATGAAGCTACTCGAATAGGGGCCACGGGGAGGGATCCGGGCATGCCCTCGTAGATCTCGGTGGAGACGAGCCGCTCGTTGGGGACGACCTTGCGGTACTCGCTGTCGTCGCTGCTCGTCGCCATGCGGCATCTTGTATACCTATATACGCGAATAGTCATCAGCCGCGACAGACCGGCAGGAGCGCTGGTACAGACTGGTCCTCGGTGAACCTGTTCGACTTCCTGCCGGGTTACGAAGAGCGCATCTACGAGACCGGTCGCGAGCCGATCCTCGTCAGCCTCCTTGCCTTCCTCATCGCGTTCGTGCTCACCCGCGCCTATACACGGGGTGCGCGCGTGCGGGGCTGGCGGAGCGGGAGCGCCGGCGGAGTGCACGTGCACCACATCGTTGTCGGCATCTTCTTCGTGCTGGGTGCCGGCGTCTTCCTGATCGGCTTCCAGCCGGAGGAAGGCTTCTGGGAGCTGCTCCTCTGTGCGCTGTTCGGTGTCGGCGCGGCCTTCATCCTCGACGAGTTCGCGCTCGTCTTCCATCTGGAGGACGTCTACTGGCAGGACGAGGGCCGAGCGTCGATCGACGCGGTGATGATCGCCCTCGTCGTCGGCGCGCTCGTGCTGCTGCATGCGCTGCCGTTCGGGGACGAGGAGGCCGGAGGGCGCTGGGCGGCGGTCTTCCTCGTCGTCTTCGGCCTTGTCTTCGTGCTGATCTCACTGCTCAAGGGCAAGCTGCTGACGGGACTGCTCGGAGTCTTCGTGCCGCCGGTGGCCCTGGTCGGCGCTGTGCGCCTCGCGAAGCCGACGTCGCCCTGGGCGCGGCGCTTCTATCCCGCCGGCAGCCGACGACGTAGGCGGGCCGAGCGGCGCTTCGAGCGACATCGGCGTCGGTGGGACCGCCGCCGGCGCCGCTTCGAGGAGCTGGTGGGAGGGACGCCCGGGCAATGAACCCTCTAGGGCTCCTGCAGCCCGAGCCGGCGCTCGGAGGTCCGGTCGAGCCCGTGCAGGGTGCCGACGGCGAACGATCCCAGAGCGACGGCGACGAGCCCGGCGGCGAAAAGGAGGAATGCTGTCTGCAGGCCGACGGCGTTGATCAGCGGGCCGGCGACGAGGTACCCGGCCGGCCCCGCGGCGTAGGCGACGGAAGTGATCAGCCCCACGACGCGTCCGCGCAGCGCGTCCGGCGTCCGTTCCTGCATCGCGATGTTGATGATCGGGTTGATCGGGCCGTACAGGGCTCCTGAGGCGAAACCGAGCACGAGCAGGCCGGCGAGCGGTGGCAGAAACGCCATTCCGACGACTGCGATCGACGTCCCGAGCAGCGACCCGACGAAGGCGGTTCGTCGCCGGAAGCGCGCTCCGATCGCCGCGTACGCGAGCGCACCGAGCACGGCGCCGCCGCTCAGCGCCATCAGCACCGCGCCGAGCTCGCCCGGTGCTCCGCGCTCCTGGAAGTAGACGGGCAGGATCACGCCCTCGACGGGCAGCCAGAGCCCGATCAGGAGTGCCGCGACCACGGCGACGCTGCGGAGCACCCGGTCGCGCCAGAGAAAGGCCAGGCCGGCGAGCGTCGCGCCCCAGAATCCGGCCTCGCGGGCTGCGGGCCGCCCAGACCCGGGGATCGGAACGGCGGCGAGGAGGAGCGCAGCCGCTCCGAAGCAGGCAGCCGTGCCCCAGAAAGTCGCGACGGCGCCGACGAGAGCGATCAGCAAGCCGGCGACGCCTGGTCCGACGAGGAAGGCGACCCCCCAGGTCGCCTCGTGAAGGCCGTTGGCCCGCTCCAACGGGAGCCGGGAAGCCCGGGCGGCGTCGGGAAGCATGGCCTCGCGCGCCGTGATGCCGGCCGGGTCGAACGTGGCGCCCAGCACGGCGAGGGCGGCGAGCCACCCGAGACCGAGGCCGATCCATCCGTCCAGGAGCGGGATTGCGGCGACGCTGACGAGCGAGAGCAGGTCGCTGGCGACGGAGACGACCCGGCGCCCGATGAGATCGACGATCGTGCCCGAGATCAGCGAGGTGGCCAGGAGTGGGAGCAGCGTGATCGCGCCGACCGCGGCGGCGGCCGAGGCGTCCCCGGTTCGCTCGAGGACGAGCCACGGGAAGGCGACGGTGGCGATGCCGTTCGCGATCCCGCCCAGTGCCGTTGCGGTCTCGAGCGCCAGGAACGGCCACAGGCGCCGAAGACCCCAGCGGCGTCCGGTCATGCGGGCAGTTCGCGCTCGCGCGCGCGGAGATCGAGGAAGAGCAGGGTGATCGCGATCCCGACGACCGGCATCACGGCGGCCGAGACCGTCATGCCGATCAGGTTCGCCGACAGCACCGGGAGCTCCGTCCTCAAGAGGACGAAGGCGCCGACGAGCGGGCCGACGAGCAGCGCCACCGCGACCGTCAGCGTCGTGAGCGCGCTCACCCTCCAGAAATGGCTCCCGACGAGATGCTTGCTCCGGCGGATCGCCGCGCGTGCGCCGAGCGCCTCCAACACGCAGGCCGGGAGGGCGACGGCCGTGCGGCCCAGGTACCAGATCGCCACCGGGAGCCCGACGATCGTCATCCCGAGGAGCAGAGGGATCCCGGCCACGCGGAGCAGGACGCCGGCCAACGGACCCGCGTGTTCGACCGCAAGCCGGTAGGCCCCCATCGTTCGGACCCGCTCCTCGCCGAGACGGAGCGAGCCGACCACGACGGCGGTGGCGGCGACGGCGAGGCCGAGGGCGGCGATCTCGATCGCGGCCAGGAGGAGCACGGCGACGTGCAGCGGCAGGAGCGTCTCGCGGCCGAGCGCCAGGACGACCTCCTCGACGGGGCCGATGTTCAGGAGCACGTGAAGCGCGAGCGCTCCCAGGAACGCGAGCGGGAACACGAGCGCGCTGATCACGAACAGCGTCTTCCAGTCCAGCCGGTAGACGTCGACGGAGACTCGGAGGATCTGGCCCGCGGCACGGCGCTGCTCCAGCGGGCGGAGCGGGGCAGGACGCCAGCGGGTCCGGACGACGGCCAGCACCAGGAGCCCTACGAGGACGACGAGTGCGGCGAGCACGAGCCACGTCGACGCATAGATCGCGTCGAGCAGATCGCTGGCCGCCGTCACCCCGGAGCAGAAGAAGTCGCTCGCGTCCAGCCCCCCGTGCTCGCGACCGCCGATGCTGAAGCTCCGGTTGCGCTCGACGCTCTCCGCCCAGGTGAAGGGCTGCTCCCACTGGAGCTTTGCGTTCGGCCCGAGCGGCCCGTCGTTGAAGGCCCTCTCACGCTGGCCCCAGTGTCCGCCGTACGTGATCCAGGCGAGGTGGGAGGTCGGCCTTGCGCGTTCGGGCACGACGACTGCCCGGGGCCTGACCTGTCTGGACGGTGCGGTCGAATCGTCGCAGCCGAGGCCTTCTCCCGCGCTGCGCCCGAGCCAGAGCGCGTTGCGGAAGTAGTTCGCGTGCGAGCCGGCTCCGGGGTATGTGACGACGTGCGTCCCGTCGACCTTCTCGAGCTTGTCGTCGGTCCAGCCTGCGCGCTCGGCGCCCTCGTGCTGCGAATAGAGGACCTCGACGGGCGGCCGCCGCAGCGCCTCCTCGATCGTGCCGGCATCGAAGTGCAGCTGGATGAGCTCCCAGTCCGACTCGTGCTTGTCGTTGAAGTCGTTGAAGACGTAGTAGAGCCAGTACTGGAGCGCCAGCCGTCCGGGATAGCCCGCCTCCTTCGCGACGTGCGCGTACACCGCGTTCGGCGCCCCGGCACCGATGCGCTTGAACCAGTGCTGGTAACTGCACGCGCCGGTGACCGGGTGCCCCGGCAGATCGACGTAGTGCTCGAACGGGCCGTTGTCGAGGTCGGCCGCGGTCGGTGCGCGGCGGATCCGGCGGTACCCCCCGTCGGCACCGTCGAAGAGCGACACGTCGGTTCGACCGAGGACGACGTCGACGAGCACCGGCCTGTACGCCTCACCCGGTCCGCAGATCCTTCGCTGCTCCTTGAGGGCGACCACCGGGCTGTAGCGATTCGCGAGCTCCTGCTCGCGAGAGATGGCCGCCTGCGCATCGACGCACGCAGCTGCGGCCGTGACGATGGCCACCGAGATGATCGTGCGGCGCAGCGGGGCGATGACCGACCTACGCTAACTGCCGCCCGTGTCACGCTCACGCGGTGACGGTGTAGGTTCGCCTCGTTGTCGCTGTTGGCCGACTCCGGAGAGGTCGCGCACCGCCTGACCGAGACCGAGGTGGTCGCGTACGTCCTCGTCGACCTCGCCCTCATCATCGCCGCGGCCCGGCTCGTTGGTTGGGTGTTCGTCAAGCTGCGCCAGCCGCGGGTGATCGGAGAGATCGTTGCCGGGCTCTTGCTCGGCCCGACGCTGCTCGGCGGGTCGGTCGCCACCGGCCCTACGGAGCCCGGCTCCGGGCTGGTGGGCGAGCTCTTCCCCTTTCAGGCCTTCGAGTTCCTGAACCTGCTGGCGACGATTGCGCTCGTGCTCTTCATGTTTCTCGTCGGCCTCGAGGTCGAGCAGCGGTTCATGCGCGGGCACGGCCGGCAGATCGTCGTCCTCGGGCTCGTCCTCACCATCATCCCGTTCCTGATCGGCTTCGGCATCGCGGCCCTGCTCGACGAGCCGAATGTCTGGCGGGTGCTCACGACGCGCGACGGCGACGACGTTCCGTTCGTCACCCACGGTCTCTTCGTCGGCGCAGGCCTTGCGGTAACCGCATTTCCCGTGATGGCGCGGATCCTGCAGGAGAGGAACCTGCTCTCGGCGGAGATCGGGGCGGTCGCGATCGGCGCCGCTGCCATCTCGCTGCCGCTCATGTTCATCCTGATCGCCAGCGCGTTTGCGACAGGGCCGCACGGGGTTCCGGAGTCCGCGGCCGTCAAGCTCGCCCTCGCGCTGGCGCTCGCCGCCTTCCTCTTCTTCGCCGTTCGTCCGGCGCTCCGCTGGTTCCTGGCGCGGCGCTACCGACCGGGCGAGGAGCTCGACGCAAGCGTCTTCGCCGTCCTGTTGACCGGGGCGTTTCTCGCCGCGGCGGCGACCGACCGAATCGGCGTCCAGGCGCTCACTGGCGGATTTCTCTTCGGTGCCGCGGTGCCCCAGCTTCCGGGCCTCGCCCACGCGGTGAGCGAGCGCCTCCATGACCTCGTCGTCATCGTCCTCATCCCGGTGCTGCTCACTGTGGCCGGGCTGCAGGTGGATCTCCGCGACTTCGCTCTCGGGGACGTCGGTGGGTTGCTGCTCTTCCTCGCCGCCATGATCATCGCCAAGTGGGGCGTGAGCGCAGTCACCGGACCCGCGGTCGGCCTGAGCTGGCGCGAGTCGAACGCACTCGGCGTGCTGATGAACTGTCGGGGCCTCGAGATCCTGATCGTCGGCCTGATCGGGCTCCAGGCCGGCGTCCTGACCGAGCAGATGATGGCCGTCTTCGTCGTCGGGTGCGATTGTGACGACGCTGATGACAGGACCGCTCTTCGACCGGTTCGCGCCGCCGGCCCCGGTCGAGCAGCGGCCGGCGACGTAGCGGCTACCCGGCCGCGGCCAGGATCCTGCTCGCGACGCTCGTCCAGCTCCAGCGCTCCACGGCGGCCTGACGGGCGGCGGCGCGAAGCTCTGCGCGATCGGCCTCGTCGAGCGCGAGGATCTCGTTCAGCCGCCGCGCGAGGGTGGCTGCGTCTCCCTTCGGGAAGCTCGCCACGTGCCGGAGTCGCTCCGGATAGTCCTCGTCGAGCCCACGGGCGATCTCCGCGAGGCCGGAGTGGTTCGCGACGACGGGCGGACAGCCGGCGGCCGCCGACTCGGCCGCGACCATGCCGAACGCCTCCGGGAAGATCGAGGGAACGACCGCCACGTCCGCGAGCGCAAGCAGGTGGACGAGATGACGATGCTCCAGCGGGCCGGTGAAGAGGACGGGCAGGCCCTCGGCCTGCTGCTCGAGCGTCGCCCGATAATCGCCGAAGCCGACGATGACGGCGCGCGCGTCGACCTCCTTCAGCGCTTCCAACAGCAGCTGGACGCCCTTGTTGTAGATCAACTTCCCGTAATAGACGACGGTCGGGCGGTCGCCTGCGAGGAAGTCCGCCAGACGCTCGGCGTTGCCCTCGTCGGGTAGGCGCTCCTCGGCGTTCCCCGGGTTCGGTGGGTCGTGCCGCGCCTCCTCCAGGAGCCGGGCCAGTGCTTCCTCCCTCGGCTGCGGCTGCCAGAGCTCGACGTCGACCCCGGGTGGGATCTCGTGCACTCGATCGACCTGCCCGCACACGTCCGCGAGGACTCCGCGGATGTGCTCCGAGCCAACGATCACGGCGGCCGCGTCCTCGACCGCCTCGGCGCCCCAGCTGGAGAGCCGGGCGTTGCCGCGCATCGAGTACTCCAGCTCCGAGCCGTGCGCCTTGACCGCGAAGCGAGCACCGGTCGCGGCGCCGACTGGCCCACCGAGGATGACGTGGTTGACGAAGACGAGGTCCGCCGGCAGTCGCTCGCGCAGCGCCGCGGCGTTCGCCTCGACCCAGGCCGAGAGCTCCTCGGGCGTGCAGTCCTGGACGAGCTGCACCCGGTAGCCGTCGTAGCGGTCGAGCACGAACACGGGCAGGAAGCCGCCGACGTCGGGTCGGACGGTGTCCGCACCGCCGAGGTCGTAGCGCTCGGGCTGGGGATCCTGACTGAACACCGTCACCTCGTGCCCGTCCCGGCTCCACTCGCGGGCGAGCTGGCGCGCGTAGATGTTCGATCCCGTCCCCGAGAGGAGGTAGCCGTGCCAGACGAGGATCCTCACGGCACGACGAACCCGGTCGCTTCGATCATCTCCGGGATCGTCACGAACTCGTAGCCTTCCTGCTCCTTCCACTGCGTGAGGATCAGTTCGGTCGCCTCGACCGAATGGCTGCGGTCCCAGCCCATGGAGACGTTGCACCCATCGTGCAGGAGGATGACGTCCCCGCCCGAGATCTGCTTTTCGGCCTTGCGCATGATCTTCTCGGTCGTCACGCCCTTGCTCCAGTCCCAAAGCGTCACCGACCAGAGGACCGGCACGTAGCCCTCCTCCCGGAGCACACGCAGCGTGGCCGGGCGTCGTCGGCCCCAGGGCGGGCGCATCAGGCGCTTCCCCTGCACGCGCGCCATCTCGACGCCGGCATCTTCGATCGCCTCGCTCGCCATCCGGAGCTCGCGGCGCAGGGTCTTCTGGGTGTGAAACGCCATCGCGATGTGCGAGTAGGTGTGATTGCCGATCGCGTGGCCTGCGGCCGACACCTCGCGGAGGAGCTCGGGCTGCTCGCGTGCAAAGTGGCCGATGCTGAAGAACGTCGCTTTGACGTCGTGCTTGGCCAGGAGCTCCAGGAGCCTCGGCGTCCAGGCCGTGTTCGGCCCGTCGTCGTAGGTGAGCGCCATGAGCTTGCTCCGCCCCGGGGTCCCGATGAAGGTCTTGCCGAAGCCCTGCGGCTTCGGCGCCTGTCCGTTGTAGATCGCCCAGCCGGCGCCCGCGAGCGCGCCGGCGGCGAGCGGCCATTTCCTCACGGCCTCGCCTCCTCTTCGTCGGTCCGCGCCTGAAGCGGCCGGAGGTCGGGCACGCCCGACGCCCAGGCCGCCTCGGGGGCGGGCGGTGGATACATCGTGGTCAGGTTTCGATCGTCGGCGCCGCTCCGCCGCATGTGGCGGTACCACCGATGGAACAGCGGGGCAGCGAGCACGGTGAGGCCGACGAGCACGGCCAGGCCCGCCAGCATCCACAGGTGGCGCCTCAGCGGCTCGCCGTCGCCCGCCGACAGTGCGGCGAGGCCCGCGAGGCCGGCCGACAGCGCGATGCCGACGTAGTAGTCCAGCGGGAAGCGCCAGATCCACGGGACCTCGAACCACCAGACCTTCCCGCGCGCGAACCTGTGCACCGTGTACGCAGGGTTGAGGACGAACCACAGGTAGTCCCAGACGACGGCCAGGGCGAAGTAGGTCGCAATCGTCCTCAGCTCTCCGGCGAGCGTCCACTCGACGCCGGCCACGAACGGCAGGTGCAGGATCAGCATCGGGATCGTGAACGCGTACACGTGGTAGCCGGTCAGCGGGCGCCGCCCCATCGCGACGCGGTAGACGCGGCCCACCAGCCCGCGCTGCCGGAACCAGGTGGGCAGGCGCTCGGCCCAGCCGTAGCCGCCTTCGATCTCGATCTCGATGCCGGCCAGCCCGAACGCCCAGGCGAAGAGGAGGAGTGTGCGACCAACCTCGAGCTCGCTCACGACCGAGCCGCCACGACGTCGTCGATGACCCGCCCGACCGTCTCGAACGTCTCGCGATTGCCGTCCTGCTCGTAGCCTTCGAGCGCCTTGGCGTGTCCGGAAACGCCGTCGAGGAAGCGTTCGAGCGTGGGCTCGTCGAGGGAGATCGCGGCGGTGCCGTAGCCCAGCCGCTCGAGGTAACGCGCGTTCATCTCCTGCTCGAACTGGCCGGCGAGCGGAAGCGCGAGCATTGGCTTACGGAGATAGACGATCTCGCTCATCAGCGAGTAGCCCGCCGAAGCCACGACGCCGCGGCACGTGCGCAGGTCGTCGATGAACTGCTCGTTCGCGAACGGGCGGAACAGCAGGTTGGCGTCCTCCTCGTCGGCGGAGAGGGCCTCGCGCGCCCCGTAGACGCGACACGGGACGCCACTTGCCTGCAATGCGGCCGTCGCCGTCTCGCTGATCCGCCCGTAGACGACCAGGTGGTCGCCCGCCTCGGGCCGCGCCGAGAGGATCTCGGGCCGCAGGATCGAGGGGACGAGCATGGTGCGCTTCTTTCGGATCGGGGGCCGGAAGAACGTCGTGATCAGGTACCGGTCGGCCCGAGGGAGCTTTCTCCCGACGAACGCGCGGGCTGCGAGGTAGTCGCGGTGCGCTCCGCGCAGGATCGTCTTGTCGTGGCGGCAGCGGTCGACCATCTGGATGTTGCCGATGCTGATGACCGGCAGGCGATGGCGCTTCGCGTAGAGGTACGTGAAGCCGTCGAAGTCGGTGAGGACGAGCTCCGGCGCGAACCCGCGGGCGAGGGCGACGCCGCGCCGCCAGTCCTCGGGCACCCCGCGGGCGGCGCCGCGCACGTTCGCGGAGAGCGTCTTCCATGCTTTGACATTCCCGTGCTCGAGCACGAAGGAGAGACCCCAGATCTCCTCGACGTCCGGAAGGTGCTCGCGGAAATAGGGCAGCGCTTGGCCCGAGGCGGCCATCTTCACCTCATGGCCCTGTGCGATCAGGTGCTCGGCGACGACCCTGGAGCGCATCGCATGGCCGAGCCCTTCGCCGACGGCGCCGTACAGGATTCGCATGCGACCGTCAGAGTTTCGCACCCTTCGCGCGCGCGAGGATCACGAGACCGACGAGCGCCGCGCCCAGCGAGAGCAGCGAGACGATGTATCCGATCGTGGTCTCGTGGAGCGCCTCGTCGAAGAGCACGACTCCGAACACGAGGCTGGACAGGGGGTCGAGCGCCATCGTCGTCGCGACGGCGGCCGCGAGCGCGCCCGTCTGCAATGCGGCCTGCTCGAGCCAGAACGCAGCGACGCTGACGATCACGAGCGCGTACACGTGCCAGTCGAAGAACACCGCCTCCAGACCGTCGTCGAGCAACGAGACCGTCGTCTTCGTGAGGGCCGCGGCCAGCCCGAAGAGAATGCCGCCTGCCATCCCGAGCAGTCCGGCGCGGAGGGTGGGGCCGCGGCCGCGTGCGAGTGCGAACAGCAGGCAGGCCACGGCGACGGTCGCGCCGCCGATCACCGCCCAGTCCCGGATGGACGCGTCGTCCTCACCAGCCGAGGGCTTGCTGACGACGAGCAGCGCCCCGAGCCCCACGGTGACGAGCGCGGCGCCGATCATGTCCGCGCGCCGGATCGGCCGCTTCTCGATCGCGTAGCTGAGTGGCAGCGCGAACACGATCGTCGAGACCAGGAGCGGCTGGACGACCACCATGCGGCCGATGCCGAGCGCTATCGCCTGGGCGACGAAGCCGAGCCCTTGTGCGGCGAGCCCGAGCAGCCAGACGGGCTCCCGGGCGAGCCGGGTCAGGAAACCGGCCCCAACCGATTCTGGCGGCTGGTCGGAGGCGGCCTTCTCCTGGAGCACGAGCCCGAGCGCGAAGAGGAACGCGGCGACGAGCGCAAGCGCGACGTCCACAGAACGACTCTAGGGGCGTGCGGCGTTCTAGGTGCTTCGCAGTTCCGCCAGGCGCCGCTCGAGGAAGCGTCGCTCGGCGTCCGAGTGGACGAGCTCGAGGGCGCGGTCGTAGGCGGCGCGGGCGTCCTCGATGCGATCGAGCCGGCGCAGGAGCTCCGCTCGCGTCGAGTGCAAGTAGTGGTAGCGCCCGAGGTCAAGGCTCTCCACGAGGTCGAGCGCGGCCTCGGCATCGCCGGCTTCGGCGATCGCGGCTGCCCGGTTGAGCTCCACGACCGGCGACCCGGTGAGTCGCGCGAGCTCGCCGTACAGCGCCGCGAGCTGCGGCCAGTCCTCCGGCTCGTCGACGTGCAGCGCGGCGATTGCGGCCTCGAGCACGTAGCGGCCGCGTCCACCGAGCGCCAGTGCGCGCTCGAGCGCGGCCCGTCCCCCGGCGATCTGGTCGACGTTCCAGAGCGAGCGGTCCTGGTCGCGGAGGAGGATCACCGTGCCGTCCGCGAACCGTGCCTCGCGCCTCGCGTCATTCAGGAGCATCAACGCGAGCAACCCGTGCACCTCGGGCTCGTCGGGCATCAGCTCGGCCAGCGCTCGACCGAGCCTGATCGCCTCACTCGCGAGCTCGCCGCGACCCCCGTTTGGGGCGTCATCCGGCCCGGCGGAATTTCACATCAGGCCTCTAGGGCGGGAGATAGGTCACTTCGAGCGCCGGCCGATGCGCCGGGCTCGCGAACTCCGCCGAAGGCACTCTGGGCCCACTGACGAGGAAGTCCTCCTCGCCCTCGGCGAGCTTCAGGAGCAGGCCGTTGTTCGGCGCGTCGTACTCGACCCACTCGATGACTTGGTCGGTCAGGTCCCAGGAGAGCCGCTGCATCGCGATGGGCGTGACCGCTCCCTGCGAGACGAGCGGGCCGATGTCGACCTCCCGCTCGCGGAACCAGTCCGGGCTGAAGATCGGATGGATGTCGATCGTGTAGCTCCGCGGAGGGCAGGGTCGCTCGGTCTTGCGCGGCGCGAGACAAACGCCGTCGAACGAGAGCCACAGCGACGCCGAGAGCACGATCGAGCCGCGCGGGATCGCACCGAGGGGAAAGAGGAGCGCCGAGCGCCAGACCTTGTCGACGTCGCCCCCGATCGAGAGCCTGTCGGAGAAGTCGCGATAGCAGCGCTCGTCCCAGTCGTAGCCCCAGTCGCACCAGAACGGGAACGAGCCGTCGGCCGACGGCGTCGTGCGCAGGACGACCGATTCAGTTTCCGCGCGCGCGGCACCGGCAGTGAGGGCAAACGCGACGAGCATGAGGCCGAGCCACTTCATGGCGACCATCGTCGCGACGAAATCCGCGCGCGTGGGTTACGTGTCTGCGCCGAGACCGTGTCAGGTCGTCCACAGCGGCCGGAGTCCCTCTAGGACAGGTAGCTCGGCAGCCGTGCGTCCTCGAGGTCGACTCGCGATCCGCGCATCGGCACCCCCTCCCGTAAGAGAAGGCGTCGTTGCCGCTGCCCTTGGGCGAGGCTCCCGTCGGCCCTGACGACGCGGTGCCACGGGAGGTCCTCGTCCGTCGTGGCGAGGACTCGACCGACCAGCCGCGGTGCGTTCGGGTCGATGTCCCCATAGGTCCGGACGAATCCCTCGGGGATCGCCCGCACGCGTTCGACGATGCGGGCCCTGCGGGAGTCGGACTGGTCGGCTGCGTGATCCACGAACGGCGCGCTTAGGCTTGAGAGCGAGTGGGCAGAGGATAGGCGCGGATGAGCAGCCTGGCCGCCTCCGGGCTCGATCACAGGCGGACCGGCCGCCCAGACGCCGCGGAAACCGAAGACGCGGTCGGGGAGCTCGGAGAGCCGGCCGCGCAGGAACCGCTCGTAGCCGTCGGCGTCCTCTTGCTTCGTCCACCCGTGCCAGACCCGTACGATCAGTCACACCTGACGATGGAACTCTCGCATGCTCAGCAGAGCGCATTCGGGCAGTTCGCGTCCGTCTCGCCGCAGACGATCTGGGACGGCGTCGTCGTCCGCGCGCTCCACGGCGAACGAGTCACGCTGGGTCTTGTCGAGCTGGCGCCGAACAGCGTCGTCCCGGAGCACAGTCACCCCAACGAGCAGATCGGCGTGCTCGTCAGAGGATCGTTCAAGCGTTTCCGGATCGGCGATGAGTCGAGGGAGATCGGCCCCGGGGAGACGTGGCGTATCCACGGCGGCGTTCCGCACGAGGTCGAGACCGGGCCGGAGGGAGCTCTGGCGGTCGAGCTCTGGTCGCCGCCACGCGAGGACTGGGAGCAGTTCGAGCGCGAGGAGCCGCGGCCGACCGGCTGGCCAGAGTAGCCCGAGCGGGAGTATTGCGCGAGCCGATGTCGAAGATGCTGAACATCGTCGGTCTGGGCGGCTCGGTGGCGAGCGCCTCGAAGAGCCGGGCCGCCCTACAGGCGGCGCTGGCGGGCGCGGAGGAAGCCGGTGCAACGACACAGCTGCTCGACATCCACGTCCTCGAGCTGCCCATCTACAACCCGCAGCAACGCGAGCCCACCGCGACTGCCGGAGAGCTGATCGAGGCGTGTCACGCGGCTGACGGCCTGCTCTGGAGCAGTCCGCTCTACCAGGGGACGATCTCCGGCGCGTTGAAGAACGCGCTCGACTGGTTGCACCTCCTCGCCGACCGCGATCCGCCGTACCTTCACGACAAGGTGATCGGCCTGATCAGCACCGCCGGCGGGACGCAGGGGCTGCAGGCGATCAACACCATGGAGTTCTCGGTGCGTGCGCTCCGGGGCTGGGCCGTGCCGTACGTCGTCCCGGTCGCGTCTGCGTCGCGCGTCTTCGACGGCGATGGCCTGCTCCAGGACGAGTCGATCGAGCTCCAGCTGAAGACGCTCGGCGCCGAGGTCGTCCGCGTCGCCGAGCGGTTCGCAGAGGACCGCACGATCCATCGGCAGCACGAGTGCGAGCGCGCGGCCGAGCGCGTCATGGTTGCCTAGCGCGCGGGCCCGTTCAGCGAGTCTGCGTCGACGAGCCCGCTCTCGTGCGCCAGCACGACTGCCTGGACGCGATCGCGCAGGTTGAGCTTCTGGAGGATGTGCGTGATGTGCGTCTTGACCGTCGCTTCGCTGATGTAGAGCTCCCGTCCGATCTCGGCATTCGAGAGGCCGCGCGCGACGAGCCGGAACACATCCGCCTCGCGCTCCGTGAGCTCGCTCGAGCTCCCGTGGCGGCGTGGGGCGCGGAATACGCATGAACTGCTCGATCACGCGTTTGGTGACCGCGGGTGAGAGAAGCGCATCGCCGCCGGCAACGGTCCGGATCGCGGCGAGGAGCTGTTCGGGAGGGTCGTCCTTGAGAACGAAACCGCTGGCGCCGGCCGTGAGCGCTTCGTAGACGTATTCGTCGAGGTCGAACGTCGTGAGGATCAGGATCCGTGCGCCGTTTTCGGCGGCCAGGATCCGCCTGGTCGCCTCGAGGCCGTCGAGCTCGGGCATGCGGATGTCCATCAGGACGACGGTCGGGGTGAAAGCGCGCCGCTTTGTCGATGGCCTCGAGCCCGTTGCTCGCCTCGGCGACAACCTCGACGTCCGGCTCGCCGGCGAGGAGCATGCGGAAGCCCGCACGGACCATCGACTGGTCGTCTGCAACGAGGACGCGAATCGTCATTGCCGGTCACCGCCGAATGGGAGGCGCGTGCTGAGCACGAAGCCGCCTCCGTTTGCGGTCCCCGCGGTCATCTCGCCGCCGTAGATCTTCACGCGCTCGCGGATGCCGACGAGGCCGTGGCCGAGGCCGTTGGTGGTCGCGGCGCCGCGGCCGTCGTCGCGGATCTCGATCTGCAGCTCGTTGGAGCCGTAGCGAACGGTCACGTCGGCATGGCTGGCATGCGCGTGCTTCAGAGTGTTGGTCAGGCCCTCCTGGATGATCCGGTACGCGGAGAGGTCGATCCCGCGCGGAAGCGGGAAGCGGTCGCCGTCGAGGTGAAGCCGTACGGGGAGGCCGGCGCGGCCGACCTCCTCCACCAACGAGTCGAGGCGGTCGAGACCCGGCTGGGGCGTCAAGTTCGAGGGCTCGTCGCCGTCCTGGCGCATCGCCCCGAGGAGGCGGCGCATCTCGGTGAGCGCTGTGCGGCCGGCCCGCTCGACGCCCAGAAGGGCATCCTTGTCCTCGTCGAGGGCTTGCGGGAGCTTGTGCCGGACGGCCCCGACCTGGAGCATCATCACGCTCATCGCGTGGGCGACGATGTCGTGGAGCTCGCGCGCGATCCGCGTCCGCTCCTCGGCCACTGCGATCGCGTGCCGCTGCCTCGCGCTCGCGCTCGGCCCGGGCCGCGCGTGTCTCTGCCGCCTCGACCTGCTCGCCGCGCATACGGAGGGCGTAGCCCGCGGCCCAGGCGATTCCGAATTCGACGGGAATCAGGATGAGCTCCGCCGTCGTGCGCCCGGGGACGTTGTAGACCACCGCCGTGATGCCTGCGAGCACGATCGCCAAGCCGATCCACGCGTGCCTCGCGTTGCGCAGGTTCCCGAGCAGGGCGGCGGACGCCAACCCGACGAGGAACAGGCTCTCGACGGACGGGATCAGTAGCCCGTCGACGAAGGACAGCGCCGGCGCGAGGATCCAGTAGGCCGCCGGAGCGCCGAAGGGAAACCACCGGCGGGTGAACAGCGGCAGCATCAGGAGCGCCAGTGCGGGTACGGCGAACCACCGGCTCGTCGTCGGCGAGCCCGGCGAGACGACAAGTTCGGCGATGCCCGCGACGGTCAGAGCGCCGATCAGGAGCTCGAACCAGTACTCGCGCGTGGCCTGCCGGATCCGGCTCATGCGCTGAAAGTACTCCAGCCGCTGGCGCACCGCCTCATACCGGAGTCGGAGGCCGAATCGGCGGCGGGTCGGAGTGCGAATCAGGCCTTCTGCCGATGGCGGCGCGGCGCCGCGGTCCTACCGTCGAGGCATGGCGTCATCAAGCCAAGGAGGAACCGCAATGACCCCCAAGCACAACCTCGCGGCGCGCATGGGACGCTGGAGCGCCGCCCACTGGAAGACCGCGACCTTCGGCTGGCTCGCGATCGTCGTCGGCGCGTTTGCGATCGGCGGCGCGGTCGGGACGAAGACCATCGACCCGAACACCGCGGGACCGGGCGAGTCCGGCCGCATGGACAGGATCCTCGAGGCCGGCTTCAAGCAGCCCGCCGGCGAGAGTGTCCTGATCCAGAGCGAGTCGCTCCGGACGAGCGATCCCGCGTTCAAGGCCGCAATCGAGGATGTCGTTGCCGGCGTTTCCGCGCTGGACGTCGTCCAGAACGTGCAGTCGCCGCTCGAGTCCGCGAACAGCGGCCAGATCGCCGAGAGCGGGCGCGCGGCACTCGTCGAGTTCGAGATCCGCGGTGACAAGGACGAAGCGGTCGACAAGGTCGCGCCCGTACTCGACCGCGTCGCCGAGGCGCAGAGCGCGAACCCCGAGCTCTTCATCGGCGAGTTCGGCGACGCCAGCGCCGTCTATGAGACGGACGCGTTGTTCGGAGAGGACCTGGCGAAGGCGGGCCTCTACTCGCTCCCGGTCACGCTGATCATCCTCGTGGTCGCCTTCGGCGCGCTCGTGGCGGCCGGCATCCCGCTGCTGCTGGGACTGACCGCCGTCATCGGGACGTTCGGGCTGATCGCACTGGCGAGTCAGGTGCTGCCGATGGCGAATGAAGTCTTCGCGCTCGTGCTCCTGATCGGCCTCGCGGTCGGCGTCGACTACTCGATGTTCTACTTGAAGCGGGAACGCGAGGAACGGTCCGCCGGACGCAGCGAGCGGGCGGCACTGGAGGCAGCCGCGGCGACGTCGGGCCGCTCGGTGCTGATCTCCGGCGTCACCGTGATGGTCGCGATGGCCGGGATGTTCCTGACCGGCGACGCGACGTTCGCATCGTTCGCCGTGGCGACGATCATCGTCGTCGCGCTGGCGATGCTCGGCTCGCTCACCGTGTTGCCCGCGCTGCTCTCGCGGCTCGGCGACAAGGTCGACCGGGTGCAGGTCCCGTTCGTCCGGCGCCTCCGCCGCGACGACGGCGAGGGTCGGATCTGGGGCGCGATCATCGACCGCGTGCTCAGGCGCCCGGTCGTTTCGACGGTCGTCGCCGGCGGCCTGCTGCTGGCCCTGGCCGCGCCGGCGCTCCAGCTCAAGATGGTCAAGCCCGGGCCGGACACGTTCCCGCAGTCCCTCGGCGTCGTCCAGACCTACAACCGGATGCAGGAGTCCTTCCCGGGTACCGCGCTGCCGGCCAACGTCGTCGTCAAGGCGGCGGACGTCAACGCACCCGCGGTTCGCGATGCGATCGACCGGCTGGAGCAGCAGGCGCTCGCGAGCGGCCGCATGCAGGAGCCGATCACGGTCGACGTCAGCCCCGATGCGACGGTCGCGAACGTCACCATCCCGATCGCCGGAACCGGAACCGACGACGCATCGGTCGCGGCGCTCGAAGCGCTTCGTGAAGACATCGTCCCGGCGACCGTGGGCGCGCTTCCGGACACCGAGTCCGGCGTGACCGGGCTGTCCGCCCAGTGGAAGGACCAGACCGACGAGATGACCTCGAAGCTGCCGCTCGTCGTCGCGTTCGTCCTCGTGTTCGCATTCGGGCTGATGCTGGTCGCCTTCCGGTCGCTCGTCGTGGCGGCGAAGGCGATCGTGCTGAACGCGCTCTCGGTCGCCGCGGCGTACGGCGTCCTGGTGATCGTGTTCCAGTACGGCTTCGCCAAGGATCTGCTCGGCTTCAGCTCAACGGACGGGATCGACCCCGTCGTTCCGCTGTTGCTGTTCGTGATCCTGTTCGGCCTGTCGATGGACTACCACGTCCTCGTGATCGGCCGCATCCGCGAGGTGTTCAACGGCGGCGCGTCCATGGACGACGCGATCTCGCTCGGGATCAGGCGCACGGCCGGCGTGGTCACGAGCGCGGCCATCGTGATGGTCGGCGTCTTCTCGATCTTCGGCGTGCTCTCGCTGCTGTTCTTCAAGCAGTTCGGCGTCGGGCTCGCGACGGCGATCCTGATCGACGCCACGATCATCCGTGCCGTGCTCCTCCCGGCGTCGATGAAGCTGCTCGGCGAGTGGAACTGGTACCTCCCCCGCTGGCTCGAGTGGCTTCCTCGGCTCGAGGGCCGCACGTCCGAGCCCGCGCGGGGGATCGGGCCGGCTCCGACATCCGCCTAGAGTCCCAAGGTGCCCGCCTCCTACCTCGGTAGGAGGCGGGACACTGTCCCAAAGACTCCGTTCCAGGTCGGAGTGCGCGGCTCCGCCCTGGGTAGGAGGTCCGATCGGAGGCCGCGGAGTACAGTCGTCGTGTGGCTGCTGGGTCCGGTCGAGGTTGGTTCGAAGCTGACGACCTTCGCCGCGTCGTCCCCTTGTTCTCTCTGGCCTTCCTCCTCGTCGCGGCGATAACGCAGCCGTCGTCGGCGGCCGATTTCATCCTCGCGGCCGTGCCGATCGCCGCCTTCGCTCTGTGGGCGTTCGTCCCCGCTGTGCCGCTCGCTGCCGTCTCTCTCGCGATCGTCGTGCCGACGGTCTTGGTGCAGGAGTCAGGACACCTCGAGCCCGTCATGTTCAACGCCTGTCTCCTGGCCTTCGCGGCCGCGCGCTGGTCGCCGTCCGTCGGCGCGGCGGCAGCGCTCGGCGCGCTCGCGGCGGCTTCACCGGTACTGGTGGCCTTGATCCAGGACCCCGCGGAGGTCGCCGTGGGCATCTGGATCGTGGCCATTGCGTTCACCTGGGTCGTCGGCCGCGCCGTCGCTCGCCAGGAACGACTCGTCCTGCAGCTCGAAGGCACCCGGCGTCAGCTGGCCGAGCAGGCGTTCCACGCCGAGCGCCGTCGGATCGCGCGTGACGTGCACGACTTCGTCGGTCACGGCCTGGCCGGGATGTTGCTTCAGGTGACGAGTGCGCGGCACGTCCTCCGCCGCGACGCCGATGCTGCAGAGGAGGCACTGCGATCCGCGGAGGAGGTGGGCCGTCACAGCATGCAGGAGCTGCGTCGTACGGTGGCGCTGCTCCGCGAGGACGAAGCAGGCGTGGCGGCACCCGTCCCCACGGCGAGTGAAATCCCCGTGCTCGTCGAGCAGGCGCGGGACGGAGGCCTCGCCGTCGAGCTGCAGACGCGAGGAGACCTGTCACGAATCCCGCGCCCTGTCGGACTCGCGCTCTACCGGATCATGCAGGAGGCGCTGGCCAACGCCGCCCGCCACGCGCCGCGTTCGCGGACGATGCTCGGACTGGAGCTGGCCGACGGACGAGTCACGTTCGTCGCCGACACCACTGGGCCCCTCGCCCCGCGACCGGTCTTGGGGCAGGAGCGACCCGGATACGGGCTGATCGGGATGCAGGAGCGGGCGACTGCGCTCGGCGGTCAGTGTGTCGCCGGCCCGACACCTGCCGGCTGGCGGGTCACGTGCGAGCTTCCGGTGGAAAACGGGAGCAACTCGTGATTCGAGTCGCCGTCGTCGACGACCAGGCGATCGTGCGAGCCGGCCTGACCCGAATTCTCTCGCCCACGGACGGCTTCGACGTCGTCGCCGAGTGTGCCGACGGCCGACAGGCGATCGAGGAGCTTCCCGCTCTTCGTCCGGACGTGGTGCTGATGGACGTCCGCATGCCGGTGCTCGACGGCTGTGAAGCGACGGCGCATCTGCGCGGCCTCGACGAGCCGATCGCCGTGCTCGTGCTCACGACGTTCGGCGAAGACGAAGTCCTGTGGGGCGCGATCGAGGCCGGCGCTGCCGGGTTCGTGCTGAAGGACTCCTCGGCCGAGGACCTGATCGTGGCGGTGCGGGCGGTCGCCGGCGGTGGCGCATGGTTCGACCCGGGAGTGGCGCCGCGACTGCTCGACCGCTATCGGCGAGCCGTCGCCCCGGCCGCGCGAGACGCAACCCGGCTCGAGGAGCTCACCGACCGCGAGCACGAAGTGCTGCAGCTCATGGCGCGGGGTGCGACGAATGCCGAGATCGCGGCAGCCCTGTTCGTCGCCGAGGCCACCGTCAAGACCCACGTCGGCAGCATCTTCGGCAAGCTCGGCGTCCGCGACCGTGCCGCCGCGATCGTCTTCGCGTACGACCACGGCGTCGTGTCGCCCGGAGCCGAGTCCACCTAACCGGCTGCCATCCCCCTGTGGGGGGAGCGCAACTCGGGTCCGGGGGCCGATGTGGCTTGGTTCCGCGAGGGCTACCGTCGATTGCGTGAGGACTGGACCTCTCGCCGCCGCCAGCGCGCGCCATCCGTGGCGGGTACTCGGTGCGTGGGCGATCCTCACCGTCCTCTCGATCGCCGTGATCGCCGTGTTCCTGGGTGGCAGCCTCACGACCGAGGGGGCGCCGACGAACAACCCGGAGTCGGAGCGGGCCGAAGACGCTCGGCTCGCGGCGTTCCCCCGGGATCCGTCCACGGCGGTGACCGACGTCGTCGTCATCCGATCCGAGGACTACACGGTCGACTCGCCCCGGTTCGAGGGCTACGTCCGGGATTTCGTCGCCGAGAGCGAGATCACAGCGCTCGGGCGTGCGCGCACCTACCTCGACGGCGGCGAGTCGCTCGTCTCGGCGGATCGCCATGCGACGATCATTCCGATCGCTCTCTCCGACGACGGCGACACCGAGACGCTCGTCGAGAAAGTCGAAGCAGTCGCCGACGAAGGCCCGTTCGCCGTGTCGGTCACGGGCACCGAGACCCTCGACCACGACTTCAACCTCCTCTCGCAGGAGGACCT
Organism: uncultured Actinomycetes bacterium; assembly: GCA_963847235.1. Lineage (GTDB taxonomy): Bacteria > Actinomycetota > Thermoleophilia > Gaiellales > Gaiellaceae > JACDAN01. Next base: position 6,512 of record CAWJYU010000019.1, on the reverse strand, counting down.
GGAGAACGGCGAGCTCAAGTTCGGACTGCCGGCCGCGCTCATCATCCTGCTCCTCGTCTTCGGCGCGGTCGTCGCCGGCCTCATACCGCTCTTGATGGCGATGGTGGCGATCGTCGTCGCACTCGGCCTGACCGCGCTGCTCGCGCAGCAGTTCGAGCTCTCGGTGTTCGTCATCAACATGCTCACGGGCATGGGTCTCGCGCTGGGCATTGACTACTCGCTCTTCGTCGTTTCCCGCTACCGCGAGGAGCGAGGCCAGGGGAGAGGCGAGCACGCCGCTATCGAGGCCTCAGGAGCCACCGCGAGCAGGGCGGTCCTCTTCAGCGGCAGCGTCTTCGTGGTCGCGATGCTCGGGATGCTGCTCGTTCCGAACTCGATCATGCGCAGCCTCGCAGTCGGAGCAATTCTCGTTGGGATCGTCTCCGTCGTCGCGGCGCTCACGCTGCTGCCGGCCGTCCTCGGGCTCCTCGGCGACAAGGTGGACGCACTCCGCATACCTCTGGTCGGGCGGCGCTCGCTCGAGGCCTCGAATCCCGAGGGCCGCTTCTGGGGCGCGATCGTCCGCCGCGTGCTGAGGCGCCCGGTCGTCAGCCTGGCGCTGTCCGCAGGCGCGCTGCTTCTACTCGCGCTGCCTGTGTTCCGAATGGACGTCGGGACGAGCGGTGTCTCCGCGCTCCCCGACCGCTTCGCCTCGAAGCAGGGCTTCGTCGCCCTGGAACGCGACTTCCCGGGGACCACGACGGATCCGGTCGAGATCGTCGTCTCGAACGCCTCCGCACGCGATGTCCAGGCGGCGCTGACAGAGCTTCGAAGCGACCTCGCCGCTGATCCGCGCTTCGGTCCGGGCGAGATCGAGCGCTCGGCCGACGGTCAGGTCGCGCTCCTCTCCGTCCCTGTCAACGGCGACGCCTCCTCGACTGCTGCGACCGAGGCGGTGCGGAATCTCCGCGCAGAGAGCATCCCGGAGGCCTTCGACGGGACGAATGCCGAGGTGCTGGTCGGCGGAACGAGCTCGGAGAACATCGACTACTTCGACTCCGTCATCAATCCCGCTCCGTTCGTGATCGCGTTTGTCCTCCTCCTCACCTTTGTCCTGCTGACGGTCGTCTTCCGGTCCGTCGTCGTGGCCGGAACGGCGGTCCTCCTCAACTTGCTCTCGGTGGGCGCCGCCTACGGCCTGCTCGTGCTTGTCTTCCAGGAGGGCGTCGGCGCCGACCTCTTCGGCTTCCAGGAGACGGACACGATCGAGGCCTGGGTCCCGCTCTTTCTCTTCTCGGTGCTCTTCGGGCTCTCGATGGACTATCAGGTGTTCCTGCTCAGCCGGATCCGCGAGCGCCACCTCCAGACCGGCGACACGACCGACGCAGTCACGTTCGGCGTCGGATCCACCGCGCGCATCATCACCGGCGCGGCGCTGATCATCGTCGCCGTCTTCTCCGGCTTTGCGCGAGGCGACCTGATCATGTTCCAGCAGATGGGCTTCGGCGTCGCCGTCGCGCTCCTGATCGACGCGACCGTCATCAGATCCGTGCTGCTGCCGAGCGCGATGAAGCTGCTGGGCGAACGGAACTGGTATCTGCCCGCCTGGCTCGAGTGGCTCCCGCGAGTCGACATCGAGGGAGCTCGTCCGGACGGGCAAGGCCGAGCAGTGCTCGATTGACCGGAAAGGAGAGTGCCATGTCAGAGACTTCTGATTTGCCACAGCCAGACTCCGCAGGGGTCGCGGTGGCGGAGCTCGAGGCCCAACCCGTCTTGAGCATCAGGGCCACCGTCGACGTCGCCCGGCTGGCCGAGGCTCAGGGCGAGCGCCTGCGCGAGGTCTGGCAGTCGGTCGAGGCAGGCGAGGCGACACCGGCGGGACCGCCCTTCGTCCGCTACCACACGTTCGGCGAGACGGAGACCGACCTCGAGGTCGGAATTCCCGTGGTTGAGCCCGTCGGGCGCGGTGAGCTACCGGGCGGAACCGCGATCAGGACCTGGCACATCGGGTCGCACGACGCGCTCGCCGACGCTTACGGCCGTCTCGACGCTTGGCTGACGAAACATGGCCGCGCCAGGAACGGAGCCGCCTGGGAGGTCTACTGGTGGATCGACGCGAGCAAGGAGCCCGACCCGTCGACGTGGCCGCCGCCGACGGAGTGGCGCACCGAGCTCGTTCAGCCGATCGAAGGGAGTCGGTAATGGTCGCGAGCCCCATCGACGAGGCCCGGGAGGACGCACGGCGCTACGTTCGCCGCAAGCGGATCTTCTACAGCGTGCTCGGGATCTGGATTGCCCTGAGCCTGATGTGGTTCCTCATCGACCTGTCCGACGACAGCAGCTCGTACTGGTTCTACTGGCCGATGCTCGGCACGGGCATCGCCGTCGCGATCACCGGAATCGTCCTCCTCGGGGTCGGCGGGCTCTTCGGCGCCGACTGGGAACGGCGCGAGATGGACAAGTATCTCCGTCGCCGAGGGAACGAACCGGGCCCGTAACGCCCGAGCCCTCGGCGCTAACGGCCGCTGACCGTCACTCGATCGCCGGCCGAGCGATGGCCGGCGGCTCGCGGCCGGCGAGGAGCCAGCCTGCCGCGGCGGCCGCGCGGGGATGCCGACGACCATCAGGACGAGGTACAGCAGCGGTATCCGACCGAGATAGTCGAGCTTGTCGTGGTAGATCGCCGCGAGCATGAGGTAGGCGCCGGCGACGCCGAGGAGCGCGCCCAGGAAGGCAAGTCCGCCGGCGGTGGCTGCCGTCAGCGTTCGGCGGGTCCTGCTCGTTGCTCCGGTCGCGGTCAGAGTGCGGAGATCACCGGCGCTCTCGCTGCGGATCAGCCCGACGGTCATGGCGAGGATCGCGAGCGCGAGGAGGGCGCCTGCGGCGGTTGCGATGGCGATGAGTGTCGTGAAGGAGTCGCTCTCGCGCCGTGTCTCGATCACCAGGCCACCGGCGGCAGCAAGGTCGCGGGCATCGGAGACCTGCTCGGTCGTCAGCGGCCGGCTCGGCTCGACCATCCACCCGGACGGAACTTGCTTCCAGCCGCGGCGGCGAAGACCGTCGAGCGTGATGAACGACGTCGGCGCCATGCCGGTCTCTCCCTCGGGAGCGCCGAAGAGCTTGCGGCTGTCGATCCTCTGGATGTTCGTGACTGCACGTGGGATGAGCTTTGGCTCTCCGCTCTCCTCAAAGCGAACAGTGTCCAGCTCGTCGGTGCGGACGCTCTTGTCGATCAGGAAGTCCGTGTTCGGCGTCGACCTCGGCCGGGTCGATTCCGAGGTACCTGAGCAGGGCGGGCGTAGCGATGTGGAGGCGCGATTCGTAGATGTAGCAACCTGAAGGTGGGGGCGCGCAAATGAACGCCCCTGCCTTGTTTTCGGGGTCGGCGACTTTCCGTACGAGGACCTCGGTGCGAAGGACTCGCAAGTTGCCCTCCGGCCGAGCCGGTTCGCCCGGGTGATAGGCGTTGTAGAGCGGGATGACGGCCGCGTCATCGAGATTCGCCGCGAGCCGGCGGACGCGTGCAGCCATTCGTTCGAGCTGGCCTGGCGTCCGGATCGCGACGGCTTCCGGGTCTGGCGTCGCGCCGGTGTACACGCGGATCTGCCGGTTGGACAGGTTGGGCGGTTCGCCGGCTGACTTCCTCTCCTCGGCCGCCGCGACGATGACGACGGTCGCGGCAATGCCGAGGGCAAGTGTGATGGCCGCGAGTGCCGCTCCGGAACGAGCTTGGTAGCGGGCGAGGTCTCGCAGCGCCAAGCGTACGGCGATCGGGGCGTGCCGAGCCGTCCGGGCGAACAGGCGAATCACCAGTGGGGCCAGGAGCAGCGTCCCGAGGATCGTCGCCACGATCCCGGCCACGATGAGCGGCGCTCTGTCTCGGTTCGACAGCACGAGGCTGCCGATTCCCGCCGCGATCAGCACGACCGCGACGATTGCCGAATGGCGTGCAGGCTTCGGCCTCGGCGGTCGCGCCGAGAGGGCGCGCGTGACGGGGACGCGGGCGACCGCTCGCCCCGGCCACCAGGCGGCGGCGGTCGCCGCGAGGATCGCGACGAAACCGATTGCGGCGAGCAGTGCCCAGGGGAGGCTGAGCCGGTCGAGGCGAAAATCGAGCGCGGGCTCGAGTGTCGGCTCGACCGCGAGCCAGAGTGCGAGACCCGCGATCGTTCCGATCAGTGCGCCGACCGCGCCGACGACTGCGCCGTTCGTGAGCAGCACGAGTCGAAGGTGCTTTTCGGTCGCGCCGATCGCAGCGAGCATGCCGAGCTGGCGGAGCCGTCGCTGCGCGATGACGGCGAAGCCTGCTGCGGCAACGAGCGAAGCCAGCAACATGAAGACGGTGGCCACGGAGAACATCGCCAGCTCGGGTGCCGGCTGGTAGCTGCCCCGACGGCGGGCCCCGACCATGGCGGACCGGTCGGCCTGCGCGTCAATGAACGCGTCGGTCGTCGCGCTGTCGGCGTCGACCAAGACCGTGACCGTGTCCACTGCTCCGGCGGACGAGGGTGAGACGAGGGCGAACTCGTCGCTGAGCTCGCGCGGGTTCTCGACGATGCCGACGACGGTCCGGCGACGGCCGTCGAGTGCGAGCGTCTCCCCGATCTCGAGCCCGAGGAGCGTCGCGACTCCGTCGGTGACGGCGACCTGGCCGGGGCCTTCCGGGTAGCTGCCTCGGCGGAGCGCAAGCGGTGCGTACGGTCCGCGGGGGTCCTGGGCCCGGAACTCCACCGTATCGACACTGCCCGGCACGGGCAGCGTGCGGTGGCCGATGACGTCGGTCGTCCCGAACCGTTCCTGGGCGGCGGCGAGACTTGCCTCCAGCTTGCGCGGATCGGCGCCGTCCAACTCGAAGAGGGCGTTCGCCGAGCCGAACTCCGCGAAGTCCAGCGGGCCCGAGTTGTGGGCGATCGTGACGCCGGTGACCGCGGCGGCGACCGCGACGGTGACCAGAGCGATCACCAGGATCTGCTGACGCCACTCACGGCGGAACAGGCGCCACGCCCAGCGGATCAGAGGACGGCGTGCGGCGAGTCCGCCGCGGCTCGGTCCTCGCAACGCCGAGCGGTGCGCGAGCGTCGTCATCGCCGGTCACCGGCAGCAAGGAGCGATTCCGGGCCGGGCGGCGCGACCGTTTGGTCGACGACCTGACCGTCGCGCAGGAAGACGACGCGGTCAGCCCAGGAGGCCAGCTGCGCCTCGTGGGTGACGACGACACCCGCGACGCCACGCTTCGTGGCTGCCCGCAGCAGCCGCATGACCGCCTCGCCGTTCACGGAGTCCAGGGCGCCGGTCGGCTCGTCTGCGAGCAGCAACCCACGCTCGCCCACGATCGCCCGGGCGATCGCGGCCCGCTGGCGCTCGCCGCCCGACAGCTCGTCGGGGTAGCGATCGGCGAGTTTCGCCACGTCGAGCTCCTCCATCGCCTCGAGTCCGCTCTTACGCGCGGCTTTCGCGCGGATGCCGTCGAGCTCGAGCGGCAGGGTGACGTTTTCGACCGCCGTCAGCCCGGGGAGCAGGTTGAAGTCCTGGAAGACGTAGCCGATCGACCGGCGACGCATCTGCGCCTGCTCCGCGCGCGAGACGCTCGCAAGGTCGACGCCGTCCACCAACACCTGGCCGCTGCTCGCCTCCTCGAGGCTGCCGGCGATCGTCAAGAGCGTGCTCTTGCCCGAGCCGCTCGGCCCCATGATCGCCACCAGCTCGCCGCGCTCGACCTTGAGATCGACGCCGCGAAGCGCGCGCACCTCGCTCGGTCCAGAGCCGTAAACCTTGGATACCTGTCGCAATTCGAGTGCGCTGGTCATTGGGAGACCTCCTTCGCGCGTGATGGTTCGAAAGAAACGTCAGCGACCGCGGCCGGCGCCGGCGACGGCCGCTGCTTCAGGCGAACGTCGGCGGCATCGAGCCAGCGGACGATCGCCTCCAGCCGGAAGAGCTCGGCGTCGACGACGAGCGCCAACGCCATGTCGTCCTCTCCGGCCGCGGCCTTGACCTGGGTGTAACGCTGCATGACCTCGATCACGTGCCGGCGGTGCACCTGCAGGATCTCGTGGACGTCGGTCCCGGGGACCTGGAGGGCGACGAGCACCTTGATCACGAGCTCGTCGCGGGGAGGCGGCTCGAGGCCGGGCGGGGTGCGAAGCCAGTCGGCCAACGCACGGTCGCCGGCGGACGTGATCCTGTACCGCTTCCGCGACCGCTCGCCTTCCCCGTCGTCGGTCTCGACGAGCCCGTCCCGTTCGAGGCGCTGGAGCGTCGTGTAGACCTGCCCGACGTTGAGGGGCCACACCTCGCCTGTCCGCGCCTCGAACTCGTTCTGCAGCCGCAGGCCGTACTTCGGCCCTTCGGTGAGCAATGCGAGGAGGGCGTGAGGGACGCTCATGAACGGCTCGTCGGGAAGCAACATACGCAGTACTATACCGAGTATATACAGCGAGCGCAAGTGCTTAGGAGGGACCGCGGCATCACGCCGCGTAGCCTCGCGTGGCGCAGGTGCCGCCGTGTTGATCGTCGCCGCAGTTAGAGGGATT
>CAWJYU010000018.1:0-19810 GCA_963847235.1 uncultured Actinomycetes bacterium | reverse complement strand
CGGTACTGGGCTCGAACCAGTGACCCCCAGCTTGTCGAGCTGGTGCTCTCCCAACTGAGCTAACCGCCCTGGGACGGCCCAGTTTAGCCAGGCTCAGTAGCGGCTGTAGCCGTCGTCCTCGGTCGTCGTGCCGTTCGTCGTGCCGGCGCCGCCTCCCCCGTTATCGTCGTCCGAGCCGCACCCGCTCAGTGCGAGCGCGAGTCCGGCGGCGAAGACGGCGAGCAGTTTCACGATCCTCATCGTCGGTTCTACCTCGAGCGACGCCGTTCGGATTCTGCGGCGCCTGATCACGACTCCCCCAGCGCACGGTCGGGATGGCATTCGCGATACGCCGTCCTTGCCGACGCTCGGTACATTGAAGGAGTCCGAGCGTCGGCTTGAACCTTGGAGCGGCGCTGGCCCGCCTCGGCTATGCGCTTGTCTTCGTCCTCCGGCGCCGCTGAGTTTGGCCGGAGCCGCTTCGTCGAGTCTGCCTTCGTCTTGTGCTCTGGGTTGGCCGACTGCTGCTTGAAGCGCTCTGCTCCGTGCCGGTCACCTCTTTCACCCGGCCGAACAGGTCAGCATCCGGTAGATCAGTAGCCCGGTCCTTGGCCTGGTTCATCAGCTTCCTCGTTCGACGCGCAAATGCCGAGCTGCTGGTCGCCAAGGCATACACGCCGGCCCCGGCCACCGGAAGGATCAACCACCTCGCGCCGTTGCCGTTCTTCCTTCCACCTCGTCCCTGTGCGGCGTCCACGACGTCGGCGAATCGCTCCGCCAGGTCGATCAGACCCTCAGACATCTTGTTGACCTCTGCCATCTCACTCCTCCTCTACAAAGTTCCCATTTTGCGAATGCCTTCCCGGCGACAGAGACCGCGAAACACTGTCGATCTTGCAGCCCACCCGCGAGGTTTGATCACGCTCCGCAAGGGAACCAGCTTTTTGGGAATTTGCATGTTTTCGTCCGAAGGGAGCTATCGATGTTTGAGCGAACGCGAACTGGTTTACGGGAGATGCCATCGAATGCCGCCTGGCTCCTTTCCCAGGCGCTGAAGCCGGCTGAGGCACTCGGAGACGCTGCGGGCGGCGCACGCGACCAGGGGCGGAGGGTGACGGCGGCCGTGGTCGACGCCGCGCCGGTCGGCGACTCCGTCGAGATCCGCGCGAGGCGCGCGCGCGACGCCGCGGAGCGTGCCCGGGAGGCCGAGGAGCGGGCAGTCGAGGCCGCGCGGGAGTCCAAGGCACGCGCCGATCGCGCGCGCGAGGTGAGCGAGCGCGGTCAGGCTCGCATCAAGGACACGGAGCGCGAGACGAGCCGGGAGGTCAAAAAGCGTGTCTCCGAGGCGGAGAAGGCCGCCGCGGAGTTCGTCAGGCGCGAGCGCCAGGAAGCCGAGGCGGACGCCGAAGACCAGCGACAGGAGGTCGAGGAAGAGGTCGACGACGAGATCGCGGAAGCAGAAGCCGAAGCAGAGGCGTCCCAGCAGCGAGCGGAGGAGCTCGTCGAGGACGCAGCCGAGGCGCTGGCGGAGTCGAGGCGGATGGCCGACGAGGCCGCCGAGGCCGCGCGCTCAGCCGCGCAGGAAGCGAACCGCCAGGCCCAGCAGCTCCAAGACGAGGCGAAGCAGAGATCGAGCGACGCCGAGGCCCGCGTGAAGGAGGCCGAGGATCTGCGCCAACGTGCAACGGCAATCGCGAAGGACACCGCGCGCGAGCTCGATCGGGAGACGACGAACGGCGGTCTGGATGCGTACAAGAAGCCGGAGCTCGTCGAGCTCGCGGCCACGATCGGGATCGAAAACCGGTCGAGCATGACGAAAGAGGAACTCGTCGACGCCATTACGAAGGCCGCTGGTCGGCGGGCGAGAAAAGGAGCGAGGTCATGAGACTTCTTCACACGAAGAGCGAACCTGACCGGGTTCTCGACTCGGTCGGAGATTCGTTTGCGGCTCTGGGCAGCGGCGTGAATAGGAGCAAGCTCCTGAAGGCGGGCTTGATTGCCGGTGGGCTGGCCGCACTCACGGCAGGGAGCGCGGCCATCTCCTCGATCCGGCGCCGCACGGCGGGGAGCGGCTCATGAGACAGCGTCGTGCCGGTCGGGGTGTCAGAACGTCGCCTCCGGCCGCAATGAGCGCGGCGATTGATCCCAGCAGACGCCTCTCGGAGGGAGCACTTGTTCAGGCCTCCGTCCGTGCGCGGCTGCTGGGCATCCCGCTCTTGCGGCTGGACGCGACCATCGCGCTCATGCCGGCCGCGATCACGGCGCCGTCCTCGGCGATCGCCGCAGGAAACGGCCTGGCTGAGGCAGTACGCAGCATCAACGACGGAGCGGAAGTGCTCGCTCATGTGCGCCGGAACGGCCGGCGCTGACCTGTTCTGCGAGTAGCTCGACCAAGCTGCTCGGCGGATTTCAGCGGCGCGTGATAACCACTCCGCCGAGGGAGAGCGCTCCGCCCACGAACGCGAGTGCAGCCGGCGCCTCCCCCAGCATCGCCCAGCCGATCACGATCGCGATCGGCGGGACGACGTACGTCATGGCGCCCATGCGGCCGGCGGTCGTCCTGGAGAGCGCGTACGCCCAGGTCAGGAACCCGATGGCCGTCGGGAAGATGCCGAGATAGACCATCCAGGCGATCGAGCTCGCGTCTGCGTCGCGGGCCTCGTCGACCAAGGTCGTCGCGAAAGGCAGGCAGACAACGAGGCCGACGGTCGCCGCGAGCCAGGTGACGTGGAGCCCTGAAACTCGCGAGAGCAGCGGCTTCTGCGCGACGACGCCTCCGGCGTAGAAAGCCGCGGCGGCGACGCAAAGGATCGCTCCCCATCCCGCAGCCACCCCGCGCTCGGACGTCGCCAGTCCGATGACGACAACGCCTGCGAAGGCGACGGCACATCCCGCGACCAGCGTGCGCGGAAATCCCTCGCTCAGGAGCCACCCCGCGAGCAGCGCGATCAGGATCGGCCCGACGCCGACCAGCATCGCCGCCGTGCCTGCGTCGACCCGTTGCTCCGCCTCGTTCAGCGCCAGGTTGTAGAGCCCGAACCAGAGGACGCCGCAGATGACGATCCCCGGCCAGTCGCGGCGGCCCGGCAGCCTTCCCCGCTGGACGAGGACGAAGAAGCCGAGCAACGCGCTTCCGACCGCGAGCCGCCCGAGGCTCAGCGCGCCCGGTGAGAGATCCTCGCCCGCCGCACGGATCCCCACGAAGGCCGACGCCCACAGGACCACGGTGACGAGCGCTGCGAGGAGGGCCACATCAGGGTCTAACGCGCGAGCACCCCGATTTCGTCAGCTCAGAAGATCTCCGGGCACCACGGGTAGCGGTCGGCGCGGAAGAGCGTGTCCGCCCGGTCGAGCGCTCCATCCACCAGCTCTTCCACCTGGCCGGCCCGCGCGAGCTCACCGAAGCCGAAGCCGCCAAGGTAGACGGAGCCCAGTGCCTGGACCGGCAGCGAGAGCTCGGCGTCCGCGTCCGTTCGCTCCGCACCGTCGGGACCGACGCGGTAGCGACCGGCGTTCTCCGCGAAAAGGTCGTCGCGCACCTCGATCACCACCGGCTCGCCGGCCTTGTACGAGCGGGCCGCGAGCGCCGCATGGACGTCCACCAACCGCACCCACAGGCCATCGCGGTACTCGAAGCGCAGCATGCGCGGCTCACGTAACAGGAGGAAGAGCTCGTGGTCCCGCGGCAGCAGGCTTGCCTTCACGCGAGCCATCCAGTCGATGTCGAGCAGGTAGCGCCAGATCCCGCGGGTCGCCTCGGGCGAGACGCCGACCGCCTCGATCACGTTCGTAAACCCAGCCGCGGTCCCGCGGTCGGCCGAGAAGTGGAGCCGATAGAGCGCGTACGCTGCCGGCCTGCCGTCGAGCTCGAGCAGCGCGCTGACCTGCTCGCTGCCGCCCTCGATGGCGCGTACCCAGTCCGGGTCGGCGAGCCGCCGGGCCGTCCACCACTCCTTCGTCCGCACGAACATGCCCGGGTACTGCGCCGCCGCCGCGCGCTGGATCTCCGAGAAGGGCTCGACGGCTTCGTCCGGCTCGACGAGCCGTACCTCGCCCGTGGGTTCGAACCGGTCGGCGTACGCGATGCGCTCCCGCGGGAGGTCGATGCTGCCGGAGAACGACGCGATGCCGTAGCCGAACCGGCCGTAGAGCGTGTCCTCCGACGCCCAGAGGTACGCCATCGGCTCGCCGCGCTCGCGCACGTCCTTGAGCTGTGCTCGCATCAGGTCGCCGAAGATGCCCCGGCGGCGGTGCGTCGGCATGACGCCGACGAGCGTCACGCCGGCCGCCCGGATCAGGCCGCCCGGAATTCCGGTCTCGAAGGGGAAGACGCCGCCGCTGCCCACCACCCGGCCGTCTTCCCATGCGCCGTGGATCCGGTCCGGCGGGATCAGCGGCCCGAAACGCGCCGCGAACTCTTCGCTGGGCGTCCGCCCGAAGTAATGCATGATCGGCCGGATCACCTCGGGAAACTCGTCCGCGGTCGCGGTGCGGATCTCGACGCTCATCCGATCCTCTCCAGGGGCGCGTAGTCGAGCACGAGCCTCCGGTCCGTGTCCTCTCCCGCGAAGCGGACGCTGACGACGCCGCCGGGCTCGACCGCGGTAACGATCCCCTCGCCGAGGGTGCCGTGGCGAACCGTGTCGCCTGTCGAGAGGTCGGGGCTGTCTCCGCGCGGCTGGATCCGCGCGACAGGCGCCCCGTAGCCCGACCAGGAGGACGGGCGAAGCCGCTCACGGTGGATCTCCTCCTGCGGCAGCTCGTCGAGGAAGCGCGAGGGCAGGTTGTAGTTCCGCGACCCGTAGAGCGACCGGCCGGCGGCGTGGGTGAGCGTGAGGCGCTCGCGCGCCCGCGTCATGCCGACGTAGGCGAGCCGCCGCTCCTCCTCGAGCGAGTTCTCCTCGAGCGAGCGGGAATGCGGGAAGATCCCCTCCTCCATCCCGATCATGAAGACGGCCCTGAACTCGAGGCCCTTGGCGTTGTGGAGCGTCATCAGTGTGACGAGGCTCTGCTGCTCGCGAAGGGTGTCCTGGTCGGAGAAGAGCGAGATCTCCTGGAGGAAGGTCGAGAGGGTCGGGCTCTCGGCGCTCGCCTGGTACTCCTGGGCCACTCCGATCAGTTCGTGCAGGTTCTCCATGCGGCCCTGCGCCTCGATCGTCCGCTCGGCCTCGAGCGAGTCCATGTAGCCGCTGCGCTCCAACGTCCGTTCGACGAGCTCGTCCACGGGCATGTCGAGCGCACCGGCCTGGAGAGACAGGAGCAGGTTGCGAAGCCCTGTCGCGGCGCGCGCCTGCGCCGGGCCAAGCCCTGCCTCCTCGGGAAACTCCAGCGCCTCCCAGAGCGAGAAACCGTGTGAGTCGGCGTAGGTCTGGAGCCGGGCGAGCGAGGCGTCGCCGATCCCGCGGCGCGGGCGGTTCGCGATCCGCTGGAGGCTGACGGCGTCGTACGGGTTGTCGATGACCTGGAGATAGGCGATCGCGTCCTTGACCTCGGCGCGCTCGTAGAAGCGCGGGCCGCCGATCACCTGGTACGGGATCTCGCTCCGCACGAGCACGTCCTCCAGCACCCGCGACTGCGCGTTCGTCCGGTAGAAGACCGCGATCTCGTCGCCGTTCACGCCCTCGTCGACGAGGCCGGCGATCTCGGACGCGACCCAGCGGGCCTCGGCGTGCTCGTCCTCGACCTCGAGGACGCGGACGGGCTCGCCGTCGCCGAGGTCGGACCAGAGGTTCTTCGGCTTCCGCTCGGTGTTGTGGGAGATGACGTTGTTGGCGGAGCGCAGGATCGTGTTCGTCGAGCGGTAGTTCTGCTCGAGCGGGATCACGCGGGTCTCGCCGAAGTCGCGCTCGAACTCCAGGATGTTGCGGATGTCGGCGCCGCGGAAGGCATAAATGGACTGGTCCGGATCGCCCACGACACAAACGTTCCTGTGCTTTTCGGCCAGGAGCTGGAGGAGGCGGTACTGCGCGTGGTTCGTGTCCTGGTACTCGTCGACGAGGATGTAGCGGAAGGCCTTCTGCCAGCGCTCCTTCGCCTCGGGGAAGCGCTCGAGTACCTGGACGGTGAGCATCAGGAGGTCGTCGAAGTCGACCGCGTTCGCGGCGAAGAGCCTGCGCTGGTAGAGCTCATACGCGTCGGCGACCGTCTGGTCGTAGAAGGACTCGACGCGCTTCCGGTACTCGGCGGGGTCGATCAGCTGGTTCTTCGCGGTCGAGATCTGCTCGTGGATCCCGCGCGGGACGAAGCGTTTTGGGTCTCTTTCGAGCTCCTCCAGGCACTGCTTGACCAAGCGAACCTGGTCGGCCTGGTCGTAGATCGTGAAGTTCGTCCGATAGCCGAGCCTGGGCGCCTCGCGTCGGAGGATCCGGCCGCAGGCGGCGTGGAACGTGAGGATCCAGATGCGGCGGGCGACCTCCGGGAGCAGGTCCTCCAGGCGCGAGCGCATCTCCCCCGCGGCCTTGTTCGTGAACGTGATCGCGAGGATCTCGTTCGGCTGGACGCCCACCGCGGAGATCAGGTGCGCGACCCGGTAAGTAAGGACTCGCGTCTTGCCCGAGCCGGCGCCGGCGACGACCAGCAGCGGGCCCTCGGTGTGCAGCACAGCATCGCGCTGGGCGGCGTTCAGGTCCGCGAGATAGGTCTCCGGCGAGGCGACGGCCATTGCCGCTCGATGCTAGCGAGGCGCCGCCCCGGCTCGAATCGACGTGTCTGTCCCGGGGCCGACCGCGAGCCTCCCTCCGTGCGTGACGCTAGCGGCGATCGGCGCACGTGTGGGACACGAGACTGTGACGACTTCGGGCCGAATGCCGGGTGGTAGCGTCAAGCGCATGGGCTGGGCAGCCTCCTCGGTCGACGAGCTCGGCAACGAGACCTTCCGCAAGGTGCGCCGCGAGCTCGGGATCAACGCGTTCGGGGCGAACGTGCTCGTCCTCCAGCCCGGCGTCACCGGACGACCCCACTACCACGACGAGCAGGACGAGCTGTACTTCGTGCACGAGGGCCGTGCGATCTTCGACCTTCCGGACGACCGGATCGAGCTCGGCCCGGGAGGCATGCTGCACGTGGAGTCGAAGACGGCGCGCCGGGTGACGAACCCGGGTCCGGACGAGCTCGTGATGCTCGTCATCGGCGCGAAGGACGGCTACGTCGGGCGGGACGGCCAGCCCGCCAAGCCGAAAGCGTTCCTTCGCGACCTCGACGGGGATTGATGGAGACGCTCGGCGACCTCCTCGAGCGCCGGGCCTACGAGCTGAGGCTGACACCGGACCGTGCGCTCCAGACGCTGGACGAAGCAGAGGACTTCCTCCACGAGCGGGGGATGCTCACCCGCACCGAGCAGTCGGCGCTGCCGAGCCTCTACGAGGCCTGCCACGAGGATCCGTACATGCCGGCGAGCAGCGGGTTCGGGCAGTGGCCGGAGACGAAGTGGCCGTGGTTCGGCGAGCTCGCCGACCGGGACGGCGCGTACGCGCTGAAGATCCACCGCGGGAAGCACATCCTCGTTACGGAGGAGGTCGCCGCGGTGCTCGACCCGATCCTTCGCAGCGAGCTCGAGCGGATGCGCTCCGAGGCGGACGACTGGGCGCTGCTCCTCGACCACCTCGACGCCGCCGGTCCCTCCGAGGTCGAGGACCTCCGCGAGGAGCTAGGGCTGTCCTCGAAGGAGCTCAAGGCCATCACGAGCCCGCTGGAGCGCTGTGGCGTCATCGTCAGCCGCTCGCTCGCCGTGTCCGCGACGGCCTCGGGGCCGCATCCGCACACGACGGAGCTCGCCCGCTGGGATCAGGTCTACCCGGAGCTCTCCGCGCGCGGCGGCCTCGAGGAGGTGACGGTTGCCGCGGTACGAGCTGCTGTCGTGACGCCGGAGCGCCAGGTCAGCCGTTGGTTCAGCTGGAGCTGGCTGTATCGCAAGACACTGGTCGACGACCTCGTAGCCCAGGGACGCCTGTGGCGGCCGGAGCCCGATTGGGTCAGCGCAGTGGAAACGGCTTCCGGCTGAGAGCCGGCAGCACCTGCGCCGTGACGATCGCCGGCGTGACCGCGTAACGCCTGCTGTAGCGGTAGCTCCCGTCCGGCCGGCGGAGCGACGCGAGAAACCCGAAGGCGGCTGCCGGAGGTTTCACGCCGGCCGCGAGGTACGCCTGGATCGCCCACGCCGTCGACTGGGCGTCCGGCGCCCGTCCGGCGACCAGCCGAACACCGCCGTTTCGGGCGGTGTGGTTGCGGATGAAGGCGAGCCCTCGCCGGATCGGCCGGCCTCGGACGCCGCTCCAGTGGAGCGCCTGGATCGCCGCGGCCGTGTCGTTGGAGTCCGGCGCACCGTTCGGGGCCCACGACCAGCCGCCGGATGGTCGCTGGCGGCCGAGTATGTAGCGAACGGCCCGCTTCTCCCCTCTCGGGAGGGCGAGCACGCCCCAGATCGTCGAGTTGACGAGCGAGCCGACCCTGCCGTCGCTCCGCCGCTGCCGCCGAAGCCGGGTGAGGAAGGGCTCGGGGCTCTCCCCCACGGCACGGAGCGCCATGACGCGCAACGCGAGGTCCGTCGTGTCCGCGATGGGCGCGTCTCGGAGGTACACGGCCGCTCCACGCGGCGCGCGTCCCGACGCCTTCAGGCCGAGGACGGCCCAGGCCGTGAGCGCAGCGTCGGACCGCGCGCCGGGCTCGGCGAATCCCCCGTCGGCCTGTTGGCGGGAGACGACGTAGTCGGCGGGCGTCGCCACGGCGAGTCCCAGCGCCGAGGACGCGATCACAGCGAGCTTCAGGCCCACGCGACCTCCACTCTCAGCCGACGGCCGTACCGCTCCAGCAGCCGGCGCAGCTCGGGCCCGATGATCACAGCGAAGACGACGTTGCCGATCGCGTGCGCGGCGCTGAACCAGACACCTCGCGCGTACACGAGCGTCAGCGCCTCCCAGGTATGCGGCCAGAAGCTGTACCAGTACCAGAGATCCATGGCGCTGCTGAACGCGAAGCCGAGCGCGAAGCAGAGTGCTGCGAACGCCCAGCGGTTCCGGATCAGCCCGGCGGACAGGGCGCCGGCGACTCCGCAGCCTCCCCAGGCCAGCATCTGCCATGGCGTCCAGATGCCCTGGCCGAGGTAGAAGTTCGACACGAGCGCGGCTACGGCGCCGACCGCGAAGCCGACGCGAGCCCCCAGCGCGGCGCCGGCGGCGACGGCGACCACCGTCACCGGCTGGACCCCCGGGACGGCGGCGAACAGGACACGGCCGGCGGCTGCAGCGCCGCCGAGGACCGCGACGAGGGCGACCTCCTTCGCCGAGCCGGTTCCCGACTCCAGCCAGACGAAGCCGGAGAGGACGAGGGCGAGAGCGACGAGCATGAGCGAGAGCGCCGCGTCCTGCGGGGAGAGTGCCGTCCAGGCCGCGGCGGCGAACGCGAGCGCGGCACAGCCGAGGAGCGCCGTCCTAGGCATGGACGCGCTCTCGATCCCGTGCCGTGCTGACGACGCGGTCAGCCACGTCCGCCGCGAAGACGAGGTCGTGGGTGACCACGAGCGTGGCTCGCCCCTCGGCCTGCGAGCGGAGCAGCGCTGCGAGCTCCAGCTTCCGCTCGGGATCCATCCCCCGGGTCGGCTCGTCGAGGACGAGCAGATCGGGGACAGTGACGAGGACGGCCGCCAGCCCGAGTCGTTCCCGCTCTCCGCTGGACAGGTCTCGGGGATGGCGGGCTTCGAAGCCGACCAGGTCGACGAGGGCGAGCGCGTTCCGCGCCCGCTCGAGATTCCCGTCGACGCCGAGGGCGACCTCCTCGTCCGCTCGCTCGGCGACCACGTAGCGGCCGGGATCCTGGCTCAGGTACGCAGCGCGGCCGACACGACGAATGTCGCCGCTCGACGGCTCGAGCAGCCCTGCCGCGAGCTTGGCCAGCGTCGTCTTTCCCGAACCGTTCGGACCGAGCAGGGCGACGATCTCGCCGCGGCCGAGCCGGACGTCCGGCACCGGCACCACCCGGTCGCCGTAGGCATGTGCTGCGCCGCGCAGGTCGAGGAGGGTCTCCTCGCCGGCGGCGCCCGCAACGACGCCCGGCTCGTGCGCGAGAAAGGCCGGGTGCTCGTGTCCCAGCCAGCGCAGAGCCTCGTCTCGCGGCGCGTCCAACGCCACTCGCCCGCTCTCCATGAACAGGACGCGGTCGCAGCGCTCCAGCGGAAGGGCCGGCCGCTGCTCCGAGATCACGACCGCGCAGCCGAGCGTCGTGGCCAGGTCGAGGAGCGCCTCCGCGGCATCGGGATCGAGCTGCGAGGTCGGCTCGTCGAGCAGGAGCAATTCAGGTCGAAGAGCAAGCGACGCCGCGACGCAGACTCTCTGGAGCTCGCCGGCGGAGAGCTCGTGCGTCTTCCGGCCGGCGAGATGCGCGACGCCCATGGACTCGAGCGCCTGGAGCGCGCGAGCGTGAATCTCGCCGGGCGGCACGCCCAGGTTCTCCAGCCCGAACTGGAGCTCGTGCTCGACGCCGGTCATCACGACCTGGTCCTCGGGATCCTGGAAGACGCTGGCGACCGTTCCGGCCAGGTCGCTCGGCCTCGTCGTCCGCGTGTCACGGCCGGCCACCTCGACCCGGCCGGAGTACTGACCGCCGTGGAAGTGCGGCACCAGGCCGGCGAGCGCGCGAAGCAGCGTCGACTTTCCCGAACCAGACGACCCGAGCAGGCAGACGAGCTCGCCGGGCTCGACCGCCAGCGAGACGTCCTCGAGCGCAGGACGTCCGTCGCCCGGATAGCGGTACGTCAACCGTTCGACCCGTGCTACAGCCACAGCGCTCCCATCACGACGACCAGAACGGCGGCCACGATCGCCAGGCGGTCAAGGGTGCTCCACGGTGGGGAGGGCGCCCGCGTCCGCCCGGGCCGCCCGAACCCGCGTGCCTCCATCGACTCGGCGAGGTTGAGCGACCGCTCGAGCGACCCGGCGACGAGCGGGGAGATCAATCGCGCGCGTCCACGAACGCCCTCGACCGCGAGACCGCGGCCCCGGAGCGCCTCGACGTAGCCGGCGGCGTCGCGCTCGAGGGTCGGGAGAAGACGGGTTGCCAGCGCGACGGCGAGGACCGAGCGGCGCAGCCTCCCCCCGGCAAGCAGCAGCCCGTCGAGGTCGAGGAGGAGCGCATACGCGGCGAAGGCGAGCCCGACTGCAATCAGCCGGAGGCTCTGGAAGAGCGCCTCCGAGAGCTCCTCGCTGGTGACGTCCAGCTGCCCGATGACCGGAACCTCCGGCCCTTCCCAGTAGACGACACCGCCGTAGCGGGCGACCAGCGGACTGAAGAGAAAGAGCACGAGGCCGGAGCCGAGCGTCCCGACCAGATACGGCCACCGACGGCCGCGCGGAGCCCTGAGACACAGCGCGAAGAGCCCGGCCGCGATGATCGCGACCGAGATCGTCCGGTCCGCGAGCAGCGCGGCGGCGGCAAGGCCGGCGAGGAGCGCGGCTGCCGGGACCGAGCTCAAGGAACCTCGTACCGGTAGCGGACGGTGGAAGGAACTTCCACCAGACGGCGTGCGAGCTCCTCCCCCAGCCGGAATACGACCGGATCGCCCGGGCTGCCTTCAAGGCGCGCTTGGAGACCGGAGCCCGGAACGATCACCAACCGGTTCGCCTCCGCACCGCCGCCGGTCCCGGCTCCGAGCAGCTCCGCGAGCCGGTCGCGAACGTCCGACGGTGGGCCCTCGACGACCGTCCGGCGCCGCTTTCCGTCCCACCCGTGCAGGAACGGCTCCGGGAAGGCGCCGACGACCACCGGCTGCCGCATTTCCTTCTCCCACGAGCGATGGTCCCACCACAGAACGTCGCCCTCATGGAGCTCGTAGTCGGCGGCGCTGACGTCCGCCTCGTAGCCGTTCACGAAGTAGAACCAGTCGTGCTGGCCGGCGATGTCGCCCTCGATCCCGTCGATCGACTGGACGAAGCGGCCGCCGTACCGAGTCTCCACCTCGGCCTTGCGGCGAAGCGCCTCGAGCGCGGAGATCCCGGCAGGCACCGTGGTCGAGAGGACGACCTCGGCGCCGCGGTCGCGGGTGATCCAGAGCTGTGCCGAGCCTTCGCCGGCCGCCTCCTCCCCGCACCCTGCAAGCAGGCAGGCAGCGGCGAGGAGGAGTGCGAGCCGGCGGAGCATTTAGTGGCCCTCCAGGCGATACACGCCTACCTCTCGCCCGCGATCACGCGGCGCCAGAGCCGACGCTCCTCCTCCCGAAGGCTGCCTAGCCTTCACTCGTCGGAGCGCGCGCTCTGGCTTGGTGCTCGCGACCGAGAGCCGGGGCAGCATCACCTGAAGGGCCACTACCTCAGCGCGTTCGAGCGGACGGCGCCGGCGAGCGTCGCCCGGACTGAGCCCGTGTGCTTGCCGACGCAGGCTCGGCCGGCACGCGTGCGGACTCGACGTCCGTCCACGTTGAGCAGGGCCCCGGCTGCGGCCCGGTCCGCGCCCTGGTCGTTCTCCGACACGACGCGGTAGCAGTTACGGCCCGTGCGGGTCAACTGCAGGGTCGGCGGACCGCCCGTGGGCCCGAACGTGGCCCAGTACCAGAGGACGCGGTCGCCGTCGTTCAGCTGAACCTGGTCGGCTCCGACCGGCGGCGAGGCGCCGTTGACCTTGAACACCCACCCGTTGGTGCCGCCGGCCGGATGACGGCCGATCTGGTCGACGTACGGCCCGAACGACGTCGTGGTGACGTGGTAGTAGAACTCGCCGCGCAGGCTGGCGACATCCAGCGCCTGCATGGCGTTCGCACCGGCCTCGAACCGGGTTTCCAGCGAGCCGAAGAGCGAGAGGTTCCTCCCTTCGACCCGGACCGAGACCGAGGCCGCGAGGGCCGAGGGGACGAGGAACGCGGCGAGCGTGACGAGCGCCGCGAGGGCAATGAGGGTCTTACGCACGAATCCTCCTTCCGCGAGGGGTTCTGAGTGCCGGCGAGCGGCAGGTCTTCTGACTCGGGGCGCCCTCCCTCGCCGCCTTCCCGGCCCGCAGGCCAGTGGCAGTTCGGCGCGGGAGCGTCTCCCCTCACAGCGGCGGGACCGTCCCGGACTCGCACCGGGTTCCCTCTCCGCTCGCCTTTGGTTGTCGGCCCTAGTATGACGCGCCGTGCGGCGGCTGCTCTTCCTCTGGCTTCCGGTCGTCGCCTGGGCGGCGCTGATCTTCAGCCTCTCGTCGGTTTCCGACCTCGGGACGGGCCTGGGCGGCTGGGACCTCGTCCTCCGGAAGATCGCGCACGCAGGAGAGTTCGCGATCCTCGCTGCACTCCTCGTCCGCGCCCTCGGCCGTCCAGGCTGGGCCGCGGTGCTGGGGATCGCGTACGCGATCTCGGACGAGATCCACCAGTCGTTTGTCGAGGGTCGCCTGGGCTCGCCCGTGGACGTGGCGATCGACACGGTCGGGGTCCTCGTCGGCGTGCTCCTCGCCTCGAGGCTCTGGACCCGCGATCCATCCGGTCGGCCCGGGTAGATTTCTAGTCGTGGACGCACCCAAGGACGTCGGCGACCGCCAGCTGGACGCGCTGCTCGAGCGCCTCGACCGGCTGACCGCCGAGGTGCACGGGCTGAACCGCCGCCTCGACAGCGGCGACAACCTCGCGCCGGTCGTCCGCGAGCTCGCGCTGCTCAACGAGTCGCTGCAGACGCTCGCGTATGCGGCGCTAGGCCAGTCAGGGCCCCAGGTGCAGCGGCGCCGGCGCGCTGGCTAGCTCGAGCGCAGCTGGTAGAGGCGGCCGTTGAGCGTGACCGCATAGAGCTCGCCCGCGGCGTCCTCGCCGAACGACGAGAGGCCGCCGAGGGTGAACGGCTCGCGCCTGACGCTCCGGGCCCGTCCCGCCGGGAAGCTCCACACGGTCCCTGAGCAGTTGTCGCCGTAGAAGTACCGGCCGGCCGCGGAGGGCACTGCCGACCCGCGATAGACGAAGCCGCCGCTGACCGCGCAGTGCCCGCCGCCGAGCGGATAGACGACCACCGGGAAGACGAGCCTGCCGTTCCCACTCGGCTGCTTGTTCTCGAAGCGCGCCCGCCCCTCGTAGACGTCCCAGCCGTAGTTCTCGACCCCCGGGCTGCGACGGCGAGTGACGTTCACTTCCTCCCATGAGTTCTGGCCGACGTCGCCGATGTACAGGTCGCCGGTCCGACGGTCGAACGAGAAGCGCCAGGGATTCCGCAGGCCGTAACCGACGATCTGCGGTCGCGGTGCACGGCGGTCGACGTTGACCGCGAGCATCTTGCCGAGCCGCGAACCGAGATTCTGGGCGCGGTTCTCGGGATCGCCCCCCGCGCCGCCGTCGCCGGTCCCGACGTAGAGGAGCCCGTCCGGGCCGAACGCGCTCTGGCCGCCGTTGTGGTTCGAGTACGGCTGCGCGACGAAGAAGACCTGGCGGAGCCGCCGCTTCCCGCGGTACTCGACGACCCGCGTGTCACCGCGATTGTCGGTGTAGTTGACGTAGTACTTGCCGTTGCGCGCGTAGCGCGGGTGGAAGGCGACGGAGAGCAGGCCCTGCTCGCCGCAGCACTGGACCTGCGAGCGGATGTCGAGCAGCGTGCCGGTGATCCGGCCGTTCTGGACGATCCGGATCCGGCCCTCCTGCTCGACGACGTAGAGACGGCCGGGCTGGTTCCGGGGCGCGGACACGTGGACGGGCGACTCGAGGCCCGATGCGACCTGCACGAACCGGTACCCGGCCGGCGCCGCCGGCTCCTCGGCCTCCGAGGATCCACCGCCGCACCCAGCGAGTGCAAGGGCGGCCAGCACCCCAAGCGTCCAGAAACTCCTCATCAACCCCCCTTACGCAGCAAGACCTTGCGCAGTTCTTCCTCCTTGCCGGGTTCGAGCACGGCCAGGACCTGGTCGCCCGCCCGGAGCTCGGTCTCGTCGTCCATCTGGGCGTGCCCGTCCCTCATGACCGTGATCAGCCGCGAGCCTGCGGGCAGCTGGATCCGCGACACCTGCTTGCCGACGGACGGGGAGTCGGCGTCGAGCTGCACCTCGACGATCTCGAGGTTCTCCTTGCGGAGCTCGAGCAGGTGGATCAGCCCGTGCTCGGGCACCTCGTGCTCGATCATCGCGAGGATGATCGAGGTCGCGGAGACGGTCGGCGAAATCCCGGTCAGCTCGAAGAGCGGCTGGTTGCGCGGGTCGTTGACGCGCGCGATGACCTTCTCGACGCCGTAGTGCTCGCGCGCCAGCTGGCAGATGACGATGTTGTCCTCGTCGTCGCCGGTGACCGCGACCACGAGATCGGGCGGCCGCGCGATCCCGGCCCGCTCCAGGACGAAGAGCTCGGTCGCGTCGCCGAGCTGTACGCGGTGCTCGAACTCCTCCTCGAGGCGTTCCCAGCGGTCGCGCCGCTGCTCGATCAGCGTCACCTCGTGCCCGAGGTCGAGGACGCTCTTCGTCAGGTTGGCGCCGACCTTGCCGCCGCCGGCGATCAGGACGTACACCTAGCCCCGGGCCTCCACGTGCTCGGCCGACTCGGCTGACTTCCGCACCGCCTCGGTGAGGAAGTCGATCGCAGTCGAGGTCGGGGAGATCGTCCGCAGGCCGAGCGACGCGTAGACCTTCGCCCGCGCCGGGTCGAGCACTCGGACGATGGTCGTCTGGATGTCGAACTGCTTCTGCGCGACCTGGCCGACGACGAGGTTCGTGTTGTCGCCGTTCGTCGCGACCACCACCGCGTCGGCCCCCTCGATGCCCGCCTCAAGAAGGACGTCGACGTCCATGCCGTGGCCGACCACGAACCCCCCGGACCAGTGCTCTCCGAGGCGCTGGAGCGCGTCCTCGTTCTCGTCGATCGCCGTGACCTCCCAACCGGTCCGGTCGAGCTCCAGTGCCACCGCCGATCCCACACGGCCGCATCCGACGACGATCACTTTCACGGTCGGAGGTTAGCCGAGGAGGGCGCCAGCTTCTTCCTCCTCGAGCACGCCCTGCGGGTAGGCGATCACCATCACCTCGCAGGGCGCGTGGCGCAGGACGTAGTCGACGGTGGGGCTGAAGAACCGGGACTGCCGCCGCCAGCGGGGCGCGGAGCCCATGACGATGAGGTCGACAGCGTGGGTCGTGGCCTCGTCGACGATCGCCTCGCCGATCGCGCGCGAGCGGACGATTTCGGCCTCGACGTCGACCCCATGCTCGGACGCGAGCAGCTTGGCCTCCGCGAGCGAGGCCTCCGCGCGCTCCTCCGCGTCGTGCATCGGGTCGCCGATCGCCTTGTCCATCGGAACCGAGACGACATGGATCGCGTAGAGAGCGCACTTGCGCTCCTCCGCGAGTCTGATCGCCGTCGCAAGGACCTCCTCGCCGATGAGGCCGAGCTTCATGGGCACCAGGATCCGTTCGTAGACGCCCTCGATCTCCGGGACGAGGTCGGGGTCGGCCGGTAGGACGCGGCCGAAGATCGTCTTGTGGCGCGACCACCGAGTCCCGACGTAGACGATCGCGCCGACGAGCAGCCACGCGGGGCCGGCGATGCGCGTCGCATCGTGGGTCGCCATCGAGAAGATCCAGATCGCGAAGGTGAGCGGCGCTCCGACGAGCGCTGCGACGGGCACGTCCGCTCCACGGATCCGCACGTTGCCGGGAGCCCTGAATGGCCGGTCGAGGTCCGGCTCGGTGAAGCGAAGCCGAATGACCGCGATCTGGGCGGCCGTGAACGCCAGCAAGACCCCGAAGCTGAAGAGGCCGGCGAGGAACCGCACCGCCTCGGTCGGGATGAAGTGCCCGATCACGAGCAGCGTCGCCGCAATGAGCGTGGAGCTCAGGATCGAGACCGGTGCGATCAGTGTTCGGCGGTTCAGCTTCCCGAACGCGTGCGGGAGCATCTGACGCTGGCCCATCGAGTACGCGAGGCGTCCGGCGCCGGAGATGGACGTCGTGACGGCGACGAGCAGGACCAGCGCGCCGGTCAGGCCGACCGTGATCCGCACGACGTCGCCGAGCGCCCCCGGCAGCTCCGTGTCGAGCGCGGCGGCGATCCCCATCAGCGGCGCGCGAAGCCACTCGGTCCCGAGGCCAACCCCACCGGGGAAGGCCGAGATCCCGACCAGGCCGATCGCGACGGAGACCGCGACGACGAGGCCGATTCCGACGAAGAGGCTGCGCGGCAGCGTCCTCCCCGGCTCGCGGGTCTCCGCTGCGAGGTTGGACACGGTCTCGAGGCCCGTGTACGCCAGCATCGCGAGCGGCAACGCGAACGCAATGTCCGCCCAGGTCGGCGCGGTCCCGAGGTCGACCCCGACGGACAGGGCATCGGTCGAGAAGAGGAAGGCGAACCCCAGGCCGACCAGCAGGAGATGTGAAGCGAGCGCGACCCCGGCGACCAGGATCGCGGTGCGGTACAGGCTCGTGCGGCGGAGCAGCCGGAGCGCGCCGACCGTGAAGATCACGAGCACGCCGACGACGGTGTCCCACGGCTCGTCCGTCAGCCCTTCCCAGCCGATCGCGTGGCCCAGGTAGTGCGGGACGAAGAGCCCCGCAAGCGCCATCACGATCAGGTAGTCGAGGATCAGCGCCCACCCGGTGAGGAACCCCGCCGGGTCGTTGAAGGCGCGGCGGACGAAGGTGGCGGCGCCTCCGGGCTCCGGGATCGCGCTCGTCCCCTCCGCGTAGGAGAGGGCGACGAGGAGGAAGAGCAGGCCGACGGCAAGGAGCACCCACGGGGTGAAGCCGAGGGCGTAGAGCGCGATCACGCCGAGCGCGAAATAGAGCGAAGAGGCGATCTCTCCATAGGCGACCGCGGCGAGAGACGGGACGTCGAGGACGCGCTGGAGCCCTGGGAGCTTCTTTGCCACTACAAGCCTCTCGCCCGGTGAAGGTACAGCCGCAGGCCTCCCGCCAGCAGCAGGAGGACCCCGAGGACGAGGCCGAGGCCTCCCCCGACGCCCGCGGCCACGGTTCGGACGATGACCGCCACGCCGAGCGCGATCATCAGCCAGGCGAGCGCGACGGTCATGCTGCCCGGCGGCCCGCCGCGATCAAGACGCGCGAGCGGCTGTGCCTGAGGACGTAGTCGACGGTGCGGCCGAAGATCCGGCCGCGGGCAACCCTCGGCCGGGGGGCGCCGAGGATCACGAGCTCGGCGTTCCGACGGTCCGCCTCGACGACGATCTCCGGCCCTGCGGCGCGCGCTCGGAGCAGGCGGGCGACGGCGCGGATGCCGTAGCTCTCGACGAGCGCCGTCGACTGGTCGAGGATCTCGTCCGCCTCCGCCTCCGCGTCCGGCAGCTGCACGTCGAGTGGCAGGTCGAGCGGCACCTCGATGACGTGGACGACGGCGACGCGGGAGCCCCGCTCGGCCGCGAGGCGGGCGGCAGCGACGAGCGCCTCCTCGGACTCGGCGGTGCGCAGCACCGGGACGACGATCGTCCGGTACTCGACCGTCAGCGACGGCCCGAGCACCATCACCGGCGCCCGCACGGTCGCGGTCAGCGGAACCTTCAGCGTCTGCCGGCGGTAGATGGCGTAGCCGACGAAGCCCGAGCGCGATCCAGGCCATCCCGGCCCAACGCGTCGTCGCGTCCTGGAGGACGATCACGAACCAGGCGAGCAGCGTGCTGATCCCACCCACGATCGCGAAGAGCGGCCAGTCGACGCCGCGGAAATGGAAGTTCGGCCGGGCGCGGTAGACGAGCTCCTCGTCCCGCTGCCGGTAGCGGAGGGCGACGATCGACGCATGCGCGACCGTGAACGAGAGGGTCGCGCCGAACGAGTACATCGTGCCCAGAAAATCGGTCTGCCCGGGGAGGAGCGTCAGGATCGGGATGACGCCGGCGAAGACCACGAGCGCGATCCAGGGCGTCCTGAACCGTGGATGGAGGCGGCGGAAGCCGAGCGGCAGCTGCCGGTACCCGGACATCGCGTACGTGATCCGCGAAGCGCCGATCACGCCGGCGTTCGTCGCAATGAACAGGATGGTGGCGGCGAGCACGCCGACGTAGATCTCGAGACCGTCGAGCAGCAGGCCCTCGGAAAGCCCGAGGTTCTGAACGACGCCGAGCACCGGGTCGTTCGTGAACCCGCCCTCCTCGGGGCTCTGGCCGAGCTTCGTGACGAACTCGCCGTCCTGCTCGAAGACCGGCAGCGCCGAGAGCGCTATCGCGGGCAGCGTGAAATAGATGGCGAAGACGGCGAGCGCGATCAACTTGAAGGCGTTGGGGACGTTGCGCGGCGGGTCGCGCACCTCTTCCGCGAGGTTGGAGACCGTCTCGACGCCCGTGTACGCAAGCATCGCGATGGGAATCGCGATGAAGAACTGGTCCCACGTCGGAGCGACGCCAAGCTCGACGTTCGACGTGAGCGTGTCCACGTCGAAGACGAGGAAGAAGCCGATCCCGACCAGCAGGGCCTGCGTGGCGAAGTCGACGACGGCGAGGAGCACGTTCAGGTTCGCCGCCTCCTTGACGCCGACGATGTTGATCCCGACGAGGACGGCGACGACGATCGCGCCGACGACGATGTCCCACGGGTTCTCGCGCAGGGGCTCCCAGAAGACGGACAGGTAGTGCGGGACGAAGAACGCCGAGATCGCGACGGTCGCGACATAGACGAGCATCTGCGCCCAGGCGGCGCCGAAGCTGGCGAGCTCGTTGAACGCGTGGCGAGCGAAGCTCGATGAGCCGCCGGCCTCCGGGTAGCGGACGGTTCCCTCGGCGTAGGTCGCCGAGGTCGCCGCGAAGATCAACCCGGCGACGACGAAGACGATCGGCGTGAGCCCGAGCGCGAACGCCGCGGTGACGCCGAGCGCGTAGTAGATGGAGGAGCCGACGTTGCCGTAGGCGGTGGCGAAGAGCGCCGGCGTGCCCAGCACCCGCTCCAGACCCTGCTGCCTGCGCCTCCGCCGCGGCAC
>CAWJYU010000017.1:0-161472 GCA_963847235.1 uncultured Actinomycetes bacterium | reverse complement strand
GGGGTCGTCTTCGGGGCGCTCCTCTTCGAGTTTCTCCCGATCTACGCGCAGGAGCCGCCGGCCTTCGATCTCAGCCTCGCCGACCAGGCTCCGGCGGTCGTCTTCGGGGTGTTCCTGATCGTGATCATGCTGCTGCTTCCGGGCGGCGTCGCCGGCCTTTTCCGCGCGCTGGCCAACGTCGTGCGCGGCGGAAGATTGCGCCGCGCCGCGCCTCCGGGCGCCTGAAAAACGTTAACGTCGGTGACCATGGCAACCCGGACACCGGCGACGAGGCGACGAGATTCGGAACGGGCGCGCCTGCGGGAGCGGCGCCGCGGGGAGCTCCTCGACGTCGCGGACGAGGTCATCCAGCGCGACTGGACCTCAGGTGTCGATGGACGAGATCGCCTCCGAGGCGGGGATCACGAAGCCCGTGCTCTATCGACACTTCGGCGACAAGGACGGCCTCTACACCGCGCTCACGGAGCGATACATCGCCGAGCTCGTGGTCGCCCTCCGGTCGGCTGTCGATGCGCCCGATCCGCGCAGCCGCCTCGCCGCGACGATCGATGCGTACCTCTCGTACGTCGAGCGGGAGCCCGAGCGCTATCGGTTCCTGCTCCACGCGAGTGAGCAGCCACGGACCGCTCCGCTGATGACGGAGTTCCGCCATCGACACGTCGCCAACTGCGCGTTCGCCGCCGTCGAGAACATCCAGCGCGCCGGTCTGGATCCGGGGTTCGCCAAGCCATGGGCCGAGTGCGTGATCGGGATGGTCCGTGCCGCAGGAACGTCGTGGCTGGAGAGCCGGTCGATGCCACGAGCCCAGCTCGTCGAGTACCTGACGACGATTCTCTGGGACGGCTTCTCCGCTCTCCGCCAGGCAGCCGCCGAAAAGTAATCCAGCTTGGCGTTACCCTGAGTAACCCTATGTACTAGGCTTCCCAATCAAACTGTGGCGGCGTTAGGGAGGAGAATCGCATGAAGAAGGTGCTGGTGACGGTCGTTGCGCTCGGCGCGGGGTTGAGTCTGGGTCTGCCGGGAGCGCTTGCGCGACCGCACGCTGGGACCACGACACAGGCAGTTCCGGGAATCACGAGCCGAGCGATCACGATCGGCGGGACGTTCCCGTTCAGCGGGCCTGTGTCGTCGTATGCCCCGATCGAAGCCGGGTTGCAGACGTACTTCAAGTACGTCAACGCCCGGAGGGGTCCGGACGGAAAGCGCGGCATCTACGGCCGCGGAATCATCTTCAAGACGTACGACGACGGGTACAACCCGGCGCAGGCCGTCCAGCTGCACAACAAGCTGGTGCTCCAGGACAAGGTCTTCGCAGTTGTCGGAACTCTCGGCACGGAGAACAACATTGCGATCCGGCCGATGCTCAACCAGAGGAAGGTCCCGCAGATCCTCGTCTCGACGGGGGCAAGCTATTGGGGCACGCAGTACAAGTCATGGCCCTGGACTTCGGGGTGGCAGACCGACTACGTCGCCGAGGGCCGCATCTATGCCCGCTGGCTCCGGGCTAACCGGCCGAACGGCCGGATCGCGATCCTGTACCAGAACGACGACTACGGGAAGGACTACCTGCGGGGTCTGAAGCAGGGGCTCGGGTCAAGGTCGAACTTGATCGTCTCCGAGCTCGGGTACGAGGTCACGGACACGAGCTACGCGTCGCAGATCGCCCGCCAGAAGGCGACGAGTGCGACGACGTGGATCCTGTTCACGACCGCGGGAACCCCGACCGTCCGCGCGCTCGGGACGGCCCGACAGCTTGCCTGGAAGCCCGACCAGATCGTGCTCAACTCGGTCGCCGCGACCGATGGCGTCATGGCCGCGGCCGCTCGGACCGTTGGTCAGGAGTTCCTCAACGGAACGATCAGCACGGGGTATCTGAAGAACAACACGAACCCCAAGTACCGTCGGGACGCGGCCGTCAAGGCCTACCGCAACATCATGTCCAAGTACGGGCCGGAGAACATCGACATCCGGAACAGCTTCTACTACTACGGCATCGCGAAGGGGCACGACTTCGTGAAGCTGATGTACCGGGCTGGGAAGAACCCGACCCGCGCGTCGCTGATGGCGGCGACCGCCAACATGAACTGGGTCAACCCCTACGCTCTGCCCGGGGTCAAGGTCAAGACCACGAAGACCGACCGTTTCCCGATCTCGCAGGGGAAGGTCGTTCGTTACAACAACGGCACGTGGTCGGAGATCAGCGCCCTCTACCAGGGCCGCTGACCGCTCGAACCGAGGAACGTCGACGGGGCCGCACGTGCGGCCCCGTCGTACGTAGAAGACCCGGTACGTGGATCTGACGCTCACTCCCGAGCAGGAGCTGATCCGCAGCTCGGCGCGTGAGTTCGTCGACCGCGAGCTCGCGCCGCACGTGCGCGACTGGGACCGGGACGAGACGATGGACCGGGGGATCGTCGCGAAGCTGGCCGAGGTCGGTTTCCTCGCCGGCTGGGAGCTCGACACGGTCTCGTACTGCCTCGTGATGGAGGAGCTCGGCCGGGTCGACTCCTCCGTGCGCGGAATCGTCTCCGTCAACGTGGGGCTCGTCGGCAAGACGATCCTCCAGTGGGGTACCGAGGCGCAGAAGGCGGAGTGGGTCCCGCGCCTCGGCACGGGCGATGTGCTCGGCTGCTACGCCCTGACCGAGCCGGGAGCGGGGTCCGACCCCGGCGGGCTCGCGACGACTGCGGAACGCGACGGCGACTCGTGGGTGATCACCGGCTCGAAGATCTTCATCACGCTCGGCACCTGGGCCGGGCTGGCGCTCGTCTTCGCGCGCACAGGCGAGAAGATCACGTGCTTCCTCGTCCCGACAGACACGCCCGGCTTCTCGGCGCACCAGATCAAGGGCAAGCTCGGCCTCCGCGCGCAGGACACCGGAGAGCTGACGCTCGACGGCGTGCGTGTCCCCGCCGAGAACGTGCTCGGAGAGGAGGGAGCCGGCATGAAAGTGGCGCTCTCGGCGCTGGACAACGGCCGGATCTCACTCGCGGCAGGCTGCGTCGGCATCGGCCAGGGCTGCCTGGAGGCCTGTCTCTCCTACACCTCGGAGCGCCACCAGTTCGGACGTCCGATCGCGTCGTTCCAGCTCGTGCAGGAGCTGCTCGCGGAGATCGCGGTCGAGACTGAGGCCGCGCGACTGCTCACCTGGAAGGCCGCTTTGGCCGCCGACGCCGGGACCAGGCACACGCTCGAGTCGTCGATCGCCAAGTACTACGCGAGCGAGGCAGCGGTCCGGTCCGCGAACGCTGCTGTTCAGGTGCACGGCGGCTACGGCTACGTTGACGAGTTCCCGGTCGGGAAGTACCTCCGGGATGCTCGCGTCACGACGCTCTACGAGGGAACGAGCCAGATCCAGAAACTGATCATCGGTCGCCAACTGACAGGAGAGAACGCCTTTGTCTGACGCAGTCATCGTCTCGGCAGCGCGAACCCCGATCGGGCGGGCCCGGAAAGGCTCGCTCGTGGACGCCCGGCCGGACGATCTCGCGGCCTTCGCAATCGATGCCGCGCTGAACCAGGTGCCGGAGCTCGATCGCGGGGACATCGTCGACGTCATGCTCGGGTGCGGGTTCCCGGAGCAGAAGCAGGGCATGAACCTCGCCCGGCGTGCGGCGCTCCTCGCCGACCTACCGGCGAGCGTGCCCGGGACGACCGTGAACAGGTTCTGCGCCTCATCGCTCCAAACGATCCGGATGGCGTTCCACGCGATCAGGGCCGGCGAGGGGGACGCGTTCGTCGCGGGCGGAGTCGAGTCGATCACGCAGGTAGACGGCTACCCGAAGGACGCCGAGGAGCTGCACCCCAAGCTGTTCGGCGACGACGCGCCGATCGCGAACGTCTACATCCCGATGGGGATGACCGCGGAGAACGTCGCCGAGCGCTGGGACGTCTCGCGGGAGGACATGGACCGCTACGCGCAGCGCTCCCAGGAGCGGGCGGTCGCCGCGCAGGACAGCGGGTTCTTTGCCCGCGAGCTCACCCCCTGGAACGGGCGTGTCCGCGGACGACGGGCCGCGGCGGGAATCGACGGTCGAGAAGCTCGCGGAGCTCGAGCCGGCCTTCCGGCCGGGCGGCAGGGTGACGGCCGGAAACTCGTGCCCGTTGAACGACGGCGCAGCGGCGGTCGTCGTCACCAGCGAGGAGAAGGCGCGGGAGCTCGGTGTCCAGCCGCGGGCCAGGATCATCGCTTCGGCCGTCTCGGGCGTCGAGCCGGAGATCATGGGCGTCGGCCCGATCGGCGCCGTGCGCCGAGTGCTCGAGCAGGCAGGGATGACGATCGACGACGTCGACGTCGTGGAGCTGAACGAGGCGTTCGCCGCCCAGGTGCTCCCGGTCAGTCGCGAGCTCGGCATCGATCCGTTCGGCGAGAAGCTGAACCCCCACGGCGGCGCAATCGCACTCGGGCATCCCTACGGGATGACCGGGGCACGAATCATGTGCACGCTCCTCAACGATCTCGACACGCTCGACGGGACGATCGGGCTCGAGACGATGTGCGTCGGCGGCGGGCAGGGGATGGCGATGCTTGTCGAGCGGCTGTGAAAGCCCTCGTCGACGACGCAGCACTCGCCGAGTCCAGGGCGTTCAACGAGGACCTCCGGCTCCGCCTCGCGCAGACGCCTCCGGTGCACACGCTTCCGCCGGAGGTCGTCCGGCAGGGGAGGCGCGACGGCAAGAGCGTGTTTCCGCCGCTCGAGTTCGTGCCGCAGGCCAGGGACATGACCATCCCGACCAGGAACGGCGAGATTCGGCTGCGCGTGCTGGCACCCGAGCGGGAAGCCGCGGGCGTCTACCTGCACATTCACGGCGGCGGTTGGGTGCTGGGCGAGTGCGACGAGCAGGACGTCCGGCTGTGGTCACTGGTCGAGGCCACCGGCCTGTGCGCGGTCAGCGTCGGTTACCGCCTGGCACCGGAGCATCCGTATCCCGCGGCTCCGGACGACTGCGAGGACGCCGCGCTCTGGTTACTCGAGAACGGGCCGCTTGAGCTCGGCGTGCCCGAGCTGTTCACGATCGGCGGCGAGTCGGCAGGCGCGCATCTCTCCGTGACGACCCTGCTCCGGCTCCGGGACCGCCAAGGGATCACGGGTGCGTTCCGCGCGGCGAACCTCGTCTACGGCGGCTATGACCTCACTGCGACGCCGAGCCAGCGCAACTGGGGCGATCGCGAGTACATCCTGTCGACGCCGTCGATGAAGTGGTTCGCACGAGCCTTCGTCGGCGACCGGACCTTCGAGGAGCTGCGCGACCCCGACATCTCGCCCCTCTACGCCGAGCTGCACGACCTGCCGCCCGCGTACTTCTCGGTGGGCGACCTCGACCCCCTGCTCGACGACTCGCTGTTCATGTCCATGCGCTGGCGTGCCGCCGGGAACGAGTCAGAACTCCGGGTCTGGCCGGAGTGCGTCCACGCATTCCTCGCGTTCCCGCTCTCCCTCGCCCGCCGGGCACACCAGGAGCAGCACGACTTCCTGCGACGCAGGATCTCCGACTAGCCGATCACAGCTTGCGTCTGTGTTACCTGGGCGACGCGTCGCTGCTGCGCGTCGTAGACGTCGGTCTGGACGACGATGAAGCTCCGGCCGACGTGGAGCGGACGGGTCACGCCCTCCAGCCGACCTTCACGCACGGCGCGGAAGAAGTTCGTCTTGGACTCGACGGTCGCCGTCGTCCCTCCGCCGTCTGGAAGGTTGAGAAAGGCGGCGACGCCTCCGAGCGTGTCGGCGAACGCCATCAGCGCGCCGCCGTGGAGGACGCCGGCTGCGGTGCACTTCTCGGGTGCCCACTCCATCCCGCCGCGCACCTCTTCCGGCTCCGCCGCCGAAACCTCGATTCCGAGGTGCCCGGCGAACGGGATCATCTCTCCCAGCTCTTGCATGAGAGGGGAGGTTACGCGGCGGCCGGACGCTGCTGGGCTTTCGCCTCGCCGCGAAAGACGGCCTCGAGCGAGTTGCCGTCGAAGTCGAACACCCGAGCGGCGTAGTACGCGTCGTTGTACTCGGGCCGCACCCCGGGCTCCCAGTCCGACCGCGCGCCTGCCGCGACCGCCGTGCCGTGGAACGCGTGAACGAGCACCGACGTCGTCGGCCGTCGAGGGCGAGCTCGAGTCGGCCGGCGAGCTCCGACTCGACGAGCCAGAGCGAGCTGGGCTCTCCCGGGCGGCCGAAGTAGGCGCGATGCTCGTCGGGCCAGTCGAGCAGAAGGACGAGCCCGAGGGGTGCAAGCGCCTCCTCGTAGAACGGCTTGCTCGTCGAGTAGTTCCGGACGAAGACGGTGAGGTGGTCGAGCTCCATGGCAGGAAGAATAGAACGATCGTACTATTCTGTCAAGCCATCCGTCTATGATCGCCCTCATGATCTCGGCTAGCAATCAGACGACCGTGCTGAAAACGAAGGGCGAGCGTACCCGGCACGCGATCCTCGACCCGCGCCGCGGAGCTCGCGACCCAGGAGGGCCTCGAGCCGCTGTCGATCGGCCGGCTCGCCGAGGCGGCCCAGCTGAGCAAGAGCGGCCTCTTCGCACATTTCGGCTCGAAGGAGGAGCTCCAGCTCGCCACCGTCGACCACGCCGCATCGCTCTTTCGCGAGGAGGTGATCGACCCCGCCCGTCAGGCGCCCAGGGGGCTGCCGCGCGTCTGGGCTCTGTGCGACCACATGGTCGACTACGCCGAGCGCCAGGTGTTCCCGGGCGGCTGCTTCTTCGCCGCGACCTCGGCCGAGTTCAACCACCGGCCCGGCCCGGTGCGCGACCGCATCGAGGCGATGATCCGGTCGTGGCTCTCGTACCTCGAGCACGCCGTCGAGCAGGGGCAGGCTGCCGGCGAGCTGAGCCGGGAGACGAGCGCGCGAACGATCGCGTTCCAGCTCGACGCCTTCGCGCAGGCGGCCAACTCGCAGTTCCAGCTCTTCCGCGACCCGACGGTCTTCGACGAGGCGCGCCGCGCGATCCGAGAGCGCCTCGAGAGCCTGCGCCCGGCGTGACGGGCTCGTTCAAGCGGGCCTGAACTCGCTCCAGAGCTCTTCCATCGTCCGCAACCGGTTGACTCGGTGCGCGAGGTCGGACGGCGAGGTGTTGACGGCGCGAACGACCCAGTCGTCGCCGACGTCGAGGACGTTGATACAGCCTGGCGACTGCTCGAAGTTGCCGAGAAATGCGCGGCCTCCCGTGAGTGCGTAGGAGAGGATCGCGCGGTTGACCCCGCCGTGGAGCACCGCAAGGACCACGTCCCAGTCGGTGTCGGCGAGCAGCCGGTCGACGGCAGGGATCACCCGGTCGAGCAGCGAGCCCACCGACTCGCCGCCGAGGAACGTCGCCTCCTCCGGGACGACGTCCCGCCAGGCCTCGACGAAGGTGCGCTCGAGGTCGTCCTCTGGGATGTCACCGAGCCGACCCGACTCGATCTCGCGTAGCTCCGGCCAGGACTCGATCTCCGCGTCCGGAGCCACGATGCGCGCCGTCTCGACCGTCCGCGGCAGGCCGCTCGTGATCACGCGGTCGAAGGAAATCCCGTCCAGGACGGCGGCCGCCACTATGACCTCCTCACGGCCCCCGGACGTCAGTGGGACATCGTGAGGCGGGAGCGGCCGGCCCTGGTCGAAGTACGCCACCCGCCCGTGGCGCATCAGATAGATCCGGCGCCGCGTCACTCGTACTTCTCGAGGTAGGCGGGGTTCGAGACGCGAAGCTTCTCCGCGACGTGCGCCTTCAGGAGCGCGTGCATTCCCTCGTCGACGTCGCCCGCCCGGATCTGCCGCGCGAGCTCGCGCAGCTCGTCCTCGCCGATGTCGTCTTCCCCGGCCTCGAGCTCCCGCCGGGCGATGCCGAGGGCGTTCATCGCCACGAGCGTCCGGAACTTCAGGCGGTGGTCATCGAGTGTCGGGAGCAGCTCTCCCGAGAGGAACTCGAACACCGCCTCGATCAGCTCGGGTGCGGCGGGGCGATCAGGCATGTTCGATCAGGTCGAGGAGCTCGTACTCCATCTCGGCGGCCATCCTGCCGAGCACCGCGTACTCGACGCTGCGGTCGAGGCCGGTCAGGTGGCGCCTGCACTGCGTGAGGCACCCGACGCCCCACTTGACGTTGCCGAGGACCTCCCACCAGTAGAGCTCCTCCTCGGAGATCGAGCGGCCCGTCAGCTCGGCGTACCGCTCGAGGTACGGCCCGACCTCGCCCACTCCGCCCAGCCGCCGGTCGTCAACGCCGAAGCGCCAGGCGCGGACGAGCGGCCACGCGACGTCCTCGCGCGGGTCGGAGAGGTGCGCGAACTCCCAGTCCAGGATGGAGACGAGGCCACGCTCGGAGACGACGACGTTGCCGAGCCGGAAGTCGCCGTGGGCGACGACGTCGGGAAGCGGCTCGGGCCGGTGCTCCCGCAGCCACCAGAGCCCGTACTCGAGCGCCGGGTGAGGGTCGCCGACCGAGTCCAGCTCGTGCTCGAAGCGCGTGACGATGTCGGCGGAGCGGAGGAAGGGCAGGCGCTCCGGCGGAATCGCGTGGATCTTCGCAAGCTCGTCGGCGAGCTGGATCTCGAGGCCCGCGGGCGGATCACGGACGATCCGCCTGCCGATCGTCTCGCCCTCGACGAACTCCATGGCGAAGGCCTCGCGCCCGCCGAGCTCGCCGAGGTAGGCGACAGGATGCGGCACCCTGACGCCGGCCTCCTCAGCGGCCTGGAGCACCTCGAACTCGTGCTCCAGCGACAGCGTCGCCTCGTGGATCACGCCGCCGAGCGCCCGCCGAACGAGCAGATCGCCTTCGTCCGTCTCGACCGCCCAGGCCTCCTTGGACGCACCGCCGGGCAGGAGGTGCATGGCCTCGACGCGACGCCCGAGCCGCGCCTCGAGCTCGCCTGCCCAGGGGGCAGGGCCGTTCAAGCCGATTGGCCTCCGTCGACGACGAGGGTGTGGCCGGTCACGTACGCCGAGGCGTCCGAGGCGAGGAAGACGACCGGTCCCTTCAGGTCGTTCGGCCCGCCGAAGCGGCGGAGCGGCACGGACTCCACCAGCTTGTCACCGTGGCGCTCGAGCACGAAGTTGGCCATGTCCGACGGAAACCAGCCGGGCGCGATCGCGTTGACGCGAATCCCGTGATCGGCCCACTTGCACGCGAGGTCTCGAGTGAACGCGATCACGCCTCCCTTCGTTGCGTGGTAGACGACCGAGTTCGTGATCTCGCCCGGGGACCCGTGCAATCCGGCAACCGAGGCGATGTTGACGATCGATCCTCCGTCGCCGTCGATCATCGCCCTCCCGGCGGCCTGCGAAAAGAGAAAGACGCCGGTCAGGTTGACGTCGACCACCTTCTGCCAGCCCTCGAGCGGCATCTCCTCCGGAGCTGGCTCCCCAGACCGTTCCGGCGTTGTTGACGAGGACGTCCACGCCTCCGAAGTCGGCGACGGTTCGCTCGACGACCGCCGCCACCTGCTCGGGATCGCGCACGTCGCAGCCCAGGCCGAGCGCCTTCACGCCGAGCTGCTCGAGCTCGGCAGCCGCCTGCTCGCACCGATCGGCCTGGCGCGCGCAGAGGACGAGGTTCGCACCGGCTTCGGCCAGGCCCTCGGCCATCTGGCGGCCGATGCCCTTGCCACCGCCGGTCACGATCGCCGTCTTGCCGCTGAGATCGAACAGGTTCATGAGAGAGCCTCCGAGACGACGCGGAGCGTCGTCGAGTCGCGGGTCGAGATCAGGAGCGTCGTCGCACCGGAATCCTTCCAGGCGGCCAGCCGGTCCCGGATCCGATCGGGTGGCCCGACGAGGGCGAGCTCGTCGATCAGCCGATCGGGCACGGCCGCGGCGGCATCGCGCTGCTTGCCGTCGAGGAAGAGGTCCTGGATCTGCTTCGCCTCGGCCTCGAACCCGAGGCTCGCGACGAGATCGTTGTAGAAGTTCGCGCCGCGGGCGCCCATCCCGCCGACGTAGAGGGCGTAGTAGGGCCGGAGGACGTCCCGGGCGAGGTCGACGTCGTCGATGGCCACCGCCGGCACGGCGGGCGCGATGTCGAAGCCCTCATCTCGGGCGAAGGGTGCTGGAAACGTCTGGCGCGCGCGCTCGGGCGAGAAGAAGATGGGCAGCCAGCCGTCGGCGATCTCGGCGGCGAGCTCCACCGACCGGGGCTTGAAGACCGCGAGGTAGATCGGAATGTCCGGCCGCAATGGACGGGCCATCAGCTTGAGCGGCTTGCCCAGCCCGGTCGCGTTCGGGCCGGCGTACGGCACCTGGTAGTGCGCGCCCTCGTGCTCGATCGTCTCCCGCCGCAGGACGGCGCGGACGATCTCCACGTACTCGCGCATCTTCGTGACCGGCTTTCCCCAGGGCTCGCCGTGCCAGCCCTCGACGACCTGCGGCCCCGAGACGCCGAGCCCGAGGAGAAAGCGGCCGCCCGACATCAGGTCGAGCGTCGCTGCGGTCATCGCCGTGTTCGTGGGCGTCCGGGCCGGGATCTGGAAGATCGCCGAGCCGACCTTGAGCGTCGTCGTGGTCGCGGCGAGCCAGGAGAGCACGGTTGCCGCGTCCGTCCCCCACGCCTCGGCCGCCCAGGCGGAGTCGTAGCCGAGCGTCTCCGCCTCCTGCGCGAGCGCCACCAGCTCCGTCGGGTTCGTCCCGGGCGGCGCGTACCCCATGTAGAAGCCGAGCCGCACGCATGCGATGCTAACCCGGTGGCGGTGACGGAACTCGCTCCGACCGAAGAGATCCAGGAGCTGCGCGAGCGCTATCGCGCGTTCATGGAGCAGCACGTGTACCCGAACGAGCGCGAGCTCCACTCCGACGACATGGACTTGATCCAGTCGCTTCGGGCCAAGGCGAAGGAGGAGGGGCTCTGGGCGCCGCACGTCCCGCCCGAAGCCGGGGGCACGGGCCAGGGCTTCCTCGCGTACGCGCATCTGAACGAGGAGATCGGCAGGTCGACGTACGCCCAGCTCGTCTTCGGCTGCCAGGCGCCCGACGCCGGCAACGCGGAGATCCTGCATCTGTTCGGGACCGGGGAGCAGAAGGAGCGCTGGCTGCGTCCGCTGGTCGCGGGCGAGATCCGCTCGTTCTTCTCGATGACCGAGCCCGAGGTGCCCGGCTCGGACCCGACGACCCTGCGAACGACCGCGCGGCGCGACGGCGACGACTGGGTGATCGACGGGCACAAGTGGTTCTCGTCCGGCGCCGACGGCGCCGCGTTCGGGATCGTGATGGCGGTGACCGACCCCGATGCCGAGCCGCACCGGCGCGCGTCGCAGATCCTCGTTCCGGCCGACACGCCTGGGGTCGAGATCGTCCGGCCGATACCCGTGATGGGCCATGCCGGCAGCGGCTGGTCGACGCACTGCGAGGTGTGGTACCGCGAGGTCGCGCGTGCCGGTGGCGAACACTCTCGGCGAGCCCGGCGACGGGTTCCGGATCGCACAGAAGCGGCTGGGCCCGGGCCGGATCCACCACGTGATGCGCTGGCTCGGGCAGATGGAGCGCGCGTTCGAGCTCTTGTGCTCCTACTCGCTGGAGCGCGAGGCGTTCGGCTCCCGCCTCGCCGACAAGCAGACGGTGCAGAACTGGATCGCGGACTCTGCGGCGGCGATCCACGCCTGCCGCCTGATGACGCTGGATGCGGCGCGGAAGATCGACGAGGGTGACGAGGCCCGGGTCGAGGTCTCGGTGATCAAGTACTTCGCCGCCCAGGCGCTCCACGACGTGATCGATCGCGCGATTCAGGTTCACGGAGCCCGAGGGCTCACCGACGAGACGCCGCTCGCCGCCATGTATGCGTCTGCGCGGGCGGCGCGAATCTACGACGGGCCGGACGAGGTCCACCGCATGGTCGTGAGCCGGCGGATCCTGAAGGAGTTCGAGAAAGGTGGGACATGGCGGTTCTCGTGAAGACGAACCGGCGCGTGACGCTCGCGGCGCGGCCCCAGGGCTTTCCGAAGGATGCGGACTTCGTTCTGGACGAGGTCGAGGTTGGAGAGCCCGGGCCCGGCGAGGTCCTCGTGCGGATTCTCTGGGTCTCCATCGATCCCTACCAGCGCGGCCGCATGAGCGATGCGCGCTCGTACGCGAAGAACCTCGAGCTCGGCGACGTGATCACGTCGCAGTCGCTGGCGCGAGGTCGTCGAGAGCCAGGACGGACGGTTCTCGACCGGCGACCTGGTCGTCGGACAGCTCGGCTGGCAGGAGTACGCGGTCGCGCGGGGTGGCTCGGTCCGGAGGGTGCCGGAGTTCCTCGACCCGCCCACGCTCGCGCTGCACGCGGTCGGCGCGACCGGGATGACCGCCTACTTCGGTCTCCTGGACGTGGGCAAGCCGAAGCCCGGCGACACCGTCGTGGTGTCGGGTGCCGCGGGCGCCGTCGGACAGGTCGTGGGGCAGATCGCGAAGCTCGCCGGCTGCCGCACGGTCGGAATCGCGGGCGGCCCCGACAAGTGCACGG
Organism: uncultured Actinomycetes bacterium; assembly: GCA_963847235.1. GTDB lineage: Bacteria > Actinomycetota > Thermoleophilia > Gaiellales > Gaiellaceae > JACDAN01. The sequence goes on along the minus strand of CAWJYU010000017.1, from coordinate 149,061 downwards.
ACTGCCGGCTCTACGGCTACGACGAGGCGATCGACTACAAGGACGAGAACTTCCGGGAGGCGTTCAAGGCCGCCTGCCCCGACGGCGTCGACATCTACTTCGACAACGTCGGCGGAGGCGTGTCGGAGGGCGTCCACCGCCGCCTCAACGTCGGTGCGAGAATCGTCATCTGCGGGCAGATCTCGCAGTACAACCTGGAGCGGCCGGAACCGACGTTCCATCCCGCGGCGCTGATCGTCTACCGCGCGCGGATGGAGGGCTTTCTCATCAACGACTACGCGCACCGCTTCGACGAAGCGGCAATGCGGCTGGCGCGGTGGGTCGCCGAGGGGAAGATCACGTGGCGCGAGGACGTGACGGACGGGCTGGAGAACGCCCCGGCCGCGTTCATGGGCATGCTGCGGGGCGAGAACCGCGGCAAGGCCCTGGTCAAGGTCGCCGACCGCGAACACGCCAAGTAACAAGTTGTTACTTGCCTCGAGCGTGGCGCCTGAGCTCCGGGACGCCGACCCCGGAGATGTGGTCGAGAACAGCCTCCGGCGGCCTGACGCGGAAGGCGACGTCTCTGAGGACGCTGGCGGTGCTCGGACCGCGGCGGATACGCCGGGATTCGTGAACGAGTAGGCGAACGCGCTCATAGCTCGGCCTGGCCACGCCGATTCGGTCGGCCTCACGTCCGACGCGCCGACAGGTCTCGGCGATCGGAACGGAGGGGCTGTCGGCCTTGACGAGCGTCTCGAGGAGGCGTGGCGACATGCGCGCGGCGAATCGTGGCACCACTCGACTATGCCGCTGAGAGGACACGGTGAACGTGCCAACTCAGCGCCGAACTTCCCAAGTAACAAGTTGTTACTTGGCTAGAGCGGCGGGGCGACACCTTCCGCGCCGGGGACCCTGGGGCCCGGGATGCCGCGGAAGCGGTACGGCTCCGGCTGCCGGCCCGGCTGGACGACCCACGCCTCGCCGGTTCCGTCGCTGCGCGCCGCGAGGAGCACGGCGTCGGCGACCTCCTCGGCCCGGAGCAGCGGAAAGCCGGCCGCACTCGAGCGCCTCGCGGAACTCGCCCGTGACCATCGGCGTGTCGGCGAACCCAGGGCAGACGGCGTTGATCCGGATCCCGGACTCCTGGAGCTGCGGCGCGACCGAGCGAACGAGTCCGATCACCGCGTGCTTCGTGAGCGCGTAGATCGGGTCGCTCTCCACCCCGGTCAGCCCGGCGAGCGACGCGGTCACGACGATCGCGTCTCCCTGGCCCATCACGCGCGCCAGCTGGCGGACACCGAAGAGGACGCCGTCGACGTTCACCGCAACGACTCGCCGGTACTCCTCGTCGGTCAGCTCGGCGATCGTCGCCGTCCCTGTCGTCACGCCGGCGTTGAGACACGCGAGATCGAACCGGCCGACCGAATCCCACGCCGCCGGGTCCGTGACGTCGAACCCGTCCTTCAGGTCCAGGCCGGTGACCTCCGCCCCCTCCTGTTCGAGCCGCTCGACGATCGCGCGGCCGATTCCGCCGGCGGCGCCGGTCACGAGCACCGTCCTAGGGAACAAGGACGACTTTGCCGACATGGCGACGCGCCTCGATCAGCTCGTGGGCGTCGGCCGCGCGCTCGAGCGGGAACGTCGCGCCCACGAGCGGCTTCACGGCGCCCGAGGACCAGAGCTCGAGGATCTCGCCGATCGCCTCGCGCACGAGGTCGGGGTTGTGACGCATCAGGCGTCCGAGATAGAAGCCCTGCAGCCCGAGGTTGCGGCCGACGAGCGGCGCGGGGTCCAGCGACTCCCACCAGCCGCCGGCGAATCCGATCGCCACGACCGTCCCGAGCGGGTTCAGCACGCCGAAGCTCTGCGTGAAGACCTCGCCGCCGACCGGGTCGAGCACGACGTCCGCTCGGACCTTCTCCGCGAACTCGTCGTACCCGAACACCTCGTCCGCCCCTTGCTCCCGTGCCACGGCGCGCTTCTCCTCCGTGCTCGCCGTCGCCACGACGCGTGCACCCAGATGCTTCGCAACCTGGATCGCCGCCGACCCGACGCCGCCCGAGCCCGCATGAACCAGCACGACCGACCCCTCGGCCACCCGAACCTGCCGCGTGAGTGGAATCCACGCCGTCAGGTACGTCAACAGGAATCCGGCGCCCTCCTCGAACGACGCCCCATCCGGCAGCGGCACGACGAGGTTCTCGTCCACGGCGATCGCCTCCGCATAGCCCCCGCCCCGTGGGAGCGCCATCACGCGGCGGCCGTCCACCTCTCCCGCGACCTCCGAGCCGGGCACCGTCGGCAGCTCCGGAGGCTGCGGGTAGCGCCCCTGCCGCACCAGCACGTCGGCGAAGTTGACGCCGGCAGCCTTCACGCGCACGACGACCTCGCCGGCTCCAGGCTCGGGCTCAGGCATCTCCTCGAGCGCCAGCCGGTCCGGCGCGCCCGTCTCGCGGAGAACGACGGCTCTCACGGTCGGCCTACGACGACGCCGGCACCTGTTCCTGGGCGAACTGCTCGCGCAGCTCCGTCTTCTTGAACTTCCCGACGCTCGTCTTCGGGATCTCCTCCACGAACTCGAAGCGATCTGGAAGCCACCACTTCGCGAACTTCGGTGCCAGGAGCTCACGCAGCTCGTCCGCGCTCACGGTTTCGCCCTCCTTGAGGACGACTGCGGCGAGTGGCCGTTCGGCCCACTTCTCGTCGGGGATCGCGATCACCGCAGCTTCGGCCACCGCCGGGTGCGACATGATCGCGTTCTCGAGCTCGACCGACGAGATCCACTCCCCGCCGGACTTGATCACGTCCTTCGACCGGTCCTTGATCTGGATGAAGCCGCGCGGGTGCATCGAGACGATGTCGCCCGTCTTGAACCAGCCGTCCTCGGTCCAGCGGTCCGCCTGCGAGTCGTCCTCGTAGTAGCCGGACGCGACCCAGGGGCCCCGCACCTCCAGCTCGCCCATCGACTCGGCGTCCCACGGGACGTCCTCGTCGCCCGCGCGCACCCGGATGTCGACGAAGGGCAGCGGGACACCCGCCATCGCGACGAAGTCGAGCTGCGTGTCCTGGTCGGCCTCCTGCAGGTCACCGATGAAGTCGCTGACCGAAGCGACCGGCGAGGTCTCGGTCATGCCCCAGCCCTGCACGACGCTGAGCCCGTGACGTTCCTTGTACGCGGCGATCATCGCGCGCGGCACCGCCGAGCCTCCGACCAGCATCCCCTTCATGTGGGACAGGTCCCACTTGCCGGCGTTCGCGTCGAGCATCTGCAGCATCCCCAGCCAGATCGTCGGAACCCCGGCGGTCCAGGTCACCTTCTCCTGGACGAAGTCCTCGAGCAGGCTCTCGGGGTCCAGGTGCGGGCCCGGGAACACGAGCTTCGTGCCGAGCATGGCCGCCAGGTACGGGTAGCCCCACGCGTTCGCGTGGAACATCGGGACGACCGGCAGCAGCGTGTCGCCGTGCGCGACGCGCAGCCCGAGCGGCGACGTCGTCGCGACGCCGAGCGCGTGCAGCACCGTCGAGCGATGCGAGTAGACGACGCCCTTGCAGCGCCCGGTCGTGCCGCTCGTGAAGCACATCGCGGCCGCCTCGCGCTCGTCGAGCTGCGGGTCCTCCCACTCGTCCGGGCTTGCGGTCGCGAGCAGCTCCTCGTAGGAGTCATCGACGACGAAGACGTGCTCGATCTTCGTCCGGTCCTGGAACTGCTCCAGCAGTGGAAGCAGGCTGCGGTCGACGATCACGGCCTTGTCCTCGCCGTGGTCCGCGACGTAGGCCAGGTCGTCGGGGTGAAGACGGAGGTTCAGCGTGTGGAGCACGTAGCCGCCACAGGGGATTCCGAAGTACGCCTCGAGGTGCTGGTAGTGGTTCCAGCAGAGCGTCGCGACCCGGTCGCCGCGCTCGAGCCCGACCTTCTGGAGCGCGACGGCCAGCTGCCTCGCGCGGCCGGCCATATCGGCGTACGTGTAGCGATGGAAGCTCTTGTCCGGGAGCCTCGTGACGACCTCCTGGTCGCCGAAGAACGTCGCTGCGCGCTGCAGGATCGGGGGCAGCGAAAGCTGGTAATCCATCATCAAGCCGTTCATCGAGCGGTTGCCTCCCTCGGTAGACCCGGTCAAGATCGTCCTCTATTTCTCATCGCGGGTAAAGGCCTGTCGGCGGGGCAGGTCGCGCTCCACGTCCACGAGCTGGCCGTCGCGGCCGACGTAGCCGTCCTTGCCGCCGACCACGAGCATCACGAGCTCCTCGTCGCCGGGATTGGTGATCTTCCGTGGCGTCGTCGATTCGACGTGGACGACGCCGCCCGGCCCGAGCTCGAACGTCTCGCCGTCGACCTCGAACAACGCGCGCCCACTGTGGACGAAGTAGAGCTCGTCCTGTTCGTCGTGGTAGTGGAGGAAGCCCTCCTGTCCGGGCGGGTAGACCACGCCGTTGACGCCGAACGCAGTCACGTTCAGCGCCTGGCGGATCTTGCGAAACCCCGGTCCCTCGCCCAGCTCGTCCAACGATCCCTTGGCGTAGCCCATCGACCCTCCTAGCCCTTGAGCAGCACTCGTTCGTAGATTCGGTCGCGCAGCCGGTCGGGGAGGCGTTCGAACCCCGCCCGCAGCTTCGCGTCCTTCCCGACCAGGTAGCGCGCCTGCGGCCGCCCGGCACTGAGCGCTTCCTCGACGACCTCGGCAACGCGCTCGGCGGGCGCGCCTGCCTCGCCGCGTTTCAGCGCCACGATCCGGAACGCGGCGACCCGTTCGGCGTAGAGCTCGGCCAGCTCCGAGTCCTGTGTTGCGGCGAGCTCGTCGGCGCGCGCGGCCGAGCGCCCCCAGATGGCGGTCCGAATCGAGCCCGGCTCGACGATGGAGACCGTGATGCCGAACGGCTTCAGCTCCAGGCGCAGCGAATCCGCCACGGCCTCGAGCGCATGCTTCGAGGCCGCATACGGCGCGAGGAACGGGAGCGCGCTCCGACCGGCGATCGAGCCCATGAAGATGATCCTGCCCCTCCCCCGCCGCAGGGCCGGCAGCAGAGCCTGGGTCACCGCCACCTGCCCGACGAGGTTGACCTCGAGCTGGTAACGGAGCTGGTCGACCGGAACGAGCTCCAGCGGCGAGCCGAGCGCAATCCCGGCGTTGTTGACGAGACCGTGCAGCTCGTCGACACGCTCCGCGGCGCCGCGGATCTGCTCGGGGTCGGTGACGTCGAGCAGGACCTCCTCGGTTCCCTCCGGCGCGTCACCCTCGCGGCGAACGCCGGCCAGCACGCGCCACCCTGCGCGGGCGAGCCGCACGGCGCACGCCTGTCCGATCCCCGACGACGCGCCCGTGACGATGGCTGTGCGGGTCAATCCAGCAGCCAGGAGGCAATCCGGGCGCGATGCACGCGTCCGTGGCCGCCGTACGCCTGGATCCAGAGCGCACGCTTGTAGTACTCGTGGAGCACGTGCTCCCAGGTGAAGCCGATGCCGCCGTGGACCTGGATCGAGCGCTCGCACGCGGCAACCGCAGCGTCCGACGCATACGACTTCGCGGCGGCCGTCGCGATCGGCGCCTGCTCGTCGTCCTCGGCGATGCACCAGGCGGCCCAGTAGGCGAGCGAGCGGGCCAGCTCGGTCTCGACGAACGTGTCGGCGAGCTGGTGGGAGACGGCCTGATAGACGCCGATCTTCCGCCCGAACTGCTCCCGGTCCTTCGCGTACTCCACCGCGAGGTCGAGCGCCTTCTTCCCGATCCCGACCGCCTCGAGCGCAAGTGTCGCCAACCGCTCGTTCTCTGGCCGGTCCTCGTCGAAGAGCGACTCGCCCACCCCCGCGCGCCCGGCCTCCTCGAAGAGCACGGCCTTGTCGACGAAGCTCAGGTCGGCCGCGCCGATCTCGTCGCGGGACCACCCGCCGTTCGCCAGCGCGTCGCGCGCCTCCCGGCGGAGGAGCTCCTGCTCTTCGGTAAAGGCGAACTGCATCAGCGGCTCCTGGGAAGGCCGAGCACCCGCTCGGCGATGATGTTTCGCAGGATCTCGGAGGTCCCTGCCTCGATCGTGTTGCCGCGGCTCCGCAGCTGCTGGTGGCCCCAGTAGCCGTCGTCCTCGCCCTCGAGGATCTCCATGGCGAGCTTGGTCAGCCGCTGGTTCTGCTCCGACCAGTGCAGCTTCGAGCCGGAGCCTTCGGGGCCGGGGATCCCGGTCTGCATCAGCGTCGTCAGCGACCGGTAGTTCGTCATCTTCAGCGCTTGGAGCTCGATCCACTCCTGGGCGACGCGGTCGCGGATGATCGGGTCGTCGGCACCCTTCTCCTTCGTGAGCGCGACAAGCTTCTGCACCTGCGCCTCCAGCGCACCGCCGAGCGCGAAGCCGAGCGTCCCACGCTCGTGGAGGAGCGTAGTCATCGCGACCTGCCAGCCTCCGCCGATCTCGCCGAGGAGGTTCTCCTTCGGCACCTCGACATCGGTGAGGAAGATCTCGTTGAACTCGGCCTCGCCGGTGATCTGGCGCAGCGGACGCACCTCGACGCCGGGCGCCTTCATGTCGACGATGAGGTACGTGAGGCCCGCATGGCGCTGCGAGTCCGGGTCGCTCCGGCCGACGAGGATGCAGTGCTCGGCGATGTGCGCGAACGACGACCACACCTTCTGGCCGTTGACGACGAACGAGCCGTTGCGCGCGTCGATCGAGGTGCGCACGGCGGAGAGGTCGGACCCTGCCCCCGGCTCGGAGAAGCCCTGGCACCAGATCTCCTCCGCCGAGAGGATCTTCGAGAGGTAGCGCTGCTTCTGCTCCTCGGTGCCGTGCGCCATGATCGTCGGGCCGGCCATGCCGAGGCCGATCACGCCCATGTGGGAGGGCGCCTCGGCGCGGGCGAACTCCTCCAGCACGATCGCCTGGTGGCTGTAGGGAGCGCTACGGCCGCCGTATTCCTCGGGCCAGGTCAGGCCTGCGTAGCCCGCGTCGTAGATCTTCCGGCTCCATTCCCGCGGCTCGCCTCCGGGCAGGTTCTCCTGGAGCCAGGTGCGGACTCCCTCGCGGAAGACCGCTTCGTCAGGGCTGTCGCGAAGATCCACGGCGTTAGCCTATACCGGTGCTACCGGCAGTAACACCTGGCTTCGCGGACGTCGTCTTCGACGTGGTCGACCCCGCCGTCGAGGAGGCCGAGCGCAACCTGCCACGGCTCGAAGCAGACGGCCGGATCGAGTTCGATCCCGCCTACCACCGGGCCGGAAGGGCTGTTTGGGCCTCCGGAATCGTCGGGGCCGCCGCACCCGAGCAGGCCTCGCTCTTCTACCTCCTCGCGCACGCGGGAGAGGGCGGCCACGCGTGTCCGGTCGTCTGCACGGCGGGGCTCGTCCGCGCGCTGAGAGCCCACGGCTCCGACGAGCTGCGCGAGCGCTTCCTGCCGCCACTGCTGGAGACCGACTACGACCGGGCAGAGCGCGGCGCCCAGTTCCTCACCGAGCGGCACGGGGGGTCCGACGTCGGCGCGAACCGGGTGGAGGCGATTCCGGAGGGCGCGGGCTGGCGGCTGCACGGGGAGAAGTGGTTCTGCTCGGTTGCCGATGCCGACCAGTTCCTCGTGACCGCCCGGCCGCGGGGCGCGCCGGAGGGGACACGCGGGATCGGCTGCTTCCTGGTGCCTCGCTCCGGCGGCGGGTTCCGGATCCGCCGGCTGAAGGACAAGCTCGGTACGCGCGCGCTCGCGACCGGGGAGATCGAGTTCGAAGGCGCGCCCGCATATCCGCTCGGGCCGCTGGAGGAGGGGTTCCGCACCGCAGTCGGCGTGCTGAACACGTCGCGCTGGCTGAACGCGCTCGGCTCGGCCGGGCTCATGCGCCGCGCTTTCATGGTGGCATCGGAGTTCGCGCGCGAGCGCGAGGCGTTCGGGCGCGTGATCTCGGACTACCCGCTCGTCCGCGAGAACCTGGCGGTGATGAAGGCCGAGGCCGACGCGGCGCTCGCCTCGAGCATGGAGCTGACCGCGCTCGTCGACCGGATCGACAGGGGAGAGGCCGGCGACGAGGACGTCGCTTGGCACCGCGTGCTCGTGAACGCGAACAAGTTCGTGACGTCGCTGGCGGCGACGAAGGTCGTCCGGCGCGGGATCGAGACGCTCGGAGGCAACGGGACGATCGAGGACTTCTCGCCGCTGCCGCGGCTCTACCGTGACGCAATCGTCTTCGAGAGCTGGGAGGGGACGCACAACGTCCTCTGCGCGCAGGTGCTGCGCGACCTCGCCCGTCTCGACGCCGTGGATCTCGTCGTCGAGCGCAGCGGCGCGTCAGAGGAGCTGGCCGCACGCCTGCGGCGCTCGCTCGAGGATCCCGCGTTCGGAGCGCTGCACGGACGCCGGCAGCTCGACCAGCTCGTGCGCGCGCTCCAGGTCAAGGTCCTCTCTGCGAGCGACCCTGACGGCGCCGAGCTCCTCCGACGACGGTATCTGGCTCCCGGCTGGGATCCGGAGACGGACGCCGACTACCCCGCCCTGATCGACCGAATCGTCGGAACGGACGCCTAGCGTCCCTTCGCGGCGTCTCCCCGGAGCGCCATGTTGGTGCTCGTTGCGTGCGCGATCAGGCGCTCCTGGTCGTCGACCACGCGACACTCGCCCAGTCCCACGGTCTTGCCGCGTGAGATGACCGTGCCGTGCGCGAGGAGCTGACCCGTCCAGAACGGCCGGAGGAAGTTCATCTTCAGCTCGAGCGTCGTGAACGACTCGCCCTCCTCGAGGGTCGAGAAGAACGCCATGCCCATCGCGGCGTCGGCGAGGTCGCAAAGGATCCCGCCGTGGATCGTCCCCATCGGATTCGAATGCTGCTCGCCGGCTTCGAGCTTCATCGTGCACATGCCGGCGCCGGCCTCCACGACCTCGATGCCGATCAGCTCGGCGACGGGCGGCGGGAGCCTCACAGGAGCACCACCGAGCGGATCACCTCGCCGGACTCCATGTCCGCGAACGCCTGGCCCACGTCGTCCAGCGTGATGCGCTTGGTGACCATGCCGGCGAGGTCGAGCCGGCCGTCAACCGCGAGCTCCGCGAGGCGCGGGAAGTCTTCCGCCGGCACGTGGTCGCCGCCGTGCGAGACGAGGATCCGCACGCGCCGGTCGAAGGCGCTCTCGAGCGGCAACGTCGCTTCGGCGCCGGGCTGGGGCAAGCCGATGTAGACGAGGGTCCCGGCATGGCCGAGCATCGCCAGCCCCTGGGCCATCGTCTGCGGCAGTCCGACGACGTCGAACACGAAGTCGAGCCGCTTGGCCTCGGCGTCCCCTGTGTGCGTGGCCCCGAACCGGCGCGCGGCCTCGAGCTTCCGCTCGTCGAGGTCGATCGCGTGGATCTCCTCGGCGCCCGCCACGCGTGCTCCCTGGACGACCGAGAGGCCGACGGCCCCACAGCCGATGACGGCGACCCGGGCGCCTTCCCAGACCTCCGCCGTCTTCAGCACCGAGCAGACGCCGGTCGCGATCGCACAACCCAGCAGACAGGCCTGTTCGGGCGGCAGCTCCACGGGTAGGCGGACCAGCGAAGCGCCGTGCAAGACCGTCCTCGTCGCGAACGTTCCGGCGCGAAAGACGCCCATCAGGTCGCGCCCGTCGTGTCGTGTGCATCCGCCCCACCGCCATCGGAGGCGTGCGGCAGAGATGCTCGGCGCCGCGCTGACACCACCGACAGACGCCGCACGGGGACCGCCAACCGACGACCACCCTGTCGTCCGGGCGAACGTGCTCGACTCCCTCGCCGACGGCCTCGACGACACCGGCGCCTTCGTGGCCGAGCAGCACCGGGAGCGGATGGTTGTGGCCGGTTCGCACGACGTGGAGGTCGGAATGGCAGACGCCGGTGGCCTCGATCCGGACACGAGCCTCGCCGGGGCCGGGCTCGTCCAGCTCGATCTCCTCGACGCCGAAGTGCTCGAGCTCGTTGAGAACTACGCCGCGATCCATGAACCGGTCGAGGTTACGGGCCTCGCGCCCGCCGACGAGCGCAAGAGTGACGTCGGTGTCGGCCATCAGGTGCCGGATCACGGTTTCCACGCCTTCCTGGCCGCCGACCGCGAGGCCGTAGGCGTACGGCCGGCCGAGCAGGACGGCGTCGGCGCCGAGGGCCAGCGCCTTCAGCACGTCCGAGCCGCGCCTGATGCCGCTGTCCATCAGCACCACGGGGTCGGGCCCGATCGCCTCCCGGACCTCCACGAGTGCATCCAGCGCCGCGACGGCGCCGTCGACCTGGCGGCCGCCGTGGTTGGAGACCACGATCCCGTCGACGCCGCACTCGCGCGCCCGCTCCGCGTCCTCGGCGGTGAGCACGCCCTTGACGAGGAGCGGCAGCTCGGTCAGGCCCCGCAGCCAGGCGAGGTCGTCCCAGGTCAGACCCAGGTTCGGGAAGGTCGCGAGCATCGCCACGGCAGCCGCGAGCACATCGTCCTCCGGCGGCTGTTCCAGCCTGCTCCGGAAGACCGGGTCCGAGAAGAACTGCGCGCAGCCCTCGCCGGTCACGAACGGGAGGTATGCCTTGCGCAGGTCACGGTCGCGCCAGCCGAGGATCAGCGTGTCGAGTGTGACGACGAGCGCCCCGTAGCCTGCCGACTCGGCCCGCTGCACGACGCTGGCCACGACGTCGCGATCGTTGACCCAGTAGAGCTGGAACCACCGCGGCGCGTCGCCCATCGCCTCGGCGACCTCCTCGATCGAGTGCGAGGCAGCGCTCGAGAGCATCATCGGAACGCCGGTCGACGCGGCGGCACGTGCGACGGCGAGCTCGCCGTCCGCGTGCGCGATCGACAGCACGCCGATCGGCGCGAGCAGGAACGGCGCCGGAGAGCGTGTTCCCAGCACCTCCACGGAGATATCGCGCTCGCGGTTTCCGGTCAGCATCCGGGGACGGAGCCGCCGGCGCTCGAACGCTTCCAGGTTGGCCCGCATCGTCGACTCCGAGCCGGCCCCGCCCGCGATGTAGTCGAACGGGCCGGGCTCCAGGGCCTCGGCTGCGCGCGCCTCCCACTCCTCCGGCGAGATCGGCCACGGGGACTCGCCGGAAACGTAGATCGCGTTCTGTACCTGGCTGCCTTCGAAGTCCATGCGTCGTACGATCCTCTCGCATGCCGTCGCTGGAAGGGAAAGTGGCGATCGTGACCGGCGCCGGCCGCGGGATCGGCCGGGAGCACGCGCTCGCCCTGGCAGAGGCGGGAGCCCGCGTGGTCGTCAACGACCTCGGCGGCTCGCTGGCGGGTGAGGGCGCGGACACGACGCCCGCGCAGTCGGTCGTCGACGAGATCGCCGCTGCGGGCGGAGAGGCGGTCGCGAACGCCGACGACGTCTCCGACTTCGAGGCCGCCGAGCACCTCGTCGCCCAGGCGCTCGAGCACTACGGCCGGCTCGACATCCTCGTCAACAACGCCGGGATTCTGCGCGACCGGATGCTGGTGAACATGACCGAGGACGAGTGGGACGGGGTCATCGCCGTCCACCTCAAGGGCCACTTCGGCCCGACGCGGCACGCAGCCGCCCACTGGCGCCAACTCGCCAAGGAAGGCGAGACCCTGCGCGCCCGTGTGATCAACACGTCGAGCCCGTCGGGTGTGTTCGGGAACGTCGGGCAGGTGAACTACGGCGCCGCCAAGGCGGCGATCGCCGGGTTCACCGTGATCGCAGCGCAGGAGCTCGCGCGCTACGGCGTCACGGTCAACTGCATCGCGCCGAACGCGAGGACGAGGATGACGGAGGAGACCTTCGGCGACCTCCCCGCCCCGGATGACGGCTTCGACCCGCTCGACCCTGCGAACATGGCGCCGCTCGTGGTGGCGCTCAGCGCCGACGAGGCGCAGGGCATCACAGGCCAGTGCTTCTTCGTCTGGGGCGGGGCCGTCAACGTCCTGCGGCCCTGGGACGCGGGGGAGCTCCTCTCGGCCGACGAGCGCTGGGACGCAGACGCGCTCCTGGCCCAGCTGACGGAGCGGTTCCCGGACGGCGCCCAGCCCGAGGGGATGGTCGCGATGATGGCCAAGGCCGGCGGCCGGTCGATGCGCGTTGGCTGAGCACAACCTGGCGCGCGCCGCCGAGGACTGCTTCGCGCGGCTCGGCGATTACGAGTCGCTGTGGTTCGAGGAGCGGTGGCACACCTCTGGCGAGCTCCATGAGCGTGTGGCTCGACTTGCGGGCGGGCTCCGCGAGGCCGGCATCGAGCCGGGGGACCGCGTCGTCGTCCTGATGGCGAACTGCCCGGAGGTGACGATCGCCTACAACGCGATCTGGCGGGCCGGAGCCGTCGTCACGCCCGTCATCTTCCTCGTACCGCCCGCCGAGCTGGAGCTGATCCTCCAGGACTCCGGCGCCAAGCTCGTGCTCGCGACTCCGGAGCTCGCGGCGAACGTCCCGGCTCACGCGCGCTGCGTGACGACAGACGAGTTCCCCGCTCTCGAGCAGGCCGACCCCTCGGAGATCGTCCCGAGGGCGCCAGAGGACCCGGCCGCGCTGCTCTATACGGGCGGCACGACGGGCCGATCCAAGGGCGTGCTGCTGTCACACGAGAACCTCTGGTTCGCCGGCAAGGCGGGACACGACGCCGGTCACATCCCAGGCATCACCCGCGGGCTGCTCGCTCTGCCGCTCTCTCATGCGTACGGGCTGCTCGTCACCGTCGTCGGTCTGCACGCAGTGCAACAAGGAGAGGCTGTCTTGATGCGCTGGTTCGACCCAGTCGGGTGGCTCGACCTCGCCCAGACGCACCGGACGCAGATCTCCGCGGTCGTGCCCTCGATGATCCAGCTCCTCCTGGCCCAGCCGATCGAGGACTACGACCTCTCGAATCTCAGCCACCTGGTCTCGGGCGGCGCGCCGCTTCCGGCAGAGCTCGCGCAGGAGCTGATTCGGCGGATCCCTCAACTCGAGGTCCGGGAGGGCTACGGGCTGACCGAGAGCTCGGCGCTCGTCACCTCGACGCGGCCCGGCCAGTCCCGGCTCGGCTCCGTCGGCAAGCCGGTGCCCGGCACCGAGGTGCGGATCGACGGCGAGGACGACGTCGGAGAGATCCTCGTCCGCTCGCCGATGGTGATGCTCGGCTACTGGAACCAGCCCGAGGCGACGGAAGAGACGGTCGTGGACGGCTGGCTGCACACCGGAGACCTCGGCTATCTCGACGACGACGGCTACCTCTACATCGTCGACCGGAAGAAGGACCTGATCATCCGAGGCGGCTTCAACGTCTTCCCGAGGGACGTCGAGGAGGCGCTGCTCGAGCATCCGGCGATTGCAGCGGCCGGTGTCGTCGGCAGGCCCGACGAGGCTCACGGCGAGGAGGTCGTCGCATTCGTCGAGCTCCGCTCGGGGCAAGAGGCCGACCCGGACGACCTGGTGGCGTTCGCAAAGGAGCGGATCGGCGGTTACAAGTACCCGCGCGAGGTGCACGTCGTCCCGTCCCTGCCGCTGACTCCAGTCGGGAAGGTCGACCGCAAGAAGCTCCGCGAACGACTACGGGAGGAAGCCACAGCATGAGCACCAAGCTGACCCTGGCCGAGCTCGAGGCCGCCGAGGAGCGCGAGCTCGGCACGAGCAACTGGGAGACCGTCGACCAGAAGCAGATCGATCTCTTCGCCGAGGCCACGCACGACCACCAGTGGATCCACGTCGACCCGGAGATGGCCGCCCAGGGGCCGTTCGGGACGACCGTCGCCCACGGCTACCTCAGCCTGTCGATGCTTCCCTATTTCGTCTCGCAGGTGCTGGACGTGACCGATGTCCGGATGGGTATCAACTACGGAACCGAGAAGGTCCGCTTCACGGCCCCTGTGCCGGTCGGCTCGCAGGTCCGGCTGAAGGCGACGCTGCGCTCCAGCGAGCGCCGAGGTGAAGGCGTCCTCTACCGGCTCGGGGTCGAGATCGAGATCCGCGACTCGGAGAAGCCCGCGCTCGTCGGCGAGGTGCTCTACCTGGTCTTCTAGGAAATCGCTCCGGCGGTAATCGTGCTTTATTGAGCCGGTGGCGGAGCTCCGCATCGGCACCGTCCTCATGGACCTCGCGACCACGGGAACGGTCGCGCGCACGCTGATGCTCGAGTCGATGACGAGCTCCGTCGCGACGGACGACTTCCTCCTCTACTCGCTGCTCGCGCTCGGCGGGGAGCCAAGCCCGACCGCGCTTGCGCAGCGGATGGGAGCCCCGTTGACCACCGTCTCGGACCGCCTCAACCGGCTCGTCGAGCGCGGGCACGCCGAGCGCGTGAAGAACCCGCTCGACGGACGCTCGACGCTCTTCCGGCTGACGGACGACGGGTGGAAGGCGTATCGCTCCGTCGGCAAGGAGTTCCAGGAGATGCTGGACAAGATCCACGAGCGGCTGGAGCTGCCGGTGCCCGAGGTTCGTCGAGCGCTGCAGGCGCTCGAGGACGCGCTCCGCGCCGAGCTCGCGGCGCTTAACGAGAAAAAAACTCCGGATCCGTAGCTTTTCCTCCGGGTTCGGAGTATCTTGCCGGCATGCTCAAAGCCGCAGTCGCGATCATCGCGTCCGCCCTGCTCGCCGCGTGCGCGCAGGGCGCGACGCGAGCGACGGAAGTCCTGGCGAAGATCGACGTCGGGGGCGGCGGGCCCTGCTCCGTCGCCTTCGAGGCGGGAGCGGCCTGGGCGACGATCTTCCGGAGCAACGAGGTCGTCCGGATCGACCCGGCGACGAACGCCGTCACACACCGGATCGGGACGGACGGCGGGCCCTGCGGCATCACGGCCGGGGCCGGGGCGCTCTGGGTCATGACGAACGCCGGGAACACGGTGCAGCGGATCGACCCGGCAACCGCCGCCGTCTCGGCAACGATCCCTGTCGGGGTCGGACCGTACGACGTCCTCTTCGCGTTCGGCTCCGTCTGGGTGACGAACTACGCGGACGGAACGATCCACCGCATCGACCCGGCCACGAACCGCGTCGTCAGGCGGATCCGGATCATCGGCGCGCCTGCCGGCCTGGCCGCCACGCGCTCGGCCCTGTGGGTGGGCGATGCCTCGGGCAAGACGATCGTCCGGATCAACCCCCGCACCAACCGGGTCGTCCGGCGGGTCGCGACCGGCGGCGCCTCACCCGAGTGGCTGGCGTCCCGCGGCTACTTCGTCTGGGCCGCGAACAGGCTGGACAACTCGGTCGCGAAGATCGACGAGCGCAAGAATCGCCGCGTCGCGCTGATCAAGCGCGTCGGCCGAGGGCCGGTCGACGGTGGAATCGTCGCGGGCAGCCTCTGGGTGCCCAACCAGCGGAGCAACACGGTCGCGCGGATCCACCTGTCGCGGAACCGCGTCGTCGAGACGGTGCAAGCGTCGGTGCCGGTCCGTTCGTCGTCCCCGACCACGCGAGCGAGCTCTGGGTCGGGAGCTTCGGCGGCCGCGACATCTGGCGGCTCAGGGCGGGCTAGAGCGCGCTTACGCGCCCGCGAGGTGGTCGCGCCAGGACCATCGCGGCTCGTAGCCGAGCAGTCTTCGGGCCTTCTCGATCGAAAGGAGCGTGTCGAAGTCGCCCGCGGTCGGGCGATACGGGACCGACGGGTAGACCTCGGCCATCAACTCGCGGCTCGGACGGTTCATGACGGTGTCGGCGGCGGCGACGATGAAGTGCTCCGCCCCCACGTCGGCGTCGAGCGCGAGCCGGCAACTCTGAGCGACGTCGCGGGCGTCGACGTAGCCCCACAGGTTCCAGCGGCGTATGCGCGGGTCGTCCCAGACCGCGGGAAACTGCGGATAGTCGTCGGGCTCCATGATGTTCGAGAAGCGAAGCGCGACGTGCGGCGTACCGGTCCAGCGATGCAGCTGCCGACCGAGCTCTTCAGACAGGAGCTTCGAGAGCGCGTAGCTCGACTCCGGGTACGCCGGGTGCTCCTCGTCGATGGGCGCGTACGCGGGCTGCTCGCGCTCGAACGGCAGACCGAGGATCGTTTCGCTCGACGCCCAGACAACCCGGGGCAGGTCGAGCAGCCTCGCCGCCTCGAAGACGTTGTACGTGCTGAGCATGTTCGTCTGGAAGGTCGTCTCCTCGGTGCGAATCAGCGGCGCAGGGATCGCGGCGAGGTGAACGACGGCGTCCGCGCCGGCCAGGCACTCGACCGCCTGGCCGAAGTCGGTCAGGTCGGCCCGGAGAAACGCCGCTGGTGATTCGGCCGCTGGGGCGACGTCGACCGCAAGCACGTCGTGCCCGTGCTCGAGCAGATCGTGGACGACCGCCCGCCCGGCCTTCCCGCTCCCACCGGTGACGACGACCTTCAGCCTTCCTCACCCCGCCCGGATACCCGCAGCCGACGCCGAGCGCCAGCACCACAACACAGGCGGCAATTCTCTGAACGAGCTGGGTGTACCCGCAGGCGTCAGGAGGAAGCGCCGCTAGATCGTCCAGGTGTCGCCGGTGTGCAGGAGCTTCTCCAGGTCGCCCTCGCCCAGCTCTCGCCTCGTGACCTCGATCTGCTCCGCCATCAGCGCGTCGTAGACCGGGCGCTCGACTGCTCGGAAGATGCCGATCGGCGTCGGGCCCACCGGTGTGTGCGCCAGCCGCGACAGCGAGAACGCCAGCGACGGGTCTTCAGCGCTCTCGTCGTGGCGCAGGAGCGCGTCCTCGCCGACCGACTCGACGTCCACGATCTCCACACCGCCGCCCGGCCTCGACACCACTCCACGCTCGACCGTCTCGCCCTCGCCGCCGAAGCGGATCGGCTGGCCATGCTCCAACAGGATCCGATTCGACTTGTCGTCACGCACCGCGTCGAACGCGCCGTCGTTGTAGACGTTGCAGTTCTGGTAGATCTCGACGAAGACCGACCCCTTGTGCTCGGCCGCCCTCCGCAGCACGCCCGTCAGGTGCGCCTTGTCGGTGTCGACCGACCGCGCGACGAACGTCGCCTCGGCGCCGAGCGCGAGCGAAACGGGATTGAACGGGTAGTCGAGCGACCCGAACGGCGTCGTCTTGTTGTGCGTCCCGAGCGGCGAGGTCGGCGAGTACTGCCCCTTCGTCAGACCGTAGATCTGGTTGTTGAAGAGCAGGATCTTGACGTTGACGTTCCGGCGCAGTGCGTGGATCAGGTGGTTCCCGCCGATCGACAGCGCGTCGCCGTCGCCGGTCACGACCCACACCGACAGGTCGGGCCGCGACGAGGAGAGGCCGGTCGCGATCGCGGGCGCCCGCCCGTGGATCGAGTGCATCCCGTACGTCTGCATGTAGTACGGGAAGCGCGCGGCGCACCCGATCCCGGACACGAAGACGATCCGCTCGCGCGGCAGCCCGAGCTCGGGCATGAACTGCTGCATCGCGGCGAGGATCGCGTAGTCGCCGCAGCCCGGGCACCAGCGGACCTCCTGGTCGGACTTGAAGTCCTTCGCTGTCAGCTGGACGAGCGGCGTGTCGCCGTTGGACTCGCTCACCGTTCCGGGATCGCCCCACACATGATCGGCTCCATCGTCTTGTCGTCCTCGACCACGAGGATGTACTCGCCGGTCGCCACATCGTCGATCGGCACGAAGATCTGACCCTGGCCGAGATCCGCCGCCGTGAACCCGACGTCGTGAACGATCTCTGCCCCGGGCGCCTCGCAGGTGCCGCTGCGAACGTAGATCGGATCGAGGTCCGAAGTGCCCTGGATCTCGATCGTCACGTCCGTCGACGCGGCGCCGGGAAACATCTCCGCGGTGCCCGACTTGCCCGAGCCGTTCTGCTCGTCGAGCGTCACCTTCACGGTGTCGCTTGCGCCGCCGCCGCCGCCGCTGCCGCCGCCGCCTTCGCCGCCACCGCCGCAGGCCGAGGCCAGGCCGACGAGCATCAGTCCGAGAACGAGTCGCAGTTTCACAGCATCCCCTCCATGGCTTCGGCCAGCTCCGAGGACCGGAACGGGAGGCCGCGCACCCGGTTGTAGCCAACCGCGTCGACGAGGAACTCGGCCCGCACCAGTTTGAGGAGCTGTCCCAGATTCATCTCCGGAACGAGAATCTTCTCGTATCTGCGCAGCACGTCGCCGGTATTGCGGGGAAACGGGTTCAGATAGCTCAGGTGCGCGTGCGCGACCTTGCCGCCGTTGCCGCGCACCCGGCGCACGCCGGCGGCCACCGGCCCGTACGTCCCGCCCCAGCTGAGGACGAGCAGGTTCTCGCCGCCCTCCTCGTCCACGGTGAGCTCAGGGATGTCGGCCGCGATGCCGGCGACCTTGCGCGCCCGGATGCGAACCATGTGGTCGTGGTTGTCGGGGTCGTACGAGACGTTTCCCGTCCCGTCCGCCTTCTCCAGCCCGCCGATCCGGTGCTCGAGGCCGGGCGTGCCGGGAATCGCCCACGGCCGGGCGAGGGTCTCGGCGTCGCGCAGGTACGGCAGGAAGCCGCCCTCGTGGTTGGGCGCGTCGGCGAAGTTAACCGGGATGTCGGGGTACGTCTGGAGGTCGGGGATCAGCCATGGCTCCGACCCGTTCGCGAGGTAGGCGTCCGACATGAGGAAGACGGGCGTCCGGTACTTGAGCGCGATCCGCGCCGCCTCGATCGCGGCGTCGAAGCACCCGCCCGGCGTCGAGGCGGCGATCACCGGCACCGGCGACTCGGCGTTCCGGCCCCACATCGCAAGCAGGAGGTCGGCCTGCTCGGGCTTCGTCGGCATCCCCGTCGAAGGGCCGGCGCGCTGGACGTCGATGATCACGAGCGGCAGCTCGAGCGTGACGGCGAGCCCGATCGTCTCCATCTTCAGGACGACGCCGGGACCGCTCGACGTGCACACGCCGAGCGCGCCGCCGAAGCTCGCGCCGAGCGCGGCGCCGACGGCGGAAATCTCGTCCTCGGCCTGGAAGGTCCGGACACCGAAGTCCTTGCGGCGCGAGAGGTCCTCGAGGATCTCCGACGCCGGCGTGATCGGGTAGGCGCCGAGGAAGAGCGGAAGGCCGCTCTTCACCGAGGCGGCGATCAGGCCGAGGGTCAGCGCCTGGTTGCCGCGGATGTTCCGGTACGTGCCGGGCGGGAGGTCGGCCGGGGCGACCTCGTAGGTGACGCGGAAGTCCTCGCTCGTCTCGCCGTAGGCCCAGCCGGCCTTGAAGGCTTTCGTGTTCGCCTCGGCGATCTCGGGCTTCGCCTTGAACTTCCTGGCGATGAAGTCGAGCGTCCCGCTCTTCGGCCGGTGGTAGAGCCAGGACATCAGCCCGAGCGCGAACATGTTCTTCGAGCGCTCGGCCTCGCGCTTCGTCACCTTGACGTCCTTCAGCGCCTCGAGCGTCAGCGAGGTGAGCCGCACCTCGTGGACGTGGTAGTCGCCCAGCGTGCCGTCGTCGAGCGGGTTCGCCGAGTAGCCGGCCTTCTCGAGGTTCCGGTCGGTGAACGAGTCGCGGTTGACGATCAGCGTGCCGCCCTTCGGCAGGTCGCGGATGTTCGTCCGCAACGCGGCCGGGTTCATCGCGACGAGGACGTTGGGCTCGTCGCCCGGCGTGAGGATGTCGTGGTCGGAGAAGTGGATCTGGAAGCCGGAGACGCCGGGCAGCGAGCCGGCCGGAGCGCGGATCTCGGCGGGGAAGTCCGGCAGCGTGGAGAGGTCGTTGCCGAGGACCGCCGTCTCGCTCGTGAAGCGGGCCCCGGTCAGCTGCATTCCGTCGCCGGAGTCGCCAGCGAAGCGGATGACGACGCGGTCGAGCTGTTCGACGGGCTTGGCCATTTGCGGCCTACCAGGTATAGCAGCGTCTCGAGGCTGCACGGGCGCCTCCGCGCAGGAGGCGCCCGATTGCCGTGCCCGCTACTTCGTCAGCACGTCGAAGCGCGGGTCTTCGCGGATGGAGTCCAGATCCTCGTCTGTGCGGATCAGCTCCTTGATGCGATCGTTGAGCTCGACCGCCTGCCGCAGGTGCTCGATCGCCTCGTCGGCCTGTCCGGCCCGCGCCTCGAAGCAGGCGGCGTTGAAGTACGCCACCGGATCCTCCGGTCGCTTCTCGACGACGATCAGCTGCTTTGCGACCGCGGTCTCGTAGTCGCCTTTGCCGTAAGCCGCGAAGGCCTCGCCGGCCTCCTCGGGAGGCGGCACGAAGGCCTCGCCCGGAGTCCCGCCGACGACGAGGATCGTCGTGCCCTCGTCGTTCGCGGTCGCCTTCCGCTTGGCGGTCGGTTGCACGAGAACCATGGACCCGGCCGGTGCCTCGACGGGCTCTCCGTCGATCTCGAACGTGGCCGCCCCGTTCAGGACGATGTACAGCTCCTCCTGTCCCGCTGCGCCGAGAGGTCCAACCTCGTCGTGCTCGCGGATGACGTCGACCTCGCTCGGCGCCCGGTACGCGTTGGTGCCGAACGAGGTAATGCCAAAGCGGCGTCGGATGTCGAAGCGCTGTCGGCCGTCATCCGTTGCGCCGGGCGCGAGTAACGGTGCGGGCTCGAGCTCCTCGAGCTTCGCGACGACGTAGGCCTTTTCGGTTGCAGTTGCCATCGGCTCCTCCTATTTGGTCAGCGCCTGGAAGCGCGGATCGTCCCGAAGCGAGTCTAGGTCCCCGTCGGTTCGGATGTGCTCCTTGATCCGATCATCGTCCTCGATCGCCTGCTCGAGATGCGCGATCGCCTCGTCGGTGCGCCCGAGCCTCGCCTCCATGCAGGCGATGTTGAAGAAAACCAACGCCTCGGGGCGTTCCTCGAGGACAGACTGGAGCGCCGCGAGGGCGCCCTCGAAGTCCTGCGCCCGGTAGGGATTCCACATGTCGTTCATCGCCTCACCCAGCGAGAGGCGATACGGCTCGCCCGGCGTCCCGCCGATCGCGAGGATCGTCGTGCCCTCCTCCTTGGCGATCGCGCTCCGCTGCGCCGCGGGGTCACGGACGAAGACCATCGTTCCAGCGGTCGCGTAGATGGGATCACCGTCCACGTTGAACGTGGCCTTACCGGACAGCACCAGGTAGAGCTCCTCCTGACCGGTCGCGCCGATCCCGTTCTCGCTGTGCTCGCCGACTACGTGCCCGTCGCCCACCGCCCGGCTGGCGCGCACTCCGAATCCTTGGATGCCGAAGTGGCGGCGGATGTTGAGAGGGACACGACCGTCGTGCTCGGGGCCGGGCTCGATGTCCTCGAGCGCGACGACGTCGTACGCCTTAGCAATTGCCGTGGCCATGCACGTGCTCCCTTCCGGGACCGCGCGAGCTGCGCCACGTGCTCGGTCACGAGCAACGACCTGGTCTCTGCGTCCATCGGCTGCATCGCGGTCTCCCTTCGTGTCGATATTCTCGACTTCGAACTACTTGAGCTGGAGAGTGTATGACACAGGTAGTTTGACGTCAAGAGAAATTTGGAACAGAATCCGAACATGGCGAAGACAGCAGCCCAGACCGATCGCGTCGATCAGATGCTCGAGACCTGGGCGTCGAAGCTTCCACCGATCGACCTCGATATCGAGGGAGCTGTCCAGCGGATCCAGTGGATCGGGAAGCTCATCCACCGGCAGATGGAGGAGACACTCGCCGAGCACGAGCTCAGCCACGGCGAGTGGGGCATCCTGCGGCAGCTCGCAATGGAGGACCCGCCTCACCGGAGCTCGCCCGGCAAGCTGGCGAAGCGAGACGGCCTCTCGAGCGGCGCGATGACGAATCGGCTCGACCAGCTCGAGAAGGCAGGGCTCGTCAAGCGACTGCCCGACCTGGACGATCGCCGTGCCCTCCACGTCGAGCTGACCGACAAAGGTCACAAGCTCTGGGCCGATTCGCTCAGCGCCCAGGCGGAGAAGGAGGCGAAGCTCGCCGCTGCGCTCGACGAGCGCGAGCTGGCGCAGCTGAACAAGCTGCTTCGAAAGGTTCTCTCGGGTTTCGAGGAGGGCTAGTCTCAGCCGGTGGCGACGCTGCCGGCCGAAACGCGAATGGGGCCCGTCGAGCTGACGGTCTCGGACCTCGAGCGCTCGCTCGACTACTACCGGCGGGCGATCGGGCTCGCGGTCCGCGAGCAGGGCGACGGGCGCGCGTCGCTCGGTGGAGACTCGGAGCTGCTGATACTCGACGAGGTGCCGGGCGCCCAGCCGGCGCCGCGCAACACGGGCCTCTTCCACTTCGCGCTGCTCGTGCCCGAGCGCCGAGATCTCGCCGCCTGGCTCGCGCATGCGCTGCGGGAGCAGGTGCCAATGACCGGCGTCTCGGACCACTTCGTCAGCGAGGCGCTCTACCTCCGCGATCCGGACGGACACGGCATCGAGATCTATGCCGACCGGCCCCGCGAGATCTGGGAGGGGCAGGTCGGGCGGATGACGACCGAGCCGCTCGACCTCGAGAACCTCCTGGGCGAGCTGGACGATCCCGAGCGGGAGCCGTTCGAGGGCCTTCCGTCCGGAACCGTCATGGGCCACGTCCATCTCCAGGTCGTCGACATCCCGGAGACCGTGAGCTTCTACCGCGACGTCCTGGGGTTCGACGAGATGGCGACGCTCGGCTCGCAGGCGACGTTCCTTTCCGCAGGCGGCTACCACCACCACGTCGGCGCCAACACCTGGGCGAGCGCCGGCGCGCCGCCGCCGCCCGAGGGAGCCGCCGCGCTGAGGCGAGCGACGATCGTCCTGCCGAGCGCCGAGGTGCGGGAAGAGGCCCTGAGCCGGGTCGCCGACGCCGGCCAGGAGCCGGAAGGGAACGTCGTGCGGGACCCGTCGGGAAACAGCCTGCTGCTCGCGTAGGGTCTTCGGCGTGGTCGAGGCGACCCTCCGCCCCCGCGGACCGTTCTCGCTGCGCGACTCCGCAGTGTGGGCGAGCGATGCCACGAGACGGTTCGACGGGCGCATCCTCGTAGCGCTCTTCGCGGTCGAGGACGGGCTTGCGCGCGCCTGCGCGTGGCAGACCTCGGACGGCCGGATCGAGCTTCGGTCGCACTCGGAGGAGGCGCTCGAGCAGCTCGTCGCCATGCTTCCGCTCGAAGCGGATCACTCGGAGTTCCTCGAGCGGTTCGCCGACGACCCCATGCTCCGCCGGACGCTCAAGGCGCTCCCGGGCAAGCGACCGATTCGCGTGGGGTCGGTGACCCAGTCTCTCGTCCGCGCCGTCTGCGGACAGCTGATCACGTCCTCCGAGGCGCGGAAGATCGAGCGACGGCTGATCCGCTGGGCCTGCGAGACCGACGGCAAGCTTTGCGCACCGCCGACGCCGGAGAGCTTCGCTGGCCGCGCCCCCGTCGAGCTCCAGCGGTTCGGACTGACGGCGCGCAAGGCCTCGACGATCGTCCGCCTCTGCCGGACCGTCGAGCTGGAGCGGCTGCGCGGGCTCAATCCGCGAAAGGTCGCACAGCGGCTGGAGCGGGAGCGCGGGCTCGGGCCCTGGTCGGCGGGGGTCATCGGCATCCAGGGGCTCGGTTCCTACGAGCTCGGCCTGGTCGGCGATCTCGGGTTGCTCAAGCTCTGTACAGCGCTCCTCGGCCGGGAGGCAGAGCCGTCCGACACCGCGGAGCTGCTCGCGCCCTACGGCGAGTGGCAGGGGCTCGCCAGCGCGTACCTCCTGGCCGGGCTCGGCCGCGGCCTTCTTCCCGTGCGCTACGAGCGCGGAATCCCTGCCGCAGCGTAATCAGCGGGCCTCGTAGACTGGCCCCATGGCCGATCCCCGGCGCATCGCGATCCTCGGCGCCGGGAAGATCGGCGAGGCACTCCTCACGGGGCTGCTCAGCACCGACTGGCGGAGGCCGGAGGAGGTCGTCGCGACCGTGCGCCGGGAGGAGCGGGCGCGGGAGCTCGCGGAGCGGCACGGGATCCAGGTCACGACCTCGAACACCGAGGCCGTCGCGGGGGCAGGAGTCGTGGTCATTGCGGTCAAGCCGCAGGACTTCGACCTACTGCTCGGCGAGATTGGCGGGATCCTGTCGCCGGACCAGACGGTGCTCTCGATCGCCGCCGCCGTCCCGACCTCGGCGATCGAGGAGCGGGTCGCGCCCGGCGTGCCGGTGCTTCGGGCGATGCCGAACACACCGTCGACGGTGCATGAGGGCGTCGCGGGGCTCTGCGCCGGCGCGCATGCCGGCGACGAGCATCTAGCTCTTGCCGAGGACGTGCTCCTCCACGTCGGCCGCGTGGTGCGCGTGCCCGAGCGGTACATGGACGCGGTCACGGCCGTCTCGGGCTCCGGCCCCGCGTACTTTGCGCTGCTGGCGGAGTCGATGATCGAGGCCGGGATCCTCCTCGGACTGTCCCGCGAGGACACGACCGAGCTGGTCGTCCAGACGATGTTCGGGACGGCGAAGCTCCTCCGGGACGAGAAGATGCACCCGGTCGAGCTGCGGGAGATGGTCACCTCGCCGGGCGGGACGACGATCCGGGCGATCAGGGAGCTCGAGCAGGCCGGCGTGCGGGCGGCGTTCCTGAACGCGATCCAGGCGGCGATGGAGCGCGGCCGCGAGCTGGCGGCCGGCGAGGAGTAGTTGGATATCGAGCTGCGTGTCGCGGCGAGCACGGCAGAGTCGGCGCGCGAGGCGGCGGAGCTGCTGGCAGAACGGGCGCGGCTCGGCGGCCACGTCGCGCTCTCCGGTGGCTCGACCCCACGGCCCGCACACGAGCTCGCGGCCAGGCTCGAGCCCGACTGGAGCCGGGTCGAGGTCTGGTGGGCGGATGAGCGCTGCGTGCCGCCGGACGACGAGCGCTCGAACTACCGGCTCGTCCGCGAGAGCCTCCTCGACCGGCTCGACCGCAAGCCGGCGGCCGAGCACCGCGTTCGCGGCGAGCTCTCGCCGGACGAGGCCGCGGACGCGTACGACGACGAGCTTCGCGGCGTGGTATTCGATCTCGCGTTCCTCGGGATCGGCCCTGACGGGCACACCGCGTCGCTCTTTCCGAACGATCCCGCGCTGGGCGAGCTCAGGCGACGGGCGTTAGCCGTGGCGCGGCCGGACGTCCACCGCGTGACGGCCACGATCCCGCAGCTGAACGCCTCCGACACGGTTGTCTTCCTGGTTTCCGGGGAGGACAAGGCCGATGCCGCCGAGCGGTCGTTCGCCGCGCCGCCCGACCCCGCGACCCCTGCGAGCCTCGTTCGCTCGGCATCCGGAACGACCATCGCGTTGCTCGACCGCGGGGCCGCAGCTCGTCTGCCTAACTAGACAACACCCGGCCAAGTCGTATATATAGGGATCGCATATGGCGACTCCCGAAACCAAAGCGATTCCCGAAGTGCTGACCATCAACCGTCCAGACCAGCTCAAGGCCCTAGGCCACCCGCTGAGGCTGCGGGTCCTCGAGGCGCTCGGGGAGACCGACGAGGCGCTCTCCAACCGGGAGCTCGCGCAACGCCTGGGCGTCGACCCGGGGCATCTCCACTTCCACGTGCGGATGCTGCTCCGCGCGGAGCTGATCCAGCAGGTGCCGAGCGACAAGGGGCGCGAGAAGCCCTACCGCGCTGCGGCGAGGACGCTGAAGGTGGCGCCGGAGCTCGTGTCGGCGGGTGCGTCGAACCTCCACACGGCGGTCATGGACGACCTCCAGAAGGCGCAGGTCGAGCACGGAGCCGAGGGCCGGTTCCGCTTCGTCCGCGTGACGGTGCGGGTCGACCCGGAGAAGGCGCTCGAGGTGCTGTCGGAGCTCGTGCCTCGCTTCGAGGAGGTCGAGGACGAGAACGCGGACCAGCTGGTTATCACCGCCATCATGCATCCGCACGACTGACGCACCGCCCTAGGGCAAGAGGTCGGAGGTGAGGTCAGCCGCCATGTCCCGGCGTGCTGCCAGCGACTGGAGGACGATCACCGTGTCGGCGACGGCCATGTCCTCGAGGTATTCGTCGCGCTGCTCGAACGACTCGAGGACGCTCTCGACCGCGTACGTGTAGCCGAGGACATCCTCGGCTGCGAGCGTGGCGAGCGCGTCGGCCACGTCGTGCGGGAAGTCGTCGCGGTTCCTGAGTGAGTCCGCGACCGGGCGCGCCTCCTCGTCCCGGCCAAGGGTGAGCAGCGCGAGCGCGCCGGCGTAGCGTCCGATCGGGGATTCCGCGTCGGCGGCGCCTTCGCCGAGCGCCCAGCGGCTCTCCTCCTCGGCGCCGGGCCAGTCGCCGGCGAGGATCCGTGACTTGATCGCGCCGATCGGCCTCCCCCAGCTCCCGGGCGGCGCGAGCTCGTAGCTCTCTCGGTAGCGGCCTGCCGCGCGGTCGAACCACTCGGCGGCCTCGTCCTGGCGGCCCGCCATCAACAGCGCGAGGCCGGCGCCGCCTGCCGCGTTTCCCATCCGCGTCAGCTGGCGCTGCCGCTCGTCCGGATCGTCCGGGAGGCGCGCCTCGCCGTCGAGGTACCGCTGCTCCTCCCGCTCCAGGTGTGCGCTCCAGGCCTCTGCCACGGGGCTATTGTCACCGCGTGGCGCGCGAGCTTCGCGAGGTTGTGTACGTCGACGGTCTGCGGACCGCCTTCGGCCGTGCAGGCCCGAAAGGGTTCTTCTGGAAGACGCGTGCCGACGACATGGCCGTGAAGGTCGTCCGCGAGCTGCTGCGTCGGAATCCTTCGCTGCCCCCTGAGCGGATCGGCGACGTGATCTTCGCGGCGACCGCGCAGGTTGGCGACCAGGGGTTGACGATGGGCAGGGACGTGGCGCTCCTGGCCGGGATCCCGCACACGGTTCCGGGCTTCGCGCTCGACCGGATGTGCGCCGGCGCGCTGACGGCGGTGACCTCCGGCGCGGGCGAGATCGCGATGGGCGCGGCGGACGTCGTCGTCGCGGGCGGCGTCGAGCACATGGGCCACCACCCGATGGGCGCCGAGGTCGACTTCAACCCGCGCTTCGTCGCCGAGCGGCTCGTCGACGACTCGGCGGTGACGATGGGCGTCGACGGCGGAGAACCTCCACGACCGCTTTCCGCAGCTGACGAAGGACGCTGCGGACCGGTTCGCCGTCGAGTCGCAGCGGCGGGCGACGGCGGCGTGGTCGAACGGGATCATGCGCGAGACCGTCGTCCCGATGTCGGTGTTTACGGACGACGGCTGGACGGTCGCCGATCGTGACCAGTTCCTGCGGCCGGACACGTCGCTCGAGGGCCTGGCCGAGCTGCCGACGCCGTTCCGCGTCGGCGGCCGCGTGACCGCCGGGAACTCGGCAGGTCTGACGGACGGCGCGACGGCGGCGCTGCTCGCCTCTGAGGAAGCCGCCGCGGAGCTCGGCCTCGAGCCCAGGATGCGATTGGTTGCCTTCGCCTTCGCCGGCGTCGAGCCCGAGCTGATGGGGATCGGCCCGATCCCCGCGACCGAGCGGGTTCTGGCGCAGGCGGGCATCTCGATCGACGACGTCGGGCTCTTCGAGGTGAACGAGCCGTTCGCGGTGCAGGTCTTGAGCTGGTGCGACGGGATGGGCGTGGCGCCCGACGACCCGCGGCTGAACCCGTACGGCGGAGCGATCGCGTGCGGCCACCCGCTCGCGGCGACCGGCGTCCGGCTGATGGCGCAGCTGGCGTACGGGCTGAAGGAGCGGCCGGACGTGCAGTACGGGCTGACGGCGCTCTGCGTGGGAATGGGCATGGGCGCCGCCCTGCTCTGGGAACGCGTTTGAGCCGGCCGACCGAGTTCAAGCTCGCACGGGTCGAGACGGAGGCCGGGCCTGTGGCGCTGGTCACGATGGACAACGGCGAGGACTGGCAGAAGCCGAACGTGTTCGGCCCCGAGGCCTTGCAGTCGCTGGCCGCCCGGCTCGAGGAGCTGGAAGGCGGCGAGTGGGCCGGGATGGTGCTGACCGGCAAGCCCTTCGTCTTCTGCGCCGGCGCGGACATCGACCGGTTCTACGGCGTCTCGGCGGAGGAGGCGCGCGAGGGAAGCCGCGCCGGCCACGAGCTCTTCGCCCGCATCCAGGCGCTGCCGTACCCGACGCTTGCTGCGATCAACGGCGCCTGCCTTGGCGGCGGCGTCGAGATCGCGCTGCACTGCGACCGCCGGACGATCGCGAGCTCGGTGCGGCACTTCGCCTGCCCGGAGGTCTTCCTCGGCCTGTTCCCGGCCTGGGGCGGGACCCAGATCGTTCCGAGGATCGCCGGCGTGGATGCCGCGATTCGCTTCATCGTCACGAATCCCCTCCGCCAGAACCGGATGCTCAGCGCAGCCGAGGCCCAGGAAATGGGCCTCGCCGACGCCGTCCTCGAGCCGGCCGAGTTCCTGGACGACTCGATCGCGTACCTGCTCGAGCAGCCGGGTCCCGGTGCCAGGCACCAGGACACGGCCGGTGCGGACGAGGCGGTGGCCAAGGCGCGACGCCAGCTGGACGACTCGCTCCACGGGGCGGCGCCTGCTCCCTACGTCGCGCTCGACCTGATCGAGGGCGCATCCGAGTGGACGATCGAGGAGGGCTACGCGGCCGAGGAGGAGGCCGTCGCCGAGCTCCTGCCCGGCCGCCAGGCGCAGGCGTCGCTCTACGCCTACGACCTCGTCGAGCGCCGCGCCAAGAAGGACGTCGGCAAGCCGGACGCCGAGGCTCGTCCGATCCGCAAGGTCGGCATCGTCGGCGCCGGGCTGATGGCGAGCCAGCTCGCGACGCTGTTCCTCCGGCGCCTCGAAGTCCCGATCGCGATCAGAGACCTGGACCAGGAGATCGTCGACCGCGCCGTCGCCTCAATCCATGCCGAGCTCGAGAGCCAGGTCCAGAAGGGCAGGTACGACGAGGGCAAGGCCCGCTTCCTCGGATCCCTCGTCGAGGGCGGGACGACATACGACCACTTCGCCGACTGCGACCTCGTCCTCGAGGCGGTCTTCGAGGAGATGTCGGTGAAGCAGCAGGTCTTCGCCGAGCTGGAGGCCGTGGTCTCGCCCGAGACGATCCTCGCCACGAACACCTCCTCGCTGTCCGTGGCCGAGATGGCGGCCAACCTCGGGCACCCCGAGCGCGTCGTCGGGCTTCATTTCTTCAACCCGGTCGCGGTCCTCCCGCTCGTCGAGATCATCCGCACGCCCGAGACGGACGACACGTCGCTCGCAACCGCGTGGGAGGTCACGAAGAAGCTCCGGAAGCGACCCGTGCTCGCCAAGGACGCGCCGGCCTTCGTCGTCAACCGCGTCCTGACCCGCATGACGACTGTCCTGATGGAGGCGCTCGAGCACGGCAACACGGTCGAGGAGACGGACGAGGCGATCCTCCGGCTCGGGATGCCGATGGCGCCGTCCGTGCTGCTCCAGATGGTCGGGCCGCGCGTCGCGAACCACGTCCTGGAGACGCTCAACGAGGCCTACCCCGACAGGTTCCCCCTCTCCCAGACCCTGGCCAACTACGCCGACGGCAAGGACGAGATCGCGGTGCAGGGCGACAACAGGCGCAGCGTCGAGGAGATCCAGCAGGCCGCGCTCGAGGCGATCGCGGACGAGATCCGGCACATGCTGGACGAGGGCGTCGTGGGAAGCGTCGAGGACATCGACACCGCGCTGCTCCTGGGCGCCGGATGGCCGTTCTTCCTGGGCGGAATCTCGAGATACCTGGATCACAAGGGGCTCCTGCGGGCACCCGCTCCTGCCTGAACGCTGTTTCCGACCCGCAACTCCGCTACACTCAGAGAGGCGCATCGCACGGGGACTGGGCGAGCGCAACTTTCCTTGGAGGCTTGCGGCACCGAAAGTGCCGCGCATTGGTGCAAGAGGCCGTCGAGCAACCCACCATTTCAAACGAGGCGACGCACGCACTCGTCGAGGACGCCCGCCGAGCGGAGAGCTGGGCGGGTGAGCCGTTCCTCCACGCGGACGAGGATCCGGAGACGGTCCTCGCCCCGGGCACGGCCCGGCGACGCGCGCTCGACGGTGCCCTCGCGGAGATGGAGGCCCGGCTCGGCACGCCTTCTCCGGACTGGAAGATCCGCTACGCCCTGATGCTCGGTCTCGAGCGGGTCCTCAGCGAGCGCCCACCGCGGCTGAAGTCCGGCACTGAGCTCCGCCGCCACCAGATCGACGCGCTCGCCGGCATGCTCACCGAGCTGATCGCCGCGAACCAGAAAGCTGCGGACGCGAACGGGAACGGCAACGGCCAGCCCAAGCTCGAGGAGCTGGACGAGCTCGAGGACGAAGAGGACGACTTCGAGGCCGACGGCGAGGTCGAGCTTCCGCCGGCGGCCGAAGCGGATCCCGGAGCGGAGCGCCGGTACCGCTTCCGCCACCCCACAGCCTCGGGGAAGACGATCGCCGCCGCCGGGTTCGTCGAGGCGGCGCGCACCGAAGGCGTCCTGATCCTCACCCACCGGCGCCTGCTCGTCTCCCAGTTCAACCGCGAGCTCACGGCCGAGGGCTACGGCGACCGCCTCGAGCCTGCGGTCGACAAGGGCAAGAAGGCGCCGCGGCCGGATCTGATCACCGTCCAGACCTACGCCTGGTTCGCGCGGCACGTGAACGACCTCGAGAAGAGCGCGTACCAGCTCGTCATCTGCGACGAGGCGCACACGGCGCTCGGCGAGAAGACCAGCGCGGCGATCCGCAGCTACACGGAGCCGGTCTACATCGGGATGACGGCGACCGAGCAGCTGATCGCGAAACAGGTCTCGGACGTCTTCCCCGCCTCCGTCGACGACCTGCCGCTTCAGGATGCGGCGCGACGCGGCCTGATCGCCCCGCTGCGCTGCCTGCGCGTCCCGCCCGCCGCGGCCATCAACTCGGTCCCGATCGTCGGTGGCGACTTCGAGGAGCGCGCCCTGGCCGAGGTCCTCGACCACCAGGCCCTGAACCAGGCTGCAGCAAGCCTTTACCGCGACCGGTTCGACTCAACGCCGGGCATCGTCTACGCGGCCGGCGTCGAGCACGCCTACAACCTGGCGCGCGAGTTCCGCGCCGCCGGGCTGAAGGCCGAGGCCGTCAGCGGACGGACTCCGCCGGTGAAGCTCGCCGAGGTCCTCGCCGGATACGAGCGAGGCGAGATCGACATCCTCATCAACGCGATGCTGCTGGCCGAGGGCTGGAACTCGCCGCGGGCGACGGTCTGCATGCACCTCGCGCCGACGGCGAGCCGCCGGGTGTACCAGCAGCGGATCGGCCGGATCATGCGGATGCACCCTCGGAAGGAGGCCGGCGTCGTCGTCGACTTCACCCCGAAGGGCGCCACGCACAACGAGCGGGTGGTCTCGCTGCACAGCCTGCTCGACGCCGACTTCTACCGCGAGGGAGCCCGCGTGACGCCCGCGCCGCGAAGACGGCCGCAGCGCCGCGCCCGCCGCAAGCTCTCGCCGGCGCCGTGGCTCGTCCCGGTGACACCGGACGTGAAGCGCCGGCTCGGAGTGATCGCCCGAGAGTGGCAGCGGGTCGATCCGCGCTACCTGGACGAGGACGAGCAGCGCTTCTGGGCCCAGATCGCCGGCCGCCAGGTGCGGTTCGAGGAGCGCGTCGACTTCGTGAAGAAGCTGACCGACGGCAATGCCAGCCGCGGCTGCCTCGAGCAGTTCCTGTTCACCTGCGCGGCCGAGAACCCGAACCGGCGGCTCCGCATGACCGCGCTCGCCGACCGGGTCTCGATGAGCGTCGACCGCGCGAGCTTCGACGACCTCGTCACGCTCGTGACGCAGGCGCCGACGTGGGAGAAGGACCGCGCACAGGGCGTCCGGATCCTTCTGCGAGGGCTCGCGGACGGGAAAGCCGACGCGCCGGAGCAGATCCTCTGGCGCTGGACCTGGCGTCTCGCGCGCGCCACGCGGAAGATCCAGGATCGCCGCGCGAGCGCCGAGTACCCCGAGGCGAAGCGGCTGCTCGGCGCGCTCGCGAACTCCCGCGGCCACCGCCACGAGGAGAACGCCGCGAAGCTCGTCAACACCGCCCGTGAAGTGCCGATCGAGGTCGGCGCCGCGCTCCTCGCCTCGGCAGAGGGCTACACACCGCGGTCGACCCGTCTCATCGAGTCGGCGCGCGAGAGCCTCGGAACCGTCGAGGAGGTCGCCGCCGCGCTCGCGGAGAACCTCCCGCAGCCGAAGCTCCAGGGCCGCTCTCGACGCCGCCGGCGCCGCAAGAAGAAGGGCGCGAAGTCTCAGCAGCAGGCGCAGAACCAGAACGGCGGCCAGCCGGACGAGAAGCCGGCCGAAGAGGCCGCGCCCGCCGCCGAAGCGTCCTAGCCGCTACTGCTCTGTGGCGGCCGGCGGCTCGCCGTTCTTGCGATCCCGCTCGCGCAGGAAGCGCGTGAGCTCCGCGGCCAGCGCCTCGCCCGACGGGATGTCCTCCTCGTCGAACTCGTCCGCGCGCCGCTCGAGATCCTCGACGTACGCCTGCGTGTCCGAGTCCGCGGCGACCGCCCGGGTCACCTGCTCCGCGTAGCCCTCCGAGGCCTCGCGCAGCTCCTCGACGTCGATCTCGACGCCGAGGATGTCGCCGAGCCGGTCGCAGAGCGCCAGCGCGGCGCGAGGGCTCGGCGTCAGGGAGACGTAGTGCGGGACTGCGGCCCAGAGGCTCGCCGAGGGCAGCTCACGCTGCTTGCACGCATCGTGGAGGATGCCGACGATCCCGGTCGGGCCCTCGTACCGGGACGCCTGGAGGCCGAGGCGCTCGACGAGCTCCTCGTCGCTCGCGCTCCCCGTCACCGGGCTCGGGCGAGTGTGCGGGATGTCGGCCAGTAAAGACCCGAGGGTGACGACGAGCTCGACGCCGAGCTCCTCGGCGTAGTCGGTGACCAGCTCGGCGAAAGCGCGCCAGCGAAGGTTGGGCTCGATCCCGAGGAGCAGGACGAGGTCGCGCTCGAGCCCGTCGACGCGGGCTCGGTAGAAGACCGTCTCCGGCCAGTCGATCTGGCGGGTCAGGCCGTCGACGAGCTTGACGTGCGGCCTCGTGGCCTGGAAGTCGAAGAACGTCTCCGGATCGACGTCGGCGATCTGCTCGGCGTCCCACAGCTTGGCCATGTAGCCCGCGGCGAGGGACGCGCCCTGCCCACCGTCGTTCCAGCCGCGAAATGCGGCGATCAGAATCGGCCGGTCGAGGACCGGGCTGTCGGAGATTCGAAGCTCCTCGGCCATCGGTCCACCTTACCCCCGCGTCGGCTCCAGCCAACGCGGCGGCTGCCACAGCATCGCGGCCAGCGCGACCGTCAGCGCCCAGACGGCGGCGGCGAGCGCGACATGGACGGCGACGACTCCCCAGGGCAGCTCGAGCCGCCACTGGAGCTCGCCGATCGCCATCTGCGCAAGCACCACGACGAGCAGCAGGAGCGAGAACTTGAAGAGGCGCGGAGCGAGCGACCGGCGGGCGACGATGTAGCCGAGCACGAAGAGGAAGATGCAGCCGAAGACCGCCGTGATCCGGACATGGACGTAGAGCGCGTCCGGCAGGTTCCAGAGGCGGTGGATCACGTCCGGGTCGCCGGAGTGCGGCCCTGCGCTCGTCACGAGCGTCCCGGTGACGACGAGGCCGAGGCAGGCGACGGTGAGGACGGCGGCGCCGATCCGCAGCTCGCGGGGGAACTCGAGCGAGGCGGCGCCGCGCTCGGTGCGGATCGCCTCGACGAGCACGACGAGCGCGCCTCCGAGCGCGAGCAGGGCGACGAGGAAGTGCACCATCACGATCTCGGGCGGAAGGTCGTACCGGATCGTCGCGAGACCGAGCGGCGCCTCGGCGACCGTCAGCACCGCGACTCCGACGGCCGTCCAGAACGTCCATCGGGGCAGGATCCGGGCGGCCCAGGCGGTCAGGATCGACAGCGTGATCGGGAAGATGCCGAAGACGCGGTTCCCGAACTCGACGAAGGCGTGGGCGTCGTCCTCCGGGAAGAACGCGCCCTCCTCGCATCCCGGCCACGCCTCGCAGCCGAGACCCGATCCGGTGAGGCGGACGAGCGAGCCGGTGATGACGATCACGTAGAGCGAGAGCACGGTGGCCGCCGCCAGCCACCGGACACGCCTTGGCGTCATCGCGACTCCGCGCGGCCGAGGAAGTCGGCGAGGACCTTCCGGAACCGCTCCGGTTCCTCCACGAACGCCATGTGGGAGCTCTCCTCGAAGAGGACGCGCTCGGCACCGGGGATCCCCCGTTGCGCGGCTTCGGCGAGCTCGGGCGTGCACTCGTCGTAGCGCCCGGAGGTGACGAGCGTCGGCACACCGATCTCCCCGAGCCGGTCTCTGACGTCCCAGTCGCGGAGCCTCCCGTCGGCGTTCCACTCGCTCATCCCCCAGAGGGCTCGATACACCGGCGTGCCCTTCTCCGCCTTGCCGCGCTCGACGAAGTCGGGCGGCGGGTGGATGAGCAGAACGTGGCGGCGCCAGAACTCGTCCTCCGCCGCCTTGTACTCGGGGTGATCGAGCGTGCCGGCGGCCTCGTGCTCCGCGATCGAGCGCCGGTGGTGCTCGGGGAGCTCGTCGCGCAGGCGGGCAGCCTCGGCCATCCACGTCTGGGCTGACGTCGGCGGCGAGTTCAACGTCAGGCTGACGACCCCCGGCGGACGGGTGAGCATGTACTCGATCGCGAGCATCGAGCCCCACGAGGTTCCGAGCAGGTGGATCCGGTCGAGACCGAGCGCGTCCCGAACCGTCCTCACCTCGTCCACGAACAGGTCGACCGTCCAGAGGTCGGGGTCGTCGGGCCGGTCGGAGCTGCCGCAACCGAGCTGGTCGTAGACCACGACTCGACGCCCCTCCTCCGCGAGCTTCTCCAGCGGCTTGAAGTAGTGGTGCGTGGAGCCGGGCCCGCCGTGCAGGCAGACAAGCGGGATCCCGTCCTCCGGCCCGACGTCTCGATACCACGTCCGGAACCCGCGGAAGGGGATGCGGCCCTCGACGGCTCTCACGGGCGGAGCGGCTCCAGGATCGCCGGGTAGCCGTCGGCGCCCTCGAACGGAGTCGGCCGGGAGCCGAGGAAGAGCGGCCGGTCCGCGGCGTTCAGGAGGACCGGCATCAGGTCGGGGCCACGGAGCTGGCCGAGGATGCCTGCGGCGCACGGGAGCTCCCCGAAGGTTGTGACGGAATCGGCGCGGACACCAGGGCCGGCCACGAGCAGCGGCACCGGATCGCCCGAGTGGATCACCTCGGGGTAGGCGGGTGTCGCATGGTCCCCGGTGACGCACACGACCGCGCGATCCGTTGGGAGGTCTCCGAGGCCGGCGTCGAGCGCCTCGATCGTCCGCTGCTTGATCGCTGGATCCTTCGTGTGCCCCGCCTCGTCCGAAGCCTTCTGATGGGAGAAGACGAACGTGTCGCCCGAGTCGAGCCGCTCGCGGATGAGCTCGATTCGCCGCGCCAGATCCGCGGTCGGGTCGTCGGTCTCCGCCGCCTCCAGAGGCTCGAGCGCGACGGCTCGCGCGAGCCCGTGCATGAACCGGGAGGCGGCGATGAACTTCCCGGAGACGCCGTGGCGCTCGGCGAACGTCGGCGCCGCGCGCAGGCGACCCCACCACTTCAGCGTGATCACGTCGAAGCGCTCGCCGTCGAGCCGGCCGAGGACCTCCCGTGTCCACGCTTCGGCCGCCTGCGCCGTCCGCTCCGCCTCCGGCACGACGGGCTGCGGCCGCAGGACGGGATAGCGGTCGCGAAAGAACGCGTCCGAGTCCGTCACGCGGTCGTCCGCGCCGCCGGACACACGCAGGATCGCCTCTCCCCGCCCCAGGTCCGAGAGCCTGAAGCGGAGGCCGTCCACCTCGATGCCGTCGCACCGCTCCAGCAGCTCGCGGGCCTCCACGTCGTCCTCGCCGCGCCGCGGGCGGCCGGTCAGCCAGAGCTCGCCGTTCCGCTCATCCGCCGGGCGCAGCGCCGCGAACGCGAAGACGTCCGAGGCGTCCACGTCCTGGCCCGCGCCGAGCGCCTCGAGCACCGCCCGACCGGGGAACTCCTCGGGCGTGTAGCCGAGCATCGACCAGTGCGCGACCTCGCTGGACGGCGCCCGCCCCGGCCCGACTGCATAGAGGACGCCGGTCGAGCCGCGCGCAGCGAGCGTGTCGAGGTTCGGGGTCGCCGCCGCCTCGTTGGCGGTGCGGCCGCCGAGGCTCTCGTGCGCGCGGTCCCCCAGCCCGTCCAGCAGGACGACGACGATCGGATACACGGCGCGGAGGCTAGACCGGGACGCGATCGAGCGAGCGAATGACCCGTGCTACTCCGGGCGGGACGAGCGAGCCCCAGTCGCCGTCCGACCTCAGCGCCTCCCGGACCTCGGCGCCCGAGACCTCCTTCTCTGCGCCCTCGTCGAGCACGACGACCTCGTAGCCCGCCTCGCGCATCCGCTCGACCTTCGTGTCGCCCCAGTCCGAGAAAAGGCGGATGTACTGCGTGACGCCGTCTGGGACGTACGCCGGCCAGAGCTCGGGCTCGTTGACCGGGAACGGGATCACGTGCAGCCGCGCCAGGTCGAGGCTCAGGTCGCCCGCTGCCGCCTTGACCATCAGGAGCCGCTCGGCGTAGCTCCACGGGTTGGACTCCGGCAGATGGCGCAGCGGATCGCTTGCCTCCGGCCGGATCCGCGACGGATCGGGATTCGTGATCCCGACGAAGACCTCGTCGGAGCGCTCCGCCGCCCCGCGCAAGTACTCCGTGTGGCCCAGATGAAACGGCTGGAACCGCCCGTGGATCATCCCACGGGTCATTCCACGACGACCCCGGCGCCCTCCTCGACCCAGCCGACGCGCCGAATGAACAGCTTCTTCGCCTGGAACTCTGCTTCGAGCACCGCTCCCCGGCTCGGACGGCACCGACAGGAGGAGCCCACCCGCCGTCTGGGGGTCGAACCCGAGCGCGACGAGCGTCTCCGGAGCGCCGTCCAGCTCGAGATGCGGGCCCGCGAACTCACGGTTGCGCGGATCCCCGCTCGTCCGGACTCCCTTCCGCGCCATGTCGAGTGCCCCGTCGATCGCCGGGAAGCGCTCCGACTCGAGCCGAATCCGGACACCGCTCCGCTCGGCCATCTCGTGGGCATGCCCGAATAGGCCGAAGCCGGTCACGTCCGTCACGGCATTGGGCTCGAGCGGGCGCAGCACCGATGCCGCGTCCATGTTCAGCGTCCGCATCCAGCGGACAGCCCGCTCGAGCGGCTGCGTTCCGGCCGTGCCTTGCTTGAACCCCGTCAGGATCAGCCCGGTCCCGAGCGGCTTCGTCAAGAAGACCGAGTCACCAGGTCGCGCGCCGTTCTTCGGCCAGATTCCGTCCGGCCGCACGGTTCCGACCACCGCGAGCCCATATTTCGGCTCCTCGTCCCGGATCGTGTGTCCGCCCGCGAGCACCGCTCCCGCGGCCCGCACCTGCTCGTCTGCCGCCGAGAAGATCGCGCCGAGCATCTCCGTCGGCAGCGACTCCGGGAAGGCGGCGATCGAGAGCGCGAGCAGCGGCGTGCCGCCCATCGCGAAGACGTCGTTGAGCGCATTCGTGGCCGCGATCGCTCCGTAGTCGGCCGGGTCGTCGACGACCGGCGGGAAGAAGTCGAGCGTGAAGACGATCGCCCGCTCGTCGTCGAGCCGGTAGACCGCGGCGTCGTCCGCGGGAGAGAGCCCGACCAGCAGGTCATCCGAGTCCACTGGGACGAACCCGCGAAGCAGCTCTTCGAGCCGGGCAGCCGAGTACTTCGCCGCGCAGCCGCCGCACGAGGCGAGATCGGTCAGTTTGAGGTGAGCGGTCTCCAGTGGGGTCGGCTCCGTGAGCCCTGAATGCTGACAGGGTGCCTGTTCCCGTCAAACGGCAGTCCAATCGCAGCTATTCCGTCCTCGTGTCGAAATCGCGACGGCGGCCCAGGGCCGCCGTCGCATCTCAGGGGAGAGGAGGAGCGTGGTTTACGACGTGCGCCAGGATTCTTCCGCAGTGCCGATGAACCGGCTTGCCGGTTCATCCACCGACGCAGGGGCGCGGGAGAGCTGAGAAGCGCTCCTTGGCGGTCGGCACGCTAACGCGGACTGCGAAGACGCCGGCTCCCGCAACGGAATCCGGGTTTCCTCGTTTTGTGCGTCCGATGTGGTGCTAGGCGACCACCCGTGAATCGAACCCCTGTCGGGCGGCGCCACCCTCGCACTGCCTGAGCAACGGCAGCTGAAGTCGACGGCCTACAACGACATGATCCAGTTGTCGATGAAGCCTCCACCGCTGACGGCGGCGAGGGTCGTCAGGGCGACGATGACGGAGATCTTGACCCGATGCTTCAGTGCAATCACCCCCTCCCCTTAGAACCTGAAGTCCTGGAGCGCTTCTGCTGCGCGCCTGTAGAGCTGCGCGGCCATCTGGTCCCGGCCGCGCCGCGCCGCAAGGTCGCCCTTGGCGATCCACGCGGCCGCACGATGACTTACTGAAGAAAGCTGGTCGAAGCTGTGCTCGGCCTCGTCGAAGGCCTGCGCCGCCTCGTCGAGGCGGCCCTGCTCCATGAGCGAGCGCCCGAGGACGAGCTGCGCGTTTCCGATCTCGTCGACGGCGTCGACGCGGTTGCCGAGGAGCTTGAGCGCCTGGCGCGCCTGCTCCTCCGCCGGCTCGATCTGGCCGGTGCGCAGGCTCACCTGCGCGAGGGAGGAGACTGCCGAGGCCGCATCCTTCTCGGTGCCGTACTCGAGCAGGACGCGGAACGCCTCGTTGAGCTGCTCGACCGCCTCTTTCGGCTTGCCGAGCAGGAAGCTGAGACCGCCAAGGTTGTTCAGGAGCTTGCCGACCGCGTTGCGATCCGCGATCTCCTCGAACTGTGCCTTCGCCTGCTCCGCATAGCGCCGCGCGAGGACCCACTGCCCCTGTCGCTCGGCGACGAGCGACGCGTGGAAGTACACGCGTGCGACCGAGCGGGGATCGTCGAGCGCCTCGGCGAGCTCGAGCGCCCGCTCGAGGTCCTCCCGGGCTGCTTCGTAGTCCCGCTGGCGCCGGTAGCAGCGCGAGCGTGCTCCGAAGATCTCGGCGCGGAGCCGGTCGCAGGGAAGCCCCGAGCTCTCGGCGAGCGCAAGGGCCTCGTTGAAAAGGCTGATCGCCGTCTGGATGCTCGCGAGCTCCACACGGCAGGCGCCGAGCCGGTACAGGATCTCCGCCCGGTCGACGTCCGAGAACATCGTGTCCTCGGCCTGCGCGCGCGCGCGGGTGAGAAGCTGCATCGCCTCCCTCACCTCGCCCAGACGCATCCGGACCCAGGCTTCACCCGAGAGCGAGCGAACCTGGAGCTCGACCGCTGCGATGCCCGCGA
Organism: uncultured Actinomycetes bacterium; assembly: GCA_963847235.1. Classification (GTDB taxonomy): domain Bacteria; phylum Actinomycetota; class Thermoleophilia; order Gaiellales; family Gaiellaceae; genus JACDAN01. Next base: position 110,182 of record CAWJYU010000017.1, on the reverse strand, counting down.
TCGTCGGGGAGACGCGCGTGAACTCCTCGAGCGCCTCTGCGTACTCGTGGTTCTCGCTGAGAGCCTCGGCCCTCGCCAAGGACGCTTCGATCCGCCCGCGCTCGTCGGCGGCGACACCGCTGGCGAGGAAGCCAGGATCGACGCCGAGCCGCTCGGCGAGCCACTCGATCGTCTCCTGCGTCGGGCGGGTCTTTCCGCGCTCGATCTGGGAGACGTACTCCTTGGAGAAGCGGTCGCCCGCCAAATCCGTCTGCGTGAGGCCGGCGTTCACCCGAAGCGTGCGCAGGCGCACGCCAAGTCCTCCGTTCGGGAGGCGGCCGAGACTCTGCGTCCTGCTCTGGATCGCGCGGTTCACTTTCGAGGTCAACTCCCGGGCGGCTTGGTGCGACTACTTGACATTACGGCATCTCCTGGATCAAATCGATCCCCCAAAAGGGTTATGGCTAAGGGAAAAAACGGGTCAAGCGAGCCTATCGCAAAATACTTGACTTGGGTACTTGACTCAACCCCGAACCGGCCGTATAGTCCTTCCACCGAGCAACGAGGCCACTAGAAGGCCAAGGTGTTCGGAGGCGCGCCAGATATGGCGACGGTGGTTCGGAGGAGTTGGCTGTGCCGCAGAGTCAATGGCTTCCGGGCCGTCGCCGCAGAGGTGGGCTCGCCGCTAGAGATACGAACCCCCGGGGGCCGCAGCCCGGGGGTTCATCTTTTTCGTGGGGCGGCCTCTGCGCTCTGGCAGTTCCTCGACTCTGTCTCGTCGGTGAATGAACCGGGCAATAGCCGGTTCATCGGCGGGTCCGCGGAATCCAGGCCGGGACTTTTTCGCGATAGGCGTCGTAGTCGTCGCCGAACTGCCTGCGGAGGGTGGGTTCCTCGTACCAGTGGACGAAGGCCGCGAAGATGAGCCACATGGTTCCTGCATACGCGACGGAGCTCGACTTGCCCCAGGAGCAGCGCCTGGCCGGCGATCGCACCGACGACGGCCAGGTACATCGGGTTGCGCACGAAGCGGTAGAGGCCGCCTCTGACGAGGCGCTCTGTGGGCGCGACGGGAGCAGGGGTGCCGATTCCCTCCACGACGAACCGGCCGAACGCATGGAGGAGCACGCCGGCTGACACGGCCGTGAGCGCTCCGCCGGCGACACGAAGCGGCGTCCACAGCTCGTGCTCGACCTCCCAGCGGGTGAGCCACCACGGAACCAGTCCGGCGACGACGCCGGGAGCGATCAGGAGGAAGACCGCGGACCCGATCGCGGCCTTCGCGCGGCCCACCGAGCTAGGTGTCCCGGCCCGTGAGCCAGCTCCGGCGGCTGGCGGTGATTCTCGGAATGTCGGCGTCGAGCATGCCGCCCAGGCGCTTGCTGACCGTTGCGAGCAGCCCGAGCGAGACGAAGATCCACGCCTCGGCTTCCGGATCGCGCTCCTTCGGGATGCCGCCGGCGGCCTGCGAGCGCTCGATCACGGCGACCACGAACTCCTGGACCTCGCGCATGTGGCGCTTGAGGTGCTTCCGGATCTCCGCGTCGTCGCTTGCTTCCGTCAGCGCCTGGATCCAGAGATTTGCGACCAGGCCGTGGCGTTCCTTCGCTGCCTTCAGGTAGGCCGAGCCCATCGCGGTGATCCAGAGCGCAGGATCCGGCTCGGCCGCGACTGCCCGCTCCCACATCTGCCGCGTATCCGCCCAAGCCGAATCGAGGCACGCGAGGTAGAGGGCGCGCTTGGACTGGAAGTGGCGGTAGAGAATGGGCTCGGTGACACCCGCCTGTCTCGCGATCTCGGCGGTGGTCGTGCCGCGGTAGCTGCCTTTCGAGAAGATCCCACACGCGCACTCGAGAACGTCCGCGCGCCGCTCCTCGGCGGTCAGCCGGGGCTTCGTGGCGCTCATCCGACCTCGGGAACCGGCTCGGGGCGGCGGTCGGGCTCCTCGAGCTCGTGCGGCCGGACGAGCACGAACGAGACGACCGCACCGCTAAGCGCGATCACCCCAGCCACGAGCAGCGCCGTCGAGAACCCGTCGACGAAACGCGAAGGATCCCGGAAGACCTCGGGGCCTTTCAGCCCACCGATCTGGTGGGCCATGATCGCGCCCAGCAGCGCGATGCCCATGGAGCCGCCGACCTGGCGAAATGCGTTGAGAACGGCCGAGCCCACTCCGGACTTGTCGACCGGGAGCGCACGCACCGCAGCCGCCGCGCTCGGCGTCATCACGAGCCCCATCCCCAACCCACCGGCGACGAACGCCGGGAGGAGATCGACGTAGGCGGCGTTCTCGTCGAGCCGCGAGAAGTAGAAAAGCTGGGCCGAGATGAGGAGCATCCCCACCGTCATCAGCCAGCGCGAGCCGACTCGATCGGACGTCTTCCCCGCGATCGGCGCGACAAGGATGATCAGCACCGTCAGCGGCAGGAACGCTGCTCCGGTCTGGACGGCCGAGTAGCCGAGGATCCCCTGCATGTACAGCGAGACGAAGAAGAAGACGCCGAACATCGCGAGCGCGACGAGGAGGATGGCGATGTTCGCGCCGGTGAAGGTCCTGTTCTGGAAGAGCGAGAGATCGAGCATGGGCAGCCGCTGGTGCGTCTCGAGCAGCACGAAGGCGACGAGCATGGCGGCGGCGACGGCGAACGCGCCGACGATCCGGCCGGACGTCCACCCGAAGGTGTTCGCCTCGATCAGGCCGTAGGTGAGCGCGAACAGGCCGATCCCGGAGGTCAGGAGCCCCGGCAAGTCAAGACGCTGCTCGGCCGATTCGTCCTTCGACTCACGGATGAGCACGAAGCTGGCCACGATCGCGACGATGCCGACGGGAACGTTGACGAAGAAGATCCAGCTCCAGTCGAGATGCTGCGTAAGCAGGCCGCCGACGAGCGGGCCGATGGCGAGCGCGAGCGCCGAGACGCCGGCCCAGATCCCGATCGCCATCCCGCGTTGGCGGGGCGGGAAGGTTGCTGCGATGATCGAGAGCGTGGCCGGGTTCATGAGCGCCGCGCCCGCGCCCTGCACCACCCGGGCACCGATGAGGAACTGCTCGGTCTCGGCAAGGCCGCACGCCAGGGAGGCGCCGGTGAAGATCACGAGGCCGGCGACGAAGATCAACCGGCGGCCGAGCATGTCCGCGAGCTTCCCGCCGGTCAGCATGAGCGACGCGAACGTGAGCGCGTAGCCCGTGACGATCCACTCGAGCTCCGACAGGTCGGCGCCGAGGTCGCGCGCCATCGACGGGAGGGCGACGTTCACGACCGTGTTGTCGAGCATGATCATGAAGAGCCCGAAGGCGACAGCGGCGAGCGTCCACCACTTGCGTGCTTCCTCGGAGATGAGATGCAGTGCCATGATCGGGACAGCTATGTTAGCGGCCACTAAGTTACGGAGTCAATGACCGAGCGTCTCGCCACCGCCGCAGCACGCCATCCCGGACTGACCATTGGCGCCTGGATCGTCGGCGTCGTGGTCTCCCTCGTCCTCGTCGTCCTCTTTCTCGGCGATGCGCTGTCAGGTGAAGCCGAGCAGCTGAACGAGCCCGAGTCGGAGCAGGCCTACGAGCTGATCGGCGAGCGGCTGCCTCCGGACCCGAACTTCACGACGGACGTCGTCATGATCCGCTCGGAGAGCGTCGCGACGGACAGCCCCGGCTTCGGTGTCCGGGCACTGCCGCTCCGCCGGGCACTCGAGGCGACCGACGGCGTCGCCTACGTCAATCCTGAGCCCGTTGCGCGAGCGGAGCGAGCGCTCGTCTACGAGATCGGGCTCGAGGACGAGACCGCGGCCGAGAACGTCCAGGAGGTGCTGGAGCAGCACGAGGACGGGAACTTCGAGCTCTTCCTCACCGGCGAATGGTCGGTCGAGCGCGACTTCCTGACGCTCTCCGAGGAGGACCTGCAGAAGGGCGAGCTCCAGTTCGGGCTGCCCGTGGCGCTCATCGTCCTCTTGCTCGTCTTCGGCGCGGTCGTCGCCGGGCTCGTCCCGTTGGCCCTCGCGATCGTCGCGATCATCACCGCGCTGGGGCTCGTGGCCCTCGTCGGCATCGCGTTCGAGCTCTCGGTCTTCACGATCAACATGCTCACGGGGATGGGGCTCGCGCTCGGGATCGACTACGCGCTGTTCGTGGTGTCGCGCTTCCGGGAGGAGCGGTCGGGCGGACGCGAGAAGCTCGACGCGATCGCCGCGACCGGCGGGACGGCGAGTCGCGCGGTGCTCTTCAGCGGTTTCGCCTTCGTCATCGCGATGCTCGGGCTCCTGCTCATTCCGAACACGATCTTCCGGAGCCTCGCCGCGGGCGCGATCCTGGTCGGCATCACCTCGGTCGCAGCTGCGCTGACGCTCCTCCCCGCGGTGCTGAGCCTGCTCGGTGACCGAGTCAACGCGCTCCGGATTCCGTTCATCGGCCGGGGGGCCGAGCGTGGGACGGGTGCCGAGAGCCGCTTCTGGGGCGGGGTCGTAGGGGCGGTGATGCGGCGGCCGGTCGTGAGTCTCGTCCTGAGCGTCGGGTTGCTGGTCGCCCTGTCGATTCCCGTCCTCAGCTACACGACGGGCGAGGCCGGAATCCGCACGCTGCCGGACCGTTTTGCGTCGAAGCAGGGGTTCAACGCGCTGGAGGAATCGTTCGGGATCGGCACAACCGACTCGGTGGAGGTCGTCGTCGACGGCGACGTCGCAAACCCCGAGACCCGCGCGGAGATCGAGCAGATCGCGGACGACATGCAGGCGAACGACGCCTTCCGCCAGGTCGACACCGAGTTCCACGACGAGGAGCGGCTCGCGGTGATCGAGGCGCTACCGGTCGGGGACAGCCGCGACGACAGGGCGCTCGATGCGGTCCGCGCGCTGCGTGAGGAGGAGATCACCGGGGCGCAGGTCCTCGTCACCGGCGAGACGGCCGAGAGCATCGACTACTACGCCCTGACCGACCGCTGGCTTCCGATCCTGCTGGCGGTCGTTCTCACGCTGTCGTTCATCCTGCTGACCGTCGCGTTCAGGTCGATCGTCGTCGCCGCCAAGGCGATCGTGCTCAACCTGCTGTCGATCGGCGCCGCCTACGGCGTCCTGATCCTCGTCTTCCAGAAAGGGATCGGCAACGAGCTCTTCGGCTTCCAGCAGGTCGACTTCATCGAGGCGTGGGTGCCGCTGTTCCTGTTCGCGGTCCTGTTCGGGCTCTCGATGGACTACCACGTCTTCCTGTTGAGCCGAATCCGGGAGCGGTACGTGCAGACGGGCGACAACGACGCGGCTGTCGCGCACGGCATCAGCTCGACGGCTCGGCTGATCACCGGTGCCGCGCTGATCATCATCGCCGTCTTCGGCGGGTTCGCGGTCGGCGATCTCGTGATGTTCCAGCAGATGGGCTTCGGTGTGGCCATCGCGCTGCTGATCGACGCCACGATCGTCCGCTCGGTGCTGCTGCCGGCGGCGATGAAGCTGCTCGGAGACTGGAACTGGTACCTGCCGAGCTGGCTGCACTGGCTTCCGGATTTCCACGTCGAGGGCAATCGGTGAGCGAGGTCGTCTGGCGGCCGACCGAGGAAGTACTCGAGCAGGCAAACGTCGTCCGGCTCATGCGCCGCCACGGCATCGGCGACTACTGGGAGCTCGTGCGCCGGTCGCAGGAAGACCCGGACTGGTTCTGGGCCGCCGCCGTCGAGGACATGGGCACTCGAGTTCTCGACGCCGTGGGATCGCGTCTCCGACCTCTCCCGCGGTCCCGAGTGGGCGACCTGGTTCGTCGGCGGGAAGGTGAACATCGCGTGGAACTGCGTCCACCGGTGGGCTCGGCGCCGGCCAGAGGCGGTCGCCGCAGTCTCGCTCGGTGAGAACGGCGAGCGCCGCGAGCTGACGTGGGCAGCCATGTCCGACCAGGTGACGAGGCTGGCCGAGGCGCTGGCTGGGCTCGGCGTCGAGGAGGGCGACCGCGTCGCGATCTTCCTGCCGATGTCGCAGGAGGTCGCGATCGCCTCGCACGCGTGCGCCCACATCGGCGCGATCCAGATGCCGATCTTCTCCGGCTTCGCGGCACCGGCCGTGGCCCAGCGGCTCCAGGCGTCCGAGGCCAAGGTCGCGATCACGACGCGGGTCTCGTCGCGACGCGGGCGCGAAGTCCCGATGCTGGAGATCCTCGAGCAGGCGCGGGCGGAGTCGCCGTCCGTCGAGCACGTCGTCCTCGCGCCGTGGGACGAGCTCGTCGCGGACTCGCCCGGCGAGCTCCCGCCTGCCGAGCTGGACTCCGAGACGCCGTACCTCCTGACGTACACGTCCGGGACGACCGGCAGGCCGAAGGGAGTCGTCCACGTCCAGGGAGGCTTCCTCGTCTCGATCGCGCGCGAGGTCTGCTACCAGGCGGACGCCGGTCCCGACGACGTGATCCACTTCGCCACGGACATGGGTTGGATCATGGGCCCGTGGACGGTGGTCGGCGGACACGCCATGGGATCCACGCTCGTCTTCGCGGAAGGCGCGCCGGACTGGCCTTCCGATCGCCTCTGGCGGCTGATCGAGCAGGAGCGGGTCTCCGTCCTCGGCCTCTCGCCGACGCTCGTGCGAGGACTGATCCCGCACGGCGATCCGGAGGCCGATCTCTCGTCGCTTCGCACGATCGTCACGACCGGCGAGCCCTGGAACCCCGAGCCGTACCGCTGGCTGTTCGAGACGGTCGGCGGTCGGCGGGTCCCGATCATCAACTGCTCGGGCGGGACGGAGGTCGGCGCCTGCTTCCTCTCCCCGACCCCGGCGACCCCGATCAAGGCCTGCTCGCTCGGCGGGCCGGCGCTCGGCATGGCGATGGACGTCGTCGACGCTGAGGGGCGCTCGCTGGTCGGGAGCGGTCAGGTCGGCGAGCTCGTCTGCCGCAAGCCCTTCCCCGGCATGACGCGCGGGTTCTGGCGCGATCCCGACCGCTACATCGACACGTACTGGAGCCGATTTCCCGGCGTCTGGACGCACGGCGACTGGGCATCCGTGGACGAGGACGGCTTCTGGTTCCTCCACGGCCGGTCCGACGACACGCTCAACATCGCCGGGAAGCGGGTCGGCCCGGCAGAGCTGGAGTCCGCCGCCGTCGAGCATCCGTCCGTGCTGGAGGCGGCGGCGGTGGGGATCCCGCACGAGGTCAAGGGCGAGGTGGCGTGGATCTTCTGCATCGCGGCGCCCGGCGCCGACGGCGGCGAGCAGCTCGCCGGCGAAGTCTCGGAGCTCGTGTCGCGCGACCTCGGCAAGGCATTCCGGCCCGACCGCGTGGTCTTCGTGAGCGCGCTCCCGAAGACGCGCAGCGCGAAGATCATGCGCCGCGCCGTGCGGGCGAAGGCGCTCGGAGCCGACCTCGGCGACCTGTCCTCGCTCGAGAACCCCGAGGCGCTCGACGAGATCGGGCGGGCGATCTAACCCTCGGCGAGCACGCGCTGGAAGGCGGGGTACGAGCCGGCCTTCCCGACCGTGACCAGCGTGTCGCCCTGCTGGATCACGTCGTCGGGCAGCGCGCCCGTGACCGGCTCGGGCTCGCGGAGGATCGCGATCACCGTGATCCCGAAGGTTCGCGCGGAAGCCGGCCTCGGCCAGCGCTCTTGCCGATCCACCGGCTCGTGTCGGGCACGGGGATCCACTCGATGAGCAGCTCGCCGAGCGCCATCTCGAGCTCCTCGACGATCTTCGGCCGCTCGTACGCGCCGCCGAGGACGGCGCCGAGCTGCCGCGCCTCGTCGTCGTCGAGCGTGATCACCGACCGCGGCTCGTCGTCGGAGCCGCGCCGGAAGTAGTAGAGCTCCCGCTTCCCGTCGTTGTGGAGGATCACGGTGAGGCGGCTGCCCTCGCCGGTGCGGATCGTGAACTTCGTCCCGATCCCGGGAAGACGGGTCTCCTCGAGTTGAGTGGGCAACGCGTCAGCCTCCTTCGGCCAGTGTAGGGGCGGGGAACAGGCGGCGACCGAGCACCTTCGACTCCTTCATCAGCACGACGCCGATGGTCGCCGTCAGCAGGACGTACAGGCCGGCGAAGGCGATCAGCGTCTCCTGCTGGCCGGCCAGCAGCTCGTCGTTCTGCGGACGCGACCTGGGCGAGGATGATCGTGAACTCGCCGTGGGCGATCAGCGCGACGCCGGCGTTGAAGCTCTGGCGGGCCGAGAAGCCTCCGAGCCTGCCCGCGACGTGGCCCGTCGCGATCTTGCCGATCACTGCCGCCGGAACGGCGAGCGCGAGCAGCCACCCGACGTCGCCGAGCGCCGAGATGTCGATCGAGAGGCCGAAGACGAAGAAGAACAGCGCGGCGAAGACGTCGCGGAAGCTGAAGAAGCGCTCCTCGATCTCCTCCCGCATCGAAGTCTCGGACAGAACGACGCCGGCCATCAGGGCGCCGATCGCCTCGGAGAGCCCGAGCGCGTCGGCGACCGCCGCCATCCCGATCAGGAAGCCGAACACCGCCAGCAGGAAGAACTCGCGCGGCAGCCAGTCCAGGATCCGATCGATCGGCCCGGAGAGCCACTTCGAGAGAGCGAGCGAGATCGCGATGAAGCCGATCGCCTTCGCGACGATCGCGAGCGTGGCGCCGGCCGCGCCGCCGCCTCCTGCCGCGAAGCCGAGCACGAGCGCGATCGCGATGTCCTCCGCGATCAGGATCGCCAGGACGAGGTCGGTCTCGTCGTCTGCGAGGCGGCGGAAGTCGATCAGGCCCTTGACGGCGATCGCGCTCGACGAGACGTAGATCGCCGCGGCGAGGATCAGGGCCGCGAAGCTGACACCGAACGCCGCAATGCCGACAAGGAGACCAAGGCCCGCATTCGCCACGAGGTCGAAGAGCCCGCCGAAGATGACGTGCCTGCGGCTCCGCGACAGCCGGGAGAGCGTGAACTCGAGGCCGAGGAAGAAGAGCAGGAAGATGATCCCCACCTCGGCGACGAATTCCGTGACCTCAGACGGGCTGATCAGCGTCACGACCGTGGGCTCGTTCGGACCGAGCAGCAGACCCGCGAGCAGGTAGGCGGGGATCGCCGACAGGCCGAACCGGCTCGCGATCAGGCCCGAGCACGCCGAGCATCCCGACGGTGACGGCGAGCTCGGCGAGGGTCACGCCCGGACCCTAACGCCGCATGGGAGACTCCTCTTCGTGGCAGATCGGCTCGAGGGAGTTGCGCTCGTCACCGGCGGCGGCCGCGGGATCGGAGAGCGGATCGCGCGCGAGCTGGCCGACGCAGGCATGAAAGTCGCAGTCTCGGCGCGGACGTCCGAGCAGGTGGAAGAGGTCGCGCGCGAGATCGGCGGGCTGAGCGTCGTCGCCGACGTCTCCAGGCGGGAGGACGTCGAGCGCATGGTGGCAGAGGTCGAGCGCGAGCTGGGCCCCGTCGACCTGCTCGTCGCAAATGCCGGGATCGGGCACTGGGGCGACGAGGCGTGGAAGGAAGACCCGGACGACTGGTGGCGCGTGTTCGAGATCAACGTCCTCGGGGCCTTTCTCTGTTGGCGCGCCGTCGTACCCGGGATGATCGAGCGCGGCCGAGGGCGGATCGTCAACACCGGAAGCGGCTCCGGCTACCTCCCCGGCCAGAGGACGACCGCGTACGGCGGTAGCAAGGCCGCGCTCTACCGGGCGGCGGAGGGCCTCGCCCTCCAGCTCGAGCCCCACGGGATCGCGGTGTTCACGATCAGCCCGGGGCTCGTGAAGACGGACATGACCGGACGCTTTCCCGACGACATGCCGTGGACGCCGCCGGAGCTGGCGCCGAGGCTCGTCCGCGTGCTCGCCTCGGGCCGAGCCGACAAGCTGAGCGGCCGGTACATCCACGCCGAGCACGACGACATCGAAGACCTGATCCCCCGCGCCGACGAGATCGTCGAGAACGACCTCAACGCGATCCGGCTGCAGCGCTGACCCCGGCTAGTAACAGACTGTTACTAACCCCCGAAGGCGGCTGCTGGCGGTGGGTCCGCGACTTGTAACAGACTGTTACTAGGGCTCTCGCGGGACGATCCAGGTCGCCCTGGCCGAGCCGAGCACCCGGCCGTCCTCGCCGAACAGCGCCGTGCCGGCGTAGAGCTTCCGCCCATCCTCTCCGAGCGGCCACGCCATCACCACGCACCGCTCTCCCTCGTGCGGCAGGTGCTCCACTCTCGCCGCGAGTCGGCCGAGTACCGGCATCCCGCGCTCGCCGCCATGGACTGCGTAGGCGCCCGGACAGTCCAATGCCGCCCAGACGAACTCCGGTGCGACGTGGTCGGGACGAGGCGTCCAGGTCGCTGCAACGGCGTCCCGGCCCTCCACCGGTCCCGCGTAGATCCCGAGCCCGTCGCCCCGCGCCCAGCCGCAGACGAAGCACTCGGGGAAGGCGCTCTCCTTGTCGCCCTCCGGCAGGGCTGCCCCGGCGGCGTCGGCGAAGGGAACAGGGTCCGGGAGCTCGAGCTCGAGGTCGGTCAGCGCCGCCTCGGCGACGAGCGCCTCGCCGTCGCGGAGCTCGGCACGCTCGCGGCCGTCCTCCATGTCCACCTCGAGCGGCCGCTCGAGCGGAGGCGGGAGCCTGAGCGTGACCTCGACGGGGCCGTGGAAGAGCGACGCGAGCATGCCGCAGGTGTATCCGCCGTTCGCGGAATCCGTCGGCCCGCGAAAATGCCGGTCGATGACGAGCTCCACGACGCGTAGACTATGTTTTCGACTATGAGGCGAAAACTGTGAGGCTCGCGCTCGCCCAGATCAACTCCGTCGTCGGCGACCTCGACGGCAACGTCGCTCGGATCGTCGGCCGCCTCCGCGAGGCGAAGAGCGCGGGCGCCGACCTCGTCCTCTTCCCGGAGCTCGCGATCACGGGCTACCCGCCGGAGGATCTCCTCTTCCGCCCCGGCTTCCTCCGCGAGGCGCGCCGCGCCGCCGAACAGGTCGCTGCGGAGGCGACCGATGTCGCCGCGCTCGTCGGGGTGCCGTGGCTCGACCGCGACCTCTCCAACGGTTGCGCGATCTGCGCCGACGGCGAGATCAAGGCTGTGTACCCGAAGCGGTTCCTGCCGAACTACGGCGTCTTCGACGAGGTGCGGTACTTCCAGCCGGGCCGGGAGATGTTCCTGCTTCGGGTTGGCGAGGGGCTGGTCGGCCCGACTGTCTGCGAGGACATCTGGCAGCCCGGCCCGCCCGCAACCGACCTCGCGCTCGCCGGCGCCCACGTGATCGCGAACATCTCCGCGTCGCCGTTCCACGTCGGGAAGGGACTCGAGCGGGAAGAGATGCTGATCACGCGCGCGCGTGACAACGCCTGCTGGGTCGCGCTCGTGAACGCCGTGGGCGGGCAGGACGAGCTGATCTTCGACGGTCACAGCGTCGTCATCGACGAGGAGGGCGAGGTCGTCGCCCGCGCGCCGTCCTTCGAGGAGGCGCTGCTCGTCGTCGACATCGACGTCTCGACCGCGATCGCGCGCCGGCTTGTCGACGCACGGCGCCGGGCGCTCGCGAGCGAGCGGGAGATTCCCGATCCGCCCGTGATCGACCTCGGCAGCCCCCGCCCGCAACAGGCTCCGGTGAAGCCGTACGTCGCCGAGCCGCTCGACGAGCTCGAGCAGATGCGGCGCGCGCTCGAGCTGGGCCTCTCGGACTACGTCGACAAGAACGGCTTCGGCGACATCGTCCTCGGCGTGTCTGGCGGGATCGACTCGGCGCTGACGGCGGCGCTCGCGGTCGAGGCGCTCGGGCCGGAACGCGTCCACTGCGTCTCGATGCCCTCCCGGTACTCCTCCGACGACACGCGGCACGACGCCGAGCAGCTGGCGAAGAACCTCGGGACGGACTTCCTCGAGCTGCCGATCGACTCGATCTTCGAGGGATACGAGCAGGCCCTCGTGAAGGTGTTCGAGGGACAGGAGGCCGACATCACCGAGGAGAACCTCCAGGCCCGGATTCGCGGGACGCTGCTGATGGCGCTCTCGAACAAGTTCGGCTGGCTCGTCGTGGCGACCGGAAACAAGTCGGAGCTCTCCGTGGGGTACGCCACGCTCTACGGGGACATGGCCGGCGGGTTCGCGCTCCTGAAAGACGTGTTCAAGACGGACGTGTTCCGGCTGGCCCGGCACCTGAACGAGCGCGCGGGCCGCGAGCTGATCCCCGAGACCACCATCGAGCGTGCGCCGAGCGCCGAGCTCCGCGCGGACCAGACGGACGAGGACTCGCTGCCGCCCTACCCGGCGCTCGACAAGGTGCTCGAGGCTTACGTCGAGGAGGACCGCTCGCACGAGGAGCTGACCACGGACGGCTTCGACCAGGACGTGGTCGACCGCGCGATCGCACTGATCGACCGGGCGGAGTACAAGCGCCGCCAGGCTCCGCCCGGAGTCAAGCTTCGCCCGAAGGCGTTCGGCCGCGACCGCCGCACGCCGATTACGAATCGCTGGCGCGGCTAGCACACGAAAACCCGATGGGGTCAGACCCCGACACGAGAAAGGGAAAGAAGCGCGACGAAAGCGAGTCCCTTCGTCCACAGATCCGCATGGGTTCCAGGCGGACAAGTCGGAAATGTGGACAGATCGTCACGAACCCGCGACGGGGTCTGACCCCGGTTCGGTTCGCGCCCCGAGCGGGTAGGCGAGCGGCATGAACAAGACCCAGACACTCCAAGCGCCGCTCATCGGCTGGCGCCAGCGCTTCGCTCAGAGGATCGAGAAGCCGGTCAGCAAGCGGACGCCGCTGACCGCGAGCCAGGTGCGCGCGATCATCGGCGCGCTCTTCTTCCTCAAGTCGGCGCTCTACATCGCCCGCTCGATCCGCCGCGCGGTCAAGAACCGCTAGACGCCGACGTCGACCGGCTGGTCGGGCGGACCGTGCTCGTCGAGATCCCGGAGGAGCTCTTTTAAACGGCGCGGCCCGAACAGTCCGTCGTGGGCGTCGATCTCCTCGCGCGTCCACCACCGAATCTCCTTCATCCACGGACCGCTGAGTTCGGCGGGTGTCGGCTGCGGATCCTCGCCCGCTGCGCGCGCCAGGAAGATCCGCTCGTGCTGGCCGCTGTACGGCCCTTCGTCCCACCAATGGGTTCGCGTCCAGATCAACGGGCCTAGCTCGAAGTCGAACGCAGCCTCCTCGCGCAGCTCGCGCGCGACCGTCTCCTCAGGGCTCTCGTCGAGCTCGATGCCGCCACCGGGCGTCGCCCACACGGTCCTATCGGGAAACTCGAACCGGACGAGCAGCGCACGGCCGGCTGGGTCGAAGACGAGCGCTCGGGCCGCTTCGCGAAGCGGTTTCCCGCTCGACCGGCCGGCGAGCTCATCGAACCAGCGCAGCCGCTCGACATACGGCACTGCGGCATTGGCCGGTGACGTCGACGGGAGGACGAACAGCCGCGTGTCGGCCAACGCGCTCTCCTGGACGCCCAGCTCCGACCGCTCGTTGAAGGGACCGCGGTAGGCCTCCTTGCCGACAAACGCGATCCACGCCGGGCGGAGCTTCCGTGCGAGGCCCTCCAACCGCTCCGCAGAGCGCTCGAAGTCCGCTCGCCGCAGGTCGCCCGAGCCCCGCGTCGTCCGGTAAGCGGCGTTCGTCAGCCCGAGGCCGAGTGCCGGCAGGTCGTGCTGTTCCTCCGGCGCGTACAGGCGCGGGGTGAAGCGGGCGTCATGGAGCAGCCGCCAGAAGTCGTTCCGCGGGTTCGCGAAGTGCGCACCGGCCGCATCGGACCAGCGTCCCGGGTTGATCCCACAGAATACGACGCGGAGGCCAGGCGCTAGAACGTCCGGGACCGGGCTCTCGGCGACGGCGTCCATCTCCTGATCGTACGGAGGGGCGGCGCACCTGGTCGCGACGATAACCGCTGCCTGTAGGGTCGGCGACCCAGACCGCTACTCGCCGCCGAAGGGAGTCGACATGCCGAAGGTCGTCATCACCCACGCCGTCCAGGACATCGACCGCTGGCTGCAAGGCAAGTCGGAACGCGCCGCGGCCCTCGAGTCGGGAACCGGCAGCAACGTGATCGACTACGTCGCGCAGGACGGAAGTAACAACATCGCTATCTGCGCCGACGTTGCCGACATCGATGCGATGACGTCGATGCTGGCAGCGCCGCCCGCTGAGGTCGTAGCGCGGATGGAAGCGCACGGCGTCGTCCAACCCCTGACGGTGTACATCGAGTCGTAGCCCCTAGGCGGCTTCGAGCTCGAGCTCCGGCTCACGCGCGTCGAGCCGGACCTCGAAGAGTCGCCTGATGTCTTCGCCACTGAGCGTCGTTTCATAGCGCGACCGGCGCGGCCGCAGCTCGATCATCTGGACGGCCTCCTCGTGGAACCCGTAGCAGCGGGCGTAGCACTCTGCTTCGTTCAACACGCGCAATCGCACGATCTGACCGTAAATTGCCCACCGGACGGTGGCACTCCGTGCGAAACATTTCGACTACTGGATCTCGCTGGGCGAGGACGGAAGCCTGGCCGCGGACGGACAGCCGGTCACGATCGAAGGCGACGTCAGTTCCGAGCATCTGCTGCTGACGGCACTCGCTCGGTGCTCGATCTCGAGCCTCGAGCACTTCGCACGGCAGAAGAACGTCGAGACCAGCGCGTCGGCCTACGCGTCCGGGACGGTGACCCGCCGTGAAGACGAGGAGCGATACGGGTTCGTCAGCTTCGAGTGCAAGCTCGACGTCCAGCTCACCGGCGAGCTCGCGGACGACGAGCTCCGCAGCCTGCTCCAGAGCGCAGAGTGGGGCTGCTTCATCGGCGCCTCCCTTGACCCGGCGCCGAAGTACAGCTGGCGCGTCAACGGCCGCGATCTGTGAAGTGGATCCTCCTGACGGGAATCCTCATCGCTGTCGGTGCCATCGCGTACTCCTGGTTCCGGGGCGGCGAGGGCTCGGCCGCGATCGGGGAGCCGCTCGTCCTGGGCGCGCGCCAGCACCGCGTGGTCGCCGGCGGCCGCGACGGGGCGCCGCTGCTCGTCCTCTTGCACGAGCGGGGAGGCACGCCGAGCGAGCTCCTCTGGCCGGAGCTCGTCGACTCGCTCGAGGCCATGGGGGCGAACGCGCCCGCGGTCCTGCTCGTCGACGGCGGCGACCACAGCTACTACCACGACCGGGAGGACTTCGACTGGGGCACGCACATCCTGGAGGAGGCGATCCCGGCGGCGCGGGAGCGTCTGCACTCCGACCCGCGGAAGGAGGCGATCGGCGGCTTCTCGATGGGCGGCTTCGGCGCTCTCGATCTTGCGCGCCAGCGCCGCTTCTGCGCCGTCGGCGCCCACTCCCCCGCTCTCTGGGAAGGCGGCGGGCAGACACCCGAGGGAGCCTTCGACGACGCCGAGGACTTCGAGCGCCACGACGTGCTGGAGCTCGCGCAGGCGCATCCCGCCCTGTTCCGCGGGGCTCAGGTGTGGCTCGACGTCGGTAGCGAGGACAGCTTCCGGAACACCACCGTCCGTCTCGGCGCGCTGGTCGACGCTCCGGCCAAGACCCCGCCCGGCGAGCACTCGACCGCCTACTGGCGGGAGCACGTGGACGAGTACCTCGACTTCTACGGCCGGGCGTTGAGCACGTGCGAGTAGGGCTCGACGTCGAGGCGGTCCGCGCGCGCTTTTCGGCGCTCAGCCGGCCGTACACGTTCTTCGACGGCCCGGCCGGGACACAGGTGCCGGACGAGGTGATCGACGCGATCGCCGGCTACCTCCGGGAGTCGAACGCCAACGTCGGGGGTCAGTTCGAAACGAGCCGCCGGACCGGCGAGCTCGTGGAGTCGGCGCACGAGACCGCCGGCCGCTTCCTCGGCTGTTCCGCAAACGAGGTGATCCTGGGGCCGAGCATGACGAACCTCAACTTCATGCTTACGCGAACCGTGGGCCGCGAGCTGAGCGAGGGTGACGAGATCGTCACGACCCGGCTCGACCACGACGCCAACGTCGCGCCGTGGCTCGAGCTCGCGCACGACCTCGGCCTCGTCGTGCGCTTCGCGGACTACGACCTCTCCGATCTCGAGGAGCAGCTCTCCGACCGGACGCGAGTCGTCGCCTTCCCCTGGGCGTCGAACGCGCTCGGCACGCTCGTCGATGCCGCAGGGATCTGTGAGCTCGCGCACGACACGGGCGCGCTCGCCTGGGTCGACGCCGTCCACTACGCGCCGCACGGGCCGATCGACGTGGCCGCGATCGGCGCCGACGTCCTCCTCTGCTCGCCGTACAAGTTCTACGGGCCCCACCTCGGGCTGGCGTTCGCCCGCCGGGAGCTGCTCGACCGCTGGCGGCCCTACAAGGTGCGCCCGGCGCCCGGCTACGAGACCGGGACGGCGCAGCACGAGCTCCTCGCCGGCTTCGTCGCCGCCGTCGAGTACGTCGAGTCGATCGGCTTTGATGCGATCACGGCCCACGAGCGCGAGCTCGGCGAACGCTTCCTGGCCGGGTTGCCCAGAGAGCGTCATGCTCTACGGCGAGCTCCGACGATGGAGGGACGCGTGCCGACGTTCGCGCTCGACGTGGACGGCCGTTCCCCGACCGACGTCGCGGCCTACCTGGGCGAGCGGGGCATCTTCGTCTGGGACGGGGACTACTACGCCGTCGAGGTGATGAAGCGGCTCGGTCTGCACGACGGCGCGGTCCGCGTCGGCATCGTCCACTACAACACGGCCGACGAGGTCGACCGCCTGCTCGACGAGCTCAGGAAGCTCGCCGGATAGCTGGCGTGAATTCCGCGCTGCGGCGTGTGATCGCCGAGGAGCGCGCGTAGCTCCGCGCGGCCGACTCGTCCACGGAGAGTGTCACCGGCCCGTGCGCGATCACGCCGTCCTCCGCGCGCTCCCGGATCAGGTCGGCGAAGAAACCGTCCACCAGCCACTCGCGACCCGGCGCGACCGAAGCCCGGACCGAGATCCGGAACAGCCTCTCCGACAGCTCGTCGACCTGCTCGATCCGCGGCTTGCGGAAGAACGTCGTCGGGCCCTCGGGCAGGATCGATGCGACGGAGTCGACCATCTCGATCCCCTTCTCCTGGTCGGTCACGAAGACCTCGAGCCGCAGCTCCTTCGCGCCGCCCGGGAGCACCCGAACCGAGGGGATCTGGGAGTTGTGGATGTGGATCACCTCGCCGTCCAGCGTCCGCAGGCGGGTGTGGCGGAGCGACAAGTCCTCGACGACGCCCTGCAGCTCGTGCATCGGGATCTGGATCGTGTCGCCGACCGAGTACCAGCGCTCGATGAACATGGCGAGCCCGGCGATGATGTCCATCAGGACCCGCTGCACCGCGAAGCCGACCAGGATGAGGACGAAGGACGCACCAGCGATTGCCGTCAGGCGATCGACACCGCCGATCAGCTGGCCGATCGAGAGCACGACTGCAGCTCCGCGAACGCGAGGTACGTGATGGCGTCGCGCACGATCGAGACCTGGGTCTCGCGCCGCTTGAGACGGGTCATCTTCCCGGCCTTCGTGAGGTCGTGGTCGGCCGAGCGCCGGTCGTTCCAGACCAGCACCTTGAGCGCGACGAACGCCGCCGCCCGAGCGAGCAGCCAGGCGGCCGCGAAGAGAAGAATGATTGTGAGTGCGCCAACCATGGGTTCCACAGGCAAGCTACCGAGAGCCCATGCCTTGCCCGAGCGTTTTCAAAGAATCCTTACGGGGGCTCACCAGAAGGTGAAGATCCTCGTTCTCGGCGGGACGAAATTCCTCGGTCGCGCGACCGTCGAGTCCGCGCTCGAGGGGGGTCACGACGTCACCCTCTTCAACCGCGGCGAGACCAACCCGGACCTCTTCCCGGAGGTCGAGACGATCCGCGGCGACCGGACCAAGGATCTCTCGCTGCTCGGGGGTGGGCAGTGGGACGCGGTCGTCGATCCGTCCGGCTACTTCCCGCACGTTGTCCGGCGGTCCGCCGAGGCGCTGAAGGCCTCGGTCGGCCGTTACCTCTTCGTCTCCAGCGTCTCTGTCTATGCCGACTTCAGCAAGGGCCCGAACGAGGACTCGCCGAGGGCCGAGCTCGGCGACCAGCCGATCGACGAGATGCTTCCGGAATACGAGAACTACGGCGCACTGAAAGCCCTCTGCGAGGACGCCGTCTGGGAGGTCTACGGCCACCGGGCGACGATCGTCCGGCCCGGGCTGATCGTCGGGCCTCACGACCCGACGGGGCGGTTCACGTACTGGCCGCACCGGACTACGCGCGGCGGCGAGATGGTCGTGCCCGCGCCGCCCGAGCGCACCGTCCAGTTCGTCGACGTGCGCGATCTCGGCCGCTGGCTGGTCGAGCTGCTCGAGCGCGACGAGGGCGGAGCCTTCAACGCGACGCGCTCGGGTGTCGCGTGGCGGAGAGCTGATCGCCTCGGCGCGGTCGGTGACCGGCTCGGATGCGACCCCGGTCTGGATCCCGGACGACTTCCTCACACGGCACGAGGTCGGCGAGTGGATGGAGCTCCCGCTGTGGCTCGCCGATCCAGAATGGGTCGGGATGAACCAAGCCAACGTCTCCCGCGCCGAGGCGGCAGGCCTCGAGCACCGGCCGCTCGAGGACACGATCCAGGGCACACTTGACGCGGCCGAGACGACCGACGAGGCGGGGATGAAGCCCGAGCGCGAACGCGAGCTGCTGGAGGCCTGGCGAAGTTGAGAGTTGCGCTCGTCATCCTTGTGACGCTCGTCCTGGCCGCGCCCGCGGCGGCGCAGTCCCCGGTGCTCGACCAGGGCGCCGAGGCGCTCCGCTCCGACCCGGTCTACGTCCATCCGGGCACCGACGCGCTGACCGAAGCCGAGGCGGACGAGCTGCGCGGCGCGATCGAGGAGAACGGCGCCGCTCCGCTCTTCATCGCGATCCTGCCTGCGGCTGCACGCACCGAGGCCGGCGGCTCGAGCACGGAAGTCGCGCTCGAGCTGGGACGCCGTCTCGGCGAGCAGGGCGTCTACGCGGTCGTCGTGGGCAACCAGTTTCGAGCGGTGAGCAACGACCCCGCCGCGGCTCAGGCCGCCAACCTCGCGACGAGCGCGTTCCGCGCCAACAGCGAGGAGGGCGTCGCTGCCGTCCTGACCGACTTCGTCCGCCGCGTGGGAGACGCCCGGGCGGGATCGGCCGAGCCGAGCGGTGAGGAGGACGGCGGCGGCTTCCCGACCTGGCTCCTGGTCGTGGGCGGCGCGATCGCCGCGTTGCTCGGCTTCCGCGCGCTCCGCCGCAGGCGCCAGCGCGAACGCGAGCTCGCCGAGGTCAAGGCGGTCGCGCGCGAGGATCTCGTCGCGCTCGCCGACGACGTCGTCGGACTGGACGAGGAGGTCGAGGCCCACCCCGAAGCGAAAGCCGCCTACCTCCGCGCAATGGAGGCGTACCAGCGGGCCGACGACGCGTTCGACCGGGCCCGCTCGCCCGAGGACATCGCGCGTGTCACCACGGCGCTCGTCGACTCGCGCCACCAGATGGATGCGGCCAAGGCCCACCTCGCCGGCAAGCCCCTCCCGGAGGCCCGTCCTCCGTGCTTCTTCGACCCGCGGCATGGCACGTCGGTTGAGGACGTGACCTGGACGTCCCCGTACGGCGGCCCGATCAAGGTGCCGGCCTGCGAGGCCGACGCCCGGCGGGTGAACGCCGGCGAGGAGCCCGACACCCGCCAGATCACGGTGAACGGCCGGCAGAGACCGCTCTGGGACGCGCCCGCCTACTTCCAGCCCTGGGCGTTCGGGTTCTTCGGCCTGGCGGGTGGGATGTTCCTCGGCTCGGCGCTCGACCCGGGCAGCGCCGAGGCAGGGACGTTCGCGGGCGGCGGCGATTGGGGCGACGGGGGAGACGTCGGCGACGGGGGAGACGTCGGCGGCGGCGGGGACTTCGGGGGCGGCGGAGACTTCGGCGGCGGCGGAGACTTCGGCGGCGGAGGCGACGGCGGCGGAGGCGGGTTCTGAGCGGAGAGCTCGTCTCGTAACAGCCCGAGGAACCGCTCGGCCGGCGGCGTTAACGGCACCCCTCTCGGGCGGATGACAGAGATCGTGCGGATCAATCGCCAACGGGGGAGGTCGAGGACGACCAACCTGCCGCTCTCCAGCTCGACCTCGAGCGCGAGCCGGCTGATCGCTGCAACCCCGGCGCCCTTGCCGACCGCCAGCTTGACTGCCTCCCAAGACTGGAGCTCGAGCGTCGGAACAGACTGGAGACCGAGCTCCCATCGGGCCGTCTCGACGGCTGCGCGGGTCGCCGAGCCCTCTTCCCGCGAGAGCCACGTGAGACCGGCCAGGTCCCGACGTCGAAGGCGTCTGCCCCCGAGAGAAGGCGGTCCGATGAGGACCACTTCGTCCTCGAGGAGCGGCTCGCTCTCGAGCTCCGGGGGAACGACAAGACCCCCCACGACCGCGAGTTCGACGCGGTGCGCCCGCACGAGCTCGAGCGCGCCGGCAGATGTCGTGACCTCCGATGCGATCTCCACCTTCGGATACCGCTCTCGGAACTGCGCCAGGAGCTCCGGAAGCACGTACGTGCCAGGGATTCCCGAGGCCGCGATCGAGAGCGTGCCGGTCTCGGCGTCGGCGCCGGCGGCGAGCGCTCGCTCGGCGTTGGCAAGGAGCGCCTCGGCCCGGAGGACGTAGTCGGCGAGCACCTCGCCGGCCGGCGTCAGGGTGGCGCCCCCGCGGCCGCGGACGACGAGGGACCTGCCGACGTCGGCTTCCAGGGATGCCAGGTGCTTCGAGACGGCGGGCTGGCTGATGTACAGCTCCTGCGCTGCACCCGAGATGGAACCGCGGCGGGCGATCGCCGCGAAGGCGCGCAGCTTCGCCTCGATCTGCATCACCTCAGGTTATGCAAGGCACAGGAAAGATGTATTTGAGTTGAGGGCGCTCCCGACGTAGGTTCCGGTCGAGCCCGACGGCGACAGAGTCTTCGGCACGGGTCGCCGAAGGGCGCTACCTCAGGAGGTACGGCTATGCGCAGCCACAGTCGCGCTCTCACGGCATTCCTCGTCGCGCTGGTTGGGATCCTCGCGACCGCCGGCACCGCGTCGTTCGCAGACGACGGGAAGCGGCATCGGCTCTCCAACGTGGACGGGACGATCTGGGTCGCGAACCGCGGCGTTCACACGATTCAGGGCTTTGACGCAAGGACGGGCGCCGTTCTGAACACGATCGCGATGGCGCCCGGTTCCCAGCCCGGGGATCTCGCGTACGCGAGGGGCAAGCTCTACGTCGCGGAGGAGTTCGGGAGCCCACCGGCGATCGCCATCGTCGATCCCGAGACGGGCGTCGTCACGAAGCGGATCTCCATGGCGGCCCTCTCGCGGCCCCATCACGTGCATTCGACCCGCCGGGGCGACCTCGTGGCGTTCGGGCTGTACGGGACGGACGACGTCGCGGTCGTAGACACCCGGACGGACACGCTGCTCGGGCAGTGGGACACGAATGGCGACCCGACCGCCGAGAGCGGCCGGGCTCACGCCGGCGTGTTCTCACCTCGTGGGCGGATCCTCTACGTCGCCAGCGATGCGTCGAACGAGATCGTCGCGCTCGATCCCAAGACGGGCGCCATCCTCTGGAGTCTGACCGTTCCCGGCGCGCACGAGCTCGTAGTGACGCGGAACGGCAAGACCGCGTACGTCACGCGTCGGACGGCGAACCGGGTCTGCGTCCTCGACCTGCGGGTCCACGACGCGTGCACCGACGTGCTCACGCTCGGGCTTCCCGACACGCTGCGTCTCGCGGCCGGCGACAGGCTGCTGACGATCACGCTTCGGACGATGCCCGCCCAGGCGGTGGTCGTCGATACGAGCACGTTCGATCACGAGTTCGTTCGGCTCGGCTCTCCGCTTGAGACCACCACTCTCGCCGGGCACCAGTGGACGTCACGAAACGGGCGCTACACGTTCGCGGCGTTCGAAGGTGGGACGGGTCCTGGCGTTGCCGTCATCGACCACCGGGACGGGAACCGGATCGTGCGAACGCTCGACTATCCGGGCCGACCGCACGGAGTCGACCTGCGCTCCGGCCGCTGAGAACGACGACGACGACGGCGGGGACGAAGACGACTAGGCAGGATGCGGTAGCGCAGCCGGCGGGAGGGTGGATGCGGCCCGCCCTTCCGTCAGTCGTACGCGGCCCGCGCCCGCTTCCAGCGCGGGTCGTCGGTGCGGATCTGGTCCGGGTTCACGCCGCGCTTCTCGGCGAGTGCCAGCGTCAGGAGCTGGAAGCGGACGATGTCCACGGCCGGGTGGCGCGTAGGAACGAACTCCACGTCGCACCCGAGCTCGCGGAGCGCGCCGAGCGCGTCGCGCGCCCGCTCGGCGGCTCGTCCCTCGCCCTCGAGCACGAAGCAACGCACCGTCTCGTCCACCCCGGCGAGGTGGCCGTGCAGGAGCTGCTCGGTGTGGTGCGCCTCCGCCGCCACGAACGCACCTTCGCGCAGCTTCAGCGCAGCCTCCTGCGCCGTCGGCCAGGCGCTGCCCGCGCCGGCAACCAGGAAGCGCTCATGGTCGGTCGCGAGCGCAGGCCGATCGAGCTCCTCCTCGACCGCTTCCGGCAGCTCCGAGATGTCCTGTCCGCGCAGGGCCGCGATCGCCGCGACCGCCGCGGTGTAGCTCGCCGTGTGACACCAGCTCTTCTCGATCTCGGGCGCGGCCACCACGACCTCGTCGCACTCGACCGCGATCGGGCTCTCCGGCGCGGCGGTGATGACCCACTTCTCGCCCTGCCAGGCCCGAAGCGCCTCGAGCGTCAGCTTCGTCGTCCCCTCGTGGCTGATCGCCACGAGCACGTCGGCGTCTCGCTCGGGCCGCAGGACGACATCGAGCGCCTGCGCCGCCTCCCCTCCCGTCTGTGCGGCGTGAAAGGACGTTCCGCACCCGGTGAAGAGGACCTTCGTGTCCGGGAGGCGCCGATCGGTCGGCACCTGCCGGAGCCAGTCCGGCTGCGCCCAAACGGCCGCCCTGGTGTGTTCGCCGCTCATCGAGGCGTCTATACCATGCCGCCGGTGGACGGCTTCCCGTTCGTGTACCGCGACACCGTGCGCTTCCGGGACCTCGACGGGATGGGACACGTGAACAACGCGGTGTTCCTGACCTATATGGAGTCCGCCCGCATCGCCTTCCTCTCCTCGCTCGGCGCGGGCGACAACCCGCAGCACAGCCTGATCCTCGCCCGCATGGAGGTCGACTTCCGGTCGCCGGTCGCGTTCGGCGAAGAGGTCGAGGTGGGTGTCAGGCCGTCGAGGTTGGGAACCAAGAGCTTCGAGCTGGAGTACGAGGTGCGCGCCGACGGCCGCGTCGCGGCGGAGGGGAAGAGCGTCCTCGTCGGCTACGACTACGAGAGAGGAGCGAGCGTGGAGATCCCGGCGGAGTGGCGTGGCTGGTTGAGCGCGGAGGTGGCCGTCTGATGGCCGTCTTCCAGCGAGAGGTGCTGCCGAACGGGCTGCGGATCCTGTCTGCGCCGATGCCGCAGGTGCAGTCGGTCGCCTGCTTCATCATGCTCGCCGCCGGCTCGCGCTACGAGACTCCCGAGACGAGCGGGATCGCGCACTTCGCCGAGCACATGTTCTTCAAGGGCACGGAGAACCGGCCTACGGCGCAGATCATCGGCAACGAGGTCGACGGGATCGGCGCGGAGTTCAACGCCTTCACCGGCAAGGAGTACACGGGGTACTACATCAAGTGCGCCGCCGAGCACCGGAGCCGAGCGTTCGACGTCCTCGTCGACATGATCCTCAACTCGAAGTTCGACTCCGAGGAGATCGAGCGCGAGAAGGGCGTGATCGTCGAGGAGATGAACATGTACTTCGACACGCCGCGGGACTACATCGGCGGCGTCTACCACCAGCTCCTGTACGGCGACACGCCGCTCGGCTGGGACATCATCGGCCGCAAGGAGACGGTGCGCGCGGCGACGCGCGAGACGTTCCTCGAGTACGTCGACCGCTGGTACACGGGCCCGAAGATGGTCGTCGGCTTCGCGGGGAGCTTCGACGAGAGCATCCGGCAGGAGGTCGAGGAGATGCTGGGCGAGGTCGAGGCGGACGACGCGGGCGGGGCGGAGCCGCTGCCCGGCTCGAACGGCGACCAATCCGGCGTGAAGATCCATTCGAAGGAGTCGGACCAGGCGCACATCGCGATGGGCGTACAGAGCTACCCCCTGTCCCATCCGGACCGGTATGCCCTCCAGCTGGTGGGAACCGTCCTCGGGACGGGAATGTCGTCCCGGCTGTTCACCGAGGTGCGCGAGCGCCGCGGGCTCGCGTACTACGTGTTCGCGACGAACCATTCGTACACGGACACGGGGACGCTCTACTCGCAGGCCGGCGTCGACATCAACCGCATCGACGAGGCGATCGAGACGATCGCGCGCGAGCTGAAGAAGATCGCCGCCGAGCCGGTCCCCGCCGAGGAGCTCGAGAAGTCGAAGAACGTCGCCAAGGGGCGCTTCGTCCTCGCGACCGAGAGCCCGCACGGGATGATCACGTTCGGGCTGCGGCGCGAGGTGCTCGAGGGCGAGGTCGAGGAGCCGGAAGACGTGCTGGCCGGGATCGACGCGGTCACGGTCGAGGACGTCCAGCGGGTCGCGCAGGACGTGATCGGACAGAACGGCCTGAAGCTCGCGCTGATCGGGCCGTTCGACGACGCCGAGCGCTTCGAGCGGATCCTCGCCGGCTGAGGACGAGGTTCCGCGGGCGTCGTCGTCTAGCTTCGGCGGCGGATTCGTGCTCGCCGCGGCGCCACGACCGGCACGAAGGCAATCCCGCTGATCTGGTTCGTCAGCACCTGGAACTCGATCTCCAGTCCCGCGCAGCGGCCGCGCGGCTTCTCGCCGGCCGAGAACGCTTCACCTGGCACCTCGATCCGACTCGCCGTCGTCGGTCCGTAGCGCGCCCAGGTCCTTCACCTCGTTGAACCACAGCATGGTCCCACGGCCGGTGACTTCCACGCTAGCCAAGGCGGTAGACGATGCGGCCGCGGTCCAGGTCGTACGGGGAGAGCTCGATCCGTACGCGGTCGCCGAGCATGACTCGAATTCTGTACCGCTTCAGCCGCCCTGCGAGGTAGCCCAGCGTCTGGTGCCCGTTGTCGAGCTGAATGCGGAACATCCGGCCCCGTAGGGCTTCGATGACCTCGCCCTCCAACTCGACTTTGTCGCTGTTCTGGCTCATAGCCCCCATTTCCTAGAAAGACCGGCCGCGGCGCAATGCCGCGGCCGGCTGGACGAACTACGACGCGACCTGGGTCACGTCGGTCGCCTCGGGCCCCTTTGCGCCCTCGCGCTGCTCATAGGAGACTCGTGCGCCCTCCGGGAGCGACTTGAAGCCCTCGCCGGCGATGCTGCTGTGATGCACGAACAGGTCCTTCGAGCCTTCATCGGGAGTGATGAAGCCGTAGCCCTTGCTGTCGTTGAACCACTTGACGGTTCCGCTTGCCATAAAAAAACACCTCCTTCACCGTTCACGAACGGGTGAGGAAGGCGCCGAAACGCAAACCGAACTCGCTCTGGTCTTGGGGTCACGGTAGCAGGTGCGGGGTCAGATCGCGCCCGCGCGGGCCTGGTCAGAGCGTCGCGAGGTCGGTGAGGACCAGCTCCTTGTCCTCGGCGTCTGTGATCTGCTCGGCGGCCTCGCGCGCCTCCTGCTCGTAGCGCAAGACGTCGTCCGAGTTTCCGGCGGCGGCGTTCGCCCGGGCCAGCGCTTCGTAGGCGAAGGGGAGGTCGAAGTCGTCCATGTCCCGCGGGCTCGCCTCGACGATCTGGAGGCAGCGCTCGGCGTGGTGGAGCGCCGGCTCGGGGCGGCCCAGCACCGCATAGACGCGCGAGCACATCCATTCGCCGCGAGCCCGGTTCTTCGGCTCGCACTCGGGCGCCTTCAGCCAGTGGTAGGCGGACGCGTGCGCTTGATGGAGGAGTTCCTCGTCCTCCTCCGGCGTGCGCTCCTTCTCGAGCAGCCGCCAGCTGTCGTTGTAGAGCGCGACGCCGAGCGCACGGTGGTCTAGCTCCACCAGCCCTCTACGACCTCGCCGCGGTCCTCGGCATGGCGCGGGCCGAAGGCGAGGATCTCGAGCCCTTCGTCGCCCGCCTCGAACTGGCGCATGACACCCGGAGCGACCCGCACCGCCTCCCGCGGATGCAGCTCGAGGATGTCGTCGTCCAGCTTCACCCGACCGGCGCCGGACACGACGAAATAGATCTCCTCCGCGCCGTCGTGGCGATGCCCGAACGGCTGCCGCTTGCCCGGCTTGAAGCGATGGAGGCTGAAGCCGGTCGCCTCCGCCTCGAGCGCCCCGTGCGCGAAACGCGACTCGTGCGTCTCGCTCATGCCGAACTTCTCGGCCGCATCCTCCACGTCCAGAACGCTCATGTGCGTGTAGTCGCCCATCGCTACTCCTCCGTTTGCTCGCTCGTCCCTCGCTCGCGGATCTCCTCCACGACCGCGGGATCCGCAAGGGTCGTCGTGTCGCCCAGCGGCCGGTTCTCCGCGACGTCGCGCAGGAGGCGGCGCATGATCTTGCCGCTGCGAGTCTTCGGGAGCTCCGGCGTGAAGACGATGTTCGCCGGCTTCGCGATCGGGCCGATCTTGGTGCCGACGTGGTCGCGAAGCTCGGCGAGCCGTTCCTCGGAGCCCTCGTCGCCGCCCTTCAGGGTCACGAACGCGACGATCGCCTGGCCGGTCTGAGCGTCCATCCGGCCGCAGACCGCGGCCTCCGCGACCGACGGGTGGTCGACGAGCGCGCTCTCGACCTCGATCGTCGAGATCCGGTGGCCGGAGACGTTCATCACGTCGTCGACGCGGCCGAGGAGCCAGAAGTCGCCGTCCTCGTCGACCCGCGCGCCGTCGCCCGCGAAGTAGACCCCGTCGTATTTCGACCAGTAGGTCTCGACGTAGCGCTCGTGATCGCCGTAGATCCCGCGCAGCATCGCGGGCCACGGCTTGCGCAGAACGAGGTACCCGCCGCCGCCCGGCCCGACCTCATTGCCCTGCTCGTCGAAGATGGCCGCGTCGACGCCGGGGAAGGGCTTGGTCGCCGAGCCCGGCTTGGTCGTCGTGAGGCCCGGGAGCGGCGTGATCAAGGCCATCCCGGTCTCGGTCTGCCACCAGGTGTCGACGACCGGCGTCTGCCCGGCGCCGATGTGCTCGCGGTACCACATCCAGGCCTCCGGGTTGATCGGCTCGCCGACCGACCCGAGGAGTCGCAGCGACGAGAGGTCGTGCTTCTCGGCGTGCTCCGGCCCCCACTTCATGTGCGCGCGGATCGCCGTCGGCGCCGTGTAGAGGATCGTCACGCCGTAGCGCTCGACGATGTCCCACCAGCGATCCTTGTCCGGGAAGTCCGGCGTGCCCTCGTAGATGACCGAGGTCGCGCCGTTCGCCAAGCGGCCCGTAGACGATGTAACTGTGCCCGGTGATCCAGCCGATGTCGGCCGCGCACCAGTAGACGTCGTCGTCGCGCTTCAGGTCGAAGATGTAGTGATGAGTCGTCGCCGTGCCGACGAGGTAGCCGGCCGTCGAGTGGGCGATCCCCTTCGGCTTCGCGGTCGTCCCCGACGTGTACATGAGGAAGAGGAGGTCCTCCGAGTCCATCGGCTCGCACGGACATGACGCCGGGTCGTCGGGCTTGCCCTCAACGGCCTCGTTCCAGAAGACGTCGCGGCCGTCCTTCATCGCGACCTCGGCCTCCGTCCGGCGCAGGACGACGCAGGTCTCGATCCCGGGCGCATTGCCCATCGCCTCGTCCGCGATCTCCTTCAGCGGCACCTTTGAGCCGCGGCGCCACGCCTCGTCCTGGGTGACGAGCACGGTGCAGCCCATGTCGTTGCTCCGATCGGAGAGCGAGTCGGCCGAGAACCCGCCGAAGACGACGGTGTGCGGCGCGCCGAGCCGGGTGCACGCGAGCATCGCGATCGCGAGCTCGGGGACCATGCCCATGTAGATCGCGACCTTCGTGCCCTTGCGGACGCCGAGCTCCTTGAGCGCATTGGCGAAGCGGACGACCTCGGACTGGAGGTCGGCGTAGGTCAGCTCACGACGGTCGCCGTCCGGCTCCCCCTCCCAGTGGTAGGCCACCTTCCCGCCCCGTCCGGCCTCGACGTGGCGGTCGACGCAGTTGAAGCAGACGTTGAGCTTCCCGCCGAGGTACCACTTCGCGTACGGCGGCTCCCACTGGAGCAGCGTCGTCCAGGGCTCGAACCAGGTGACGCGCTGCGCCTCGCGAGCCCAAAGCTCCTCGAAGTCCAGCTCGTAGAGCTCTTGCTGGGCGTTGGCCTGCGCCGCGAACTCGCGGTCCGGCGGATAGCGCCGATCCTCGAGAAGCATGGTCTCGATCGAGCCGAACTGCTCGGTGGCCATTACGGCGTCAGATCGTACGGGTACTGCGTCAGGTTCTCGTTGCCGTCTTCCGTCACGAGGACGAGATCCTCGAGGCGGCACCCCCCGAACTCGGGGTCGTAGAGGCCCGGCTCGAGCGTGACGACGTCTCCGACCTCGAGCGTGCCCGGGTCGCGCGAGAGCCACGGCGCCTCGTGCACCTCGAGCCCGACGCCGTGGCCGAGACCGTGGTAGAAGCCGCGATCGAGCACCTCGCCGTCCTGCTTCGAAAGCTGCGTCGGGTAGCCCGCCTCGTGGAAGACGTCGCAGACCCGCTCGAAGACGGCGCGGCCGGCTGCGCCCGGCTTGACGTCCTCCAGCGACCGGTCGAGTGCCTCCTTGACGAGCCGCTGGTACTCGACGAGCGCCTCCGGCGGCTCACCGACGCAGAACGTGCGGGTCATGTCGGCGTAGCAGCCCGACTCGCGGTCGCGCGGGAAGAGGTCGAGGACGATCGGCTCGTTGGCCGCGATCGGGCCGGAGCCGAAGTCGTGGCCGACCGCAGTCTGGTGCCGTGCGCGACGATCATCTCGTCCGCCACGAGCCCGTGCTGGTTGAAAACGTCGGTGATGCGCGCCTTGACGAGCTCGCAGGTCAGCGTCTCTCCGTCGACCACGAGCTGCCGTTCTGCTGCTCCGCGCGCGCGGAAGCAGGTCGCGGGCGGCGTCCATCGCAGCCTCGGTCCCGCGCTGCGCCTTCTGATGCCTGCAATCTCGGCGTCGTTCTTGGCCCGGCGGCGCTTGTCGAAGAACGCGCGGTCCGGCGTGATCTGGACGCCCTTCGCCCGCAGTGCGTCGGCGAGCTCGATCGGGAACGTGTGCGGCACGACCGCGTCCTTGACGTCGAGCCCCTCGACCGCCTGGACGATCAGCTTCAGGAGCTGCTGCCTCGCGCGGCCCCTTGCCGACGAGGTCGTCCCAGTCGAACTCCTCCATCGGGTGCGCCTCGAGGCCGGCCTCCTTCATGCGGTCGACCTCGAACGAGGTGATCACGACGTGCTTGGTGCCGTTCTTCTCGACGTAGAGGAAAGGATCGGGGGCGGGCACGGGAACTTCGTGGCGAAGCTCCGGCCCGTGCAAGTTGTCTGAGTAGATCATCACGTCAGCCATGCGCGGATCCTATATCGGGTCTGAATAGACTGAGCGTTCGTGGAAGCGGCCCTCGCGCGCGCCCAGGCCCTGATCTCGAGCTATGACGACGAGCTTCGCCGGCTGCTGCCCGACGGCGCAGAGATCTTCGACGCGCACCTGCATCTCGGGCACGACATCGACGGCTTCAGCGGCCAGTACGAGGAGCTCGAGCGGATCATGGACGCCTATGGCATCTCGCGCGCGTTCATGTTCTGCATGGATGAGCCCGACCGCGAGCCGGCGTTCCGCGCACCGAACGACAGAACGCTGCGCGACGCCGAGCGCTCCGAAGGCCGGCTCGTGCCGTTCGTGCGGCTGGACATGAACGCGGGGCCGATCGAGGAGGCGACTCGCTGTCTCGACCTCGGCGCGCGCGGGATCAAGCTCCATCCCCGGGCACAGCGGTTCACCCTCAACGACGAGAGGCTGGCCCCGGTCTTCGAGCTTGCTGCCGAGCGGAACGTGCCGATCCTGATCCACGGCGGTCGCGGCCTGCCGCCGATCGCCGACCACCTCCACCGGCTCGTCGACAGGTACCCCGGCGCGCACCTGATCATCGCGCACGCAGGGATCGCTGACATGGCCGCGCTGGCCGGGCATTTCGCCGGGCGAAAGGGCGTGTTCTTCGACACCTCCGTCTGGAGCCCCGTCGACCTCCTCGACTTCTTCCACCAGGTCCCGCCCGAGCAGATCCTCTACGCATCCGACTACCCGTACGGACGGCAGCCGCAGTCTCTGACGATCGCGCTGCGGACAGCGATCGCGGCCGGCCTGGACGAGGCGCAGCTCCGGGAGATGCTTGCCGGCAACGCCAACCGGATCGCGGACGGCAGGGAGCCGCTCGAACCGTCGGAGCCGCGCGGCCGGGACGAGCTCCGGCAGTCGATGGCGCTCGCCCGCGTGCACCAGTACCTCTCGATGGCGACACCGCTCCTGTGGACGCGCCAGGCGGACACGATCGGCGTCCTCGGCCTCGCGCTGAACGCGTGCCACGAGCGGAACGGCTACCCGAAGGAGCTCGACCAGATCAAGGAGCTGCTCACCGCGGCGCAGGAGCTCTGGCGCGCACTTCCCGAGATCGACGAAGAGGGCGAGCGCGTGGCGACGAGCCGCTCGGTCTTCGCGCTCGTGCACCTCGCCGACATCATCGCGGTGACGCCGGGTGCTTGAGCTTCGCGTCAACGGCGAGACCCACGAGGTCGACGCGCCCGTCGGGACCTCGCTGGTTGACGTCCTGCGCGAGCAGCTCGGGCTGACCGGGACGAAGATCGGCTGCTACGAGGGCCACTGCGGCGCGTGCACGGTGCAGGTGGACGGCATCCCCATCCTTTCCTGCATCACGTTCGTCCATACCGTGGACGGAGAGGTGACGACGATCGAAGGGCTCAGGGACCATCCGATGGTGGACGCGTTCGTCCGGGCGGACGCGCTCCAGTGCGGGTTCTGCACGCCGGGGCAGATCGTCTCGGCGACGGCCCTGGTCGAGGCGAGCCCGTCGCCGGCTCCCGAGGAGATCCGGCACGCGATGGCCGGCAACCTCTGCCGCTGCGGGACGTACCCGAAGATCGAGGAGGCGATTGCTTCGTGGCAAGGCTGACCTGTCCCGCCGGGCCGTGTCTTGGTGCCTGGCACCGAGACGCGGCCGACGGCGATACGGCGGTGTGGCGAGCGCCGCCGGCCGAGTGGGCCGCCCCCGACTCCCTCGGCCGGAAGACGCGTGTCCTGGTGCCAGGCACCTGGACGTGGCTGGAAGGACCGATGTGGCAAGGCTGATCAAGACCGAGAAGGAGGTCGAGGGCCGCTACACGGAGCAGTGGGTCGTCGTGGACGAGGACGCCCTCGAGCAGTGGCCCGCCGGCCCGCGCGACACCGTCGGCCGGCCGGCGCCGCGGCAGGACGGGCTCCAGCGTGCCCGAGGCGAGGCGCGCTACACCTCCGATCTCCGGCTCCCGGGCATGCTCCACGCCGCCGTGCTCCGCAGCCCGCACGCGAGAGCTCGCGTGCGACGAATCGAAACGAGCACGGCGGAGCGGGCCCCCGGCGTCCGCGCCGTCCTCACCGGCGTGGAGCCGCTCACCGACGAGCCGTCCTACCAGGGCGCGCCGGTCGCAGCCGTCGCCGCCGACACGTACGACCTCGCGCGTGCCGCGCTGACGCTGATCGAGGTCGAGTGGGAGCTGCTCGAGCCGCTGCTCGACTCGGACGAGGCGGTCCGCCGCAACGAGCTCGTCTCCGAGCCGGCGCGCTACGGGCGCGGCGACGTCGAGCGGGGTCTCGCGGAGGCGGACGTCGTCGTCGAAGCCGAGTACCGGACGCAGACGGTGCTCCACAACTCGATGGAGACCCACCAGTCGATCTGCGAGTGGACGGCGCGCGACAAGCTCACGGTCTACATCTCCACGCAGTTCGTCTGGGGCATCCGGTCAGCCGTCGCCGAGCACTTCGAGCTCCCTGAGGACAACGTCCGCGTCGTGTGCGAGTTCATGGGCGGTGGCTTCGGCTCCAAGAACGGCCCGGACGACCACACCTACATCGGTGCGGAGCTCGCGCGCAAGACCGGCCGCCCGGTCAAGTGCATGCTCACCCGCCGGGAGGAGAACATCGCAGCCGGGAACCGCAACGCAACGATTCAGCGCCTGCGGGCCGGCGCCCGATCCGACGGCACGCTGACCGCGCTCGACGGCGAGTTCGTGAACTCGACCGGGTGGGGCGGCTGGCTCGCATCGACCGGCGGCCCGATGCGGATGCTCTACGGCTGCGAGAACGTCGGGACCGTCGAGTACGCGGCGAAGCTCAACACGCCGCCGATGAAGGCGTTCCGCGCTCCCGGCTTCGTCGAGGGCACGTTCGGGCTCGAGTGCCTGATGGACGAGCTCGCCGCGAAGCTCGACCTCGACCCGCTCGAGCTCCGCCGGCGCAACTACACGGAGGTGGACGCGATGGACGAGCGGCCGTTCTCGTCCAAGAACCTGCTCGAGTGCTACCGGCGCGCCCAGCCGCACTGGGCAAGGCGCGACGAGGTCCGCGCGAGCTCGGACGCGACCTGGAAGCGGGGCGTCGGCCTCGCGAGCCAGGTCTGGTACGGAGGCGGCGGCCCGCCGTCATACGCCTGGGTCCGGGTCGGGTCCGACGCCCGAGCCGCCGTCGTCACCGCGATGCAGGACATCGGGACCGGAAGCGCGACGGCGATGGCGCAGATCGCAGCGGAGGAGCTCGGCCTGCCGATCGACCGGATCGAGGTCTCGCTCGGCGACACCGCGCGGGGGCCGTACGCCACGATCTCCGCAGGCTCCTCGACCATCCCCTCCATGGGGCCGGCGGTCCGCGCCGCCGCAGCCGACGCCGCGCGGCAGCTGCTCGAGATCGCGGCGCAGCGCTACGACCGCGAGGAAGGATCGCTTTCCCTGGAGGACGGCCGGATCGTCTCCTCCGACGGGGAGTCGTGGTCGCTCGAGGACGTCACCGGCCTGCTCGAGGACGGCCAGATCCTCGGCAAGGGCTCGCGCGGCCCGAACCCGACCGGCATGCGGGTCTTGACCTTCGGCGTTCAGGTCGCAGAGGTCGCCGTAGACGTCGAGACGGGCGAGGTGCGCGTCGACAGGATCGCCGCGATCCACGACGTCGGCCGCGTCATCAACCCGCTGGGCGCGTCCAGCCAGGTCGAGGGCGGGATCATTCAGGGGATCGGCCACACCCTGTCCGAGGAGCGGCTGCTCGACCCGGCAACCGGGACGGTCCTCACCCAGACGCTCGATGCCTACAAGCTTCCGACGATTGCAGACGTCCCAGAGATCGTGACCGATCTCGTGGACGAGCCCGACGCGCATCTGACAAACCTCGGCGCCAAGGGGCTGGGCGAGCCGCCGATCATCCCGACCGCGGCAGCGATCGCGAACGCGATCCGTGACGCGACCGGCGCGGACGTCAGGTCGTTGCCGATCAATCGCGAAGAGATGCTGCGCGCGCTGCGCGAGGCGGGCGAGCGACGCCGGGACGAGGTTGGAGCTCCTACGGCCTGATTCTCTCGAGGCGGCACGGTCTGCGCTCGACAACGGATCGATTCCGTTCGCCGGCGGGACCGACCTCGTGCCGATGCTCCGCGACGGGATCGTCCCCGCGGACTCGATCGTGGACGTCCGCGCCGTCGTCCCACGAGGGATCGACGGGACGCGAATCGGCGCCGGGACGACTCTCGAGGAGCTCGAGGCCGACTCGCAGATCCCCCACGCTCTCCGCGAGGCCTGCCGGCTCGCGGCGTCGCCCCAGATCCGCTCGATGGGCACGATCGGCGGCAACCTCCTCCAGGCGACGCGCTGCTGGTACTGGCGGCTCAAGTACCCCTGCTGGCTCCACGGCGGCGACCGCTGCCTTGCCCGCGAGGGGATGCATCGAGAGCACGCGGTCATCGCGAACGCGCCGTGCGCGTCGGCGCACCCCTCGGATCCTGCCGCCGCCCTCCTCGCCCTTGACGCTACGCTCCTGACAGACCGACGCGAGCTGCCGCTCGCGGACCTCTACCGCCTTCCGACGGATGATGACCGCGAGATGACGGCACTCGAGCCGGGCGAGCTGATCCTCGAGCTGGACGTGCCGGCGCCGCAGGCCAGCACCTACCTCAAGGCCATGGACAGACGCCTGTTCTCGTTCGCGCTCGTCGGCATCGCCACGGCGCGCCTCGCCGGCGGGACGCGGATCGCGGCCTCGGGACTGGCGCCGATCCCGTGGCTCCTCGACGGCGAGCAGGCGCTCGATTCGGCGACGCCGCTTCGACAGAACGCCTACAAGGTCGAGATCGCCAGGACGCTCGATTCGGCGCGCGCTCGACGAGGTCGCAGCGTGAAGCGCGTCGCCCTGCTGCTCGTGGCCCTGGTCAGCACTCGCGGCGAGCTGCGGCGGCGACGACTCCGGCCCCGGCCCCGTGGTCGACTCGTGCGAGGTCGAGATCCAGGATCCGTCCAACGCGCCGGACATCCAGCCGCTCGATCCCGACGTCCAAGCCAAGGATCGAGTTCGTCACCTCGCACGGCGAGTTCACCGTGGAGATCGACCCGCGCAGCGCCCCCTGCAACGGCGACTCGATGGTCGACCTCGCCGGCGACGGGTTCTTCGACAACACGCGGTTCCACCGGATCGTGCCCGGCTTCATCATTCAGGGCGGCGACCCGACCGCCACGGGCAACGGAGGCTCCGGGTACACGACGATCGATGCGCCCAAGCCCGACACGGCGTATACGAAGGGCGTCGTCGCCATGGCGAAGTCGCAGTTCGAGCAGCCGGGCACCGGGGGTAGCCAATTCTTCATCGTGACCGCGAACAATGCGAACCTGCCGCCCGACTACGCCGTCGTGGGGAAGGTCGTCGAGGGCATGGACGTCGTCGAGAAGATCGGCAAGCTCGGAAATCCGCAGACCGAGGCACCGACGGAGCGAATCGTGATCAAGAGCACCGCCGTTTCCGGCGCCTGAGGGCGAGCCCTAGGCCCGGCACGGCCGGCCTCCCGTTGTCACACTTTCGGCGCATTCTGGTCTTGACACGTTTCGGGGTCCGACACCGGGGCCTGTCCCGGCGGGACAATCATCGGATGGTCACAGCAGTCGTCCTTGCAGCAGGTGCGGCGTCGAGATTCGGCGGCCCGAAGCAGGCACTGCTCCTGCCGGAGGTCCTGCGCCGGGTCCGGGACAGCTCCGTGGCCGACATCCTCGTCGTGGCCGGCGCCCATCCGCTGGAGACCGATGCCCGCGTCGTCCAATGCCCGGACTGGGACCGCGGCCCCGGCGCCTCGCTGCGCTGCGGCCTCGCCGCCCTGGGCGGGGATGTCGAGGCGGCAGTCGTCGTCCTCGCCGACGGGCCCGATCTCTCCCCTGCCGCCGTCGACCGCGTCGTCGCCGCCTGGCGTGACGGCGCCGGGGACGTCGTCGCCGCGTCCTACGACGGCGATCGCGGGCACCCCGTCGTCCTGGCGCGCCCCGCCTGGAACCGGATCCCGGACGAGGGCGCCCGCGCGCTCGATCCTGTCCTGATTCCCTGCGACGACCTCGGGTCTCCAGGTGACGTCGATCTTGCCGATGAGATCCCTCGCAGGTTGAGAGGAGGGCCAGCAGAATGAACGCGTTCATGCGGCCGCGCGAGGACGTCGTGATCGTCGGGCCGCCGCGGCCGCTGAGTTAAAGCGGCGTTCGCAGCGCGCGGAGCTTCGCCTTCAGCTCCGGCGACATCGGCTCAGCCACCGCCTGCCGGACGAAGGTCCGGAACTCGACCTCGAAGCGGTACCGCTTCCGGCAGTACTCGCAGCCGTCCAGATGGACCTCGGCTTCCCGAATCTCCACGTCGGTGAGCACGCGATCCAGGAACGGCTGCATCATCTGCTCGCACTTGTCGCACGGGTCGAAGGCGAAACCGGACATCACGATTCGTCGGCGGCCGTGGCCGCGAGCGAGCCCTTGAGCATGCGCCGCCCTCGATGCAGTCGCGACATCACGGTCCCGATCGGAATGTCGAGGATCTGTGCGGCGTCGCTGTAGGTGAAGTCGGCAAGGTCGACCAGCAGGACGACGTCCCGGAAGTCGTGCGGGAGATCCGCCAGCGCGGTCACGGCGTCATTCTGCGACAACCGCTCGACGACACGGCGCTCGGCGGGAGGCCCGTCCGACGACGTCTCCTCGAGCTTGTTGTAGAGGAAATAGTCGCTCTCCTCGAGCGGCTGGAGATCCGGCGTGCGCTGCACCTTCCGCCCGCGGTCGATGTTCAGGTTGGTGAGGATCCGGAAGAGCCAGGCCCGCAGGTTGGTGCCCGGCTGGAACGACCGCCAGCTTCGGAAGGCCCGCGCGTACGTCTCCTGGACGAGGTCCTCCGCCTCCTCGCGCGAGCCGACGAGCCGTCGGGCAACGCCGTACACCTGGTCTGACAGGTCGAGAGCCTCCTCTTCGAATCGCACGCGATCGCGCGCGTCCGTTGCAAGCTGCCGGGCCGAGCCTTCCGAGGCTTCACTCATCGACTCGACCGTAGCAGCCGTGTTTCCCAGCTAGGAGAACGGAGATTCGGGGTCCGCTATTCCGGGTACAGCCCGGTCCATGAATGGATATGACCTCATCACCGTGGTCGACGACAAGCGTTGGGGCACCGTCGTCGACCAGCAGGACGACTTCGTCATCGTCGAGCACGGGACGCTTCGCAAGCATCGCTACGCGGTCCCGAAGTCGTCCGTGGACGTCGACGACGACGCCAAGGAAGTCAGAACGACGCTCTCCGGCGAGTTGATCGGCGAGTCCCCGAAGGTAGACGACGGCTTCGACCGCGAGACCGTCGCGCGGCACTACGGGCTCGGCGACACGTCCGAGACCGCAGGCGGCGAGACGGCGACCGAAGAGCGGGCCCAGATCCGTGAGGGAACGGCCGAATCGACCGACGGGATGCCGGACGAGTCGCCGGCGCTCCTCGGCGACCGGCTCTCGGACGTTCCGGAAGACCGGCGCTAGACCGAAGCCGGCTGCTGCTTGAAGCCGGCGCCTGCCATGGCGTCGACGATGTCCTCACGGCTCGTCCGCTCGTCGTCCCACTCGAGCACGACCTGACCCATCAGGTTCGCGGTCGCGAACTCGAGGCCCTCGTGACCGCGGAGCGCGGCCGCGAGACGGTTCACGCACCGCTCGCAGCGGATGCCGCTGACCTCGATCGTCTCCTTTACGACGGCCATGTGCGGCGCACGATATCGGCGCAGGCTGCGCCGGCATCGCCCTGAGCGAGCTGCAGCGCGCCCTCGGAGAGCTCCGGGTCGAGCGAGGTCTCGACCGGAAGCTCCTCGTAGAGATCGCGCACCCGGACGAGACGCCCGTCGTGGATCAACTCGGCGTCTGGCCCGTACCGCGCCGCCGCCCACCTGTTCTGCTGGTAGATCCCGCGGTCGGCCGGCTCCGCGGCGGGCTGCTCGAGCGCCCACTCGCAGAGATCCCGCAGGAGCGCGACGAAGCCGGCCGTCCGGTCGAGTCCGGTCGGCTGGTCGGGCATGCGGATCTCGAGCGTGCCGAACTTCGGATGGGGCCTGATGTCCCACCAGACCTGCGTGTACTCCTTCATCAGACCCGTGGCTACGAGCCCCTCGATCCATCGCTCCCACTCGGCGTAACCGTCGAACACCGGCGGCGCGCCGCTCCGCGGCAGCTGCGCGAGGATCTCCGCCCGGTTCGAGGCGAGACCGGTTGCCCGGCCCGACATGAACGGCGAGTTCGCCGATACCGCAAGGACGAACGGCATCCAGGGCAGCAGCGTCTCGAGCGCGCTCATGCACTCGTCGGGACCCGGCATCCCGAGGTGGACGTGCAGGCCGTTCACGCCTTGTCTGCGTGCCGTCACGCCGGCGTAGCCGACCATCTCCTGGTAGCGCTTCTCGTCCGTGATCGGCAGGTCCTCGGGCTCGGCGAAGGGGTGTGAGCCGGCAGCCGCCATCACGAGGCCGAGCTCCCCGAGCGCCTCCGACGTACGAGCACGCAGGACGCCGATCGCCGCGACCGCCTCGTCCACCGACGCGCAAACCTCGGTGTTCAGCTCGACGACGGACGCGTGGAGCTCCGTCTTCAGCGTGCCCGGCAGGTCGAGCCCGTCCGTCTCCGCCAGGAGCTCTCGGATCGCGCCGACCGGCGCAAGCGACTGGGCATCGAGGAGCATGACCTCCTCCTCGACGCCGATGGAGAGCGGCGTGCTCTCGCCGAACCGCTGCTCGATCACTAGCGGCGTTCGGCCGCGAGCCGGAACCCGAGGGCGACGAGGACGGTTCCGAGCACCGCGTCGAAGAACCGCCGCACCACCGGCCGGCGGAGAACGTCGCCGACCCGCGCCACAACGAACGCGTAGCCGCTGAGCCACACGAAGGTCATCGTGCAGAAGACGAGCCCGAGCGCGAGCAGGCCGCCGAACGACTCGGCGCCGAACTGCGGCAGCAGGCTCGTGAAGAAGACCGCCATCTTCGGGTTCCCCAGGTTGCTGAGGATCCCCTGGCGGAACGCGACGCCCGAGGTGAGCGGCCCGCCGGCCTCACGGCGCTCCACGTGCGTCCCTCGGATCGCAGCGAGCAGCGCCTGGGCGCCGAGGTAGACGAGAAAGGCGGCGCCGGCGAGCTTCAGGGCCACGAACGCGGGCTCGAAGGCGACGATCAGCGCCGCGAGCCCGACGCTCGTCGCGAGCGCCCACACGGCCTGTCCGGTCGAGACGCCGAGCGCCGTGAAGACTCCGCCCCGCCGCCCGCCGAGCAGCGAGTTCCGGATCGCAAGCGCCGTGTCCTGTCCGGGCGTGACGATCACGAGCGCGGAGATACCGAGGAACGCGAGGATGTCCACGCACCGAACCTACCGCGGAGGCATGCAATGAGCGAGCAGTTCGACCTGATCGTCCTCGGCTCGGGGTCGGGCGCCAGGGACGGCGCCAACAAGGCGGCGAAGGAGCACGGCGCGCGCGTGGCGTTGATCGAGAACACGCGCTGGGGCGGCAGCTGCCCGAACGTCGCCTGCAAGCCGACGAAGGCGTACCTCGTCGCCGCCGAGCTCGCTCACGACATCGAGAACCTGGCGGAGCCGCTCGGCATCGAGGTCGGTCCGGCGCGCGCCAACCTGGCGAAGGTGAAGGCGCGGAAGGACTCGCTGATCGTCTCCGGCGAGACCTGGATGGAGCGGCTGCATGGCGCGGGCCATGCGACCTTCGACGGCACCGGCGCCTTCGTCGACCCGCAGACGATCCAGGTGAACGGGACTCGGCTGTCGGCCGAGCGCGTCCTGGTCGCGACCGGGTCGCGCACGGCTGTGCCGCCGATCGAGGGCCTCGACGAGACCGGCTGGCTCGACCACGTCTCCGCGCTCGAGCTGACCGAGCTCCCCGAGTCGATGCTGGTCGTCGGCGGCGGGCCCGTCGGGCTCGAGCTGGCGCAGACCTTCTCGCGCTTCGGCTCGAAGGTAACGGTCGTCCAGGGCGCCGACCGGATCTCGCCGAGGTCGGACGCGGACGCGGCCGAGCAGTTGACGGCCGCGCTCGAGGACGAGGGCATCGTCATACGGACTGGCACGACCGTGGAGCGGGTCCGGCGCGAGGGCGGCGCGATCGTCGCAACCGTGGGAGGCGACGAGCTGCAGGTCGAGCAGATCCTGCTTGCGTCCGGACGCGCGCCGAACCTCGAGGAGCTCGAGCTCGACCGGGCCGGAATCGAGCACGAGCGCGGGGGGATCGTCGTCGACGACCGCCTACGCACGTCCGTGGACGGCGTCTGGGCGGCGGGCGACGTGACGAGCAAGTACCAGTTCACGCCGGTCGCGCAGTACGAGGCCCGAGTCGCGGTGGACGACATGTTCGGTTCGAACGGTGCTCGGGCGGACTACGACTGGCTCCCGACGGCGATCTTCACCGACCCGGAGCTGGCAGCCGTCGGCCTCACCGAGCAGCAGGCACGCGACGACGGGCTCGACGTCGAGACCGCGATCCACCCGATCAAGTACGTCCAGCGCGCGTCGTACACGAACACGAAGCACGGGCTCTACAAGCTCGTCTGGGAGCGAGAATCGCGCCGCGTGCTCGGCCTCCACGTGGTCACG
This sequence comes from uncultured Actinomycetes bacterium, assembly GCA_963847235.1. GTDB lineage: Bacteria > Actinomycetota > Thermoleophilia > Gaiellales > Gaiellaceae > JACDAN01. Next base: position 70,279 of record CAWJYU010000017.1, on the reverse strand, counting down.
CGCAACGCGAGCGACGTGGTCCAGGGCCTGGCGCTCGCGCTGAAGATGGGCGCGACCGTCGACGACCTGGCGCACATGCACCACGCGTTCCCAACCTGGGGCGAGGGAGTGAAGGCCGCCGCCGAGCAGGCGCTCGGAAGCTAGTCCTGCGAGGTGGCCGGCTGGCGGCCCAGCTTCACCTTGAAGCTGCGCTTCTCGTCGCCGCGGTACGCCTCGACAGTGATCTCGTCGCCGACCTTCTTCCCCATGATCGCCCGCCGGAGGTCCTGCGCCTCCGACACGGGCTTGCCGTCGATCTCGACGATGAAGTCCCCGCCGAGCAGGTAGCTCTGCCCGTCGATCACGACCTCGCGCGAGCCCGCCTGCAGCTCCGCCGCCGCGGCGCCGCTGTCCTCGTACACGCGGACGACGAGCAGGCCGCGATCGGCCGGAAGGTTGAAGAGCTCCGCGATCTCCTGATCGACCTCCTGCGCGCTGACCCCGATGAACGGGTGCTCGACGCGACCTTTCTCGATCAGCTGCGCCACGGTGTTGCGGACGGTGTTGATCGGCACGGCGAAGCCGATTCCGATGTTGCCCTGCGCCCCGGTGTTCCCGGTCGCGATCGCGGTGTTGACGCCGATCACGGAGCCATTCGCGGCGATCAGCGGGCCGCCGGAGTTGCCACTGTTGATGGACGCGTCCGTCTGGATGACGTCGTCGATCGTGAACTCGTTCGGCGCCGTCAGCGGTCGGTGGAGCGCGCTGACGATTCCCGCGGTCACGCTCCGCTCGAGCCCGAGCGGGTTCCCGATCGCGACCACCGAGTCGCCCACGCGCACCTTGTCCGAGTTCCCGAGCTCCAGAGGCCGCAGAGCGCGAGCGTCGACGTTCACCTTCAGCAGAGCGAGATCGGTCGACGGATCGGTGCCGATCACCCTGGCGCGGACGCTGTCGCGGTTGGAGAAGCTGACCTCGATCTGCTCGGCGCCCTCGACCACGTGGAAGTTCGTGACGATCCGCCCGGCCGTGTCGATGACGAACCCCGAGCCGAGCGCCTGCTGCCGCTGTTGCTCGGGGAAGCCGAACGGGTTCAGAAAGGGATCGGGCTCGACCTCGACCGTGCTCGTCGTCGTGATCTGGACAACACCGGGCGCGCCACGGCGGTAGATCTCGTTGACCGACAGGCGGCGATTCTGCGCGAAGTCGGCGGGAGCCACGGACTGGGGCCCCGAAACCGGAACCTCCACGGTCTGCGTGTCGTCGAAGACGCCGATGAGAGCGGCACCCGCGAGCGCAACCCCGCCTCCCACCACTGCCGAGATGAGAAGCGGGGCCACGCTAGAGAGAACGCGGGGAGGTCTCAGCACGCGGAATTAGTACCGGGCTTTTTGTTCACCATGGTTCAGCCCGGTTAACGGGTCCTTGTTCCTGTGTTAAGCGTGCTTAGCGGATGAACGCGAGGAGCTGGTTCATGTCGTGCTACTCGCCGAGCTCGGAGACGCCCTCGGGGTGCGAGGCGTCGGTGAACTCGCGGAACTCGCCGGTGACGAGGTACGCGGTCTGCTCGCCGATGTCGACGGCGTGGTCGCCGATGCGCTCGAGGCACCGCGAGGCGACGATCATCCGGACGCCCCACTCGCGCAACGCCGGGTCGGGACCCAGCTCGATCACGTGCTCAACGACGCGTCGGTTGGCGCGGTCGATCAGCTCGTCGAGCTCGACGAGGCTCTCGGCGCCTGCCTGGTCGCGCTCGGCGAACGAGCGCATGGCAACACGCGTCATCTCCTCGGCCCGGGCTCCCATCTCCTCGAAGGCCTCGACGAGCGGCTCATCGGGGCGCAGATCCGCAGTCAGCTTCGTCAGCTTCGCGATCGTCACGCAGAGATCGGCCATGCGCTCGAGACCGAGGTTGATGTGCAGCACGGCGAGCACGAGCCTGAGGTCGCCTGCCACCGGGGTCTGGCGGGCGAGCAGCTGCTCGATGCCCTGGCTGATCTCGAGGTACCGGGCGTCGACCTCGTCGTCGAACGCGATCACCTCGTCGGCGAGCTCGGCGTCCTGCTGCTCCAGCGCGTTCAGCGCACCCGCGAAGCGACCGGAGAACGAGCTCGCTCTCCTCCTGGAGGTTCGCCTCCAGTCGGTTGAGATCACTCGTGGAAGGACATCCGCATCCCGCCACCATAGTCCGCGTCAATGTGACCGGACATCCAGATTTCCTAACCGAAGCGGCCGGTCACGTAGTCCTCCGTCCGCTTGTCGGAGGGCTGCGTGAAGATCTTCGACGTCGCGTCGTACTCGACGAGGATGCCGGTGCGCTGGCCCTCTTCGCCGCGCGTGACGCTGAAGAACGCCGTCATGTCCGCTACGCGCGCCGCCTGCTGCATGTTGTGGGTGACGACGACGATCGTGTAGTCCTTCTTCAGCTCGTGCATGAGGTCCTCGATGCGCGTCGTCGCGATCGGGTCGAGCGCCGACGCCGGCTCGTCCATCAGGATCACCTCGGGCTCGACCGCGAGGCAGCGCGCGATGCACAGCCGCTGCTGCTGGCCGCCTGAGAGGCCGAGGGCGCCCGCCTTGAGCCGGTCCTTGACCTCGTCCCAAAGGGCCGCCTGCTGAAGCGCCTTCTCGACGCGCTCGTCCAGGTGGTCGTCCATGCCGAGGACGCGCGGCCCGAAGGCGACGTTGTCGTAGATCGACTTCGGGAACGGGTTCGGCTTCTGGAAGACCATGCCGATCCGCTTCCGCACTTCGACCGGATCGACGTGGGGACCGTAGAGATCCTCGCCGTGGTAGAGGATCGTGCCCTCCACGCTGGCGGTCGGAATCAGGTCGTTCATGCGGTCGAAGCAACGGATGAACGTGCTCTTGCCACAGCCGGACGGGCCGATGAACGCCGTCACGAAGTTCTTGTAGATCTCGAGCGAGACCTCCTGGAGGGCCTTGTTCCCTGAATACGAGACAGCGAGGTCCTCGACGTCGAACACGACCTCGCGTGACTCTCTCGGAGGGAGCTCGCGGACCTGCTCGGCGAGATTGACGGTCACGTCGGCCATTTTGACGGACACCTAGGGGTCACCACCTTCGTTCGTATTTGTTTCGGAGCCAGATCGCGAACGCATTCAGGGTCAGAAGGATCGCGAGGAGGACGATGATCCCCGCGGCGGCCAAGGTCCTGAACTCCTCCTGGGGCCGTGCGATCCACTGGTAGATCTGCACGGGGAGCGCGGTGAAGTCGCCGAGGACGGTCGGGTTGAAGGAGACGTAGGTGAGCGCGCCCACCAGGAGCAGCGGCGCCGTCTCGCCCAAGCCCCGGGAGAGCGCGAGGATCGAGCCGGTCGCGATCCCCGGGATCGCCGCCGGGAGCACCTGCCGCCAGACGACCTGCCACTTGGTCGAGCCGAGCGCGTACGCCCCCTGGCGGATCGTGTCGGGAACGGCGCGAATCGCCTCCCGCGCGGCGATGATCACCGTCGGGAGCACGAGCAGCGTCAGGATCATCCCGCCGGCGAGCAGGACCCGGCCGAGGCCGATTCCGCGTACAAGGAACGCAAGGCCCAGGATCCCGTAGACGATCGAGGGCACCGCGGCGAGGTTCTGGATGTTGACCTCGAGCATCCGGTTGTACCAGCGGTCGCGGTTCGCATACTCCTCGAGATAGATCGCCGTCCCGACGCCGAGTGGCACGGACAGGACGATGATGATGATCCCGAGATAGATCGTCGCAAGGATCGCCGGACGAGCGCCCGAGATCAGCGGATCGGCAGACGGCGGCTCGAAGAAGAGGACGGCGTCGACCCACTTGTAGCCCTCGAGGAAGACCTGCGCGAGCAGCGCCCCGAGCGTGAGAAACCCGATGGCCAGCGAGGTCACCAGGAAGCCGAGGAAGATGCGACCGGCCCAGAGCCCGCGCGGCTTGCCGCGGCGAATGCTCCCGGCAGCAGCGCTCATTCGTACACCTCACGGAAGCGCCGGACGAGCCGGATGGCGAACAGGTTCATCACGAACGTCATGACGAAGAGCGCTGCCCCGACCGCAAAGATCGTCTTGTACTCGATCGACCCTGTCGGGACATCGCCCTGGCCGGTGGCGGCGATGAACGCGGTCATGGTCTGGACGGCGTCGAGTGGATTCCACGTCCAGTTCGGCTGCCCGCCGGCGGCGATCAGCACGATCATCGTCTCGCCCACCGCCCGAGAGATCGCGAGGACGAAGGACGCGATGATCCCCGAGATCGCAGCCGGGACGACGATCCGCGTCGAAACGTGGAGCCTCGTGGATCCGAGTGCATACGCCCCGTCGCGCAGATCCCGCGGAACCGCGGACATCGCGTCCTCCGAGACGGAGGCGACCGTCGGCAGGAGCATCACTCCCATCACGAGGCCGGCGCTGAGGGCGCTGAAGACGCCGACACCCACGCCGATGTCCTGGAGGAGCGGCGTCACGAACGTCAGCGCGAAGTAGCCGTACACCACGGTCGGGATGCCGGCCAGGACCTCGAGTATCGGCTTGAGGTACTTCCGAGTCCGCGGCCGCGCGTACTCGCTCAGGTAGATCGCCGAGCCGAGCCCGAACGGGATGCAGACGAGGCAAGCGCAACCGGTCACGAGCAGCGTGCCCGCGATCAGCGGGAGGACGCCGAACGCGGGCGGCTCGAAGAGCGGGGACCAGTCCGTCCCCGTCAGGAAGTCGACGATCGAGATCTCGCTGAAGAACTCGATCGCGGGCACGAAGAGCGCGACGACGATGCCCACCGTGGTCGCGACCGAGACGAACGCGCAGAGGGCGAGGGCCGCCTTGACGACGTCCTCGCCCCAGCGGCGGCGAGTGGCGCGGAGCCGGAGCGGCTGTTGTGCTGCAGCGCGTGTCGCCACTCCGGCCCTACGTTCCCCTTAGTAGTTCTTGCGGTTCCTGAATGCGGTGTTGTACTGACGCTGCGCCTTGCGGAGCTGCGCCCTGGTCAGCGGGACGATCTTCGCAGTCCGCGAGATCGCCTTCTCGTTGACGATCATGTGCCGGATGAACCCGGCCACGACGTCACGCTTGAACGCCTTCTTCTTCGAGTAGACGAAGAGCCCGCGGGCGAGCGGCTTGTACGAGCGGTTCTGGACGCTCGCGACGGTCGGAGTGACGCAGCCGTCGCCACTGTTCACCTGGAGAACCTTCAGGCGGCTCTTGTTCGCGATGTAGTACGAGAGCCCGAAATAGCCGAGCGCTCCGCGCTCGCCTGCGACGCCCCGCACCAGCACGTTGTCGTCCTCGGAGGCCGAGTAGTCCGACCGGCTCCGCCGGGCCGACCCGTTGATCTTCTCGGTGAAGAACTCGAACGTGCCCGAGTCCGTGCCGGGGCCGAAGAGCCGCAGCGGGACGTTCGGGAATCCCTGCCGAACCTGGCTCCAGTTGTCGACGTTCGAGCCGCGGTCCCAGATCCGCTTCAGCTCTGCAGTGGTCAAGCAGTTCACCCACGTGTTCTGGCGGTTGACCGTGAGCGAGATGCCGTCGTTGGCCACCAGGAACTGGATGTAGCCGATTCCAGCGGCATGGCACTTTGCCGCCTCGGACAGCCGGATCGGCCTGGAGGCGTTGGACAGGTCGGTCTCGTTCTTGCAGAAGCGCTCGAAGCCGCCGCCGGTGCCGGACACGCCGACCACGACGCGGGCCCCCGAGTACTTGCGCTCGAACGATTCAGCAGCAGCCTGCGCGAAGGGTGCGACCGTGCTGGAGCCGTCCGCCTGGACGGTCCCCCTGATCGCCTGCACGCCGGCAACCGCAGCCGCGACCGACGCAAACGCGACAGCCGCGGTAGCCCCTCCGACGAGCAAGAGTTTACGAACTCTCATGCTGAAGTCCCCTTTCAGATTCCTGCCTGGTCGCACGCGATTGAACAGACGTCCGCTCGGGCCATGGGTTCCTGGGAAGTAGCCGTGTGGTGGCGATCTGGTGAACGAGGTTTCATTCCTCGACACCGACCCCGCCGCTCTCCAAGGCCGTTCTTGCTTCGTCGATCTGCGGTGTCGTCATCGGCACGAATTTCGCGCCCCTGGCGATCCGCACCTCGTTGTCGAGCACGTAGGTGAGGAAGGGCTCGAGTGCAGGCTTTTCGGCAATCGCGTCCTCGTTCACGTAGGTGAACAGCGGCCGTGACAGCGGCTTGTACGAGCCGTCCTGAACGCTTTCGACGCTGGGCTCGACGCAGCCGTCGCCGCCGTCGACCGCGAGCGCTTTGAGGCGGTCCGCGTTCTCGGTGTAGTAGGAGAGGCCGAAGTACCCCAGCGCGCCCTTGACGCCGGAGACGCCGCGCACCGTGATGTTGTCGTCCTCGCTCGGCGTGTAGTCGGTGCGGCTGGCGCCTTCCTCGCCCACGATCGCCTCGGTGAAGTAGTCGAAGGTGCCCGAGTCCGTGCCCGCACCGAAGAGCTCGAGCTCGACGTCGGGGAACTTGGGATCCACGTCCTGCCAGTTGTCGACCTTCGACCCCGGCTCCCAGATCTTCTTGAGCTGGTCGACGGTCAGGCACGTGGCCCAGGTGTTCTTCTTGTTCACGACGATCGAGATGCCGTCGTTCGCGACCTGGACCGGGAAGCTGGCGACCCCCTCCTTGGCACAGAGCGCCTCCTCCTCTTCCTTGATGGGCCTGGAGGCGTTCGACAGATCGGTCTCGCCGCGACAGAAGCGCTCGAACCCGCCGCCGGTCCCCGATGTCCCGACGGTGATCTTCACAGCCGGCTCGGCCTTGCGAAATCGCTCGGCCGCGAGGCTCATCAGCGGCGCGACGGTGCTGGAGCCGTCGGCGGAGAGCCGGCCGCTGAGCTTTTCCTCCTCGAATGCGCCGAGCGGATCCTCGCCCTCCGCCGTCGTGTCTGCAGCGAGCGGCTCATCGGACGGGCGTTCCCGTCCGCAGCCGGCGAGCGCGAGGACGAGCAGCAGGAGACAGGCGACGGCGAGCGCGCGCACCGCGAGGATTCTCGGGGAGTGCTCGGTCGGCATGTGGTGACCGTCTGGTTTCGAAGTGGTGAACGGCCCTAGCGAGCAGGGAACGCACACGTAATGGTCAGGCCGTGGCCCGGCGCGCCTTCCGCCTCCACCGTGCCGCCACCGGCGGCGACGATGTGCTTCACCACCGCCAGGCCGAGCCCCGTTCCACGCGAGCCGCGAACGCGATCCGCCCGGAAGAACCGCTCGAAGAGTCGTGGGAGGTCCTCCTCGGAAACGCCCGCGCCGTCGTCCGCGACCGTCAGACGGCCGGGGGCGACGGAGACGGTGAGCGTGCTCCCGGGCCCCGCGTAGCGGATCGAGTTCTGAGCGAGGTTCTCGACGACGACCCGCAGCATGCGTGGTCGGAGCGGCAGCTCAGCCGCAGGATCGCCTTGCGCCCTGACGGCGACGCCGGCGCGGTCGGCAGTCTCCCGAATCCGAGCGAGCACCTCCTCGACGACCGGAAGCGCCCGCGTCGAGCCGAGCGCGACGACGGCCCGTCCCGTCTCCAGCTCGCTCAGGAACAGGATGTCGTCGATGAGCTCGCGGATGTGCTCGACCTCCGTCCGCGCCTGCTCGACGAGCGCCGCAGTGTCCTGCCCCGGAAGCGACGCTGTCTCCAGCAGGGCGAGCAGGCGCGCCAGCGGCGTCCGCAGCTCGTGCGAGACCGCCGCCGTGAAGCCGGCCCTGAGCTCCTCGTAGGCGGCGAGCTCGCCGGGCGGGCTGAGGTAGAGCAGCGCCTCGCTCCTCCCCTCGACCTCGTACGGCACCCGGACGGGCTCGTGCCGACCGTCGCCCAGGAGCTCGTCGGGCACCGGCCGTCCCTCCTCGATCCCGTCCAGGCCCTGCCGGGCGGCGCGGCTCGCCGCCAGGACGCGGTTCTCCGCGTCGAGGACGAGGAGCATCTCCCGGCTCTCCTCCACGAGCGCGCGGGCACGCTCCGCGCGAAGCCGAAGCTCCTCTGTATCCTCGCCGCGGTCCTCGCGGTCTCTCGCGAAGAGCCACCTCACTGCTCACGAGTATGGCGAAGGTCCTGATCGTCGAAGACGACGCCGTCATCGCAGACGGCATGGCGCACCATCTCACCGCGGCCGGGTTCGACCCGATCCGCGTCGAGAACGGCACCGCTGGGCTGGCACGCCTCCGCTTCGAACGGCCCGATGTGTGTGTCGTCGACCTGATGCTCCCCGGGACCGACGGCTGGAAGCTGATCGAGAGCGCCCGCAGCGAGGGGATCGGGACGCCGATCGTGGTCGTCTCGGCCCGGGGCACCGAGCACGACCGGGTGCACGCGCTCGAGATCGGCGCCGACGACTACCTCGTCAAGCCGTTCTCGATGAAGGAGCTCGTCGCCCGCGTGAAGGCCAACGCGCGTCGCGGAACGCGGGCCGAGCAAGAGCAGCGTGGCGAGGCGATCGAGCTCGAGGAGCTCCGGATCGACCCGGCCGAGGTACAGGCGTTCGTCCACGGCGAGAGCGCCGGCCTCACGCCGACCGAGTTCAGGCTCCTCTACGCGCTCGCGATGGAGTCCGGCCGCGTCGTGACGCGCGACGAGCTCCTCCAGCGGATCTGGGGCCGGCGGGAGACCCACCGCGACCGGACCGTGGACGTCTTCGTCCGCAAGCTCCGCGAGAAGGTCGACCGGAAGGCCCAGGACCACACGTTCATCCAGACGCGCTACGGCGTCGGCTACAAGCTCGAGCCGCAGCCGAAGTGACGCTCGGTCCCACTTTGTGTTCCATGCCACGACACTCCCGTGACCATTCCTCGGCCACGCTCGTGGAGTGCGTGGCCAGTCACTTCATCCCGAGTTCGAGCGAGCGCTCTGGATCCTGTCCGGCACGGAGATCTCGCCTGCCGAGGCGGTTCGGCGCCTTGCTCCGGTCTCGGCCAGGATCGGTCTTCCGCGCCCGAGCTACTCGGCGGTCCGGCGCCTGCTCATCGAGCAGCGAGCCAGCAGGCGACGCCGCCGCGAGACCCTAGAGCCGATCCTCCACGACCTCCTCGTCGGGCGATTCCCCAACCCCTACTACCACTTCAAGTGACATGGAACACAAGCACCCGGGCGCGGCGGCTACTCCCAGGTCTCGAGGACCGGATACCGCGTGGTGCCGTCGAGACAGTCGGCTGCGTAGACCGCAACGCCGAGGTCGCCCGTGAACAGCGAATAGCGGCCGGTTCCCCTGCGCTCGACCTGCCCGAGCGCGTGCACGGCGAAGCGGCGCGCTCGCTCCAGCCACTGCTCGTCGCCGGTCCGCTCGAAGGCCTTCAGGAACGCATAGCCGTTGCCCGCCGTGCCGTGGCAGATCGACGCGCCCTTCTTCAGCTCGTGCGGTCCAGCTCTCCAAGTGAGCTCCGCGCCGGCGAGCAGCAGCTCCTCCGGGAGGATGTCCGCCGCGGAGATCACGATGCCGGGCGCGCCGTGGCACCACTGGAGTCGCGGCGTCGCCGTCCCCTCCTTCGAGAGGGCCGCCGTCGCCCGGCGGCCAGTTCACGAAGCCATCCTCACGCACGGCGTTGCGCTCGAGGATGCGCACCGTGTCGGCCACGAGCCTCTGACGCCGGTGCGGCGTGAGCAGATCGCCCCCGCCGAGGAGCGCGCGGACGATTCCGGCGAGACCGTGGGCGGGGCCTAAGCCGCTGCTCGTCTTCCCGAACAGCCGCTGCGTCCACAGCCCGTCCTCGTCGCGCGCCTCCCACACCGCGTCGGCCGTCGTCCTCCAAGCTTGCGCCCAGCGCTCGTCGCCCGTCCAGTCGAGGAGCGCCCGTGCGGCCAGCAGCCCGCCCGGCGCGCCCCACATCACCTCGTTGGCGTCGCTCTCGCGGCTCTCGAGGATCCGCTCCTCGAGCAGCGGCTCGAGCGACGCGCCGCCTCCGACCCTCCAGGCCACGACGAGGACGCCGGTCTCGCCGCTGAAGAGCGCGGCAGCAGATGCGCGGGGCAGCTCGAAATCCTCCGCCTCCGAGAGCTCCGGCGCCTCACGAGCGCGTTCGAGCGCGCGCTGCACGGCGGCCGCAAGATCGATCCCGACGTCGGCGTGCCCGCCGCGCCGGAGCGCGTCGAGCGCCCAGACCACTCCAGCGGCTCCGCAGTAGAGACCGGTCAGCGGAGTCGGCGAGCCCCATGCGTCCCACTCCTCCGCCGGCCAGAGAGACACCGGGTCGAACTGCTTCTCGGCATCGGCGACGATCGCGCGGATCTCGCGCCGCACCCGCGCCTCGTCCCACGTTTCCTGGCTCAGCGGCTCGAACGCCTCAGGCCGAAACAGCATTCAAGGAGGCTACTTCCGGTGTCGAAGATGGGAGAGAGTGGAGAACAGGTGGTGATCCGCCTGCAGGAACCACCCATTCGCAGCAACAATTTGAGGAAATGCAGATCGCGAATCGTCGCCCATCGCAGGACTCAGACCAACGTCGCGCTCGCGAGTACGCGTGCCGGGGTCGACGTGCTGGAGCCCGCCGTCGCGGTTCGCACGCTCCGAGAGGGAGACGTCGCGGTCGGCCGACTCGACGTCGCACCCGGTCTCGACGGAATCGAGATCGGGCTCTGGGAGCTCGCGCGGCTCGAGGGTGCCGGCGTCCGCGTTCTCAACAGGCCGCGCACGCTCGTGGCGACGCACGACAAGCTCGCGACGAGCCGCGCGCTGGCCGACGCAGGCGTTCCGCATCCGCGGACCGCGCACGTCTCGGCTCCCTCCGACACGATCCCCTTCGAGCCACCCGTGGTCGTCAAGCCGCGGTTCGGAAGCTGGGGCGTGGACGTCGAGCTGTGCGAGGACTCCGGGGCGCTTCGCCGCCACCTCGCGGAGATGGCCGACCGGCCCTGGTTCGTGAGCCACGGCGCCCTCGTCCAGGAGCTCGTTCCGCCGCTGGGCCACGACGTCAGACTCGTCGTCGCAGGCGGCTGTGTCGTCGGAGCGGTGAGACGCATCGCCCCGCCCGGCGAGTGGCGGACGAACGTCGCGCTCGGCGCGGTGCGTGAGCCCGTGGAGCCCGCACCGGAGCTCTGCGACCTCGCGATCCGGGCGGCGGCGTCCGTGGAGGCCGATCTGGTCGGCGTCGACCTGCTCCCGGCGCCGGACGGAAGCTTCGTCGTGATCGAGTTGAACGGTGCGGTCGAGTTCACGGAGGCGTACTCGACACACGGCGCCGACGTGTTCAGCCGGACGATGGAAGCCCTGCTCGCCGAGCCGGTCGAGGCCGTCGCCTAGGAGGGTTTGGCGGAATAGCGCTCGTTGCCGGGGTGCGATGCTCGTTTCCAGGCAAGGACGCAGGGAGCGTTCGTATCCTTGCGATACGGGCGCGACCGAGGACGCAGTCCTGGGGGCGAGCAGCGCGGCCCGGCGGCACAGCCGGTATTTCGCCGAACCCTCCCTAGCGCGCTTCGAGCGCGGCTTGCGCCTCGGCGATCTGCTCGTCCGTCGCCGGGATGAAGCGGGCGGTGTCCGCGATCTCGTTGGCGTTCGCGAAGATGAAGTCGACGAACTCCCGCACCTCGGGCCGCTCGAGGGCGTCCCGCTTCGCGTAGATGAACAGCGGGCGCGAGAGCGGCTTGTACTCGCCGCTCTGAGCAGTCTCGGCGCTCGGCGCGACGCAGCCGTCGCCTGAATCGATCTCGAGCGCCTTGAGGCTGTCCTCGTTCTCCTCGAAGTAGGTGAACCCGAAGTACCCCAGCGCGCCCGGGTCACCCTCGACGCCCCGGACGATGACGTTGTCGTCCTCGCTCGCCGAGTAGTCGCTGCGGCTCGCCCCTTCCTCGCCGTTGATCTCGTCCGTGAAGTAGTCGAACGTGCCGGAGTCCGTGCCCGGGCCATAGAGCTTCAGCGGCTCGTCCGGGAAGCTCGGATCCACGTCCTTCCACGAGTCGACCTTCGAGCCCGGCTGCCAGATCTTCTTCAGCTGCTCGGTCGTGAGACAGGTCGCCCAATCGTTCTGCGGATTGACGACCACCGTGAGCGCGTCGTTCGCGACCGGAAGCTCGACGAACTCGATTTGCTGGCCCGAGCAGACCTGCTCCTCCTCCTCGTCGATCGGCCTGGACGCGTTCGAGATGTCGGTCTCGCCGCGGCAGAACCGCTCGAACCCACCGCCGGTGCCGGAGACTCCGACCGTCACACGCGCGTCCTCGTTCTCCCTTTGGAAGCGCTCCGCGGCCGCCTGCATGAATGGGCCGAGGGTGCTCGAACCGTCCGAGCGAATCGTGCCGCCGGACCCGCCGTCACCTCCGTCGTCCCCGCCGCACGCGGCGAGCAGGAGGACAGCGGCGGCCACGATCGCGATCAGGGCTCGCATCGACCGGCAGTGTGGCCACTTCAGCACCGGGTGGTGCATCGGCGTGGTGTCGCTGAGGTGAAGAAGTGGTGGCAAGTAGGCGCGGTCGCCCGATCGATACGTCGCGTTCACCAGGCCGACGCCCACGCCGGCGGCGGGAGGTGGAGGATGACGACGCGCCCCGCGCTGACCTCGCCGCCGGGCGCGTCCCTCGCTCCGAGCGTGTGTGGCCCCGGCGGCCCGGGGCCCACCGCGTTCTCCGCCTCTTCCCTGCTCGTTCACCGCTTTTCCTCCCAGACGGCCCTTGCGGGCAGCCACGCTGCCTCCATGGACAGGACACCGCTTCTCTGTGAGCTCCATGCGCACACCACGTGGAGCGACGGCACCCTCACGCTCACCGAGCTCGTCGACGTCTACGGCCTCCACGGCTTCGACGTGCTCTGTGTCACCGACCACGTTCTCCCGACAGGTGAGCCGTACCTCACCGAGACGGCGTACCCGAGGTACCTCGCCGCGATCGAGCGGGAGGCCAGGCGGGCGCGAGAGCAGTACGACCTGCTGCTCGTCCCCGGTCTCGAGCTCACCTTCCACGACGGCGATCCCGACGGCGCCGGCCATGCGCTCGCGCTGAGCGTCCGCTCCTGGATCTCCCTCGACGGCGGGTTCGAGAACGCGCTCGTGGACGCGCGCCGCCGAGGGGCAGCCGTCATAGCGGCCCATCCTCACGGACGCGAAGCCGACCCGAATCTCGCGCGAACGACACGATGGTTCTGGCGGAACCGCGACCGTGTCGCGGGGCTCGTCGACCGCTGGGAGCTGATCAACCGCCGGCAGACCTTCGGCTGGATCGCCGAGTTCGGCCTCCCGGCGGTGGCGACCGGGGACTTCCACCGGCTCGAGCATCTCGAGACCTGGAAGACGCTCCTTCCCTGCGCGAAGACAGAGCAGGCCGTCGTGGCCTACCTGCGTTCGGACCTGACGGCGTACGTCGTGCCGTGGCACCTGCGCGAGGAGTCGCAGCGTCGCCTGGCGGCGTAGGATGGCGCCATGCTCGTCGGCGCCGTGATCGGCCTCGCGTTCATCGTCGGCGTGATGTTCATGGCGATCCGGATCCTTCGGCAGCCCGTCTACCGCTACCAGGGCGACAAGACTCCCCAGGACCGCCGGTCGTTTCGGGAGACGATGGTCGTGTGGCTGATGGGGCCGCGCTAGCGACGTTCACCAGTTCGTTACCGCTGCTTCACCATGCAGGCACCCCACGCCCGGTGAGGCACCTTCACGATTCGTGCATGGCGAAAGTCCTGATCGTCGAGGACGACGACATCATCGCCAAGGGGATGGCGAGCCATCTCACCGAGGCCGGGTGGGAGCCGAGCTGGGTCTCCAACGGCGTCGCGGGCCTCGCGAGGCTCCGGTACGAGCAACCGGAGGTCTGCGTCGTCGATCTCATGCTCCCGGCGCTCGACGGGTGGAAGCTGATCGAGTCGGCTCGTGCGGCGGGGATCGGCACGCCGATCGTCGTCGTGAGCGCGCGGGGCAGCGAGGATGACCGGGTGCATACGCTGGAGCTCGGTGCCGACGACTACCTCGTCAAACCATTCTCGATGCGAGAATTGGTCGCCCGAGTGTCCGCCGCGGCCCGCCGCGGAGTCCGGACACAGCCCGCCGAGCGCGGCCAGGAGATCCAGGTCGAGGAGCTACGCATCGATCCGGTCAGCGTCCAGGCCTACCTCGACGGCCGCAGCGCCGGCCTCACGCCGACGGAGTTCCGCCTCCTCTACGCGCTCGCGCAGCAGAGCCCGAGAGTGGTCACGCGTGACGAGCTGCTCCAGGAGATCTGGGGTCGGCGGCTCACCAGGAGGGACAGGACTGTCGACGTCTTCATCCGGAAGCTTCGCGAGAAGATCGATGCTCGGGCCTCGCGCCACGCGTTCGTCCACACGCGTTACGGCGTCGGCTACAAGCTCGATCCGCAGCTGAAGTAGTGCGAGCGGCGGAGTCGGCGGCGAAGGCGGGCGAGCGGCTGCTCAACCGAGAGCTCTCGTGGCTCGACTTCAACGCCCGCGTCCTCGAGCTTGCCGAGGATCCAGGCGTTCCGCTGCTCGAGCGGGTGAAGTTCTGCTCGATCTTCTCGTCCAACCTCGACGAGTTCTTCATGGTGCGCGTCGCCGGCCTGCTGGGCCAGCTCGCCGCGGGGCTGAGCGTTCGCTCGGTGGACGGCCGGACGCCGCAGGGAGCTCTGGCCGAGATCCGGAAGAAGGTTGCGGAGCTGACGGTGCGCCAGTCGAAGCTCTGGCGCCGCGAACTGAGGCCGGCTCTCACCGACGCGGGCATTCTCGTGGGGCGAGTCGAAGACCTGCGGGACAAGGAGGTCCAGCAGCTCGCCGACCAATTCGAGCGCGCAGTCTTCCCCGTGCTGACGCCGCTCGCCGTCGGGCCGGGCCAACCCTTCCCGTACATCTCCGGCCTGTCGCTCAGCCTCGGCATCTTCGTACGCGACCCCGACACCGGGGAGGAGCGCTTCGCGCGCGTGAAGGTGCCGGAGCTGCTCCCGCGCTTCCTCCCCGTCGGGACCCGGGGCGTCTTCCTTCCGCTGGAGCACGTCATCTCACACTTCCTCGGCTCGCTGTTCCCGAAGATGGTGATCGTCGAGTGCGCGGCCTTCCGCGTCACGCGGGACGCGGACTTCGCGGTGTCCGACGAGGCCGACGACCTGCTCGAGGCCGTCGAGCTGCAACTCCGGCGGAGGCGGTTCGGCGACGCGGTCCGCGTCGAGGTGTCCGAGTCGATGTCGGAGGCGATGCGGGCCCGACTGCTCTCCGGGCTCGGCGCGGACCCCGAGCAGCTCGTCCCGGTCTCGGGCCTGCTCGACCTTGCGGACGTCATGCAGCTCGCCAAGCTCGACAGGCCCGACCTCAAGGACGAGCCGTGGGTGCCCGTCACCCAAGCTCGGGTCGCGGAGATCGACGAGCCGGGCGAGTTCTTCGAGGAGATCAAGCGCAGCGACATCCTGGTCCACCACCCGTACGAGTCGTTCACGACGAGCTTCGAGGCATTCGTGCGCGACGCGGCCGCAGACCCCTACGTGGCCGGGCTGAAGACCACGGTCTACCGCACCAGCGACGAGACGCCGCTCGTTCCGGCGCTGATCGAAGCGTCCGAGGACGGAAAGCAGACCGTCTGCCTCGTCGAGTTGAAGGCTCGGTTCGACGAGCACCGCAACATCGAGTGGTCTCGGGCCCTCGAGCGATCGGGCGTCCACGTCGTCTACGGGTTCCCGCACCTGAAGATCCACGCCAAGGCGACCCTCGTCATCCGGCGCGAGGGCGACGTGCTCCGCCGGTACGCCCACGTCGGCACGGGGAACTACCACGCGATGAACGCCCGCAGCTACGAGGACTTCGGCCTCTTCACGGCGGACTCGGACATCGCCGCCGACGTCGCCGACCTCTTCAACTACCTGACCGGTTTCGGCCGGCCGCAGCGGTTCCGCAAGCTGCTCGTCGCGCCGTGGACGCTCCGCTCGCGGCTGATCGACGAGATCCGCGCGGTCTCCGAGGCGGCCGCGGCCGGCAAGAAGGCTCGGATTCGCATCAAGGTCAACGCGCTCACCGACGACGCGATCATCGAGGAGCTCTACGACGCCTCGCAGGCCGGCGCGGAGATCGACCTCGTCGTCCGCAACATCTGCTCGCTCCGTGCCGGCGTCCCCGGCCTGAGCGAGAGGATCCGGGTGCGGAGCGTCCTCGGGCGGTTCCTCGAGCACAGCCGCTTCTTCATCTTCGACGCCGGCAAGCAGACGACGCTCCTGCTCGGAAGTCCGGACCTGATGCCGCGCAACCTGGACCACCGCGTCGAAGTGCTCGCGCCGGTCAACGACGGCCGCGCCCAACAGCGGATCACCGCGAGCTTCGACGCCCTGTTGGCCGACAACGCGCAGGCCTGGGAGCTGGGCCCCGACGGGACCTGGGACCGGCTCCAGCCCGACAAGGACGAGCGCCCGCGCACCGCGCACGATTCCCTCATGCGCAACGCTCGCGCCCGCCAGCGACGAGCGGCGACCAGGCGCGGCCGTTGACCTCCGAACCGACTTTCAGAATGGGGCCGCATGCGAGCAGCGGTCCTTGACGTTGGCTCGAACACGGTCCGGCTCCTCGTGGCAGCTCAGGGGAGCCGTGGCCTGAAGACGGTCTGCGCCGAGGGAGCGCACCTCGGCCTGGCGACGGACATCGAGCGTGACGGCTGGATCTCGGCACAGAAGCTCGCCGAGGCCCGGACGCTCGCCGCCCACTACGCCGATCTCGCCCGCGAGTACGGCGCCGGCTGGATCGAGGTCGTCGTCACCGCACCGGGCCGCCAAAGCACGAACGCGGACGCACTCGTCGACGCGCTCGCCGATGGAGCCGACGCGCCGGTCCGGATCCTGTCGGCGGAGGAGGAGGGCAGCCTCGCCTACGCAGGAGCGGTCGGCTCGCTGACCTCGCCTCCGAAAAGCGTTGCCGTCTGCGACGTCGGCGGCGGATCGACGCAGCTCCTCGCGGGAACGCTCGAGGGCCCGGCCTGGATGCGGCCGCTCGACCTCGGGTCCCTGCGTCTGACCGCTCGCTGCCTGAGCTCGGACCCGCCCCAGCCCTTCGAGCTCGATGCCGCGCGGGCAGAGGTCGAAGAGGCGTTCCACACCGTCACCCCTCCACTCGTCCGCACCGTCCTCGCCACCGGAGGGAGCGCCAGGGCACTGCGGCGTCTCGCCGGCAGGAAGCTGGGCGAGAAAGAGCTCCAGCGGTGTCTCGAATGCGTCTCCTCCAAGCCGTCGGCGGCGGTGGCCCGGAAGCACGGCCTCCAGCCGGCGCGCGCTCGCACGCTCACCGCCGGGACGCTGATCCTTGCGGAGGCTCAGAAGCGCTTCGGCGTCCCGCTGAAGGTTGCTCGCGAGGGCGTGCGTGAGGGAGCGATCCTCACGCTGCTCTCCCGCGCCGAGGCCGCCGCCTAGGAGGGCAGGACCGCAACCGGACGAAGGTCGTCCGGGTCGAGCACCTGCGTCGCGCCCTTCTTCGTCTTGCCGAAGAGCTCCTCGATCTCGCCGCCGTGCCCGCAGAGGACGACGGGCGAGCCGGCTAGGTCCTCGAGCAGGCGGCGGACGCCGTCGGTTCCGGCGCCGTCCGCCAGGACGTCGGTCGTCTCCACGTCCAGACCGCGGTCTGCCGCCAGCGGCTCGACCGTCTGGACGCAGCGCACGAACGGGCTCGAGAGGATCCGCGTCACCGCGTACGGCTCGAGCGTCTGCACGAGCTCCTGGGCCTGGCGCCGGCCCTTCCCGTCGAGCGGGCGCTCGGCATCGTCGCCGTCCCACTCGTCGCGGTCGCCGGCGGAGGCGTGGCGCAGGACGAGGAGCGGGGGCGGGCCCAGCGACTCGAGAACGTCGAGATCGCGACCGTAGCTCAGGAGCGAGGCGGCGCGGCCCGGAGGAAGCCACCGCACCTCGTCGACCTCCGCGGTCGGCTTGAAGGCACCGTCGAGCGGCGTCATCTCCCAGTAGCGAACGACCTTCTGCCCGGCGAGGGCCCGGTAGCGGGTCGACGCCAGCTCGCGGCCGAGGCGGCAGTGGAGACCGGTCTCCTCCTCCACCTCCCGGAGCGCGCAGTCCTCGTCGCTCTCCCCTTGCTTCGCCTTGCCCTTGGGAAAGGTCCAGTCGCCGTACTTGGGTCGGTGAACCAGCAGGACTTCTCCGCGACGGCGAACCACGCCGCCCGCGGCGCGGATCGGCGCGCTCAAAAGATGCGCTCGCCGGCTTTCCGGAGACGCCGCCACGCCTTCGGCCACGCCTTTCGGGAGGCGTCCCGCCGGAGGCGCTGCCGCTCGACCAGCCGACCGGCGGCGAACGCGGTGCGGCCCGACCCGCGGACCTGCTCCAGCAGCTCGCGGATCCGCTCCTCGGCGACGACTCCGTCCTGGTGCTCGCCGAGGACGTCCTGTAGCTCCTTCGCCCGCTGGACGAACCGAGAGCCGAGGCCGGCCGCCTCCACGGCGTAGCGCGCCCGCTTGACGCGGATCCGCGCCTCGTGCAGCTCCTCGTCGGTCGGGTCCTTCCCGAGCCCGTTCATCGTCTTCCGAAGCCGCTTGTAGTCGCCGCGCGCGGCGTCCACCAGCGTCTCGCCCGGCCGCAGCGCAGGCGGGCGCTCGAGATCCCGGACGAGGAGCTCATAGCGCGGCGAGTCGAGGGCGGCGACGAGCTCGCGGCGCGCTTCGTCCCGCTCGGCGTCGAGCCGCTCGAGCATCGCGCCGAGGGGCGCACCGTCCAGCGTCTCCGACTCCTGGAGCAGGTAGTCGATCAGGACGTCGCGGTCCCGCACCTCGCCGAGGAGCGATCCGAGCCACTTGAGCTCGGCGCGCAGTCGCTCGGACTCCGCCTGGTCGGCGACCAGCTTGCGCGTGGAGCGGAGCAGGGACCGCATGCGCCGGGTCGCGACGCGGAACTTGTGCAGGTCCTCGGGATCGGTTCCGCTGCGAGTGCCCGCCTCGTGCGCGGTCAGCTCGCCGAGGTGCGACCAGAGCACCGACTGGAGCTCGTCCCGCTCGTCCACCCGTTCAAGGCCGGACAGGGGCTGAAGGGCCTCAGCTCGCTCGATCTCCACGATCTCATGGTAAGACGTTCCCCTCGTGCGGAGCCGCCTCGGCATCTTCGTCCTCGCCGGGGCGGCGTTCCTCCCCGCACTCCTGCTCGCGATTCTCGGCATCGGCGAGGAGGCCGGCGGGCTCACGAACTGGCAGGCGCTGGTGCTCGGCGTCGTCCAGGGCGCGACCGAGCTCCTTCCGATCAGCTCGTCGGGGCACCTGATCCTCGTCCCGTGGGCAGCGGATTGGCACGTGCTTCAGGAGGACGACGAGTTCAACCAGACCTTCGACGTCGCGCTCCACCTCGGAACGCTCGTCGCCGTCGCCGGATACTTCTGGCACGACATCGTCCGGCTCCTGACGGCGTGGTTTCGGTCGGTCCGTGCAGTCGCGATCAGGGCGGGTGACGAGCGCCTCGCCTGGGTCATCGTCGTTGCGACCATTCCCGCGGCCGTCGTCGGCGCGCTCGGCGAGAACTTCATCGTCAACCGGCTCGGCGAGCCCTGGCAGATCGCGATTCTCCTCGCCGCCTTCGCGCTCGTGCTGCTCTGGGCCGACCGCAGCCCGTCGGTGCGAAAGATCGAGTCGGTGAGCGTCAAGGAAGGCTTCGCGATCGGCGTCGCCCAGAGCCTCGCGCTGATGCCGGGCGTCTCGCGCTCGGGGATCACGATCTCGGCCGGGAGGTTCCTGCGCCTCGACCGCGACGCCGCCGCCCGGCTCTCGTTCCTGCTGCTGGTCCCGACGACGCTCGGGGCGGTGCTCTGGAAGGGGATCACCGACGTGCTCCTCGGCGACCTGCCGGCCGGGTGGCAGGGGCCGTTCGTGGTCGGCATGCTCGCCGCCTTCGCCAGCGGGCTGCTCGCGATCGTCTTCCTCCTGAACTTCGTCCGGCGGCACACCTACACGCCGTTCGTCGTCTACCGCCTGATCGTCGCGGTCGTCGTCCTGGGTTTGATCGCGGCCGGAGTGCGGGATGCGACGTTCTGACTTGACCGACTTCGGGCTCGCACTCTCCTCCGAGGAGCATCCGCCGAACGACCTCGTCCGACTCGCGCGCCGCGCCGAGGAGACCGGGTTCGAGTTCGCGATGATCTCCGACCACTTCCACCCGTGGACCGACGCGCAGGGCCAGAGCCCGTTCGTCTGGAGCGTGATCGGCGGGATCTCGCAAGCGACCGAGCGGATCCGCCTCGGCACGGGGGTCACGTGCCCGACGATCCGGATCCACCCGGCGATCATCGCCCAGGCGGCTGCCACCTCGGCCGCGATGATGGAGGGGCGCTTCTTCCTCGGCCTCGGCACCGGCGAGAACCTGAACGAGCACGTGGTCGGCGAGGGCTGGCCGGCGCCCGACGAGCGGCTCGCGATGCTCGAGGAGGCGATCGAGGTCATCCGCCTTCTCTGGGAGGGCGGCTACCAGACCCACCGCGGCGACTTCTACGAGGTCGAGCAGGCGCGCCTGTACACATTGCCCGAGGAGTCGCCCGAGATCGCGCTCGCCGCCGCCAAGCCGCTCGCGGCGGAGCTCGCCGGTCGAGCCGCAGACGCATTCATCAACACGGCGCCGGACTCGGAGCCGATCGAGCAGTTCGAGTCCGCCGGCGGCGAGGGCAAGCCGAAGTACGGCCAGATCACCGGCTGCTGGGCAGCGTCGGAGGAGGAGGGCGCCAGGATCGCGTGCGAGGTCTGGCCCAACGCCGCCCTCAGCGGCGATCTCGGCTACGAGCTCCCGCTTCCACTCCACTTCGAGCAGGCGACCGAGGACGTCAAGCCCGAGGACCTCGCCGAGGCGATTCCCTGCGGGTCTGACCCCGACCGCTGGCTCGAAGACATAAGGGCGTACGAGCAGGCGGGCTACACGCACATCTACTTCCACCAGATCGGCCGAGACCAGGAGGGATTCCTGCGCTTCTGGTCGGAGGAGCTCGAGCCCAAGCTCTAGGGCGACCTCGGGTCTGACCCCAAGCCGCCCGCGGCGAGCCAGCCGAAGCGCGGAACCGTGCCGGCAGGCGACTTTGGGTCTGACCCAAAGCGACTTCGTCACGATTCAGCTCGAGCTTCTCTTCAGGCCCCGATCCCGGCGTACCGTCGCGGTATGCCCCGTCCTCTTCGCCTTCAGCTCCCCGACGGCCTCTACCACATCACAACACGGGGGAACTGTGGCCGCACGGGCTTTGAGAACGACGGCGAGCGGCAGCAGTTCCTCGACCTACTCGGAGTCACCGTCGAGCGCTGCGGGTGGTCGTGTCGCTCGTACTGCGTCCTCTCGACCCACTACCACCTACTCGTCCTGACGCCCGAACCCGACATTGCCGCCGGGATGCAGTACCTGAACGGACGGTTCGGACAGTGGGCGAACTGGAACCGCAGCCAGCGCGGACACCTTTTCGAAGGCCGGTACAGGTCGGTGCTGATCGAGAGCGACGCCCATCTGCTCGAGGTGTATCGGTATATCGCGCTCAATCCGGTGCGGGCAGGGCTCGTGCGCGATCCGGTGGATTGGCCGTGGAGCAGCCTCGGGGCCGTACTCGGCCGAAGCGCTGCTCCCGAGCTCCTCGACGTGACCGCAGCTCTGGCAGATTTCGGACGCTCTGTCGGCGCCGCGCGACGCCGGCTTCGACTGTTCATTCAGGACGGAGTCGAGCAGGACAGGCGCTAAAGGGCGGTTGAGTCTCGGCGGCTCATGGGGTCTGACCCCAAGCGCCCCTGGCCGTCGGCGGGGAACAACCTGGTCGCAGTCGCCTTGAACGAGGCGGTCGCCGCCGTTCCCGGGCGCAGCTCGAGGCGCCCAGCCGAGGCGGCGGTGATCTCGGCAACGACCGGCCCGACCTGCACCCGCACGCGGTTCCCCATCGGGACGATCGACGTAACCGTCGCGGTGAGATGGTTGAGGCGCGAGTCCTCCTGCGTCGTCGGGCCGAGCGACACGTCCCACGGATAGACCGCGACGTTGACCCGGCCGACCGCTTCGTCGGCACTCCAGGCCGTGAACCCGCTGTCGAGTGCGACCTCGGTGAGGCCATCCCGCGCCCCGATCGCCCGACCCGCAAGGAGCAGCGCGCCGGTGAAGGTCGCGACAAACGGATCGGCAGGCGCCGCGACGAGCTCCGTGGGGCTGCCGAGCTGGAGAATGCACCCGTCGCTGATAACGCCGACCTGGTCAGCGAGCGTCGCAGCGTCCTCGAAATCGTGGGTGACGAGCAGCGTCGGCAGCTTGAGTGAGTGGAGCAGCTCTCGCAGCTCGGCGCGGACACCGGCTCTCGTGTGCGCGTCGAGCGCGGAGAGCGGCTCGTCCAACAGCAGCACGGCCGGATCTCGGGCGAGCGCACGGGCGAGAGCGACCCGCTGGCGTTCGCCGCCCGAGAGCTCGCCGACGCGGGCACGGCCGAGGTGGCCGATCCTGAAGCGCTCCAGGAGGTCACCGACTCCCGACCGGTCCCGGGCGCCGAAACGAACATTGCCTTGGACGTCGAGGTGCGGGAACAGCGCGTACTCCTGGAAGAGGTAGCCGATCCGCCGCTGCTCCGGTGCGACGTCGCGCCCGCGGTCGGTGTCGAGAAGCACGGTGTCGTCGACGGTCACCAGTCCCGACTGTGGACGCAACAGGCCCGCGACGACGCGGAGAGTCGTCGTCTTCCCTGCCCCGGAAGGGCCGACCAGGGCGAGCGTCTCGCCCCGGGCGACGCTCAGGTCGGCTGACGCGACGAAGGTGCGAAGAGGGTGAGTGAACCTGACGCGGAGTGCCATCTGGTCATGAGCTTGACGGAGAGCAGGACGAGCGCGCTCACCACGATCAGCAGGGCGCTGATCGCGAGCGCGACGTCGAAGTCGAGGTCGAACTGCTCGTAGATCGCGAGCGAGAGCGTCTGGGTAACGCCCTGGAGCGAGCCGGCGAACATGATCGTCGCTCCGAACTCGCCGAGGCCCCGCGCGAAGGCGAGCGCAGCCCCCGCCCCGAGCCCTCCCCTGGCGAGTGGGAGCATGACGCGCAGGAAGACTCGGCCAGGGCCGGCGCCGAGGGTGCGCGCGGCCGCCGGGAGTGTCGGGTCGACCCCCTCGAAGGCTGCGACCGCCGTCCGGAGGTAGAAGGGGCTGGCGACGAAGGTCACGGCCAGGATCACGGCCACCTTCGTGAACGCGATGTCGACGCCGAGCGCCTCGACCGAGCCGCCGAGTAACCCTGCCCGGCCGAAAGCGACGAGCAGGCCGATGCCCGCGACGGCGGGTGGGAGCACGAGCGGCAGCTCGACGAGCGTGACCACGACATCCCGAACTGCGCCGCGCCGGCTCGAGATCCAGTACGCGGCCGGCGTCCCGAAAACGAGGATGAGCGCCATGGCGATCGCGTTCGTCTCGGCCGTGACCCGGATCGCGTCGAGCGCCGCACTGCTTCCGAGCGCCGACCAGAGATCGCTCAAGGGGATCTCGAGAAAGACGGCGACGATCGGCAGAAGGAGGAAGAGCAGCGCGACGCCCGTCGCGACGACGAGCAGCGCCCGGAAGAGGAGGCCTACCGCGATGCCTTCGGGATCGGGAGGAAGCCGAAGCTCTTCAGCGCCCGCTGCCCCCGAGGCGAGAGGATCTTCCTGATCCACGCCCGAGCGGCAGCCTTGTTGGGCGACCTGGACACGACGGCGATCTCGTACCGGATGCGGGGCTGCGCCCACGCCGGGATGCGGATGACCGTCACCCGGGAGGCAACCGGCCGGGCGTCGGTCGAATAGACGAAGCCTGCATCGGCCTGTCCGAGCGCGACCTTGCCGGTGACCGCCTTGACGTCGGACTCCTGGCTGACGACCTTCGACAGCACCGAGCTCAGACCCATCTTGCGTAGCACTGTGCGGGTGTAGCCGCCGACCGGCACAGCGGGACCGGCGATCACGAGCTTCACCGGCTTCCGCCTGAGGTCGTAGACCGAACGGATCCCTGCGGGATTCGATCTCGGCACGATCAGGACCAGCCGGTTGGACGTGAACGTCACAGGCTTCTCGACCAGTCGCTGCTGGAAGAGCCGCTGGGTATTGAGCGGGGCCGCCGAGGCGAAGATGTCCGCAGGCGCCCCGTTCCGAATCTGCGTCTCGAGCGCGTTCGAGCCCGCGAAGCTGTAACGCTGGGCCCGGTCGAAAGCGCTGAAGACCTCGGTCAGGGACGCCGCCGCGTAGATCGTCAACCGGCTCCCCTGCGTCGGAGCGGCCGCCCCCGACGAGACGGAGACTGCGGCGATCACAACGATGGCGGCGGCAGCTGCGCGAGTTCTCATTCGGCCCTCCTAGCCCAGGTACGCCTCGATCGCGGCGCTGGCGGTCTCGACGTCAGTCGCCTTGGGGAACGAACGAGCGCCCACGTGCCCGTCGAGTGCGGCGAGCGCGCCGATCTGCTGGCCGGTGCTCGCGCTGAGGCTCGCGAACAGGATCCGGTAGTCGAGGACGGAGGCCGACGCGGCGGCCGACTGGTGCGAGCCGAGCAGCGCTCGAAGCACGACCAGCCCGGTCCTCACGGTGGCGGGCGCGGTGGAGAACGTGCGCCTCGGCCAGGCGAACTCGAAGTCCTGCTCGAGCGGAGGCGTGTCGCCGGCACCCACGAGCAGCGCGCTCAGCGCCCTCGCGTGCTTCGTGGCGGCGAGCCGCCCCTGTCGCAGGACTCCGGCCCCTTGGCCGCGGAGCTCACTCCCCGCCAGCGCCCTCGAATAGAAGTCCTTCAGCAGGAGCTCGCCGGAGACGCCGAAGTTCGCGAAGGCGAGATCGTCTTCGGTCGCCGCGCCGGCCGAGCCCACCCACGGGCCGCCCAGGACGGCCGCCGAGGCGCCGGCGGAGCTCAGAAGAAAGCGCCTGCGATTCACCCGGCGCGACCGTAACACACGGTAGAAACTTTTTGACTACCGACCGGCGTACCTGCGTACGATGGAGCGGATGAGTCGTCGACGACGGACCGAGCCGTCGCTTCCGGAATGGGCGGCGCTCGGCCTGCTCTGCGAGGAGCCGGCCCACGGGTGGGCGGTCGCTCAGGAGCTGAGCCCGTCCGGCTCGATCGGACGCGTCTACTCGTGCACGCGCCCCCTCGCGTACCGGGCGCTCGCCCAGTTGCGTGAGGCGGGTCTCGCCGAGGTCAAGGAGACAGCTCCGAGCGTGACCGGCCCGGCCCGGACGACCCTCCGTCCCACCAGACGCGGCCGCGCCGCGTTCCGGCGCTGGCGCGGCAGCGCCGTCCTCCACGTTCGCGACCTGCGCTCGGAGCTCATGCTGAAGCTGCTCTTCCACGACCGCGCCGGCCTCGCCCCCGGAGCGCTGCTCGAGCAGCAGGTGAGCGCACTCGCCGCGATCGAGCGTTCGCTCGAGGACCAGTTCGGCTCGTCGTCCGGGTTCGAGCGGACGTTGGCCCTCTGGCGGCTCTCGTCGTGCCGCGGCGCCCTCTCGTTCGCCGAGGGACTGCTCGACAGCAGGACGACCGAGCCGGTCGTGTACAAGCCAATCGGGTACGTCGCGTCTCCCCATCTCGAGATCGACGGCATGCCGCTCCAGGCGATGGCCGACGCAACGGGCTCGTCCACGATCGAGCTGACCGAGGAGCACCTCGGCTGCCTGGCCGATCTCGAGGGATTCAGTCATGTCTGGGTCCTCGCGCACCTCCACGAGAGCCTCGGATGGGGCCCCACCGTGCAGGCGTTCCTCGACGAGGTTCGTCACGGCACGTTCGCCACACGCTCGCCGCACCGCCCCAACCCGATCGGCCTCTCTCTCGCGCGGATCGTCTCCGTCGAGCCGTCGGCCGTGGTGGTCGAAGGCCTCGACCTGCTGAACGGCTCCCCCGTACTCGACCTCAAGCCGTTCGTGCCGCTCTTCGACACCCCAACCGGCGACGTTCGCGCCGGCTGGTTCGAAGGTCGCGCGGAGCGCGTCTTCGCGCGAACGTCCGACCGGCGGTTCGCGCTCCGCAGCGATCGAATCTCATAGCGCCGGTCGATAGGGTCGAGGCGATGGACGACAGGACCCCGGCCTGGGGCATCGACCCCGTCCCGGAACGGCTGCGGGTGCTCGGGCTCTTCGACCAGATCGCGCTGTGGGGGAACCTCGGGGTGTCCCTGCTCGTGCTGGTGATCGGAGCGCTACTCGTCCCCGCTCTCAGCCTTCGGGACGCGCTGCTGGCGATCCTCGTCGGCGGCCTGATCGGGAACGCGATGGTGGGAACGGCGGGACTGATCGGCGCGGACGCCCGCGTTCCGTCGATGGTCCTGCTCCGCGCCCCGCTCGGCCGGCGCGGCTCCTACGTCCCGACCGCGCTGAACGCAATCCAGTGCCTCGGCTGGGCGACCTTCGAGCTGATCATCATCGCCGCCGCCGCGAGCGCGCTTTCCGACGAGCTTCTCGGCGTGCGTGCCGAGGCCGCCTGGACGATCTTCTTCGGGATCCTCGCAGCCGCGTTCGCGCTGCTCGGACCGGTCGGGTTCGTCCGGCGCATCCTGCGCCGGTTCGGCGTCTGGATCGTGCTCGCGTCGCTCATCTACCTGACCTGGTGGGCCCTGTCGGAAGCGGACCTGCGCGCCCTCTGGAACGCGCCGGCCGAGGGCGGCTCCTCGTTCTGGCTCGGCGTCGACCTCGTGATCGCGATCACGGTCTCGTGGGTCCCGCTCGTCGCCGACTACACGCGCTTCTCGCACGATCGACGCTCGGCCTTCTGGGGCTCCGGGGCCGGCTACTTCCTGGGCGGGACCTGGATGCTGGCGCTCGGCGTCTTCATCGTCCTGTCGCGAGGGATCAGCGACCCGGTCGAGATCCCGCCTGCCGTCGCGGCCGCGGGGCTGGCGGCAGCGCTCGCCCTCCTCGCGGTCACGCTGGACGAGACCGACGAGGCGTTCGCCAACGTGTACTCGGCCGCGGTCTCGCTCCAGAACGTGCTCTCGACCGTCCAGCAAGGGGTTCTGATCGCGGCGATCGCGGCAATAGCGACCGTAGGCGCCCTCGTGATCGAGCTTCGCAACTACGAGTCCTTCCTGCTCCTGCTCGGCTCATGCTTCGTGCCGCTCTTCGGCGTCCTGCTCGCCGACTGGCTCCGCTCGGGCGCCCGCTACACGCGCATCGCAGATCTTCGACGCGCCGGCCTGGCGCCCGGAGATGCTCCTGGCCTGGATCGTCGGCTTCGCGCTGTACCACTGGCTTCACGAACCGCCCCTCGGACCGTCGTGGTGGGTGGACATCGTCGAGGAGACCGGGCAGCCGAACCTCGGCATCGGGGCCTCCCTCCCGAGCTTCGCCGCCTCCTTCGTGCTGGCTCTGGGCCTAAGCTCGCTCGGTTCAAGGTTGCCGCAACCTGTTTCCAAGTGGTAAGGATCGACCCAGGGAAGCATTGGCCGAAGTCACTTTCTCAGACGTAGCGAAGATCTTCCCCGACGGAACGCGTGCCGTCTCGGACCTCACGCTCGATGCCAAGGACGGCGAGTTCATGGTTCTCGTCGGCCCCTCGGGTTGCGGAAAGACGACCGCGCTCCGCATGGTTGCCGGCCTCGAGGAGATCTCCGCGGGCGAGATCCGGATCGGCGACCGGGTCGTGAACGAGATCGCGCCGCGCGACCGTGACATCGCGATGGTGTTCCAGAGCTACGCGCTCTACCCGCACCTGACTGTCTACGACAACATCGCCTTCAGCCTCCGCCTCCGGAAGGAGAACAAGTCGGAGATCGACAAGCGCGTGAAGGAAGCGGCGCGGATCCTCGACCTCGAGGCGCTCCTCGACCGCAAGCCGCGCGCCCTCTCCGGCGGGCAGCGCCAGCGGGTGGCGATGGGACGGGCGATCGTCCGCCAGCCGGCCGCGTTCCTGATGGACGAGCCGCTCTCCAACCTCGACGCCAAGCTCCGCGTCCAGATGCGCGCCGAGATCTCGAAGCTCCAGCGCCAGATCGGCGTCACGACCATCTATGTCACGCACGACCAGGTCGAGGCGATGACGATGGGCGACCGGGTCGCGGTGATGCGCAAGGGCCAGCTGCAGCAGGTCGCTCCGCCGCAGGAGCTCTACGACCGGCCGCTCAACCTCTTCGTCGGCGGCTTCATCGGCTCGCCGGCGATGAACCTCGTCGAGGGGCGGCTCGAGCGCGACAACGGCGGGCTCGTCGCGGCGCTCGGCGACGCACGGCTGAAGCTCGACGAGGAGAACCTCGCCTCCCGCCCGGCGCTGAAGAGCTTCGAAGGGAAGCCCCTCGTAGTCGGGATCCGTCCGGAGCACCTGGAGGACGCGTCGATCGCGCACGACGACACGTCCGATCGCCGCCTGACCGGCCACGTCGAGCTTCGCGAGGCGCTCGGCTCCGAGCTCATGGTGCACCTGGCGATCGACGTCCCGCCGGCCATGACCGAGGAGGTGCAGGAGCTCGCCGAGGACGCCGGCACGACTGCCGAGGACCTCCAGGGCGGCGACAAGCACCGCTCGGTGGTCGTCGGCCGCTTCAGCGCCGACTCGCAGGTACGCGAGGGGCAGGATGCCGAGGTCGCGGTCGACACCCGGGCGCTGCACTTCTTCGATCCAGACAGCGGACTGGCCATCTACGACGACAGCAACGGGACGAAAGGAGCACTTGAATGAAGAGACGGTGGTTCATTCCCGCCGCCTTCCTTGCCGCCATGGCGCTCGCTTTGGGCGCTTGCGGCGGGGACGACGGAGGCGGGACCGAGGAAGGAGACGGATCGATCACCGTCTTCTCGCTCTGGGGGGGATCCGAGCAAGAGGCGTTCCAGAAGGTCCTCGACCAGTTCAGCGAAGACACAGGGATCGAGACCAAGTACGAGTCGGCTCGCGACTTCCTGCCAGTGATCAGGACGCGGCTCGCGGCCGGCAATCCGCCGGACGTCGCGATCATCCCGCGGCCCGGCGTGGTGGCCGAGCTCGCTCGGGACGACTCGCTGATTCCACTCGAGGACATGGGCCTCGACCCGGACACGATCAACGAGAACTACAGCGACACCTGGACGAGCCTCGCCACGGTGGACGACGCGCTGTACGGCGTGGTCGCCAAGGCGAACTCGAAGAGCACCATCTGGTACAAGCCGAACTCGTTCCAGGAGGAGGGCTTCGAGATCCCACCGACCTGGGACGCGCTGCTCGACATCACGCAGCAGTACGACAGCAAGGGGAAGACGCCGTGGGCGGTCGGCGCGCAGGGACGCGACAACTCGTGGACCCTCACCGACTGGTTCGAGAACATCTACGCCCGCACGGCCGGCCCTGACAACTACACGAAGCTGTTCAACGGCGATCTGCCGTTCAACGACCAGACGGTCAAGGACGCGGTGACGGAGATGGTGAAGGTCGTCAACGACAAGTACGTCGCGGGCGGAATCGACACCGCGCTCGGCATCAGCTTCGTCGACGGGATCGGCCGCGTGTTCAGCAAGAACCCGGTCGCCGAGATGTACATGGAGGGTGGCTTCGTCGGCGGGATCGCGCTCGGCGACGTCAACCCGGACCTCAAGGTCGGCGAGGACATCGACTTCTTCCCGTGGCCGACGATCAGCGAGGAGCACGGGAGCCCGCTCGTCGGAGGCGGTGACGTTGCGTCCGCGTTCGTGAACAACGAGGACAACAAGAAGCTGATCGAGTTCCTGGCCACGCCCGAGGCAGGGCGGATCTGGGTCTCGACCGGCGCGATCGCCTCGCCGAACAAGGGCGTCGCGGAGGACGCGTACCCGAACGACCTCGTCGCGAAGGAGGCCGAGCAGCTGAAGAACGCCGAGTCGTTCCTCTTCGACGGCTCCGACCTCCTGCCCGGGACGCTCGGTCAGGACTTCGGGACGCTGCTCCAGAACATCATCAAGACGCCGGGGAACGTGGACTCGCTCCTCGACGACTACCAGTCGGAGGCGGAGAGCGCCTTCGCAGCCAGGTAACGAGTACATGAGCAGCACCGCCGTCCCCGGACCAGTCGGAAGACCCCGGGGACGGCGGCTGTCCTCGATCTTCAAGCGCCCGGGCGTCCAGGCGCTTCTCTTCATCGGCCCGGCGGTGCTGCTGCTGGCCGTCCTGCTCGTCTACCCGATGATCAGGACGAGCATCTACAGCTTCGCGAACCTCAACTCGCGGCTCGAGGTCACCCGCTGGATCGGCTTCGACAACTACACGCGGCTGTTCACGAAGGACAAGAGCTTCCTGAACCTCGAGGAGTTCCCGCCGAGCGGCGCGCTCGCGAACAACGTCAAGTGGATGATCCTCTACACCTCGCTCTCGCTCCTGCTCGGGCTGCTGATCGCAGTGCTGGCCGCCCGCGTGCGGTACGAGTCGCTGATGAAGGCGATCGTCTTCGTCCCGATGGCGATCGCGGCTACAGCGGTGGCGATCATCTGGAAGTTCGTCTACGAGCCCGATCCGGGTCTCGGCTCGCTGAATGCCTTCATCGGAGCCTTCGGCGCCGACCCGATTGCCTGGTACGGCCGGGCGGACACGGTCAACTATGCGCTCATCTTCGCCTACGTCTGGGCCTCGACCGGCTTCGCGATGGTCGTGCTGTCGGCGGCGCTGAAGGGCATCTCCGAGGAGGTGATCGAGGCGGCGCGGACGGACGGCGCGAACGAGTGGGACATCTTCCGGCGAATCCAGCTGCCGCTGCTCTCGCTGCCGATCGCGGTCGTGACCGTGTGGCTCCTCGTCAACGTCATCAAGGTGTTCGACCTGATCTACGTCATGACCGGAGGT
This sequence comes from uncultured Actinomycetes bacterium, assembly GCA_963847235.1. Classification (GTDB taxonomy): domain Bacteria; phylum Actinomycetota; class Thermoleophilia; order Gaiellales; family Gaiellaceae; genus JACDAN01. The sequence goes on along the minus strand of CAWJYU010000017.1, from coordinate 39,766 downwards.
GGGCCCGGCGGGGCCAGCGAGGTGATCGCGGTCACGATGGTCGACGAGTTCGGCAACGGCGAGGGCGGCTACTCGGCCGCGATCGCCGTCGTGATGCTGCTCCTGATCATCCCGATCATGGCGTTCAACATCCGCCGGTTCCGCAGCGAGAAGGTGACGGGCTAGTGCTCCACCCGGCAATACATGCCGGCCCCTGGCCCGCGATCACGCGGCGCCAGAACCCACCCTCCTCCTCACCAAGGCTGTCAAGCCTTGGCTCGTCGGAGTGCGGCCTCTGGCTTGGTGCTCGCGACCCAGAAGCTCGGCGGCATTACCGGGAGGAGCACTGATGGCGGCCGCGGACGTCACGGTCGCACGCCCGCGGGCGACGCCGAGTGCGCGGATCCTCGGCTTCATCACCCGCACGCCGGTGCACCTCGGACTGATCGTGATCGCGATCATCTGGCTCGTCCCGACCGTCGGGCTCGCCGTGACCTCCTTCCGCCCTCGTGGGGAAATCCAGTCCTCGAGCTGGTGGAGCTCCCTCACCGAGCTCGACTTCACGCTCGAGAACTACAGCCAGGTCCTGAACCGGGCCAACATGGACTCCGCCTTCGTCAACAGCCTGATCATCACGATCCCGGCGACGCTGCTGCCACTCGCGGTCGCGGCGCTCGCCGCCTACGGCTTCGCGTGGATCTCCTTCCCGTTCCGCGACACGATCTTCCTGGCCGTCGTCGCGCTGATGATCGTTCCGGTGCAGATGGCGCTCGTGCCCCTGCTGACACTCTTCCGTGAGCTGGGGATCGCCAACGGCTTCGGTGGAATCTGGCTCGCCCACACGGCGTTCGGCCTCCCGCTGGGGATCTTCCTGATGCGGAACTTCTTCATCGCGCTGCCGCGCGATCTGATCGAGGCGGCCAGGGTCGACGGAGCCTCGAACCTGCGGATCTTCCTCAAGGTGGTCATCCCGCTCTCCGTGCCGGTACTCGCGGCGTTCGGGATCTTCCAGTTCCTCTGGGTCTGGAACGACCTCCTGATGGCGTTCATCTTCATCCAGAACGGCGACCTGCTCCCGATGACGGTCCGCATCAACCAGATGCAGTCGACCTACGGCGGGGAGTGGCACCTGCTCAGCGCCGGCGCCTTCTTGCTGATGATCGTCCCGCTGATCGTCTTCTTCGCCTTGCAGCGGTACTTCGTCCAAGGATTGCTCGCCGGCTCGGTCAAATAGCCGCGCCGGTTCATCTCGTACCGCACACCCACTGGGACCGGGAGTGGTACCTCCCGTTTCAGCGGTTCCGGCTGAAGCTGGTGCGGCTCGTGGACGGGCTGCTCGACTTGATGGAGGCGGACGAGCGCTACCGGTTCACGCTGGACGGACAGCTTGCGACGCTCGACGACTACCTCGAGGTCCGGCCCGAGGCGGGCGAGCGGGTCCGGCGCCTCGTGGACGAGGGACGGCTCGCGATCGGCCCGTGGCAGGTGCTGATGGACGAGTTCCTCGTCTCGGGCGAGACGATCGTCAGGAACCTCGAGTACGGGCAGCGGCGCGGGGCCGAGTTCGGCGGCGCCATGACGGTCGGCTACCTGCCGGACATGTTCGGCCACGTCGCGCAGATGCCGCAGATCCTGCGGCAGGCCGGCATCGACGTCGCCGTCGTCTGGAGAGGCGTGCCGGCCGCGATCGACTCGCATTCGTTCGAGTGGGAGTCCCCGGACGGCTCCCGCGTTCGCGCCGAGTACCTGCCCTACGGGTACAGCAACGGCGCCTATCTACTGGACGTGCCCGGCCAGCTCGGCCGCGGGCTCGAGGCCGTCCGCGAGTCGCACCGCGAGTTCTTCGGAGACGAGCCGATCCTGGCCATGTTCGGCACGGACCACATGGAGCCCGTGCCCCAGCTGACCGACCTGCTCGAGGAGAGCGGCGCGGCGGCGCAGGTCTCGACGCTCGCCGACTATCTCGCCGCCGTCGACGGCCGACCACACCAGCAGCGCTGGCGGGGCGAGCTGCGCTCGAGCGCGCGGGCGAACATGCTGATGGGGACGCTCTCGGCCCGCCTCGACCTGAAGGCCGCGATGGCGCGCGCCGAGCGCGCCCTGACCCGGTACGCCGAGCCGTTTCAGGCGCTGTACGGCACCGCCTGGCCGGACCGTCTGCTCGACCTCGCGTGGAGACGGGTGATCGAGAACTCCGCGCACGACTCGATCTGCGGCTGCTCCGTGGACGAGGTCTCCACGCAGGTGCTCGTCCGCTGCTACGAGGCGGAGCAGATCGCCATGGGTCTCGCCGAGGACGCGGCGCGCGAGGCTGCCGCCGCGGCGCCGATGGGATCAGTCGTCGCCTTCAACCCCTCGCCGACGGCGCGCTGGGACAACGTCGAGCTCAGCCTCGCCGTCCCCGCCCGGTGGAAGGACATCGCGCTCGAGCTTCCGGACGGAACACGCGTCGCGGCACAGCGGATCACCCGCAACGAGCCCCTGCTCTACGAGGAGCGCGTGCCGAGCTCGGGTGTGTCCGAATGGCTCCGCCGGCGGCTCCACGGTCGTGAGCTCTTCGCTCGGCGGCTGAACCGGATGATCATCGAGGGCCGGACGGTCACGTTCGAGGTCGACGAGGAGGACGACCCGATCTGGCTCGACCTCGACGAGCTGAAGAACGAGCTCGAGGTGGCGACGAGCGGCGAGGACGGTGAGTGGGACGTCCGGATCGTCGCCAGCCGCCGTTCCAACGTCGTCGCCAGGGTGCCCGCGCCGGCCCTCGGCTGGACGGCGCTGCAGCCCGTCGAGGGCACCGGCTCCGTAGAGGACGCGGTTCAGGTGAGCCCGGACAGGCTCGACAACGGCCTGCTCTCGGTAGCCGTCGCCGCCGACGGGACGCTCTCGCTCGGCGACGTCGAGGGTGTCGGCCGCCTCGTCGACGGGGGCGACGAAGGCGACAGCTACAACTACGCGCCGCCTGCCGAAGACCACCTCGTCGAGGCCCCCGACGAGGTTCGAGTCTCGGTCGTTTCCGAGGGCCCGGTGCGCGGAGCGCTCGGCATCGTCCGGTCGTACCGCTGGTCGCCCGCGCAGGTGCCGGTGGACGTCGAGACGACTGTCGAGCTACGAGCCGGCGAGCGGTTCTGCCGGGTCCGCGTCTCCTTCGAGAACCCGATCGGCGACCATCGCCTTCGGTTCCACCTCCCACTGCGGCGCGAGGCTCGCTGCTCCGCCGCGGAGGGCCAGTTCGCCGTCGTCGAGCGAGCGCTCGAGGCCGAGGAGGGATTCGGCGAGGTCGCACTGCCGACGTTTCCCGCCTACGGGTTCGTCGACGCCGGCGGCATGGCGGCGCTGCTCGAGCACCCGATGGAGTACGAGCTCGTCGACGGCGGCCGCGAGCTCGCGTTGACGATCCTCCGCTCGACCGGCCTCATCAGCCGCAGCGCCCATGCCTACCGCGAGAGCCCGGCCGGCCCGGAGATCGCGATCCCGGCCGCCCAGTGCCGCGGCCCGTGGAGCATCGGCTTCGCTCTCTTCCCCCACGATGGGGTCTGGCACCAAGCCGGCGTGCTCGCCGAGCTCGAGCGCTACCTGCACCCGTTCCTGGTCGCACCGGGCGCCGCGCTCGACGGGCCAACCCAGGGGTCTGGCCCCGAGCTGCGCGGCGAAGGCGTCGTCCTGTCCTCCCTGCGGCTCCGCGGCCGCCGGCTGGAGGCGCGAGTCGCGTGCGAGCATCCGGAGCCGGTGCAGAGCCGAGCTCGGCGGGGTCGCGCTGGAGCTGCGGCCCTGGGAGATCCGGACGGTCGAGCTAGCCCGCTAGGCGGAACTCGCCGCGCGCGACGGTGACTGCGGAGCCGCCGACCTCGACCCTCTCGACCTGCTCCGGCGAGCCCTCGACGCGCGCGAAGAGCGTGGACGGACGCCCGATCTCGGCTCCCTGCGAGATCTCGATCTCGTCGCCGAACTGCGATGCGTCCGTGCCGCGCGAGGTGGAGAGCCAGCGGGCCGGCGGCCGAGCCGGTCGCAGGATCCTCCGCGACACCGCTGCCCGGCGCGAACATCCTCGTCTTCCACGTCGTACCGGAGCCCCCGAAGATGCTGGCGCCCATCCCGTCGAGAAGGTCTCCCAGCGTCGCGAAGTCCGGCTGCACGCGCGCGACCTCGTCCTGGGACCCGAGCGCGACGTACACGAAGCGCATCCCGTTGTCATAGACCTCGACCGGGAGCTCGGAGCCATCGACGCGGAGGGCGGCGAGCAGCGCGGCCTCGTCGGGAAACGCCTTGACGTCGGGCACCAGCTGCTCCATCCAGCCGAATGTGATCCGCGCGCCTTCCCGCTCGAGCCGAACAGGGATCACGCCGGCCTTCGTCTCCAACCGAATCTCGCCCAGCTGGAGCGGAGCGGCGAGCACGAACGCCGAGCCGAGCGTCGGGTGGCCGGCAAAGCGCAGCTCGGTCGCCGGCGTGAAGATCCGGATCCGCGCGTGCCCGCCCTGCTCGGGCGGGAGCACGAACACGGTCTCGGAGAAGTTCATCTCGCGCGCGAGCGGCTGGAGCAGCTCCTCAGGGATCTCGCGCGCGTCGGTGAAGACGGCGAGCTGGTTGCCCTCGAGAGGCTTGTCCGTGAAGACGTCGGCGACGACGTAGCGGAACTCGGCCACGCGCTGAGTGTCGCAGGAACCTTCCTGGCTCCGTCGGTGTAGAAACCGATATGAGGCTCCTGACGAGCGCGGCCGTGCTGAGCTGTGCCTGCGCGGCCGTGCTCTCTGGAGTGGTCGCGGGCGCGCCGGTGGCCAAGCCGCGGCTGGTGTCGAATCGCCCGGTCGAGACCGGCGCCAGATGGATCGGCGTCGTCTCCGCGTCCCGCCGCCCAGTCGTCACGGCTCGCCTCGGGCGCCGCGCTCAGGCGGTGACGGTGCGCCGCCTCCGCCCCGGGCGCTACCAACTGCGCGCGACCTTCCGGCAGGCCGGGCGCTGGGCGCTCTGGGCCGGCCGTCAGCGGTTCGGGACCGTGCTCGTCCGGCAGGCCCCGCTCCGGCTGACTAACCCGCTCGACGTCGTGGTCGAGCCGAGCGGCTCGCTGCTCGTGGCCGACTTCTCCAACCGTGTCTTCCGACTCTCCGGTGACCGGCTCACGCTCGTCGCGGGGAACGGCCGCCCCGGCCGGTCCGGCGACAACGGCCCGGCGACGCAAGCCGCGATCGGGTTCCCGGTCGAGGTTGCCGTCGATCCGCGCGGCGGCTTCGGCATCGTCCACGACGAGCGGTGGGTCAGGCACGTTGCTCCGGGCGGGACGATCGGCACGGTGGCGGTGTTCCAGCAGCCGACGGCGCTCGCCTACGATACGGCGGGCAATCTCTGGGTCTCGGAGCTCCTCGGAGGAGTCGTCCGCCGTGACGCCGCCACCGGCGCGCGCACGAACTACGGCGGCTTCAACCGGCCGCACGGGCTCGTGATCGCCCCCGACGGGACGGTTTACGTCGCCGACACGTTCAACAACCGAGTCCAGCGGATCTCGCCGAGCGGCGACGATCACGACGCTCGCAGCCGGCCTGAACCAGCCGAACGACGTCGCACTCGGGCCGGACGGCAACATCTACGCGACCGACTTCGGGACGAACAGCATCCTCCGGATCACACCCGGAGGCGCCGTGTCGAGATTCGCCGACGCGAGTGGCCCCAGCGGTGTCGCGGTCGGCGCGGACGGAGCGGTCTACGTCACGGAACGCGGGCGCGCCACGGTCAGGAGGATCGGCTCGTTCAGCCTCGCAGCCTTCACCCCCGCTCGAGCCGGCGCTCCGTGGATCGGAATGGTGCGCGCGAAGCGCCGCCCGGCGGTCACGGCACGGAACGGCGTCACTTCCGTGGCCGTTTCCGTCCGCTCGGCCGGCCGCGGTCGCTACCGGCTCCGCGCCGTCTTCCCGTTCTCCGGCCGCTGGCTCCTGAATGCCGGGCGGCGCCGTCTCGGCTTGGTGAGAGTCGCCCCGGCTTCGCCGCTGCGCTCCATCCTCCCGACGGCGGAGGCGTTCCGCCTCTGCGGCGGCACGGGCCCGCCCTACCCGCAGTACGCGCTCTCCCGCGACCCGGGCAGCGGCGCGCTGTGGGCGTCGTGCCGCCAGCAGGCTCGCCTGCACCGGATCTCGCCGACCATCGGGCGAGACGCGCGCGATCCTGCGGCTGACGAGCACGCCGTACTCGATCGCCGCCGGCTTCGGCTCGGTCTGGAGTGCGGAGCGCGGCCCGATCGTGAACCGGATCGACATCGCGGACCGGCCGGAGCTGCGAGCGCGGTCACCGGCGGCGGGTTCGCCTACATCTGGACGGCCGCCGGACTCCGTCTGGGCGGCGGACGACGAGGCGAGCGCGCTCCTGCGCTACGACCCGGCCGGCCGGCGGGTCGTCGCGACGATCCCGACCGGCAACGGCACCTCGGCGCTGCCGAGGACGCGGGCAGGCTCTGGATCGTCAACCACCGAGACGGCACGCTGCAGCGCATCGACCCGGCCACGAACGTTGCGACGGCACTCGGCCGACTGCCCGGCGACGCCCCGGAGCGGATGACATACGCCGAGGGCTCGCTCTGGGTGACCGGCCGCGGCACCGACCTGCTCCGCGTCGACCCGAACACCGGAGCCGTGCAGGCGACCATCGACGTCGGCGCCGGAGCGATCGACGTCGCCGCCGCCGCGCACAGCATCTGGGTCGCGGTGCCGACGGACGAGGCCGACCGCCAGGGCAACCCGTTCCTCGACAGGCTGCTCCGCGTCGATCCGGCGACCACCGCCGTCGTCGAGACGCTGCGCCCGACCGCACCCATCGTCGTGAACGGCCTCGCGTCCACCGGCGACGCGCTCTGGATCGCCGACACCGCCGGCGGCCGGCTCTACCGCGTCAGCCGCTAGGCGGCGGCGGAGCTCGCCGGCCTCGATCTTCGCCGCCGTCTGCTCGCACCAGTCCCGCATCCACTCGAGCAGGTCGATCCCGTAGAGGAGGCTCACGTACGGGTACAGCTGGTCGTCCTCGAAGAAGCCCGTCTTCGCCTGTTGCTCGAGGTCGCGGAACATCCCCAGCGACAGCTCGCACCACTCCTGCCTCGCCCTCAGGTTGGCGATCACGTCTTCGCGCCCGAGGAGGTCTCCGAAGAAGAGCTTCAGGGTCCCCTCGTCGCGGATCTCGAATAGCAACGAGCCGCTGTCGTCGCGGAGCCAAGCTCGTAGCGCTGACTCCCCCGCCGGGGTGAGCGCGTACGCCGTGCGCTGCCGGCCGCCCTGCGGGTCCGGGGTCGCGCGCACGAGCCCGCGCTCCTCGAGACGATGGAGCTCCGGGTAGATCTGGCCGTAGCTGGCGCCCCAGAAGAACCGCGTGGAAAGATCGATCGCGCGCTTGATGTCGTAGCCCGTGCGCGCGCCGAGGGCGAGCATCCCGAGGATGACGCGTGCGGTCGGCGTGAGAGTTGACATATCTACCCGATACATAGTAACGTCTCTACCAGATAGATGCACGCGATCGAGGTCCACGAGCTCAGGAAGTCCTACGACGGCGTCGAGGCCGTGCGCGGGATCAGCTTCACGATCGGGTCGGGCGAGGTGTTCGGGCTACTGGGACCGAACGGCGCCGGGAAGACGACGACGGTCGAGATCCTCGAGGGCTACCGGCGGCCGGACGGCGGCGAGGTCAGCGTCCTCGGCGTCGACCCGCGGCGCGCCGGCTCGGACTGGCGCGGCGGATCGGCGTCGTCCCCCAGTCCGGCGAGCTCTTCCCGAACCTGACCGTCCACGAGCACCTCGAGCTCTTCGCCGGGCTACTACGCGGAGCCGCGCCCGCCCGCGCGACGTCCTGTGCCTTGTCGGCCTCGAGCACAAGGCGGGCGCGAGGACGCGGACGCTCTCGGGCGGGCCAGAAGCGGCGGCTCGACCTCGGGATCGCGCTCGTCGGCGACCCCGAGCTGCTCTTCCTCGACGAGCCGACGACGGGCTTCGACCCGGGCGCGCGGCGGGCGGCCTGGGAGACGATCCGCTCGCTGCGGACACTCGGCAAGACGATCCTCCTCACGACCCACTACATCGAGGAGGCGCAACGGCTCGCCGACCGCGTTGCGGTCCTCCGGCGAGGCGAGATCGTCGCGGCCGGGACGCCGGCCGAGCTTGACCGCCGCTGCACCGGCGAGCCGGATCAGCTACCGCCTGAACGGCGAAGAGGTCGTGATCGAGACCGAGGATCCTGTCGCGCGTCCTCCACGAGCTGACCGAGCGGGCGCTGCGCGACGGACTCTCGAGCTCGACGCGCTCGAGGTGCACCGGCCGACGCTCGAGGACGTCTACCTCTCGCTCACGCGGAGGAGCCGGAGTGAAGCTCCTCCTGCATCAGTTCCGCGCCGAGCAGAGGCTCTTCTGGCGCAGCCGCGAGCTGGCGTTCTTCACCTTCCTGCTACCGATCGTCTTCTTCCTGATCCTCGGCTCGGCGTACGGAGACGAGGACATCGACGGCGACGACGGCTACCTCTACCTGCTCGCCGGGATGATTGGCTACGGCGCGGCGGCGACGACCTTCGCCGGGCTCGCGCTTCTGCTCGTGCTCCGTCGCGAGGCCGGCGTGCTCAAGCGCATTCGAGTCGACACCGCTGCCGGCGATGGACGTACATCGCGGCCGTGCTTGCGTCGATCACGTTCGTGTTCTTCCTCGAGGCCGTCGCGCTCCTCGGCCTTGCGCGCGTCGCGTTCGACATGGCGACTCCCGGCAACGCTGCTCTCGCTCGTCGCTCGCCGCTCGCGCTCGGTGCGGCGACCTTCGCGGCACTGGGCGTCGGCTCACCGCGGTGATCCAGAGCGCCGAGGGCTCGTCGGCCGTGGTGAACGCGATCTACCTCCCGTGACCTTCATCTCCGGCTCGTTCTTCGGATCCGGACGCCTTTCCGGCGGTGCTCCGGGCCGTCGCGGAGTCGCTGCCGCTCGTCCACTTCATCACCTCGTCCGCGACGTAATGGTCTTCGACGACCGGATCTGGGACCACCCGACGGCGGTGGCGATTGTCGCCGCTTGGGGCTTGGTCGGGGCGCATCGTCGCCATCGCGGATTCCAGTGGGAGCCGCGCGAGCGTTAGGCGCTTACGACTTACGGGTAACAAAGGGTCGATGGCTGCCAATCCCACCCTGGCGTTCGCCGTGCACGAGCACGAGCCGCCCGCGCTCGAGGTTCGGGTCAACTTCGGCGTGTTCGCGGGACGAGAGGCGACGCCTGCGGAGATCGACGACCTCGCGTCGTCGCTCCTCGATCAGGTCGGCGCGGTCTCGATCGTCGCCGAGGAGCGGCACGAGATCGACGACAAGTCGGAGGCCTCGATCCACCAGGTCCGCATCGAGGTCGACTCGGCGTCGCTTCCCGAGGACCGCGACGCCTTGCAGGAGCTGAGCGTTCGGATGGTCGTCGCCGCCGAGCAGTGGGCCGAGGCCTGCATCGCCGAGCGGCGCACGGAAATCAGCGAGCTGTAGCCGCTACTGCTGCTTCTAGCCGGTCGAGCGCCCGCTCGGCCTGCTGCGTCGCCACCGGGCCGAGCGCCTGGCTCCCGAGCCCGCTGAAGATTCCCGCTGCGTCGACCTCTGCCTGCCACCGCATCGCCGTCCCGGTCCCGTCCGGCTCGAGATCGAACGAGCTGTCGACCGAGATTCGGCCGCCGAGGCTCTTGCCCCAGGCCATGAGCCGCGCGTGCTCGGACTCGCGGAGGTCTTCCAGCCGGACGGAGAAGCGCAGCCTGAAGGCGCCGGGAAACGGCGCTTTCGCGATCACCGTCCACTCGCCTTCCTCCGCGTCGATCCGCTCGACTGCGGAGAACGCCGCAGCCATCTCGTCCGGGTCCGTCAGCGTCCGGTAGACAGCACCAGGCGGCGCGTCGAAGTGCCGCTCTCCGTGGATTCGCACGGCGACAACCTAGTGCGCCGCCCGAGGTGAGCGGCCCCGGTACCGCCGGTTAGCGGCGAACCGTGCGGCTCGCCGGCCGGCTGCGGTTCCCGGCCCGGTCGACCGCGACGACTCGAAGCCGATGGCGTCCGCGTCCGACCCGGACAGCGAGCGGCGGGCACGCCCAGCAGGACGAGGACGGCGAGCGCGATGGACTGGCGCACCGCCCGTCTTACACCGGGGCGGTGCGCGCAGTTCCGTCGCTAGAAGGACGAGAAGGAGGAGCCGGATTCCGGCGGGCCGCGAGGGCCGAGCGGGCCGAAGTGGTGCTCGCGGCGCCGCTCGAACCGCCCGTTGACCATCGCGGTCACGTGCTCCTTGATGCCTGCGACGAGCTCGTTCGCCTGAGCCTGTGACAGGTGGCCGTCCTTGACCGCCTGCTCGATCCGCGCCTTCTTCTCCGCCACCAGCGCGGTGACCAGTCCGTCAACGGACTTGTTGCGATCCTTGGCGACCTGCGCCAGGGTCTTGCCGTTCTGGAGCTGGGTGCGAAGCGCAGCCTCGGTCATGCCGAGGTATTTCGCGGCGGCCTCGAGCCCGTGATGCTCCCGATGGAGGCGGGGGCCGCCGTGGCGGAAGCCGAAGCCGGGCCCGAGCATGGGCACGGACCCCCGGTCGATCGCGGCCTTCATCCGAGTCGCCTCGGCCTGCGTCAGGTGTCCGTCCTTGACCGCCTGGTCGATGCGGTTCTTCAAGGCGGTCTTGAACGCGTCCGTAAGACGCTGCGGAGTGACTCCCAACTGACCCGCGACGTCGTTGAGCACCGCACGGCTCTCCTGCTCCGGCGACCGCAACTTCGTCGCCGCAACGGCCGCTCCGGCCCCGGAGACGGCGAGCACGACCACCCCTCCGACTGCGATTTTCTGGATGCGTGTCATGGCTCCATCGAAACAGCCGACCCTAAGAGTGGCGTGAATCTCTCCTAAGAATTCGTTCGGCCGTTGAGCCGGAAGCGCATGAGCGTCCCACCGCCGTCCGGCTGTTCCGCGGTCACGGTGCCGCCGTGCGCCTCGGCCACCTGACGGACGATCGCAAGCCCGAGGCCGGAGCCGGGCATCCCCCGGGCCGACGTCGAGCGGTAGAACCGGTCGAAGACGTACGGCCGGTCGGCGTCGTCGATCCCGGGCCCGCGGTCGCGCACGGTGATCTCGCCCTCCCTGACGACGACCTCCACCTCACCGCCGGGCGGGCTCCATTTCGCCGCGTTGTCGAGGAGATTGCCGATCGCGCGCTCGAGGTTCGCAGGCACGCCGTGGACGAGGGACTCCTGAAGATCGGTCTTGAACTCGACACCCGGCCGGTTGCGCCGGGTGCGTTCAACCGCGTCTGCCGCGAGGACGTCGAGACGGACGTCCTTCGCCTCGCTCGGCTCGCGGTCTCCGTGCGAGAGCTCCATCAGCTCGGCGATCAGCGTCGTCATCTCGTCGAGCTGCTCGACGACGTCGCGCATCAGCGGCTCCCGCTCGGCGACCGGCAGGCGCCGCTTGCCGGCGAGCACCTCGATGTTCGTGCGCAGGCTCGTCAGCGGCGTGCGGAGCTCGTGCGAAGCGTCGGCGACGAGCTGGCGCTGCGCACGGGCCGACGCCTCCAGCGCGGCCAGCATCGTGTTGAAGCGAGACGCGAGGCGGCTTAGCTCGTCCTCTCCGGCCACGTCGATCCGCTCGGACAGATCTCCGGTCTGCGCGACGTTTTCCGCCGCCTCGGTGAGTCGGCGGACCGGCGCCAGCGCAGCGCGCGCCACGACGAGACCCAGGCCTCCAGCGAGCCCGATCCCGGCCAGCGCGATCAGGATCAGAAAGGTGCGCAGGCGGTCGAGCGTGTTGTCGACCTCCGTCAGCGGGCGCGCGACCTGGATCGCGTAGCGCTCCCCGAACGGCAGCGCGTAGGGGAAGGTGATCATGCGGAGGTGGGTGCCCTCCACCCGCGCGTCGCTGAGGTAGGCGTCCTCCTCGTTGCGGGCTACGGCCAGAACGCGGTCATTGACCGGGAGCGGCACGTCCGCCCCCCGGGGACGATGCGTCGACCCGTCTTCCTCGACGAGCTGTGGATATCCCGCCGCACCGCCAAACCCGGGGCCACGACCGAACAGCAGCTGTGCGACTCGATCGGGCGGCTCGCGCGAGATCTCCTCGGCGCGGTCGCGGAGGGCGTCGTCGACCTCGGCGCGAAGCTCACTCCTGACGACGACGAAGACGATGACCGACGCCAGCACCACCGCCAGCGCAACGGCGACGGCCGCGGCCAGCGCGAGGCGGGTCCGGAAGCTCACGCCTCGCGCAGCGCGTACCCGACGCCGCGCACCGTCTGGATCAGACGCGGCCGGCTGTTCGCCTCGGTCTTGCGCCGCAGGTAGCCGATGTAGACGTCCAGCGAGTTGGACGCGAAGCCGAAGTCGTAGCCCCACACGCGCTCGAAGATCACCGAGCGCGTCAGCACCTGGCGGGGATTCCGCAGGAAGAGCTCGAGCAGGTTGAACTCCGTGCGCGTGAGCTCGATCGCCTCGCCGGCTCGACGAACTTCGCGCGTGTTCGGGTTCAGCTCCAGATCGTCGAAGCGCAGGATCTCCTCGGCGCCCGGCGAGACCCTCCGCAGGAGGGCCCGGAGCCGGGCGAGCAGCTCCTCGAGCGCGAACGGCTTCGCCAGGTAGTCGTCCGCGCCCGCGTCGAGGCCGGCGACGCGGCTCTCCACCTCGGTGCGGGCGGTCAGCATCAGCACGGGCACGCCGTTTCCCTTTCCGCGGATCCGGCGGCACACCTCCAGGCCGTCGACGCCCGGCATCAGCACGTCCAGGATCACGGCGTCGGGCTGGCCGTTCGCCTCGAGCCGGTGCAGCGCGTCGGCGCCGTCGACGGCGAGCTCGACCTCGTAGCCCTCGAGCTCGAGGGCCCGCCGAAGCGAGTCGCGCACCGCGCGTTCGTCGTCGACGACCAGCACTTTCACGGCCCTAAGTTTGCCGCCGGAAGGTAAGTCCGGCCTAAGAGATTGGCCTGCTCAGTTCCAGCTGAGGCCGCGGAGCTGGTCGAGGTTGATGTTCCCTCCGCTGAGGACGCAGACGACGGTGGAGCCGGGGTCGGCCTCGACGAGCCCGTTCAGCACGGCGGCCACGGACGCGGCAGCGGCTCCCTCGACGACCACCTTGGTGCGGGCGAGCGTCCAGAGCAGCGCCTCGAAGATCTTCTCGTCCGGGAGGGTGACGATCTCGTCGACGTTGCGGCGGACGATCTCGAGCGTCCGCTCGCCGACGCGCTTGACCGTGAGGCCGTCGATCCTGCAGTCGACCTGGTCCAGTTCCACACGGTGGCCCGCCTCGACGCTTCGCTTCATCGCCGGTGCTCCCGACGACTCGACCCCGATGATCCGGATCTTCGGATTGAGTGACTTGAGCACCGTCGAGACGCCCGAGATCAGTCCGCCGCCGCCGATCGGGACGACGACCGTGTCGACCGTCGGAAGGTCGTCGTAGATCTCGAGCCCGAGCGTCCCCTGGCCCGTGATCAGGTCGAGGTCGTCGAACGGATGGATGTAGGTCAGGCCCTGCTCCTCGACCAGTTCGAGCGCCTTCTCGTTCGCCTCGTCCCAGATCGACCCGTGAAGCACGACCTCGGCGCCGTACGCGCGCGTCGCTTCGATCTTCGACGGCGTCGCGTTCTCCGCCATCACGACCACGGCTCGGACTCCGTGGAGCGCAGCGGCGAGCGCCACGCCCTGGGCGTGGTTCCCGGCCGATGAGCAGATGACCCCGGCCCGCTTCTCCGCTTCGTCCATGTGCGCGAGCTTGTTCAGCGGGCCGCGGATCTTGTAGGAGCCGGTTCGCTGGAACGACTCCGCCTTCAGCACGGCGTTGAATCCGCTCGCCTCGCTGAGCGACCGCGAGCCCATCAACGGCGTGTGATGCGCGTGCTCCTTGACGTGCTCGTGGGCCTGGCGGAAAGCGTCGATCGAGATGTCCGTGGCGATCATCGAGTCCTCCTTCTTGCGTGCCGGCTCACGCGAATCGTCTCAGACCCGGCCCGACGCCACTGCAAGCAGCGCGCGAGGGCGCTCGGCAGGCGCGCGCTCCTCGCGGGGCCCAGCCGGCACGCTTGACCGCCGACTCTGACGGCGTGAGACTCGAGCAGCGTGAACGTGCGAAGGAGAGGCGCGATGAGCGGTTGGCACCAGCGGAAGGAGCTGTTCGGCCGGCGCGCGCGGGGGGCTGTGACGGTGGCCGCGGTTGGGGTGGCGGTCGCCTCTCTCGGCACAGTCGCGCTCGGTTCGAGTAGCGCGAGTGCCCGAGAGGGCAGGTCACGGACGACTGTCGACTTCGGAGAAGCCCTGGCTGCCGGGCGAGACGGCAAGCTCGTCGTCGCCGGCCTGAGCAGCTGCTCTGGTCGCAGCTTCGCGCTCGCCCGCTATACCGCCGCCGGCACGCTCGACCGCAGCTTCGGAACAGGCGGCAAGGTGCTGACGCGCTTCGGGGTGCAGAGCTTTGCCGCAGCTCGCTCGCTCGCAATTCAGCGCGACGGCAAGATCGTTGCCGCCGGTTACGCGCAGGGCTCCGGGTTCGTGATCGCCCGCTACACCGTTGCGGGGAAGCTCGACCGCACTTTCGGGCGGAGCGGCAAGGTGCTGACGGGCTTCGGCTCCCGAAGCGAACGTTCGTCGGTGCTCGCGGTCGCGATCCAGGCAGACGGCAAGGTCGTCGCGGTCGGTAACAGCAGCGGCCGCTTTGCGCTCGCGCGTTACACGCTCCGGGGAAGACTCGATCGGAGCTTCGGTCGCGGCGGCATGGTCGTGACCGACTTCGGCGCGCGCAGCAGTGCAAGCGCAAACGCTGTCGCGATCCAGCCGGACGGCAAGATCGTCGTCGCGGGCGACCGTGCGCAGCTGAACTTTCGCGCTTGCCCGCTACAACGCCGACGGCACCCTCGATCGGAGCTTCGGGAGCGGCGGACGGGTCGTGACCAGGGTGGACGACGGCAACTACGCCTCCGCGCTCGTCGTCCAGCCGGACGGCAAGCTCGTCGCCGCCGGAGACCGCCGGCTGAACAGTCCGTCGCGCTCGTCCGCTATCGGCGCCGACGGCACGCTCGACCCGAGCTTCGGCGACGGGGGCACCGTAGTCACCACCGCTGCAAGAGGCTCGGGGCTCGCGATCCAGCGAGATCGCAAGCTCGTCACCGTCGGCACCGGCCGGGGCCGATCAGGCCGGAATGTCTTCGTGCTCGCGCGCTTTCTGGAGGACGGCAGCTTCGACGCGAGCTTCGGCCGGGGCGGGAAGCTGCTGACGGCATTTCCCTTTCCCCGCAAAGCGGTGGCGAATGCTGTCGTCGCCCGCGCCGACGGCAAGATCGTCGTCGCCGGCAGAATCGGCGGGCGCGACTTCGGACTCGCCCGCTACACCAGCAGCGGCAGACTCGACGCCAGCTTTGGAACCGGTGGCAAGGTGGTGACGGACTTCGGCTCCGTCTGCGCGGCCCGCGGGCGCTGACGGCCCTGACGAGCGTCGAGAGTGGAGATCGGCCTGCGACGATCGCGCCCGCCCGCGGAGACGGCCCAGCCTGCGAAGACCGCGACGACTGCCGCAAGGACGTGAGTGGCGTTTCTGGACAAGACCCGTCGAGGTTGCGATAGTCCCGCGCCATGTGCTGTCTGGTCTTGACGGCGGGGTTCCTCGGCCCGCGCGTTGCGCTAGTCGCCTGGTGGATCTTCGGTGACCGCGTCGAGCTCGCGTTCGACTCGTGGGCCTGGCCGCTGTTAGGCCTGATCGTCCTCCCCTGGACGACGCTCGGGTACCTGCTCGTCTGGTCGCCCATCGTCGGGGTCGACGGTGGTGAGTGGATCGTCGTGGGGCTCGGGTTCCTGGCCGATGTGCTGACGTACACGAGCCGGGCGGCAGCGTCCCGGTACCAGTCGTCGCGCGCGTCCTAGACGCTCAGTGAGACGACCGTTCCTAGAGAGCTCGGGGGCCCGGGCGCGGGCGGCCTGGCGGACCAGGTGGTCGCGCTCGGCGACGTTCGTCGCCCGGCGGGCGGCCTCGGCGTAGGCCGTGGCTGCGGCAGGAAGGTCGCCGCCCAGCTCGTGCAGGTGGCCGCGGACGGCGTGCCAGCGGTGCCGCTCGCCGAGCACGTCGCGCAGCCGGTCGGTCTCGCGCAGCCCGGCGGCGGCGCCGAGGACGTGGCCGACCGCGACCGCGCGCCCGAGCACCGCGGCGGGGTCCTGGCGCACCGGGTCGTCGGCGAGGGCGATGAGGTCGTCGTACCAGGCGAGGATCTGCGGCCAGTCGGTCTCCTCGGCGCTTGCCGCATCGTCGTGCAGGGCGGCGATGGCGGCCTCGACCTGGTAGCGGCCGGGGCGCTGAACGGCCAGCGCCGACTGCAGGACGCGCACGCCCTCGGCGATCTCGCGCGTGTCCCACAGGCCGCGGTCCTGTCGGTCGAGCGTGACGATGCGACCTGCTGAGTCGAATCGCGCCGGGAGGCGGGCGTGGTTGAGGAGCATCAGCGCGAGCAGCCCGCGCGCCTCCGGTTCCTCGGTGGCGAGGGTGAGTTGGCGGGCGAGCCGGATCGCCTCGCGGCCAGGTCCACCCGGCCCGCGTGGCCGGCCGTGTAGACGAGGTAGAGCACACGCAGCACGACGGCAAGGTCGCCGGGCTGGTCCAGGCGGCGCCCCTGCAGGGTCGCGCTTGGCCCGGCTGATCCGCTGCGCCATCGTCGCCTCCGGAACGTAGAAGGCGTCGGCGATCTCGCCGGTGGTGAGGCCGCCGACGGCGCGCAGGGTCAGCGCCACCTGGGAGGCGGGCGCGAGGTCGGGGTGGCAGCAGCAGAAGAGCAGGAAGAGGGTGTCGTCGCCCTCCTCGGTCGCGGCGGGCCGCGGCTCGGCGTACGTCGCCTCCTCGCGGCGGTGACGGGCGGCCTCGCTGCGGCGGGCGTCGACGAGCCGCCGGGTCGCGACCGTCGCCAGCCACGCGCGCGGGTCGCGCGGCGGGTGCTCGGGCCACACCCGCAGCGCCTCCAGCAGCGCCTCCTGCAGCGCGTCCTCGGCGGCATCGAAGTCCTCGCCCCGCCGGACCAGGCCCGCGAGCACGCGAGGGACGAGGGCGCGCAGTGCGCCCTCGTCCAGCCGTCGCGTCGGCTCGTCGATCACGCCGGGTCAGTCGTCCGAGGGCGCCCCGGACATGACCTCCCGGACGTCGATCCACTCGTACATCGGCTCCCCGCCGGGACCGGGCTCGGAGGAGACGTAGGCCGCGAGCTCGAGCGCGCGCTCGTGCGACTCGACGTCGATCATGAACCAGCCCGCCACGAGATCGCTGGTCTCGGGCAGCGGGCCGTCGGTGGTGACCGGCGCGGCGTCAGGGCCGCCGTAGCGCACCCAGGTGCGCGCCGGCGTGAGCGCCTGTGCGTCGACGTACTCGCCGTTCTCCTCCAGCAGCTCGCTGACGTGCTTCTGGAAGGCCATGTGCGCCTCCACGTCCTCGGGGGCCCACTGGTCCATCGGGGGGAAGGGATGGTGCGGCTCCGGGCCGCCGCGGTAGTGCTTGAGGAGCAGGTACTTGGGCATGGTGGTCTCCTGGTGTCGTGGGCCGCGCCTGCCGTGGCCCTTCACCTGGTGAGCGGAGCCGGTCAGAGCTTCTCGACATGGAATCACGCATCTAGCTCCGAGACCGGCGCGTCGCACGACCTGAACCATCGAGGATACGGTGCGGGCGACCCGGAACCTGCGGCGATGAAGAACGTTGTGCCCATGACCGTCGCCTACGAGATAACCACCCACGACCGCTCCGGCGGTAAGCGCGTCCACCGCTACACCAGCGAGGACGCGCTGGCGCCCGGCGCGATCGTTGAGATCGGCGGGCGGAGCTGGCTCGTCGATCGCATCGAGGGAGAGGGCGTCGAGGCTTGGCCGGCGCGCTACCGCCTGACCCTTCGCCATCCGGACGGGTCCGAGGAGCACGGTGCCTTTCGCCGGTTTCGAGCCGACGCGCCGCTCCGCGGCCACCAGCTCACGACGCTCGAGGATGGCGCGCCGATCAGCTGGGTCGTGGACGAGCAACGGCTGGCTCGCGACGAGGTGGATGCGCCGTTTCTCGAACTGGTGGCCGTACGCGACTACGTCGAGGCGGAGTCACTCCCGGACCACCAGCTCGAGCACGCCCTCGAGCGGGACGCAGACACCGACGCAGCCGCGGCGGCGCTCGAGCGCGCCAGGGGCGCAGGGCTCTCCGCAGAGCTGGTCGCGCTCGAACCGGGCCAGGCACCGGACTGGGACGAAGCGGACCGTTACCTCGACGCCCTGATCCTGGAGGAGATCGAGGACGACCTCCTCGAGGCCGCCGGCGTCCATCCTGCGAGCGACCGGCAAGACACGTGGCTCGACACCGTCAAGCAGCGGCTCCGCGACGATCTCGAGAGCTTCCGAGCCGACGTCGAGCAGAACCACGACGAGCTCGAGGAGTGGGACTTCCGCGGCGGCAGGGTCTTCGCAGCGACGGGAAGCGCGGACGACGAGGCGAACCCGCTCAGCCCGTACGGCTGGATGACTCGCCTCTTCGATGCGGGCGTGTTGACGGCAGCGGGCTTCCGGCGTGTCCGCAAGGCCGAACTCGCGCCGTGATCGGCCGGCCTAGCCCGCGGAGGTCGGCTTCGTGGCTTGCTCGAGCGCGCCCAACAGCGCCTCGAGATCGTACGAGCCGTCGTATCTCGCACCGTTGACGTAGAACGTCGGCGTGCCGTTCACGCCGCTCCGAACGCCGCTCATGAAGTCCTCGCGCACCCGTCCGGCGTGGACCTGTTCTGCCAGCTCGCGGTCGAATCTCTGAGCATCGAGCTCGAGGTCGACCGCATAGGCGTGTAGATCCTGGTCGGTCAGGCGGTTCTGGTTCTCGTAGAGCGTGTCGTGCATCTCCCAGAACCGCCCCTGGGCCGCTGCGGCTTCCGCGGCCTCGGCGGCCTGTTCCGCGTGCGGGTGCGACGTCGAGATCGGGAAGTTGCGGAACACGAACCGCAGCCTCTCCGCCATTCGTTCCTGCACCTCTTTGAGGATCGGATACGCCGCGCCGCAGTACGGACACTCGTAGTCGCCGTACTCCACGAGTGTGACCGGCGCACTCGGCGGTCCCTGGATGTGGTCGCGCCCCTCGTCCACGGGCAGGGTGAGCGCTGCGATCCACTGGGTCTGGCTCATGAGTCGCCCTCCTTGAGGCTCTCCAGGGCGCGAAGGATTCCGTCCGCGCCGGGGTTCACGCCGACGGGAGAGACGTAGCTCCACCGCACGATGCCCTCGGCGTCGATCACATACAGCGCTCGCTCGGTCGTTCCATCCGCGGCTCTGTACACCTGGTACTCGCGTGCGACCTCGCCTTTGGGCTCGAAGTCGGCGAGCAGCGGGAAGTGGAGGTTCCGATCCTTGGCGAAGGCCAGATGGCACCAGATCCCGTCGACGGAGATGCCGACGACCTCCGCGTCGAACCTCCGGAACTCCGAAAGCAGCTCCTGATAAAGGGCCAGCTGATCCGAACAGACCGGGCTCCAGTCCTCCGGGTAGAAGACCAGGACCAGGGGCCGCCCGCGAAGCTCGCCGAGCGAGACGGTCTGGTCGGGCGTCGAACGGAGCTCGAAGTCAGGCGCCCTGGTGCCAGGCGGTAGCGGGCCGGGCTCGCTCACTTCAGGCTAGGGTCGCGGCGGCTCGGAGTCGCGCTCGTAGTCGGCCGCGCCGCCCCCGAGCAGGCCGCTCCGAGCAGCGACGTCGTCCTTGCGCCCCTCGAAGTCCTCCTCCGCCGCGTCGCGATCCGCCTGCGACATGCCGGCCAGCTCTTCTTGCTCCTCCCGCTCGAGGGCATCCTTGCTCCACCAGGCGCGGATCCTGTCGAGGAAGGCCATCGCGGGAAGGCTAACGGCTCGACGTCTCCGGATGCGGGCTCGCATCCGATCCAGGTCTGCGATGCTTCTGCGATGCCGACGGACCAGTACCACGAGCCGCCGGACGAGCTCTCGGCCGATGCCCGCACCTTTGCCCGCGTGATCGCCTCGCTTCAGGAGGAGGCTGAGGCGATCGGCTGGTACGAACAGCGAATGTCCATCGAGACGAACGACGAAGCTCGAAGCATCATGGAGCACGCGCAGCGCGAGGAGTTTCTCCACTTCTCGATGGATCTCGAGTTCCTGGCTCGACGAAAGGAGAAGTGGCGGATCGCTCTCCAGAAGATCCTCTTCAAGGAAGGGGACATCGTCGAGCTCGCCGAGGGGGCCGAGGACGCGGTCGAGGACTAGCGGTCGCCGCGGTCCCGGCCCGACCTCCGGCCCGCTAGCTCAGCTGAAGGTCACGAGCGCGCTCTCGAGCTCGCGGGCGCCTGCGGCGCACGAGCGCCGAGCGTCCTCGGGCTCGAGGGCCGGGCACCCCTCCCGCTCGAAGG
This sequence comes from uncultured Actinomycetes bacterium, assembly GCA_963847235.1. Classification (GTDB taxonomy): domain Bacteria; phylum Actinomycetota; class Thermoleophilia; order Gaiellales; family Gaiellaceae; genus JACDAN01. The sequence goes on along the minus strand of CAWJYU010000017.1, from coordinate 19,459 downwards.
CGCCGTCGGTGAGCACCGCAACGGCCTTCCCCAGCCAGCGGTAGCAGGCGACCCGCACCGCGCCGGCGAACGTCTCGCAGCCTGCGAGGACCCGCACGTACGCATCCGTCGATGCCCCGAGGAGGTTCTGCGCTTTCGTGCCCCGGATGCACGCAATAGCGTCGCGTTCCCCCTCGAACTCGGCGCAGAGCTCGAGCTGGCGCTCGGGGTCAGCCGGGCCGATGACCGCCGCACCCGTGATACACGCCTCGCGCTGGAGTCCTTCGAGGCCGTCGCAGAGGACGTCGAGATGCACGGCCGAGTCGACGACGATCCCTTCGGGCCGGTCGTCGACGAACACGCGGTACCAGCACGGACGAACGAAGGCCGCCGGCTGAGCTCCGCACAGGTCGCGTGGATCGGTGACCGCGCCGGGAGGGAGCTCGGCTTCGTCTGCTCCGGCAACGGCGAACCAGTAGTCGTGGTAGGCGCCCTGCGCGCAGTCGGGCGCGGGCGGCCCGAGCGCGCGGCAAAGGTCCAGCGCAGGCGCCAGGCGGTCGCCGTGCATCCGCATGAAGGCGTGGCCGAGACCGTGGACGCAGCTGTAGCGGCGGTAGCGCGTACCCGCGTCCGCGCAGACGGCGGCCGCCTCGCGGGGCCGCCGGATGTCGATCGAGGGCGCCACCCCTGTGACGAGCCCGTGAGCGAACCCGGCGCTGCAGCCCGGATCGTTGCTGCGCGGGAGTACGTCCTGAAGATCGCCCAACGTCAGGCCTTCGTCGAGCGCGTACGTCCGTCCCACGGTGTGCATCACTGCGTGGCAGTTGGAGAGCACGAAGCCGCCCTCGCGCCTGACGGCCAGCTCGATCGCGCCGACCGCGGGCCGTGGGTCGTCAGCACCGGCGACGAGCTGCTGGAACTCCCGCGTCACGCAGTCGCGCCCCGCGTCGCCGACGAGGCCACGGCACCGTTCGAGGTCAACGGCAGCCGTCGGCTCCTCGCTGCCGTCCTGCATGAGGACGAGTGTCGCTGCGAGCACGGCCGCGCCGACGAGCGCCGCGGCGAGAAGGAGGAGGGCGGCCCGGACCCCCGGGCCGCCCTCGCGTTCGTCCTCCTGCCCTACTTGATCTGGAACGTCGCCCTGCCGGTCGTCTGGTTCCCGGCCATGTCCGTGGCGAGCCAGCGGAACTCCGTCGTCGTCGTGACGACGAACGACTGGCCCGGCTCACGCGGCCCCGTCGAGTCCCAGAGCGTCGAGGTGTTGCTCGGCTTCGAGCCGTCGGTCGTGTAGCGGATCACGGCGGGCTCGCTGACGTACTGGAACGTCGTCGTGATCGGCGTGCTCGACGAGCGCGGGCCGGTCATGATCACTGCGGGGCCCTTGTCGTCGTTCGAGTACTCGTACGCCGACTCGAGCAGGCCGTAGTTGCCGGCCGCGAACTCGAGCGCCTCGAAGCGGCCCTCGGTGGCGTAGTCGGGCTGGAAGCCCACCCCGGTCTGTGTGAGGTCCTGGCCCCGCATCACCGCGCCGGCCGCGTGCGCGAACTGGAGCGGCTGCGTGAACGTCATGTTCGTTGCCGGGCTCCCCGGGTTCTGGGCGGCGACGGACTCCACCGTCCGCGTCTCCTCCGTGGGCAGGCCCGGGTCGAAGGTGACCTTCTCGAGCGGCGTGAACAGATTCCGGTTCGCCGACCGGACGGCGGTCGCACCTGCGGCCGAGGCCACCGCGACCGTCGTCTGCTCGAGCCCGCCGAACCGGTCGGCGCCGGTCTCGAACGAGTACGCGATCACGCCGCGGTTGTACCAGTGCTCGTCGGCGCTGTTTCCCGCCGCCGAGTAGAGGACGTCCGCGATCGGTCCCGTCCGCTCGGGCAGGATCGCCGTGTTCCGGACGTCCTTGATCCTGTTCAGGATCCGGTCGCCGGCCTCGAAGAAGTACTTCTCGACGCCGATGTTCGCGTGCACGGCCTGGCCCTCGCCGCGGTCCGGCAGGTACGTACCCGGCGCCCACATGAAGTAGCCGCCGAAGCTGTGGATGTTGTTCGAGAACCTGATGTTCTTGAACGTGTCCGCGATCCAGAGCTCGTTCTTGATCTCCGGCTCGGAGGCCTCGGACGGGCCCGCGAACACGTCGCTGACGCACGACGTCGATGCGCCGATGTAGCCGTCGATGAGCGTCCCGAACGTGTTGTTGCGGTTCATGTCGGTGCCCCAGGCGTTCCGGGCCGCCGAGTCGTTGAACGGCTGGGCGGCTCCTCCTGGGAGCAGGTTCGGCCGCGGCGTCCAGAAGTTCGCAGCGTTCGGTTCGTCGGTCTCGAGCCCGCCGACCATGCACCAGTTCGTCATCGTTCGGCGCTGCTGCGCGAAGTTGTGCATCGAGTAGTGCGACCCGTCCGGGTTCGACGACGGGAGGATGAAGATGTCGAGCTCGTCGACGAGCTTCCGCGTCGTCTTGTCGATCCCGTAGTTGCGGAGCAGCTGCTCCGCGGTCTCGAGGCACGTCAGCGGCGTCGCCCACTCGCGGGCGTGCTGCTGGCAGTAGAGGAAGACGCCGACGCGCCGCCCGTGAATCCCCTGGTCGGCGCTCGTAGCCGGGCCGGTTCTTGCCGATCCGCATCACGAAGTACTCGAACGGCCCGCGCTGGACGTGCGCGTTCGTCCCAGTGCCAAGGAAGTCGGACAGGTTGCCCTTGATCCGTGGCTGCACGGTGCCGGCGCCGGCGTTGCCCCGGTACGTCTGGGCGACGAGCTTCGCGAAAGCGTCCGGGGTCGCGTTGATCGCGGCCGCTACCTGTGCAGCCGTGCTCGTGGGCACACCCGTCGCACTCGTCGCGAGGCTCACACGCAGGTCGTTGCCGAGCATCGTCACCGTGAGCGGTGAGTTCGGCACGCCGGTGACGAACTCCGCCGTGAGGTCGTTCCCGCCCTCGTGTCCCCACGCCCTCGACGTGAGGATGACGGCCTGCGCCCCGGTCGCGGCGCTGAGATTGCCCGTGAACGCGGGATTCGTCAGCCCCGCCATCAGCGCCTGGGCCCGCCGCTGGTACCCGTTGGTCTTGTACGGCAGCGGGATGAGCGTCGTGAGGTCCGGGAACTCGGCGGCAAGCTCGCGGAAGCGTCCGTAGAGCTCCGTCGGGTCGAGATAGCGGGTCGTGAAGTTGCTGAGGTAGTTCGAGCTCATCGGCGGGAGGCCACCGCCGAGCCAGGTGTTCACGTCTGCCTCCACGAACGCGCCCAGGCTCGACCCGATGCGGATCCGCGTCGGCGCCGGCGGCGTCACGCTGTTGGCCTCGCCGACCTTCACGAGGATCCGGTGCTCGATGTACGTGTCCGGCGTGGTGTCCGGGTCGATGTTGACGTTCATCGTCCGCGGGCCCTGGTCGATCGCCGTGCCCGCGCCCGTGTTCCACGAGAGCGCGAGCGACGCGCCTGTGGTCGCGGATCCGCGGGTGCCGTCCTTCGCCTCGACGGAGAGGAACCGGCCCGCGTAGTTCTCGAAGTAGTCGACGCGGAGCACGACGATGTCTCCGCGAGGCGCAACCTCGGCGGAGCCCTCGGCGAGCGCGGCGGCCTCCGCGGTCTTCTCGGCCTTCACGTCCGCCTGCCAATCCGCAGCGCGGTCGCGCCAGGTGGCAGGGCCCTCGATCGTGCGGCCGACGCTGTAGCCGGCGGCCTCGAGCACGTCGAGCTCCTCCGCGCTGCCGAAGACGGTGACGGTCACGCCACCGTTCCCATCGTGCCGCAGATAGTGCTCGTTGAAGTCGATGCCGTAGTCCTCGGCCTTGAGCTGCAGCTCGATCGCGTCGGCCTTGCTGTCGAGATGCACCTCGACGAGGCTCTTGGCCCTGGTTCGGGTCGATCCCTCGTCCCGTTTCCTGCGCAAAGGCGCTGCCGGCGGTCGCGAGCGCAACCACCGCCGCGGCGAGCAGCGCTGCGCGCGCTCCCGTAGCTCTCATGACGGCGTTCCCCCCTTAAAAGAAGGTTGCGAACGCCGGATCGAAGCAGGCCTCACCGGAATCGTCAAGCGAAGTGGAGGCGGGGGTTCGAACGGCGCGAAATCCCAGCGATTGCGCCGTCGGTGGAGAGATGGCGCTAGCCGGACTCGAACCAGAGACCTCTTCATACGCGAGAGCGAAGGAAACTCAGGCCCGTGGCCGCGCTCAGTTCCGCCCCGACCTAGTCCGCGTGCGACGCCGATACACTAGAGAGTGGCTAAGGAGCAGGAAACCCCTGCAAACTGGCCTAAAAGCCCCCGTAGCTCAGTGGATAGAGCAGCGGTTCTGCGCGGGACCTTTGAGCTTCCCGTCAAGCGGATTACAGTGGGCTGAAAGGTGTGGACTCCAAAGTACGGCATTGCTGTGGCGGTTGCTTTCCTCCTCGGTGGGATGGCGGGCGGCGCAGCGGCGCTGATAGCGGCCGGCGTGATCAGCGAGGAGGGTGGAGCCGGCGGCTCGGAGAACGGCGGGTCGGAGGGAAGTGGCCGCCCGACGTTTCTCCCGGAAACGAGGGCCGGGCCGTTGCTCGGGCAGCTGGTAGACGCAGGCTTCACTTGCGCTTCCGCCGACGTGTCTGCCCCCGCCTCCGCTCCCGCCATTGCGGTCCGCGCGTTGGGCGAATGTACTTATGTGCGGCCGGACGGAAAGGCCCGCTACGTCGTCGTGATCGGCGGCCCCGAACGTTCCCGCGTCGTCACAATCTCGACGAGCATTGCAATCAACGAGGGTGACGCAGGTCCGCTGGCCCGGAGCTGGCTGCGCGCCGGTAGCGATTTCCGGTTCAAAGGAGTTGATCCGGAGAAGACGCGCCGTTGGGCGCTCGCCGCCTTCCGGCGAAGCGAATGGAAGCTCGGCCGCGGCGAAGAGACAGTCAACGGCCCCGTCACTCTCCGCCTCTTCATCGACCAAATCGGACGACCTACGCTCGAGATCCGTGCGCGCGGGGCACCAAGCAGTCCACGTCCTCCCGCCGAACTCAGCGGCCTTGCAGCGCGCTTCTCGCCCGTTCTTCGTTTCCCAGACGGCGAGGCCTTCAGACCAATCTCCGTGGAGCAGTTCATTGCCGAGGCGTCTCTCTCTCGGTTCTACGTTCGGAGTCGATTCAGCGGGTCGGCATCCGTCGAGGTCGTAAGCGAACATGCAGATGTCAACTCTCTGCCGGAAGTGAATCTGAGCAACTGTGGGAGGTTCCCCTTCTGCTATTTCGCGCTCGATCTCCGTGCCGGGGAGGCACGCGACGGCTCGGCCCCATACGTGACCCTTCAGTCCAAGCTGGGCGAGGCGCCCGCAACTGTGTACTGGAATGCCGTAAAGGACAGGTCAGGAGATCTGGCGATCCAATACTGGTTTCTCTACTTCTACAACGGTCACAAGATCAATCGGCACGAAGGCGACTGGGAACAGCTCACCGTCCGCCTCGACTCGAACCTCGTGCCAATCGAAGCCGGTTACTCGTCTCACCACTCGGGAGAGAAAAAAGAATGGGTCGACCTTGTTGAAAGTCTCGATCGTGAAGGAGACCGCCCGGTTGTCTATGTGGCGTTAGGCTCCCACGCGAACTACTTCTCGCCGGGCCGAGACCTTGGCATCCATTGTTTCCTCCGCCTGTGCAAGAAAGGGATAGACACGATTCCTTCGCGGCTCGACGAACTTGCTCCGGAGGACTATCGGCTCGTCAAGTTGACGAGCGCGTCATTCCTCGCTGGCAACTTCGGCTCGGGGAACTTCCTGTGGAACGGTCGGTTCGGTTGGGATCTTCACAAGCTCGTGGTTCCAGACCCGCGACTGAGAGGGCTTTTCAAGGATCCGCTTGTGTTTCTCGAGAAGGCGCGCCGGGCGTTTTGAGTAGCTGGACGCGACGTTTGAGGTGACTTCGCGCCCCTTGCTCTCTTAGTTCGGCTTGAGAGCGTGCTGGGGCCGGAGATGAGCGGGGGGAGAGGTAGAGGGCGCTGGCGCCGACGGCAAGGAACAAGAGATCGCCCTATCCGACTAGAAAACTGACACCTCCCCGCGGAAGAGCGCCCGCCCACGTAGAACGGTGCCGCGAAGACGAGGGCCGCGACCGCATGGCCGATCAGACGAATCGGAACCGCCGCAACGGGGCTCAGGCTCCGACTGGGCTATCCCTGCGCCAATGAGGATCAGCTGCGGGCCGAAGATCATTACGCTCACGATCGTCCCATAACCTCGTAGCACCCCTGCGCCTTTCCATTTAACGAGCTGACGATCGCGCTTTTGGACTCAAGCGCGAAACTTCGCTGGGTGGTCCTTCGCCGTGACTAACGGCCGGGGGCTTACCGGCTGGTCTCGGCGCAACACCCTTGGCAGGCCCGGGTCGAGTTGACCTATCAACTGCTTCGGGCGTAGCATCCCTCACTCCAAGCCGGGCGTCTGGGAGGCACACCGCCTTGTCCAAATCGGATTGGGCCCAACTTATCGCTGGCATCTTGCTGGCTTTCCTCACGGCAGTGCTCGCCATCGTGGCCCGGAAAGACACCGTCGCCGTCGCCGATACGGAGTACGAGCTCGAGGACGGAACCAAGCGAAAGGTCACGCGCGGGACCGTGATTCCAGAGGACGAGGCCGTGCGTCTGCCGAGGACAGCCGTGAAGACGCAGCGACGAAGCGCGCTGGGGGCCATCCTTGTGGGTAAGGATCACCGTACGTCCACCTCCAAGACGATCGCCTTCGCGTGGACGCTCGCAGTCGCATTCGGGCTATTGTCTTTGGTCGTCGCCCTCGTGTTGGGCGATGATGATCCCTGGGATACCCAGATCAAGCGGGGCTTGCAGGAGGAGTACCTGCTTCTGCTTGGAGGGCCGTACGCGGCAGCGATCCTCGCGAAGTACGCTGCCGTCCAGAACGAGACGAGCACCGATGCCCCGGTCGGTGAGGCCAACGCACAGCAGTTGGTAAATGACGACGGGGGTGATGCCGATTTGGGCGACTTTCAGTACGTGCTCTTTAGCGTGATCGGGCTCACGTTCTTCTTCGGGGATTTCGTTGGAGACCTTGCTGGTGGGTTTCCCGAACTGCCCGCGCTCTTGACCGGGCTCATACTGACGTCGACAGGCGGTTACGCGGCGAAGAAGCTCATTGCGCAGACGGCACCCACGCTGACGTCGGTCCTGCCGAGCGCGGCTCAGCCGGACGCCGAGATCCAGGTATTTGGTTCGAACCTCGCAGTGCCTGCTAGCGCCTCGGGGTCGAACCACCAGATGAACGCGAGTGTGCTGGTCGGCTCACAAACGGCAGTGGTGACTGCCCACGATCTCGTGCTCGGAAACGAGCGGTTAACCGTAAAGGTGCCCGCCGATGCGGAGCCCGGGCCGGCGCCTATCAGCGCGGTTCGCGCCGATGGGGTCCCGGCGCGCGGACCCTCGGGGATGAGCGGACTACCGTTCGAGGTCCTGCCCCCAGCCGCGCCTCCACCTCTTCCCTCTGCACCGGCTGCACCCGCACCGCCTGCACCCGCAGCTCCGTAGGTCAGAGTGCTACGTGAGACGAAGGGGCGGCGGGCTCAGTGACTCCTCACGTCATCCGAGGCTCTACGCCGATGAACAAACCTCCAGCTCATCCGGGTTGACGGAATTGCCTTCATGGGTGAAACACTCACGGCGTGGTGACCGCGTTCGGTCAGGCGTCTGGAGTGAGGCCGTGAGCCCCGCTTACCAGTACTGAGGGAACGGTTGCCAACGCGCCGACGCCGCAGATGACGTGGGCGAGGAGCTCCCACCGCCGCGCAGCTCGGCCATCACCGATCTCCAGAACTCGCCGAAGCGCTCATCGAGATAGAAGCTGATGCCGTGGGCCCCGAAGCCATCGGCGCGGCGGATCCTGGCACGGTTGTTCACACCGATGATCCCCCAGCGCCCGTCGTTGAACTGCGTGAACACGGGGCCGCCGCTCGAGCCTCCGTTCATCTCGCATGGGTTGATGATCAAGTTGAAGCTCGAGATCGTGTATTTCCAGTTGTTGCCGTTTCGGCCATCCCAGGTCGTGTCACAGAAATATTGGCCGGCACCATAGAACCGCTCGGGCGTTGAAAATGGGCCGTCCGCCGGATAGCCGACGTTGTAGATGCGCGATCCGATCATGACCGGCGCCCCCCAATAGAGCGTGTAGGTGCCGGTGCGGTCGCCGGGATAGTCGCCGAAGCTGCTCTGGCCGATCACGGCGATCCCCCAATCGAGCCCGCCATCTTCATTTTTCCAGCCTTCGGGAACGAATGTCCTCGTCACCTTCCACTCACCGAAGGGCGTATAGCCCTCCCCAGTGGGCGAGATTCCCGCGCCGGGCGCGATAGTCAGGGTTGAGGGCAGGTAGTAGCCGTAGCGACCGCGGCCGTCGGTGCGGTTGGCAAAGAGACAGTGGGCGGCGGTCAGGACAATATTCCGCATGACAAGCGAGCCGGAGCACCAGCCTTTCTTCGAGCGATAGAAGCGGACCACCGCAGAGAGGGTTGGCTTCGAATAGCCACTATTCAGCCGGGCGGCGAGTTCCAGCGGTGCACCAAACGGGACTGCGCTCGTCGCGGCGAGCATCTTGATCTTCCGGCACCGCTCTTTCCGCTGCCCGCGCTTTGTGCAGACCTTGATCACGCGGCCGCGGCTGTAGAAGCGGCAGGTGCGGACCCCCCGCCTACGGACGCACCGCTTCCTGAGCACCGCGAGCGAGCCCGGCCTGGTTCGGGCAGCAACCTCACCACCGCCGTTTCCGGCCGTCGGGCTCATAGGCGGCGGCCCTGGCTGTGGGACGCCTCTGTAGTTACCGAAGCCCGGAGCCGCTGCGTGCACTGGCGAGGCAATGATCACCGCCAACGTCGCCACGGCAGGAAACATCCATATGATGCGCCGTAGGAATCGCTTCCGCCGATCCTCGTCGAGTCCGTGGTCTCCGCCACCTGCCCGGCCGCATGCAATCGTAAGTGGAACTGCTGCCAGCGGGGTGGCTAATGCGGTTCGCATCCCGCTGCGAGGCCGGGACATGACGCACAGTCAACTCCGATTTCGGCCGTCTGTCTAGGCGGGTCAACCGGCCAACGGATCAGTCTTGCCGACTACCCTCCGTTTTGCGCTGTGCCAGGGATGGCTTGCGGAACCTCGTGGTCGATCGCCTCAGCTTGATGCTGGATATTCATCGCCTCATCGATCAACAGACCCTTGTCCTCTTTGTTTCCTTGGAACCCCCCGCGTCCGTGTACGAACTCCCATCCAAGGCGCCGCAGGGAGCTCGCCGCCTGGTAGCTCCGAACAGATCGCTGTCCGGGCTTCCAGATCTGGTTGATCGCAGTCAAGGCAGCGACGAAAAGGCCGAGAGCAACGACTATCCAACGTGCCCAGGAGGCTTCGCTCGCCGCGGCGAAGCTTGACGAGGCGACCGCGCCAACAATGGCCATGACGCTCAACAAAGTGAAAGCGCGTCCATAGAACGGTCCGCGCGAAGTGAACGATTCAAGTGGCTTCGCGAACCGGTACTTGACGAACGCGTCAAAAGGGTCAGGGTCGTCGGCCTGCGTTGACTTGTTGCCCCGTTCATGGCACTCGTTGCCATGTCGTGCAACTTGGCGAACAAGCTTTTCTAGGGTCTCAGATTCGCTTGGATCGTTCCGACCGAACACGCGCAACCTCTCGGAGTGACCGGATGTTACGTTCGGCACAAGGGAGAATCAACCAGGGGCGAAGGCCGCTATACGGATGACCTGCTTGGAGATGCGAGTCGCGATTCTGGCGGTAGCCCGTTGCAACAGACACCGCTTTCGTCTAAGAGCTCGACTCGAAGGGCGGAAAATGGCGCAAATCTCGTCTATCGCAAGCGAAGGGACTCTTTGGGGTAATGGTTGGGCGGCGCTCACTTGAATCGAAGCCCTGCTCGCGAACGAGTTGCTCGAGCTGGCTCTCAAGGAGTCGAGCGTTCCAGAACGAGACTCACGTCCACCGGGCTCTAGAGGACTATCTCGACTATGTCGAGGCTACGACGGGAGATCGGCGTCTGACGCTCGACCGGGTGAACATCGAGGATTTCATTGGCTATCTAGACAACGAGCATTACTTCGGCATGCTCGGGAGCGATGCATGGTCAGGCGAAGGGGACTAGCCGGCTCAAGAGCCGCCCACGAACCCAAGGTTGGGGGCGCCGCCGACCGCCGCGGCGCGTTGGCGGATTCGCCAATGCACGAGAGCCGCCGCCGGCACTGAACCGCAGTGACAGGGTGGGTCCTTGGGGTCTGGGTTGACCAATCCAGCGGCGACTGAAATCGTCGCGGTGGGCGAAATGGCGAGGACGGAGCCGATCCGGTACGACGACGCGACCCGTGCTCATGACACGGCCAGGGCGCTGGAGACCGTAACTCCTTCGCTCTTCCCGAACGAGCAGAGGCCATGGGCTGTGGATTTCGACGGTACATGTCCGCGCTGCGGGCACGCCATCCGAGCGCGGGAATGGCTCATTGCGGTCGTCGGCGCGCTGAAGTTGGACGACAAGCAGATGGAGGCACTCGCGGATCAGCTCGACGCGCAGGGCGTGGACCGCTCGAAGGGCGACGAGACATTCGACCTAAACTGCTCCTGTGCCACCGAGCATCCCGGGCACCCCGATGGGCAGAGCGGGTGCGGCGCGCGCTTCCGTGTCCGAGTTGTGTGGCCCTAACCATGCCCGTGCGCCTGCAGAAGCCCGACGGACTTCCGACACGTCTGGACGCAGACGAAGACGTCGAGTGGTCGACGCTTGTCGCGAATCAGCTTGCGGATGTCCGCCGGAGCGCCGAAAACTGGCGCAACGGTCTAGCAGCGATGCTCGGCGCGGTCTCGGTGTTCTCGCTCATCAAAGGCCCAAGCGACGTAAGCGGTCTCGAGCAGTGGCCAAGGTATGCGGTCGGCTTGCTACTCCTGCTGGCGTTCGCATGTGCCACCTTCGGAGCCTGGAACGCCCTGGCAGCCGCATACGGTTCGCCGTCACCGATTAGCCGATCCGATGTAAGGAGGCTTGGCGGCATTACGGGCTTTGAGCTAAGCCGTGCTGTGGACGCCGCAACGAAGCTGAAACGTACGAAGCTTGCGACCGTAGTCGGGCTCGTACTCTTATGCGGCGCCGTGGGGCTGACATGGTATGGCCCGCGTGGCCCCTCCGTGTTAGTCAGTGTTGAACGGAGGGACGGACCTCGGGTATGTGGCAGGCTCGGGGCTTCTCGCGAGGGGCACTTGGATGTCGAGCCCTCCTCCTCGAACACAATCCGCATTGAGCTTAAGAACGTGACGCGGATGCGCGCCGTGAACGAGTGCTGATGTTCACCGCCGCGACCCTCGACGAGCATCTCCCAGAACTCACCGCAGGAATCGTGCAGCGGTTGCACTTTGAATCCCCCGAGGTCGCGACCAACCTTGAGCCACCGCGCTTACGCGTCGTCAAGGGAGTTCCCGGAGGGCTCAATAGCTTCTGCGTCCCAACGGCCGAGGGCGCGATGATTCTCGTTGGTGGCGGCCTCTACGCGTTGTTCCACCAGTACACGGCCGCGGCCGCAACATTCTTCCTTCCATCGCAACCCGGAGGCGTCCGTCCCTCGGAGGCGTGGCACGATGCATGCGCAGCACTAGCCACCACGCTCGACTGGGCTTGTAGCCCCGCCGAGACCGCTGTCTACCCCACCATCACGCTGAGCGCACAGCAAACGATCGCCGCCAGGGCGTTCGGCGACTACACATACCGGTTTGCCCTCTGTCACGAAGTCGCCCATGTGGCGCTCGGTCACGTGGAAAAGGGCGCCGAGACGGTGCGAAGAGTCGGCAGTGAAGATGTAGCCGTCTACCGCGCGTCGCAAGAGGATGAAACGGAAGCGGACCGGGTAGGCCTCGAATTCCAGGTCAACTCGCTACCTCAACCGAGTCAACTCGTGACCGCTCTCGCGAGCAGCGTCTACTTCCTGTACACGGCGCGACTACTCGACGCGAAGCTCATGTTGCTCGCAGACTTGATCGATTACGAGGAGTGGAAGATCCGCTATAGCCACCCTCCTTCACTCGCTCGCATTGCCGAGGTCGCGCGCGCCGCACAAGCGTTGCACCGTGGAGCGGGACCCGGTTTATTGCAAGTCCACGAAGGCCTCAGTTCCCTCAACGAGGAAGTCTGGCACCGCGCGAACGAGCAGCAAGAGGAGGTGACCGCAGCCGTGGACGCTCTCGTGAACGAGTCTGCGCCGAAAGAGGCGCTTATCCAAGAATTCCATCGAAGCCCGCTCGGCGTGCTGAAGGGGCTTGAGACCGCCGGATTGGCCAAAGCCAAGATCGCCGTTGCGAACCGCCTCGCCACTCACCTGCCTTCCGAGTTTCAGGAGTTCCGGCGGCAGAGCAAAGTGGAGCGGGCGCGGAGCGCCTCAGGCCAGTCTCCGCGGGAGTGAGCCTTGATCGATTCCGTGCACTGCGCGACCTGCGGGACCTGGATCGAGCGCGGTCGCTCTCATACCTGGCAATGCAGTTGCGGCGATATCACCCTGCAGCGCACCCTAGCTGCGGCGCTTTGCGAGGCTACAGTGGATAGATCATGTTCTGCGCTCAGCCGCATGGTTGAGCCGAAAGGCCCCCGTAGCTCAGTGGAGAGAGCAGCTTCCGCAGCGAGCGCCTCTCTCGGCGGCACCTCGCTGCGGGAGCTTCTTCAAGCGTTTACCGGATGAAGTACGGTGACAGCTTCGTGATGAGGAACGGAAACTCTTCGGTGACGTCTACCCGGACGAACTGCATCTCGCTGACGTCCGTCTCACGGTGTGTGAACGTAAAGATGACGTCCATCACCGTCCGCACGCCGGAGAGTCGCGACGGCCGCACTTCAACCGCCGTGAGGCCGAGGTTGCGATTGAACGCATCTGCGGCCATTGCATAGATGGCCGGGTACCGCAGAGCGGCATAGTTGACTGCTCGGTGCTCGGGGGTTGCGCCCGCATTATCGGTCAGCTGAATGATCCGGTCGAGAACCTCGCGCGCGGATGTCCGGAATCGCTTCTCGTCCTTCGCCGCAACGCCTTCGGGCCGCGGAACTTCGTTGACAAGCGCGTCGCGGTCGAACGAGTAGATCTGGTCGAACGCGACGATGGGCACCATCATTCCGTTGCAGACGTCCTGCTCGGCAACCGGGCCGAGCAAGCCGATCACAGCATCGACGTCTTCGCCGGAGGGGGACGGTCGGACCGTTTGGACGAGAAGATCGAAGTCCGCGGGATCGCGGGGCATCAATATGTACGTCTCCAGCTCCTCGATCGTGAGCACCCAGCAGAGTTGCCGGACGAGGTAGCGGTTGGTCGGATCCGACAGGATCGATTGGAGCGCCTCGCGGTCTGTCAGTCCGGCTGTTTCGCCCCGGCCGGTCGCCTGAGCGAACTCGCGCTCGAGCGCGAGGCTCGGGAACCGTGGCTCAATGCGGCCGAGCGCGTACACGTAATCCGCTTGCAGCGATTGTGGCGCTGGGGGGCCTTGGGGGCCGCCGTCGGCCACGGCGGACGAAGCGTCCGTGTCACGGACGGCGGCCGCTGGCGTCGCATTCGCATCTTTGGCCGTCATCGCCGCTTGCCTCGCGGAGCAAACACAACTCGTCGGTTCAGCGCGGCCGCCCGCTGGCCACAGCCGCCACACGGTGCGACTCCGAGGCTCGAAGTCGCACGCTTGATCACGTCCCCGAGCCCGACCTTTTCGTCGAGGATGAACGCCGGCACGCGCATCGTGTGCGGTCGCACATCTGGTGCCGGCTCATTCTGCTTCGTAGCCATTCCAATCACCTCTAGTCGCGCCGCGATCTAGGGGCCGGGAGCCACGAACAGCGGGATGCAGGCGACGAAGCACGCCGGCCCCAGCCACCACGCGCACAGCGCGACGCACGCAGCGTACGCCAGCGGGCCTGCCGGTTCGACGGCGTCGATGGCCACCTCGCACGGAGATCCAACAACTCGCCTTGGGGCGCCGCGCGCAAGCGACGCCTCGGCGGTGAATCCAGGTGTGGTCACGGTTGCTCCTTTCATGTTGGTTCCGACCAGGGCGTTCTTGATTGCCGCAGACGGTCCAGCGTGGCGAGCGTGTGAGAGACGTCAAGAAGCGCGGGCGCCAACGTCGTCGGGCGCTTCCTGGGCGCCCGGAGGGAGTGAACGAGCTCGGTGGCCGAAACATCGGGGTATCGCGACGCGAGCAAGGCGAGCGCACCGGTCACGATCACAGTCGCGTAGCTCGCACCGCTTCGCGCCGAATAGCCCCCGCCGACGTCCGCGCTAACGACACCCTCGCCGGGCGCACCTACGCCCCGCCGTGCTGTCGAGAGGCTGAACGTGGAGGTCGCGAGCGGCCGGCTCTGCAGATCGAATCCGACGACGGACAGCGGCCACGGGTGGCGAGTGAGCACCGAGCTTCCCACTCCGGGCTTGTTGCCGCTAGCGACGACGACGGCGACGCCCTTGGCAGCTGCGGTATCGACGGCCTGCTCGAGTCGCCGGTCGCCGCGCGGCCACACCGGCGACACAGCGGCGCTGACATTAACGACAGATGCACCGGCCGCAACGGATTCCACGATCGCCTCCGCCAGTTCGGACGCCGACGCGCGCGGGACACCCGCCGCATCCTCCGCGAACAGCGGGCGCACGAGCAACGGAGATGCCGGCGCAAGCGCTGGCGCTGGCGATTCGCGGCTGCCGGTGAGGATTCCGGCAGCGAAGGTCCCGTGGGAACACGCTCCGCTTTCGGGATGGCGACACGTGCCATTCAGTTCGCCGATCGAAACGATTCGACTGTCAGCGAAGGCGGAGTGCGAGGTCAGCACTGGGCCATCGATCAAGGCAACACGAACGCGGCCACTTCCGAGGCCGTGCATTATCCGGCGAAGACCTACCATGTCGAGCAGGGCATTCGTCTGGGCGTGGAGCTGATCGACGTTCGACTCGCTCCCGCCCTCTTGCTGACGCGCGCCGCAGGCATCTGCGCTGTTGTGGGCCACGATGCTCCGACCCTCCAGGTGCCTGTTAAGACCCTCGACTTCCTTGCCATGCCGATGCAAACACTTTTGGCTTCACGTGTCAATGGTGACAAGAGAACCCCAGCGGATCTCTCATGACTGGCCCAAACGATGCTGGCAGGAACCGACGCGGTTTGAGCCACGCCCGGATTCGCACGTACGGATTGTCTTTGTGACTCGCGCCGACAGTTTGTTCGTTCGGCCGGCGGTACAGTGGATAGCGCACCACGCGCTCTCTAGCGCCTGGTTGAGCCAAAAAGCCCCCGTAGCTCAGTGGATAGAGCAGCGGTTTCCTAAACCGCGTGCGCAAGTTCGATTCTTGCCGGGGGCATGCGAGTCTCGCCGGCCACGGCCTGCGCGCGTGTGCAGCAATGTTGCTCGCCTCTCCTTGCTCGCCGGACGTGATGAGCGGATGATCCCGGCGTGCGGCCCGACCTTCCGACCGGCACCGTCACCTTTGTCTTCACCGACGTCGAAGGCTCGACGTCGCTGCTGAACGAGCTCGGCGCAGAGGCCTACGCGAACGCGCTCGCCGGCCACCGCGCGGTGATCCGGGAGTCGTGTACTCGAAACGGCGGCGTCGAGGTGGACACGCAGGGAGACGCCTTCTTCTTCGCGTTCCCTACCGCCCCTGGCGCTCTCGACGCCGCTTCCGAGTTCACGGATCACCTCGCCGCGAACGGACAGATCCGCGTGCGAGTCGGAGTCCACACGGGCACGCCCTTGCTCGGAGAGGAAGGGTATGTCGGCCACGATGTCCACCGCGCCGCTCGCATCGCCGCCGCGGGGCACGGCGGCCAAGTGCTCGTCTCGGCGGCGACGGCGACCTTAGTCGCGCTCGAGCTGACCGACCTCGGAGAGCATCGGTTCAAGGACCTCGGTGCTCCCGAGCGCGTCTTCCAACTCGGCAGCGGCGAGTTCCCGGCACTGAAGAGCCTCTATCGGACAAACCTTCCGGTGCCGGCGACCACCTTCGTCGGCCGTGACCACGAGCTGGACGAGCTCGGCGCGCTCCTCGACCGAGGGGTTCGCCTGCTGACCCTCACGGGTCCCGGCGGCGTCGGCAAGACGCGGCTCGCGCTGCAGGCGGTTGCCCACGCCGTGGACGCCTTCCCCGACGGTGTCTGGTGGGTACCGCTCGCGTCGGTGCGTGATCCGGACCTCGTGCTGTCCTCCGTGGCACTCGCGCTCGGCATTCCGGAGCAGCGCGGCCGAGAGCTCGAGGAGAGTCTGATCGACGTGCTCTCAGCCGGGAGATCGATCCTGCTGCTCGACAACCTCGAGCATCTCCTCCCGAGCGCGGCGGCCAAGGTCGCGACGCTTCGCGATGCCGGCGGGTCCACCGTCGTCGTCACGAGTAGGGAGCGGCTCCAGCTCACGGGCGAGCACGTGTATCCGGTCGCCCCGCTCGTGGCGACGGAGGCAACGGAGCTGTTCTCCGCGCGGACTGCCGCGCTTGGGTACGAGGCCGGTGACGCCGACTCGGTCGCGGAGCTCTGCGCCCGGCTCGACAACCTTCCGCTGGCGGTCGAGCTCGCGGCGGCTCGGACCGGTCTGCTTGCACCGGCCGAGATTCTCTCGCGACTCGGCGGCCGCCTCGACAAGCTCAAGGGAGGCCGCGACGCCGACCCGCGCCAGCAGACACTCCGCGCCACGATCGGGTGGTCTCACGACCTACTCGACCCGCCCGAGCGGGAGCTATTCGCACGGCTCGCGGTCTTCACGGGCGGTGGGACAATCGAGGCGGTCGAGGCGGTGTGCGAAGCCGACCTCGACGTGCTGACCTCGTTGCTCGACAAGAGCCTCGTGCGCAGAAGCGGCGAGCGGGTCTGGATGCTCGAGACGATCCGTGAGTTCGCCTCCGAGCAGCTCTCCCTCAGCCCCGATGCGGACGATCTGCGAGACCGTCACGCCGGCTACTACCTCGCACTCGCTGAGTCTTCCGACAGAGAGCTGCGCGGCTCCGGCCAGGTCGAGGCTCTCAGGCGCTTCGCGTCCGAGCGTGAAGACCTCCGCGTCGCCTTCGAGCGGCTGCTCGAGCGTGATCCGCCTGCGGCACTTCGGCTCGTCGCCGCGCTTTGGCGTTTCTGGTTTACGAGCGGCCACTTCCGTGAGGGCCGCGAACTGCTGGCCGCGGCGCTCGAGCGGGCTCCCCCGGAACCGACGGAGGCCAGGGCGTCGGCTCTCGTCGGAGCGGGGCTGCTCGCCGCGGCGCAGAATGATTATGGGGAGTCGAGAAGGCTGCAGGAGGATGGTCTCGCCGACGCGCGCGCCGTCGGCTCGGCTCGCATCGAGGCGAACGCGCTCAGCCTGCTCTCGAGCTACGAAGCGTTCGGCTGGGACGAACAGATCCGCCTAGGCGAGGAGGCGATCGCCCTCGCCCGCACCACTGGGGATCGCGGGCTTCTCGGACTAGTGACGGGAAACCACGGCGTGCTGATGGCCCGGTTCGGCGAGATCGAGAAAGCAATCGAGCTCACGGATGAGGCCTATCGCCTGTGCCGCGGGGTTGGCGACGTCTCGCTCACCGCGCTGTGGCTCTCAAACCTCGCGTGGTACGCCCTGGAGGGCGGGAACACCGCCGAGGCTCGCCGCAGGCTGGACGAGTCGCTCGAGCTCGCCCGGCTGATCGACGACACCCGCGGAACCGGCCAATCGCTGGCCACTCTCGGCTGGGTCGAACTGCTCGAAGGCGATCTCGAGCACGCGTTCTCGTGCTTCGAGGAGGCGGCGGGGATCGCACGAAGGCTCGGGGCGCGGTGGCTCGGCGCCGAAGCGATCTGGGGCTTCGCCAAAGTCGCAGCCGCAGGCGGCGACGCCGACCGCGCGGCGCGCCTCGCGGGGGCCGCGCTCGCGCTCGGTGGGTCCGCCGGATACGACCCGGCCGTCGAGATCCCGTTCGCTCCTCCTCTCGACGACGTCCGCGCGGCCCTTGGCGAGCAGGCGTGGCAGAAAGCCCGGGACGAGGGCGCGGCGCTCGACCTCGATGCCGCGCTCCGGCTCGCGCTCGATCGCTAGGCATGGGACGGCGCCGGCGGCAGGAAAGCGTTGGCGGAGTGTCTCGCTTCGAGATCGAGGACGAGGGCCGAGCCTGGAGCTTCGACGCAGACGGAAGCTGTTCCGCCTCGCGGGGCCTACCGAAACTCTTCCACTCCTCGTCCGCTCTGCTCGT
Organism: uncultured Actinomycetes bacterium; assembly: GCA_963847235.1. Taxonomy (GTDB): domain Bacteria; phylum Actinomycetota; class Thermoleophilia; order Gaiellales; family Gaiellaceae; genus JACDAN01. Next base: position 1,333 of record CAWJYU010000017.1, on the reverse strand, counting down.
CGATCCCGTACGTGTCGATGTAGCCCCAGCAGTTCGGCTGGGAGCCGTCGGTATCGGTGACGCCGTACTCCTTCGCCAGGTCGTAGGACGTGAGCGAGCGGCCGGCGTACCTCCTCGGGTTGGCGTCGCCGGCGAGCGCCGCGATGCCCCGCCCCACGTACGCGGGGGACTCACTAATCGCGAACCCGGGTCGCTCCGCCAGCGCGTCGCGCCACGTCTCTTCGGTGACGCCGAAGTTGTCGAGCATGTTCTCCGAGCGAAGCCAGCCTGGAGTCACGGCCAAGGCCACGACCGGATGCTCACGCAGCTCGAACGTCAATCCGACGACAATCCGCTGCACGTTGGCCTTGACCAAGTCGTAGTAGAAGCCGACGCGTTCACGGAAGTTGGCGTTGAACTCGAACGTTCCGTCGGTCATCTCCACCACAAGTCCGGGCGTCTCGTCCGACGCGGTTTTCAGCATCAGCGGCAGCGCGTGATGGGCGGTGATCAGATGCGTGTCAACGCCCATGCGGAGCATCCGCATTCCACCGGGGAGGTCGTGCTCCCACAGCGGCTTGTCCCACTGCGCGTACCGGTCGCCGCCGAACATGTCGTTGACGAGGACGTCTAGACGTCCATGATCCGACTCGATGCGCTCGACGAGAGCAGCAACGGCGCTCGAGTCCTCATGGTCGACGACCAACGCTGTCGCCGACCCGCCGGCCGCCTCGACCAGCTCGCCGGTCTCCTCGATCGTCTCGGGACGGTCGATCTCGGACCGCCCCGCCAACCGGCTGCTGCGCCCGGTCGCGTACACGTGAGCGCCGGCCGTGCCCAGCTCGACTGCGATAGCACGCCCCGCGCCGCGGGTCGCTCCGGCTACTAGGGCGACCTTCCCGGCCAGTTCCCTTTCGCCATCGTTGACCATCGCCGCGATCCTCCGTAGAGCAATGGATGGAGCGTTTCTGGAGCCTAGCGGGCGCAACCGCTCCAATCACTGGCAGACGCGGACACCCGAGCGATATAGACCAGGTGGAGGCTGCGCCGCTCGCGTCCGAGCGGCGCAGCGATGGCGGTTTATCCGGTAAACGGCGGCCGTGCTCGCTGGACGGCCGCGCACAGCCGGCGCGCGCTTGACGATCTTCACGACGGCCCTGGCTCTCGCGATGGGTTTGGGCGTCGCGATCGCCGCGGGCGGCCCCCCCGGGCTGGCCGGCGCGCCCGCTATCTCCGGCCCCGCGGGCGTGGGCGGCGTTACGGGAGGCGGCGTGACGTCGCCGGTGTTCGTCACCCTGCCCTGCGGCGCGTCAGCATCGACCTGGAGCACGATATGGAAGCTGGCGCGTTGGCC
>CAWJYU010000016.1:0-19664 GCA_963847235.1 uncultured Actinomycetes bacterium | reverse complement strand
CCTAAACCGCGTGCGCAAGTTCGATTCTTGCCGGGGGCATGCGAGTCTCGCCCGCCACGGCCTGCGCGAGTGTGCGGGAATGTTGCTTGCCTCTCCTTGCTCGCCGGACGTGATGAGCGGATGATCCCGGCGTGCGGCCCGACCTTCCGACCGGCACCGTCACCTTTGTCTTCACCGACGTCGAAGGCTCGACGTCGCTGCTGAACGAGCTCGGCGCAGAGGCCTACGCGAACGCGCTCGCCGGCCACCGCGCGGTGATCCGGGAGGCGTGTACTCGAAACGGCGGCGTCGAGGTGGACACGCAGGGAGACGCCTTCTTCTTCGCGTTCCCTACCGCCCCTGGCGCCCTCGACGCCGCTTCCGAGTTCACGGATCACCTCGCCGCGAACGGACAGATCCGCGTGCGAGTCGGAGTCCACACGGGCACGCCCTTGCTCGGAGAGGAAGGGTATGTCGGCCACGATGTCCACCGCGCCGCTCGCATCGCCGCCGCGGGGCACGGCGGCCAGGTGCTCGTCTCGGCGGCGACGGCGACCTTGGTCGCGCTCGAGCTGACCGACCTCGGAGAGCATCGGTTCAAGGACCTCGGTGCTCCCGAGCGCGTCTTCCAACTCGGCAGCGGCGAGTTCCCCGCACTGAAGAGCCTCTATCGGACGAACCTTCCGGTGCCGGCGACCACCTTCGTCGGCCGTGGCCACGAGCTGGACGAGCTCGGCGCGCTCCTCGACCGAGGGGTTCGCCTGCTGACCCTCACAGGCCCCGGCGGCGTCGGCAAGACACGGCTCGCGCTGCAGGCGGTTGCCGACGCCGTGGACGCCTTCCCCGACGGTGTCTGGTGGGTACCGCTCGCGTCGGTGCGTGATCCGGACCTCGTGCTGTCCTCGGTCGCGCTCGCGCTCGGCGTTCCGGAGCAGCGCGGCCGGGAGCTCGAGGAGAGCCTGATCGACGTGCTCTCAGCCGGGAGATCGATCCTGCTGCTCGACAACCTCGAGCATCTCCTCCCGAGTGCGGCGGCGAAGGTCGCGACGCTTCGCGATGCCGGCGGGTCCACCGTCGTCGTCACGAGTAGAGAGCGGCTCCAGCTCGCGGGCGAGCACGTGTATCCGGTCGCCCCGCTCGTGGCGACGGAGGCAACCGAGCTGTTCTCCGCGCGGACTGCCGCGCTTGGGTACGACGCCGGTGACGCCGACTCGGTCGCCGAGCTCTGCGCCCGGCTCGACAACCTCCCGCTGGCGGTCGAGCTCGCGGCGGCTCGGACCGGTCTTCTTGCACCGGCCGAGATTCTCGTCGCGACTCGGCGACCGCCTCGACAAGCTCAAGGGAGGCCGCGACGCCGACCCGCGCCAGCAGACGCTCCGCGCCACGATCGCGTGGTCTTACGAGCTGCTCGACACGCCCGAGCGGGAGCTGTTCGCACGGCTCGCGGTCTTCGCGGCCGGTGGGACGATCGAGGCGGTCGAGGCGGTGTGCGAAGCCGACCTTGACGTGCTGAGCTCGTTGCTCGACAAGAGCCTGGTGCGCAGAAGCGGCGATCGGGTCTGGATGCTCGAGACGATCCGTGAGTTCGCCTCCGAGCAACTCTCCGCCAGCCCGGCTGCAGACGATCTGCGAGACCGTCACGCCGGCTACTACCTCGCACTCGCTGAATCTTCCGACAGTGAACTGCGCGGCCCCGGCCAGGTCGAGGCTCTCAGGCGCTTCGCGTCCGAGCGTGAAGACATCCGCGTCGCCTTCGAGCGGCTGCTCGAGCGTGATCCGCCTGCGGCACTTCGGCTCGTCGCCGCGCTTTGGCGTTTCTGGTTTACGAGCGGCCACTTCCGTGAGGGCCGCGAACTGCTGGCCGCGGCGCTCGAGCGGGCTCCCCAGGAACCGACGGAGGCCAGGGCGTCGGCTCTCGTCGGAGCGGGGCTGCTCGCCGCGGCGCAGAATGATTATGGGGAGTCGAGAAGGCTGCAGGAGGATGGTCTCGCCGACGCGCGCGCCGTCGGCTCGGCTCGCATCGAGGCGACCGCGCTCAGCCTGCTCTCGAGCTACGAAGCGTTCGGCTGGGACGAACAGATCCGCCTGGGCGAGGAGGCGATCACCCTCGCCCGCACCACTGGGGATCGCTGGCTTCTCGGACTAGTGACGGGAAACCACGGCGTGCTGATGGCCAGGTTCGGCGAGATCGAGAAAGCAATCGAGCTCACGGATGAGGCATATCGCCTCTGCCGCGGGGTTGGCGACGTCTCGCTCACCGCGCTGTGGCTCTTAAACCTCGCGTGGTACGCCCTGGAGGGCGGGAACACCGCCGAGGCTCGCCGCAGGCTGGACGAGTCGCTCGAGCTCGCCCGGCTGATCGACGACACCCGCGTAACCGGCCAATCGCTGGCCACTCTCGGGTGGGTCGAACTGCTCGAAGGCGATCTCGAGCACGCGTTCTCGTGCTTCGAGGAGGCGGCGGGGATCGCACGAAGGCTCGGGGCGCGGTGGCTCGGCGCCGAAGCGATCTGGGGCTTCGCCCAAGTCGCAGCCGCAGGCGGCGACGCCGACCGCGCGGCGCGCCTCGCGGGGGCCGCGCTCGCGCTCGGTGGATCCGCCGGATTCGACCCGGCCGGCGAGATCCCGTTCGCTCCTCCTCTCGACGACGTCCGCGCGGCCCTTGGCGAGCAGGCGTGGCAGAAAGCCCGGGACGAGGGCGCGGCGCTCGACCTCGATGCCGCGCTCCGGCTCGCGCTCGATCGCTAGGCATGGGACGGCGCCGGCGGCAGGAAAGCGTTGGCGGAGTCTCGCTTCGAGATCGAGGACGAGGGCCGAGCCTGGAGCTTCGACGCAGACGGGAAGTTGTTCCGCCTCGCGGGGCCTACCGGAACTCTTCCACTCCTCGTCCGCTCTGCTCGTCGATCCCGTACGTGTCGATGTAGCCCCAGCAGTTCGGCTGGGAGCCGTCGGTATCGGTGACGCCGTACTCCTTCGCCAGGTCGTAGGACGTGAGCGAGCGGCCGGCGTACCTCCTCGGGTTGGCGTCGCCGGCGAGTGCCGCGACGCCCCGCCCAACGTACGCGGGGGACTCACTAATCGCGAACCCGGGTCGCTTCGCCAGCGCGTCGCGCCACGTCTCTTCGGTGACGCCGAAGTTGTCGAGCATGTTCTCCGAGCGAAGCCAGCCTGGAGTCACGGCCAAGGCCACGACCGGATGCTCACGCAGCTCGAACGTCAATCCGACGACAATCCGCTGCACGTTGGCCTTGACCAAGTCGTAGTAGAAGCCGACGCGCTTCACGGAAGTTGGCGTTGTACTCGAACGTTCCGTCGGTCATCTCCACCACAAGTCCGGGCGTCTCGTCCGACGCGGTTTTCAGCATCAGCGGCAGCGCGTGATGGGCGGTGATCAGATGCGTGTCAACGCCCATGCGGAGCATCCGCAACCCACCGAGGAGGTCGTGCTCCCACAGCGGCTTGTCCCACTGCGCGTACCGGTCGCCGCCGAACATGTCGTTGACGAGGACGTCTAGACGTCCATGATCCGACTCGATGCGCTCGACGAGAGCAGCAACGGCGCTCGAGTCCTCATGGTCGACGACCAACGCTGTCGCCGACCCGCCGGCCGCCTCGACCAGCTCGCCGGTCTCCTCGATCGTCTCGGGACGGTCGATCTCGGACCGCCCCGCCAACCGGCTGCTGCGCCCGGTCGCGTACACGTGAGCGCCGGCTCTGCCCAGCTCGACGGCGATAGCACGCCCGGCGCCGCGGGTCGCTCCGGCTACTAGGGCGACCTTCCCGGCCAGTTCCCTTTCGCCATCGTTGACCATCGCCGCGAGCCTCCGTAGAGCAATGGATGGAGCGTTTCTGGAGCCTAGCGGGCGCAACCGCTCCAATCACTGGCAGACGCGGACACCCGAGCGATATAGACCAGGTGGAGGCTGCGCCGCTCGCTTCCGAGCGGCGCAGCGATGGCGGTTTATCCGGTAAACGGCGGCCGTGCTCGTGGACGCTGAGCCGGCGCGCGCTTGACGATCTTCACGACGGCCCTGGCTCTCGCGATGGGTTTGGGCGTCGCGATCGCCGCGGGCGGCCCCCCCGGGCTGGCCGGCGCGCCCGCTATCTCCGGCCCCGCGGGCGTGGGCGGCGTTACGGGAGGCGGCGTGACGTCGCCGGTGTTCGTCACCCTGCCCTGCGGCGCGTCAGCATCGACCTGGAGCACGATGTGGAAGCTGGCGCGTTGGCCGGGCAGCAAACGCGGGATCGTGAGGCAGCGTTGGCGGCCGATGCGACGCAACCTCCGGTCGGCACTCACGAAGGTCATCCGGCGCGGAATGCGATCGCAGGCCCGAAGATTGCGGGCGGCGAGACGGCCGCGGTTGCGGACCGTGATCTGGTAACCCGCGCGGCCACCGGCGGTCACCGTCGGACTGTCAGCCGTCTTCTCGATCGGCACGTCGCACCCTGGCGGACCAGGGCCGTCACTCGGAGTGATACTCACGTTGTCGAACAGGTAGCCATTACCGGCGAGGGCAGAGGGCCCCGGCACGCTGGAGCGGAACTGCAGGCTGTTGATGTCCGCTGGCGTATTGACGTTCGGCGGCGGGGCCTGCTCCGGAGCGGTGCGGTAGTAGTTCTCCCACGTCGTGAAGCACTGACCAAGGTCGCGCCGTCGACAGAGATTCGCACCAGGTCGTTGTCAATGCCCCGGTTGACCTTGATCCAGAACCTGATCTCGTGCGGATCGCTGTGGCTAAGCAGCGGGCCAGGGTGCGCGACGAACTTGCCATCGACGTCGGGGGTGTCGTTGACGCTGACCCGAATACCGTCCGCGGTGTCTTGCAGGCCCACCCAGGACATGCGCGAGCCCTCGCCGGAGTCCGGGCTGACGGTCAAGAACAGTCCGGGCTGGTAGGCGGGCGTCTTGGACATAAACGAGAACTCGGCGATGAACACCTTATTGAGCCGCGCCTCGCCGACCTGTACTGAGCTCCCTTGGGGAATACGTCTGGTAGAAGAACTCACCAGACGCACATGCGTTCGACATACGCAACGATTGACCGCCGAACCCAGGAGGATCGCCAGGAGGAGCGACAGTGTTGGCGACGACCTCCTGGTCGTACTGTCCTAGGGTTGGGGTTGGGTTACACGACGGGATCGCGCCAGAGTGGAGCGCTCTTCCAGGCGGCAGCCGCCGACGCCGGTCTGTCCGTTGACGGACCCAAGGTGGAAGAGGGTCGACTCAAAGAGCGTGATGGAGGCCGCTGCCACTCCGGATACGAGCAGAGCCATGCTGACCGCCGCTGCCAGCGCTATGAGCTTTCGGTGCATGCTTCCTCCTTGTGATCTGCCCGCCATCAGGTCGTCAGCGCCTCGCCAGCCGGGCAGCGGCGAACGCACGATCGGATGAGACGACGCCGGCCGAACGCGATGAGCAAAGCGGCGAGGACCGCTGGAAAGCACCTCGACTCAGCCGCAGCAGCTGACGGTGCTTCACGGGTCCCTCTCGGTTGGCGGCTACTCCAGCGTGAAGGACACGCGCCGCGGAGTCAAGCCTTGCCTAGGCGACGAACATCCCGGTGACGTACGGCGCAAACGCGCGCCGCGCGCGCCGTCGGGGCTAAGCACGGCCGAGACGAACTTGTCGGGCACGACGGCCAGCGGCGTCCAGCTGCCCCTCGCCGTCGAACTGCCCCACCGCGAGCAGGACGCCGGACGGCCGGGCGTGGGAGGCGTAGCATCACGACGGCCCTCTTACCGGAAAAGGAGAGCATCATGGCTACTGACTCAGCAGCGGGGACGGTCGTTCTTGTCCACGGCGGGTTTGTCGACGGCTCCGGCTGGGAGGGCGTCTACAACCAACTGAAGGGGGACGGCTACAACGTCGCTGTCGTGCAGAATCCGACGGTCTCGCACGCCGACGACGTTGCCGTGACCAAGCGTGTGATCGACGCGCAGAGCGAACCGGTCATCCTCGTCGGCCACTCCTACGGCGGAGCGGTGATCACCGAGGCGGGAAACCATCCCAAGGTGGCGGCGCTCGTCTACATCGCGGCTTCGTGCCGGACAAAGGCGAGTCCGTGAACACCCTCCTCGCGGGCTTCCCGACCGATGGCCCGCAGCCGCCGATTCTGCCGCCCCAGGACGGGTTTCTGCTCCTCGACCGGGCGAAGTTCCACGATTCATTCGCAGGCGACCTGAGCGCCGAACAGGCCGCGTTCATGGCCGACTCGCAAGTCCCGTGGGGCGTCGATGCCCTCGGCGGCATGATCAGCGAGTCCGCGTGGCGGAGCAAGCCAAGCTGGTACCTCGTCACGACCGAAGACCGGATGATCCCGCCGCCGGCTCAGCGCGAGATGTCTGCGCGGGCGGGCTCGACCGTTGTCGAGGTCGACGGCAGCCATTCGATCTATGTCTCGAAGCCCGCCGCCGTGGCCGAACTCATCGAAAAAGCTGCTTCCGAAGTGAGGGGCGGCCCGACAGAGTGAGTAGCGTGGAGCGTTAGGGCAGAACCCGGTAACGGGACGGTGTCTGTCGCTTCTTGAGAAATGGGCGGGCCGACCACGCCCCGCGTTAACAGCGGCACTCGCGTGCGCCAGTGCGCGGCAATGACCCTGAGTGCCAGCCTCAGTGCGACTGCATATCCTGGCCCCACCAACTGAGGAGATCCTGATGAGAGCCGTCACCCTCGATGCCTTCGACGCCGCTCCTGCCGTGCGCGACGACCTGCCCGATCCGACAGCCGCGGCCGGCGGCATGGTTGTGCGTGTGCGCGCCTCCTCGGTCAACCCCGTCGACAACGCGATCGCGGCGGGGATGCTGCGGGAAATGGTCGGCCACGACTTTCCGGTCGTCCTCGGCCGTGACTACGCGGGCACGGTCGAGGCAATCGGCGCGGACGTCGAGGGCTATGCGGTGGGCGACGAGGTCTTCGGCTTCGTCTTGCACGCAAATCCCACCGTCCATGAAGGAAGCTGGGCCGAGTTGATCGCGCTCACCCCGGAGATCCAGGTCGCGCCGAAACCCGCCTCGCTCGACCTCGCCGCCGCCGGCGTCGCCCCACTCGCCGGCATCGCCGCACTCGCGGCCGTCGACGCGCTCGCGCTCTCCGAGGGAGAAACGATCCTGATCGTCGGCGCGACCGGCGGCGTCGGCAGCTTCGCCGTCCAGCTCGCCGCCCGCGCCGGTGCCACGATCATCGCTCCGGCGCTCGCGGAGGACGCCGACTACCTGCGCGAACTCGGCGTCACCGAGCAGCTCGACCGTGACGGCGACGTCGTCGCCGCCGTCCGCGACCGCCACCCTGACGGCGTCGACGCGCTGCTCGATCTCGTCTCCTACGCGCCGGGAGCGTTCGACGGCGCGCTCAGGGACGGTGCGCGCGTCGCCTCGTCGAACGGCGCGGCCGGAGATGGGCCGGGCCGCACCAACCTGGTGGCGGTGCCGAGCACCGACAATCTCCGCCGCCTGGCGGCACTACTCGACGACGGCACGCTGCAGGTACATATCCACGACACCCTCGAACTCGACCGCGCCACCGACGCGCTCCAGGCCCTCGCCACCGAGCGCGTCCGCGGCAAGCTCGCGAAGCACGATGAGAACTAGCAGCGCTTCGGTCCGTGATTTGGGGTCGCCTCCGAGTAAGCGGCTATATCTCGCTAGCCGCGACGCCGACTTCGACTCCCCCGGGCCAGGAAACCGACGGTGATCAATCGGAGCGCGTTGGCAAAAGCCCCGCTCTCGATTGCGCCTCCTGTGAGCGGAATTGGACCTACAGGAGGATCCTCGAGCGGTTGGCCTTGACCGCGGCCGTCCGCGCCGAGCCGCCCAGCATCGTGGTTCCAGTCTGCCCGGTCCACGATCATGAGGCAGTGCCGGCAGACCTTCGCGTAGCCCTCCAACAACCGACCGCATCGCGGGCATGGAGACTTCGCGGCTGGAGGGCTCGGAGTGTCTGGCATCGCTCGAGGGTTTCAGCCTACGCAGGGGCATCGTCCCAAAACGTCGGCCGAGGTTGCCAGCTTCTCTACGAGCCTCACGACTGCCGCGCTGAGTAGCTGGTAGAGGCCGGCCGGAACGCGCCGGAGTCTTCACATCAAGCCGCCAGCCGTCGTCGCCTGCGAGCGAGCCGGCGAGGTACGCCGTCGCCGCTACCGCATCTAGGCCACCGATGGCGACTCGTCGGTGAGTGCCAGGGAGACCGCCTCGTCCACCGACAACGCGCGACCTTCGGCCTGCGCGGCCGCGAACGCAGCATCCCCGAGCGACGCACTCGCGCGCTGCACCGCGTCCTCGAGGCCGCCGGAGTGGGCGGCCGCGAGCCGTGCTCCGGCCGCGTCGCGCAGCGCCTCTGCGGCGCCGAGGAGCCGTGCCGTCCGATCCGGTTTTCCGTCCAGCTCGGCGGTGAGCGCGAGCACGTGAACGCCCTCCGCGATTCCCGCGGTCGTGCCGTACCTGCTGTACAGCGAGACGCCTTCCGCGGCCAGACTCGCTGCCTGCTCGGAATCCCGAGCCGCGAGTGCCAGCCTGCTCCGGTCGAGGAGGATGGCCGCCAACGCCGAGTCGTCTTCGTGCTCGCGCGCGAGCTGCTCCGACTCGTCGAGCAGTTCGTTCGCTCGGCCGAGGTCTCCGCCGTCCGCGGTCAGGACGCCCAGCTCGCGCAGCGAGACGATCAGCCCGCGGACATGCCCGAGCTCCCGCGCCAGTCGCAGCGATTCGTCCGCGTACGCGAGCGCGCGATCGCGCTCGCCCAGCTCGACCGCGGCCTGGCCGAGCAGATGGACAGTCCGACCGATGCCTTCGCGGTCGTCCAGGCTCCGGTAGAGCGCAAGACTCTCCTCTCCGATCGCCGAGCACCGCTCCGCATCGCCACTGCCGAGCGCGAGGAAGGCGGCCGAGTGGAGCGCTTGGGCGCGAAGCGAGCTCTCGGCGTCCGGGGAGCTCGCGACGGCGCGCTCGAGCCAGGCGAGCCCTTCCTCGAAATGGCAGCGACTGAGCCAGAACTCGAGCAGGCCGACGGCGATCCGCAACGCCAACTCGGGGTCCGATTGGTCCGCCCACGCGAGCGCCGACCGGAGATTCGCGTAGTCGGCCTCGAGCCGCTCGAGCCAGGCGGCGCGATTGGGGCCCTGCACCGATTCCCACAACCCGGCCGAGGCCTCCTCGGCAAGCGCGGCGAACCGGGCCGCATGACGGCGCCGCAGCTCCTCGGCGCCTCCTTCCGCCTCGAATTGCTCGACCGCGTACTCCCGGATCGTCTCGAGCATCGAGTAGCGGCTGTCGTCGCGCTGCAGCAGGCTCCGGTCGACCAGGCGCTCCAGCTCTTCCGCCGACGCCCCGCACACCGCTTCGGCGTCGTCGGGCGTGCAGCCGCCGGCGAAGACCGCCAGCGCAGCGAAGAGCCGGCGTTCCCGGTCTTCGAGCAGGTCGTGGCTCCACTCGATCGTCGCGCGCAGCGTCTGGTGGCGTTCGGGCAGGTCCCGCGGTCCCTCCGTCAGGACGGCAAGCCGCTCCCGTAATCGCTCGACGAGCTCGGCGGGCTCGAGCTGCCGGACGCGTGCCGCGGCGAGCTCGAGTGCCAGCGGAAGGCCGTCGACCGCGACACAGATCTCGGCGACTGCCGCCGCGTTCGTCGCGTCGAGACGAAAGCCGTGGCGGATCGCCTCTGCCCGCGCCACGAAGAGCCCGACTGCCTCGTTCTGCGCGAGCACGTCCAGCCGCCGGACGTCCTCGCTGTCCGGCAGCCGGAGCGGCGGCACGCGGTACTCATGCTCGCCGGACAACCGAAGGAGCGCGCGGCTCGTGACCAGCACGCACAGTCCCGGCGCAGCTGCGAGCAGCTCGCTGACGACCGGCGCCGCCTCGTCCACGCGCTCGAAGTTGTCGAGCAACAGCAGGGTCGTCCGCTCTCGCAGAGCCTCCTTGACGCTGTCGAGCGTCGTGCCGCGGCCCTCGCCGAGAGGCAGCGCATGCGCGATTGTCGGCGAGACGTCAGCCGGATCGTCGAGCGGGGCCAGGTCGACGAAGTAGGCGCCGTCGGGCAGCGCCCTCCCGAACTCCCAAGCGGCCTCGAGCGCGAGCCGGGTCTTTCCGGTTCCGCCGGGACCGGTGAGCGTGACGAGGCGGACGTCGGGTCGGCGGAGCAGCCCGGTCACAGCGGCCAGCTCGAGCTCGCGGCCGACGAGCGCCGTCAGCGGCGCCGGGAGGTTGCCCTTCACCGCGCGGACACGCCCCTGCGGCGTGAGCTCGGGATCCTGGCGGAGGATCGCCCCTTCCAGCCGCCGGAGCTCCGGGCCCGGTTCGACGCCGAGGTCCTCGCCAAGCGTGCGGCGCGCCTCGCGATACGCATCGAGCGCCTCTGCCTGGCGGCCGCCGCGGTAGAGCGCGAGCATGAGCTGGGCGCGGAGCCGCTCGCGATACGGGTGCTCGGCGATCAGGCGCTCCAGCTCGGGCACCAGCACGTCGTGCGCACCCTCGTCGAGCTCCGCATCGATGCGGCGCTCGACGGCGGCAAGCCGAAGGTCGTCGAGCCGAGCCGCCTCGTCAGACGCGAACGGCGCGTCGACTCCCACGAGAGCGGGGCCGCGCCAGAGCTCGAGCGCCGCGGCAGGAGCCTCCTCCTGGTGCTCGAGGAAACGGGCGAGGTCGAGCTCGCCGGCCTCGACCCGCAGCCGGTAGCCGTCACCGACCGTCTCGATGCGGTCCGGTCCGAGCAGCTTCCGCAGGGCATGGATCGCGACCTGGAGGGCGTTCTGAACGCGCGCGGGCGGATCCTCGCCCCAGAGCGCGTCGATCAGCACGTCGCGCCTGACGACCTCGTTCGAATGGAGGAGCAGAAACGCCAGGAGGGAGCGCTGGCGCGGCCCACCCACGGGCAGGACGGCGCCGCCGCTCTCCACCTCGAGCGGGCCCAGCAGCCGAAACTCGAGCCTCCCCCTGTCCGCAGAGGTCACCGTCGTAAGCCTGCCGTAAGCGGGCCGTAAGCGCAGTGCCCGATCGTTCGAGGCGTCAATCGAACGAAGGGAGCTCAACATGATTCGCGCAGGAGATTCGATCGAGAACCCGGTCACCGGCGAGCGCATCGTCTTCCGGAAGACGTCCGCGGAGACGAACGGCGAGGCCGTCGTGATCGAGTGCTTCGTGAAGCCGAACGGCGCCGTTGCGGCGGCGCACGTGCACCCCTCCCAGGACGAGCGCTTCGAGGTGCTCAAGGGCTCGCTCACGCTCAAGCTCGACGGCCAGGAGCTGCCGGCGGGGCCCGGCGACCGGATCCTCGTTCCGGCCGGCACGAAGCACCAGTTCTGGAACGCCGGCGACGAGGAGGCGCACTTCGTCTGCGAGGTCCGGCCGGCGCTCAAGTTCGAGCAGCTGATCGAGACGATGTTCTCGCTCGCCGCCGACGGCAAGACCAACAAGAAGGGGCTGCCGAACCCGCTCCGGCTCGCCGTGATCGCTCGCGACACGTTCGACACGGTGCAGCTGCCCTTCCCGCCGGCCTGGATGCAGCGGGTCGGCCTGGCACTCGGCGCACCGATCGGCCGTCTGCTCGGCTACAAGCCGACCTACACGTCGACGGCGGCGCCGGCCGAGAGCGAGGCAGTCACCGCGTGAGGCGACGTCGCTTGAAGCGCCGGCTGTTCTGGACAGCAGTGGTCGTCGCCCTCCTGCTGATCTGGCTGGTCACGCAGGTCCTCCGCGCCGCCGAGGCAACCGCCGCGGCGGCGCGGCGCGCCCACAGCTCAGCCCGTGGAGCACCGGTTTCATAAACCGCATCTATGCTCGACCGCATGGATGCAACGCGGCCACGCCTTCGCGGCGTCCTCCACCAGTACGCCTTCTTCGTCTCGCTCGTTTTCGGCGCCGCACTCGTCGTGGTTGCGTCTGGAGCGAGCGAGAAAGTCTCGGCCGCCGTCTTCGCCGCCGCCCTGGCGACCATGTTCGGCATCAGCGCGCTCTACCACCGGATCACCTGGCGGCCCGGGCCGAGGCGCTGGATGCGGCGCCTCGACCACGCCGCGATCTACCTCCTGATCGCCGGGACGTACACGCCCTTCGGATTGCTCGTGCTCTCGGGCGCGTGGCGCTGGACCGTCCTCCCGATCGTCTGGGGCGGCGCGCTCGCGGCGATCGTCCTCAAGCTGGCATGGGTGGACGGGCCCAAATGGCTGGCCGCCGCGCTCGGGATCGCGCTCGGCTGGGTCGGGGTCGTGGCGCTCCCGCAGATCTGGGACCACGCCGGCCTGGCCGGCATCCTCCTGCTCGCGATCGGAGGTGTTCTCTACACGGGTGGCGCCGTCGTGTACGCCAGCGGCCGGCCCGATCCGATCCCGGCCGTATTCGGCTACCACGAGCTCTTTCACGCGCTCGTGATCGCGGCGGCCGCGTGCCAGTACGCGGCCGTCGCGGTGGTCCTCTCCTCCTAGGGAGGGATCGGCGAAACGCCCTGCTGAGCCGCAGGGCCGCGCTGCTCGCCCCGAGGACTGCGTCCTCAGTCGCGCCCGTATCTCATTCGATACGAACGCTCCCTGCGTCCTTGCCTCGGAACGACCATCGCACCCCTGCGACGAGCGACGTCTCGCCAATCCCTCCTAGATCTTCCGCCGCTGCCGCGGCGGGCCCCACTTGGAGCGCCGCCCCCGGCCCGAGTAGACGAGCCGCTTGGGTGCGACGCGCATGCCCTGCTGCTCGAACTGCTCGTGCTCACCGACGCTCCGCGCGACGTGGCTGACCTCGGCCTGCTGCTCGGGCAGCACGAGCGTGATGCCGGTGCCGTCTCGTCCGGCGCGGGCGGTCCGCCCGACCCGATGGGTGTATCCGGTGTTGTCGGCCGGTGGATCGAAGTTGATCACGTGTGAGATGTTGTCGAGGTCGAGGCCCCGCGCCGCAACGTCGGTCGCGACGAGGGTCTTGACCTTGCCCGCCTCGAACTGTGCGAGCGCGCGCTCCCGGGCACCCTGGCCCATGTCGCCGTGCATCGCGGCCGCCTTGACTCCGTGCCGCCGCAGCCTTTGCACCAGCCGGTCGGCGCCGCGCTTCGTCCGCACGAAGACGAGCGTGAGGCCCTCGTCGTGGCCAAGGATCTCCACCAGGGTCTCCACCTTGCTGTCGGCGGTCACTCCGACGAATCGGTGATCGGTCTCTCCCACCTCGACCGCGCCCGGGAGCTGGCCGTCGACGCGGCTCGGGTTGTGCGTGTACGCCCGAGCGAGCTCGGCGACCTCACCGTCGAGCGTGGCCGAGAAGAACATCGTCTGCCGCTTCTTCGGCAGCCGCCTGACGATCGCATCGACCTGTGGCTGAAAGCCCATGTCGAGCATCCGGTCGGCCTCGTCGAGGACGAGGATGCGGATGCCGTCAAGGTTGACCAACCGTCGGTTCGCGAGATCCTGGAGCCGGCCGGGGGTCGCGACGAGGATGTGCGCGCTCTTTGCCGCCTTCCCCTGCGCGGACACCGAGGTGCCGCCGTACACGGCCGTGACGCGCAGGCCCCTCGTTCGCCCGATGTCCTCGAACTCCTCGGCGACCTGCGTCGCGAGCTCCCTGGTGGGGACGAGGACGAGTGCCGAGGGACGCGCGTCGGCGGCGTCGAGACGCTGGACGATCGGCGCGGCGAACGCGATGGTCTTGCCCGACCCCGTGGGGGACTTGGCCAGGACGTCGTTCCCGGCCAGGGCGTCCGGGATGACGAGTGACTGGATCGAGAACGGCGTGTGAATCGACCGCCGCGCGAGTGCAGCGGCGATCGGTTCGGCCACGCCGAGGCCCGCGAATGATTCCTTTGACATGTGGTTCTCCTTCAGTTCGGTTCGAGATTCGCCTGCCTCGAAACCGCCGAAGAAGAAACGAGAAGCTCACCTCACGGGAGCGGCCCGATGCCGTCCCTGCGACACACGGTAGCGGAGAAATATCCGATTTGGTGCAGTTCGGCTTGGACAAACGTGCTTGACCGGTTAAGCTACTGTCCATGACGAGCATGAACGGACGACACTTTCCCAGCGATTTCCTCTGGGGCGCGGCGACGTCGGCGTACCAGATCGAGGGCGCGACCGAGGCAGACGGCCGAGGCGCGAGCATCTGGGACACGTTCTGCGACACGCCGGGCAAGATCCGGAACGGCGACTCGGGAGCCATCGCGTGCGACTCCTACCACCGCTACGGCGTGGACATCGAGCGCATGCAGGAGCTCGGCCTCGACGCCTACCGCTTCTCGATCGCCTGGCCGCGCGTCGTGCCGGAGGGACGCGGACGCGTCAACGAAGCAGGCCTCGACTTCTACGACCGTCTCGTCGACGACCTGCTCACAGCCGGCATCCGCCCGTTCGTCTCGCTCTACCACTGGGACCTCCCGCAGGCACTCGAGGACGCCGGCGGCTGGCCTTCGCGCGCCACGGCGGAGGCATTCGGCGAGTACGTCGGGGTCGTCGCCCAACGGCTCGGCGACCGGGTCCGCGACTGGCTGACGCAGAACGAGCCGTACTGCGTCTCGTGGCTCGGCTACGCACTTGGCCTCCACGCTCCGGGCAGGACCGAGCTCCCCGCCGCCGCGGCCGCAGCGCACCACGTGCTCCTTTCGCACGGCCTCGCGCTCGAGGCACTCCGGCGCGAGAGCCCCGGATCCGAGGTGGGCATCGTCCTCGACTCATGGCCGGTGTACCCGGCGAGCGACGACCCGCGCGACATCGATGCCGCGAGGGAGCAGGACGGCTTCCGGAACAGGCTCTTCTTCGACCCGGTCCTGCGGGGCAGCTACCCGGACGACGTCCTCGAGCACCTCGGCGACTCGGCGCCGCCGGTCCGCGATGGCGACCTGGCCGCGATCTCCGCGCCGATCGACTTCGTGGGACTGAACAACTACTCGCGGACGGTCATCGAGGCCGACTCGGAGGGGAAGCCGCAGACCGTGACGAACGGCGGCCCGACGACTGAGATGGGCTGGGAGATCTATCCGAGCGGGATCTCCGACGTCCTCACCCGGCTCCACCGCGACTACGGCGTCCAGAAGCTGTACGTAACGGAGAACGGAGGCGCCTTCCCGGACGTGCTCCTCCACGACGGGCGAGTCGAGGACCGCGACCGGATCGACTACCTCCACAAGTACCTGGGCGCAGTCGGCAGCGCGATCGCCGACGGCATCCCGGTCCGCGGGTACTTCGTGTGGTCGCTGCTCGACAACTTCGAGTGGGCGTACGGCTACTCCCGGCGCTTCGGGCTCCTCTACGTCGACTACTCGACGCTCGAGCGCGTCCCGAAGTCGAGCTTCTACTGGTACCGGGACCTGATCGGCGCCGGGCAGCTGCCCGACCCGGAAACCACTTAGTCGGCGTCCGGGCCGAGAGCGACCAGGTGGTCGTCCTCGACCTCGTGCAGCGGCTCCGCATCGGCCGGCTCGCCGATCCGACCGCCGGGCAGACCGACCTCCTGCTCGACCTCCGCCCACTTCTTGTGCAGCGGCGGCACGGAAGCGATCAGCAGCTTGGTATAGGGGTGCATCGGGTTCCCGAAGACCTTCTCCGTCGCCCCCATCTCGACGATGCTCCCGCGGCGCAGGATCACGGTCCGCTCGCTGATGTAGTTGCCGAGCGAGAGGTCATGCGTGATGAAGAGGACGCCGAGCCCGCGAGCCTTCAGCTCGCCGAGCAGGTTCAGCACGTCGATCCGGGTCGAGGCGTCGAGCATGCTGATGATCTCGTCCGCGACCAGGTACTTGATGTCGAGCAGGAGCGCGCGCGCGATCAGCAGCCGCTGAAGCTGGCCGCCGCTGAGCTGGTGCGGGTACTTGCCCAGCACCGCCTCGGGCTCGAGGCTCACGGCGTGGAGGGATGCGTCCAGCTTGCGGCCCCAGTCCGAGCCGCTCATCCCCGAAAAGTACGCGCCGCGGATCATGCTGAAGACGCGGTCGATCTTGAAGATCGGGTTGTACGAGCTGAAGGGATCCTGGAAGACGCCCTGCACGTCGCCGTGGTAGCCCTTCAGGCGCCGCCGCTCGAGCGTGGAGACGTCGGTCCCCTCGAACGTGATCGAGCCGTCCGTGACCGGCGTCAACCGGAGGATCATCTTCCCGACGGTCGACTTCCCGCTGCCGCTCTCGCCGATCAACGAGACGACCTCGCCGGGCCGGAGATCGAAAGAGACGTCGCGGACCGCGGTCAGTCGCTTCCCGCCGAAGGTGCCGACCTTGTAGACCTTCGTGACCCGGTCGAGTTTCAACATCAGTGCCCCGTCCAGTGATGCTGCCGAGTTCCTCGGTCGCGAGCACCAAGCCAGGGGCCGCACTCGCCCGCGTCAAAGGCCCTCTGCGGCCTTTGCAAGGGCGAGGGTGGTTCCTGGCGCCGCGTGATCGCGGGCGAGGGGCCGGCGTGTATTGCTGGGCGGGGCACCTAAAACACCTTCCAGCAGGCGACTTCGTGACCGGGCGCGACCTCGAGGAACGGCGGCTCCTCGACGCATTTCTCGAACGCGAACGGACAGCGGTCCCTGAACCTGCAGCCCGTCGGCGGATCGAGCAAGGGCGGCGGCCGCCCGGGGATCCCAGTGAGCTTCTGCTCCTCGTAGGTCACCCCGACCTCGGGCAGCGACGAGATCAGCAGCTGGGTGTAGGGATGGAGCGGCGAGTCGATGATCACCTCGGCCGGCGCCTTCTCCGCGAGCTTGCCCGCGTACATGACGAGGATGCTGTCGGCGACCTGGTAGAGGATCGCAAGGTCGTGCGTGATCACCATCATGCTCTTGACGTAGCCGCGGTCGCGGAACTCGACGAGCGTCTCGGCGACCGCCTTCTGCGTCGAGACGTCCAGCGCCGAGGTGATCTCGTCGGCAATCAGAAGCGCCGGGTTGAGCAGCGTGGAGAGCACCATCACGACCCGCTGCTTCATCCCGCCCGAGAGCTCGATCGGGTACATCCCGAGCACGTCCCGTGAGAGCCCGACGAGCGTGAGGCGACGCTCCAGCTCCGGTCGGATGGTCGAGAAGCGGACGCCTCGCGACTCCAGCAGCTCCTCGATCATCTTCCCCACCTTGCGCGTCGGCGTCATCGCGCTCATCGCGTACTGGGGAACGATCGAGACGCTCTTGAACCGGTAACGGTTCATCGCCTTCGTGTCGGCGATCGGCAGGACGTCGTCGTCGAGCCTGACTTGCCCCTCGACGTGCTGCATGCGGCTGTCCATGCGGATCAGGCTCTTGCCGAGCGTGGACTTCCCACAGCCCGACTCGCCGGCGAGACCCATGATCTCGCCGTCTTCGATCCCGAACGTGACACCGTCCACGGCCTGGACGTCGCCGCGCAGCGTGCGGTAGTAGACGCGGAGGTTCTCGACCTTGACGCTCACGTCCGGCGCAGCTTCGGGTTGAAGACCTCGTCGAGGCCGACGTTCATGATGTAGAGGGCGGCGACGATCGCGGTGATCCCGATCCCGGGGACGATGAACCACCACCACATGCCGAGCACGAGCGCGCTGTTCGAGACGGCAACGTTCAGCATCAGGCCGAGCGACATCACCTCGGAGGGGCCGAGCCCGAGGAAGTCCAGCGTCGCCGCGATCAGGATCGAGCCGCCGAACAGGAGGATGAACGTCAAGAAGAGGTAGGAGCTCATGTTCGGGGCGATCTCCCTGACGATGATCCGCAAGCTCCCCTGGCCGGAGAGGCGCGCCAGGCTGACGAAGTCGCGCGTCGCGAGGGAGAAGGTCTGCGCCCTGATCGCGCGTGCCGCCCACGGCCACGACGTGACCCCGATCAGGATGGCCTCCCAGATCAGGCTTCCGACCGAGAGGTATGCCGAGACGATGATCAAGACCGCGATCGTCGGGATCACGAGCACGACGTTCGTGAGCATGCTGAGGATGTCGTCGACGATGCCGCCGAAGTAGCCGGCGATGAAGCCGACCGCCATCCCAATGACGGCGGCCACGGTCCCCGCCACGGCGCCGACGATGAAGCTCGAGCGCATCCCGTAGACGAACTGGGCGTAGACGTCCTGGCCCGGGGCGGTCGTGCCGAACCAGTGCTCCTTCGACGGCGGCTGGCCGAGCGCCTCGTAGAACTCGAACGGGTCGCGGTCCGTGAGCATCGGCCCGAAGATCGCGAACAGGAGCAAGAACACGAGCAGTGAGAGCCCCGCGACGAGCTTCTTGTTGCGAAACGCGAAGTAGAGGGTCTCGCTGCGATGGCGTTTCTGGGTCGTGCCGGTCGGGGCGACGACCGCGCCGGCGACGACGACCTCCTGCTGGGGCTCGACAGTGTCCATCGGCTACGACCCCTGGAGCCCCGTGCGCGTTCGCGGGTCGACGATCACGTAGGCGATGTCGACCAGGAAGTTCGCGATCAGGACGCCGACGATGATGAACAGGAAGATGCCCTGGAGCAGGAAGTAGTCGCGGTTCGTGATCGCCGTGATGATCAGGGTGCCGACACCGGGATAGCCGAACACGATCTCGGTGACCAGGGCTCCGCCGACGATGACTCCCAGGGCGAGCGCGAGGCCGGACATCTGCGGGAGCACGGCGTTGCGGTAGGCGTACTTGCGGACCAGCCGATTCGGCGCGCCGAGCGCCTGGAGATAGTTCGCGTAGTCCGCCTCGAGCTCGTAGATGATCAGGTTCCTCATCCCGATCGCCCAGCCTCCGAACGAGACGAGGAAGAGGGTGAGGAACGGGAGGAACCAGTGGTGGAGGAAGCTGCGGGCGAACTCCCACGTCCATTCCGGTTGCAGCGCGAAGTCGTAGGCGCCCGAGATCGGGAAGATCTGCCAGCGGAACGCGAGAAAGTAGGCGAGGACGAGCGCCAGCCACATGTACGGAGTGGCCGTGAGGACGTAGGCGACCGGCAGCGCGGTGTTGTCGAGCACCTTCCGCCGCGCCGCGAGCGCTCCGACCCTGTTCCCGGCGATGTAGCTGAGGACGATCGCGGGGATCAGCAGCGCCAGCGTGTACGGGATGGCCGCCCGGATCAGGTCACTGACCGACGACCCGACGTACGCGATGCTCGGGCCGAGGTCGCCGTGCGCGAGCCCGAGCCAGAAGTTGAGGTACTGCCTCCAGAGCGGCTCGTCGAGGCCGAAGGACTCCGTGTAGTACCCGTGCATCTCCTGAGCCGCGGTCGGGTCCGCCTGGATGCGGGCGATCAGGCCCGAGATCGGGTCGCCGGGCATGAGCCGCGGGATCGCCCAGTCGATCGTCGCGGCCACGAAGAACGTGAGCAGGTAGATGGAGAGCTTGCGGGCGAGGTAACGGCTCACGTCGAGAAGTGGCCGCCGCTCCTCCCGGAGGAGGAGCAGCGGCCCGACTCTAGGTTGCCGTCACTGGTCGTGAAGACCTACCTCGGCTTCAACTTCGCAAGCGCGTCGATGCCCGTCATGTTGATGTAGCCGTTCCAGGTCGACGGTGTCGCCTGGTTTCCGCTGGAGGTCGGGAAGTTCGTCCAATGCGTCGTGTTGTACTGCGCCCACATGCCGTTGTACCAGAGCGGAATTGCGGGCAACTGCGTGAGGATCACCCGTTGGATCTGCGAGTGGATCCGCTTTGCCCGCGCGACACTCGTGCTCGGGACCTTGTTCAGCTGCGTCGTAAGCGCCCAGGCCTGTGGCGACGAGAACCGCTGGAAGTTGGCCGCGGTCTGTGACGCCAGGATCGGCAGGCGGAACAGGTAGTCGTAGTAGGTGTACGCGGTGTTGC
Organism: uncultured Actinomycetes bacterium; assembly: GCA_963847235.1. Lineage (GTDB taxonomy): Bacteria > Actinomycetota > Thermoleophilia > Gaiellales > Gaiellaceae > JACDAN01. The sequence continues at coordinate 33 of CAWJYU010000016.1, read as the reverse complement.
CGATCTGCTTCTCGTTGTTGATCACGAGCTCGA
>CAWJYU010000015.1:0-196471 GCA_963847235.1 uncultured Actinomycetes bacterium | reverse complement strand
GGCGCAGGACCCGCATCGGGATCGGCCTCGGGCACCCTCGTGGCGGCGATCGCGGTCGCGGCGGTGGTGTTCTGGCCGAGCAGCGCCACGGACGAGGTGGCCGATCCCGCCGCGTCGGCCTCGCCTTCGGCCACCCCGTCGGCGGTCCCGGTCGAGGGCTGCACGCAGGCCCCGACGCCGCCGTCCGACCCCCAGTCGTGGAAGGCGGCCCCGGACATGTCCCTCGAGGACGGCGCCGACTACCAGCTCGTCCTGGCCACCAACTGCGGCGACATCGTGATCGACACCGATCCCAAGAAGGCGCCCGAGACCGTCAACGCCATGCTGTGGCTGGCCGATGACGGGTACTTCGACTCCACGCTGCCACCGGGTGACCACCGAAGGCCTCTACGTGCTGCAGTGCGGCGACCCGACCGGCACCGGGTCAGCGGCGGACCCGGCTTCACCCTGCCCGACGAGAACCTGCCCGAAGGCGGGACGACGTGAACTACCCCAAGGGCACCGTCGCGATGGCCAACTCCGGCGCCGACACCGCCGGCAGCCAGTTCTTCATCGTCTACGAGGACACGACCCTGCCCGCCGAGCTACACGATCTGGGGCGAGGTGACCGACGGCCTCGAGGTGGTCGAGAAGGTGGCGGCGCCGGCGTCGCCGGCGGTCGGACCGACGGCGAGCCGGCGGCGCCGATCGGGATCCTGTCCACCACCGTCTACGCCGGCCCTGGGCTGACCCATCCGATGCGCCGGGGCTCCGGGGACCGCGTGGAACAATGACGCTCTCAACTCGGAGGGGGCCAGGATGACCGAGCATGCCCACGGGCGCGTCGCCGAGGACGGAACGGTCTTCGTGCGTCGCCCCGACGGCGCAGGAGGTGGCCGTCGGGCAGTGGGCCGCCGGCTCACCCGAGCAGGGGCTGGCCTTCTTCCAGCGCCGGTACGACGACCTTCGGGCCGAGGCCGAGCTGCTGCTCGGCGCGGCTCAAGGACGGGCGAGGGCAGCCCGACGAGTCGGTGACGATCGTCACCGAGAAGCTGCGCGAGCGCCGTGGCCGACCCGCACCTGGTCGGCGACCTCAGCGGTGCTCTCGGACCTGGCCGAGCGAGCTGGAGGACGCCGGCGCGGCCCGGCGCGCAGGCAGCCGCGGCGGCCCGGAGGCGGCGCGCGCCAGACGTGCTGGCCGCCCGGACCGCGATCGTCGAGGCAGGCCGAGGCGCTGGCCGGCTCCACCCAGTGGAAGGCCACCGGCGAGCGGTTCAAGGAGCTGCAGGACGAGCTGGACCGCGCTGCCCCGCGGCGACCGTGGCGGCCCGGGACGCCGAGCAGGAGCTCTGGAAGCGCTTCAGCGGCGCGCGGTCCACGTTCGACAGGGCCCGGCGGACCCACTTCGCCACCGCTGGACGCCACCCGCAAGGAGGCGATCGCGGCCAAGGAGGAGCTGATCGCCCGGGCCGAGGAGCTGGCGCACGAGCACCGACTGGGCCGACACGGCGCGCGCCTACCGCGACCTGATGGACGAGTGGAAGGCCGCCCCGCGGGCCGGCCGCGCCGACGAGGACAAGCTCTGGGCCACGGTTCCGGGCCGCCCAGGACGCGTTCTTCGCCGCGCGCAACGGCGCCCAGTCCGAGCGGGACGACGACCAGCGCGGCGAACGCTCGCGGCCAAGGAGGCGCTGGCCGCCGAGGCCGAGGCGCTGCTGCCGATCACCGACCTCGCGGCGCCGCGAAGGCCGCCCTGCGCTGCATCGGCGAGCGGTGGAACGCCATCGGGCACGTCCCGCGCGGCGGACCGGGACCGGATCGAGGGCCGCCTGCGCAAGGTCGAGGACGCCGCTCGAGCGCTACGAGGACGACCAGTGGCGGCGGACCGACCCGGCCAAGCGGGCCCTGGCCGAGTCGACCGTGGAGACGTTCCGCGCGTCGCTGGCCAAGCTGGAGAGCCGAGGCGGCCGCCGCGCGCGACGCGGGCAACGCCCGCAAGGCCGCGGACCTGGCGGGCCGGATCAGCACCAGACCCAGGTCGCTGCTGGCGGCGGCGGAGAACTCGCTGCGCCGAGTACTCCGGCTGACGGATCTCGTGGCCGAGCCCACGGGCCACGGGCCACGAGTCCGCGTGGGCGGGAGGCCGTCGCAGCGGGCCTCCCGCGGAGGGCTCAGACGCGGTAGGCGTCGAACACGCCCTCGACGCTGCGCACCGCGCGCAGCACCGCGCCCAGGTGCTTGGGGTCGCCCATCTCGAAGGTGAACCGCGACAGCGCGATGCGCTCCTTGGTCGTGGACACCGACGCCGACAGGATGTTCACGTGCTGGTCGGACAGCGCGCGGGTCACGTCGGACAGCAGCCGCGCCCGGTCCAGCGCCTCGACCTGGATGTTCACCAGGAACACCGAGGACGCGCCCGGCGACCACGCCACCGGCACGAAGCGCTCGGCCTGGTCCGACATCGCCAGCGACGTTGACGCAGTCCGTGCGGTGCACCGACACGCCGTGGCCGCGGGTCACGAAGCCGGTGATCTCGTCGCCCGGGACCGGCGTGCAGCAGCGGGCCAGCTTCACCCAGACGTCGCCGAGGCTGCGACCCGATGACCGTCACGCCCGGGTCCGAGTCCGACCGCTGGCGCACCTTCGGGATCCCCTGCGGGGTGACGCCCTCGGCCGCGTCGTCTGAGGCGGCGCTGGCTCCCCCGGCCGTGGCGATCAGCCGGTGGATGACCGTCTGCGGGCTGATCCGGCCCTCGCCGATCGCGGCGTAGAGCGCGGACGACGTCGGGCTGGCGCAGGTCGGCGGCCACCGTCGCGAGCGCCGCGGTGGACAGCAGCCGGTGCACGCGCCACGCCCTCCTTGCGCATCGCCCGCAGCAGCGGGTCCTTGCCCTTCTCGATGGCCTCCTCGCGGCGCTCCTTCGAGAACCAGGCCTTGATCTTGCTCTTGGCGCGCGGGCTGCGCACGAACGTCAGCCAGTCCCGGCTCGGCCCGGCGCCCTCGGCCTTGGAGCGTGAACACCTCGACCGAGTCGCCGTTGCTCAGCGGGCTGTCCAGCGGCACGAGCCGGCCGTTCACCCGCGCGCCGACGCATCGGTGGCCGAGCTCGGTGTGCACCGCGTAGGCGAAGTCGACCGGGGTCGACCCGGACGGCAGCGCGATCACGTCGCCCGCGCGGGGTGAAGACGAAGACCTCGCTGGTGCCCAGGTCGTAGCGCAGCGACTCGAGGAACTCGCCGGGGTCCTCGGTCTCCCGCTGCCACTCGACGAGCTGGCGCAGCCAGCCCAGGTCGTCGGGGCCGAGCTTGCCGCCGACCTCGTTCTGCTTGTAGCGCCAGTGCGCGGCGATGCCGTACTCGGCCGCGCGGTGCATCTCCTGGGTGCGGATCTGCACCTCGACCGTCTTGCCCTCCGGACCGATGACCGTCGTGTGCAGCGACTGGTACATGTTGAACTTCGGCATCGCGATGTAGTCCTTGAACCGCCCGGGCAGCGGGTTCCAGGTCGCGTGCAGGGTGCCCAGGACCGCGTAGCAGTCGCGCACGGTGTCGACCAGGATCCGCACGCCGACCAGGTCGTAGATGTCGGAGAAGTCGTGGCCGCGCACGATCATCTTCTGGTAGACGGAGTAGTAGTGCTTCGGTCGCCCGGTGACCGTCGGCCCGGATCCGGGCCTCGCGCAGCCGGCCGTCGACCTCGCCGAGGACCTGCTCGAGGTACTGCTCGCGGGCCGGTGCGCGCTGGCTGACGAGCCGCACGATCTCCTCGTACATCTTGGGGTGCAGGGTCGCGAACGCCAGGTCCTCGAGCTCCCACTTCACCGTGTTCATGCCCAGCCGGTGGGCCAGCGGGGCGTAGATCTCGAGCGTCTCGCGGGCCTTCCTGGCCTGCTTGTCCGGCGGGCAGCCACTGCAGGGTGCGCATGTTGTGCAGCCGGTCGGCCAGCTTGATGACCAGCACGCGGATGTCCCGGGCCATGGCCACGACCATCTTGCGCACGGTCTCCGCGGCGCTGGCGTCCCCGTACTGCGACCTTGTCCAGCTTGGTGACCCCGTCGACCAGCGAGGCGATCTCGTCGCCGAACTCGCGCGCGCAGGTCCTCCAGCGTGTAGCCGGTGTCCTCGACGGTGTCGTGCAGCAGGGCCGCGGCCAGGGTCGGGCCGGTCATGCCCAGGTCGGCCAGGATCGCGGCGACCGCCAGCGGGATGGGTGATGTAGGGCTCGCCCGGAGCGGCGCAGCTGGTCGCGGTGCAGCTACGTCGGCGGTCTGGTAGGCCTGCACGACCATCTTGGTGTCGCTGCGGGGTGGAACTGGCGCAGCGTGCGCAGGACCGGCTCCAGCTCGGCGGGTGCGCCGGGCCCGCGACTGGCGATCCGGGACAGCCGCGACGCGCAGGCCGGTGGCTCGGCCTCCAGCCGCCGGCTCGACGGCGACGAGGGCTCTCCGGGTCGGCCACGTGCGACCTCCCTGCGCGTTGCGCCCGAGTGTACGACCGGGGCTCGGGCATGGTGCCGCGGCGGCCGATCGGTCGCCGCGTCGGCCCGGCTGGAGCGCTTCGGCTGGTCTGCGCTGGCTGCCGGCGACGCGCGCTCGTGCGCGGGCTCCGGTCCATGCGGCCTCGCCGTGCTCGAGCTCGACGCCTCGGCGTCGGAGTCGGCTCAGCGCGTCGGATGCCGCCGGCTGGTCGCTCGGCATCCGTCGGTCGGCGCCGACGGCCCGCTGCGCCGGCCGACTTGCCGGCCGGACTTCGCCGGCGGCCTTCGCCGCTCGGACCTGGCGCCGGCCGCCGCGGCCGCGCCGTCGGCCGTCCCGGGCCCGCGCCCGGGACTGCGACCCTGCCGGCCAGCGCCTGCATCTGCGGGTTGCGCTCCATCAGCTGCGCCAGGCAACGGCGTGGCGATGAAGACCGAGGAGTAGGCGCCCGCGGCCATGCCCGACGAACAGGGCCAGCGACAGGTCCTTGAGCGTGCCCGCGCCGAGCAGGCCGGCCCCCACGAACAGGATCGACGCCGACCGGCAGCAGCGCCACGATCGGAGGTGTTGATGCTGCGCACGAGGGTCTGGTTGACGGCCAGGTTGGCGGCCTGCGAGTACGTCTGGCGACTCTGGCCGAGGATCCCGCGGGTGTTCTCCTTGACCTTGTCGAAGACCACGACGGTGTCGTAGAGGGAGTAGCCGAGGATCGTCAGCAGTCCGATGACCGTGCTGGGCGTGACCTCGAACTGCAGCAGCGAGTACACGCCGATCGTGATCACGATGTCGTGCGACCAGGGCGACGATCGCGGCGATCGCCATGCGCCAGTCGAAGTAGATCGCCAGGAAGACCGCCAGCAGCGCGAGGAACACGACCAGCGCGGTGAGCGCCTTCTGGGTGATCTCCCCGCCCCAGGTCGGCCCGACGACCTGGGCCGAGACGTCGTCGGCGCTGACGCGCGCACGCGTCGGCCAGCGCCTGGCGGATCTCCAGGCTCTTGCCCTGGTCGACGCGCCTCGGTCGTGACCCGGATGGAGTCGTTGCCCAGCTGGGTGACCGAGGACGGCTCGACCCCGACCTCGACTCCACGGCCGCGCGGGCCTGCTCGATGCGTGCAGGACTGGCGACGGGCACCTGGAACTCGGCCCCGCCGGTGAACTCGATGCCGAGGTTCAGGCCCCGACGACCAGCGAGCAGCAGCGCGATCGCCACCAGGACGACGCCGGAGATCACGTACCAGCGCCTGCGCCGGCCGACGATGTCGTAGGAGACCTCGCCGGAGTAGAGCTTGTGCCCGAGAGCACCCAGCTCGAGACATCGGCTACCTCCTCCCTGCGCCGGCCGGCGGACCGTTCGGCGGCGGCTGGTCCGGGCATGCCCAGGCGATCGGGATCCACGCCGCTGAGTGGCGTGGCCCGACTGGAAGAACTTCGTGCCGGCCAGGAGCGACGACCACCGGTCGGGTGAACGCGAAGGCGACGACGACGTCGACGACCGTGGTCAGGCCCGAGGGCGAAGGCGAAGCCGCGGACGCTGCCGATGCTCAGCACGTAGAGCACGACCGCGCCGAGCAGCGAGACGAAGTCGGCGGCCAGCAGCGTGCGCCGGGCCCGGAGCCAGCCCGGTCTCGGCCGCGACCCGCAGCGTCCGGCCGTCGCGGACCTCGTCACGGATTCGTTCGAAGTAGACGATGAACGAGTCCGCCGTGATGCCGATGGCCACGATCGCACCGGCCACACCGGCCAGCGTCAGGGTGAAGCCGAGCGTGCGGCCGAAGACCACGAACAGGCAGTAGCTGATGATGCCGGCGATCACCAGGCTCGCCACCGCGACCAGGCCCAGCGCCCGGTAGTAGGCCAGCAGGTAGAGCGCGACCAGCAGCAGGCCGATGCGCCCCGGCGAGCAGGCCGGCCTGCAGGTAGTCGCTGCCGACGGTCGGCGTGATCGACGGTGATCTGGCCGACCTCCAGGCGATGGGCAGGGAGCCGAACTTCAGCACGTTGGCCAGGTCGTTGGCCTCGTCGACGGTGAAGTCACCGGTGATCTGGGCGCTGCCCGCCGGTGATCGGCTCGCTGAAGTACGGGCGCGCTGTAGACGACGCAGTCCAGGACGATCGCGAACTGGTTCTGCGGGGACTCGTTCGTCGTAGAGGTCGGTGGAGATCTCGCCAGCTGCCTGGAGCCCTCGGAGTCGAACGTCAGCGAGACCGACCACTTGTTGGTCTGCGGATCCAGCTGACGGCCGAGGCGTTGGTGACCTGGGTGCCCTTGATGAACGCGGGCTGCAGCAGGTACTTGGCGGTGCCGTCGCGGTCACAGGTGGCCAGCCACAGCGCCTGGTCGTCCGGGCGCCCCGGCGCGGTTCTCGGGCAGCGGTGCAGTCCAGGCGCAGCGCGCGCTCCTGGAAGTCCGCGTCGTTCTCCGCGGCCTGGACGGGGATCTCGGGCTGCTCGACCGAGCCGCGGGCTGAGGCGCTCGGGCTCGGGCGCTGCGCGGCGGACGGCGACTCGCGACGGGCTCGGCCGCGGCGGATCGCCGAGTCGGCCGCTCAGCGGTGCTCGGCGGAGTCGCGGAGCGCCGTCGGTGGGAGTCGGGGTCGGCCGCGGTGGGCGTGGGCGTCGGCTCCGCTGGGGGCTCGCCGAGGGGACGCCTCGTCGGCCGGCTGGCGTTCGGGTCGATCGCCCTGCGGCGACGTCGATGGCCTCGACCGCCCGGAACGCCAGCTGCGCCGTGCGGCCGACCAGGTCGACCAGTCGGTCCTGCGGCACGGTCCCGGGGACGGAGACGACGATCGCCGCGTTCGTCGCCCGAGCCCTGGACGGTCACCTCGGACTCGGCCACGCCGAGACCGTCGACGCGCTGGCGGATGATCGCCACGGCCTGGTCGAGCTGCTCGTCGGTGATCGCCGCCCTCGGTGCCGGGCGCCGCCTTGGGCAGCAGGGTCACCTGGGTGCCGCCCTGCAGGTCCAGGCCGAGCTGCGGGGTGTGCTTCAGGCCCGGCCAGAACGTCCAGGCGAGCAGCGCGACGAGTGACGAGCCAGGAAGGGCACGAGGACCCGCCAGGGGCGGTAGCGCGACGGTCCGCTAGCCACGGCGCGCGCTCCTGCGGTCGGCCGCGGAGGCTCCGGCGGGCCGGCTCGGGTGGCACGCGCCGTCGGGTGCAGCCCGGCTGCGGACGCTCGGCAGCATCGGATGCGCCGGTCCGCGGGATCCGATCACCGCCAGGTCGCGCACGTTCGTCAGGTCGATCAAGGTCATCGAGGGGCCCTTTCGGCACGAATGGTCCGATTCTAGACGCCCGGCGGCTCCGGCGCCGGTCGGCTGCGCGGCCGCGTCGGCTGGCACGGTCGGCGACGGCCTGCGACCATCTCGACCGACGCCGGCGCGATCCCGGAGTCCGCTCGCCCTCCGCGCGACGAGCGTGCCGAAGATCCGGCGTGCATGATCCGCTGACCGGGTGCGACCGCGAGCTGCCGCGCCTTCGGCGGGCGACGCGAGCCGGTGATCGGCGCCGAAGACTGCCGCGATGGCAGCGACGGCAGCAGGTCGCAGCGTCATGGGGGACCTCGAAGCCCATGCGCCGAGCTGGTCGCCCTGCGGCCGCCTCGACGCCGGCGTGCGCGCCCCAGGCGATCGGCCCAGCGGGCGGCGGGGACATGCCCAGATGTCGCCAGGCGGCCTCGGTCGCCACCCGGCCGCGCGGGGTCCGGTAGAGCAGTCCCGCGCGGACGAGGAACGGCTCGGCCACGGTCTCGACCGTCTCGGGCTCCTCCCCCACGGCCACCGCCAGGGTCGACAGCCCGACCGGGCCCGCCCCGGAAGGTGCGCAGCAGCGCCGTCAGCACGGCGCGGTCCAGCCGGTCGAGCCCGAGGGCGTCGACCTCGTAGAGGTCCAGGGCCGCGTGGGCCGTCGGCCGGTCGATCGCGCCGGTGCCCGTGGACCTGCGCGTAGTCGCGGACCCGGCGCAGCAGCCGGTTGGCCACCCGCGGGGTCCCCCGCGAGCGGCTGGCGATCTCCGCAGCACCGGCGGGGTCGATGGCGACGCCGCAGCAGGCGGGCGGACCGGCTGCACGATGGTCGCCAGGTCGGCGTCGGCGTAGAAGTCCATGTGCGCGGTGAAGCCGAACCGGTCGCGCAGCGGGCCGGGCAGCAGGCCGGCGCGGGTGGTGGCGCCCGACCAGGGTGAACGGCGCCAGGTCCAGCGGGATGGCCGTGGCGCCCGGGCCCTTGCCGACGATGATGTCGACCCGGAAGTCCTCCATCGCGACGTAGAGCATCTCCTCGGCGGGCCGCGCCATCCGGTGGATCTCGTCGAGGAACAGCACCTCGCCCGGGCACCAGGCTGGACAGCACGGCGGCCAGGTCGCCGGCGTGCTGGATCGCCGGGCCCGGAGGTGATCCGCAGCGGCGCGCCGATCTCGTGGGCGATGATCATGGCCAGCGTCGTCTTGCCCAGCCCGGGCGGACCGGACAGCAGCACGTGGTCCGGCGCGGTCCCGCCGGTGCCGGGCCGCCTCGAGCACCAGGCCCAGCTGGGAGCGCACCCGGTCCTGGCCGACGAACTCCGCGAGGCTGCGCGGGCGCAGCGCCCCCTCGGCGGCGAGGTCCTCGGCGTCGGCGTCGCCGTGCGAGCAGCGTCGACCGGCGTTCACGCGCGATCCAGGTGCCGCAGTGCGCGACCGCAGGAGGCGCCGGCACGACGGCAGGCCGTCCCGCCGGCGACTGACTGCCTCTGCCTCGGCGCGGACGGCGTCTCGGCGGCCGCGCGGCGCGTCGCGCAGCTGGCCAGCCGAGGGCGACCAGGCCGTCGATGACGGGCCCGACCAGGTCGTCCGCGGCCGCGGGCGGAGCCGCGGCCGCGGCTCCGGTCGGCTCCCCGAGCCGGTCCTTGAGCTCCAGGGCGATCCGCGCCGCACCCTTGCGCCCGATCCCCGGCGGCTTGCTCAGCGTCGCCAGGTCGTCGGCGGCCACGGCTGCGCGCAGCTGGTCGACGGTGAGGACCGCGAGCACCGCCTGGGCGGTCCGCGGCCCGATGCCCGTGACCGACTGCAGCACGTCGAACGCCTGGCGCTCGTCCTCGTCGGCGAACCCGAACAGCGTCAGCGAGTCCTCGCGCACCACGAGCGCGGTGGCGATCTGGGCCGCGTTCCCCGACTCGCAGGCTCGGTCGAGGGTGCGCGGACCGCAGAGCACCGCACAGGCCCACGCCGCCGACGTCGAGCACGGCGTGGTCCGACGCGACCGAGGCGACGGTCCCGCGGACGAAGGCGATCACCGGGCACCGCCGGCCCGCGGCGCGACGCGCGGGATCCGGGAGCGGGGCGGCAGCGGCCACCGCCAGCTCGATCCGCGCGTCGGCCGGCCCCGCGCCAGAGATGGCAGATCGCCAGCGCCAGGGCATCGGTGGCGTCCACCGGCCGGGGTGCGACTCGAGGCGCGAGGATCCGCACGACCATCGCGGCGACCTGCGCCTTGTCGGCCCGCCCGCTGCCCGTGACCGCGGCCTTCACCTCGGTCGGGCGTGTGCCAGGCGACCGGGATGCCCGCCTCGGCCGCGCGCCAGCACCGCCGCGGCCGAGGCCTGGGCCGTGCCCATCACGCTGTGCAGGTTGTGCTGGCTGAACACGCGCTCGACCGCCAGCACGTCGGGCGAGGTGGCCTCGACCAGGTCGCGAACCCGGCTGGCGATCACGAGGAGCCGATCCGGCAGGGGCGCCGAGGCGGGGCGTGACGACGACCTCGACGTGGCGCAGGGTCAGCGCGCGGCCCGGGGCGCCCTCGACCAGGCCCAACCCGCACCGGGTCAGGCCCGGGTCGACACCGAGTACGAGCACGCCACCTCCCGGATACGAACAGGTGTTCGCACCCTAGCCGGGAAGGCGGACGCCGACCAAGGCGACACGCTCTGGCCGCTGGCCGGGGGTCGCGCGAGGGCGCTGCCTACGCCGCACGCGACCGGGTCGCTGGGCTCGCACCGGATGGCCGACCACCTCGGCGAAGCCCTGGCCAGATGCACTCGATGAACAGTCGCCTGGTCCGGGATCGCCGCGTCGTCCATCGAGATGCCGAGCCCGGCGTTGCCGTTGTACGACAGCAGCGTGATGTTCGTCGCGGCGCCGACCGTGGCCATCAGCGGGTACATCGCCACGGACCTGGGCGCCGCCGATCTACACCGGGATCGGAACCCCGGGCACGTTGCTGGCCGTGAAGTCGCTCTTCTGCGCGGCGGCGGTGACCACGTCCGTGGGCATGAGCCGCGAGCTGACCTCCGCCAGCGGGTCGATCAGGTGCAGCGCAGGCTCCTGGCGCCACGACGTCGACGATGTCGTGGATCGCCGCGCATCCGCTCCACGGGGTCCAGTGATGTCCACCGGAACCTCGAAACGCGCGATCGTGACGGCGTTCTGCGCCGGACGGTCGGGGTCGCGCAGGCTGATCGGCATGTTGGCAGCGCAGCGCCTCGACCGGCTCGCCGCGGCGCTCGTGATAGATCCGCATGCCTCCGGTGAGCGAGGCCAGGAAGGCGTCGTTCAGCGTCATGCCGTGCGCCTTGCCGGCCTTCTTGAGCTCGTCGAGGGACACGTCGAACGTCACGAAGTGGTAGTTGATCGAGCGGCCGGTCATCACCGGCGACATCGCCCGCGAGCGGCAGGTAGGCGAACCGTGACACGGACGCCAGCACCTCGAACAGGTCGTCGACCGCCCCGACCGGGTCCTTGAGCGCACGGCCCGCCAGCGGCAGGGCGGCGTCGGCGATCTCCTTGGCCGAGCGCATCAGCCGCCCCGAGGCGTCGGCCACCGCGGTGCCCAGGAACCCGGCGGTGTCCAGCGCGGCGCCGACCGGCGCCGCGCGGCATCGGGCCGAGGTCCTCGTTGCCGGGCGTCGAGGTCGATGACCGTCGCGCCGAGCATCATCGCGCCCTGACCGTCGGCGATCGCGTGGTGCAGCTTGATGATCAGGGCCGCCCGGCCGCCCTCAAGGCCCTCGAGCAGGGTGACCCGCCACAGCGGCCGCGTCAGGTCGAACTCGGCTCATGGACTGGCGGCGGGCCTCGTCGAGGACCTGGTCCCAGCGTGCCGGGCTCGGCGACCCGGAACCGGCGCATGTGGAAGGTCAGGTCGAACTCGGGGTCCACGACGATGCGCGGGCTCATCAGGTCCGACGGACCCTCGATGACCTTCTGGCGCAGGATCGGCGCCACCCGGCTGGCCCGGTCGAACCGGTCGACGAGACGGTCCCAGTCCGGGGCGGAGTCCAGGGCGATCAGCCCGATCATCGGCGAGCGCATGATCGGGTCGCTGGCAGCCGAGCGCCACGTGGCGAAGTCGAAGCCGGAGAGTCGCCGCGGGGCGAGCACGCCCGGATCGTCCGACCCGCCGCGAGCGCGCCGGAGTCGACGGCGCGAGGCCTTGGCCGCGGCGACGCCGGCGCGGCCCGCGCCGCGGCGACGACCTGTCGCGCCGTGCGCTTGGCGGCCGCGCGCCTGCCGGTGCGGTCGCGCTGCGGTGCCCTCGGCGCTGCCTCGCCGCGGCCTTCTTCGCAGCGGGGCCTTCTTCGCCGGAGCCTTCTTGGCGGGGGCCTTCTTCGCGGGGCGCCTTCTTGGCCGGGGCCTTCCTCGCGGCTGCCACCTTCTTGGCGGGCGCCTCCACGATGGGCACCTCCGCAGCGGGCACCATGGCGGGCACCTCGGCGGCCGGCACCTCCACAGCGGGTGCCTCGACAGCGGGCACATCCGCGGCCGGGGCCTCCGTGGATGCCTGCGCAGCGGCGGCCGTCGTCGGCCGGGGCGCTGGCCCGCTTCGCCGGGGCACGCTTGGCCGCGGTCTTCCGCGGGGCCGCGCGGCGCGGCTTGGCCGTCGGTTCGATGGTCGCTCGGCACCCGGTCCGCGGTCGGCGGGGAGTCAGGCGTGGGATCGGATGCCTGCGCGTCGGTCGGCTCGTCCACGGGCTGATCGTCCTGCATGGCCACGTTCATCTCCTGGGTGCTCGGTACCGGCACCGTACCGTTCCGCCGAACGCGATGGTAGTTCGCGCAGCGCCGCCCGTCGGACCCCTCGCCGTGCTCCGGACCCCCGACGGTCAGTCCAGAGCGGCCAGGACCTCGGCCGAGATGTCCGCGTTCGTGTAGACGTTCTGCACGTCGTCGGAGTCCTCCAGGGCATCGACGAGGCGCATGATCTTCGTCGGCCCCATCGGCGTCCAGCGGCACCTCGACGGACGCCACGAACTCGCTGTCGGCGGACTCGTAGTCCAGTCCCGCGCCCTGCAGCGCCTTGCGCGCAGCCACCATGTCGCCAGGCTCGGTGAGCACCTCGAACGCCTCACCGAGGTCGTTGACCTCGTCGGCGCCGGCGTCCAGCACGGCCATCAGGACGTCGTCCTCGGTCGGTGCCTTCGGCCTTGGGCACGATGATGACGCCCTTGCGGCGTGAACAGGTAGGACACGCTGCCCGGATCGGCCATGCTGCCGCCGTTGCGGGTCACCGCCACCCGCACCTCGGAGGCGGCGCGGTTGCGGTTGTCGGTGAGGCACTCGACGAGGATCGCCACCCCGTTCGGGCCGTAGCCCTCGTACATGATGGTCTGCCAGTCGGCGCCGCCGGCGTCCGCGCCGGAGCCGCGCTTGAGGGCGCGGTCGATGTTGTCCAACGGCACCGAGTTCTTGCGCGCCTTCTGGATCGCGTCGTACAGCGTGGGGTTGCCGTCCGGGTCACCGCCGCCGGTGCGCGCCGCGACCTCGATGTTCTTGATGAGCTTGGCGAACAGCTTGCCGCGCTTGGCGTCGATCGCGGCCTTCTTGTGCTTCGTGGTCGCCCACTTGGAATGGCCGGACATGCGTGCTCCTTCGATCGGTCTGGCGCCGTCGGTCAGGCAGCGCCGCGCACGATCTCGGCGAACAGCGCGTGCACCCGATGGTCCCCGGTCAGCTCAGGGTGGAACGAGGTGGCGAGCAGCGACCCGCTCCGCACGGCGACGATCCTATCGCCGCGCGCGCCGCTGGTCCGGACGCGCGGACCTGCTGCCGGCGGCACCGGGCATCGGTCTCGGCCGGCACCGTCCGACGCCGTGCCCACCGACTCGACCCACGGCGCGCGGATGAACACCGCGTGGATCGGCTCCTCGCCGATGGCCGGCGAACGTCCACGTCGGCCTCGAAGGAGTCGACCTGCCGGCCGAAGGCGTTGCGCCGCACGACCATGTCGATGCCCGCCGATCGGTCTGCTGGTCCGGCGCGGCCGTCGAGGATCGTGTCGGCGAGCAGGATCATCCCGGCGCACGACCCGTACATCGGCAGTCCGGTCCGCAGCGGCCGCGCGCAGCGGCTCCATCAGCCCCCAGCGCACGGCGAGCATCGAGATGGTCGTGGACTCGCCGCCCGGCAGCACCAGCCCGTCGACCGTGCGCCAGGGCATCGGCGTCCTTGACCGGCACCGCGCTGGCGCCGACATCGGTCAGCGCACGCACGTGCTCGCGCACGTCTCCCTGCAGCGCGAGGACCCCGATCCGGGGTCCGGTCACCACCCGCGCTCGGCGAGGCGGTGCGCCTGCGGGATCTCCTCGACGTTGATCCCGACCATGGCCTCGCCCAGTCCGCGCGAGACCTTGGCGACGATGTCCGGGTCGTCGTAGTGCAGGGTCGCCTGGACGATCGCGTTGGCCCGCTCGGCCGGGTTGCCGGACTTGAAGATGCCCGAGCCGACGAACACGCCGTCGGCGCCCAGCTGCATCATCATCGCGGCGTCGGCAGGGGTGGCGATGCCGCCCGCGGTGAACAGGACGACCGGCAGGGCGCCGGCCCGGCGACCTCCCTGACCAGCTCGTACGGGGCCTGCAGCTCCTTGGCCGCCACGTACAGCTCGTCGGTGCTCATCGACCGCAGCCGGCGGATCTCGCCGCGGATGGCGCGCATGTGGGTCGACGCGTTGGAGACGTCGCCGGTGCCGGCCTCGCCCTTGGAGCGGATCATCGCCGCGCCCTCGGTGATCCGGCGCAGCGCCTCGCCCAGGTTCGTCGCGCCACACACGAAGGGCACGGTGAACGCCCACTTGTCGATGTGGTTGGTGTAGTCGGCCGGGGTCAGCACCTCGGACTCGTCGATGTAGTCCACGCCGAGCGCCTGCGAGCACCTGGGCCTCGACGAAGTGCCCGATCCGGGCCTTGGCCATCACCGGGATGGAGACCGCGTCGATGATCCCGTCGATCATGTCCGGGTCGCTCATCCGCGACACGCCGCCCTGTGCGCGGATGTCGGCGGGAACCCGCTCGAGGGCCATGACGGCGACCGCGCCGGCGTCCTCGGCGATCCGCGCCTGCTCGGCGGTGACCACGTCCATGATGACGCCGCCCTTGAGCATCTCGGCCATCCCGCGCTTGACACGGTCGGTGCCGAAGGCGGTCGTCTGGGGTGTTCGGGGTGCTGCTCACGGGTTCTCCTGCGCCGATGCGGACGGTGTGCGCCTAGGTTACGTCCGACCTGGCGCGCGGCATCGCGACGAAACACCCTGGTGGCGCGAGATCCGCTGTCGAGGCTACTCGACGCGCGACCTTGCGTGTGCGGTCCTTGAGCACGACCCAGACCTGCCCCGGGTCCAGCGACCACGGGCTCGCCGTCGGCGTCCAGGTAGGTCGTCGGGGCCTCCTCTGGCGGGCGCTCCCAGGTGATCTTGTACGACCCGACCGTCGCGGAGCATCAGGCCCTTGCCGCGGCCGACGGTGACGGCCATGGGCGTGCGCCCGCCGAACTTGTCGCCGTACCCGGAGTCGACCTCCTTGACGTACTGCACGATCACCGTGCGTGGCGCGCTGGACGCCCGGGCTTCTCGGTGTCGCGGGCCTGGCGGCCGTCGCAACCACACGTCGTAGGCGTCCTTGCGGCTTGTTCCACCGGAACTGCACGCTCGCGCTGGTGCCATCGGGCGGTGACCGTCCGTGGCCCGCTTGCCGCCCGGCGGGCGCTCCTCGGCGAAGACGAGGCCCATGTCCTGGGATGCCGCCGCCGTGGCCCCGGCGGCCTTCAGCGATGTGCCGCGGTTCGCGCCATCAGGTTCGACGGCGCGACCCGCCGGTGCCGTGCTCGCGGTAGAAGCCGGGGCTGCCGATGTCCTGGCTCGAGACGCGGATCCAGTCCGCCGCCTGCGATCTTGCGGCCACAGCCTCTGCTGCGCACCGGAGAAGACGAAGGCGACGTTGCCGTACGGCGCGAAGCAGGTCGATGTCGCTGATCCGTGCGCTGCGGACGGGCCCGACCGCCTCGGGCAGGTCCGTGGAGAACACCGCCGCGAGCCGCGTCAGACCCCATTCGACGGGCTCGACGTAGACGACGTCGGCGGACGTGAGCCCCCGGTGCGGCTGCGCGGCAGGCGTGTTGTCGTACTTGACCACCATGACCGGGGTGTCCACGCCACCCTCGCGTCCGCTCAGCGGCGAGGTGGTCGGCACCGGCTGCGGTTGCGGCCGACGGCGTCGGGACTCGTCGACTGCGACTGCGGCGGCGACGGCTCGGACGACCACGACGGACTTGGGATCCGGGCCGCAGGCGGCGAGCAGCAGGGCGACAGCCCGCCGCAACGGCAGTTCGACGCATGGACGAAGGGTACAGCGTCGCCGAGGGCGGGCCACGGTCAGGGACTGCAGGCGGAACGTCGGGCGACGACTCAGGCGGAACATCCGGCGACCACGGACCATCGGGCGGCTCGATCCCGCGCCTACCAGGCGCGGCTCGTGAACACCGACGCTGGGCGAGCTCAGGCGAAGGCCTCGAAGGCGGGCGGGGTCAGTGTCGTCCATCTCGAACGTCTCGCGGGCAGCGGCGCGTTGCCGGCCAGCCGGAAGAGCCGCACCATCAGCCCGGACCGCAGCAGTCGCGCCGCCTGGACCCCGTCGTTGAGGAACCGGCGCGACAGCGTGACCTGGGTGCAGGCGTAGCGCGAGGTCGTCGAGGATCTCCTCCCCCTCGGGCGTGCCGCGGAGCTCGGCGATCGCCTGGGCGTCCGCCAAGCACCTCGCGCAGGTCGCGCGACAGCTCGGACTCGACGATCGCCGCGCTCGATCGGGTCGGCGCGGGTCGGCGTTGCGCGAGTGGCTGGCCGCCACTGCGCCAGGACGATCGAGCTCGCCGGGTCGAGCAGGCCGGAGGTGCGCCAGCGCCTCGGTCGCCCGCGGCCCGCCGGACCAGCTGGGCGTCCAGTGACGCGTCGGCCAGGTCGATCCGATGGTGCAGCCGGTCGAGCCGACCGGCCAGCGCGCTGAGCCGCCACACGACCAGCGCGACGAGCGCAGGATGATGATCAGCCAGGTGAGGTCGACCTTCATCAGCCGTCCTGTCCCCGGATCCGCGCGTCGGGTCAGCGCCCCTGCGCGGCGCAGCAGTCCGCTGCGAGCACCCTCGGCGGCTTGGTCTCGGTCGGCTCCGCGTCCTCCTCCTCGTCCCAGGCGGCCCGGCGCAGCGGCAGCCGGCCCCAGAACTGCCCGGACAGGTCGGCGTGCACCTTCTCGCCGCCCGGCGTCACGCTGTCGTAGACGGCGAGCACCGCTTGGCGACCGTGGCCCAGTCGAACTGGGCGGACCGCGCCAGGCCGGCTGCGTGCAGCTGGCGCCGGCGCTGCGGGTCGCCGAGCAGCGCGATGAGCACCTCGGCCAGGTCCTCGGAGTCCTCGTTGGTGAAGTGCACGCCCGCGCGCCCTTCGTCGAGCACGCGCTGGAAGGCCTCGATGTCGCTGGCCACCACCGGCGCACCCGCCGCCATCGCCTCGAGCAGGATGATCCCGAAGGACTCCCCGCCCGTGTTCGGCGCGACGTAGATGTCGGCCGTGTGCAGGGCGCGGGCCTTGTCCTCCTGGCTGACCAGCCCGAGGAACACGACGTGGTCCGCGAGCTCGGCGAGCACCTCGGCCCGGACGCTCGTCGACGTCGCCGGGGCCGGCGACGAGCACGCGTGACGTCGGGAACGGCCGCGGACGACCCGCGGCAGCGCCGCCAGCAGGATCGGCAGGCCCTTGCGCGGCTCGTCGATGCGTCCGAGGAACATCAGCGTGTTCGTGACCCCGTCGAGCGGCCCGGCAGCGGCTCGTCGCCCGGCGTACTGGCTGCAGTCGACGCCGTTGGGGATGAGCACCGCGTCGCCACCGGTGTACTCGACCAGCGAGCGCCGGGCGTACTCGCTGACGGCGATCCGCGCGCGGATCTTCTCCGTCGCGCTGCGCACGATGCGGCGCCATCGCGTTCAGGTCGCGCCGCGAGGACTCCAGGCTGGAGTGCCAGGTGGCCACGATCGGTCCGTCGGCGACCCAGATCGACAGGATCGACAGCGTGGGCCCGACGGGCTCGTGCACGTGCAGCACGTCGAGGTCCGACTCCTTGATCCAGCGCCGCGCCCTGGTGGCGGCGCCCGGGCCGAAGTTGATCTTGGCGACCGAGCCGTTGGAGCTGATCGAGATCGGCTTGCCGCCGCTGGTCACGTAGTCGGGCAGCGCGTCCTCGTCCTCGGCCGGGGCCAGGACGATCGCCTCGTGCCCGAGCCGGGTCAGCGCGGTGCGCAGGTCCTCGATGTGCACGGCAACGCCGCCCGGGGTGTCCCAGGCGTACGGGCAGACCAGTCCGACGCGCATCAGACGCCCCGATGTCGGAGTCGTCGGCCGGCTCACCAGCAGCCGGCCCGGGCGGCGTCGCGCTCCGCGAGCCTCGACTGGTCCAGGTCGGCCAGCCACAGCCGCTGGAGCATGTGCCAGTCCTGCGGGTGCCGCTCGGATGGCCCCGGCCAGCGCGTCGGCGACCGCCTGGGTCGTGCCGCTCGATCCGCTCCTGGCGCGATGCCCTCGGTGGGCGGGACGATCTCCGGCAGGATCGTGGCCACGTTGTCGTCCGTCCCAGAAGAGCTCGACGGGCCGCAGGATCGCGCCGGTGTCGACCGCCAGGGCGGCGGGTCCGGCCGGGAATCGCGCGCGCTCGCCGAAGAAGTCCACGTCGATGCCCTTGGCCGAGAGGTCCCGGTCGGCCAGCAGCGCGACCAGCCCGCCGCTGCGTCAGGGTGTCTGCGCGAGCTGCGTCGAAGACGCCGGCATCGCCCAGCCCGTGGATGCGTCATCCCGAGGCTCTCGCGGAACTCCACGAACGACTCGAAGAGCCTGATCGGGCTCGAGCTTCTCGGCGACGGTGTGGACCTGGCGCGAGTGCCTGGGACATGTAGGCGCCGGCATGGTCCCAGTTGCCCTGGTGCGGCAGCGCGGCGACCGACGCCCCGGCCGGTGGCGAGGGCGTCGGCCAGCTCGTGCTCGTTGGTGATCCGGAACGTGCCGATCTGCTCGGGCTCCAGGACGGGCAGCCGGAAGGCGTCGCACCAGTAGCGCATGTAGGAGCGCATGCCCGCTCGCGGAGGCCTCGCGCAGCTCGGCCGGCGATGCGCCGGCCATCGGACGGGCGAGGTTCGCCTCCAGCCGTGCGCACCGACGGGCGTGCGGCGCCGCCACTGCAGGTCGGCGATCCGCTGGAACATGCGCGTACGCGGCCGCCTCCGGCATGTGCCGCACCGCCTGCCAGCCACCCGGCGTAGGCCAGGTAGGCTGGCCTGCTGCCTGATCATCAGCCCTGCTGCGCCGGCGGCGCGGGGACCGACCCGGCCGCCCGGGCTTCGGCTTGAGCTGGCTGCGCACGTCCAGCGCCCGCTGGATCACGGTGATCACGACCCCCACCGCGAGGATGGCCAGCGCCGCGGTCATCGCCCAGTCCAGTCCGAACACGTAGAGCAGCGCCGCCGATGCCCACGACGATGAACCGCTCGGCACGCTCGGCGATGCCGCCGTTGGCGGTCGCCCCGACCGCCTCGGCGCGCGCCTTGGCGTAGCTGATCGCCACCGCGCCGGCCAGGCAGATCCAGGCGAGGACCGTCGTGGTCTGTGTCCCTGGTACTCCACCGCCCACCACAGCAGCGCCCCGAAGACCGCGACATCGGCGACCCGGTCCATGGTGGCGTCGAGCCAGGCACCGCAGGGCCCCTGCGTGCCGCGAGAGCCGCGCCATCGTGCCGTCGATGACGTCGCCGACGAGGAACAGCAGCAGGATGATGATCGCCGGGAGGAACTTGTCCTGCGGGATGAAGCACAGCGCGGTCGTGACCGTGATGCGCCGCGCCGATCAGCGTGACCATGTCGGCGTGACGCCCGATGCGCAGCAGCGCCCGCGCGATCGGCTCCACGACCGGCGCCACGAACCCGCGGGCCTCCGCGTTGTTCAGCATTGCGGCTGCGATCGTAGCGACAAACTCGCCCCCCGAGGTGCGCGGCGGCGGCGTGCGCGAGTTGGCGAGGCTGGGCGCACCCGGGGAGACCGCACGGCCACGCGACGGAGAAGGCACCTCACCATGGCTCAGGCGAAGCACTCAGGGTGGAGCGTCGGTCGTCCAGGCACCGGCAAGCCCGCCAGCCCCGACAATCCGCAACGTCGTCCTGGTCGGGCCGTCCGGCTCGGGCAAGACCACCCTGCTCGAGGCGATGCTCGTCGCGACCGGCACGATCTCGCGCGCCGGGCCGCACCACCGAGGGCACCACGGTCTCGGACTTCGACGAGGCGGAGATGCGCCAGCAGCGATCGGTCGGCCTGGCGCTGGCGCCGGTCGTCGTCGACGGGGTCAAGATCAACTTCCTGGACACCCCCGGGTACGCCGACTTCGTCGGCGACCTGCGCGCCGGGCTGCGGGCCGCCGACGCCGCGCTGTTCGTGATCTCGGCGGTCGACGGCGTCGACGGCGGCACGCAGATGCTCTGGGAGGAGTGCGCCGCGGTCGGGATGCCGCGCGCGGTGGTCGTCACCCGGCTGGACCATCCGCGTGCCGACTTCGACGAGCTGGTCGCGACCTGCCAGGCGCGCCTTCGGCGAGGGCGTGATGCCGCTGGACGCTGCCGGTGCCGGCCGACGACGGCAGCGCCGACCGGCTTCATCGACCTGATCAGCGAGGTGGTCCACGACTACTCCGTCGGGCGCGCGGGTCGACCGCGAGCCGAACGGCCGACGACCTGGAGCTGGTCGAGGCAGACGCGGGCCGCGCTCATCGAGGGGATCATCGCCGAGAGCGAGGACGAGACCCTCATGGACCGCTACCTCGGCGGCGAGCACATCGACACCGAGACCTCGATCACCGACCTCGAGATGGCCGTGGCCCGCGGCTCGTTCTACCCGGTGGTCGCCACGGCGGGGGAGGCCAACGGCTTCGGGAGCCGCCGAGGTGCTCGACGCCGGCGACATAGCGATTGCCGCGGAGCCGTTCGACGAAGGGCGCGCCGGCGAAGATGAAGAGGAACGACGGCGCGAACGTCACCCAGAGCGTGACGAATGCGCCGATCGTTCCGGCGACGATCGGATCGAGGCCGGTCGCGCCGCGCGCGCCCGCCAGAAAGCCGACGAAGACGAGCACCAGGATCAGCGGGCCGGGCGTCGTCTCGGCGAGTCCGAGGCCGGTCAGCATCTCGTCCGGCCGGAGCCAGTGATAGGTCTCGACCGCCTGCTGCGCCACATAGGCGAGCACCGCATAGGCGCCGCCGAAGGTGACGACCGCGACCTTGGAGAAGAACAGCGCCTCCTGCACGAAGACATGGCCGAGCCCGAGAGCCAAGCGCGAGCAGCGCCACCGGGCCGAGCCAGATCGACGCCCCAGAGGCGACGCTCTTCGCGCCGTCGACCATGCCGAGCGGCCGGTCGAGCGTCGCTCGCGCTCGTCGACGTGCGGCGCCATCCGATGCGCGGCGCGCCGCCGAGCGAGGAGCAGCCCGGCAAGCGCGGCGGCCAGGATGATCAGCGGAAACGGAACCTTGAGAAATGCGATCGCGACGAACGCCGCGATCGCGACGACCCACATCGCCGGGCCTTTCAGCGCGCGCTTGGAGACGCGGATCAGCGCCTCCGCGACGATGCGCGAGCACGGCGGCCTTCAGTCCGAAGAGCAGACCCTGCACGACCGCAAGATCGCCGAGCGTCAGATAGGCGATGCTGAGCGCGAGCAGGACGACGAAGCCCGGGAAGCACGAAGAGCGTGCCGGCGACGAGGCCGCCGCGCACGCCGTGCATGCAGCCAGCCGACATAGGTCGCGAGCTGCTGCGCCTCCGGGCCGGGCAAGCAGCATGCAGTAGTTCAGCGCATGCAGGAACCGCGTCTCGTCGATCCAGCGCTTCTCCTCGACGAGCACGCGGTGCATGAGCGCGATCTGGCCGGCCGGCCCGCCGAAATTGACGAGCCCGATCTTCAGCCAGACGCGACAGCGCCTCGCGCGAAGGTGGACGGCGTCCGGCGCGGTGCGCGTCGCGCCGCGGCCTCGGCGATGCCGTTCATGTCAGCGCGCCGGACGCTTGTTCGGCCAGTTGTGCGTCTCCTCGGTCGCGTCGCGGCACCAGCGATAGAAGGCGTCGTAGAGCGTGAGCCCGGCCTCGAGCTGCTCGAGGTCGTCGGAAAACATGCGCGACAGGCCGAGCGAGACGGCGAGCAGCCCCGGCGCCTCCGGCGCGAGGTCGGGCCGCGCCGTATCGGCGCCGCGCACGATCGTCGCGAGGCGCTGCAGCGGCTCGGTCGGAAGGCCGAACTCCTCGACCATCACGTCGAAGGTGCAGAGCTCGCCGCGATGCGACCAGAACACGTTCTCGACGTCGAACGGCGTGCGCCGAAAGCGCTCGGCGACGGCGCCGACCTCCGCCGGCGTGACGAAGAGGAAGACGGCGCGCGGATCGACGAAGCGGCGGATCAGCCAGGGACAGGCGATGCGGTCGATCTTCGGGCGCTCGCGCGTCACCCAGACGGTGCGGCCCTCGGCATCGCGCGGCGGCAGCTTTTCGGCGGGCACGAGCGGCAGGCTCGGCGCCGGTCCAGGCCAGATACCCGCCCTCGAGCGACTCTCGGCGGCGGAGCCCTCCTGCCGGAGCCAGGCGGCGACGCCGTGGCTGAGCTTCAGACCCTTCTGGCAGATGACGATGGCGGCCCGCCCGTCGAGCTCCGGCGCCCAGCGCCACGGCTCGGCGGAGGGGCGGCGGAGCGACGCCAGGGATCAGCCGCGGATCGGCGGCGAAATCGTCGTCGTCGCGGACGTCGATGATGGCCGGACAGTTCGGCGTGCCGACGAGGCGGGCGAGCTTTTCAGGCGAGATGGTATTGATCGACGACATGATGCGTCCTCCGTATGAGTGGGACGCGATGCTTCGGCATGTCGCCTCGTGGGGAGATCGCATTCCCCATGCAGGCAGTCATAGTCTGCCTGAGCCGCCCGTCAAGATGGGCAGGTGCGCGGACGCCGTCAGCCGTCCGCGCACAGCCCGATTCTCCACGCTCGCCAGAACGGCTTTCTCATGTTCAGGCTCGACCTCCGCCCGGGTCTTCCCGATGTCCCTGAGAAGGTGATCATCGAGCTTCCGCAAGCGCAGTCCGCTGCTTGCCGAGCGATCGAACCAACGACGAAGACTGGCGACTCGTCGCCGGCGCGGAAGACGCGCGCGCGGCTGCTAAGCGATTCCGCTTTCGTGTCGAACGATTTCGATCGGCGCCGATCTTTCGTCCTCCGGTTCAGCGGGACGCGATGCTTGCGCATGTCGCTCAGCGGATGATCGTCGATCTCTGATCCGCGCAGGTCTCTTTGCTCTCGGCGTCGATACCGGCTCCGAGCACCCGGCGGCCCGATGGAGCAGTCCGCGTCGGCACGTGTCCAGCGTGGCCGCGTGTGATCGGCATCCTACATGCGAAGCGGATGTGCATCGACGACATGACTGCGTGCCGGACCGGTCGAACGGCATCCAGAACCTGTCGAAACGCCGCAGTTCGTGCAGCTGTACGCCAACTTCGGGGGACGCAGTCTGCCTTGCATTGGCTCGAGCTGCCGCGGCCTCGTCCTCCGCGTTTTGGAAGCGAGGACTGCGCTGCTTTTCGATAGCGAGTACCCGCATTCTTCGTCCAGTTGAAGCGAGAACAAGTCGCGTTCGCGAACCATCCACTGATCCTAGGATCGCCTTGGATCAATGTCCCCGTGTCGACCTCAGAGCGCTCGCACGCGCCTCGACTTACGGCAACATCTATGAGACGCGCGTTGCAATTGCAGCCGGGCCGATCGGAGGAGTTTGCGTTTTCCCCCCGCCTCCCCTATAAGCCCGCCGCGTGCGCCAGACACCCTTGGAGGCGGCGCACGATCTGGCCGCCGCGGCGGCCTTTTCGCTTTTCAAATCAGGAGTGCATGCCATGGCTCAGACGAGCGTTCTGAAGGCCGAGGTGCGCGACCGGGTCGGCAAGGGGGCCGCCCGTGCCGTGCGCCGCGAGGACAAGGTCCCGGCCGTCATCTACGGCGACAAGAAGCCGCCGATCATGATTTCCCTTCCGCAGCGCGAGACGACGCATCGTCTGCATGCCGGCGGCTTCCTCACCCACCTCGTCGAGATCGAGGTGAACGGCGAGAAGATCCGCGCCATCCCGAAGGACTACCAGCTCGATCCGGTGCGCGATTTCCTGATCCATGTGGATTTCCTGCGCGTCGGCGAAGGCGCGCGGCTGACGATCGCCGTGCCGGTGCACTTCAAGAACCACGCCGAGTCGCCCGGGCCTGAAGCGCGGCGGCGTGCTGAACATCGTCCGCCACTCCGATCGACATGGTGGTGCCGGCCGACGCCATCCCCGAATTCGTCGAGGTCGACCTGACCGGGCTCGAGATCGGCGATTCCGTCCACATCTCGGCGATCGCGCTGCCGGAGGGCGCGGTCGCCGACCATCCGCGGCCGCGACTTCACCGTCGCCACGATCGCCGGCGCCGCTTCGGTGCTGCCGGAGGTCGAGGAAGGCGCTGCCGAGGCTGCGGCGGAAGGCGCCGAGGGCGCCGAGGGCGAGGCCAAGGCCGAGGGCGCCGAGGGCGAGGCCAAGGCCGAGGGCGATGCCAAGGCGAAGCCGAAGGCCGACGCCAAGGCCAAGGGCGACGCCGAGCGGCAAGGGCAAAGGCAAGGGCTAGGACAGACTCGAGCCGGCCGTCGGGCCTGCTCGGCAGGGCCCGGCGCTGCCGCTCGGCAGGGGATTGCCGGATGCTGCTCATCGTGGGTCTTGGCAATCCCGGCCGGCGCTACGGCGGCAACCGGCACAATATCGGCTTCATGGCGGTGGACGAAATCCACCGCCGCCACCGCTTCTCGCCCTGGCGCGCGCGCTTCGAGGGCGAGACCTCGGAGGGCGACGCTCGGCGGCGAGAAGGTGCTGCTCCTGAAGCCCGCCACCTACATGAACGAGTCCGGCCGCTCGGTCGCGCAGGCGATGCGCTTCTACAAGCTCGCGCCCGCGCGACGTCGTCGTGATCTACGACGAGCTCGACCTGCCGCCCGGCAAGCTCCGCATGAAGACCGGCGGCAGCACCGCCGGCCACAAGGGCCTGAAGTCGATCGAGCCGCATATCGGCAAGGAGTTTCGCCGCATGCGCATCGGCATCGGGCATCCCGGCGCGAAGGAGCTGGTCAACGGCTACGTGCTGCACGATTTCGCCAAGGCCGACCGCGAGTGGGTCGAGCCGCTGCTCGCGCGCGATCGCCGAGAACGCGCCGCTGCTCGCGGCGGGCAACGACTCGACCTTCATGAACCGCGTGCACCTCGCGACGACCGACGAGGAGGAGAACGCGGAGAAGCCGGACCGCGATCCGCCGAGCGCGCTGCGCGCGTCGAGAGCGACCGCCGAGCCCAAGCCGGAGCGGAGCATCGGCGGCGCGTTCGCGGGCCTGAAGAAGCTCTTCGGCCGCGAGCACTGAACGGCACGTCCACGCGCCAAGCTTGGAAAGTAAGCAATGGGTTTTCGCTGCGGCATCGTCGGCCTGCCGAACGTCGGCAAGTCGACGCTCTTCAACGCGCTGACGCGGACGGCGGCGGCGCAGGCCGCCAACTATCCGTTCTGCACGATCGAGCCGAACACCGGCGAGGTCGCGGTGCCCGATCCGCGGCTCGACCACGCTCGCGGAGCTCGGCAAGTCGGCCGAGATCGTCCCGACGCGGCTGACCTTCGTCGACATCGCCGGCCTGGTGCGCGGCGCCTCCAAGGGCGAAGGCCTCGGCAACCAGTTCCTGGCCAACATCCGCGAGGTCGAGGCGATCGCGCATGTCGTGCGCTGCTTCGAGGATCCGGACGTCGTGCATGTCGAGGGGCACATCGATCCGCTCGCCGACATCGAGACGGTCGAGACGGAGCTGATGCTGGCCGACCTCGAGAGCCTCGAGCGGCGGATCACGCCGATCGAGAAGCGCGCGAAGAGCGGCGACAAGGAAGCGCAGCAAGGCGCTCGAGCCGATGCAGATGGCGCTCGACCTCCTGCGCGAGGGAAAGCCGGCGCGGCTCGCCTGGATCGACGACGAGCACAAGCCGGCGTTCAAGGCGCTGAACCTGCTCACCTCGAAGCGCGTGCTCTACATCTGCAACGTCGACGAGGCCTCCGCCGCGACCGGCAACAAGTATTCGCGCATGGTCGAGGAGATGGTGGCGGAGCAGGAGAAGCATCACGGCGCCGCGCCCCGAGCATGCGACGAGCGCGCCCGGAGCATGGCCGCACGCGCCCGGCGTCGTCGTCATCTCCGCCGCGATCGAAGCGGAGATCGCGCAGCTTGCCGAGGAGGAGCAGCGCGAATTCCTGCAGGAGCTCGGGCTCGCGGAGCCCGGCCTCGACCGCCTGATCCGCGCCGGCTACGCGCTCCTCGACCTCGTCACCTTCTTCACCGTCGGCCCGAAGGAGGCGCGCGCCTGGACGGTGCCGCGCGGCACCAAGGCGCCGCAGGCGGCCGGCGCCATCCACACCGATTTCGAGCGCGGCTTCATCCGCGCGCAGACGATCGCCTACGACGATTTCGTCGCGCACGGCGGCGAGGTCGGCGCCCAGGAGGCCGGCAAGGCGCGCGACGAGGGCAAGGACTACGTCGTCCAGGACGGCGACGTGATGCTCTTCAAGTTCAACGTGTAGCCGGCACGCTCGCATGCCAAGCTGCGGCCCGCCGCCTATCTCCTGACCGATTCAGAGGTCACGATCGCCATGCGCTATTTCGAGGACTTCTCCGCCGGCGAGGAACTGCCGTTCGGGCCGCACACGGTGACGCGGGCGGAGATCGTCGCGTTCGCGGCGGAGTTCGATCCGCAGCCGTTCCACCTCGACGAGCGCGCCGCCGCCGACACGCTGCTCGGCGGGCTCGCCGCCTCCGGCTGGCACACCTGCGCGCTCTTCATGCGCATGGTGTCGCTCGGCTGGCTGAACGACAGCGGCGTCGATGGGCTCGCCCGGCGTCGACAGCCTGAAATGGATGCGGCCGGTCAGGCCCGGCGACATGCTCTCGGGCCGCTCGATCGTGCTCGAGATGCGCGCCTCGAAGAGCCGAGCCCGACCGCGGCTTCCTGCGCGTTGCGCCATGAGGTGGTGAACGGGCGCGGCGAGCCGGTGATGCTGCGTCGAGAATTCGATCATGATTCGGGCGGCGAGCCGGCATGATGTTCTTCGAGGACATCGTGGTCGGCGAGCGTGACGAGATCGGCGCGCATACTTTCACCGCCGAGGAGATCAAGCGCTTCGCCCGCGCCTTCGATCCGCAGCCCTTCCACCTCGACGAGGCCGCCGCCGAGGAGAGCCATTTCGGCAGGCTCTGCGCCTCCGGCTGGCACACGCTCGCGGTCTGGATGAAGCTCAACGTTCGCCACTTGCAGCGGCGCGCGCGAGCGAGCGCGAGGCGGCCGGCCTGCCGACTGGCGCGGCTCGGCCCCTCGCCCGGCTTCGACGAGCTGAAATGGCTGAAGCCGGTCTATGCCGGCGACCGATCGCTTTCGTCAACGAGGTGATCGCCAAGAAGCCGAGCCGGTCCAGGCCCGGCTGGGGCCTGGTCTCGTTCAAGATGACCGGCCGCAACCAGGCCGGCGAGGAGGTGATCTCCTTCATCGGCCACGTCTTCGTCGAGCGCCGCGACAAGGCGCCTGCCGGAGAGCGAATAGGGCCGGCGCAGCCGCAGCCGGCGTCAGTGCCCGGGAAATTCCACCAGCGTCCGGACCGGCACGCCGAGCTTTTCGATCCTCGCCCGGCCGCCGAGATCCGGCAGGTCGATGACGAAGACGGCGGCGACCACGTCGGCGCCGATCTCCTTCAGGAGCTTCACCGCCGCCTCCGCCGTGCCGCCGGTGGCGATCAGATCGTCGACCAGGATCGTCTTCTCGCCCGGCTTGATGGCGTCGCGGTGCATCTCCATCTCGTCGAGCCCGTATTCGAGCGAATAGGCGATGCGCACCGTCTCGTGCGGAAGCTTTCCGCGCTTGCGGATCGGCACGAAGCCGGCGGAGAGCTGGTGCGCCACCGCGCCGCCGATGATGAAGCCGCGCGCCTCGATGCCGGCGACCTTGTCGATCTTCGAGCCGGCCCAGGGATGCACCAGCTCGTCGACGGTGCGGCGGAAGGCGCGCGGATCGCCGAGCAGCGTGGTGATGTCGCGGAAGAGAATCCCCGCCTTCGGATAGTCCGGAATGGTGCGGATCGCCGCCTGCAGATCCAAGACCATCGATGCCATGGCAGAGCCCTTCCCTCGCGCCGCGCCGGCCGCATGCTTGACATTCCTATCGCGCTGGCGAATGCGGTGGAAAGCGCGAGCGCGCGACCGTTGAGCCGGCGTCGCTAGTTGATGGTCGGTCGTGCCGTTCGAGGCGCGAGCACCGGGCCGATATCGGCGTAGCCGAGCGACCGCGACGACGCGCGATCAGCACGGCCGCGAAGCACGATGCCCGCGACGATGCCCGCCGGGATCTGGCGATACCAGCGGATCGACTCCTCGACCTTGCGGGCCGCCTCCTCGAAGCGCTCCGTCACCGCGCCCTTCTCGATCAGCGGCTTTTCGGCGTCGGACGACGGTCTTCGCGTAGGCGTCGATCATGTCGCGGGCGGCGGTGCGGTAGCGCAGCTGCTGTCCGAGCGTCAGCACCGTCGCGGAGAACGCCCGCACATGGTCGGCCTGCGGCGCGCTGCCGTGCTGCTCCGTGCCAGCCGATGTAGAAGTCGCGCTTGTCCTTCTTGTAGAGCGAATAGGCGATGAGGCCGATCAGGTCGTCATCGCCGGAGACGAGCTGCTCGTAGGCGCGATTGTGCTCGGTGATCCGTTGCCGTTGCTCATAGCTGGCGCCGCCGTTCGGAATGATAGATGCGGAGCACCCGCTTGGCCGCATTCCAGCGCCTGCTCGTAGACGTCGTTGCGGATCACCGCGCGACGCTCTCGTCGCCGGTGCCCGCCAAGGGCCGGAAGGAAGACGCGTGTCGCGCGACGCCGGCCGGCGCGTCGTTTCCCGCTGCCGGTCCTGATTCGAGTTTCTTGCCGACGCATTAGCGCCCCCGGACTCACACACTGCCGGGGATCATAGAGCGGCGTCGCGGCTCTTCCTAGCCCTATCGGCGCTCGAGCACCCGGCCCGCCACCGCATCGAGCTTCTTCAGGAGCGCCGGGTCGCGCCTCTCCGGCGCCGTCATGACGGCGAAATCGAGCGCCCGGTCGGAGCCGATCGGGCACATCTCGTGCTCGCGCGGAAAATCGCGGATCGAGCCGCAGCAGAAGCTGCTGCACGCGCTCGCGGTTCTCGTGCATGACGCGGATCACCTCCTTCACGTCGACCGGCGCGTGCTCGTGGTGCCAGCTGTCGTAGTCGGTCACCATGGCGATGGTGGCGTAGGAGATCTCCGCCTCGCGGGCGAGCTTCGCCTCCGGCATGTTGGTCATGCCGATCACGTCGCAGCCCCAGGAGCGGTAGAGCCGGCTCTCGGCAAGCGTCGAGAACTGCGGGCCCTCCATGACGATGTAGGTGCCGCCGCGGTGGCAGTGGATCGCCTCCGCCTCGGCCGGCGAGCGCGATCCGCTCGGCGAGCAGCGGGCTGACCGGCTGCGCCATCGAGACATGCGCGGTGACGCCCTCGCCGAAGAAGCTCTTCTCGCGCGCGAAGGTGCGGTCGATGAACTGGTCGACGATGACGAACTGCGCCGGGCGCGAAATCCTCCCTGAGCGACCCGACGGCCGAGACCGAGACGATGTCGGTCACGCCGGCGCGCTTCATCGCGTCGATATTGGCGCGGTAGTTGATGTGGGTCGGCGAGAAGCGATGGCCGCGCCCGTGGCGCGGCAGGAAGCGCAGCTTCAGCCCGCCGAGCTCGGCGAAGAGGATGTCGTCGGACGGCTCGCCCCAGGGCCCCTCGACCCGCCGCCACTCGGCGTGCTCGAGGCCCGGCAGATCGTAGAGCCCGGACCCGCCGATGATGCCGAGCACCGCTTCCATTCGCTGCGCCTCTCGACGAAGGCTTCGGAAGCCGCGATCGCTAAGCGAGCGGCCGCGTCAGGCCTCGCCGGGAATCGTCGCCCAGACCTTCTTCTTGGTGTAGTAGACGAGGCCGGCGAAGATGACGAGGAAGACCATCACGGTCAGCCCCATCGCCTTGCGGTCGACCAGGTGCGGCTCGGCCGCCCACATCAGGAACGCGGTCACGTCCTTGGCGTACTGATCGATCGTCTCGGGAACGTCGTTCGTCTGTGTCCTCGTCCTTGTTCTGCGCATACGTCGACCAGCCCGTCGGAGAGCGGCGGCGGCATCGCGAGCGCCGGCCCGGAGATGAAATACGGATTGTAGTAGAGGCCCTCCGGCACCTCGACGCCGGCCGGCGGATCCTGGTAGCCGGTCAGGAGCGAGTGGACGTAGTCCGGCCCGGTCTCCTGGTACTGGGTGAAGATGTCGAAGACGAAGGTCGGAAAGCCGCGGTTGATCGCGCGCGCCTTGGCGATCAGCGAAAGGTCGGGCGGATGTCGCGCCCGGGATAGGGCGGCGCCGGCGGAAAATAGTCGGACGGGCGGCCCGGGCGCTCGCCTCCCTCGACCGTCGGGATCGGCGACGGTGATATTCGGCGGCGAGCGCCTTCGACCTCTTCCTCGGTGAAATGCGGACCGGTCTCCGAGGCGAGATTGCGGTACGCCACCATGCTCAGCGAATGGCAGGTCGAGCAGACGTCGCTGATAGATCTGGAAGCCGCGCTGCAATTGCTGCGGATCGTACTTGCCGAACGGCCCGGCGAAGGACCATTCGGCGTGTGCGCGGATGCAGCAGCGGATAGTGCGGCGTCTCCTGCTCGGCTCTCCTGCCTCCTGCGCGAGCGCCGGAGCGCCGAAGCGGCAGCGCGAGAGCGAGGACGGCGGCGAGACGGGTGATCGCGATCTGCATTGGTCGTGCCTCGTCCCTCTAGCCGCGCGTCTCGGGCGCGGCGGTGCTTGCCGCCGGGCGCGCCGCCGCCTCCCCCGGTCCGAGCACGGCATCGGCGATCGAGGCCGGCCGCGGCCGCGGCGTCTCGAACAGGCCGAGCAGCGGCAGCAGCATCAGGAAGTGGAAGAAGTACCAGAAGGTCAGGATGCGCGCGGCGATCACGTAGCCGCCCTCGGGCGGCTGCGAGCCGAGATAGCCGAGCCCGATCGCCACGGCGACGAAGATCCAGAAGAACTGCCGGTAGAGCGGCCGATAGTTGGCGGAGCGGACGCGCGACGTGTCGAGCCAGGGCAGCAGGAACAGCACCGCGATCGAGCCGAACATCATGATGACGCCGAGGAGCTTGTTCGGGATGGCGCGGAGGATCGCGTAGAACGGCAGCAGGTACCATTCCGGCACGATGTGCGCCGGCGTCATCAGCGGGTTGGCCTTGTTGTAGTTGTCCGGCGTGGTCCGAGATAGTTCGGGATGTAGAAGACGAACCAGGCGAAGACGATCAGGAAGATCACCAGCGAGAACGCGTCCTTCATCGTCGCGTGCGGGCGTGAACGGCACGACGTCCTGCTTCGACTTGACCTCGATGCCGGTCGGGTTGGTCTGCCCGGCGACGTGCAGCGCCCAGATGTGCAGCACCACCACGCCGGCGATCATGAACGGCAGCAGGTAGTGCAGCGAGATAGAAGCGGTTGAGCGTCGGGCCGCCGACCGCGAAGCCGCCCCACAGCCAGGTCGTGATCGTCTCGCCGACGAGCGGGATCGCCGAGAACAGGTTGGTGATGACGGTGGCGCCCCAGAAGCTCATCTGCCCCCAGGGCAGCACGTAGCCCATGAAGGCGGTCGCCATCATCAGGAGGAAGATGATGACGCCGAGGATCCAGAGCACCTCGCGCGGCGCCTTGTAGGAGCCGTAGTACATGCCGCGGAAGATGTGGATGTAGACGGCGAGGAAGAACATCGACGCGCCGTTCGAGTGCATGTAGCGCAGCAGCCAGCCGTAATTGACGTCGCGCATGATCTTCTCGACCGACTCGAAGGCGAGGCTTTCGTGCGCCACGTAGTGCATGGCGAGCACGACGCCGGTCACGATCTGCACGCGCCAGCATGACCGCGAGAATGCGCGCCGAACGTGTACCAGTAGTTCAGGTTGCGCGGGATCGGGTAGGCGACGAAGCTGTCGTAGACGAGCCGCGTCACCGGCAGGCGATCGTCGAACCAGCGGCCGAACCTCGATCTTCGGCTCGTAGCGTGGAAAGTAGTCGTGCTGCATTGCCGGTCTTTCTCAGGCCTCAGCCGATGCGCAGAGTGGTGTCGGTGATGAACGTGTAGGGCGGTATCGCCATGTTCTCCGGCGCCGGGCCCGCGGCGGATGCGGCCGGCGGTATCGTATTGCGAGCCGTGGCAGGGGCAGAACCAGCCGCCGAAATCGCCCTGCTGGCCGAGCGGCACGCAGCCGAGATGCGTGCAGACCCGCACCATGACGAGCCATGGCTCCTTGCCGGGCCGCGGCGCGGTTCTCGTCGGTCGCCGGCGCGCTCGAATCGAGGTTGGCGTTGCGCGCGATCGGATCCTTGAGATCGTCGAGCGGAACCTCCTGCGCCGCCTTCATCTCCTCCTCGGTGCGATAGCGGACGGCGACCGGCTTGCCGCGCCAGACGACGATGATCGACTGGCCCTGCTCGATCGAGGAGACGTCGACCTCGATCGAGGCGAGCGCCAGCGCCGCCGCGTCGGGGTTCATCTGGTCGATGAAGGGCCAGAGCGTCGCCGCGACGCCGACGGCGGCGAAGGCGCCGGTCGCGATGATCAGAAAATCGCGCCGCGTGACGTCCGGTCCCGACCTCGTGCGGGTCGATGCGCTTGGCGCCGGGCGCGGCCGTGATGGGATGGGTCGTGTCAGCCAAATCCTGCCCCTCGCATTGGAACGGCGTGGCATTCGCGGCCGGATGCCGCAAACAACAGCACGAAGGCCAAGCGGCCGTCACCCCCGAACGGCCATGCCGCCGCCCGCCTTTTGTCATCGTCCTGCGAGAGTGTCCAGTCGGGCGGCCAGCGCGACGGCAACTTGTCGCAAGCCGGCAACACTACGCCGCCGGAGCGTGCCATTCTGCCGGGCGTCCGCATGACGGCGGTGCTCGGCGTCTCCCAATGCGGCGAGCGATGGGCAAATCCCGGTCCGTACGGCTGCCGGAGCGGGCTTCGCAGCCGCCTAGGCAACTTGGCGCCGATCTTCGTCGAGAGAAGTCGCTCGCGCATGACGCCAGCAGGCGATCGATATCCTGAACCGGTGGATGGCCGAGACGGTTCGCGCGGTTGCCGCCGAGCGAGATCGCGAAGGAAGCGGCGCGTCTCGCCACCGAGTTTACCGCCTACGCCGAGGACGCCGGGCTGAACATCGAGGATCTCGAGGTCGACGTCGGCGAGGACTCGTGAGCTACATGGAGGACGCCCTGCTGGCGGCCGCCGACGCCGAAGCGGACGGGCTGCTCGCCGACGAGCAGTGACTCGCCGGTGCCCGCTCAGGCGATCTTGAGCGCCCGGTCGCTGGCGGCGAGAAAGCCGCCGGACTGGCGCTCCCACAGCCGCGCGTAGAGGCCGCGGGCGCGAAGCAGCGCCTCGTGCGTCCCCTCCTCCACGATCCGGCCCTCGTCCATCACCACCAGCCGGTCGAGCGCGGCGATCGTCGACAGGCGATGCGCGATGGCGATCACCGTCTTGTCGCGCATCAGCTCCTTCAGGCTGTCCTGGATCGCCGCCTCCACCTCCGAATCGAGCGCCGCGGTCGCCTCGTCGAGGACGAGGATCGGCGCGTCCTTCAGGATGACGCGGGCGATGGCGATGCGCTGGCGCTGGCCGCCCGAGAGCTTGATGCCGCGCTCGCCGACATGCGCGGCGTAGTCGCGTCCGTCCGCGCGGATCGATCAGCCCGGCGATGAAGCGGTCGGCGCGCGCGACCTCGGCGGCCTCGCGCATCGCCGCCTCGTCGGCGTCCGGCCGGCCGTAGCGGATGTTCTCGCGCACCGAGCGGTGCAGCAGCGACGTGTCCTGCGTCACCATGCCGATCGCCGCGCGGAGCGAATCCTGCGTGACGTCGGCGATGTCCTGCCCGTCGATCAGGATGCGCCCCTGCTTCGAGCGTGTAGAAGCGCAGGAGCAGGTTGACGAGCGTCGACTTGCCGGCGCCCGACGGGCCGACCAGCCCGACCTTCTCGCCCGGGCGGATGAAGAGCGAGAGGTCGCGGATCACGTGGTCGCCCTCGCCGTAGCGGAAGGTGACGTTCTCGAAGGAGATCGCGCCGTCGCGTGACGATGAGCGGCTCGGCGCCGGGCGGATCGACCAGCGTGTTCGGCCGCGCGATCAGCTCCATGCCGTTCTCGATCGTGCCGGTGCTCTCGAAGAGCGTGGTGATCGAGCGCAGCACCCAGCCCGACATCTGGTTCAGCCGCATGGTCAGCGCATTCGCGGCGGCGACCGCGCCGAGCGTGATCTCGCCCTCGCGTCCACAGCCAGATCGAGATCGCCGCGCCGGCGAAGATGAAGACCGAATTGAGCAGCGTCAGCGCCGCCGTCATCGTGGTGATGGTGCGGTTCATGGCGCGCGCCGCGTCGAGCTGCCGCTCGAACGCCTCGCGCCCGAACGCCTCCTCGCGCTCCGCATGCGCGAAGAGCTTGACCGAGAGGATGTTGGTGAAGCCGTCGACGACGCGGCCGGTCAGCCCGGAATTCGCCTCCGACATGGCGATCGAGCGCTCGCGCACCGGCGGCACCAGCGTCACGATCACCGCGGCGTAGGCGATCACCCAGCCGATCAGCGGCAGCATCAGCCGCCAGTCGAAGCCGACGAACATGAGCGATGGTGCCGACGAGATAGACGAGCAGATACCAGACGCCGTCGATGACGTTCACCACGCTCTCGCGGAGCGCCATGCCGGTCTGCATCACTTTCTGGCTGATGCGGCCGGCGTAATCGTTCTGGAAGAAGCCGAGGCTCTGCCGGAGCACGTAGCGGTAGCTCCGCCAGCGGACGAGCGCTGGAGAGGCTCGGCGTGATCGACAGGTTGACGAGCGCGCGCGACCAGATCGATGAAGAACGGCCGCGCGACGAGCAGCACGAAGCCCATGAAGACGAGCAGCCAGAGATTGTCGGAGACGAACCGCTCCGGGCTCGAAGCTGCCATGCGGTCGACCAGCGAGCCGAGGAAGGCGAACATCGCAAGCTCGGTCACCGAGGCGACAAGCGAGACGACGAGCGTCGTGACGATCAGCCACTTCACCGGCTTAAGGAAGAAGCGGTAGGTCTCGAGCAGGGCGCCGGGCGGCTGCTCCACCGCCGCCGGCGCCGAGCGGATCGATCCAGCGCTCCAGCCCGCCATAGGTTAGAAACCGTCTCAGGATCGCGGCCAATGCCCTGCTCCGAATCCCTTCGCGCGGCCTAGGCCGGCGGCGAAGAACAGAAGATCGATTCGCATGTTCCAAACTAATGATCGACTGCGCCCTTTTCGAGCCGGACATTCCGCAGAACACCGGCGCCATCCTCCGGCTCGGCGCCTGCTTCGGCGTGCCGGTCCATCATCATCCACCCCGCCGGGCTTCGCGCTCTCCGACCGCAACTTCAAACGCGCCGGGATGGACTATCTGTCGCGCGCCGATCTGAAGGAGCACGCCGATTGGGACGCGTTCGAGAGCTGGCGGAGGCCGAGCACGCCGACGGCTCGTCGCACTGTCGGCCCGGGCGCGGAGCCGCCTCCCCGACTTCCCCTTTCTTGCCGATGACGTGCTCCTTCTCGGCCGCGAATCGGCCGGGCTTCCCGCATCCAGTCCTCGGCGCTCGCCGACACGGTTGCTGCAGATTCCGATCGCCGAGGGAAACCGGTCGCTGAACGTCGCCATCGCCGCGGCGATCGCGATCTTCGAAGCGCTTCGGCAGACGCAGCTCAGATTGCGGTAACCCCAATGGGTCAGGACAACGGGCGAGGCAATGCGATTGCCGTTCTGGGCGAAACCGCAATTCGTCTTCCTCGCGATTGCCGTCTATCTCCTCGCGCACCTCGCCATCCGGATGGCAATGGGCCCCGCACTCAGCGCCGACGACGCCGAGCAGGCGCTCCTGTCGCAGGATTTCGCCTGGGCCTATCGCTACAAGGCCCCACCCCTCTTCAACTGGATGCTGACGGCGCTCAGCGCCGTCCTCCCAGTCGGCGTACTCTCGATCGGGCTGCTGCGCTACACGCTGCTCGGCGTCCTCTACATCTTCTCGTATCTCTCCGCGCGCCGGGTGCTATCGGACCCGCGGCTGTCGGCGCTTTCCGTCTACAGCTTCGCGGCGCTCAATCCGTTCGCGGAGGCGAGCCACCGCAACCTGACGCACTCCACCACGCTGACGGCCGCCGCCGCAGTCGCCTGGTATGTGTTCCTCCGGCTCGCCGAGACGCCGCGCCTAGCCTGGTATCTCGCCCTCGGAGCAGCGTTCGGGTTCGGCCTGCTCGCCAAGTGGAACTTCCTCCTGCTCGCGGTCGCGCTTCCGATTGCCTGCCTCGTCAGCCGCGACCACCGCCACCTGGTTCTCACGTGGAAGGTCATCCCGGCCGCTTTGCTCGCCGGATTGATCGTGACGCCGACTGTGATCGCCACGCTTCAAGCCGGCGCGCCGGCGGGCGAGGGCCTGGGATCGGTATTTTCGTCGAGCTCCGAGCGCGGACTTCTTCAGGTCGCCAAGGGCACGCTTCAGCTGCTCCACACGACGATCATCTATCCCGAGCCGCTCCCGCCGATTTTGCTCATCATCCTCGGCCTTCCGTTGTGGCGCGGCGTTCGCGCCACAGCGCCGGCCGATCGTTTTACGCCGCCGCGGCCCGACGCCGCCTTCATCGGTACGATGATCGCCGTCGGTCTCGTCCTGCTCTGGGCTTTCATCCCGCTGCTCGGCGCGACGGAGTTCAAGGTCCGTTACATGTACCCGGTGCTTTTCGTCTTCCCGACCTGGCTTTTCACGCTGGTGGAGCGCGGCCAGCCTTCGAGCATGGCGATCCGCCTGTTCGGGCTTGTTCTCATCGGGCCGACGCTGCAGGTCCCGATCGAGCGGCTCAAGGTGGCGTTTTCCGACGATTGCGGCCTCTGCCTCGAACGCACGCCCTTCGACACGCTCGCGGGCGAGCTACGGACGGCCGGCTATCGACGGGGGCGGGACAGTAATCGCAGACACTATGTTGGTCGGGGGCAATCTCCGGGTCGAGTTTCCGCAAGCGCGGGTCATGGTGCCAGGTTTTTCTCCGGCGAGCCGGCCAAGATCCTACCATGACGGACCCTGCATTCTCGTCTGGGAAAAGTCAGTCGATGCCATCCCGGCTACCCCTCCTTTGCTTCAAACCACCTATCTCGCCGACATCCTTCAGTGGAGTCGGGATCTGATCCGAAGGCGGGTCGCCGTAGATCTCCACTGCTCGAGAAGAAGAAGAGGAACCCGTCCGTGCGCCGGTCGCGGGCCTGCCCCTCGACCACGCGGTCGAGCAACTGGCGGAGACCCGTGACATTGGCGTCCATCGTCTCGAGGGGGAACTGCCTGTAGTACGTGGGTGAGGCAATGCCGGCGGCGTGAACGACGTACTCGAAGTGGCCGATGTCCTCGGGGAGCGGCAGGCGAATATCGTGCTCGACCAGGTTCAACCCGTCGGCGGTCGATAGTCGCGAGAGCCAATCGGGGACCCCCGGACGTAGCTATCAAGCACCGTCACGTCGATCTGGTCGGATGCGTCCGCCTGCCGGTTCCAAGCGAGCGGCGCTTGGACCATGTAGTAGCCAAGGAAACCTGCCCCGCCCGTGATGAGTAACTTCTTCCCGAGCGATCTCGGCGAGCTCAGGTCCGATGGCGTCCAGAATCGAGTCCAGGTCCGACTGGACGACGTCAGACGCCGTGGCGACGGTGCGATGGCTTGCGAGGTCACGGCACAGGCTTCCCCGAAGCGACTTCCACGATCGAGCGATCATCGTCGCTCCGCCACGGGGCTCTGCCGCTCTCGTAAAGCGCGTCGAGCTTCTGCTTGTCCTTGATCGTGTCCATCGGCTCCCAGAAGCCCTCGTAGGGGTAGGCGATCAGCTCTTCTTGCTCGATCAGGCGCTGGAAGGGCTCCTCCACGAGCTCCTCGCCGGGGTTGATGTAGTCGAGCACGTTCCGCCGAAAGACGAAGAACCCGCCGTTGATCCTGACGTCCGCTTTCTGGATGTCCTCAATCCGCGTTGACAATCCCGTTCTCCTGGCCCGCACGACGTGCCGCGCTGAACATCGGGCGCACGGACAGGAAGAGACCGGTCTTCCCCGACGAGCGGAGCTGCTCGATCATCTCGGAAGGGGCGCATCGGTGAGGCCGTCGCCGTAGGTGGCGAGGAAGTAATCGGAATCCTCGAGATGCGGCGCGACCGCCAGGAGCCGCTCGCCGATCGTGGCCTGTGCGCCGGTGTCGACGAAGGTGATGCGCCAGTTGGAGATGTCACTGCCGAGGAGCTGCACATCGCGGCCGCCGTTGGAGAGAATGAAGTCGTTGGAGAGCGCCTCGCTGTACGAAAGGAAGTACTCCTTGACCGCTCGGCCTTGTAGCCGAGACAGACGACGAAGTCGTCGAATCCCCACGACGCGTACCACTTCATGATGTGCCAGAGGATCGGTCGGTTGCCGACCGTGATCATGGGCTTCGGAATCTTCTGGGTCTGCTCGCCCATTCGGACGCCCAAGCCGCCGCAAAAGAGGACGACCTTCACTGCGCCGGCCCCAGATCGCGAACTGTCGCGTACGGGAGCGGCATGATCAGCCGGCCGCCCCACTCGGCTACGTACGCGAGCTGCTCCGCAATCTCGTCGATCAGGTTCCAGGGCAGGACAAGGATGTAGTCGGGCCTCGTCTCGGCGATCTTCTCCGGCGGGAAGATCGGGATGTGCGTTCCCGGGGGTGTACAGGCCGTGCTTGTACGGGTTGCGGTCGACCGTGTAGTCGAGGAGGTCTGTGCGGATCCCGCAGTAGTTGAGCAGCGTGTTCCCCTTCCTGGTGCTCCGTAGCCGACGACCTGCTTCCCTTCGCGACGAAGTCGGATCAGGAGGTCGAGCAACGCCCGCTTCGACTCCTTCACGTCCTCTGCGAACTTCGTGTAGCGCTCCGGTGAGCGAAGCCCTTCGGCCGCCTCGCGGGCGAGCGTGTCGTGCACGGCGTCCGTCGTCTCGTGCGGCCCCTCTGCGTGCTGCCCGTAGACGCGCAGCGAGCCGCCGTGCGTCCACACCTCCTCGACGTCGTAGGCGGCGAGACCGTGCGCGCGGAGTATGTCCGCGATCGTCGCAAACGAGAAGTACGAGAAATGCTCATGGTAGATCGTGTCGTACAGAAGCCCTTCGAAGAGGCGGAGCAGGTGCGGGAACTCGAAGGTAGCCGTCCCGTTGTCGCGGAGCAGCACCTTGGTGCCGGCAAGGAAATCGTTCAAGTCGGGGACCTGCGCCAGCACGTTGTTGCCCACGATCAGGCTGGCGCGCTTGCCGTCCTCGACCAAGCGCTCCGCCGTGGCACGACCGAAGAAGTCCACGAGCGTTGGCACTCCCCGCTGCTCGGCGGCCTTCGCAACGTTGGCCGCCGGGTCGATCCCGAGGATTGGTATGCCGGTGCCGACGAAGTGCTGGAGGAGGTACCCGTCGTTCGAGGCGAGCTCGACAACGAGGTCGGCCGGTCCCAGACGAAGGCGCTCGCTGATCATCTCCACGTACTCACGCGCATGCTCGACGAAAGCCGTCGAATACGCGGAGAAGTAGGCGTATTCGGTGAAGATCTCGTCCGGAGGCACGAACGCCTCGAGCTGGACGAGGTAGCACCGCTCGCAGGCGAAGACGCGAAGCGGGAAGAACGGCTCCATGTGTCGGATCTGCTCCGCGCTGAGGAAGCTCTCGCAGAGCGGCGACATCCCGAGGTCGACGACCGTCAGGTCGAGCAGGGCGCCGCAGAAGCGGCACACCGGTTGGCCCTCAACCGGAACTACCGATAAAGGTGCCGACGGTTCGCCACTGCGTCCGAGTTGGGCCAAACGGCTCGCGGACATCACTTTTTGGCGAGCTTCCTCGACTCGATGAGAACATATCGCTGTCTGTCGGCATTGCTGACCCGCTCCAACCATATCTCTCGCCAATATGGGAAATTGCGACGTGGACAGAGGCGGCGGTAATCGCCGGAGCATACGACGTCGTCGAGAACCACGCAATCGGTTTTGAAATGAATCATCTCGCCTGTATTTTCGTTGATGATTCTGTCCACGCGATGTCGAACTCGAGCTATCCGACCGCAGTACTTCAACATCTCCTTATCAAAAGAGAGACCACGGTTTCTGTTTGTGATGTCAAGGGTGGCCACGATCTCTGTTCGCGACTTTACTCGAACGACCTCGCCTGGCTGAAGGTCCAACTGACGCGATGGGGTCGTCCCTTTCTTCAATTTTCCATGGATAAGAGGATGACGCCACTCCCACCGACTGGGCATCACAGCGGACTTCACGAACCCGCGTATGAACTCGAGAAAGCCAACGTTGCCGGAACGGATGTCTTCTACGTACTGGCTAGGTCTCCATGCCGGGATGACTTCGCCAGACGCTCTCAACATCTCGGTCGCCTGGCACGCGTACGTCTCTTTATCTGACTTCGCCTCGCGAGGGGTTGCCCGAGTGGCGGCAACGAGCATTTCAGGTGTACTACCGTTGGCCCGGCCGACAACCGTGCCGGCGGCAGCGGAGATCGAAGCTGTCTCCGACGTCTGAGGCGATGACGCGGGATCCACTCTCCTTAGCCACGCCTCTTTCCAGAGCATAGGGCAACCAGCGTTGCACCCACCATGCGCACTCCCGTCGCATCGGACGTCATCGAGAAGCACTGCATTCATCCGTCTTAAACCGGCGCCCGAGATGTCATCGCAGACCTTGTGGGCTCGTTTTCGAACGGCGAAGCGCTTACCACAGTGGGCCAGCATTTCCGGCATGAAAGGCAAGCCTTCGAGTGCGCCTTTGCTGTCTAGCGTCGCCAAGACCTCTTCTTTAGACAGCACTTCGACGACTTCGCCAACCCGAAGGTCGATTCCCGGATTGAGGTCCTTTTGATGCAAGCTAGTAAGCGGCCCTTGCGCGGGCGAGAGCGGGGACGGTGAGCATGATCAATCTCAAGTCCTCGCGCAGCGACCAGTTCGTCACGTACAAGTAGTCGAGCTTGGTCATCTCGTCGAAGGGGATGTCGCTCGCTCCGAGCACCTGCCACAGACCGGTCATGCCCGGCTTGAGCTTCAGCCGGCACCTGGCCCAGCGCACGACGTACTGATCCTCGTCCAGGATCAGCGGGCGCGGCCCAACCAGTGACATCTCACCGCTGATGACGTTGAAGAGCTGCGGCAGCTCGTCGATCCGCGTCCGGCGCAGGAATGCGCCCACACGGGTGACCCGAGGATCGTTCGGCACCTTGAACATCCGGGGGTCGTCCTTCACGTGCATGTTTAGGTGTGCGACCTCGCCCTTCATCGTCTCGGCATCGGCGACCATGGTCCGGAACTTGAAGACTCGGAACGGCTGCTCGCCGGCGCCCATGCGTACCTGCCGGAAGAACACGGGCCCTCGTGAGTCCAGCTTGATGCACAGTGCCGTGATCGCCAAGAGCGGTGCAAGCAGGATCAGCCCGGCGATCGCCCCGACCAGGTCGAGCGACCGCTTGAGGAACTTGGCGGAGTGGGAGAGTCGGGGGGCCGGCAGCCCGACGAGTGGGACGCCCTCGATCGTGTGGAGCTGCGCGTTCGTCCCGAGGACCTCGAACAGACGCGGGACGATGTCGATCTGAACGCTCGAGTCCTGGAGCTCCCGGATCACCTCGAGGGTTTGCTCGTCCGTGTCACCTGAGAAGGCGATCACGACGCGGTGCGCAGAGTGGGTGCGCACAAGCTTGGGAAGCTCCGCGGTCGCGCCGAGGAGCTCGAGTCGACCCGTACCGTTAGGAGATCCGCCGCCGTCGACGAAGCCGACGACGTCGAGCCGGTACTCCGGATGTTGGCGAATCTTGCTGTCGAGGAGCTGCGCCACGTCGCCCGACCCGACGATGATCACGTTCTGGACGTAGGCGGGGTGCCGTCGTCCGACAACGCGAATGGCCGCTCGGAGGATAGGGACGAGCAGGACCGCGGTCAGCCAGAAGATGACGAGCCGAGGCACCGTCGGGTGCGGCAAGTCGGCCAGATGGGTAATGGCCAGGAAGGACCAGGTTCCGATCGTGACGACCTGGAAGACGCCGAAGATGTCGTCAACCGTGGAGTGGTCGCTGCGTTCCTCGTCCCGGTCGTAGAGCGAATGTGCGCGCGCGAGAAACACCCACAAAGGAAGGCTGGCGGCGAACAGCGCGATCTCCCATCGAACGTCGACCCGGTCGGCGACGGCCGTGGCCGGACCGACTGCGAGGGCCAGCAGGAACGCAGACATCAGCCCGATGACGTCGGCCGCAAGGAGAAGGCGACGCATGAGCCAGCCCCGAGGCATGTCGATTGGCGCTCGAGTTCCGTACGCATGGTCGCCGACCAGCGCCTCCGGCGCGATCGGAGCAATCGCCTCTGGTGTGACCGTGCTCACCGCAACCTTCCGTCCATGCGCAGGGCCTTACTCCTTGCGCGAAATCCCGCTTCCCCGACGGTTCGACCGTAGTTCCCTGTAGTTCCGCTTGGAAGGGCAGACGAGCGATTCTGTACTTTCGGGCGCGGGATTCAGTACTTTCAGTCAGGAAGCGGCCCTCGAACTGTGTTCGTGCCGCACAGATACTGGGGAACGTGAGCCGCACGTGAGCCGCATCGGTCGCATTCGTCACAGTGAGCTACGGGCCCGACCGCGACCGCTGTGCACTGCTCAGTCGCAGTGTCCACGCTCTCGCACCGTCGGTCGAGCACTGCATCGTTGTGGATCGCGCAGATCTTCCGTTGTTCCGATCACTTGGCGATCACAGAACGACGCTCCTCACGACAGAGGATGTGCTTCCTGTGTGGCTGCGTCGACTTGACTTACGAAAACTCGGCCTCCGATCGAATCTTTGGGTCCAGACACGCGGAAGGCCAGTCCGAGGATGGCTTGTGCAACAGCTGGTCAAGCTCGCAGTAGCCCAGAAACTGCGCGCAGACGTGCTTGTGCACGTGGACTCAGATGTCGTCTTGATGCGTCCATTTCAGATCTCCTCGGTCGCCGATCGCGAAGGGCGAGTACGGATGTTTGCGAGGCCGCACACAATTGATGAGACCCTGCCGAGCCACGTCCTCTGGCATCGCACGGCCGAAAGGCTGCTTGGGATCGTACGAGCCGAGACCCCGCTGACGGATCTCATCACGAGTTTCGTTCCGTGGAAGCGTGCGAACGTGGTCGCGCTGCTCGAACACATCGAGAGCACGACTGGTCGCCACTGGCTCCGTGCACTCGCTGCGGCGTGGGACGTATCGGAATACGTCCTCTATGGTCGCTTCGTGACGGATGTCTTGGGCGAAAGCTCGGGCCAGTACGTCTCCCCGACGTCGCTCTGCCGTGACTACTGGACTCCCGTCCCGCTCTCCACAAGCGAACTAGAGGCGTTTCTCGACGGGCTAGGGCCTGAGGAAATCGCCGTCATGGTTTCTGCCAAGGCCGGGATGAGGCCCGCGGACTATGCCGACGTGTTGGAGCGGCGCTGGGCCGCACTCGAGAAGAGCGACTCGTATACGCGCAGATAACGCGGCGCCTGATGGCGCCACGCGAGCTCCCGTTCGACTCGCTTCCGTCCCTGCCGCCCCATCTCGGCCCGCTTCGCCGGGTCGTCGAGCAGCTCCTCGATTGCACGCGCGAAAGCGTCCGTATCGTTTGGCGGCGCATAGACGGCAGCCGGTCCCGCCGACACCCGCGTCTCCTTGAGATCGAACGCGATGACCGGCAGCTCGAAGGCCATGTACTCCATCGTCTTATTCATCGTCGAGACGTCGTTGAGCGGGTTCAGCGGGTCCGGCGACAGGCCGACGTCAGCTGTCGACAGAACCTCGAATACCGTCTCGTCGGGGATACGCCCGGTAAACGTCACGTGCTGGGTGATTGCCAGCTGGTCGGCTAGGACCACAAGCTCGTCGTAAGAGTCGCCGCTGCCCATGAGGACGAAATGCACGTCATCCCGCCCCGAGCGCACGATCGCGGCCGCGGCGTGCAGCGCCAGGTCGACTCCGTCTTGCG
Organism: uncultured Actinomycetes bacterium; assembly: GCA_963847235.1. GTDB lineage: Bacteria > Actinomycetota > Thermoleophilia > Gaiellales > Gaiellaceae > JACDAN01. Next base: position 152,562 of record CAWJYU010000015.1, on the reverse strand, counting down.
GTCCCATGACGCCGAGGTACGCGCAGAGGTAGCGCCTCCCGTGGCGCCAGGAAGCGACAGGAGATCCTTTCCGAAGTCGGTCCGGGTTGGGGCCCGTCCGAACGACGGTCACGCTCGCGGCGGGGACACGCCCGCGTCCGATGGCCGTCTCACGGTACGACTCGTTCGTCGCGACGACGTGATCGGCGAGCGCGTACGTCGCGCGCTCGAGCAGCATCAGTGCTCGGTGAGCGACCCGTGATCCGTTTGGGAAGCGCGAGACGTAGACCTCCGGGCAGAGGTCATGTTGGTCGAAGACGAAACGCTTGCCGAAGGGCTTGAACGGAGCCGCAAGCGCCCAGTACGTGTCGGGTGGGTTGCACGCCTGAATCACGTCAAATCCCTCTCGAGCGGCGGCACGCATGACGAGGACGAGCGTGCGGGCCCAGCAGTACGCGAATTCCCACGCGTACGAGAGCGTGCCGCTCGTAGGAGGAGGAGGCTCGTACTTACGGATTCGAATCCCTTCGAGCTCCTGAAAGGACGGGTCGCCGGGCGCCTTCGGGCAGACAACCGAAACCTGAAAACCGGCGTCGCGAAGTGCACAGGCCTCGAGCCAGACGCGTCGGTCAAACGGAACCGGCAGGTTCTGCACGATGATGAGGACACGCCTGCGCGACTTTCCGCCTCGCCGGCGGTGCTTCACCAAGCGATTCCCTCGTAGCCCGGGAGCGCTTCGGCGTCTGACCCAAGCCCGCCGTGAACGTCGAGGACGTGGTCAGGCCGAGCCGCGACGAGCGCTCGAATTGTGTCTGCATCCGACGTCCCGACGACGGCGACCCGCGCCTCGCGGAGCGCGGCTTCAGCGGTTGGGACGAGCATCTCCTGGAGGTGCGGCAAGTGGCTCTCTATGTAACGGCGGTTGGCACCAATCAGCCGCTCCGGGTTGACGATGGGATCGTAGATCCGGAGGCGAGCCCCTTTTCCGACGAGCGTCTCAGCAAGCTCCACATATGGACTCTCGCGGAGGTCATCCGTCTCGGGCTTGAAGCTGAGTCCGAGGAGTGCGACCTCGCGCGCGCCCGCATCGAGCACTCGTCGGACCGCCGAGCGGAGGTGCGACTCGTTGCTTCGCAAGATCCCCGTGAGCATGGGCACATCGACGTCGTGGATGCGGGCGAGGTGCATGAGTGCGCGCAGGTCCTTCGGCAGACACGAGCCGCCGAACGCGAATCCAGGACGAAGATAGGCGGTCGAGATGTTGAGCCTTTCGTCCTCACAGAAGACGCGCATCACGTCGCGAGCGTCGACGTCAACCGCACCGAGGAGCCTCCCGACCTCGTTCGCGAACGTGATCTTCAGCGCGTGAAAGGCATTGCAGGCGTACTTCAACGACTCTGCTTGTTCGATGGAGAGCGCGTGGGTCGGCCGCTCGAGTCCGGCGAACAGCTCGGTGACGATCCCGAGCGTGCGCTGATCGCGGATGCCGGCCACGATGAACGGCGGCTCGAAGAAGTCCGCGACGCTTGACCCTTCACGCAGGAACTCGGGTGCCATGGCGACGCCGAAGTCGTCATCAGCCTTGAGGGAGCTCTCACGCTCCAGCACGGGTCGGAGTTGACCGTCCACCGTTCCCGGAGGCACGGTGCTTCGGTAGACGACCGCAACGAACTTCTCAGCGCGCGCCAACTCTCGACCGATCTCGGCGCTTACGCGCTCGATGTGTTCGAGGTTGACCGTTCCGTCGCTCCGGGCCGGCGTGCCGACGCAGACCATGACGACGTCGCATCCGCCGAGGGGGACTGCGAGATCTGTCGTCGCCTGGAGTCGGCCCGTTCTCCGGCCCGCAGCGATGAGCTCTTCGAGTCGCGGCTCGACGATCGGGCTGCGGCCGGCCTCGATCTCGTCGACCTTCTGCCGGTCGACGTCCACCCCGACGACGGTATGGCCCATTTCAACGAGGCAAGCCGAGGTCACGGCGCCTACGTATCCGAGTCCAACTACAGCGACGTCCATCGTTCTCCCTCGTCAGGTTGCGGCAAGTCTCGCCCCTCTCAGAGTCGGACGCTAGCCGCGCCGGTCACTCCAAACGCGATACGAAAGTCTGGTTTCGGGTGCGACAACGGCTCAGTACTCTGTCCAAAGGGCGACCATCATGCTGACCTACTCGATCATCACTCCGGCTCGGGACGAGGCGGAGAACCTGCGGCGGCTTGCACCATGCCTCGTCGCTCAGACGGTACGGCCGACCGCCTGGGTGATCGTGGACGACGGCTCCACCGACGACACGCTTTCGCTGGTGACGTCGCTCGCAGAAGAGCATCCCTGGATCCGCGTTGTGTCCGCAGGCGGCAGCTCAATCGAACGGGGCGGTCCGATCGTTCGGGCTTTCAACGCCGGGCTCGCGGAGCTCGAGCCGTTGCCCGACATCGTGGTGAAGCTCGATGCAGACATCACTCTGGACGCGGACCACTTCGAGAGGCTTCTGGAGGGGTTCGAGGGCAACGCCCGTCTTGGAGTCGCGAGCGGCACGTGCTACGAGGTCCAGGACGGCGGAAACTGGCAGCAGCGGCACGTAACCGGTCCGGGCGTCTGGGCGGCGGCCCGCGGGTACCGTCGCGAGTGCCTGAGCGACATCCTCCCACTCGAGGAGCGTATGGGCTGGGACACGCTCGACCTCGTCAAGGCGACGGTCATGGGCTGGGAGACAGAAATCTTCTACGACCTCGGCTTCCGCCATCACCGGACCGAAGGCAAGCGCGACGGTCACAGCCTTCGCACCTGGACGATCCAGGGAGAGGCATCCCACTACATGGGCTACCGCGTCTCATATCTCCTCGCGAGAACGCTCTTCCAGACTCTCCGGAATCCTGCGGCGGTCGGGCTCCTCGCCGGATATGTGCGAGCACGCGCTCGGCATCTGCCGCGCTGCCCCGATTCGGAGCTCCGTGCGTACGTGCGCCGGCAGCAACGCCTTCGTAGCATTCCATTCCGCGCACGAGAGGCGCTGCGACCCCGTGCCAAGCTCGACCAGGCTCCGTACAGCTAGACACGCCTAGCCGTTCGACCAGTACGTCCTCTGTTCGTTTGGCTATCGAGCCTCGAAGCCTCCGCTACTAGGCTGAGAGCGCGATGTGCGGAATCTGTGGGGTGATCCAAGTCGAGGGCGAGCTGCGGACCGTGGTTCCGCCCGAGGTCCTGGACTCGATGACCGACAGCATGGTCCACCGTGGCCCGAACGATCGCGGCACCTACCAAAGGCCCGGTGTCGCGCTTGGCGCTCGGCGGCTCAGCATCGTCGACGTCGCGGGAGGACACCAACCTTTCTTCAGCGAGGACGGAGCCGTCGCGGCGATTCAGAACGGTGAGCTCTACAACCACGAGGAAGTGCGCGCCGAGCTCGCGCGGAACGGCCACCACCTGCGAACTCGCTGTGACACGGAGATCCTGCCGCACCTCTACGAGGACGTGGGCGAGCGTGTGCCGGAGCGTGTGCGAGGCAAGTTTGGGCTCGCAGTCTGGGACGGGCGGCGCCGCCGCGCGGTGATCGCCCGCGACCGACTCGGAGTCAAGCCGCTCTACTACGCTCGCTGTGGGGACCTTCTCGTCTTCGCCTCGGAGCTCAAGAGCTTGCTCGCGTCGGGGCTCGTCGACGGAGCGCTGGACTACGACGCGATCGACGCCTACCTCACCTTTGGATTCTTCGCGGGGCCGCAGACGCCGCTCGCCGGCGTCTCCAAGCTCCCACCGGGCCACCGTCTGATCGTGGGCGATGGACGCGTTCGCGTCGAGGCGTACTGGCGCTATCCGCTCCCGGCTCCCCGAACGGGGATGAGCGCGGACGAGCACGCGGAAGGCCTGCTCGCCGAGCTCGAGGAATCAGTGCGGCTCAGGCTGATGAGCGACGTGCCACTCGGCGCGATGCTGAGCGGCGGGCTCGACTCGAGCCTGATCGTCGCGCTGATGGCGCGCCACACGAGCGGTCCGGTCAAGACGTTCTCCGTCGGCTTCGTCGAGGACGACCTGAACGAGCTCGCTGATGCCCGGGAGGTCGCGCAGCGGTTCGGAACCGACCACCACGAGCTCGAGCTCTCGCGCGCCGACGCCGAGCTCGACCTCCCGCGGCTCGCGTGGTTCCTCGACGAGCCACTCGCCGACCTCTCTTCGATCGGCTTCCTCGCGCTGTCCGAGCTCGCCTCGCGCCACGTCACCGTTGCACTCTCGGGCCAGGGCGCCGACGAATTGCTGGGTGGCTATCCCAAGCATCAGGCGGCGTCCGTTGCTGCCATGGGCGCACGGGTGCCGGGCTTCCTCTGGCGAGCGGGCATTGCCGCAGGAGCCCATGGGCCGGCCCGCCTACGCCGAGCTTCCCGCACGCTATCCGCGCCGAACAGCGTCGAGCGGCTCATCGCGATGAGCAGCCGGATGGACGAAGACCTGCGTCGGACGCTCTTCCGTGGACCGCTCGAGGGGAGCGACGGGTCGGCCGCGCGTAGCGGTCGTGGCCGATCGACTCGGAGGCCTTGCGGACGCGCCGCTTCCGGCGACGCTGTACATCGACGCGCAGCTTGCGCTCGTCGACGACATGCTTCACTACTTCGACCGCGCCTCGATGGCTCACTCCCTGGAGGTTCGAGTGCCGTTCCTCGACCACCATGTGGTCGAGTACTGCGCGGGCATACCGGCCGAGCTCAAAGTGCGGCGGCTGACGACGAAGTACCTGCTCAAGCGAGCGTCACGCGGGATCCTGCCCGACCGGATCATCGACAAGCGCAAGATCGGCTTCTTCGCCGCGTCGGTCGACGGCTGGTTCCGCGACCAGGCGAGTGGCGCGATCGCGGAGTACCTGCTCGCGCCTCAGCCGCACTACGCCGAGCTCCTCGATCCACAGGTCGTCCGCAACCTCGTTCGCCGCCATGCTGAAGCGCCCGACCGGGCCGACGCCCGTCTGCTGCTCGCGATCCTCATGCTCGAGGTCTGGCTCTCCTCATTCCTCCCGCGTGCCCTTGGACAGACGAACGGCCGCCCAGTCACACTGCCGACCCATCCGTCGGCCTCGCAACCGGAATCCCCCGGGAACCCGACGGCAGTTTCCATCCACGGATAGTCCTTAGTTGCGACGCGGCCGGCGCTCGTCTGCGCCGGAATCCGGTGCACGGCCAACAGGACGCTTATGTCCGTCGATGTCCCTCCTGGGGAAGCGGGCAGCGTCCCCGTGGTCGATTGCCGGTGACCCGGGGCGCAGATGAAGGTTGGTGCGGCTCACAAATCGAGGGTCGGCGTTCACGTCCGTCCGCGAGCAGGACGCACCCCGCCAGACGTTGTGCGAGTAGAAGGCCAGGCGATCGCAGGGACCGTAACGATCTGGCTGCGAGTGCCCGGGCTGGTTGGCGGCGTTCCCGTAGATGCGGGCGGAGGGTGACGCCGGCGGGCGGGAGTCGAACGTGGCAAATACCGAGTACTTGCTCGAGTCGCCAGAACCGACGAACGAGTTGTAGCGGATCACAAGCCCTGGTTCGCTTCGGTTGTACTGGATGTTCCCGAGCGGCTCCGAGCTCGCGCGGTTGTTGCCCAAGAAGAAGTTGTTCTCGATCATGACGTTCCTGCTCGGCCACGCCCCGTCGTAGCGGGTGATATGGATCGATGCCGTCTGCGCGCAGCTCTGGAAGGTGTTCCGCCGAATCACTAGACCAGTCACGCCGCCGACTTGCAAGCATTCGGTGTGCTTTCCGTCGGCGTGGTTGTGGTCGTGGAATGCGACACCCTCGATCAGGACGTTCGCCGGTGCGGGCGAGCTCTGGCCTGGGAACTTGGCGACGCAGGGCTGCTGTTGGCCGTTGGCGTTGCTCGACAACGACGGGCCGACGTCGCCACCGAGCACGGAGATGTTCCGGCCACCGCCAATACAGAACGTGTTCGTATCGATGTTGCGGAAGACGACGCCGTCCTGGGTCCCGCCGTTGAACCCATTGTTGTAGAACGACCTGATCATCATGTTTCGGTACTCGACGCGGCTCGCCAGGTTCTCGAGACGGGCAACCCTCACGGTCGCACCAGTCGCCGGTTTGAACATCACGATCGCTTCGCTCCTCGATCTTGGGCGGGCGAGGACCGTCTGGGTCGGATACGAGCCACCCGCGACCTCAATTACTTGACCGGCCAGAGCGATCCGATACGCATGGTCGAACGTCCGACACGGCGCCGTTCGTGTACACGGGTTTGCGTCGTTGCCCGTAGCGGACACCCTGAGGTTGGGACGCGCGATCGCTATCCCTGAGGCGAACCGATCGCTGGCCGCGTCAGCGGAGCCAGGGGTGGGTCCGCCGCTCGCGGCAAAGACCGCAACGAGCAACGCGGTCGCCAGGCCGAGCGTGAGTCTCGGCGCGATCGTCTCACCAATCGAGCGCACAGAGTCTCGACCCTAGCGGCTAGAGGCGCTGGAGGTGGAAGCCGCCGTCATTTGCAAAATGGCGAGCGCGCAAGGGCCAAGCGCGCAACAGGGTCGTGGACGCGGGGTTGTTGTCGACCGTATTGCGGAAATTGCAGTCAGCCGGCACATAACCGTCCGCTCAAACGTCTTGACACGGTCCGCGCACCAGGCAAAGTGCTGATGTTGACACGCGAACTCAACGCCCATCAGAGCATCCGATTCGGATTGGAGGCCCGAATTTGAACGATAGCCGGCTTCGTTTGCTACAGGTTGTTCACGGCTATCCGCCCGCGGTTGGAGGCGTCGAGCGCTCGACTCGCGACCTCTGCGAGGCACTCGTCGCTGAGCACGGGTTCGAGGTGACCGTAGCGACGACCAATACCTATGCCGTCACCGGGTTCCACGACGCCTTTCTGCCGACAATCCGGATCGTCGAGAACGAAATGCAGAATGGCGTGCAGATTCGACGCTTCGGTGTCAACACCCGCTGGGATGCGACGCTTCGTCAGGCGCAACGCTTTGCCTGGAAGCTCCGCCTTCCAGGAAACGACCGACTTCGCACGTGGTACAGCGGCCCGCGTTCATCCGGTATGCGCGACGCTGTTCGCCGATTCGAGGCTGACGTTGTTTGTGCCGCCTCTCTGCCGCTAAACCACATGCGGTACCCGTTCCTCCGTCCGGAGCCGCGACCACCAGTCGTTCTTGTCGTCGCGGCTCATACGAACGACGCGTGGGGGTTCGAGCGGCCATATCTGCTACGCCTGATGCGCCAAGCGTTCGCGACGATTGCGCACACAGACCACGAACGCGAGTGGCTCATCTCGAGAGGCGCGCCGCCAGATCGCGTCCACACGATCGGACATGGGATAGACCCGGAGAACCTAAAGCCTCGCCCTGGAGCTTTCCGAGCTGCGCACGCGATCGACCGAGATGGTCTTCTGATCGCATTCGTCGGACAGCATGCTGGCCATAAGGGGATCGACACGCTTGTCGAGGTCTTTCCTGCACTGCTGGAGCGCATGCCGGACGCGTGGCTTGCGATCGCTGGATCGCGAACGCCCTTCACCAACGAGGTGGGGCGACTCGTCGCCAGGCTGCCGGCGCCGGCCCGAGCCCGTGTGCGCGTGGTGGCCGATCTCAGCGAGCAGGAGAGAGCGGATGCCCTCGGTGATTGCGACATCTTCGCTTCTCCGTCGGCCGCTGAGTCGTTCGGGATCACCACCCTCGAAGCCTGGGCGCTGAGGAAACCCGTCCTCGTCGGGGACGCTCCCTCTCAGCGGTCCGTCGTCGACGAAGGCGTCAACGGGCTAATAGTGAGGTATCGGGACTCCGGCGCCCTCGTCGCAGCGCTCGAGCGGCTCGGGGACGCGCGGTTACGACGCTCGCTCGGCGAGGCCGGACACGCAAAACTCCTCGAGCGCTATCGGTCCGTCGAAATCGAGCGGGCTTACGCCGAACTCTTCCGCTCCGCAGCTGAGGCAGGGCGGCGCTCCCTGCGTTCAAAGTGAGTCGACCAACCTCCACAAGAGAAGAACATCTGCTCGGATCATCTGCTTCTTGCCAGCGCGCGCTGCGCCTTCCTCCACCGAGAAGGAGAGACAAGCCGTGGGTGTCGCTCTCGGATTCCGAGCCGGCGCCCGAGGTAAACACTGTCAGAGACGATCGCGCGTACGTTAGCGGGGTTCCAGCCTCCAGGGGGCGCAACCTTCCGTTGCCTGGAAAGCCTGCGGGCAATGAGGCTCAATGATTTGATCTTGCGATCCCCGACCTCTGCAAATGCCGTTCTCACAGCGTCGGCCGCCTGTGGGTTCTTGACAAGACGCGCGCCATCGTAGATGTAGCCGAAAACCGACGTTCGAGCGACCTGTCCACATCCTGATCCAGGATTGAGAAACAGATTGTCCTGGTATTTGCCGCCCGGAACACATACCGCTCCCGAACCGAAGATGTTTCCGACTACACGGAGTCTGCCTTGCGGATCCCCGCAGCCACTCTCGCAGCCTAAGTACTCCCCGGGCGCGAACGAATTGAAACGGACGATGATCCTCGCCGCCACCGGAAGCGACGTGACGTTCAGGCAGTAGGGGCCGCCCCCATTCCGCGTCCCGCCGGGACAGGCCCCGAACCAGTTGTTTTCGATTAGCCACGTCCCCGCCACATTTGCTGGGTTGCCGCCGTTGCCAAGCGCGATCGCATTCGTCTGGCAGTTGTAGAAGCGGTTGCCCCGGAACGTCACATTGGTAAGGCCGCCCGAGTTCATGAAGATGCATTCCCAATGGTCCCCGGCCCGCTCCTGCAACATGTCGTGGAACGTGTTGTTCTCGAAGAGGAGGTTGGTGCCTTCGATGATGCGCACCTGGCCGCTGTACCCGTCGCCGGGGTAGTAGTTGCGGCAGTCCCCGGCAATCGCCCGAGAACCACACGGCCCCCAGTCCGAGTTGATGATCCTGATGTTCGTGCCACCTTCGATGAAGAACGAGCCTCCGTCGATGTCGTCAAGGGTCACGTTCACGGCGTCCCCCCAGATCGAGAACCCCTGAGTCACTCGAAGGCCACGGAGGGTCAGGTTGTCTGGCGCATTGTGGGAGAAGCAGACTGAGCAATCGCCGAATTGAATCCAGTTGATCGTCGGCCGTGTCCGGTACGCAGGTCGGAAAACGATCGGATTCCCATTACAGGCAGAGCCAGCCTTGGTCTCGATGACGCGCTGGCTACCGTAACTTCCGGTGGCGACCTCAGTGATGTCGCCGCAGCGCGCGAGGGAGTAGGCCCTGTTCAAAGTCGCACACGGCTTCGAGAGCTCGCCGCGCCGACACGTCGCGTCGGACCCCGACGGGGCGACCGTGATCTTCGGCGTCTTGACGGCTGAACGGCCGCCCTGCATGAAGCCGTCGTCGTGAGCGCCCAGCCCGAGGATGAGCAAACTGGTCGCGAAGGCCGTTAACGCTGCAGGCATCTGTGAAGTGTAAGCCTGAAAGACCCGGCCAAACCTGGCCGGAAAGCGAGGGGCTACCCGTTCACTCGAACGGGTAGCCCTGGAACTCGGCAGGCGTCAGCGAGTGCCCTGCCGACACGCCTTGCGTCCGGTACCAGCCGTCGCCAGACCAGCTAGGAAGCCAGTTCTGGATCGAGCCGGGGCCGTAGAGGATGGGTTCATCCGAGACGTTGTTGGCCCTTCCAGCGTTGAAGGCAGCGCAGGAATCCGCGCCCCCGCAAGACAGATGGGGCGGGCTTGCGTCTAGATCGATCGTGCTTTCCGCGTTCGTGGCCACGTTGCGCTTGACCGAATAGTTAGCCGAGCCCGGTGCCCCCTGATTGAAGATACACGACCAGCCGTTCCGGCCCGTCCGAATCGTGTTGTCTTCGAAGACAAGGCCGACCGTGGTGTAGATCATGCAAGTGTTCCCGTCTGAGATGCGATTGAGCAGGTTGTTGACAATCCTCAAGTTGTGGAGGACTTCTCCGAACATAAGCCCGGTTGTCACACCATTAAGGACCGAGCTAGGCCCAAAGTCCGTCTGGTGAACCCGGTTGTTGGAGAAGGTGATGCTCGTTCCTGCTGAGTTGCCATCGAGAATCTGCCAGAGATCCGGGTGTTCTGGCTCAGATAGCCGGATTCCTGGCCCGAGGAACCAGTTGTGGTCTACGACCCAATTGGCCGGATTGCCGCTCTGCAGATAGTCGCCGTCCCCGATGCGCTCGAACTTGTTCAGCCGCACCGTCCAGTTGGGGGTGTCGCCCTGAGCTTCGATGCCACGGTAGGCATCATGGATGTAGTTGCGCTCCACGACGAAGGTGTGCATCTGGTTTGAACCCCACATGCCGACTGCGTGGATAGCGGACCCACCTGACCGTGCGATCGCCGTGCCGCCAATATCGTTCAGGCGGATTGTGATGTTGGTTGTGGTGGACTGGTTTCCCGCGTGGATACCCCGCGTGGCGCGGAAGCCCTCGACGACCAGGCCTGACGTATTTCCGTAGAGAATGCTGTTCACGGTGGACGCGCGGTTGTCGGCGCCCTTGAACGTGACTGGATTGCTGGGACGGTCGGGAAGCCCTCGCAGATCCACGTCACCGTAAGTGCCGGCAGCGAGGCAGACGACGCTGCCGCCTGTCGCGTTCTGTACAGCCGTGCGAGCGGCTGCCGCACTCGTCACCGTTGTGCTGCATCCCGAGGTCGGAGGCGGCGGGGGCGGCGGGGGCGGCGGGGGCGGCGGGGGCGGCGGTGGCGGCGGGGCGGCGGTGGTGGGGGCGGCGGTGGTGGTGGGGGCGGCGGTGTGCAAGCGAGTGTGGTGACGGGGTACCAGATGGCTTCACCGAGGTTTGATTTGTTGCCTGCCGCGTCCTCTGCCTGAAGCGCGAGCGAGTACGAGGTTCCGCACGCCAGCAGTGTGTAGACGTAGCTGAGTGCCGTTGTCTCGGCGATCTTCACCTGGTTCTGGGACCCTGCTGCGTTTCCGCGGAAGACGTTGTAGTGATGGACTCCGACGTTGTCCACGCCCGCCTGCCAGCGGAGCTCGAGCGTTGTCTGTGTCGCCGGCCCCAATGAAAGGATCGGCTTGGCCGGCGGTTGGGTGTCTCCCGGCGGTGGCGGTGGTGGTGGCGGCGGAGGTGGTGGTGGCGGCGGCGGCGGTTGGGAGTTGCTTACCGTGACGCGCGAGGTGACTCTGGCGATCTCGGAACCGCCGCTGTTACGCGCTTGCGCCACGAGGACGTGAGAGCCGTCGCTTAGCGCTGTGGTATCGAGCTCGCCGTCTGAATCACCGTTGTAGCGATAGGGCGGGAAGTACTCCGTCCATTTGTCCACGCCATCGACCAGGAAGTGGATCGAAGCTGGGTTCCCGCTCGTGACGTTTACAGTCCACGGGACCCGACCCGAGACCGTCGCACCATCTCCCGGTGACTGGGTCAGGATCGCCGGCGGCGTGTTGCTTACCGTGACGTTCGAGGTGACTCTGGCGATCTCGGAACCGCCGTTGTTTCGCGCTTGCGCCACGAGGACGTGAGAGCCGTCGCTTAGCGCTGTGGTATCGAGCTCGCCGTCTGGATTACCGTTGTACTGATAGGGCTCGAGGTTCTCCGTCCATTTGTCCACGCCATCGACCAGGAAGTGGATCGAAGCTGGGTTCCCGCTCGTGACGTTTACGGTCCAAGGGATCCGACCCGAGATCGTCGCACCGTCTCCCGGTGCCTGGGTCAGGATCGCCGACTGCAGCAGTTGTTGTTGTTGTTGTTGTTGTTGTTGTGGCGGCGGGCCGGCGCCGGCACGCACGCAGCGGTCGAGCCAGCGAACCATCTCGTGGGCGAGCGGTTCCCCGCGGCGTCATACGCGGCGACGCCGATCCGGTAGGTCGTTCTGCAGGCGAGAGACCCGATCGTGTATGCCGTTCGCGTCGTCCGGACGCTGGGCCGACCGGTGAGATAGATCTCGTAGCCTGCAACCCTGACGTTGTCCCGCGAGCGCCTCCAGGTTGGCGTCATGCTCGTCGGCGTCGCCTCCGCGAGCGCCAAGCGTCTTGGCGAGGTTGGTGGCGACTCGTCGGCGAGCATCCGGGCTCGAACCACATTTGCATGAGCAGTCTTGACAGCTACGAGCAGATCCTTGGAAGCGCCGTGTGTCGTTGCCGATCGATTGTCGAGCCGAGCGCTCCCGGCCACGCTTGCAGTGCACGTTACGACGGCGAGGAGCAGTACGGGAGGAAGAACTCCGAGGATCCTGGGGCAGCGATTCTTCGACTGGTGCCTGCGACTCTGGGCGTTCGATGGCGGCACGGCGGCTCCTTGGGGGTGTCGGGTCCACCCTAAGGCGGACTTTTAGACTCGATCGAGTCCTCCGCGTCATCGATCACACCCCTCATCGCTCAGAGGGTGAAAGTTGTCAGCTCCGACAAGAAATCCCTGGGCGGCGCGTCGGATGACGCTCTACGTTGTCCTGGCTAGCGCGGCACCATAACGCATCTCCCGGACGAACGTCTAGGTTCTTGAACGCACAGCGACGCGGGACTCGAGAATCGGCGGCGCAACCGTCAGCGGCCACCGGGCCGGGCTCTATGAATCTGACGGCGGAGTTGCCCTCGGTGCTACCGCGACCTTCGGCGGTGTCCCGAATGGAGGCTCTCTGAGCCCGACTAAGACTGAAAGCGCTGCGCGCGACTCGGAACGCCGCCCTGAGGCGGCCTCTCGATCCCGTCGAGGAGCAACTATGCGCACTGCGTAACCGAGTGCGAGTGCGCCCAGGTAGGCGCTGCGATGTGCCGGGGAGAAGTGCTTTCGACTGTATTGCTTCCGAGTGAACGCGTCCTGGGAGGCCATCCTCGGATTGACACCTGCCTTGTCGGCGTGGTGAAGCACGATCATGAAGGGAAGGTGCCGGATGTCCCATCCGGCCCGTTTGATTCGAAGGCAGAGATCTGTCTCCTCGGAATAGATGAAGAAGCGCTCGTCGAAGAACCCTGCGCTCTCGAGCGCTTCGCGTCTGGCGAGCATGAACGACCCTGACGTCCAGTCGCAATCGAACTCGCGCTCGTAGACGGCTCAAATCGAGCTCGCGCTCTCCCAGCCATGATGCTCGCAGCGGGTACCGCTCCGAGCCCAGCGCCTGAAAGAGCGCACGAAGGGCATTCGGAAAGCGGCGGATCGTAGGGAAAAGGCGCCCGTCCGGCGTGATCTGCTTCACGCCGGCGAGGCCGAACCGGGGCGACGCATCCATCCGCGCCACAAGCTCCTCGAATGATCCTTCCCGAATCTCCGTGTCGGGATTGAGGAAGACGACGTAACGGGCGTTGGTCGTCAGCAGCGCTCGGTTGTTTGCGTGCCCGAAGCCGTAGTTGTCGCAAGTCACGACCCGGGCTGCAGGAAACTCACGCTCGACGAGCTCGCGGGTCCCGTCTGTCGAGCGGTTGTCGGCGACCACAACGTCAGCCCGGAGCTCTCCGAGATGCGCGAAAAGGGTCGAGAGGCACGGCCGAAGCCAGCGGGCCTCATTGGTCGAAACGATGATGACCGCGAGGTCGTCCATCTGCGGAAACCCGGCGTTCGTGAGTCGACGGCCTACCTTGCGAGCCCGCGCTCGACCAGCTCACGCGTCGCCGCATCTACTCGGTCCTCGGCATCGCTGGCCGGTGAGCCAGTCTGCAAGGTCCTTCAAACCATTCTCGAGCGGCACCTGTGCGCGGAATCCAAGGACGCTCTCGGCTCGCTCAGTGGCCGCGAAACAGTGCCGGATGTCTCCGGCGCGGTACTGCTCCGGTGCGTTCGGGCTCGACGGTGAGGCCCAGGCCGTCGCCCAACGCCGATCCGATCTCGTCCACGGTCACGGATCGTCCGGTGCCGAGGTTGAGGGCCACATCCGAAGCGTCGGACTCCAGTGCGAGGAGGACGCCTTCCGCGATATCGGAGACGTGTATGAAGTCGCGCGACTGCTTGCCGTCCTCGAAGATCACCGGCGGGCGGCCGTTGAGGAGCCGCGAAGCGAAGATCGCTGCCACTCCCGTGTAGGGATTCGACAGGGCCTGTCCCGGGCCGTACACGTTGAAGAAGCGGAGTGCGACGGTTCGGATGCCGTATGCCCGTCCGACGACGAGGCAGAGCTCCTCGTGATCTCGCTTCGTTACCGCGTAGACGGAGGTCGGCACGAGAGGCTTGGTCTCTTGAGTGCCCACGGGGGTGAGCTCGAGGCCGCAGCTCGGGCATGTGCACTCCCATTCACGCGCCATCAGCTGGGTCTCTGGGCGAGGGCCCGGCGCAACCGAGCCGTGTGTCGGACACTGGTACTCGCCCTCCCCGTAGATCGACATCGAGGATGCGACGACGAGAGAGCGCGGAGCCGGCCGACGAGCTACGAGTCGCTCGAGAAACGTTGCAGTGGCCATCGTGTTCTGCCGGACGTATCGGTCGATCTCGTACATCGACTGTCCGACTCCGACAGCAGCCGCGAGATGGACGACCCGATCTACGCCCTCGAGCGCCCGGTCGACGAGCTCGGCGTCGCCGACATCTCCTTCGACGATCGAGACACCGTCCGGAAGCGAAGGTGCGTCACTGCCATGCACCTGGTTCTCGAAGCTGTCGAGAACGACGACCTCGTCCCCGTCTGTGAGGAGACGCTTGACCAAGTGGGTGCCGATGAACCCGGCCCCCCCCGTTACCAATGTACGCATTGACTCACCCTCATGATCGCTAATGGACGGATGGTTCTACCTCGAACCGACGCTCGCGGGCCACGGCTCGAACTCCACGCTTCTTTGCGACGTCGCGGAACAGGTCGTAACGTAGCTCGACTATCGCATGGCGTCTAGACCTGACGACGCCCAGCTCTACCGCAGAAGCGAGGTACTAGCCGATCGGGGGATCCTTTTCCTACTCGCGCTGAAACTGCAGAGCCACTACGCTGTAACAGTAATGTGCGGCATCTGCTCAGAGTCGTCCAGATCGGCGGAACGCCACGCCAGGGGCTCTTCCGAAGACACTCGAGCTACGCTCGGGGAGAGATCTCGGCTGACATCAGCTCGGCGCACAGAATCATGAGCTCGCCGCAAGTTCTCATCGGCCTCCCTGTATTCAATGGTGCGAAGTACATCGGATCTGCAATTGAGTCGCTTCAGAACCAAACTCTTGGCGACTTTCGGCTCGTCATCGGTGACAACGCTTCGACAGACGATACGGAAGAGATTTCTCGCACGTACGCACACGACGACTCGCGAATAGAGTACTTCAGGCATGAAAAGAATCTCGGCCTCGTGCCGAATATGAGATTCGTGTATCAGCCCGCCGGTGAGCCATACTTCAAATGGACAGGACACGATGACACTCTTGAGCCGACGTATCTCGAACGCTGCGTTGCCCTTTTGGATCATGATTCGTCTCTCGCACTCGCACATTCTCTCGCGTTAGAGATCGATACCACAGGAGCCAAGACGCGCACGTTCTACGACGACATCAGGCTGAGCGGCGCTCGGCCCCGGGACCGCTTATGGCGGCTGCTCTGGGCAAAGCACCTCACTGAGCAGTGGGCCGTGATGAGAACCGCGCTCGTCGATGTGATCCGGCCGATGGGTAGTTACCCCGGCTCTGACAGGAACTTCAACGCTGAGCTGCTCATGCTCGGAGATATGGGTTACGTCGAAGAGCCTCTTCTCTACGTACGAGCGCATCCAGATGCTTACGGTAGTGGCGGGGTGAGCGGAAAGCGATCACAATTTCTGTGGCACGACAGCAACGCCCGAGTTCCAAGAGTCCCGAGCGGCCTCATCAATCTGAAGGAGTATTTTCGATCGGTGATGACTCTTCCGCTTCCAAGGCGCGAGCGTGTCGCGTGCCTTCGCGTTGTGACCGAGTGGGGGCTTAGGAGGGGATTCGAGGAGCTCACTGGGAGGGGCG
Organism: uncultured Actinomycetes bacterium; assembly: GCA_963847235.1. Classification (GTDB taxonomy): domain Bacteria; phylum Actinomycetota; class Thermoleophilia; order Gaiellales; family Gaiellaceae; genus JACDAN01. The sequence continues at coordinate 136,775 of CAWJYU010000015.1, read as the reverse complement.
ACTCGTATCGCGAGAAGATCGCGCGCGAGTACCCGCTTCGCCGGCAACCGTCTTGAAGGGTCAGTCAGCCGAGAGGACAGCGGCGCCTAGACGCCCTCCCCAGCGCGGGGCTGGCGACCTAGGAGCGTGCTGAGATCTGCCAGCCGCACAGCACCTGCCAGATACGCAACGCTGACGAAGGCAAGCTCGCCGAGGGCGAAAGCGGCAAAGTCGGATCGCTCCATGACCAGTGCCACGACAAATCCGGCGACCGCCGTAGCGACACCAGCGCGGACCAGAAAGTCAAGCCCAAAATGGAAGTCCAAGCTGCGGCGCGCGAGCCAAAACGCCCCAACGAAAGCCATGCCCTCGGAAACAACAGTCGCAACCGCGGCGCCATTGTACGTGAACGTCGGAATGAGCATGAGGTTGAGACCGACGTTGACCGCGAGGCACGCAACCCCGACCCAAATAAGGGCCCGCTGCCGATTGACGGCGATGCACACGTGGTAGAAGACGAGCGCGCAGAAGATAGACGGAAGACAGAACGCCAGGATGCGGACCGTGTCGACGGCATCGTCGAAGCCTGGACCGGCCATCAAACGCACGATCGGCTCCGCAAGAGTCACAGTCGCTAGTGCTACCGCGACGCTGGCAAGCGCGAGCATCTGGAACGAGCGATTGATCGTCGCATCGGCGCGTCCTGGGCCTTCATGCACGAGCCGAACCATGATCGGAAAGACAGCCAAGATAAACGGCGCCGCCAGGAAGATGGACTGGTCTACGAATCGGAAGGCGATCGAATAAATCCCGACGTCGCGGGCCGGAGCAAGGAAAGAAAGCAGAACGGCATCCACCCGGAAATGAAGAAGGCCGATAACGGATACAACCCCGACAGCGAGTGTGTCACGAGCAAGCCGCAAGCCCAGATCCCTTTCCCAGCGAAGATGAGGTCGCCAGAAGCGGAGGAGGAACCGAAACGAGAGCGCGAACCCAACAACGCCCACGAGCGCGGACCCCAAAACGAGCGCATAGAAACCGAGATCGAGCACGGCGACAATCGTGACGACGCAAAGTTGCAGTACCCTGGTCGCGACATCGATGATCGCCTGGAAATGGAGCTTGAGTCTCGTCTGAAAAAATGCTTTCGGGAAGGACGCGAGACTCCAACCGGCAACGCCGAAGAGGTAGAGAGCTAGCCCGATCTTCGTCTGCGAGGAGTACGGCAGCGCGGGGACTATCGCCAGCGTCGCGAGACCGAGCGAGAGAGTACTGACTACACGGAAACTCAGAAGGTTGCCGGCAAGACGTTCGACACTCTCCGGGGTCTTGGCAAGCTCCCGCGACAGAGTAGTGGCCACCCCAAGATCAGAAATCGACACGAGTATGCCGGCGACCGCGAGAATGATCGCCAGCTCTCCGAACTCTTCAACGCCGAGATAGCCGGTCGTGATCCGAAGCGTGACGAGGGAGACGACGACACCGATTATCTGACTGGCAATTTGGGTCGCTGTGTTGAATGCGACCTTCTGGGCGAGATTCATCCGTCGGAGAGCGGGCGTGAGGGGAGTAGGCCGGGATCCCCGGAGGTGGCGCCGGTGAGATCACGCAACGACAAGGCGTCCGGCCGTCTCAGGCAGAGCAACACGAGACCCTGCATGAACACCAGAGCGCGATAGAAGACGACCCTTCGGCGAGGCTCCGTTCTCTCGAGCATCCGGACCACGGACGCGATGTACTGTCGTTTTCGCTGATCGCCGAGCTTCGTGGTCGATGCGTGGCCTTCGTGGACGACGACCGCCTCCGGCGTAACCCACAGCTCGCTTCCTTCCGCCGCTAGCGAGCGGGCGAGTTCTACATCGTTGAGGAAGATCGGGTAGCGCTCATCGAACACATGGCCCGACGGCAGGCACGACCGCCGCAGGAGCAGACAACTGGCCGAGGGCTGCGGGACAGAGCGGGGGCGCGAGAAGTCATCGTCGAGCATGGCGAACGTTCGCAAGCGTTCTCGCATCCCTGGAAGCGCGCGAAAAACCGCACTCGCGTTGGCGAGTGTCACGAGGAAAGAGGGGAAACGGAAGTGGAACGGCTGGGGCGATCCGTCCGGGTTCCGGTACAGCGGCGCGGCCCCAACGATCTCCGGATGCCGAGCCAGCAGCTGTTCGAGCGCGGCGACCGAGCCGGGGAGGAGCTCGATGTCGGAGTTGAGCAAGAGGACGAGTGGAGCTCGCGAGAGGCGGTAGCCCTGGTTCACGGCCGCTGCATAGCCGAGGTTGCTGGAGTTCTCAACGAGCTGGACGTCGGTCCGTGACCGGAGCGCGGCTGCAGAGCCGTCGACCGAGCCGTTGTCGACGACGATGGTCTCGAACGTCAGATCCGTTCCAACTCCCGCCGCGAGGGACTCCAAGCAGCGGATCGTGAGATCCCGGGTGTTCCAGTTCACGAGGAGAACGGAGATGTTCGGGCTGTTACCACCGCTCTCGATCACCTGTGCGCCCGCCCTCTGCACCTTTTCAACGCCGAGCCGACCCCGTCACGAACGGCGGAATCTGTGAGAAATTCTGCGAAAACAACCACTCACAGCATGCTAGCTCTGCCCTTGTTGATGTCTATGCGCTCCGGTGCTCCACTAGCCGCAACCTAGACGAATGTCCAGGGGAGAACCTAGCCGTCGGCCCGTATGGGCCACTCTTGAACGCGTCTACTATGCGGTTCTAGAAGGAGTCTTACAATCGATCTCGGACTTTACACCCAGGTGCTCGGCCGGCATCGGCTACTCGTGACCGTCGGCGTCGCGCTATCGCTGGCTTTGGCCATGCTCTCGCACGTCCAAGTCTCGTCAAGCGGGCTACGCTACCGCGGCTCCGAGGTGTGGTCGAACGAGGCAACACTGAGCTTCTCGCCACGTGGGTCCTTCGAATTGCGCTCGGTTATTCCTGAGTCGGCGAGCGGTTCTCCTGAGCGGATTGCGGCTCTCGTGGAGCTCTATTCGATTTATGCGACGAGCGATCCGGTGATCAAGGCGTTGCAGAGAAAGGGCCTCCTCAAGCCGCCGGGAGCAGCAGTGACGAGTAGCGCTTCGCTTAAGGCCGAGGTCGTACCGTCCATCTTCGGCCAGCCCACGCCACTCATGAAGATCACCGGAACTGGAGATTCCCCCGCCGCCGCGACGCTGCTCACGATCGGAGCGACCGATGCCTTCATCGCAAACCTCAAGTCCCGACAGGACAAAGCTGGGATTCGCGAGAACCAGCGGGTGCAGGTGCAGGTTGTCGATCGATACCGGGCGCCGATGCTCGTTAAGCCGAGAAGTCGGGCTGGCCTGATCGCGATTCTGTTCGCAGGGCTCATGGCCACCGTTGCGGCGGCGTTCATCCGCGACAACGTGCAACGAACGAAGAAGCGCTCAATCGATGATCAGGACGTGGCCTCGCCATCGGAGGCGATTTCGTTGACAGCAGTGAATGGAGCTTCGAAGCCGGTTCATCGTTTTGCAGACGCCGTCGAGCTGACCGAAGAGGAGCTTTCTGGCGCTGATCGCGAGGTCGCGCACGGGGGCGCGGCCTCCCGCTGGACTCCCCGCGCGCCCCGGTAGCACCAGCGGGCGAAGGAACCGCGCAATGAGGCTCGCCACTCATCCCGAAGGTTCACTTCCCGGCCCGATCGACCGCGCGACGCTGCTGATCGTCGGGAGCTTCACGTGCCTAACGGCCGCGGCCTTCGTCGGGAAGGGGATCGTGGCGGTCGCCGCGATAGTCGCCTTCGCGGCGGCGATTGTGGCATGGCACCGGCTGTTGCTGAGCTGGCCGACAGCGATTGGACTCATTTTCGCCGTTGTTCTGTTTGTCCCGATCGGTAGGTACAGCTTTCGAGTCGAGCTGCCATTTCAACTTGAGCTCTATCGGGTCGCGGTGGCGGGTGCGCTTGCGTGCTGGATGGCTGCGCTACTCGTCCACCCGCGAGTTCGTCTACGACGGAGCCCGTTCCATATACCCCTCGCGCTGATCCTTATTGCCTCGCTCGCATCAGACGTTGTTAATATCGGTCGAGTAATACCACTCCAATCAGTCGTTCTGAAGTCGCTGACGTTTTTCCTCAGCTTCATGCTTCTCCATTACCTCATCATCTCGGTCGTGAGAAGCAGGCGAACGATCGAAAAGCTCACCAAATCTCTTGTGAGTGGGATTGCTGTCGTAGCTATCTTCGCCGTGGTCGAGCAGCGAACTGCTTTCAACCTCTTCGACCACATCAGCGATGTCCTCCCGTTCTTGCAGTTCGATGGGCCGGTCGAGGTTGTGCGGGCCGGACTTATCCGTTCAATTGGGTCTGCACAACACCCAATCGCACTGGGCGTTCTCTTTGCGATCGCCGTTCCACTTGGTGTTGCGCTGGCGTATGGCTCTGGCCGGCGGTGGGCTATCCCCACAGGACTGATCCTTATCGGCGTAATGTCCTCCGCCTCCAGGACACCGGTCGTCGTCCTGGTCGTAGTAGGAATCGTGATTACTTGGCTGAAGCCTCGCGAAGCGATGCGGCTGCTGCCCCTACTCCTTCCGCTGGTCATCGTCGTCAAGCTCGCGCTCCCTGGGTCGATCGCGACGTTGAAGAACTCGTTCTTCCCTGAAGGTGGCCTCGTCCAGCAGCAGACTCAGATCAACCCTGAAGCCGACCCGATGCTCGCGGGCGGGCGCGTGCGTCTGATCGGCCCCTCGTTGCGCGAAGCCAGCGCCCGGCCTGTCTTCGGGCTCGGCTTCGCGACGCGTCAGACCGGGTTCAATAATCCGCTTCGCAACGCCCCCATCCTCGACAACCAGTGGCTCAGCCTGTTGCTCGAGATTGGGATCGTCGGGGTTCTGGGCTGGGCCGCCCTCTTCGGGTCCGCTGTTCGTCGGCTCGGGCGTGCATCACGGCGGCGGGCGGGGCCGGAGGGATGGCTTCCGGTTGGGTTCGCGGCGGCTATTGCCGGCTTCGGCGCGGGGATGTTCACGTACGACTCGCTTTCGTTCGTCCAGATAGCCTTCGTGTTCTGGATCGTCGTCTCTCTCGCTGCCGCTCTCTTGCTCGCCGATGCGGAAGAAGCCGTCACAGAATCGAGGCCCAACCCCGGTACCGAGCCAGTAGCTCCGAGTTTGGTCGCGCCTGGCTTCGCTCGAGGTACATAACCGCGCGATTGCGAAGATGAGCGAGCCAGCCGAGGGCAAACCCGGTCTGGGAACACACCGGCCACAGAGCCTCGCTGCTGGCTCAGAGCGCGACTACATTGAACGGAACCGCGCTTTATGGCAGCGCTGGGCACCCGCGTATGAGTCCGTTGGCCGGGATGGGTGGAAAGAGAAGGAGCTCCGCTGGGGCATTTGGGGCGTCCCCGAATCTGAGCTTCGGCTCCTGGCAGGCCTCGAGCCGGGTGCGGAGGTCATCGAGCTTGGCTGCGGCACTGCCAAAGTGTCGGCCTGGCTTGCGAGGGGTGGCTTCCGGCCAGTGGCAATCGATGTCGCACCAGCTCAGCTGGAGTTCGCGCAACGCCTTCAGCGCGAGTTCAGCCTCACGTTTCCACTTATCTGCGCGAACGCGGAGGACGTGCAGTTACACGACGCGACGTTCGATCTGGCCGTATCGGAATACGGCGCAAGCCTGTGGTGCGAGCCGAGTCGGTGGATCCCCGAGGCTCACCGACTACTTCGACCGGGCGGCCGGCTGGTCTTCTTCACGGCGGGAGCATTTCTCAGGACCTGCAGTCCGCCCGCCGGGGGCCCCGCTGGAGTGCGACTCGTACGAGACTACTTCTCAGCCAGTAGGACGGAGTTCGAGGAAAGCGGCGCGGTCGAGTTTCACCTGACACATGGAGACTGGATTCGGCTCTTGGGGACTCGAGGCTTCGTCCTCGAGAACCTCGTAGAGGTTAGGCCTCGGTTCGACGCGGCGGCGGCTTTCGATTTTGCAACCCTCGAATGGGCGCGGCGTTGGCCGAGCGAGGAAATCTGGGTTGCGCGCAAAGCGGTGTAGGCTCGGATTCGTCGAAGCGCGCAGCGAGCGCCCCGGAATATGTTCTTCGCGCCCGTATGCGTACCCTAGGGCGCTGTAGCAGCACAAGCTGCTGTCGAAACCCGAGACAGCGGACAACCGTTCGTCGCCGGCAACGTCAACAGGCCGTGAACCCGCGCGCCGCTCGCGCGGCTCCGTCCAGTCGTTCAGCCGCAAAAACTAGCCTTGAACGGGCGCGGGCGCAGTGGAATGCTGTGTTCGCGGTGAATCCTGCGGCCAGCCTTCTTGGCCGCCCTACGGCGCGGCGACGCGCTTGGGCGGTCCGTACTGCGCTCCTCGTCGCGCTGGTGCAAGCGGCCGCGCTTGGTATTCCGGGCGCCGGCCAGGCGCACGACGTCAACACTCCGGCGGGTCATCAGGCCGAAGACACGGTCGTCCACAGCGCAGCGAGCGAGGCGGTGCTCGACAATGGCACCCGGCTCCAGTCTGCGTGGGCGTCGCTGGCGACCGCCGAGGTCGTCGCGGCCGATGCCGGGCAAGTCGGGGAATGGGGCCCAGTCGCCCCCTGGCCCGTCGTCGGCATTCATGTGGCGCTGCTTCCGAACGGCAAAGTGCTCGCCTGGGACACCGTCGGCGATGCGGCGACGGAGACCTTTCCCGTTCACAACTTTACGAGAGCCACCATCTACGACCCCATCACGGGTACCCATACACCCGCCACGGTCGATCAGGGTCACAACATCTTCTGCGCCGGTTTCGCGCACCTCTTCGACGGTTCGTTGTTCATCGCCGGCGGCAACAGGAACGCGCAACTCGACGGCATCGTCCAGACGCATCTGTTCAACCCTGTGACCAACGGCTGGAGCCTCGGTCCCAATATGGCGGCCGGTCGCTGGTATCCGTCCGTCACGCCGCTGACGAACGGCGAGATGCTGATCACGGAAGGCGGTCCCGATACTCCGGAGGTTCGGAAGACCGATGGGACGCTGCGGACACTGAGCACTGCTGCGCTCAACCTGCCGCTCTATCCCTGGTTGGACGTTGCACCCGATGGTCGCGTCTTCTACTCGGGGCCGAATCAGACGATGCGGAAGCTCGACACCGCGGGCGGGGGCTCCTGGCAGACCTTCGGCCAGCGCGACGGAATCAACCGCGGCTACGGGAGCCGCGCGGTCTATGACATCGGCAAGACGCTCGTGGCCGGCGGCGGGGCTTCATCGAACACCGCGGTTGTGATCGACACCAACGGCGCCACGCCCCAAGTCGCCGCTACCTCGCCAATGGCCTTCGGTCGTCGCCAGCACAACCTCACGCTGCTTGCCGACGGGAGCGTCCTGGCGACCGGTGGCAACTCGACCGGGGCATCGCTCATCGATATGAACGGCGGCGTCTACAACGCGGAGCGGTGGGACCCCGCGACGGGCCAATGGACCACCCTCGCGGCGCAGGCTGTGACACGCCAGTATCACTCGACCGCGGTGCTGCTCCCGGACGGCCGCGTGCTCTCGTCGGGCGGCGGCATCTGCGGCACCTGCGACCAGGTTGGCTACCTGGCGAAGAACGCCGAGGTCTTCACACCGCCGTACCTGTTCAAGAAAGACGGCTCCGGGCAGCTTGCACCGCGTCCCGAGATCACGAGCGCGCCTGGCTCGGTCAGCCACGGTACGTCCTTCCAGATCACCACGCCGAACGCCGCTTCGATCAGCAAGGTCGGGCTGATCCGGCTGGGGTCGCAAACGCACTCGGTCGAGATGGAGCAGCGTTACGTCCCGCTTTCCTTCACAGCCGGCGACGGCACGCTGACGGCGAGCGTCCCCGCAAACGTGCACACGGCCGTCCCGGGCATCTACATGCTCTTCATCGTCGATTCCGCCGGCGTACCGTCGGTGGCGAGCATGGTCGGACTCGACACCGCGGCCCACCGCCGCCGCCTCCTCCGCCTCCGCCTCCGCCGCCGCCTCCCGCCTCCGCCGCCCGTGAGCGGTCTGGCCGCCGCCTACTCCTTCAACGAGGGCATCGGGACGAGCGCTGCGGACTCGTCCGGGAACAGCAACACCGGCGCAATCGGGAGCGCGGCTGGATCACGACGGGCAAGTACGGGAATGCGCTCTCCTTCAACGGTTCGAGTGCGCGAGTCACCGTCCCCGATTCGCCTTCGCTCGATTTGACGACGGCGGATGACGTTGCGAGGCGTGGGTCTTCCCACCGCTGCGGCGGCTGGCGGGACGTGATCTACAAGGGTCCGGACGACATCTATTACCTGATGGGCTCGTCGGAATCGGGTGCGCCGGCGACGGGCTGGAACATTCACAGCCCGCTGTCGGCGAGCTCGGCGTTGCCCTTGAGCTCTGTGGTCCCATCTGGCGGCCACCTTCGACGGCGCGACGCGTGCGCCTGTCGTGAACGGCGTGGAGGTCGCGAGCCGGCCGGTGCTAGCGCAGATCGCGACCTCGACGGGGCGCTGACGATCGGCGGCGATGCGCTCTACGGGCAGTACTTCGCCGGTCGCATCGACGAGGTGCGCATCTACAACAGGGCGCTGAGCGCGACCGAGCTGCAGACGGATATGAACACGCCGATCGGCGCCTCCGGCCCTCCCGACACGACCCCGCCGACCGACCCGACGGGCTTTTCCGCGACCGCTGTGTCGCAGAGTCAGGTCAACCTCGCCTGGACGGCCTCGACGGACAACGTCGCCGTCGCCGGCTACCGGGTCGAGCGCTGCCAGGGCGCGGCCTGTACGAACTTCGTCCAGGTCGGGACCCCGACCGGCACGACGCATCAACGACACCGGCCTCAGCGCGGCGACGACCTACCGCTACCGCGTGCGTGCGGCCGATGCGGCCGGCAACCTCAGCGGCTACACGGCGATCCAGAACGCGACGACGCCGGACACGCAGGCGCCGACGGATCCGACCGGGCTGAGCGCGACGGCGGTCTCCGCGAGTCAGATCAATCTCTCCTGGACGGCGTCGACCGACAACGTCGCGGTCACGGACTACCGCGTCGAGCGCTGCCAGGGCGCGACCTGCACGACCTTCGTACAAGTCGCGACCCCGACCGGCACCACGTACAACGACACTGGACTCACGACCGCAACGACGTACCGCTACCGCGTACGCGCCGCCGATGCGGCCGGCAATCTCAGCGGCTACACGGCCATCCAGAACGCGACGACGCCGGACACACAGGCGCCGACCGCACCGACGGGCCTCTCGGCGACGGCCGTCTCCGGGACACAGATCAACCTCGCCTGGACGGGCTCGACCGACAACGTCGCAGTCGCGAACTACCGGGTCGAGCGCTGCCAGGGCGCGACCTGTACGACCTTCGTCCAGGTCGGAACCCCGACCGGCACCACCTACAACGACATCGGACTCACGACGGCGACGACCTACCGCTACCGCGTGCGCGCCGCCGATGCGGCCGGCAATCTCAGCGGCTACACGGCCATCGAGAACGCGACGACGCCGGACACGCAGGCGCCGACGGCACCGACTGGCCTGACGGCGACGGCCGCCTCCGCAGAGCCAGATCGACCTCGCCTGGACGGCGTCGACCGACAATGTCGCGGTCACGGGCTACAGCGTCGAGCGCTGCGAGGGCGCCGCCTGCACCAACTTCCTCGAGATCGGAACCCCGACCGGGCCGACGTTCTCAGACACTGGGCTTGCGGAGGCGACGACCTATCGCTACCGCGTCCGAGCTGTCGACGCCGCCGGCAACCTGAGCGGCTACTCCGCGATCCAGAACGCGGCGACGACGGACACCCAGCCGCCCACAGACCCGACGGGGCTGACGGCGACGGCCGTGTCCGGAACCCAGATCGACCTCGCGTGGACCGGCTCAACCGACAACGTCGCGGTCGCCAACTACCGGGTCGAGCGCTGCCAGGGCGCCGGCTGCACGATCTTCGTCCAGGTGGGAACCCCGACCGGCACCACCTACAACGACATCGGACTGCACGACGGCGACGACGCTACCGCTACCGCGTCCGCGCCGCCGATGCGGCCGGCAACCTGAGCGGCTACACGGCGGAGCAGAGCGCGACGACGCCGGACACGCAGGCGCCGACGGCGCCGACCGGACTGACGGCGACCGCCGCCTCCCAGAGCCAGATCGACCTCGCCTGGACGGCGTCGACCGACAACGTCGCGCTCGCGGGCTACCGGGTCGAGCGCTGCCAGGGAGCGACGTGTACGAACTTCGTCCAGGTGGCAACCCCGACCGCGACGAGCTACAGCGACGCCGGCCTCTTGGCGGCGACGACCTACCGCTACCGCGTGCGCGCCGCCGACGCGGCCGGCAACCTGAGCGGCTACTCGGCGATCGAGAGCGCGACGACTCCGGACACGCAGGCGCCGACGGTGCCGGCGGGCTTGGCGGCGACGGCGGTGTCGGCGAGCCAGATCAATCTTGGCTGGGCGGCGTCGACGGACAACACCGGTGTGAGCGGCTACCGGGTTGAGCGCTGCCAGGGTGCGGGCTGTTCGGACTTCGTCCAGGTCGCGACGCCGACGGGTGCCGCCTTGAACGACACCGGTTTGCAGGCGGCGACCAGTTACAGCTACCGGGTGCGGGCGGCGGATGCGGCCGGCAACCTGAGCGGCTACTCGAGCGTGCAGAGCGCGACCACGCAGGCGGCCGGACTCTGCTTGCGCTCCTCGCCCGTCTGGCTCACGGGGATCGAGCACGGCGTGGTCTCGACGGCGGGCGGCGGCATCTTCTCGAGCGTGACGGGTACCCCCACGGCCGACAACACCGTCGTCCGCAGCGGCGCGTACTCGCTGCGGATCGCCGATGCGAGCAATGCAGCGACTGTGCGGGCGTTGCGGTCGGTCACAGCGTCGAGTGTCGTCGTCACCCGCTTCGCCGTGCGCCTCAGCTCGCTGCCCACAGTGACCTCGAACCTGGCCTACATCGACTCGGGCACCGACCTCGTCTTCAGGTACAACGCGAGTTCTCAGCGGCTCCAGCTGGTTCTCGGGACCTCGACCGCGACGTCGGCGACCACGGTCAGCGCCGCGACCTGGTACACGATCGACCTTCGTTACGACCTCAGCGCAAGCCCACATCTCGGTGATTGGCGCGTCAACGGTGAGACGCAGACGCAAGTGTCACGCAGCGCAGCCCCGACGACCGCCAACGGGTTCGGAATGGGGGCGACCGCAAACGCGAGCGTCTACACCGCAAACTACGACGACATCTTCGTCGCTCGGCAGCCGGCCGCATACCCCCTGGCGGACAGCCGCATCGTGCGGCTCGTCCCCGACTCGATGGGGACGTCGTTTGGCGCCGGCAACTTCCGCAACAACGACGGAACGGCGATCGACGGCAACTCATGGCAACGACTCGACGACGTACCGATGACCTCGACCGCCGATTACGTCCGCCAGCAGGCAAACAGCGGCACCAGCTACGTCGAGTTCGGCCTGCAGGACACGCCCGAGACGTGCATCTACGAGGTCTCGGTGGTCTTGGCCTATCACGCCGCGGGAAGCGCCGCCGACAACGGCAGGACGAGCATCTTCGACGGAGCGACCGAGACAGTCGTCTTCAGCGGTGACATGAGCCAGACAGGGCTCCAGTACAAGACCTCAGTCGTCACGCCGGCGGTCTTCCCCTGGAACCAAGCGGCCGTGAACGGCCTCGTTGCCCGAGTGGGCTACTCGACGGACTCCAGCCCCAATCCGTACTGGGACTCGATCATGCTCGAGGCCGCGGTCCCCTGACCTCGTCGTCCAGGGCTACCGTCTGAGATTCCAGAGCGGCTTCTCGACGCGTGGGGCCGTTCTTCGCTACGCGTGGCTCGACACGCGTCGCGCGTTGGAGCTCGCTTCCTCGCGCATGGAGAAACTGCGTCATTCACGATAGCGACCTCGATCACCGGGAAGGGCGGCGGCTAGATCACCAAACACCGCTTAGGCCTCGAGTTCGGACGCCTGACCCGGCACCGCGAGCGTCCGCGTGAAGCGCAAGAGATGCCGCTCAGGCGGGGGCTCTCCTAATTTCCGACGACGAACCAGAGGGCGAACAGTGCGGCGCCCCAGAGCCAGACCGCGCCGGTGACGAGCACGATGATGCGGCCAGTGGCAGCTCGTAGGGCCTTCCCTCCGAGCCCGACCGCAGCCGCGACCGCGACCGGGATGCCGAGCGGGAACACGACGAGCGCCCAGCCCTCGTCCCAACCCGGCCAGTCGCCTCCATGCGCGGCGTCGTCCACCATCAGGAGAAGGGCCGCGGACAGCGCCGCGAGCACGCGGAACGACTATCGCGCTCTGCCGAAGGCTCACAGGTCACCACAGTACGGCGGTCGTCCAGGCCGTACAAGGCGGTCGCGACCGCACCGCGATGCCGCCTGGCCATTCGTCTCGTTCCGCGAAGCCCGTTCGACTGACTCGACTTCGGCATTGCCGGCTCGAGCCAGCGGGTACCGTGATCTCGGCGACGCGGGCAGGCCGCGGCTCGGCGGCTCGGCGTCCAGAGCCATCGAAGCCCCTTGGCAGGCGGGCTGCCCGACGGGCGGCCCGCTTGCTCTGCGTCACAGCACGAATCGCAGAACCCCCATCCGGTCTAGCTCCCCCTCGCGCGTGGGGTCTTGCGTTTCTGGTCTGTTCGCCCGGCGCTGGGTCGTCCTACGCTGAGTCTCTGCGGACCGGGCTGACACAGCGGGTCGCGAAGGAGGACTTGGAGTGCGGCTGAAGTCGATGAGTGGCGCCGGTTGGCCAACGATGGTCGAAGCGGTCGACGCCTCGCTGAGACTCGACGGTCGCGGGATCGAGGTAGAGGCAAGCGCCCGCGAGGCGGTGCCCGAGTGAACGCGCTGCGTAGCGCTCGCGGGACCGCGGCGGCGCCGCCGAGGATCCAGAAATGCAGCTGCGACGGCGGCGGGTGGATCGTCACGCTCGACCGGGGCCGCTACAAGGCTCCGGCGCACTGCTGGGATGCTGCGGTTCACGCGTTGTATCTGCCTCGACTATGCACCGCGCCCCGCCCGGTCGGGCGGGGCCGGTGCCGTTTAGAGGGACGGTCTCCATGACCGGGGGGTCTCCGAGCGAGTCGCTCTGCACAGTCATCTCCGCTCGCGACCTGACACGTCGGTTCGGGCAGAAGGTCGCACTCGACGACGTACATTTCGAGGTCCGAGCGGGAGCGCTTCACGCGCTGCTCGGGCCGAACGGCGCGGGCAAGACGACGCTGATCCGAATCCTGCTCGGCCTCGTCGAACCCACCGAGGGCTCAGTCGAGCTGCTCGGTCGCGAAGTTCGGCGGCATGCGGCCGAGCTCCGCCGCCTGGTCGGTTTCGTTCCCTCGGGAGACCGCTCGTTCTACCTGCGGATCAGCGGGCTCGAGAATCTCGTGTTCTTTGCCCGGCTCCACGGGATGCGCCGCCGCGAAGCGAAGGCGCGTTCGCTGGAGGTGCTCGAGCATGTCGGTCTCGCGGAGGCCGCCGGCGAGCGCGTCGGCGCGTACTCGCACGGTATGCAGAAGCGCCTCTCGATCGCTCGGGCCCTACTTGCGAACCCAACTGTGCTGCTTGTCGACGAGGCGACGCATGACCTCGACCCGGAAGGAGCAGAACGCGTACGGAATCTCGTCCGGCTCGCCTGCGCCCAGGGAGCAGCTGTCGTCTGGGCGACGCAGCGGCTGGAAGAGATCCGCGGACTTGCTGACCGCGTGACGCTCCTCCACAAAGGCCGCGTCGAGTTTGCCGGCGGCGTTCACGAGCTGTCCGCGCTTGCTCGCCCTCGCGACCACGTCGTCCGATTGACGAACGGCCGACCATCGGACGCTGCTGTGCGAGCGGCCGCCGACGCGGCGCTTCGCGGCCGCGGAGGGGTGACGCCCGTAGGCGGGAGCGACCCGGGGCACTACGTCCTCTCGCTCGCCGACAGCGTTGTGCTCGGTGACGCGCTGGCGGCGCTCGCCGCCGCGGGTCTCCAGGTTCACTCGTGCCGCGAACGGCGCTCGGAGATCGAAGATGCCTTCCGGTTTCTGACCGAGGACGGCGTCCGATGACGGCGCTGGCCGGAGAGCTCCGCAAGCTGCCCGCCTTCGTGCGGCGCGATTTCCTCGTCGCCTGGAGCTATCGCATGTCCTTCGCGTCGGGTTTGATCAGCCTGGTCGGTCAGGCGCTCGTGTTCGCATTCATCGGCCAGATGATCGACTCCGACGAGCTTCCGACTTTCCAGGGGAAGGAAGTGACGTACCTCGAGTTCGCCGCGATCGGAATCGCCCTGGGCGTCTTCATCCAGTTCGGCCTTCAGCGTGTCTCCACCGCAATCCGCAACGAGCAGCTGATGGGAACGCTCGAGTCGCTGCTGGTGACGCCGACCAGAACTGCGACGCTGCAGATCGGATCGGTGTTCTTCGACCTCATCTACATCCCGCTTCAGACCGCGCTCTTCCTGGTTGCGGTCGCGATCGGCTTCGGGCTCCACATGGAACCGGCCGGCATTCTCCCCGCGACTGCGGTGCTGCTCGTGTTCATCCCGTTCGTCTGGGGGCTCGGAGTGCTCAGCGGCGCGGCGACACTCACGTTCCGGCGCGGGACGAATGCGGTCGCCGTGGGCACGCTCCTCCTTGCGCTCGCCTCCGGGCTCTACTTTCCGATCGATCTCCTGCCGGAGTGGGTCACAACCGTCGCCGAGCTCAATCCGATCGCCCTTGCTGTCGATGGAATGCGGAATGCACTGCTTGGCGGAGCCGGGTGGTCCGAGACTGCCGGCGTCGTCGCCAGACTCGCGCCGCTGTCTGGGCTGTCACTCGTGATCGGGATCCTGGCGTTCAGGCTGGCCTTGCGGCGGGAACAGCGTCTCGGCACCCTCGGGCTCTACTGAGGTCGACGATGGATTCATACGAAGACGCGGTCAGAGAACCAAGGAGCGGCTCAGACCCGCAGCTCGCCGACGACGCGCTCTGGCGATCCGTGGACGGCGTGATCGAACGCTCTCCGACCTTCGTCGACCTTCGAGCGCACCGCCTCCACCTGCTCGCCGCGCGACGCTTTCGAGCCCTCGGGCAACCCGTCCCGGAGGAGTTCGCCGCCGACGAACGTCTCGCCGCCGCGGTAACCCTCGCCGCGGAGATCACCTTGGAGCGTGCTCGCGCAGCCTACGACGGCACGCTCGTCCTGATGAAAGGCCTCGAGGTCGCCGGGCGGTATCCGAGCCCGACGCTGCGTCCCTTCCGCGACCTCGACGTGATCGTCGATCGGCCCGAGCAGGCTCAGCGGGCGCTGATCGCGGCGGGTTTCATGGCCGTTGGGATGGACGACCATGCCTATGAGGATCGACATCACCTCCGCCCGCTCAGACTGCCCGGGCTCCCGGTCCTGTTGGAGCTGCATCGGCGTCCGGTCTGGATCTCGTGGTCGCCTCCGCCGTCTACGGCCGAGCTGCTTTCGGACGCTGTCGACTCCGTGACGGGAATCCCCGGCGTTCTCGCACTCTCTCCGGCTCACCACGCGCTCGTGCTCGCCGCCCACTCCTGGGAAGGCACGCCGCTCCGCCGAATCCTCGACCTGGTCGATGTCACGGTGGTCGCGCGGGAGGCCGACCCGAGCGAGCTCTGGGACGCCGCACGGAGTTGGCGGATGGACGGCGTCTGGCGGACGATGAGGGCGGCTGCCGACGCTGTCCTCTTCGGCGCCCCTGCCCTTCCTTGGCACGTCCGGCTCTGGGCGGGACGAGCCCAGGCCGCCCGCGACCGATCGATGGTTCGCGACCATGCCGCCCGGCTGCTCTCACCGTTCTCGGTTCTTCCTCCGAACGAGGCCCTCGGGGTCGTCGGTGAGGCTCTGGTCCGCACCGTCAGTCCGGCGGAGGGCGAGACCTGGCGCATCAAAGCCGCACGCACGCGAAGAGCTCTGAGACACGCGTTCGAGCGCGTCTCGGTCCACAATGAGACCTTGAGACGGGACCGCCTGTGACGAGGCTTCGACTCCGTGACGATGCAGTTCGCTGGCGCGAGATCGAGCAAGAAATCGTCGCCGTCGACCTGGGGAGATCCGACTACGTGAGCACGAATGAGAGCGGCGTTCTCCTCTGGCGCCGCCTCGCCGAGGGAACGACGCAAGAGCAGCTGGTGGACGAGCTCGTGAGCGCCTTCGGGATCGACCGCGAACGTGCATCCGAGGACGTCGGCCGCTTCCTGGACGAGCTCGACGCGCGCAACCTGCTGGAGCGCGCGTGAGAACCGACCGACATGCGCTTCGTGCCGCCCTCTGGGCGCAACTTGCACTGCTTAAGGCCCGCTGGGGGTTGCGGCACGGCGGAATCGAGCGGGTCGTCGTGAATCGGCCCCCGGATGGGCTGCCGCCGAGCGCCGGGCGTGGGGTCTACGCTCTCCTCCGTCGCCGGCCGCACACATGCCTCGAGCGGGCGCTCGTGCTGCAGGCCTGGGAGAGCGCGCACGGGAACGTTCGCGACGTCGTCATCGGCGTGGATCCGCGAGGCCCCGAGTTCACCGCCCATGCATGGCTCGCCGGGGAGCTCGACGGTGACGATGCGCGCTTCTGGGAGCTGATGCGCCTACCAGCGCCGTGAACGCGGGCTCACGGCTCTCGCAGCTCGATGTCGCCTGCGGGCTCGTCTTCGGCGAGGACGCGGGCGCACCACCGCTCCCGCCTCCCGCAGGCCAGCCTCGACAGGCCCTGGAACAGGTCGTCGCGGAGGCACTGGTCCGTCCACCGTGTCTCGTCAGCTTCTCCGGGGGCCGCGACTCGGCGGGGGTCCTCGCGGTCGCCTCACACGTCGCACGCCGCGAAGGCTTGGAAGCGCCGATCCCCGCAACGAACTGCTTCCCCGATGTCGCCGCGTCCGATGAGGCCGAGTGGCAGGAGCGAGTCGTTCGTCATCTCGGCCTCGACCACTGGGAGCGAATCGTCCTCACGGATGAACTGGACTGTGTCGGGCCGGTTGCCCGCGAGGCCCTGACAAGGCATGGACTCCTATGGCCTTTCAACGCCCACTTCCATGTGCCGCTCTTGCGGCGGGCCACTGGTGGATCGCTTCTGACCGGCGTCGGAGGGGACGAGGCGTTTTCGAGCTCACAGTGGGCTCGGACGCGATTGCTCCTCGCCGGAGCGACGCGGCCGCAGCCTCGAGACCTGCTCCGGGTCGGCTTCGCTCTCACGCCTCGGCGCATCAGGGCAGCGGTTCTGCGCCGCCGCTTCCCGGAGGGCGTCTTCCCATGGTTGCGCGATGAGGCCAGGCGGTCAGTCGAACGTGCGGCGACCGCAGAGGCTGCAGGCGAGCCGCTTCGTTGGGGTCGGAGCCTGGAGTGGATGCGAGGCCTCCGGCACACGGGGGTCGGCTTGGACAGCCTGGATGCCCTCGCCTCGAGTGAGCGAGTCGCGGCACACCATCCGCTCGCGGACCGGCGCTTCTGGGCTGCGCTCGCTGCCTTGCCCCGATCGAGCCGCTTCCAGAGCCGAACCGCCGCGATGCGCCTGTTCTTTGGCGATCTGCTCCCCGAGCCGGTCCTCACTCGTAGGACGAAGGCGACGTTCGACGAGGCCTTCTGGAACCGTCACAGCCGGGCATTCGCCGCCTCGTGGCAGGGACACGGGGTTGACGCCGAGGTCGTGGATGTGGAGGCGCTCCGCCGTGAGTGGACGTCGGAGACGCCGAATCCCCGCTCGTACCTGCTCCTTCAGGCGGCCTGGCTCGCCGGCGCTCCTTCAGGCCGAGTTCGCGACGAGCTCGAGCAGCGCGTCGGTGGCGCTGTCGAGCCGGTCCCAGTCGGCCGGCCGCCGAAGCTCCCAGGCGGGTAAGGCGACGAGATCGAGAAGGCGGGCCGGATCCCGGGGAGCCAGCCGCAGTCCACGTTGAGCGCCAAGCCGTGCGACTCGCTCGTGCGGAGCGACCTTGGATGTCTCGACACGATCTCCCCACGAGAGAAAGATCCAACCGCGCAGACGTGCCGGCCCGGCCATCGGTGGCAGTTGGAGACGCCAACGTTCTCTCGTGCCCACGATGCCGAGCGGCTCGCCCACGCCAAAATGTCTCGCGGCGGCGCGGCGCAGGTCGATCGACCTCGGAGCCGGGAACGGGTGGTCGCCCTCGAGTATCAGCATGTCGTCGGAGAGGATCGGGATACCGCGTAACGCCAAGCTGGCCAGCAAGGTGCTCTTTCCTGCTTCCCGCTCTCCAATCACAGCCCAAGCGGCCCCGTCCACCACGAAGGCGCCGGCATGGAAGCTTTCGCGGTCAAACCAATAGCTGGCGACGGCAGCGACCGGGGCCAGGTACGGATGGATCAGCTCCAGCTCCGTGAGCGGGCGCTCCGTCCTGAAGACAACCAGGCCCGGCTCCCGCTCGATGCGGACCTCGCCGCCGGCTTGGAGCCTCAACTCAGCATCGGAATCCGTGACGATGTCCGATTCACGCCAAGGTGGCGCGTGGACCTCGGAACGAATGCGGAACCGTGGCCACAGAGGATCGGCCGAGACGAGGAGGGAGCGCGATCCTTCGACGCCCTCGAGTCGCAGCCCGTACGCGCCCGCCGGCCTCGGCGGCGCCGAAAGCGGCAGGTTCATCGACCCCGAAATCCTGGTCCCTCGGCTAGTTGTCGACGCAAGAATCCTGCTTTACGCTGCGCGACATGACAGTTGATCGCAGTAGCGAACCGATCCCGCAAGGGTACGAGCCGCCCTCCCTGAAGGCTATGGGGACTGTCCATGACCTGACGCTTATGCCGACGCCGAAGTACTACGGATCCTCGGACGGGTTCTCGTGGCTGGGTGTCGATATCACGAACGCGTCGAGATAACTGACAGTAAAGGACGGTGGGCGTATGCGGCACGCCCAGGCAGAAGAACCCCAGTTCGGGACGGAAAACGAACAGTACGAGGCTCCGCGGCTCGTCGAAATCGGCGGCGTGTACGAGTTGACGCTCAACGGCTGCTTCTTCGACAAGAAGTGGGGTGGCTCGGACGGCATGAGCTTCGGACCGATCACGATCCCGGTCTCCAGCTGCTAGGCCGGAAGCACCAGCCACTTTCCTGATCGCGGTTCGCGCCGAGCATTTGTGGCCAAGGCCCGTTCGCGAAGGAGCCGGGAACTTACGCGAGGCTCAGCTCGTCGGCGAGCAAGCCGTTCACTTGCGCCCAGCGGCTTGCTTCCGTGCGATTCGTGACCTCGAGCTTGCGGTAGACGTTCGAGAGGTGGAACTTCACCGTCTGCTCGGTGACCCAGAGCATCCGCGCCAGGGCCGCGTTCGAATGTCCCTCGGCCACGAGCTTGAGAATCTCGAGCTCGCGACGGGTGAGCCCCCCCGGGCGCTCCCTGCGGGCATGTTGTACTTCGGGTGCGAGCGGCTGGCCGACGGCGAGTGGCCCGCCCGGGAGGTAGACCGAATGGTCGAACGCCTGGCGCACCGCCGAGGCGACGTCGTCAGGATGCGCCGTCTTGACGACATATGCAGCCGCACCGGCGGCTAGCGCCCCGTCGATGTGCGCCGCGTCGTGATGCGTCGAAAGGACGATCGCGCGCAGCGACCGCGACAGGGCCGTGGCTCGGCGTATGACCTCGAAGCCGTCGGGCTCACCCGGCTGAGTGTCGAGCTCGAGCGTCAGCAGCCGCGGCTGGTCGCGCTCGATAGCCGCGAGGGCGTCGCGAGCGGACGAGGTCTTCAGAACGACGCTCGCACCGATCCGCGCCAGGACCATCTCGACGGCGTCGAGCCAGATCGGGTGTGGATCCAGGACGACCGCGTCGAGCGGATCAAGTGTCAGCGTCTCTATGTCCATAGCCGCAGTAGGACTGTTGAAAGGTATAGGTGAGGTTTCGCCTTTTTTCAAGGGCTCCCATCCGGATCTGTGCAGACACTTGCCCGCCTTCCGCAGATCGCCTTCCCGCAAACCGCCTTACTCCTCTTCCGGGTGGGGGAAAGCCTTTCGGCCTGGACTCGCCAGCCGGACGAGCCGCGGTAAGGTCATCTCATGCCCTCAAATCCGCCATCCGGTCCGGCCGTCCGGGTACTCCTGGCCGACGACCACAGACTCTACGCGGAGTCGTTGATGGCGGTGCTCTCGGAGGACGAGCGGGTCGAAGTAGTGGGGATCGCGGCCGACGGTGAGGAGGCCGTCAGGCTTGCGGCCGAGTTCCGGCCAGATGTGATCCTGATGGACTTGATGATGCCGGTCATGGATGGGCTCGAGGCTACTCGGCGAATTCGAGCAACCGGCCTGCCCGTCCAGATCCTCGTCCTGACCGGGACGCAGACTCCGGTGGGCGCGGAGGAGGCCGCAGAGGCCGGTGCGACGGCGTTCCTGCGCAAGGAACACGGCGTCGAGGAGCTGCGGAGCGTCTTCCTGGAGGTTGCGTCGCTCGCGGCCGTCCTCGGAACGCCCACGCAGCCGGCGCGGCGCAACGACTAGGCGCGTCGTCGTACTCGAGACGAGGCGGCCATTGCCAAGGTCCGGAACGGCCGCGTCCCGGTATTGGCTCCGCTGCTCGTTGCCTCTGACTCAACGGACTCCCCCCGCAGGCGGCCGCCCTCGACGTTACCCTCGGTCGGAGCCATCGTGGAAACCAGAGAGCCCGCCACCGGGCCGATCAGTCCGGAGCTCGTCCTTGTGGACCCCGATCTCGCTGCAGGGGCTCGTGCCGCTCTGCCGGATCATCCCTGGCCTGCTCCGGTCCGAATCGAACCTCCGACGCCCACCCCGCAGCGCAGAATCCCGGTCGCGGCAACCTTTTCGTTCCTGAGTCTCGGCGCACTTGTCGGGATCCTCGTCGTCAGCCTGCTTCCATCGAGAGACCAGCCGACGTTTGCCGCCGAAGGCCAACGGATCCAGCCTGCAGCTTCGCCGTCCGGAGCGCGCAAGCTGCCGCGATTCAAACCCGCTCGGACGTTCGCCTGGGTGTCTCAGTCGCGTGCGGCCTACTACCAGGTCGCCTTCATCCGAAACGGCAGGCGCTTCTACCAGAGGCGGACTCGGTCCGCCCGTGTGACCCTCCCACGCCGCGTTCGGTTCACGCCAGGCGATTACCGCTGGACCGTCCGGCCTGCGTTCCGCGTCCAGAACGGCATGCGCCTCGCCGATCCAGTCGTCGACTCCACGTTCAGAATTGGCCGGGACTAAGCCCGAGCGCAGCGTGCGAACGTCCTCGCGGGTACGCGCTACTGTGGCGGTTCGGGGCGTGTAGCTCAGCGGGAGAGCGCCCGCTTCACACGCGGGAGGTCACTGGTTCGATCCCAGTCACGCCCACTGAACCTGGCGCTGTGCGAGCTTCGCGGGCGAGTCATACTTCGACGCCTGCGCCCACGGCACATGTCGGCGAACGAGAGGAGGCGGCGATGCCGCTCTATCTGACCAAGTTCAGTTACACGCCGGAGACGTGGGCCAGGCTGATCGGCAACCCGGAGGATCGCCGGAAGGCCGCTCAGGAGTACATCGAGTCGGTCGACGGGACGCTTCACGGATTCTGGTACGCCTTCGGCGAGCACGACGGCTACACCCTCTGGGAGGCCCCCGACAACGTGTCCATGGCCGCGGTTGCGCTGGCGATTTCCGGCGGCGGCGCGCTTAGCTCGCTCGAGACGACAGTGCTGCTGACCGTCGACGAGACGATGGATGCCCTGCGCAAGGCTCAGCAGGTCGGGTACCGAGCGCCCGGCGCTTAGCTGGTCGGCGTCCCGGTCCCGACTGACAAGTTCCCCACTGGGAACCGCATCCGGCGAGTAGCGCGGCGTCTCCCAACCGAAGGGATGGGAATGGCCGCCCGCCCTTGACAGGCACGAGGGCGGGGGGATGCTGTGAGCGGTGGACTCTGCGGCTCCTTTTGTCCGCCGCTCTGCACGGCGCCTACGGCTCCGGGCAAGCGGCTGCACCTTGCGGACAGCGCTCATCGTGGCGCTGGCGAACGCGGTGGCCCTCGGTGCCCCGGGGGCAGTGCTCGCGCACGACGTCAACAGCCCGGCGGGCCATCAGGCCGAGGACGCGGTCGTCCACAGCCGGGCGTTCGAGGGGCAGCTCAACCGGCAAACCCGGCTGCTGTCGGGCTGGGCGTCGCAAGCGACTGCCGCCGAAGTTGTCCCCGATCCCGGTCAGGTCGGGCAGTGGGGGCCGGTCGTCGGCTGGCCCGTCGTCGGCATTCACGCGGCTCTGCTTCCGAACGGCAAAGTGCTCGCCTGGGACTCCGTCGGCGATGCCGCGACCGAGGCCTTCCCCGTTCACAATTTCACGCGGGCCACCATCTACGACCCGATCACCGGCACACACACTCCGGCAACGGTCGATACGGGTCACAACATCTTCTGCGCCGGTTTCGCCCACCTCTCCGACGGTTCGCTCTTCATCGCCGGCGGCAACAAGAATGCGCAACTCGAAGGGATCGCCCAAACGCATCTCTTCAACCCCGCGACCAACGGCTGGAGCCTCGGACCAAACATGGCCGCCGCCCGCTGGTATCCATCCGTCACTCCGCTGACCAACGGTGAGATGCTGATCACGGAGGGCGGTCCCGATACTCCGGAGGTTCGGAGGACCGACGGGACGCTGCGGACACTGAGCACTGCTGCGCTCAACCTGCCGCTCTATCCCTGGATGGACGTTGCGCCCGATGGTCGCGTCTTCTACTCGGGGCCAAATCAGACGATGCGCAAGCTCGACCCCACCGGCGGCGGCGCGTGGCAGACCTTCGGCCAGCGCGATGCCATCAACCGCAGCTACGGGAGCCACGCCGTCTACGACGTCGGCAAGACACTCGTGGCCGGCGGCGGCACCTCGTCGAGCAGCGCGCTCGTGATCGACACGAACGGCGCTACGCCCCAGGTGTCCGCCACCTCTTCGATGGCTTTCGGCCGTCGTCAGCACAACCTCACGCTGCTTGCCGACGGGAGCGTCCTGGCGACGGGCGGCAACTCGACCGGGGCGTCGCTCATCGACATGAACGGCGGCGTCTACAACGCGGAGCGGTGGGACCCCGCGACCGGCCAGTGGACCACCCTGGCGGCGCAGGCCGTGACACGCCAATATCACTCGACGGCGCTGCTCCTCCCCGACGGCCGTGTGCTCTCTTCGGGCGGCGGCATCTGCGGCACCTGCGACCAGGTCGGCTACCTGGCGAAGAACGCCGAGATCTTCACACCTCCGTATCTGTTCAAGAGGGACGGCTCCGGCGAGCTCGCACCGCGTCCCGAGATCACGGGTGCCCCCGGAAGCGTCAGCCACGGCACGTCCTTCCAGATCAGCACGCCGAACGCCGCGTCCATTCGAAAGGTCGGCCTGATCCGGCTGGGATCCCAGACGCACTCGGTCGAGATGGAGCAGCGCTATCTCCCGCTTTCTTTCACGGCCGGCGACGGCACCCTGTCGGCGAGCGTTCCCGCCAACATGCACACGGCGGTCCCAGGGGTGTACATGCTCTTCATCGTCGATTCCGCCGGCGTCCCGGCCGTCGCCCGGATGGTCGTGGTCGACTCAGCGGCCCCGCCGCCCCCGCCGCCGCCTCCGCCGCCGCCGCCTCCGCCGCCGCCGCCGCCCCCGCCGCCGCCGCCACCGCCGCCGCCGCCACCCCCGAATCAGTCGCCGAGCGTGTCGCTGACTTCGCCGACAAGCGGCAGCTACACCGCCCCCGCCAAGCTGTCGCTTCGGGCGACCGCAGCCGACACCGACGGCAGCGTCGTCCGGGTTGAGTTCTTCAATGGCACGACGAAGCTGAGCGAGGACACGACTGCCCCTTACACCGGCGTGTGGAACATCGGCGCCGCCGGTACGTACACGCTGACCGCGCGGGCAACCGACAACTCCGGCGGGCAAACCAGCAGCAGTCCGGTCACGATCACGGTCAAGAAGAAGCGCTGAGCAACGCTGCCGGTCCGCGTCTCGGCCGGCGCTCACGACATGCCCGCGTCGGACACGGCGTGGAGGCGGGTTCCCGTGCTCCGAGAACGCTAACGAGCTTCATGGACCCAAGAGTCGGGGGAACAAACGAACCCAACGGTCGCGATGCCGGGCCGCGCTAGGGAGAGGAATATCCTCGAGCTCGAGAGCTCGTTCACTCAGGCACGCCCACCTTGCCTTACGGGAACGAAGGACCAACCCTCCAGTTTTCGCACGTGGCCGACCTCACTTGTAGCCCTGCCCTTCAGGGAGTAGGGTCGGCCCGTCGTCGGAAAGGGGGACCCATGCGTTTCAGGGGCTTGCTGACCGCGTTCGTCACGGCAGGAGCGCTCGTGTGCGGCATACCTGCGGCCGCAGACGTCGGAAGCGGTTCCGGGCCGCCCACCGCGATCGGCACCGGCGGCGCTGCCGCGTCCGTGGAGAAGCTCGCGACGGAGGTGGCGGTCGGCATCCTGCGCCGCGGCGGAAACGCCGTGGACGCCGCAGTTGCCTCGGCGGCCGTCCTGGGCGTCACCGAGCCGTTCTCGTGCGGAATCGGCGGCGGCGGCTTCATGGTCATCCGTACCGCCGGCGGCCGGGTCACGACGATCGACGGACGGGAAACGGCGCCGATGGCCATGCATCCGACGTCCTTCTGGGAGAACGGTCGACCCTTGCCCTTCAACGACGCCCGTTACAGCGGTCTCTCGGTCGGCGTTCCCGGCACGGTGGAGACGTGGGCCGACGCGCTCGAGAACTACGGGACGATGTCGCTGGCCGAGGTCTTCGCCCCGGCGATTCACGTCGCACGCCACGGCTACGTCATCGACCAGGTCTGGTTCGACCAGGCGAACGCGAACCGTGACTGGTTCGACGACATCCCCGCGAGTGCGGCGCTGTTCCTCGATCCGGACGGCACGCCGCGAGACGTCGGAACCGTGTTCACCAATCCGGCGCTTGCCAGGACGTACGAGCGCATCGCGCACCTTGGCGCGAAGGGCTTCTACCGCGGAGCTGTCGCCGACGCGCTCGTCGAGACCGTGCGCCATCCGCTCGTCGGCTCGGCGGCGAACCATGTCTGGCGATCCGGCGTGATCAAGATGCGCGACCTGCATACCTACGCCGCCCCGGAGCGGGCTCCGACGCACGTCAACTACCGCGGGCTCGACGTCTACTCGATGGGCCCGCCCTCGAGCGGCGGCTCGACCGTCGGGGAGGCACTCAACATCCTCGAGGGCTACGACCTCGGCTCGATGACGCGTGAGGCGGCTCTGCACTACTACCTGGAGGCCTCGCGCTACTCGTTCGCCGACCGCAACGCGTTCCTCGCCGACCCGGCGTACTTCGACGTGCCCCTGCGCGGCCTGCTCTCCGAGGACTACGCGGCGACACGGCGTGCGCTGATCAAGGAGACCGCAGCGCCGGGGCCCGTTCCGCCGGGGGATCCGTACCCGTTCGAGGGCGGAGAGACGACGACGCACCTGACGACGTCGGACAAGTCGGGAAACGTCGTCTCGTACACCTTCACGATCGAGTCGACGGGCGGCGCCGGACTCGTCGTCCCGGGGTACGGGTTCCTGCTCAACAACGAGTTGACCGACTTCAACTTCGACTTGACGACGCATCCAAACCGGGTCGAGGGCGGCAAGCGGCCCAGGAGCTCGATGGCTCCGACGATCGTGACCAGGGGCGGCCAGCCGTTCCTCGCGCTCGGGTCACCGGGCGGAGCAACGATCATCACGACCGTGCTCCAGATCCTCCTCGACCGAGTCGATCTCGGCATGACGCTTCCACAGGCGATCGCCGACCCGCGGGCGAGCCAGCGGAACGCCGTCAGCACCGGCGCGGAGCCCGCGTTCCTGGCGACGCCCGAGCGGACCGCGCTCGAGGGTCGCGGCCACCGCTTCGTGAACGCCGGTGAGATCGGCGCGGCAACGGGCATCGAGTTCCTGGCGAATGGCGGCGTTCTCGCCGCTGCTGAGCCTGTTCGGCGAGGAGGGGGAAGTGCGATGACGGAGCTGCCCTAGCTGGACTGACTACACATTCGCGAGACACCCTGATCGCGTCCGACTTGCCCGCCGCGACGCGTGCGCTACCCGCTGGAGTCGCGCGCCCTCAGCGGTCGGTCGCCCGCGCGACCGGCGCCGCGTCTTCCTCGCTCCGCGCCAGCCGCTCGTCGACGACCGCGTGGCCGGCCGCGTGCGCGGCTTCGTGCCCGGTGACCGCTGCGAGGAAGTCCTCGCGCTGGAGGGCGTACAGCCGGCTGTCGACGAGCGCCGTGACCGTCGCCGTCCGCGGCACATCGCGGAGCAGCGCGATCTCGCCGAAGTAGTCCGCCTCGGCGGCGGTTGCCTGTAACCCCTCCGCGGAGACCTCGAGCTCGCCCTCAGCGACGATGTAGAACCTGTCCCCGACCTCCCCGGCGCGGATCACGACCTGGCCCGCGTCGGCCGACAGCGGGACGAGGTTCGCGGCCACTCGCTCCTTCGCCGCCACCGAGAGCGGCCCGAACATCGGCACCCGCTCGACGAGCTCCAGCTCGGGAGCCGGAGCGACCGCACTGTCGATCTCGGTGAGCCGCCGGTAGGCCGCCAGCGTCACCAGCGGCAGAATCGAGCCGACGACGACGAAGGCCGTCCCCGGTCCCACCGCCTCGACCACGAGCGGCGCCGCGATCGAGCCGAGGGCAACCCCGCCCATGGCGAGACTCCAGGTGACGCCGAGAACGCGCGTCAGGACCTGGTCGGAAACGAGCCGCTGCAGCAGGGTGAAGCCGGCCACGTCTTCGACGCTGTTGGCCGCGCCGACGACCGCGAGCAGGACGACCGCCACCGCGAGCTCGGGCCAGGGGCCGATCAACACGAGCGGCACTCCCCAGAACACCAGGGCGAGCCCGAAGGACACAGCGAGCCGCTTCCCCCCGAGCGTCATCGCTCCGAGGCCGCCGATCAGGCCCCCGACCCCGATGGCGGCCGTCATGTAGCCGACAGCCTCGCCTCCGGAGTCGAGCACGTCGAACGCCGCGATGACGATCAGGACGTTGAGGCAACCGCGGACGAAGGTCTGCGCGAAGATCAGCCCGACCACGAGCCGAGCACGGGGAGCGCCGGCGAGGGTTCGAATCCCTGCGCCCACCCGGCGACGGACGCCGCCTTCGTCGTCCGCGGCAAGATCGATGCGCCCCTCGACCCTGACGCGCCAGAGGCTCGCCGCAGCGAGGACGAAGGCGCCGGCCCCGGCGGCGAACACGAGCCCGGCGTCAGCCAGCGAGACGAGCACGCCGGCCAGCAGCGGCCCGACCAGCGTCCCGAGGCTCTCGATCGTGGACGTTGCACCGTTCGAGGCGATCAGCTCTTCGGGGGTCCTCGCGAGTGACGGCAGGAGGGCCTGAAGAGCGGGTCTGATGAGCGTGACGGCAAGGCCGAGCAGCGCCGCGAACGCGAAGACGAGGTACTCGGCGCCAACGGCGAAGGCGGCGGCCGACCCGCCGAGCGCCACGGCTCCGACGACCATCATTGCCAGCAGGAACCGCTCCCGCGGGAAGCGGTCGCCCAGCGACGCGGCGAACGGCGCGACGATCGCCGCCGGGAGCAGGCGGACGAGCCCGGCGACACCGACCGCCGACGCGCCGCCCTCCTCGTACGCGAAGACCCCGAGGGCGACGAAGTGGGCCCACTCCGCGGCGATCGCCGCGCCCCACGCGAGCTCGACCCGCCGGATGTCGGGGTTCCGGCCGGCGGCAGCGAGGGTCGTCAGCACCTGGCGGAGGCGGATCACCCGTCAATTGAATCCGTTCGGTAGGTTCCGCGCGTGCTCCTCGGGCTGACGACAGACCAGAAGCTGGGGCTCGGCGGAACGGCGGCGGTCTTCATCGCGTTTGCGCTCGTGACGGCGCTCCTGATCCCTCGGTACAAGCCGGACTTTCCCGGGCGCAAGGGCGTCGGGCTCTTCGTCGTCGTGACCTTGCTGCTGACGGTGGCGATGCTCGGCGCGGTTGTCGTCTTCGCCGCCGAGGACGAGGGGGCCGAGGCTGCTCACGGCGAGCCGCCCCAGGCCGAGACCGAGACTGGGACAGGGCCGACCGAGACGACTCCGCCGACGACGACCGCTCCAGAAGAGGCGCCCGCGGGGGATCCCGAGGCCGGCAAAGCGCTCTTCGCCTCGAACGGCTGCGGCGGGTGCCACACCTACGAGCCCGCGGGCAGCACCGGCGCGGTCGGCCCCAATCTCGGGGAGTCGCTCGAGGGCAAGGACCCCGAGTACGTCCGGCGGGCGATTCTCAACCCGGACGCTGACATC
The DNA here is from genome assembly GCA_963847235.1 of uncultured Actinomycetes bacterium. GTDB lineage: Bacteria > Actinomycetota > Thermoleophilia > Gaiellales > Gaiellaceae > JACDAN01. Next base: position 108,682 of record CAWJYU010000015.1, on the reverse strand, counting down.
GCCGAGGGGTACGGGCCGGGCGTCATGTCCTCGTTCGATCAGCTCTCACCCGACCAGGTCAACGATCTGGTCGCGTTCGTGACGCAGGGCTAGCCCTGCGCGAGCGAGCATCCCGGGCCGGGATGCTCGCGCCATGCTGTGAGGCGGAGAGGGCGGGATTTGAACCCGCGACGGACCTTTCAGCCCGTACGCGATTTCCAGTCGCGCTCCTTAGACCGCTCGGACACCTCTCCGAGAGCGAACAGGGTATCTCCGAGGATCGCCGAACTGCGCGGCTATCCTGCGGCTCACGGAGAAGTGGCCGAGTGGCTGAAGGCGGCGCCCTGCTAAGGCGTTAGGTGGGGAAATCCCTGCCTCGAGGGTTCGAATCCCTCCTTCTCCGCTAGGAGGGGTGCCGGAGCGGTCGAACGGGGCGGTCTCGAAAACCGTTAGGGGTGCAAGCCTCTCGAGGGTTCAAATCCCTCCCCCTCCGTGATCCGCCCCCAGAAACGCGGAACCCGCTTCGAGGGGTCGAAAGCGGGCCGCCGCAGGTGCCGGGTCTGTGAGGGGAGAGCCGACTCTCGAGATATGGCAGGTCTCGCGAGCACGGGCATGCCTCGGAAGGGTGAAATACGGGCATGGCGTCCCCGTTCGTGGAGCTCGAGATCGGCGGTCGCACCGTCAAGGTGACGAACCCCGACAAGCCGTTCTACCGCAAGCTGAAAGCGACCAAGCTCGACCACGTCCAGTACTACGTGTCCGTCGGCGAGGGGATCGTCCGAGCGCTGTACGAGCGCCCCACGCAGCTGAAGCGGCACCCGGACGGGGCCGAGGGCGAGGCGATCTACCAGAAGCGCGTGCCGGAGAAGCGGCCGGACTGGATCGAGACGGCGCGAGTCACCTTCCCGTCGGGCCGCCATGCCGACGAGCTCTGCGTGACCGAGGTGGCGCAGGTCGCGTGGGCAGCGAACCTGGCGACGATCGACTTCCACCCCTGGCCGTCGCGACGCGCGCACGTGGACAACCCGGACGAGCTCCGGATCGACGTCGACCCGCAGCCGGGGACGACGTTCAAGGACGCGAAGAAGGTCGCCGTGCTCGTCCGCGAGGTCCTGGACGAGCTCGGCTTCACCGGCTGGCCGAAGACGTCCGGCAACCGCGGCATCCATATCGCCTGCCGGATCGAGCCGAACTGGAGCTTCCCCGAGGTTCGCCGCTGCGCGCTCGCGTTCGCCCGCGAGGTCGAGCGCCGGCTCCCCAAGAAGGTCACGACGGCGTGGTGGAAGGAGGAGCGTGGCCGCCGCGTCTTCATCGACTACAACCAGAACGCGCGCGACCGGACAATCGCGTCCGCGTACTCGGTGCGCGCCCGCCCCGACGCGACGGTGTCGACGCCGGTCACCTGGGACGAGCTCCCCGATGTCGAGACCGAGGACTTCGACCTTCGCACGGTGCCGAAGCGGTTCGCGAAGCTCGGTGACGTGCAGGCCGGAATCGACGACGCAGTCTGCGACCTGCGGAAGCTCTTCGAGTGGGTCGAGCGGGAGGAGAAGGCCGGCGAGGGAGAGGCGCCGTACCCGCCGCAGTTCCCGAAGATGCCGGGCGAGCCGAAGCGCGTGCAGCCGTCGCGGGCGAAGCCGGAAGGGCCCGAGCCGAAACCGACGCGCGCCGCCGCCCGGAAGCGCTCGACGCGGAAGCCCTAACCGTCCCTCCAGGACCCGTCCCGGTGCCTGGCACCGGGGCCCGCCCCGGCGGGCAGGTCTCGTCGGTCGTCTTGGCGTTCCCACGGGCGCGCTACTGCTCCTCGGGACACGTCCTGGTGCCTGGCACCAGGAGGGGGATGGAACAGCCGTGATGTAAAGCACGCTTGACACCGAGCTGGTGTCAAGCTAACTTTACATCGTGCGAAACGAGATCAGAGAGCTCCGGAAGGCGCGCGGCCTCTCGCAGGCCGAGCTGGGTGAGGCGATGGACGTCTCGCGCCAGACGATCAACGCGATCGAGACCGAGCGATACACGCCGTCGCTGCCGCTCGCGCTCGCGCTCGCACGGTTCTTTGCCACGACTGTCGAGGAGGTCTTCCATGACAACAGCGATTCATAGGACGAAGTGGTTCCTGCCCGGCTTCTCGGTCCTGATCGGGCTCATCTTCTTCGCCGGCTTCTGGATCGGCGACGACCGAGCCGGGGCGGTCTGGTCCCTCGCCCTGATGAGCGTCGTCGCCCTCCTGCTCCTGGCCGGCGGCCGCTTCGACATGGTCCGCGGGCTGCGAGGCGACGGGCGGGACGAGTACTGGGCCAGGCTCGACGTCCACGCGACTGCGCTGGCAGGCAGCTTTGCAATCGGCCTGATTCTCGTCATGTGCGTCTGGGAGTGGGCGCACGGCCGCGACGGGTCGCCGTACGTTCAGCTCGGCGCCCTGACCGGGGTGGCATACGTCGCCTCGCTCGGCTTTCTGCGGTGGCGATCATGAGCCGCTGGGTGCCGGCGCTCGTTGCCTCCCTGGCCGTCCCGACGTTCGTCGCCTTCTGGATCGGCGGCGACCCGCGCGCCGGGCTGATCTGGGGAGGCCTCTCGATCGTCTTCGGCATCGTCCTCGCGCTGGGCGGTCGGAGCGACACGATCCGCCTCATGCGTGGAGAGGACGACGACGAGCGGACGCTCGCGCTCGAGCTCCAGGCGACGACGCTCACGGCGGTCGTCCTCATCGTCGCGCTCGCCTGCCTCTTCCTCGTGACGGCGGCCCGCGGCGACAGCCCGCTCGTCTACGGGCTCTTGCTGCTCGCCGCCGAGGTCACCCACCTCGGGGCGATCGCGGTGCTCAACCGGCGAAGCTGAGCAGACTCTCGAACGTCGGGTCGTTCGGGTTGCGCGGCGGGCGCAGCTCGCGCCAGGTGCAGTCCTTCGGAGCCTTGTCGTCGCGGAAGCGGAGAAAGCGCGTGCCGTGGCGGAAGCGATTGCCCTGCACCTTGTCGTACCGCACCTCCGCCACGAGCTTCGGCTTCACGGCCTGCTCCTCGAGGTCGCCGGTGCCCCAGCGGTTCGGCTCCGAGAACCGGCGCTCCGACTTCTCGTCGATCAATGGGAGGACCAGCTTGGCGATCTGGTCGTGCTTCGACGCCGCGACCGCGGCCGAGCCGACGTAGTCGAGCCCGCCGTCGTCGCGGTAGAGGCCGAGGAGGAGCGTGGCGATCTTCTCCGGCTTGTTCTTCCAGCGCAGGCCGACGATGACCGCGTCGGCCGTCTTGTACGGCTTCACCTTCGTCACGGCCTCACGCGAGCCCGCCCGGTAGGGCTGGTCGAGCCGCTTCGCGATGACGCCGTCCAAACCCGCCGCTTCGAAGGTGTCCAGCCACTCGCGCGCAGCCTCCGGGTCGACGGTGCACGGCGAGAGCCGGAAGCCCTTCGCGAGCTTCTCGAGCTGCGCACGCCGTTTCTTCAGCGGGAGCTCGTGCAGCGGCTTGCCCTTCCAGAGCAGGAGGTCAAACGCGATGAACTCGGCCGGGATCTCGGCGGCCAGCCTGTTGACGCGGCTCTCCGCCGGGTGGAGCCGCGTCTGCATGGAGTCGAAGTCGAGGACTCCGTCCCGGGCGATCACGATCTCGCCGTCGAGCGCCGAGTGGGGCGGAAGCAGCTCGCCGAGCGGGCGCAGCTCCGGAAAGTAGCGCAGCAGCGGACGCTCCTTCCGAGACCAGAGCGCCAGCTCGCCGCCGTCGTTCTCCAGGATCCCGCGGAAGCCGTCCCACTTCGGCTCGTACTGCCAGCCGTCGCCCTCGGGGAGCTCGGAGACGAGCTCGGCTTCCATCGGCGGAAAGGGGACGTTCGGGCCCGGCACTGACCGGAAGGCTAGAGAAGACGGCTCGAGCGGACCTGAGCTCTCAGGAGGAGAGGGCGTTGCTGAAGAACACCCAGACGAGCTCCATCGTTGCGATCAGGATCGCCATGACCCAGAGGAACGCGGTGAGATCGTTCCCAGGTGGCGGCTCCGCGTCCATCAGGTGGCGAACGCAGGCTCCAGCGGCTCGGCCTCCTCTGCGCGCGTGACCAGGACCGGCACGGAGCTCTGGGCGACCACGGCTCGGCTGACGCTTCCGAGCAGGAACGCGCCTGCCGGCCCGAGCCCGCGGGAGCCCATGACGACGAGGTCGTGACACGCGGCGTTGACGCGGTTCAGGATCGCCGCGGGCGCCGGGCCTTGTCCGACGACCGAGCAGTACGGCACGTCCTCCGGGATGAGCTTCTCAGCCTCTTCGAGCACTTCCCGGGCGGAGTACTCGAGATCGATCTCGGTCCAGAGCGGCGCCGCGAACGGCCCGACGCCCATGGGCCAGCGCGGGATCCTCGCGACGCTGATCAACGTCAGGCGGGCGCCCTCGCTGCGGGCGATGTCGACGGCCTCCTTCAGGGCGCACGTCGCGGCGGGTGAACCGTCGACCGCCACGAGAATGCTGCGGAACATCCTTCCTCCTCAGCGCCGTCTTTTTCGAGACCCAGCATATCCGAAAAGGACGGCCTTGCGCTACCGTTCGGTCCCGAAATGCAGGGAACCAGCGCCCAGGCGACGCGGCAGCGCGGACGACCCCGGCGAGTCGGTGCGCGCGACGAGATCATGAGCGCGACCCTCGAGCTCCTCGCGGAGCGGGGCTTCCAGTCCGCGACGATGGAGGCGATCGCAGCCCGGGCCGGGGTCGGAAAGAACACGATCTACCGGCGCTGGTCGTCCAAGGAGGAGCTGATCGCGGACGCGCTCGGCGAGCTGACCGCCGAAGCCGAGGTCGAGGGTGACGACGTCCACGACCTCCTCGTCCAGCATGTCCGCGAGTTCATCCGAATCTTCGCCGACCCCCTCCTCGGGCGGATCCTTCCGGGGCTGCTGGGCGAGCTCCACTTGAATCCGGAGTTCGCGGAGGCCTGGGCCGACCGAGTCGTCCGGCCCCGGCGGCAGGAGATCGTCGACCTCCTCCGCACGGCCGTCGAGCGCGGTGAGCTCCGCGAGGACGTCGACGCCGAGACGATCGCGGACCTCCTCGTGGGACCGCCGTTTCTGCGCGCGACGTTCCCGTTCGGGCTCCCCGAGCTACCGGGGGACTACGCCGAGGAGCTGCTCGAGACGATCTGGCAGGGGATCGAGCCCGACGGCCGTTCCCCGCACCCGTGACGCAGCACTAAGCTGACCCGCGTGCGCCGGGTGGTGATCACCGGGATGGGGACGGTCAGCCCGCTCGGGCTCGACACCCCGTCCACGTGGAACGCCGCGCTCGCCGGTGAGAGCGGCATCGACTTCATCCAGTCGTTCGACGCCAGCGAGTTCCCGGTCCGCGTCGCTGCCGAGGTGAAGGGCTTCGAGCCGCCCGACGTCGTCTCGCCGAAGGAGGCGCGCCGGCTCGACCGCAACGTCCTGCTCGCAGTCGAGGCGGGACGGCAGGCACTGGACGACGCCGGCCTCGACTCCCAGTACGAGCCGGCCCGTGTCGGGATCGCGTTCGGCTCTGCGATCGGCGGCTTCCACGGGATCATGGAGCAGCACGAGATCTTGCAGGAGCGCGGGCCGACACGGGTCTCGCCCCACTTCCTGCCGAGCGTGCTCGTGGACTCGGCGAGCGGGCAGCTCGCGATCTCGCTCGGGCTCAAGGGCCCGAACTACGCGCCGGTCTCCGCCTGTGCGACCGGCTCGCATGCGGTGGGGGAGGGCGCCGAGATCATCCGCCGAGGCGACGCCGACGCGATGCTCGCCGGCGGCACCGAGGCCTGCATGCATCCGCTGATCCTCGCCGGCTTCTGCGCGATGCGCGGCCTTGCCGCCGAGGACGAGCACCCGCCGCGCGCGTCGCGCCCGTTCGACGCGACGCGGGCCGGCTTCGTGATCGGCGAGGGCGCCGGGGCGCTCCTGCTCGAGGAGCTCGAAGCTGCCAAGGCGCGGGGAGCGACGATCTACGCGGAGGTGCTCGCGTACGGCACCTCGAACGACGGCTACCACCTCGCAGCGCCCGAGCCCGAGGCGATCGGCGTCGCCGAGATGATGCGCGCGGCGATCGAGCGCGCAGGCGTCGAGCCAGAGCAGGTCGGCTACATCAATGCCCACGGAACCTCGACGCCGCTCGGCGATGCCGCCGAGACGAAGGCGATCAAGGACGTCTTCGGCGACCACGCCTACGAGCTCGCGGTCTCGTCGACGAAGTCGATGATGGGTCACTGCTTCGGCGCGGCCGGCGCGATCGAGGCCCAGATGGCGGCGCTCGCCGTCCATCACGGCAAGCTGCCGCCCACGATCAACTATGAGCACCCCGATCCCGTCTGCGATCTCGACTACGTCCCGAACGAGGCGCGGGACGCAGACGTCGAGGTGGCGCTTTCGAACGCGATGGGCCTCGGCGGGCACAACGCCTGCGTCCTCGTCGGGAGAGTCGAATGAGCTACATCGTCAACGAGGACGTCGAGCGCTACGCCGCCGAGCGCTCCACGCCGGACCCGGATTTCTTCCGTCGGCTGGAAGAGGAGACGCGCGCGATCTCCGAGCTCCCGCAAATGATGGTCGGGCCGCTCGAGGGCCAGCTCCTCGGCTGGCTCGTGCGGATCTCGAAGGCAAGGAACGTGCTCGAGATCGGCACCTTCACCGGCTACTCGTCGATCTCCATGGCACTCGCGCTGCCCGAGGGCGGGCGGATCACGAGCCTCGACGTGAACGAGGAGACGACCGCGGTGGCCCGTCGCTACGCCGAGGAAGCAGGCGTCGCGGACCGGATCGACTACCGCGTCGGGCCTGCGCTCGACACGCTCGCCGAGCTCGACGGCCGCTGGGATCTCGTCTTCATCGATGCCGACAAGTCGAACTACGTGAACTACTACGAGGCAGTGCTGCCGGAGCTCGCCGACGACGGCTTCATCGTCGCCGACAACGTCCTCTGGTCGGGCCGGGTGGTGGAGGACGACGGCGAGGAGAGCACGCAGGCGATCAAGGCCTTCAACGACCACGTCGCGGCCGACGATCGCGTCGAGCAGCTGCTGCTGACCGTCAGAGACGGGATGACGCTGATTCGACCGCGTCCGGCGTAAGCCCGGCCAGCGACTCCAGCCGCACGTCCGCGAGCTCCAGCACCTCCTCCGGCGGCGGGAAGTGCGCGTTCGGAACCGCGATCACGCCCATCCCGGCCGCTTCCGCCGAGCGGATCCCACTCGCCGAGTCCTCGACCGCGACCGCGTTCTCGGGTCTGACTCCGAGCCGGCGCGCCGCCTCCAGGTAGACGTCGGGCGCCGGCTTTCCCGCGGTCGACCTCCTCCGACGAGACGGTCGCCCGGAAGAGCTCGGCAACGCCCATCTCGTCCAGCGCGAGGTCGATCAGCGGCCGGTTGGACGACGATGCAAGCCCGAGCGGCCACCTCTCAGCGAGGCGCCGCACTGCCTCGACGGCGCCGTCCACGAGCGGCAGTTGCCGGCGGTACCGCTCCTCCATCCGCTCGACGACGATCCGGTTGAGCTCCTCCGGCGGCTCCGCGAGCCCGAGCTCCTCGTGGAGGTAGCGCGACCACTCCGTGGAGCTCATGCCCATCATGTCCGCCTGTGCGCGGTCGTGCCAGCGGCCGCCTCGCTCGCGAACGAGCCCTTCGCGCACCTCGTCCCAGACCTGCTCGGTGTCGAGCAGCAGGCCGTCGAGGTCGAAGACGACGGCGTCGATCACAGGCCGTGATAGGCGTGGCCGAAGTACGCGAGCGGGCGGTCGGCTGCACCCGGATCGGCGGTGTCGATCTCGCCGACGAAGAACGTGTGCGAACCGGCGGGGTGCTCGGCGAGCACCCGCCCGCGGAGCCAGCCGACGGCGCCGGCGAGGAGCGGCGGGCCATCTCCGTCGAGCAGCTCGATTCCATGCCAGAGGCCGATCGGCGGCACCCCACGGGCGAAGTGCTGTGCCACGCCCTCCTGACCGGCGGCGAGCAGGCTGATTCCGAACGTGCTGGCCCGCCGAAGGAGCTCATGCAGCGCGGCCTCCCGCTTGACCGCGAAGCCGACGAGCGGCGGGTCGAGCGAGAGCGAGACGAGCGTGCCGAGCGTCAGGCCCGAGCCGCTCGCCGTCGAGGTCGACGGTGATGACGGCGACTCCCGCGGGGAACCGCCGCATGACGTCCCGCATGCCCTCACGCTCCACGAGGTCGATGTTAGAAGGCGCCGCTACGATCTCTGGCGCTGCAAGAAGGGGGAGACGAGCCGCGCCCAGTTCACTTCGCTGCCTGTTCGGTGCCGTCCTCGTGGGTGTCGCCGCGCTCCCGTGGGCTGCCCAGGCCCCGGCCCAGGGCGCGCCGGCCGTCGTCGTTTACCCCTCCTCTCAGTCGATCACGGCGTCCGGGCGGTTGCCGCCCGGCGGAAGGAGAGAGCTCGTCTACAACGCAGCCATCGGTGAGCGTGAGGGGGCGCTGCTCGTCGTCAGGGCCGCCAAGAGGATCTCGGTCGCCGTCGAGGGTCCGGCCTCAGGCGGCCTCTCCGTGCGTCTGTTCTTCGCGCGCTACGTTGCCGCCGGAAGGCGGCCGGTCCCAGATGCGCTCGAGCCGTGGGACGGGTCCACGCGCGTGGCGGGCGAGACGAACCAGCCTGTTCTCGTCCAAGTCGAGGTGCCCTACGGCACGCCGCCTGGGAGCTACGTCGGGGCGCTAACGGTCACGGCTGACGGCCGGGCGACGAGGCTTGGGCTCAACGTTCAGGTCTTCCCCGTGACACTCCCTCGTCCGGGGACGCGAATCGGAAATCTCCTCACGTCGTTCTACGTGAGCCCTCAGTCGTACGTGTCCAAGGCCGACCAGCTCTACGGCTTCACGACCCATGAGCAGCGGATCCGCGCGAACCGCTCCCTCTTCGCGCTCCTCGGCTCATATCGGCTTTCGCCGTCGTCCTGGGGCTTCGGCGAGCCAAGGGGACCGCGAGGCTACAGGTCGAGCCCGAAATGGTGGCGCGACTCGGCGGCGAACTTCGTCGGCCAGCTCCGATCGACCCCGGGGTTCTCCGCGATGCGCATTCCCATCTCGAACAACCACACGTCGCAGCGCAACTACATCGCCGGCCTCAGCCCCTTCGAGCCCCAGACCTGGTGCGGCTATCTCCGTCGGGTGCGCACGTTCTGGGCGAGGCATGACGCACTCCGCGCCGATTCGATCGCCTACCTCTACGGGTTCGACGAACCGGGACACGCCGGACAGCGCTTGGTGGCGCGTCAGGCGGCAACTCTCCACCGGTGCTTTCCCGAGGGGAGGCAGCTCATGACCGGCAACCCGTCGCGGGCGAACGCGTTCCTTCGGGACGGCAAGGCCGGTAACGACCTCGACATTTGGACGGTCCAGTCCCGCCGGTACTACGGAAGGTTCGCGCGAGCAGGTAGGAACCGGGCGAGGGGGTACCTGAAGATGATCAACAAGGTGCGTGCGCGCGGGAAGATGGTCTGGTCGTACACCTACACGGGACCGGGCACGCCGGGCTTCTCCGCCACCGGGCGGCTCTCGAACGCGCGCCTCTTCATGCTCTGGAACGCGCTCGAGGGAATCGATGGTGTCCTCTACGGACAGGGAACCACGACGTACTCGAGAGCGAACCCCTTCAGGTCGATCGGGACGGGCGAGTTCGTGCTCATCTACCCGGGCCGGGCCGGGCCGATCGCGAGCGCTCGGCTCGAGCAGATCCGCGACGGGATCGAGGATTGGGCGATCTTCAACAAGGTGCGGGAGCGGCGGGGGTCGCGCGAGGTGCGGGCGATTCTCGGCCGCGCTGGGCTGTTCAGTGCAACGCGCGCCAGGGTGCTGCTCGGCTGCACGCTGGGCTGCGAGCTGAAGTCCAGAACGAAGTACGCCTGGCCCCGCTGGTCGCATGACGCCTCCACGCCGAGGCGGATCGAGCGCGCGAAGCTCGCGGCTCTGACGCTGGCGCGTTAGCCGGCGCGCGGGACCCCGCGCGCCGACTCGAGGCGCCTAGTGGTGGGAGCAGAGCCGGTCGTTCAGGCTGTCGAGCTGGGCGTTCATCGTCTGCTCGTGCGCCACGTCGATCGGATTCGAGGCGTCGAAGTTCACGAGCCCGCGGCCCTCCCACTTCACGTCGGGCGTCACGCCCGGCCCCTCCACGATCATCCGGTAGGCCTCGCCGTTGCCGGGGCCGCGGAGGCCCCCGCGGTAGCCCGGCGGGTGGGCATAGCCGCCCTCGAGCGGGTTACGGGCGCGGAAGTTGTAACAGAAGGCACCGGTGCCCTTGTGCGTCACGAACGAGTTCTCGCGGCGCCAGCCCGGGCCATGCTTCGATCCGAAGGTGTCGAGGTAGACGAGCCGGCCGTACTTGTCCTTCCGGGCCCCGAACTGGTTCGTCTTGAAACCGTGCACGGGGCGGCCGAGGTAGGTCAGCCGGCCGAAGATGTGGTGGTAGCTGCCGTTCCACGACCAGTCGGTCCAGCCCTCGAGCACGGCCAGCGGGCCGGTCCAGTGGGACAGGTGGAGCGCCCAGGCGCGCTGCTCGCGAAGCCAGGGCGTCAGGCCGAGGTTGGGCAGGGCCCGCTGCCAGCGCTGCACCGCCCAGTAGGAGCCGTCCGGCGCCTTGCAGGCAGTCACGAGCTGCGCGAGCGGCGGCCCGTCGTACGGGCGGCACGCGTTCTCGAACTCGAGCCTCTTGCCGAACGTGCCCCAGCCGCCGGCCCGGTCGAGCCTGAACTGCACCTGGTTGCGCACCTCGTTGGGATGGAGCGCGTTGACGGCGCCCCAGGCGAGGACGTCCCACTGCCGGCCGCGCGCCCGGTACGTGAGCATCGCCTTGCCGTCGCGCGAGACCTTGAGCTTGATGTTGGTGGCGTTCCGGTCGATCAGCTGCGACGCGGACGCCGATCCGGCGAGCGCGAGTGAGCTGACGACAACGATCGATAGCGCGACGAGACGGCGCAAACGACCCCTCCTTCTGAGATCCGCAGTAACGGCTCACTCCATCGGCCTCGCGGCGCAGAAGTTGACCCCGAACGGGGGATTGGAGGGCTGCGAACGTCCGCTCCGTTCGAGGCTCAGTCGGTCAGCTCGTCCGCGAGGAGGGCGGCGGCGAGCGCGCGCCAGGCCAGGTCGCCGTCCGAGAGCAGAGCGTCGAGGGCGGTCGCCGCCTCCGGGAGGTCCTCGGCTGAGGAGCGGAGCTCGCGCAGGGCCGCTTCGAGCTCGGCTCGGCGCGCCGGGTCGTCGAGGTCGGCCGCGAGCACCGTCACCGCTCGGTCGTCGAGCGAGAGCTCCCGATGGAGATCACCTCCGGAGGCCAGCACGAGGAGCGCCCGCCGGATCGCCGCGGCCAGCTCTCCGGCGTCGAGCGCCACGCCGTCCCTCGCGACGAGCGCGAGCGTCGCCGCCGCTCCGTCCGGCGACGTCTCCCGCAGATGGGGCTCGAGATGCTCGAGGATCTGGCGATCTGCCTGCACGAGCCGCAAGAGTACGACCGGTGGTGGGCCGCCTCCGCGGAGGCGGCCCATCCCGTAAGGGCTACGCCGGCGGCGTCGTGGCCGGCCGGTCGGTGCGCGTCGTCGTCTCGGCGCTGCTCCGGCTGATGAACCAGCCACCGAGAAGGCCGGCTCCAGGACCAGGTGGAGCCAGTTGTCCGCCGTGTTCACCGGCACGAAGTTCCCGTCGCCGTCCATGTCGACCAGGAACCCGTACACGGTCAGCGCCAGGTAGATGATCCCTCCGTAGAGCAGGAACGTGCGCGAGCCTTCGTGGGTTCGCGCCAGGGCGATGCCCGCGACGCCGAAGAGCAGGTGGACGATGTTGTGCAGGACGCTCACCTGGAAGATCCCGAGGAGCTCCGCGGCGAGTCGTTCCCGCGAACTTGATATCGCCGAGGTCCTGCGTGATGCCGGGAATGAAGCCCAGGATGCCGGCGCCGAGGAAGGCGACGCCGAAGAGGAGCGCAAGGGTCTGGGCGAGCGACCGGTCTCTCATGTTTCCCTCCGTCGTTTCGGGGATTCGCTGCGCGTTCGGAGAGCCGCCCAATTCGGTTCGGGCGTCGGCGCTGCTCATGACCCGCCGCGCTTTTCAAGACTTTGTGAACCCGTGCGTGTTAGCGGGTTGTTTCTGCGGCGGAGCGGGTATCGAGACGTATTACCTGCGACCAAGGAGGTTTGAAGATGTATATCGGTGGTGGCGTTCTCCTGCTGATCGTGATCATCCTTCTGATCATTTTCCTTCTCTAGCGCGACGTACCGCATCGCGCGCCGGGCGGCGCCGCAACGCGAGTGATCAACCGTGCTCTTCTGCCTCGCGTTGCTGCTCCGCCGGCGCCCTCCACTGAATGCGGCCAAACCAGAGCAGGCACGCGATTCCTCCGAGTGCGGCCGACACGCCGAGCGTGGAAAGCAGAGCGCCTGCGGACGGACCGATCTCCGGCTGGTAGAGCACCGACGGCGGAAAGATCTTCACGGCCGGGATCGTCGCGATCGCGAGGAAGAACTGGAGCACCGAGGCACCGATGCTGATCGGCGGGAGCTCATTCTCCCGCAGGCCCCAGCGCACCACGAACTGGACGACGTCGACGTCCGGCCTGGCGACTCCGAGCCAGGCGAGCACGGCCGACAGCGCGAGGATCGAAAAGGCGAGCGCGAGGACGAACGGCACGAGCCCGGCCGTCGCGGGGCCGACGCCCTCGTGCCGCGCAGCGAGCGCGACCAGGACGAGCCCGGCGACGGAGCGGGCGAGGCCGCCCCAGTGCGGAAGCAGCATCGCCGACGCGGCCAGCGTGACGTCGGTTCGTCGGCTGGTCTGCAGCTCGGCGACCGGAAGCCGCCAGATGTTCGGAGAGATGACGTTCGCAAGTCCCGAGGCCACCTCCAGGACGCCGTACATGCCGACGAACTGCCACCGCGACCATGGCTCCACGCCCCCGAGCGCGGTCGCGGTCACGATCACGCCGACGAGGTTCACGAACGAGAGCAGGAAGACGAGTGCGAGGCCTCGAAACGCCCGGCCGTTGCCGTGCGACGAGCGCGCAGCTGAGCTCCGGGCCTCCACCGCCCACGAGGTATCCGAAAAGCGGCGAATCGAACCACCTGAGGCCGTCCCGCGGCTTGTAGCGGCGGGGGTGGGATTCGAACCCACGGCGGGCTCATCACCCGCAGCGGTTTTCAAGACCGCCCCGTTCGACCGCTCCGGCACCCCGCCCGCTCGCAGCGTAGCGCTGTCGTTAAGCGCTCCTAGGCAGGTTGACACAGATTCCGGTGGAACTTAGGTTGGCGCCGAGACCAAGGACGGCGGCCCGTCCCTGCTCGCGAACCCGTACCCCCATGGAGGAGGAAGTGTCTTGAGAAGGCTTGACGCGGGGTCAAGGAGGAGGACGCCGAGGCTTCTCTGGCTCCTGCTCGGTTTGGTCGCAGTTCTGGCGCTGGTTGCCGCGGGCTGCGGAGGGGACGACGAAGAGGGCGGTGGCGGCGACGGTGAGGGCAGCGATCTGGGTACTCCTTCCCGACAGCGCGACTTCGCCGCGGTGGGAGTCGGACGACCGGCGCTACTTCGAGGAGGCCTTCAAGGCGGCCGACGTCGAGTACAACATCGTGAACGCCGAGAACGATGCGGCGCAGCAGCAGTCGCAGGCCGAGCAGGCGATCGCCGACGGCGCCAGCGTCATCCTGCTCGTGAGCATCGACACCGGCTCGGGTGCCACCATCATCGACAACGCCAAGGAGGCGGGTGTCGACGTCGTCGAATACGACCGCTTCAACACCGGCGGCTCCGGCGGCGCGGCGTACGTCAGCTTCGACAACGTCGAGGTCGGGCGGACGATGGGCCGTGAGATGGAGCCGGTTATCGACGCGCTCGACTCTAAGCGGGGTCGTCATGCTCAACGGCGGCGAGGAGGACAACAACTCCTTCCTGTTCCGCACCGGCTACTACGAGACCGTGAAGCCGAAGGTCGACGCGGGCGAGTGGGAGCTCGTGGCCGACCGGCATGTCCCCGGCTGGGACAACCAGCAGGCTCAGACGATCATGGAGCAGATCCTCACGAGCGCGGACAACAAGGTCGACGCGGTCTTCGCCGCGAACGACGGGCTCGCGAACTCCGCCATCAACGCGATGGAGGCGGCAGGGATCACGAAGGCGCCCGTGAGCGGCCAGGACGCGACGGTCGCGGGGATCCAGAACATCCTCCTCGGCAAGCAGACGATGACGGTCCACAAGCCGATCAAGGCCGAGGCCGACCTTGCGACGGCGGTCGCCCTCGCACTGCGGAACGGGGAGGACCTGTCGAGCGTCGAGACTGACGTCGAGTTCAATCTGATCGGCATCAAGGCCGAGGACGGCAACCCGGCCGAGGAGTCCGAGGGCGACGGCATCGTGCCGTACTTCGCGCTCACTCCGATCGGCGTGACCGCGGACAACATCCAGGAGTCCGTGATCGACGACGGGTTCCGCACGGTCGCGGAGATCTGCAAGGGCGACACTTCGCAGACCGACTTCTGCAAGGAACAAAGCTGACGAACTGAGGTGCTGGGAGGGCCGCCACGAGGCGGCCCTCCCAGCCGACTTCGGACAGGAGAGTCCAGTGGCCGACACCCCGCTCCTGGAGGTCAGGAACGCCTCGAAGGCGTTCGGCGCCGTGCAGGCGCTCTACCGGGTCGACTTCGAGATCCGCCCGGGCGAGGTCATGGCCCTCGTCGGCGACAACGGCGCCGGCAAGTCGACGCTCATCAAGGGCATCGCCGGCATCTACCCGTTCGACGAGGGCGAAATCTTCGTTCGACGGCAAGCCGGTGACCATCCACGGGCCCCGGGACGCCGCCAGGCGAGGGATCGAGGTCGTCTACCAGGATCTCGCTCTCGCCGACAACCTCGACGTCGTCGCGAACATGTTCCTCGGCCGCGAGCGGACGCTCGGACGCGTCGTCCTCGACGAGTCGTCGATGGAGCGGACTGCGGGGGAGACGCTCGACAGCCTGTCGGTAACGACTCTGAAGTCCGTCCGGCAGACGGTCGCCGGCCTCTCGGGCGGTCAGCGGCAGTCGGTCGCCGTGGCGAAGGCCGTCATGTGGAACTCGCGCGTCGTCATCCTCGACGAGCCGACCGCCGCACTCGGGGTCGTCCAGACGCGGCAGGTGCTGAACCTCGTCCGGCGGCTGGCCGAGCGTGACCTCGCCGTGGCGGTCGTCACACACAACCTGCACGACGTCTTCGAGGTCGCGGACAGGATCGCCGTGCTCCGCCTCGGTCAGCGCGTAGCGCTCTTCGAGCGGGAGAAGGCGACGCAGGAGGAGGTCGTCCACGCGATCACCGCCGGGAAGCTCTACCACGTCCCCGGCATGGAGGGCGGCGCTCCGGCGGAGGGCGCGGCTGAGGCAGGGGCGGAGGTCGAGGCGTGAGCTCAGACCCCACTGCCGCGCCCGTCGCGCGCGTTCCGGGAGGACCGCCGGTCGACGAGCGCCATGAGTCGGAGACGCTCTCGGGCTACACGCGCCTGTGGTGGCAGGGGGTGCGGGCCGGCGAGTTGGGGACGCTCCCGATCATCGTCGGCCTCGTCTTGATCGTCATCACGTTCTCCATCCTCGACGAGAACTTCCTCACGGAGCGGAACTTCACGAACCTGCTCCTCCAGATGGCCGCCGTCGCGACGATGGCGATCGGGGTCGTCTTCGTCCTTCTGATCGGCGAGATCGACCTCGCCGTCGGGTTCGTCAGCGCCGTAGGAGCCGTTGTCATGACGCTCCTGCTGCGCCCCGACGACCCGGGCTGGCCGTGGTGGGCCGCGATCGGGGTCGGCCTTCTCTGCACGACGACCATCGGGCTGGCGCAAGCGCTCGTGATCACGAAGGCCGGCGTGCCGTCGTTCGTCGTGACGCTGGCCGGCTTCCTGATCTGGTCCGGCGTCGTCCTCATCCTCACGACGCAGTACTCGACGGCCGGGACGATCCGGATTCAGGACGACACCGTGGTCGGGATCGCGAACGACTTCCTGAGCGAGTTCTGGGGGTGGGTCCTGGCCGTGGTCGTGGTGGTGGCGTATGCCGCGCTTCAGCTGCGGCTGGCGCTCGCACGCCGGGCGGGGGGCCTGGTCGGGAAGCCGACGGTGCTGATCGTGCTGCAGACGGTTGGCCTCGCGGTGGTGACCTTCGCAGCCGTCTGGTACCTGAACGAGGACCGCGGCGTGCCGCAGGTGATCGTCATCCTCGGAGTGCTTCCTTCTCTTCTGGTCGTTCATCGCCAGCCGGACGCGCTTCGGGCGTCACGTCTACGCGGTCGGAGGGAGCGCGGAGGCGGCGCGACGGGCTGGAATCGACGTCGATCGCGTCCGGATCATGGTCTTCATGATCAGCGGCTTCATGGCCGGCGTCGGAGGGATCATGCTCGCGTCCCGTCTCCGGTCGGTCGCCACCAACACCGGCGGCGGCAACCTGCTCCTCCTCGTCATCGCCGCCGCGGTGATCGGCGGCACGAGCCTCTTCGGCGGCACAGGCCGCGTGATCGCGGCGCTGCTCGGCGCGCTCGTGATCGCCTCGATCCAGAACGGCATGGACCTGCTGGGGCTCGCGTCGGGGACGAAGTTCGTCATCACCGGCCTCGTGCTTCTCGGTGCCGTCCTGGTGGACGCCCTCTCGAAGCGGCGGCGCGCCGCGCGTGGAGGCGTCTGAAGTCGCTGCGCCGCGGCCTGATCCTGGTCGCGGCGTCGTCCGCGCTCGTCGCGCTCACCGCTTGCGGTAGCCAGTCCGTCTCCGGGCCGGCGGCGCAGCCGGGCAATCTCTCGTTCGTCGACGTCGCCGGACAGGTCGGCCTCCGGTTCCGGCACGGGGCATTTCGCTGGGACGAGTCCGCGGATGCTGCCGCGATGACGGGCGGCGGGCTCTGCTGGCTCGACTACGACGGCGACGGCTGGCTCGACCTCTTCGTCGTGAACGGCCACTCGCGCAACGAGCGCGACGAATGGAAGGCACGCGGCGGGCTGCCGACGACGCGGCTCTTCCGGAACCGGGAGGGCCGGTTCACCGACGTCACCGAGGAGACGGGCGCCGGCGTGGCGCTTCGGGGCCAGGGTTGCGTGGCGGCCGATCTCGACGGCGACGGCCACACCGACCTGTACGTGACCGGCGCCGACCGCAGCACGCTGCTCTGGAACGACGGCGAGGAGCTCACCGAGGCGGACGAGGACGCCGCCGTCCGCGTGTTCGGCTGGCACACGGGCGCCGCCGCCGGGGACCTCGACGGCAACGGCCTGCCCGACCTCGTCGTCAGCGGCTACGTCGACGAGGCGAACCGGATTCCCGAGGCCCAGCTTGGGTTCCCGAACACCTTCGCGGGTCGCCGGGATCTCCTGTTCCTGAACGAGGGCGACCGCGAGTTTCGCGAGGTGGGGCGGGAGGCCGGGCTCGAGGTCGTGCGGTTCGGCTATGGCCTCGGCGTCGTGCTCTCCGATTTCGAGCGCGACGGTGATCTCGACGTTCACCTCGCGAACGACTCCAACCCGAACCGCCTCTACGAGAACGTGCCCTGGCCCGGCGGAGTCGCCGCCGACCCGGCCGGCCTCGGCTTCCGCTTCGAGGAGCGGGCGGCCGCCGCCGGCGTGGCCGACCCTCACGCGGGCATGGGCGTGGCGGTCGGCGACTGGGACGCCGACGGCCGCTCGGACATCTTCGTCTCGAACTCGCGCGGCCAGGGTCACGCCCTCTACCGGTCGAATCCGCCCGACGACAACGACCCCTCGTTTACGGACGTCAGGGCGGACGCCGGGATCGACCTCGAGCGCTCGACCGGCTGGGGCGCATCCTGGGCGGATCTCGACAACGACACGGACCTCGATCTCGCGCTGGTCAACGGCTACATCCCGGTCACGAACCTCGGGCGGGACGCCGAGCGGATCCAGATCTTCCAGAACCTGTTTGCCGAAGGACGGGAGGGCAGGTTCCGGGAGGTGCGCGATGCGGTGCAGGGCGTCGGCCGGCTCGTCGCTCGGGGCAGCGCGGCGGCCGACTACGACAACGACGGCGACCTCGACGTCGCGGTCCTGCCGCTGGGGCGGCCGCTCGTCCTGCTCCAGAACCGTGGCGCCGTCGGTTGGCTGGAGGTCGCGCTCGAGGGCGCGCCCCCCGGCGCCGAGGTGACCGTGAAGCTTGCAGACGGACGGACGCTCCGACGTGAGCTGCAGGCGGGTTCGAGCTACCTCTCGTCCGAAGACCCCCGGCTTCACTTCGGGCTCGGCGACGCGGGCTCGGTCGCCGAGGTCCGCGTTCGGTGGCCGGGCGGCGAGCAGACGGTGCTCGAGAACGTCGAGGCGAACCAGATTCTCGAGATCGACCAGCCGTGAAAGCCGGCGCCTCGCTCCTGCTTGCTCGTCTCGCTGGTGGCAGCCTGCTCGTTCGGGGGCGGCTCGTCGGAGAGCTCGTACACCCGTGACGACTGCACGCCGCGACCCCGGGAGGGCCATTCCGTTGCACGGGTCTGGAACGAGGCACTCCTCCACGCGATCGAGCGGGACACCCCGGCGCCGACCGTTCACGCGCGAAACCTCTTCCACGTCTCCGCAGCGATGTGGGACGCGTGGGCCGCCTACGACCCGCAGGCCGACGGCTTGCTCGTACGCGAGAAGCTGAGTGCGGACGACGTGCAGGCGGCTCGCGAGACCGCGCTGAGCTACGCGGCCTACCGCCTGCTTCTCCACCGCTACTCCTACGCCTCGGGGCTGCAGGAGACGTTCGACGAGCTGGTGG
Organism: uncultured Actinomycetes bacterium; assembly: GCA_963847235.1. Lineage (GTDB taxonomy): Bacteria > Actinomycetota > Thermoleophilia > Gaiellales > Gaiellaceae > JACDAN01. The sequence continues at coordinate 90,032 of CAWJYU010000015.1, read as the reverse complement.
GAACGTTCGAGGGGCTCTGCTACCGGATCGACTACGTGGAGACGGAAGGCGGCTCGCCGGCTGCGCTCGGGAACCGCATCGCGGCCGCCTACATCGAGCGCGGTCGCGAGGACGGCGCCAACGAGGCGCTCCGCTACGCGGATCCCACCTACAAGCCGGCAAACCCGCCGCTCGTCGTGGAGGAGCCCGGGACGAAGATGAGCGACCCATCGAGCTGGCAGCCGCTCGCGCTCGCCCGCATCGTCGCGCAGAACGGCATCCCGCAGCCGGGGAGCGTCCAGTCGTTCGTCGGGCCGCACTGGGGTCACGTGCGTGCCTTCGCGCTGCCGGCCTCCGACTCCGGTGTCCCGATCGACCCGGGCGCTCCGCCCAAGCTCGATGCCTCCAGCGGCCGCGTGTACAAGCGCGACGCCCTCGCGGTCATCCGCCGCAGCGCCGACCTCGATCCACGCAGCGGCGTGTCGATCGACATCGGGCCCGGCGCGCGGGGCGGCAACTCGCTCGGAGCGAACGACGGTCGCGGGCACGACGTCAATCCCGCGACCGGGAAGCCGTACCCCCCGAACGTCGTCCTCCGCGGAGACTTTGCCCGCGCGCTCGCGGAGTACTGGGCGGACGGCCCGCGCTCCGAGACGCCGCCGGGCCATTGGAACTCAGTCGCGAACGAGGTCACCGACTCGCCAGGCCTCGCGCGGCGGATCGGGGGCCGCGGGCCCGAGCTCGATCGGCTCGAGTGGGACGTCAAGCTCTACCTCGCGCTGAACGGCGCCGTCCACGACGCGGCCGTTGCTGCTTGGGGCCTCAAGGGGCACTACGACTCCGTTCGGCCGATCTCGATGATCCGCTACCTCGGCGGGAAGGGCGAGCTGCCGGCGGTGCCCGGCCTCGTCGAGCGGCGCGGCGGCGAGACGTACATCCGTGCCTGGGCCGGTTTCCCCAAGGACCCGGCCACGCAGGCGAGCGGCGTGCGCTGGATCCGAGCAATCGACTGGGTGCCCTACCAGCTGCCGACGTTCGTGACGCCGGCGTTCGCCGGCTACGTCTCCGGCCACAGCACGTTCAGCCGCGCCGCCGCGGAAGTCCTCACGGCGTTCACCGGCAGCTCGTTCTTCCCCGGCGGCATCTACGAGGTCCCGGTCCCGCGCGGGGCGCTGAAGATCGAGCACGGGCCGAGCCGCGACCTCAAGCTGCAGTGGGCGACCTACTTCGACGCGGCGGACGCCGCGGGGCAGTCGAGGCTCTGGATGGGCATCCACGTCCCGCCGGACGACTTTTCAGGCCGCCGGGTCGGCGCCCAGTGCGGCAAGGAGGCGTGGGCGCTCGCGCAGCGGTACTTCGACGGGTCGGCCGCGGCGTGAGCGAGCCGATCGGCGTCGCGATGCTGGGCTACGCCTTCATGGGCAAGGCGCACTCGCGCGCACTGCAGGCGTTGCGCCGCCTGGACGTCCCGCTCAGGCCGGAGCTCGTCTCGATCTCGGGCCGCAACCGCGAGGCGGTCGAGGCCGCCCGGGACGAGTGGGGCTGGGCCGATGCGGTCACCGACTGGCGCGAGCAGGTCGCCGACGACCGGGTGCAGCTCTTCGACAACGGTGGGCCGAACGCCGTCCACGCCGAGCCCTGCGTCGAGGCGGCGCGGAACGGCAAGCACGTCCTGTGTGAGAAGCCGCTCGGGCTCTCCGCGGAGGAGTCGCACCGGATGTGGCAGGAGGCCGAGCAGGCCGGCGTGGTCCACATGTGCGGCTTCAACTACCGCTTCGTGCCGGCCGTACGGCTCGTGCGCGAGCTCGTCGACGCGGGCGAGCTCGGGGAGATCGTCCACTTCCGCGCTCGCTACCTGCAGTCGTGGGGCTGGGAGGCGGACGAGACCATCTGGCGATTCGATCCGGCGCAGGCGGGGACCGGCGCGCTCGGAGACCTCGGGACGCACATCGTCGACCTGGCGCGATACCTCGTCGGCGAGATCTCGTCCGTATCGGCCTCGGTTCGAACGATCGTGCCCGGGCGGAAGGTGGACGACCACTTCGTGGCCACCGTCGAGTTCGAGAACGGCGTCGCCGGGACGCTCGAGGCGTCGCGCCTCGCCCGGGGCCGCGTCAACTCGAACGCGTTCGAGGTCAACGGCACGAAGGGCTCGGCGGCATTCGACGTCGAGCGCCTGAACGAGCTCGAGGTCGCGGACGCGAAGGGGTTCCGGCGCGTCCTGGTCACGGAGGAGGAGCACCCGTACATGCGGTTCTGGTGGCCCCCCGGCCACATCATCGGCTGGGGCGACACCTTCGTCCACGAGCTGGCGCACATGCTCGAGGCGATCGCCGGAGAGCACGAGGTCTCTCCGCACGGAGCGACCTTCGAGGACGGCTACCGCTGCGACGAGGTCGTCGAGGCGATGCTGCGCTCGTCAGAGAGCGGGAAGAGGGAGGAGGTGCTGTCGCGGTGAAGACGAGTCTCGGGATCTGGGCGCTCGGGCCGATGGTGACCAGGTTCGTGCCGGGCGGCTACCAGCCCGAGTGGGCCGGCGAGTCGATGGTCGAGCGCGTACGCCGCGCCGTCGAGGGGCTCGGCGACCTGATCGACGGCTACGAGTTCCATTATCCGGGCGAGCTGGACGAGTCGAGCCTCGAGGAGATCCGCGCGGCGCTCGGCGACCGCGACATCTACGCGCTCGCCGGCGGGCTCCATCTGGATCCGCGCTTCGGCCGGGGCGGGCTCACCTCGCCGGATCCGGAGATTCGGGCCGAGGCGAGGCGGATCACGGTCGCGGCCGCCGACCTCGCCGGCTCGATCGGCGCGCACCTGATCGTCTGGCCCGGGATCGAGGGTTACAACTATCCGTTCCAGACGCCGTACGCGGACAGCTGGAAGTGGCTGATCGAGGGTCTCGGCGAGGCCGCCCAGCGCTGTGCCGACCACGGCGTCCTGCTCTTCCTCGAGCACAAGAACTCCGAGCCGGCGATGAAGATCTTCATGCGCAACATCGGGATGGCGCTGCACGTGATCCACACGCTGCGCGGGCAGGGCGTCGACAACGTCAAGGTCAACATGGACTGGCAGCACCTGCTCATGAACGGCGAGAGCCTCGGCGAGTACGCCGCGCTGCTCGCCGCCGAGGGCCTGCTTGGCCACCAGCACGCCAACTCCGGCTGGGGCACGTTCGACGACGACAACATGGTCGGGGCGACGGCCTTCATGGAGACGCTGGAGCTGGCGCTCGAGCTACGCCGGGCAGGGTACGGCGAGAACGGCGAGCGGCTCGGCTTCGACCTCTACCCGTACACCGAGGACGCGATCGAGGCGGTGCGCCGGAGCGTCCTGCAGTGGCGGTTCATCGACGAGGTCGCAGGGCGGATCGATGATGCTGCGCTCCGGGAGGCGCAGACGCGGAAGGACGCGGTGCGGGCGTACGAGCTCGTCTACGCGGCGCTCGGGGCATGACGCTCGAGCAGGCGCAGGCGATCGTCGACTCGGTCGTGCGGGAGGCGTCCGGGTCCGGTGTCCGTCTTCGTCGCCGACTCGCACGGCGAGCTCGTCGCGGCGGCGACCATGGACGGCGCCGCGCACGACACTCGGCTGAACGCGCAGCGGAAGGCGTACACGGCGGCGCGAAGCGACATGGCCTCCACCGGAGCGCTGGCGGCAAAGATGCGCGACGACCCTGCCGAGCTGGCGAGCTTCGACCCGTTCTTCAGCTTCTTCCGCGGCGGGGTGGCGGCCTTCGAGGGTGGGCGCCGGGTCGGCGCCGTCGGGGTCAGCGGCCTCCCGGGCGAGCAGGACGAGGCGCTCGCCGTCGCGGCGATCGAGGCGGCCGGGCTCTCCACGTCGTGACCTCGCTGATCGGCCTCGACGTCGGCACGTCGGGGGTCAAGGCGATCGCGCTGACGCCGGACGGCGAGGTCGTCGGCCGGGCGGAGGAGGGCTACGAGCTCTCGATTCCACGCCCCGGATGGGCCGAGCAGGATCCCGACGACTGGGTGCGCGCCGCCGAGCAGGCGCTGGAGCGGCTGGGCGCGCGCGCTGAGCGGGTCGGGCTCTCAGGCCAGATGCACGGGCTCGTGGCGCTCGACTCCGAACGGCGCGTCCTGCGCCCGGCGATCCTCTGGAACGACCAGCGGACGGCCGCCGAGTGCGCGGAGATCGAGGAGCGGATCGGCCTCGAACGGCTGATCGAGCTGACGGGCAACCGCGCGCTGCCGGGCTTCACGGCGCCGAAGCTCCTCTGGCTGCGCAGGCACGAGCCTGACATCTACGAGCGGATCGCCCACGTCCTGCTCCCAAAGGACTACGTCCGTCTCAGGCTGCTCGGCGACCAGGCGACCGATGCCGCCGACGCGTCCGGAACCCTCCTCTTCGACGTCGCGAACCGGCGCTGGAGCGAGGAGGTAGTCGCGGCGCTGGAGATCCCGCGGGAGTGGCTGCCGCCCGTGAGCGAGTCCACGGAGGTGGCCGGTGCGGGCGACCAGGCGGCCGGGGCGATCGGCGTCGGCGTCCACGAGCCGCGACTTGCCTCGGTCGTGCTCGGGACCTCGGGCGTCGTCTTTGCACCGCTGGCGGGCTACCGGCCGGATCCGCAGGGCCGCGCGCACGTCTTCTGCCACGCCGTGCCAGGCACCTGGCACGCGATGGGCGTGATGCTCTCGGCCGCCGGCTCGCTCGGGTGGTTCCGGCGGATCTGCGCGCCGGACGCACCGCCGGAGCTCCTCGATCAGGAGGCCGCGAGGTGGGAGCCGGGTGCAGAGGGGGTCACGTTCCTGCCGTACCTCGCGGGCGAGCGGACGCCGCACGCCGACCCCGAGGCGCGGGGCGCCTTCGTCGGGCTCTCGCTGCGGCACGACCGCGGGGCGCTCGTCCGCGCGGTGATGGAGGGCGTCGCGTACGGCCTGCGCGACTGCCTCGAGGTCGTTCGCGAGCTCGGATGCGACGTGCGGGCGGGGCGCGCGTCCGGAGGAGGTGCGCGCAGCGAGCTCTGGCTGCGTATTGTCGCCTCGGTGCTCGGGATGCCCCTGCAGCGGACGGTCGTCGAGGAGGGCGCGGCGTACGGCGCCGCGCTGCTCGGCGGTGTCGCGGCCGGAGTCTTCGATGATGTGCGGGAGGCGGTCGAGGCATGCGTCCGGGTCCGGGACGAGGTCGAGCCGGACGCCGCGTGGTCGTCTCGATACGCCGAGGGGTATGAGCGGTTCCGCGCGCTCTATCCGGCGCTGCGGGAGGCCACGTGAGCGTCCGGGTCGGGATCCTCTCGACGGCGCATATCAACCGCCTCGTGATCGCCCCTGCGCGAGAGTCGGACAAGTTCGAGATCACGGCGGTCGCGAGCCGCGACCCCGCCCGCGCGGCGGCGTACGCGCGGGAGTGGGACATCCCGCAGGCATACGGGAGCTACGAGGAGCTGCTCGCCGACTCCGAGATCGACGCCATCTACAACCCGCTCCCGAACTCGATGCACGTCGAGTGGTCGATCCGCGCGCTCCAGGCAGGCAAGCACGTCCTGTGCGAGAAGCCGCTCAGCCGGCACCCGCAGGACGTCGAGCGCGCCTTCGACGTTGCGGAGCGGGAGGGACTCGTGCTCACCGAGGCGTTCATGTACCGCCACAATCCGCAGACCGCGCAACTCGTCGAGCTGGTGCGCGGCGGCGCGGTGGGTGAGGTGCGCGTGGTGCGGGCCGCGTTCAGCTTCACCATCGCTGACGAGGCAAACATCCGGCTCGCGGCCGATCTCGAGGGCGGCGCGCTGATGGACGTCGGCTGCTACTGCGTCAGCGGGTCACGCCTGATCGCAGGCGAGCCTCGTCGCGTCTACGGAACCGGCGTCTGGGAGCGGGGCGTGGACACCGTCTTCACGGGCACGCTCGAGTTCGCCGGCGACGTGATCGCCCAGTTCGACTGTGGCTTCCGGCTCCCGGATCGGGACGAGCTCGAGGTCCTCGGTACCGAGGGATCGCTGTTCCTGGACGATCCGTGGCACTGCCGGCAGCCGGTGATCGAGGTTCGCCGCGAGGGCGATGGCGAGCGGATCGAGCTCGAGCCGGTCGACTCGTATCGCCTCGAGCTGGAGAACCTCGCGGACGCGATCCGCGGCGAGGACGAGCTGCGCCTCGGCCGCGACGACGCCGTCCACCAGGCGCGCGCCATCGACGCCTTGTACCGCTCAGCCGACTCGGGCGCGGCCGTGCCGCTCTAGTCCCTTGCGGCCGTGCCGGGGCCATGTCCTGGTGCCTGGCACCGGGACCCCGCCCGGCGGGAGAGGTCCGTGCCGGCTCGGGTCGCCACGTGACTACGGGCGGCGTGTGGACGTTCGGCGGCGAGAGGACATGTCCGGCGGACATGTCCGGACGCGTTACTTGCGGACATGTTCCGGAGCGCCGAACTCGCGGAGCACCTCGGGCACCTCGCCCTGGAAGTTCTCCAGGATCGCGAGTGCCCAGCGGTCCGTGACCGCGGTGCCGTTCAGCGTGTGGACGAACTCCGTGCCGCCGTTGGGCCGGTACCGGATCCCCAGGCGCCGGGCCTGGTAGTCGGTCGTGTTCGACGCCGATGTGAGCTCGCGATAGCGCTCCTGTGAGGGGAACCACGCCTCGATGTCGATTCGCTTCGCCGCCGCCGCGCTCAGCTGGCCGGCGGCGATGTTGACCACGCGGTAGGGCAGGCCGAGCTCCTGCACGAGCGACTCCTCGATCCCGACGAGCCGGTCGAACTCCTCCCAGGACTCCTCCGGAAGCGTGTAGGCGAACATCTCGACCTTGTTGAACTGGTGGACGCGGAACATGCCGCGCGTGTCGCGGCCGGCGGCGCCCGCCTCGCGCCGGAAGTTGGCCGAGAAGGCCGTGTACTCGAGCGGCAGCTGCTCCCGCTCGAGGATCTCGCCCATGTGCAGCCCGGCCAGGGCCACCTCGGACGTGCCGGTCAGGTACAGGCCCTCGTCCGCCACCTCGTAGATCTCGAAGCGCTCGGCAGGGAAGAACCCGGTGCCGTACATCGCCTCCTCGCGGACGAGCACCGGCGGGATCACCGGCGTGAAGCCCTCCGCCACCAGGCGCTCGAGCGCCCAGCGGTAGAGCGCGAGTGAGAGCCGGGCAGCGTCGCCGACGATGTAGCCGAAGCGCGATCCCGAGAGGCGCGCGCCGCGCTCCATGTCGTAGCCGCCGAGCTCGAGGTGGTCCTTCGGCTCCGCGAGTGAGGGCGGCTCGCCGACCTGGCGCGCGACCTCGCCCTCGGCGTCGTCCGTCTCCTCGTCGGGCACCGAGTCGTGGGCCGGGTTCGGAACCTGCCGGAGGAGCTCGTCCCTGCGCGACTCCGCCGCCGACAGCTCCTCCTCGAGGCGGCGGAGATCCTCCTTGACCTGCTTCAACTCCTCGACCTGCTCGGGCGTCGGCTTGCCCTTCAGCTTCTGGCGGCCTCGCAGCTCGTCGACCTGCGGAACGAGCTCTCGCCAGCGCGCGTCGGCGTCGAGCAGCTCGTCGAACGCCTCGGCGCCGCCCTTTCGCGCGATGCCGGCCCGCACCGACTCCGGGTCGCTGCGCGCAGCGCGGAGGTCGATCAATCCTGGATGAGGAACGCGACGAGATTGTTCAGTTCTTCGTCGCTGAGCTGGTCGTACGCCTGCATGACGCCTTCGGGGTAGCCCTCTTCGACGTACGCGTTCGGGTTCGTGATCGACGTCCGAACGAACTCCGCAAGCGGCTGGTTCGCGTTCTCAGCGAGGTCCGGGAGCTCGTCGAGGTCCGGCCCGGTGGTGCCGGTCGAGCCCGCCGGCTCGAAGGTGTGGCAGCCGGCGCAGCCGTTCGATGCGAAGAGCTGCTTTCCGGCGGCCGGATCGCCCTCGACGGCGCCCGCGTCGCTATCGGTCTCGGTCTCGCCGGTCCCCGTTTCGCCGGTCTCCGTCTGCGTCGCGGTCGTGATCGACCGTCTCCGGCGTCGCCGTCGTTTCCTCGCCGCCGCCGCAGCCGACGAGCAGGACGGCGAAGAGCGCAATCAGGAGGAGACGGCGCACGCGGCGAGTCTACCCGGGCAACCAGTCACACTAACGCCGTGACCGCCGCCGTCTCACGCCTGATCGCGCCTCGCCGCGAGATCCTGATCGCCGGCGGCCTCGCCTTCGCCGGCGCCGCCCTGCTCGTGGCCCTCGCGCCGCAGACCGGCGACGCGCCGGCCCACCTCTACCGCACGCTCCTGGTCGAGGAGGGCGTGTACGTCTGGGACAACCTCTGGTACGGCGGCCACTACCCGCTCGCGTCCTACAGCCTCCTCTACTACCTGCCGGCCGCGCTCGTCGGGAACCTGCCCCTCGTCTTCGCCGCGGTCGTGGTTTCCGCGGTGCTCTTCGCGTCGATCGTGGAGCGGGAGTGGGGCGCCGCCGGGATTTGGCCGGCCCGCGCGTTCGCGGTGCTCGCTGCGGGGCCGATCTTCGTCGGGACCTATAGCTACGCGCTCGGCCTGGCAGCGGGCCTCGGCGCTCTGCGTCTCCTCCAGAGTGACCGGCGCTGGCTGGCCGCCGGTGCCGCGGCGCTGACGCTCGGCTTCAGCCCGCTCGCGTTCGTCTTCCTCTGCATCGTCCTGCTCGCGCTGGCTCTTGTACGGCGAGCGGGGCCGCACGCCGTCGCGTTCGTCGCGGCCCTCGCAGGGATCGCGGCGATCCAGCTCGCCGCCCTCGTGTTCTTTCCGAGCAGCGGGCCTTACCCGTTCCGCGGGCTCGAGCTCGCAGCGGTGCTGACGGTGAGCGTCCTCGGCGCCGAGCTCGCGCGGCGAGCCCGCCGCGGCGCGATCCTCTGGGCGTTCTTCCTGGTCTGGGGAGCCGCGAGCATCGCGATGTTCGTCGTCTCGACGCCGGTCGGGGAGAACCTGACACGGCTTCGGTCGGTGGTCTTCCCGGTGATGCTGATGACCGCGTTCGTCGCGCGGTTCCGGCCGCGCTGGCTGACCGCGCTGGCCCTGAGCGCCGCACTGATCTACAACGTCGCGCCGTACGCGGGAGCCGCGCTCGACAGGACGGACGTGCGCGCCGCGGACCGGACGTTCTGGGCTCCGGCGGTCACCTTCCTCGCCGAGCGCTCGACGCCGAACTATCGCGTGGAGGTCGTGCCGACCTTCGACCACTGGGAGGCCTACTGGCTGCCGCGTGCCGGGATTCCACTCGCGCGGGGCTGGTACCGGCAGATCGACATCGCGCGGAACGAGCTCTTCTACGAGCAGGCGCTCTCGCCGGCCGCGTACCGCGCATGGCTCCGCGGGATGGGCGTGCGGTTCGTCGTCCTCCCCGAGACGCGCCTCGGCCAGAAGGGCGAGGAGCGCGAGGCGGCCCTGCTCCGCTCGGGAAGCTCCGGCCTCCGGCAGGTCTTCAGCAGTCCGCAGCTGGCGATCTACGAGGTGCCGCGTCCGGAGCCGATCCTGACCGGGCTGGGCTCGCCGGTCGTCACGCGACTCGACCACGCCGGTCTCGAGGGACTGCTGCCGGCGGCCGGGACGTATCGGCTGAAGATCCGCTACACGCGCTACTGGCGGGTCAAGGCCGGCGCCGTCTGCGTCGAGCGGTCGGGGCGGGGGATGACCGTGCTCACGGCGGCGAGGCCGGGGCGGTTCGCGCTGGCTGTGCCCGAAGGGCCGGGCGGTCTCGTTCGGGCGCTGGTCGGGCGAGCCCCGGCGCACTGCTGAGCACCAGGTAGCAGACGAGCCCTGCGATCACGACGTCGTTCGGCGAGTCGTTGACGACAAGCGAGACGCCGAGGGCGGCCAGCAGGGCGAGGAGCAGCGGCCGCCGCTCGCGCCAGGCCAGGACGGCGAGGGCGGCGATCCCGCCGAAGACCAGTAGCGCGACGCCCCAGCCCGCGGTCGCCCGCTCGACGGAGAGCTGGATCCGGCGGCCGAGGTCCTCCGCGAGACCGACCGGGCCGTCCTCGAGCGCATCTGTCACGTGGCTCGAGCCGCCGACTGCGAGCGCAACGGCCAGCACGACGGCGACCGCGGCGGCGCCGATCGCCAGCCGCCGATCGAAGCCGAGCGAGAGCGCCGCCAGCACGGCGAAGGCAACGAGCAGAACGATTGCGCCGCCGCCGTCAGCGCCGAACGAGCTTCCGCCGACCGTCACCAGCGAGAGCGCCGCCACGCCGCCGAACGCCCACAGACCGAAGCGGCGCCCGAGCAGCACGGCTCCGGCGAGCGCGGGGACGAGGAGCAGGGTGGCCAGCAGGTTCGAGAGCCCGTAGAAGCGCGCGTTCTGGGTCGGACCGAGCGGCGAGAGGGCGACCCAACGCTCGTCGACCACCATCGCCACGAGGTACGCGCCGAGCACGCCGACCATGAGCAGGCCGTGGGCAGTCGGTCCCGCGCGGGCGAGGAGCAGCGAGGACGCGACGGACGCCACGACGACGAGTGCGTCGACCCAGACCTCGGTCGAGCCGAAGGCTCCGAGCGCCAGGTTCGCCAGCAGCACGGCGGCGAACGTCGGAAGGACGGCGGCCGGCAGGAAGGTCGCGACCGCGACGATCAGCGCCAGCGACAGGAGCAGGACGACCGCCTTCGCGTCACGGTTCGCCTCGATGCGCCGGTCGAGCTCGTCCAGCGTCCCGAGGGGATCGTCGTCCGCGGAGGAACCGAGCGAGCCCTCCTCGCCGAGCGCGGTCGGAGCGACGTCGACGATCGAGACGAGGCCGGGGATCCTCGTCGAGCCCGAGGTGAGCACCCCGCCGTACCCCTCCCCGAGGACGGCGATCGGGTAGCGGCGGTCGTTCGGCTGCTCGCCTCCGGTCGGAAGGCCGAGCACGATCGCGGGCCCGGCCGGCACGGCGGCGGAGGTCTCCACCTCGAGCAGCGAATCGCCCTCCGGCAGCCCGCCGAGGATCGAGTTCCGCACTGCTCCTCGCTCCAGCGCGGCCCGCGCGCGGGCGCCGCTGGTCTCCGGGCCTGCGTCCGGGACGAGGAGGCCGACTGCGCCCCGGTCCGTCAGGGCTGCGAGGTCGCCCGGCTCCAGCCCAGGCACGACCACGACGCGGCGCTCCTGGGCGAAGGCGACGCGCGGAACCGCCGCCGTAGCGAGAGCGCCCAGAACTACAATCGACGCGATGCAACGCACGTACGGAAGAGATGCGGGCCTGTCGTTCCGCATGTTCTTGACGATGTTCCTCCTCGGGGCCCTCTACGTGGGGTTCTTCGTCGCGCTGGTTGCGTTCACGGACATCGGGATCTGGTTCCTGGTCGTGATCATGGGCGTCCTCGCCTTCGCCCAGTACTACACGTCCGACAAGATCGCGCTTGCCGCCTCACGCGCGAAGATCGTGGAGCGCGACGAAGCGCCGGAGCTGCACGACATGGTCGAGCGGCTGTGCGCGATGGCCGACCTCCCGAAGCCGCGGATCGCCGTCGTGCCGACCGACGTGCCGAACGCGTTCGCGACCGGGCGCAACCCGAAGAACTCCGTCGTCGCGGTCACCGAGGGCCTGTGGTACCGGCTCAGCAAGCCGGAGGTCGAGGGCGTCCTCGCGCACGAGCTCTCCCACATCGGGAACCGCGACGTCGCGATCATGACCGTCTCGAGCTTCTTCGCCATGGTCGCCGCGCTGCTGATGCGCGTCGGTCTCTTCAGCGGCATGTTCGGCGGAGGCAGGGACCGGGGCGGGACGCCCGTCTGGCTGATCATGTTCCTCGTCGCGATGCTGACGTACGTCCTCAGCTACGTGCTGATCCTGATGATCTCGCGGTATCGCGAGTACGCGGCCGACCGGGGGGCGGCGATCATCACCGGCGCGCCGGAGAATCTGATGTCGGCGCTCCAGCGGATCGCCGGGCAGATCCAGCAGATCCCGCAGAAGGATCTCCGGGAGGTTCAGGGCCTGAACGCGTTCTTCATCGTGCCGACGAACGTGAAGTCCTCGTTCGCGGAGTTCTTCATGACGCATCCGCCGCTCGAGAAGCGGCTCGCTCGGCTTTCCGCGATCTCGCGCGAGATGGGCCGCCCGGTCGACCTCTAGCCGGATGGGCATTCGGGACGTCCTCTTCGGGCGCAAGCGTCTGAAGGAGGCGAAGCGGGACGCGCTCTTCGCTCTTCCGTCCGCGGCAGTGTCGATGGAGGTCGAGCTCGGCCTGCGGCCTGCCGGTGTCGCGGCTGTCGTCTTCAAGCCGCTCTCGGCCGGGGAGTTCGTGCGGGCCGAGAACGAGATGCAGGAGCTGCTGGACGTCGCTGCGCGGGAGTCGTCGTCGCGGATCGAGCGGCGGAGCGACGACTACGGCTACGAGTGGCTGATCGTCCACGACGAGCACTTCGAGGATCTCGTGACGACCGTCCACCTCGTCGCCGGCGAGCTGGCCGAGCGCGGCTTCGGGCCGCAGCTGCTCGCGGCGGTGTTCCGCTTCGACGGCGGAAAGCATCCGGTGTACTTCGTGTACGGCTACAAGCGCGGCGCGTTCTGGCCGTTCGTGCCGACCGGCGAGCGGGAGCGCGACAACGCCGAGGAGCTCGAGCTGAAGGCGAAGCTGGAGAAGGAGCTGCCGATCGAGCCCGACATCGCGATGTGGTTCGCGCTCTACGGCCTGCCCATTTAGGCCTCGCCCAGGCTGGGGTCAGACCCCGAAACCAGTGTGTGACGATTCGTCCACATACGGGACCTGTCCGACGTGATGGTTGACCGGATCGGTGGAGAGCGTGTAGCTGTTTCGCTCCACTATCGGCCCACCCTCGTGGCGGGGTCTGACCCCAACCGCTAGCCGGGTGGCTCCTCGCCGTCCCAGTAGTCGAGCGGCTCGAGGCGCGTCATCAGCCCGACGCCGCGGAAGCCGATCTTGTTCGAGCGCGGGTAGTACGTGATGTCGTTCGTATCCCGCCAGCCGTACATCAGCACCTTCATGCCGTCGTCGCCGCCGCGGAACGCGTGCGAGATCTGGGTCCCCGCCGGACGCGCGACGACGTGACCGGCTCTGACGGGAAGGTGCTCCTCCTCGTGACCCCGGTCTCGCGCTCGCGGGCTCGGGACGAGCTCGAGCGTCCCGTCTCCCTCCAGCACGACGAAGATCTCCTCCTCGGCTGAGTGGCAGTGCGCCGGCGCCGGGAGCTTCCCCGCGCCGACGGTGACGACGTTCAGGCCCGACCTGACCGAGCCGGCGGCGTCCGCGAGGTCGATCCAGCGCTCCCGCGGTAGGTCGTTGACGTTGACGATGTTCGGCGGGCGCTCCGCGGGCTCACCGACCTCCGGCTCGCCGGCCTCGGCCTCCTGATCCCACGGATGGCCGCCCTGGCCGGAGGCGACCCAGCTCGATCCGAGCCACGTCACGCCGGCGCGGGGCAGCGTCGCGTGGCCGTCGCCGCCCGTCCGGCCGAAGGCGAGGACGTCGAGCCCGTCGTCCCCTCCGCGCAGCGTGTGCGCCTCGGCGCGAGCTCGATGCACGATGCAGTCGCCCTCACGCACCTCGTAGACCGTCCCGTCCTGCCAGGACAGGCCCGATCCGCCCAGGACGTAGAAGATCTCCTCGTCCTCGACGTGCGCGGGCGTCGACCACCGCCCGGGTGAGATCTCGGCACGGTTCACGGTCACCTCGACGCAGCCGGCCGCTCGACCAAGGCGCCGAACAGCGAAGCCGAAATGCCCTTCGTCGTCTCGCTGCGGCTCGACGTCGTCCCAGTGGACGAGGCCGCCCTTGCCGTTCACCGAGTGGGCAGGTCCGGAACGAGCCCGTCCTCGGAGAAGAGCCTCCTCGTCTCCTCGAGCGTCAGGTCGCTCGGCGGGATCACGAGGTCGGAGGGGGAGAGGTCGTCGTCCGGCAACTGCTCGCCCCGGCTGCGCACGAGCTCCCACATGTCGTCGAGGACGCTGTCGAGCGTCGGCTCTTCGCCGGCCTCGAGCGCGGCGACAGCCCGGTCGTCGAGCTCGTTGAGCTGCCCTCGCACGTCGTCGTCGACGCGGTACTGGCCTTCTCCCATCAACCGCACGATCACTGCTCGATCTCCTTCTGGCCGGAGCCCGACCCGACCTCGGCGCGAAGCTTCTCGAGCTCGGCGTCGACCTGCCGGTCGGCCGAGATCGCGGCCAGCTCGCGGTCGAGCTGCGTCTGGTCGCCCGCGGTGAAGTCCTCGAGCGTCCCGGCCTCGATCAGCTCGTCGACCGCCGACGCACGCGCCTGCATCTGCTCGGTCTTGTCGCGCGCCCGCTCGATCGCGAGCCCGGTGTCGGCCATCTGCTCGCCGATCCCGGTCGCCGCCTCGCCGATCCGCACCTGCGCCTCGGCCGCCGAGTACTGCGCCTTGATGACCTCCTTCTGCGACCGGAACGCCTCGATCTTCGCCGCCAGCTGCTTCTCGGACGCGGCGAGCTTCTGCTGCTGCTGGTCGAGCTGCTCGATCTGGCCGTCGAGATCCTGGAGCTGCTGCTGCGCGAGCGCCTTCCGCTCGAGCGCGGCACGGGCGAGATCCTCCCGGCCGGCCGCTACGGCGTCGCGCGCCTGCGAATCCAGCTTGACGAGGCTCTGCTCCAGCTTGTCCGTCTGGAGCTGAAGCCGTTTCTTCGAGGTCGCGACGTCCGCGATCCCCCGCTTGACGTTCTGGAGCAGCACCCGCTGCTGCTCGTACGAGTAGTCCAGCGTCTCGGCCGGATCCTCAGCCCGGTCGAGAAGCTTGTTCAGCTTCGACTTGATTACCAGGGACATGCGCTCGATCAGACCGGCCACCGAATCCTCCTCCTCGTTTGAGGCGTACCCTACGCGTCCATGCTCGTTGCGCGAAGCATGCATCCCGGCTGGCTCTCGAACGCCTATCTCGTCGCGGACGAGGAGGGCGGATCCGCGGTCTACGTGGACTCGGGCGCGCCGCTCGAGCCGCTCTTCGAGGCGGCGGAGCAGTGGAAGGTACGGCCGAGCCATGTCCTTCGGACACACGGCGATCCGGACCATGTCGAGCACGAAGGCGACCTCGGCCTTCCGGTCGTCACCGGCTCGCTCGAGACCGGCGGGCTGCGCTTCGAGGCGATCGCGACACCGGGCCACGCGGACGACCACCTCGCGTTCCTCGCCGGGGACGCGCTGTTTGCCGGCGACGTCCTCTTCAAGGACGCGGTCGGCGGCGGCGACCCCGATCAGGTGCGGGACTCCGTGATGCGCCTGATGAAGCTCCCGCCCGAGACGCGGGTCTATCCCGGCCACACCGACGAGACGACGATCGGCCGCGAGTGGGAGGAGAACCCGTTCGTGCGGGTCTGGCGCGGCGCGGAGCCCGAGGGCACCGAGCGCTGCCGGGTCGACGGCCGCGAGGGCACGATCGTGGTCTGGTCGCCCGACTACGACGGCAAGGGCAAGGCCTGGGTGCGCTTCGACGACGGCACGGGCAGGATCATGGGCGGCTCGCGCATCGAGCGCATTTGAGGCTCGGCCTCCTCTTTCCCGGCGAGATGGGCGCAGCCGTCGGGAATGCTGCGAGCGCGGATGTCGTCTGGGCGAGCGAGGGGCGCAGCCGCGCGACGGCGGAGCGAGCGGCCAACTTCACCGACGTGGGGTCCGTGGAGGCGCTGGTCAGCTCCAGCGCCACGATCCTCTCGATCTGCCCGCCGGCGATCGCCGAGGCGACGGCGGAGCAGGTCTTCGGGCTCGGCTTCGGCGGGACGTACGTCGAGGCGAACGCGATCTCGCCCGAGCGGATGCGCCGCATTGCGGGCCTCGGGCCGCGGATCGTGGACGGCTCGATCATCGCCGCCAGGGGGATCAACCTCTACCTCGCCGGCCCGGGCGCCGAGGAGGTCGCTGCGCTCTTCGCCGGCTCGGAGGTCAAGGCGATCCCGATCGGCGAGAAGATCGGCGCTGCGTCGGCGCTGAAGATGGCGTTCGGCGGCTGGAACAAGATCGGGATCGCGCTGACCTCGCAGGCGCACTCGATCGCGAAGGCCTACGGGATCGACGACCGGCTCGAGGCCGAGGGCGTGCCGTCCGACCGGCTTCAGTGGGTCGCCGACCGTGCCTGGCGGTGGGCGCCGGAGATGGAGGAGATCGCGGACATGTGCGCCGAGCTCGGCCTCGACGACGGGATCCCGCGCGGCGCCGCCTCCTTCTACCGCGCAGTGGCCGGATCTCTGCGGAACGATTGACACACTCTCGGCACGGTCTGCCCTTGACAGCCCGCGGGGTCCGACACCAGGGACCTGTCCGGAGGGGTCAGTCGAGTAGCTCCACCGTCGTGAAGCGAACCGTCGTGTCGCCGACGTTCTCGAGGTCGTGGACGACGAGGTCGTCGGGCCCGATGGCATGGAAGTGCACCTCGCCGGCCGGGCTCTCGTACTCCGCCTCGTCGCCCTCCGGCGTGCGCACGCGCAGCCGGCCGCCTGCCTCGCAGCGGTAGAAGTAGCTCGTCCGGTGGCGGTGGAAGGGAAGCCGCTCGCCTGGCTCGAGCGTGAGGTCCCAGACCCGGATCCGCTCGTTCTCGAAGAGCACCTTCGTCCCGACCACGACGTTCTCGGTCATGCGAGCACGGTGCGGAGCTGGTCGAGGCTGATGTTCCCGCCGCTGCAGACGAGCGCGACCCGCTTGCCTGCGAGCTGGTCGCGCAGCCGGAGGGCGGCGGCGAGTGGCGCGGCGCCGGCCGGCTCCACCAGGTTCCGTGTGCCCTCGATCATCAACCGCGTTGCCTCCAGGATCTCCTGCTCGCTCACGAGCACGAAGTCGTCGAGAAGCTCCTGGAGGATCCGCTGCGGCAGCTCGAACGCCGTCCTGGTGGCAAGGCCCTCCGCGGAGGACAGCATCTCGTCCTCGACCAGCGAGCGCGACTTCCACGAGCGATAGGCGGCCGGCGCGGCGTCCGACTGCACGCCGATCACCCGGACCGAACCGTCCATCCCGCCGGCTGCGATGCACGCACCGGCCGCGCCGCTGCCGCCTCCGATCGGGACGATCACGACGTCGGTCTCGGGCAGCTCCTCGAGGATCTCGAGCGTCTCGGTCGCGACACCTGCGATCAGATGCGGCTCGTTTCCCGAGTGCACGTAGCGATACCCGTCTCGCTCGGCCAGTTCCTCGCAGTGCTCGCGCGCGTCGTCGAAGTCGCGTCCGTAGGTCTCGAGCTGCGCGCCGAGTGCCCGGATCGACCCGACCTTGAGCGGGTTCGCGCCCTCCGGCACGCAGACGATCGCTCGGACCCCGAACACGCGGGCTGCGAAGGCGATGGACTGGCCGTGATTCCCGGTCGAGGCGGTGATCAGCCCTCGCTCGCGCTCCTCGTCGCTCAGCTGAGAGACGAGGTTGACGCCGCCGCGGACCTTGAAGGCGCCGACAGGCTGGTGGTTCTCGTGCTTGACCCAGACCTCGGTCCCGACGAGCTCCGCGAGCGCCGGCCAGGCGTAGAGCGGAGTCGGCGAGAGATGCTCGGAGATGCGCTCGCGCGCCTCGAGGACGTCGTCGAACGTCGGCGCCTTCATGCGAGGAAGGCTGCCAGGCGGGACCCTTCGTCCTCCAGCTCCCGGCGCACAGTGCGAGGCAAGCGGCGCGAACGGCTCGGTCTTCACCTTTCCGTCCTCGTAACGCCAGATCCCCGGCGACGAGGCCGTCCGACGAGGAACGTGGGGAGGACGTCGCCGTTCTTCTTGATCACCGCCGGCGCGTACTCGGGCGGAAGGACGCGCGTCCGGTCGTCGAAACCGAGGATCAGGTGGTCCCACTCGGGCAGGAAGCGCACCGGTGCCGGCGTGTCTCAGCCGCCGGACGCTTGGCGCGGCGGAGGTCGAAGAGCGTCCGCCCGTCCTCGGCCTCGAGCCGGACGAGCCGCGGCTCGAGCTCCTCGAAGCCTGGCGTTCACGTCTCCGGCGCGTAGCGCGGTGAAGCGGAGGAGGTCGGCCTTCGACGCCGGGCCGTACCCGGCGAGGTAGCGCTCGACGACGAGCGCCGCAGCGGCTCGCGCGTCCACCTCGACCGGCCCGAGCCAGCGCTCCGCGGTCGTGACGTGGATTCGGTGATTGCCCCAGGTGCCTGCGGGCGGGACGTGGACGAGCGGCGTCAGGCACCGGACGCGCCAGCGGTAACGGTCCGGAAGCTCCGGCACGGCGGCGTTCGCTGCTGCGTACGTGAACGGCCCCTCCTCGGCCAGGCGGACGATCCGGGCGGCCCACTCGTCCGCCGGAAGCTTCCAGTTCGCGAAGTCGTCGCGCCAGCGCCGGTGCATGACCGCTGCGAAGGACGGATGATCCGCAGCAGAGACGAGCTGCATCGTGATGCGGAAGAGCGTCGACCGGACGACCCGCTTCCGCTCGTACGCACGCGTCAGCTGCTCCCGGCGGAAGCCCTCGAGCCTGCTCCAGAGGCCGACGTACGGCGCCTTCGGCGACTGCGCCTGCATCGCGCAGAGCCGCTCGACCGCCCGCGCTACCGGGAGCCGAGCCCGCCCGAGTAGCAGCTGGCGTGCCAATGTCGCGCGGTTGAGCTCCCGCTGCGTGAGCGTCCTAGCGGTGGAACGCGGCAAGCCGCTCGGCCTCCTCGTCGAGCTCCTTCCGTGCCGATCGAGCGATGCGCGTCGAACGGGTCGATCCAGATCCGGTCGCGTTCGAAGCGCCAGGTGCCGGCGACCTGGCCGTCCACGAGGAACGTGTTGACCGAGTTTGGGGTCTTGACGTTGAAGACCTTCGGGCGGTGCTGCTCCGGGAGAATCTGCGTCCGTCGCGCATGGACGAGGAGCGTCGCGTCCCAGACGGGCAGGAAGCGTGGCGGCGCCGGCGTGTCGGGATCAGGGAGCGGCGCGCGCGGCAGGTCGACGAGCTCCCTTCCGTTCTCGTCGCGGAAGCGCCGCAGCTGCATCCGCTCGAGGGCGGCGCGCACGCGCGCGATCGAGATCATCCCGAAGTCGGCAACCTCGGCCGGGGTCGCGGGCCCGAAACCGCGCAGGTATCGACGCACGAGCAGCTCGAGACCGCTCTCCTCATCGGCCTCGTCCGGGCCGACCCACTCCTCGGCGAGGCCGTAGAGGTCGGCGCGCCGCTGCTCCCAGGTGCCCGACGGCGGCACGCGCACGATGTCGACGTACTGCGCGCCGGCGATCGCGTCCTCTCGCCCGAATTGCTCCTGGATCTCCTTCCAGCGACGCGGCTGTCCGGCCAGGAACGACCGGAGCCGTTTGCCCGCCGCCCGCGCCCGCTGCGGGTCGGCCTGCTTGTTCACGCGCTGCCACCAGGCCCTGCGCTCCGCGCGGATCGCCGCGGTCAGCGGCCAGTAGTCGGCGCGGGAGACGAGGTGGATCGTCGCCCGCATCACCGTCGCCTGGATCACCGTGCGGCGCTCGAGCGCGCGAGTCAGCGCGGTGCGCTCGAGGCCCTCGAGACGCGACCAGAGCCCGATGTACATCGCGGGTGCGTACTGCGCCTGGATGCCGCCGATCCGCTCCAGCGCCTTCGGTATCGACATCCGGCCGCGCTCGAGCAGAAGCTGGCGGGCGAGCAGCGCGCGGTTCAGCTCGCGCTGCGTCAGGACGCGTTCTCTCACAGATCGGCGAGGAAGGCCATCATCGTCTCGCCGACAGCGTCGAGGCTGCGCGGCGAGACGGCAGTGAGGTCGTCGCACGTCCGGTGCCAGCAGGGGAAGTCGAAGTCGATCAGGTCGATCGCCGGAACCCCGGCGCGGATGAACGGGACGTGGTCGTCGAGCACTGCGCCCTGCTCGCGGGCCGGGAAGTGGCGCGCGTGGCCGGTGCGACGGGCGGCGGCCCGGAGCTTCGTCCAGAGCCGGCGGCTCGAGAACTGGTCGCGTGGGATCGCGAGCTCCTTGTCTCCGACGAAGTCGAGGACGATCGCCGCCTCGGCGGAGCGGAACGCGCGAGCGGCGACCTTGCTCCCGCGCAGGCCGTACCGCTCGAACTGCCGCGTCCTTGCCGAGCGGCGCCTCCTCACCGTCGAAGAAGACGACGATCAGGGTCGGGCCGAGCCGCCGCGGCTTGATCGTGCGCGCCAGCTGGCGGACGACGGCGGTCCCGGAGGCCGAGTCGTTCGCACCGACGAAGCCGGCCAGGTCCTTCGAGTCGTAGTGGGCGCCGAGGACGACCTTGCGGCGGGGGTTCCGTCCGGGAATCGTCCCGACGACGTTCCGCAGCCCGCCCGGCACGGCCTGGAATCGGCCCCGCGGGATCGAGCGGCGGAGGATCTCGCCCAGGTCCCGGGACTTCTGCGAGCCGGCGGGGCGCGGCCCGAGGGCGACCTGGCGCTTCAGGAACGCCCAGGCGGCGGTGCTGTCGAAGCGGTCCGGGCGCGCCGTCTCCTCCGAGGAGCCGTACGTCCAGCCCGCGGCTCCCGCGAGAACCGCGAGCAACGTAATGACGAGGAGAACGCGGCGCACGGGCCGCATGGTGCCTGGAACTTGTTCCAAACGAGTTCTTAGACCCGCAACTCGAGCGTCCGAACCCCCCGCAGATCGATCCACACGCGCTCGCCGTCGGTCACGAGCTTGACGAGCACCGACTCGCAGTGCGGGCAGCGGAGAACGGTGCCCGGCGCCCGGTCGTAGACGACGACGGCTCCGACCGCCTCGGCCTTGCCGCACCCTGCGCAGGTGCCGATCGCCTCCGTCATCTCGACCGCGAAGACCTGGCGCAGAATCCCGGCGGCCGCGTTTCCGTCCAGTCTCATCTCATCCTCCAGTGGGTCCGAAGCGTTCGGTTCGTATGCGGCCAGGCTCGTGGCCGAGCTCCACGAGCGCGGTCGCGACAGTCTCGACGAACGGCGTCGGGCCGCAGACGTAGACCTGCGGCCGCTCGGCTGCCGCGGGCCCGACCTCGGCGAGCATCTCGGCGTCCACGCGCCGCGCATAGCCGTCCCAGCCCTCCGGCTGCTCGCGCGTCAGCGTGTGGACGACGCGAATGTTCTCCCCGTCGAGTCGCTCGAGCTCCTCCCGGTAGATCACGTCGTCCCGGCTTCGCGAGGAGAGGAGCAGGGTGGCCGGCACGCCGCCGCCTTCGTCAACGAGATGGCGGAGCATCGCCCTGAACGGGACGACGCCCGAGCCGCCGGCCACGAGCAGGAGCGGCCCGCCGCGGGACGGCTCCCAGACGAAGTAGCCGCCGACAGGGCCGCGGAGCTCGAAGCGGTCCCCCGGCTGCAGCTCGTCCGCCAGGTATGGCGAGACCTCGCCGTCCTCGATCAGCTCGACCGTCAGCTCGAGCTGCGGCGCGCCCGGCGGGGAGGCGATCGAGTAGCTGCGCTGCGCTTGGTAGCCGTCCTCAGCCGTCAGCCGGACATCGACGTGCTGACCTGGAAGGTGGCCGGGCCAGTCGGGGACGTCCAGGCGAAGCGTCTTGACGCGCGGCGTCTCGGGGACGACCTCGACGGCTTCCACCGGAAGCCAGGTCAGTCGCCCCAGTACCGCTGTTCCCGCCACGGGTCGCCGTAGAGGTGGTAGCCGTTCTGCTCCCAGAAGCCGGGCTCGTCAGTCGACGCGAGCCGGAGCCCGCGCACCCACTTCGCGCTCTTCCAGAAGTACAGGTGCGGGACGAGCAGCCGGGCGGGCCCGCCGTGCTCGGGATCGAGCGGCTCGCCGTCATAGGCGTACGCGACCCAGGCCTTGCCGTCGAGGACGTCCTCGAGCGGGAGGTTCGTCGTGTAGCCGCCGTCGCAGAACGCCACGACGTACTCGGCGGAGGTCTCGACGCCTTCGAGCAGCGTGTCCACCCGGACGCCCTCCCAGGTCGTGTCGAGCTTCGACCACTTGGTGACGCAGTGGATGTCGACGCTGACTTCCTCGCTGGGAAGCGCGCGGAACTCCTCCCACGTCCAGCGGTGGAGCTCGTCGACCTCGCCGACGATCGTGAAGTCCCACTCCTCGAGCGTGGTGTGCGGGGTCGGGCCGGCCGAGAGGACGGGGAAGTCGTCGGTGACGTACTGCCCTGGCGGCACGCGGTCAGGCGGCCCGTCGTCGCGCCGCCGACCGCGAAAGCCGCGTGAGATGATCGGCGTCATCACAGCCTCCACGGCGACTGTAACGGCTGCCCGCCGGATGGAGAAGTCGGTTCGCGTCCCTTCCTGAGCCGCGCCGGGGACAAACCGGGGCGCGGCTCAGGCAGGGACGCGAATCCCTGCCTTGGTGCTCTACGGTGCTGGTGCCACCGGCATGCAGTAGACGTAGGCCGTTCCCGAGTCGGAGTTGCCCGACGTCTGCGTGATCGTCCAGGAAGTCGTGCCCGTCGGATTGCCCGCGCTGTTCGAGCGATACGAGGCGGTCACCGACCCCTGGATGTTGTAGCCGCCGCTCAGCGCGGCGTAGCCAGCGGGGCAGTTGACCGTGAAGGTCTTCTCCCCAGCGACCGTGCTCTCCGGCGACCGTGATGATGGACGCGCCGTCGAGGCCGTCGGCACCGTCCTGCGCCGTCCGTCGCCGTCCTGGCCGTCCGGCCGTTCGTGCCGTTCGTGCCGTCCTGGCCGTCCTCGCCGTCCTGACCAGGATCGCCCTTGTCGCCCTTCGCGCCGTTGCAGGCGTAGGTGACACCGTTGGCGGCGGTGAACACGGAGCCGCCTGTGGCGCAGTTGGCCCCAGCCGGTTCGATGGCCGAGGTGACGCTCATGCCGTTGGCACCGTTGGTGCCGTCGACGCCGTTGGTGCCGTCGGTGCCGTTGGTGCCGTCAGCGCCATCGTCACCGTCAGCGCCAGCGTGCACCGTCCTGAGCACCGACGGTACCCATCGAGTCCGTTGCGGACCCATTGCACCCTCGGGGCCCATGACACCCTCGATGCCGTGGATGCCCTGGTCTGCCCTGGTCAACGCCGTTGGCTGCCGGTGTCACCCTTGACGCCCTGAATGCCCTGGTCTCCCTGGTCACCCTTGGCTCCGGTGTCACCCTTGACGCCCTGAATGCCCTGGTCTCCCTGGTCACCCTTGGCTCCGGTGTCACCCTTGACGCCCTGAATGCCCTGGTCACCCTGAGCACCCTTCGCGCCGGTGTCACCCTTGGCGCCGACAGCGCCCTGAGAACCGACAGCGCCCTGGGAACCGACGGCTCCCTGAGCGCCCTTCGCACCGGCCTTGCCGTTCTTCCCGTTCTTGCCGGGCTTGCCACGCTTGCCGACGATGCAGGTCTTGCGGACCGCGGTGTACGCCTTGACGGCCTTCAGGTCCCAGGCCGTGTCCGGCGTGCCGCCCTGCTCCACCCACACGCACAGGCGGTTCACGTTGCGGGTCTGATTCTTCGACTCGGCAGCCGTCGCCCCCGTGGCGAGGACGAGCAGTGCTGCCAGGCCGACCAATAGTGACTTCTTCATGAAGTGAAGTTCTCCTTTGCTTAGAGCCGCTCCGCGAGCGACTGCAGGTCGCTTATCGGCACCGACCCCGCTGCACCCTGATCCCTCGTTTGCCCCCTTCGTTCAGCCGCGCTCGGACGCGCGCGTCCCGCGCTTCTTTTCCTGCGCCGCGGCCTTTTTCGAAGATGCCGCCGCTACACTGGCCGCGCGCGGGGCTATAGCTCAGCTGGGAGAGCGCCTGGATCGCACCCAGGAGGTCGCCGGTTCGAGTCCGGCTAGCTCCATCCCATAGCGAAGCCATTTCTCGCCCTTCGTTTCGTCCTAGCGCGCGGAGGGCGAGCGGTGAGAGAAACGCTGAGTGCAGGAAAGTCGCGGGCCTACCGTCTGCCGAACGGGGCCACGCTTCGCGCTGAAGATCCTGACCTAGTACGCTCGACTCTATTGCGACGGTCGCCGGTTACCGGCCCGTACCCCCAGACGTGAGACCTGCCCCGGCTCACGGCTAGAAGCGAGGCATGGCCGAGAATCCGACTTCCGCACTGGAGCCCGGGACCACCGCGCCCGAGTTCGAGCTCGCGTCGACGCCGGATCAGTCCGTGCGTCTTTCCGACTTCCGCGGCCGGCGGCTGATCATGGCCTTCTACCCGGCCGACTGGAGCCCCGTCTGCACCGACCAGATGGCGCTCTACAACGAGATCCTTCCCGAGTTCGAGGAGCTCGGAGCGGAGCTCGTCGGCATCTCGATCGACCACGCCTGGTGCCACGCGGCCTTCGCGCAGTCCCGCAACCTCCGGTTCCCGCTCCTCGCCGACTTCCACCCCAAGGGCCAGGTCGCGCAGGCGTACGGCGTCTACGACGACAGCATCGGCATGTCGGAGCGTGCGCTCTTCATCGTGGACGAGAAAGGCGTCATCGCCTGGAGCTACGTCTCGCCGATCGGGGTCAACCCCGGGGCAGACGGCATCCTGACGGCGCTCGAGTCGATGCAGCAGGAGAAGGTGCCCGCATGAGCACGATGCTGCTCGACCGCCCGCGGCTCACCGTTGCGGTCAGCGACCGCGACCACGTGATCGGGCGGGAGACCGCGCCAGTCACACTCGTCGAGTACGGCGACTACGAGTGCCCGTACTGCGGCGCGGCGCATCCGAACGTGAAGCAGGCGCTCTCGGCGCTCGGCGACAGCGTCCGCTTCGCGTACCGGCACTTCCCGCTCGCGCAGATCCACCCGCACGCCGCCCTCGCGGCCGAGGCGGCGGAGGCCGCCGGCGCCCAAGGACGGTTTTGGGAGATGCACGAGCTGCTCTTCACGAACCAGCAGCGGCTCGAGCCGCGAGACCTGCTCGTCCACGCCGAGCTGGTCGGGCTGGACCTGAACCGCTTCGCGCGCGACCTCGAGGAGCACACGTTCCGCCCGAAGGTCCGCGAGGACTTCATGAGCGGCGTCCGGAGCGGCGTCAACGGGACGCCGACCTTCTTCATCAACGGCGTCCGGCACAACGGAGGCTACTCCGCGGAGGAGCTGGTCGAAGCGATCGA
This sequence comes from uncultured Actinomycetes bacterium, assembly GCA_963847235.1. Lineage (GTDB taxonomy): Bacteria > Actinomycetota > Thermoleophilia > Gaiellales > Gaiellaceae > JACDAN01. Next base: position 65,342 of record CAWJYU010000015.1, on the reverse strand, counting down.
GTCCGAGCTCTAATGGCCGTCGAGCCCGGTCTGGACCTCCACGAGTGGGAGACGCGGTGGGCAGAGCTCCAGGAGATGGCGGAAGACGAGCCCGACCGGGCGCTGCCGGAGATCGTCCGCTTCATCGAGCAGGCGCTCCGCGAGCGCGGGTTCGACCTCGACGATCCCGTCGTGCTCGAAGGCGAGGACAAAGACATCGTCGCGGACTTCTTCGCGGCGCGGGAGATCGCGGAGGCAGTCGAGGACCCGGAGACGGAGGTGGACCCCGAGGACGTCCAGACCGCGCTCGACGACCTCCGCGGGATCTACGACTACCTCCACGAAGACCGCCGGCCGCTGTGAAGTACGACGTCTTCGTCGAACGGGTTGCCGAGCGGGCCGAAATCGACCGCGAGGAGGCCGAACGGACATCGATCGCCGTGCTCCAAGAGCTCTGCGACCGCATTACCGGCGACGAGTGCTACGACCTGCTTGCGCAGCTTCCGGCGCAGCTGAAGTCGGCGATCATCGTCGCTCCCCCCGCGCTACCCCTTTCTGCGGACGAGTTCGTACAGCGCGTGGCCCGCACGCTCGAGATCGAGCCGGACGAGGCGCGGGAGCGGGTCCGCGCCGTCTTCGCGACTCTCCGGGAGGCGGTCAGCTGGGGAGAGTTCGAGGACGTGATCGTCCAGCTCGAGCCGGAGTACGCCGACTTCCTCGCGTAAGCCTCGGAGGGCATGCACGCAGTCTTCGACATGCCGTGGCGTGCGGGAGGTCCGGCTAGCTCCGTGCGCATCTCCTCGTCGACGAGGCAGACGCGGGGCGAGGAACACCGCCGCGTCATGACCAGTGACTTCCACGGGCGCGACGAATCCTCGCCAGAGTGAGAGTTGTCCCTGTTCAACTGAAACACCGAAGGCACGCGAGAGGAGACCTCGATGGCTGAACGAGTCAACCGCCAAAGCGTGAGCGGCGCGGAGAAGCGCAGAGAACGGACGATGGACGGGAACTTCACGATCGGACGCTTTGGCGGCGTCGAGGTTCGGCTCCACTGGAGCCTGATCGCGGTCTTCGTCCTCATCGTCTGGTCACTGGCGGACGGCGTCTTCCCATCGGAGAACCCGGGCCTATCCGACGGCACGTACCTCGGAGCGGCAATCGTCGCAGCGCTACTGTTCTTGGCGTCGATCCTGCTGCACGAGCTCGGCCACTCGTGGGTGGCCCGCCGCGACGGGATCGAGGTCGACTCGATCACCCTCTGGCTGTTCGGCGGCGTGGCGGAGTTCAAGGATCGGTTCGCGAGCGCCGGCTCCGAGTTTCGCGTCGCCCTCGCCGGGCCGCTCGTCTCGATCGGCTTGGGTGTCCTGTTCGTGTTGATCGCGCTTGCCGGTCTGCCGAGCGCCGTGGACGGTGCGGCGGCCTGGCTCGGCTACATCAACCTCATCCTGGCCGCCTTCAACCTCTTGCCAGCGTCACCGCTCGATGGCGGCCGCGTCTTGCACGCCGCGCTCTGGCGAGCCAAGGGCGATTACGCCTGGGCGACCCGCGTCGCATCGGAGATCGGGCAGGGCTTCGGCTATCTGTTCATCGCGCTCGGCCTCGTGATGTTCATTTTCCAGGGCTCGTTCAGCGGCGCCTGGCTCGCCTTCATCGGCTGGTATCTACTTCAGGGCGCGAAGGCGGAGGCTCGCTACGTTGCGACCGAGCAAGCGCTAGGCGGATTGCGCGTTCGCGACCTGATGGTGCGCCAGCCCGTGACCGTCGACGCCGACTCGACGATCGGGCGCTTCATGGACGAGGTCGCCTCGTCGCACCGGTTCACTACCTACCCCGTCCTCGACGGGGGCAGTCCGGTCGGCTTGCTCCCCTTCGCCTCGGTTGCAGCGGTACCCCGCAGCGAGTGGGAGACGCAACGCGTGCGGGACGCGATGATCTCGCTCGACGAGGTCCCGCTGCTCACCGAGGACGAGACCGCCGTGGACGCCTTGGCAGAGCTTTCCGCTCCGGACGCGAGACGTGGGCTCGTAATCGACAACGGACACCTCGCCGGGCTTCTCTCGATCACGGATCTCGCGCGAGCGCTCGAAGTCGGCCGGAGGCCGGCCGAGGCACGAGGCTGATCGGCCGTTTGGAGATTTGGCGTGCAAGGCGTGGCAGATCGCATACACGATGGACGACGTCCACTGGGAGCCGCGCGAGCCCTGAGCCAAAGCCGGAGATAGGCACGCCCTCATCAGACGGTTATCGTTGGCCCATCGAAGAAATCCTCGCGGAGCTCACCTCGGTTCGCGTAGTACTCGGTTCGGCCCATCTACTTGTCGCGGCCGGTACGGTCAGCTGACGTCCCTTGGTCAGGACTCGGCCAGGCCGCGACGACCTCGGCGCCGAAAAGCATCGCGATCGAGCCGGCCCAGACGACGAGCAGGAAGCCGAGCACTGCGCCGAGCGATCCGTAGACGACGTTGAGCTCGCCGAACCGCGCCAGGTAGGTGCCGTAGGCGGTCGTCGCGAGCTTCAGGCCGACCGCGCCCACTGCCGCACCCGGCCAGATTGCCGCCCAGCGCGGGACGACGGGCGGAACGATCCGGTAGAGCGCACAGAAGCAGGCGAAGATGAACAGCAATGACGCCGCGCGGCCCGTCGCTGCGCGCAGCCACCCGTCGGCGCCTGCGATCCCAAGCGCCGCGCCGAGGCTGGTCTCGGCTTCGGAGACGGCGTCGACGACGACGCTGAGGCCGAACGCGACGAGCGCGGCGAGCCCCGCTCCGAGGAGTCCGGCGAGGTCAACGAGCTTCCCGTGCAGATAGGTCTCGCGGGGAGCTTGCTCCCAGATGGTCACGAATGCCCGCCGGATCGCCCCCATCATCCCTCCGGCGGCCCAGATCAACCCGACGAGCGCGACGAGGCCTGCGACCGACATCGTCGTCTCGTCCTGGATGAGGGCCCGCCGCACGCTCGCCTCGAGCCCGGCCGAGCCTGCGAGCGTGTCGATGGTCCAGTTGACGACCTCCTCCCGTCTCGATTCGGGCAGGACGAGGTTGGCTGCTGCCACCATGAGCGCGACGAGCGGAACGAGCGAGAAGAGCACTCGGAACGCAATCGCGGCCGCGTCCTGGGAGGAGCCGTGCCTTCCCGAAGCGCGGAAGGCGCGACGGAGCGCTTGTAGCAGGCGCCTAAGCCAGCGAGGTGTGCGCTCGTTGGTCACCGACGATGTTTGCCATCTCCTCGAGCGTCATAAGCCGTTGCCAAGCGCCGCAACCCTTCGTGGCGGCGCCCTCCTCGTCTCTCACGATCTGGGAGCAGCAGGGCTAAGATCGCACATGAAGAGGAGAGGAGGCACGATGGCGAACAGCGTTCGCGACGCGATGACCGAGGATCCCCGCTCGATCGGCACATCGGCGTCGGTGGTCGAGGCCGCGCAACTGATGCGAGAGCAGCACATCGGCTCGCTTCCGATAACCGACGACGAGAAGCTTGTCGGGATGCTCACCGACCGAGACATCACGACGAGAGTGGTCGCCGAGGCCGCAGACCCGAAGATGACGTCGGTTGGGGACGCCTGCTCTCGCGACCTCATCAGTGTTGAGCCCGACAAAGACCTCGAAGAGGCGCTCCAACTCATGGCCCGCCACCAAGTTCGGCGGCTGCCCGTTGTCGAGAACGGCAGGCTCGTCGGCATCGTTGCCCAGGCCGACATCGCACTCAGGGCGAACGAGACGAAGACCGGTGAGCTCGTCGAGGCGATCTCTGAGCCCTCAGAGGGAGAGCGCAGGTAGCGTCGCCCGGAGAGCATGTTTGGATGATCGATCTCGCGACGGGCGATCGAGGCTGACCCGATCGTTCACGCTACGCGGTCGGGGTCAGAATGCGTTCCCGACCGACTTCCACTCCTGGAGGCGCTGTGCGAGGAGCTGGGCGCGCTCCTCCTCGCTCCCGCTGTCCAGCACCTGGAGGTCCGAGGCGTCGGCTCGAAGGTAGACGCCGGCGGTTCGAGCATTCAGCCCGGGGTCGCGATCCGAACGCGTCGTCCAGTACCCGGTGGCGCGGTCGGGGCTTTCCACCGTGATCTCGGCGGTGCCCTCGAGCTGCGGGGCATTCGGGTGTCGAGGGCGCTCGCCCTTCCAGAAGTAGAGGATGCCGGCCGGATCCCTGCGCTCCTTCGCAGCCTCGCTCCAGTAGCGGGCCGAGAGCGTGCCGTCCTCTTGCCAGGCGCGGCCGGTCACGTTCAGGTCACCGTCGCGGTCCCGCGAGACGCGCAGGAGGCTCACCGCCGACGGTTCCTCGTCGCTCCGAACGGTGAGCGAGAGTTGCCACCACAGCCCCTCGACCGGGCCGAGCCGACCCTCGGTCTCGATCGCCTTGCGGAGCTTCTGGTTGATCGCGCGAACCTCCGCCGGGCTGGTGGCCGGGTCGTAACGGACGGAGGTCAGCCCGAGCAGGTCTGTCGGCAGCTTCGAACCGTTCGCGTGGAGGATGAACGTGCGCCGGATGCCGAGCGCGCCGCCGAACAGCCCGGCCTCGAACACCACGTTGTCGCGCGGCGACGCCTGGCCGGACGCATCCGTCGTCGTCCAGTCGTCCTGGGCGAACACGAACGCCGCGAAATCGACCTCCTGGGAGAGCTCGACGAGCCGGTCGAGGGTGGACCGCCCCGGGTTGAACGTGGTCGTCCAGGGCTCGACGTCGGCGACGTCCTCGAGCCCGCGCGTGATCGCCTGGAGCAGTTTGGCCTGCTCGCCCGACGACCCGAGGAAGATGCGCGGCTTGTTCATGCGCGATTCATGATGACGGACCTGGCACACACGCTACGACGTCGGGCCGCGCGGGCATCCTGAACGCGCTCGGCTGCTCGCACGGCACGTGCTTTTCGTGGTACGTCACTGCACGTCGCCACCGAGCGTGATCGCCCCATCGATAGCGGCCCTGCGCGCCGCACGGCATCACCGACACACACAAGGAGCAGCCCGGCAACGACCTGCTCGCATTCCTGAACGGCTACGTTCTTGAACTCGTTGGCTTCTCGACCGGAAAGGACGACGCATGAGCACTGACGCGACCACCCCCGACACGATTGTGCTGATCCACGGCTTCTGGGTGACGCCGCGAAGCTGGGAGGACTGGAAGGCTCGCTACGAGAGCCGCGGCTACCGCGTCCTGACTCCGGCATACCCCGGCTTCGAGGTGGAGGTCGAGGCGCTGAATGCGGACCCCACGCCCATCGAGGACCTCACGGTGCCGGCGGTCATCGAGCATCTGGAGTCTGTCGTCTCGCAGATCGAGCCGGCGCCGATCCTGATGGGTCATTCGGCCGGTGGCGTCTTCACGCAGCTGCTGATGGATCGGGGCTACGGCGCCGCCGGCGTCGCGATCAACTCGGCGCCGACCGAGGGCGTCAAGCGCTTGCCGCTGTCGCAGATCAGGTCGAGCTTCCCCGTCCTCAAGAACCCCGCCAACCGGCACAAGGCCGTCGGGTTCACCTTCGAGCAATGGCGCTACGTGTTCACGAACACGTTCAGCGAGGAGGAGGCGCGAAGGCTCTACGAGCGCTACCACATCCCCGCGTCGGGCCGCGTGTTCTGGAGCAGTGCGCTCGCGAACATCCATCCGGGGCCCGACGACACGCACGTGGACTACAAGAACCCAAACCGGGCGCCGCTGCTCTTCGTCTCTGGCGGCGAGGATCACCTCATGCCGCCGTCGATCCAGCGCTCGAACGCGAAGCACTACAAGGCGGAGGGCACGATCACGGAGGTCAAGGAGTACGAGGGCCGAGCGCACCTCATGCCCTCGCAGGAGGGATGGGAGGAGGTCGCCGACTACGCCCTGTCGTGGGCGACGGAGCAGGCCGCCGTGTGGGCGGCGCGACGCCGGCCGGCAGCGAGGACGTGACCGTGACGACGGCATCACGCGCGACTTCATGATGCTCAACCCGCTCAGTGACACACAGGCAACGCGCGCGGCGGTCGCTCAGGCGATCTTGGTGCTGCGCGACGCGCTCTGGCTCATCCGACCATAGACGCACGCCGCGCCGCGCCTCAACCTGAGGCGCGGCGCGGTCGCCGCTCGCTCGGCAGCGTGATCAGCTGTCAGTTTGCGGGCCGCAAGAAGTGGTTGACCGCTCGGTTGCCGATCTTCTCGCCGTGGTCCGTCCCCGTCTCGACTGCGTCCCGGAAGTGGAAGCCGACGTAGATGCGGGAAACCGCGTTCTCGTCGGCCGCCTGGGAGAAGCTGGTGAAGTGACGGAGCCTCGGCGAGGGGTCGCTGCACCTCTGTCCCGCGGGCAGTGTGAGGCTGCAGGCCGAGAAGCTCATCCTGTTGGTGTGGAAGAAGCGCGTCAGGACCTGCGCCCCGGTTCCACCTTCGACGGCGTGCCCGGAGTCGTAGTCCGGGATCGGTGGGGTCTCCAGCAACGGCGTCCACGTCGGGTCAGCGTTCGTGGCAGCGTTGCCGTCGATGTCGGCCAGCCGGATCGCGGTCACCGGCCGCCAGAAACGGTAGTGGTATTTGGTGTCCCAGGTGCCGATGTAGCCATCCGTCAGGGCCAGGTTCAGCAGGCCGAACACTCGGGCGCTCTCCCAGAGATCGAGTCCCTCGGCTGGACGAGACCGTCCGGGCGATCCGGTTCCACATGAGTGGCGAGGTGTCGGCCCAGAACAGGGCGATCTCGGTCTGATCGTCTGTGCGGGCGCTGGGAGTGGTGATGTCATCGCCGCCGAGGCGCTGAATCTCGTTGACGTCCGCGGCGTACTTGCGGCTGGTCAGCGAGTACGGCGGGCCTGGCCGGAACTGCGAAGCGTCCTTCAGCACGAAGGGAGTGAGGTCTTCGGCCAAATGTGGCGCGAAGGCGAAGGGCGTGCCCGGCGTGTAGCGGTACTCGCCGGGGGCGCTGCCCTCCTGGTAGTTCGGATCCACCGTCGGCGTGTCGAAGCCGTCCGCGGAACGCAAGGCCAGGATCGCTGCAGCGCCCGCCCGTCCCAGGGCGACACCCCGTGTCTTCGCGGTCCCGTTCGGGATCGTGCCGAGCGCTGCCGAGTAGTCGTCTTCCACGCTGGCGATGCCCGCGTTGATGCAATTCGCAGGGAGGAAGAACGAGAACGAGCCGAGAACCGCGACCAGAACGTCGCGAGCGGCTGCCGCCACCGCGGCCTCAGGCGACGCCCCCGGTGCCGCGGACAGGCTCGCCGCATAGGGACGTGAGCGTCGGTCGATGCCGTTCAGGGCGTCGTGGATCGCCACGTGCATCATCGCGTACATACGCGCCTCCTGAGGCCCGTAGCCCCCGAGGATGCAAGCAGCGATCGTTGCATCGCTGGCATTGGCGTTCCAGGCGGTAACGGCGTTCGCTCCCGCCGCTGGTTGGGACGCCATCGCGCTTGTAAGAAACACGCCTGCCGCCAGGCACAGGGCAAGGCCGAGCAGTCGAATCCTGCGGATCTGAGGGATCATGTTCATCGTTCGCCTCCTCTCGCGGCGGCCGGCTCGCTGGAAGCGAACCTGGCCGACTCGTCCGTCACCCATGCTTCACCCGGCCGCCGGTGGAGTCCATACGGGAATCGACGTATCTTTTGTTGCATGGCTGCACTCGCCAGAGGCGACGCGGAGCAGCTGCTTCGCTTCGTCGCCGAGGCGGAAAGCATCGGCGGCGATCAGCCCTTCACGCCCGACCTGCTCGTCGAGCTCGGACACCTCGTCGAGGCCGACTTGGTCACCTATGCCGAGCTCGATCGCGTGCGCCGGCGGAGCCTCCTGCTTGTCGGCCGGGCCAACGATGGAGACGACGATGTCGACTTCGATGACGAGACGCTCTGGCGGGTGTCCTTGGAGGAGCATCCGTCCTGTCTGCGCCTCCAGGAGGGACATTTCGGCGCACTCAAGCTCTCCGACTTTCTGACCCAGCGCGAGCTGCACCGGACCTGGGTCTACGACGCCTGGTTCGCACGCTGGGACGCCGAGTACGAGCTGGTGGTGGCGATTCCCTCGCCGCTCTGGCACACGAAGACGTTTCTCTTCGATCGCACCGGCGGCCGCGACTTCAGCGAGCGCGACCGGCTCCTCCTCGATCTGCTGCAGCCGCATCTGGCGCGGATCTGGCTCGCGGCGAGGACGCGTCGGCTGCTGAGCTCGGCGCTCGCCGAGCTCGACCGCGTTGACGAGCACGACCCTCGCGGAGTGATCCTGCTCGGCCTCGGCGGTGAGGTCGAATTCGCCTCGCCCCCGACCGAGCGCCTGCTCCGCGAGTTCTTCCCGGCCAGGAGCGGCGGACAGCTTCCGGCTGCGCTCGCGAGTGGCTCGAGTCGGGAGACACGAAGCCGCTGATTCGACGTCGCGGCGAGCGGCGACTAACGGTGCAGCAAGCCGACGGCGCCCTGGTGCTCGAAGAGCGGCACGAACGGGTCGAGCTGACCGCACGCGAACGCGAGGTACTCGCCTGGGTCGCCCGCGGCAAGACGAACGCCGAGATCGCACGGCTCTTGTGGATCGAGCCGAGCACCGTCAGCAAGCACCTCGAGAACGTCTACCCCAAGCTCGGCGTCAGCACACGCACCGCGGCCGTGGCCCGCTGCTTCGACTTGATCGACGTCGAAGCATCCTAGGCTTCACCGACTCGCCGGCATCCGCAGCCGCCCGCTGGAAACCCCACTTCTTACGGGGAATATTGACACATTGTCTGCCAATGCCTTACTATCCAATGTATGAGAACCGACCTACTGAAAGGTCACCTCGACCTCGTGCTCCTTTCGTGCCTCCGGCAGGGGCCTGCGCACGGCTATCTGATCAGCCGGCGCCTGCGTGAGCGCAGCCGCGGCGAGTTCGATCTTCTCGAAGGCACGCTTTACCCGGCGCTCCATCGCCTCGAGGCGGCAGGCGCCGTCTCGAGCAAGTGGTCGTCGGAGTCGGGCCGACGCCGGCGCGTCTACCAGCTGACACGGAAGGGCAGCGCGGCCCTCGCCAGCCGCCAGAACGAATGGCGGCAGTTCACGAGCACTGTGGATCTCGTGCTCGGAGAAACGACATGAGCGCGCGCTCGCCGATCGCCGCATATCTCGGCCGGCTTGACCACGAGCTCCGGATGAAGCGCGTTCCACGGCGCCGCTTGCTGGCGGAGGCGGAGGATCACCTGCGCAGTTCTGCGGAGGAGCTCGCAGAAACGGTTCCCCCAGAGGAAGCGGCGCAGATCGCAGTGGAGCGGTTCGGAGCGGCGGCCGTCGTCGCTCGGCGCTTCGCCCAGACTGTCGCGTCCCGCACGGCGCTGCGGTCGTTTGGGTGGGCAGGCCTTGCTCTTATCCTCTTCGGAGCGGCAACAGTCGTATTCGCTGCCACCGCGGCGCCGCAGTTCGACGACTTTCCGCAAGGAGCGCCGGCAGCGCTTGCCGGTCAGGTTGCGGTCGCCGTACTCGCGATCACAGCGATTCGAGCCCTGCGATGGCGGCGCGAGCCGGTGCTGCCGGAGAACAGGCTGCGCTTGATTGCGAACGGGTCTGTGATCGCCTCAGCAGCACTTTTCTCAGGGCTGCTCCTCGAAGCTGCCGTTGCCTTGACGCGGCCGGCCGGCGTCCTGCCCTGGTCAGAGGCGCCGCTCGTGCTCGCCCTCTTCATGGTTTCCTCCGTCGCCGCGGGCATGGCGTCAATAGTTGCCGTCGCGGCGGCGGCTCGAAGCTCGACGCTTGCAGCCGTCCCCGGAGGGGAGCCCGAGCCTGATCCGACGCTCAGCGCAGACTTCGCAGAGCTCTTCCCGAGCCTGCGCCGGGTCGGCGAGATCACGTTCACCCGGCCCCGCCGCCTCGTCGCTGTGGTCGCTGCGCTCGCCTTCTGCGCCGCCACGGCGAGTCAGTGGTTCGGTACCGATGTCGCACAGCACCCGTCGATCGTTCTTCCTGGCCTCGTTCTCGGCGTCGCCGAGGTCGCGGCGATCGTGGCCGGATACGTCCTCTTTGGCCGTACCCTCGGGATCCGGCCCGTCACTCGCTAGCAAGGTGGAAGCCGCCGCTATCGAGCTGCGTCAGGTCAGCCGCGCGCCGTCCGCCTCGCTCGCCCCTGGGCGCGAGTCCGTGAGAGAGATCTGACCAGGCGGCGACTCTTCCTCGCCGGGCTCGCCGCGATCGCGCTCGCGATCACTGCTGCCGGCTACGCGCTGAACAGAGGGGGCGGCGGTGCGACAGCCGCGCCCTGGACGAGGGCGAGCTGCCAGGCGACCGTTCTCGATGCACGTTTCGCGGCGCCGGCGCGCGCTGCCCGTCGGCTCGTGCCGCGGATGAAGGAAGCATTCGGCGCTCCAGGACTTCAGACGGCCGTGGCAGTCGACGGCAAGGTCGTCTGGTCGGAGGTCTGCGGGCTCGCCGACGTCCGCTCGCAGCGGCCGGTCACACGCGAGACGCTCTTCCGGATCGGAAGTGTGTCGAAGCCGTTCACTGCCACGGCCCTCGCTCGCCTCCTTCAAGCCGGCAGGGTGGAGCTCGACGCGCCGGTGCAGCGACTTGTCCCCGAGTTCAAGGCGAAGGAGCCGGTGACGCTGCGGCAACTCCTGGCTCACCAGGGAGGGGTTCGCCACTACGCCGGCGCAGAGGCGCTCGGCCGCACCCATTACAAGAACCTGGCTGCGGCCCTCGAGGTCTTCGCCACGGATCCCCTCCTCTTCAAGCCCGGCACGGATTTCCTCTACTCGAGCTATGGCTTCAACCTGATCGGAGTGGCTATCGAGCGCGTCGAGCACGCGCCGTACGCGCAGGCGCTGCGCAAGGAAGTGCTCGCGCCGCTCGGCCTCACCCTTACCTGGATCGGCGAGCCGCGCCGGGCGGGCACGGCAACCTCCTACGAGGTCACGGGCGATCGCTCGGCCGTTCGCGCACCTGAGGTGGATCTCAGCAACCGCTATCCCTCCGGCGGACTCGTGTCGACCGCCGAGGAGACGGCGAGGTTCGCCTCGAAGATCGGGAACCCCGCCTTCCTCAAGTCGAATATTCAGGCGGTCTTTTTCAAGGAACAGCAACTACCAGGCGGCAGGCGGACCGGAACGGCACTGGGCTGGGAGGTCGCGGAAAGCCCTGTGGGGATCGTTGTCGGCCACACCGGCAACGTCGTCGGCGGGACCGCGTTCGTCCTGAGCCATCCAGCGTCACGCGTGGCGATCGCGATGACAACGAACGTCGGTTGGGTGACCGCGCCCACCCCGCCCGAGCTCGGGCCGTCCGTGCCACAGCCGCCGCAGCTTCTCCTGCCGTTCATTCGGGTGCGGAGGGGCGGCTAGAAACCCGCCTTCAGCAGGGACCTTGACAGCCGCAAAACGACCGCAATAGGGTCGAGAGACTGTCAGTCGACGAAAGGGGGAGCGATGGCGCGTGGGATGTCCCTCCACGTTGGTCTGAACGCGGTCGACCCCGAGCACTACGACGGGTGGGACGGCGCACTTACAGCCTGCGAGCTCGATGCGAACGACATGGAGTCGCTGGCGCAGAGCCGGGGCTTCGAGACGACGAAGCTGTTGACCGCCGAGGCGACGGCAGACGCCATCCTGAGCTCGATCCAGAGCGCTGCGAGCGAGCTGGAGTCCGGTGACATCTTCTTCGTCACGTACTCGGGCCACGGCGGCCAAGTCCCAGACGGGGACGACGAGGAGACAGACAGCTCGGACGAGACCTGGGTCGCGTACGACCGCCAGATCGTGGACGACGAGCTGTACGAGCTCTGGGGGAAGTTCAAGCCGGGTGTGCGGATCGTCGTTCTGTCGGACAGCTGTCACAGCGGGTCCGTCAACAAGGCGATCACCGACAAGGAGTCCGTTCAGGACAGGTCGCGACGGCAGAGAAGGCTGCTCAGCACGATCCGCGCTTCCGGGCGCTGCCTCGGGACAAGATGGTCGCACACCTACCGGAACAACAAGGAGCTCTACGACGGGATTCAGAAGCAGGTCCCGGGCACGGAGAGCACGGAGTCGCAGCTCGGCGTGACGGCGTTGCTGATCTCCGGGTGCCAGGACGACCAGCTCTCGAGGGACGGCTTCTCCAACGGCCGCTTCACGGAAGAGCTCAAGAAGGTGTGGGCCGACGGTGCCTGGCAGGGGGGCTATTCCGCCTTCCACGAGGCCATCGTGACCGGGATGCCGGCCGACCAGACGCCGAACTACAACCCCGTCGGGGCCCGGAACTCCGACTTCGAGCAGCAGAACCCCTTCACCGTCGAGTAGACCCGGGCGAGGAGGACACCATGCCGCGAAAGGCGATGCGCGACGTGGTGGTGTGCATTCCCGGCATCACCGGAAGCGTGCTGCGCAAGGACGGCCGGGACGTCTGGAACATCTCCGGCGGCGCGCTCCTGAGCGCGCTGACCACGCTCGGGGGCAGCATCTCCGACCTCAAGCTCGAGAGCGACCCGCCAGACGTGGACGACCTCGGCGACGGGATCACCGCGACGGAGGTGATCCGCGACGTCCACCTGATCCCGGGCTTCTGGAAGGTCGACGGCTACACGAAGATGCTCCGCTACATCGAGGAGACGTTCGACGTCACGCGCGGGCGGAACCTCTTCGAGTTCCCGTACGACTGGCGGCGGGACAACCGCGTCGCCGCCCGCCGCCTACAACGCCAGGGCGGCGAATGGCTGGACGCCTGGCGCGCCTCCAGCGGCGCGAGCGACGCGAAGCTCGTGCTCGTCGGCCACTCGATGGGCGGACTGATCGCGCGCTACTTCCTCGAGTGCCTCGACGGCTGGCGGAAGACGCGAACCCTCGTCACCTTCGGCACGCCGTACCGCGGCTCGGTGAACGCCCTCGACACGCTCGTCAACGGGAAGAAGATCAAGTTCTTCGATCTGACCGAGGTCGCACGGTCGTTCACGGCGATCCACCAACTGCTCCCGACCTACCCCTGCTATGTCGACGGCGGCGCCGAGCCCGCCTACGTCGACGAGGCCGACATCCCGAATCTCGACCCTGCGAAGGCCGGCGCCGCGCTCGACTTCCACCGTGAGATCGCCGCCTCCGTCGACGAGCATCGCAGGGATTCCGCCTACTTGGAAGGCGGCTACGACCTCGCTCGGATCGTCGGCTTCAAGCAGCCGACACAGCAGTCAGCCGTGCGCGACGGTGACCGCGTCAGACTCCTGCGGACGATCAAGGGCCAGGATCCCGGCGGCGACGGCACGGTGCCCCGGCCCTCGGCGACCCCGCTCGAGCTCGAGGACGACCAGGGCGCAACCTTCTCTGCAGAGAGGCATGCCTCGCTGCAGAACGACGACCACCTCCTGTTGCAGCTCACGGGCGTTCTGACCGGAAACACGATCCGATGGAGCGCTTTCAAGGACGCGGTCCCGATGATCGATCTGTCGCTCGACGTCGACGACCTCTACTCGACCGCGGATCCGGTCCTCGTCAAGGCGCAGCCCGAGCAGGAGACGACGGACGCGCTGCTGGCAACCGCCGTCGACGCCGAGACCGGCGAGGTGCGCGCACGGCAGACGCTGTCGCCGGGCGACGAGGGGTGGTACGAGGCGGAGCTCGGACCGCTTCCCGAGGGCGTCTATCGCGTAACCGCGTACGGCGAGGGACGAGTCGAGCCTGTAACGGACCTCGTCACAGTGCTCGCCGAGTAGAGCTGTTGCGCTGGGCGATCGTCATCGGGATCGACGACTACCGTGAGCAACAACCGACGCTCCTGTCCGCGGTCGAAGACGCCGAGGCATTTCGCAGCTGGGTGATCGGCGAGCTTGGCGGCGCCGACCCGGACGAGCGGGTCTACACGCTGCTCGGTCGCCGCGCGGACGATTCCGACCGCATCGAAGGCGAGAGGCTCCCGACGAAGGACAACGTCCTGGGTGCGATCAACGAATTGATGACCAAGAGCCGCGGTGCCGGCCAGAAGCTGTTCTTCTTCTTCTCCGGGCACGGGCTGACGAGCACCTATTCCAACCGGGAGGAGAGCGCGCTCGTCTTTCCGGGGGTCGACGACAAACATCCGGTTCAAACGCTCGCCGTTCGCTCGATCGCCGAGTTCTTCGAGACGACGCGGTTCGAGGACCAGTTCTTCTTCATCGACGCCTGCCGCAGCCCGCTCGAGCGAAGCAACGCGGAGATCGGTCCGTGGATGATCCCTCGACGTCGCGCGCCCGGCCAGGAGCCGGTCCAGCAGTTCGTCATGTACGCGACGTCACCCGGGCAGCCGGCAAAGGCCTCGCTGTGGCCCGAGGAGCTCAGCGCCTTCAGCCGCGTCCTGATGAGCGGTCTCGAAGGCAAGGGCGACGCGAAGGCCTGGTCGTGGGAGCGCAACTCCTACGAGGTTCGGTGGGAGCGGCTCGCGACCCACGTCAAGACCGTCATGGAGGGGAAGAGGACGACGGAGCGAGTCGAGGAGCACGAGCCACCAGAGGGAGGCTGGCCGTTCCAGATCCCACAGGACATCGGGATCCGCGGGGTCGCTCTTCGCGACCGCGACGCGATCCTTGCGCGGCCCCGGGGAGAAGCCATCGAACGGCACAAGCTGAAGATCCAGCTGAACACCGAGCCCGAGGAGCGAGTGGACGTTGCCGTCCTGGATGCGGTCAGTACCGAGGTCGCGAGCGCACGGAATCTCACCGGCGACTCCTACACCTTCGAGTTACAGCCCAAGACGTACAGCGTGCGCGCAACGACGGCGGCCGGCGGCCGCGGTCGGGTCCGTGCGCCCGTCCATCTCTACGGCGATAGCGACGATGCGCTCGACTGGGACGAGTACGCGGATCCCGAGCCGGCAGAGCCGTTTGCGGACGGCACCATCGAGATTCGGGCACGCGACCCGCTCGCCGTGGCCGATATCCGCGACGACACCGGATGGGTGGTCGGGGCGGCGACGCAGGCCCGCGGGTGTGAGGCGCCGCCCGGCTTCTACCAAGTCCGTCTAGTCGGGCCGGAGCGGGACAAGACGGCGGCGAACGACGAGCCCGTCAGGGTCCTGGGCGGCACGGCAACGCCGGTCGAGCTGGCGTTGCCGACTCTGGACGACCGCGCAGCCGAGCTCGCTCGGGCGTTGGGCGGTGGCGTCGAGGACGGGCACGTGATCCCGGTGGCCGGCGCCGAGCCGGCGGCGTGGGCGCGGCCGTCCACGGTCGCCGCAGCGGCGGTGGGCGCTGCGCTGCAAGGCGACCGTGAGGCGCTCACACGACTGAGAATCGAGCAGCCGTTGGTAGTCGGCGAGGGTCGCAGCGGCGTCGCGCTCGTGGCCGTCGCGAAAAGCGATCCCGGCTCGCTCTCCGACCTCGAGGTCCGGATCTGGCAATCGGGATCCACCGTGCCGGAGGAGACGCACTCGCTCGAGTCGCCGGAAGAGGGCATCGCTGCGATCGTCGAAGTGGACAAGGAGCAACGACCGCACTGGCTCTCGATCGAGACTCCTGAAAAGCAGCCGACCGTCGTCGCGCTGCCGCTCCTCAAGGGTCGCCTCGCGACGGTTGTCGCAGAGGTCGATCGAGACAGTATCCGCCTGTACCAGTTCCACCCCCGTCTCGAAGGGGTCGAATGGTCGACGCCCGATTGGCTCCGCCGCCTCGAGAACCTGCAGCGCCAGCTCCTGGGCGGCCGCCTCGACGGCGCAGACCAGTTCGCCGAGGAGATCGCGCTGCACGCGAGCAACGACCCGTTCGCCGGGTGCCTGGCCGGTTACGTGCTGCTCAGGTTGAACTGGCGGGAGAATCTCGGCGACCTCGCCTCGGCCATCATCGAAGCCGCGCCGAACCTCAGCGACGCGTACATCCTCCGCGGCGAGTACGAGGCGTACAAGCAGAACCAGGAGGCGTCGAACCAGGCATTCGCTGACGCCGTCAGTGCAGGGATTCCGGCGTTCGGCGAAGGTCTGACGAGGCTTGTCGAGGGCATGCGGGTGAGCGGGTTCTTCCATCCGCGAGGCGCCCTCGTCCGTTACATCTTCCAGCGGCACGTGCGGGGAAGCATGTGGGCTGCATTCACGCCTCGCTTCGAGTTCAAGCCAGGACGAATAGTGATCACCGGCTCCGATATCGGCTACGAGGGCTAGCGTGATCGGCGCGGGCTGAGCGCGCCTGCTACACGTCCGACAGGCCTGCGAGCTCCGCTGTCGTCACGGTCCCGTGACGGAAGACGTTGAACCGCAGCCCGCGCAGGTCCCGGACGCTCTGAACGAGGCGCGGGACCGGAAGATGCGGACGGCCGCGCTCGGAGAAGCATCCGAGCGTCGGCCGGAGGTCCTTCCGCTCGAAGAAGCGAGCCCAGTCCTTGACGCACTGCGTTGGCTTCAGCTGCTCCGCGTTGAGGTTCTCGTAGGCCTGCGGCATGCCGCGGAACCCTCCGCGCGCCCACGCCTCCCAGTCCAGTGACGGGTGGAACTGTGGGCGGCCGAAGGAGGAGAAGTAGGTCGGAAACGCAGGCTTCAGATCGCGATACGCGTCGACGAATCGTTGCGAGACCGGGCCCGTGGCCTGCTCGTACTGGATCTCCGCGTTGACGATCGCGAAGTCGGCCTCGGCCAGGTCGATCGCCCTTGCGACCGCTTTCGCCTCCGCCACGGGCTTCGGGCGTGGCCGTCCGACGAAGCCGTGCACGGCGAGTCGCATGTTGCGCTCCCTCGTGGCGCGGCGCATACCCCGCAGCCACTCGCGATCGAGCACGGTGTCGCCCTCGGTCGCCTGGACCGTGAGCCACCTCAGCCCATGCTGCTGTGCCCGCTTCGCCACGGTCCGGGGATCGGGACGCCGCCCAAGGGTCTGGTACACCCACAAGCCGGTCACACGGGCCATATCAAGCGGCGAGGACCCTACACCAGCCGGACGTCGCGGCTCTCTCGGGGCACGGCTTGACTTCCGTGATGAAGGGTGCGACCCTCGATTCCGGGCAGGGTCCAGCCTTCTGCGGCGGCTTCACTGGCCCGGCCCGGGGAATCGACGAAAGGAGCGTCGATGAGCGCGGAGGAACGCGGCTGCCTCTACGACGGGAGCACGAACGTCGAGCGCTACAGCGACAAGGAGCTCAAGCAGCTCGAGGCCGCGCTACCTCCGGCGACGAAGGGGCCGGAGCGGTGGCTTCACGGTCATCACGACGATCCGGAGCGCGAACTTCTCGCGCGGCCGGCCGATGAGGGCGCCGTTCGGGATCGTCCTGCACCACACCGGCGGCAGCTTCCAGGGCGATCTCGCCACGCTGACCAGGGACGGCACCGAGGTGTCGGCCAACGACTACATCGACAAGCGGGGCAGGATCTTCGAGCTGTGCGAGCTCCCGAAGCGCGCCTGGCACGCCGGTGATGCGAGTCTGCACGGCATCACCGACTGGAACCTGCACGGCTGGGGGATCGAGATCGAGAACCTGGGCACGCCCGGCGATCGCTACCCCAAGCGGCAGATCGACGCGATCGTGTGGCGGTGCCGCGAGCGAAGGCGGCGACTCGGGATCACCGATCCGAAGATGCTGACCCGCCACCGCGACATCTGCATGCCACGAGGGCGGAAGCCGGACACCTCGGACAACTTTCCGCTCGCGGAGGTCCGCCGGCGCGTCTTCGCCAAGACCGATCCGACTGACCAAGGCATCCGAGGGGAGCTTCAGATGGAGAAGTACAACATCGCCGGCCTCAACGTGAAGACCGGCTTGATCGCAACAGCATTCGCCGGAGCGCTGCAGGGCGAACGCATCCGCGCGATGCCGATCCTGAGCGGTCCAAACGTCATGGCTGCAGCCGGCGAGGCAGCCGCGGCGAAGTTCCGCAAGGGCCCGCGCCTCGTCGCCATCGGGGCCGAGGCTTCCAAGGCGGTCAAGAACGCGGGCCAGAAGCTCGGCCCGGAGACGGAGAGCGACCTCTTCGGCGTGCTCGGACAGGGGCAGGGCGACGAGCGCATGAAGGACACCGTCAAGAAGGCGCAGGCCCTCCTCGTGCAGATCTGCAAGGTCGAGAAAAAGAATCCGGAGCGCGCGAAGCAGCGGTTCCGGAACGGCCTCGTCGGCATGGCGCCGGAGTTCGAGAAGCTGCTCTAGGTGCCGCCCTCGACGATCTCCTGGAGCGACCGCGTGAGGAGCTCGACGGTCGCCATCGCTGCGAGGCCCATCAGGCTCTCCTGTGCAGGCGTTAGCGGGAGCCCGTCGATCGCGTCGTAGAGATCGGCCCGGTGCTCCAAGTCGAGCTCGCCGTGCACGGCGAACGCCCGGAACGCCGCGCGGGGGTACCCGGAGCCCGCGACGAGGCGGTCGATCAGCTCCGGGCTCGGAGGATGCCCCTCCATGACGGCGATGTAGCCCAACAGCGCGACCGGATGACAGTGCCGAACCCAGTAGTAGTGGGAGCCGACGAGGGACGCAACCGTGGCCGACGGCACGCGCGCGAGGACGGCGGAGCGCTCGACGCCGAGCAGCTCCAGATCCTCGAGGAGCCAGTCGTCGTGGCCGCGCTCTTTCTCGATGTGCGCGGCGAGGAAGGCGGCGACGCCCGCCGCGACAGGGTCGTGTCCGCTCGAGCGGGCGCGCGCCTCGGCGTCCTCCATCAGCGGCACCGTTGCGCGGATGATCCAGTGGGTCTGGATCGCGTACTCGGGCCAGAGCTCGGCGAGGCGCGGATGCCGGAAAAGCGTCGTGCACGCGACGGCGAACGGTCCGCTGACGAGCTCGATCTTCCGTCTCAGGCGGCCGCTGGCGGTCTCCGCAGGGGCCAGCGGTGCGCGCGACGCCTGTCTGCGCGGAACCGCGCTCAGAAGATCTTTGCCTGATCCTCCGGCGAGACGCCGGCCTGGTTGAGGCCCTCCTTGACGCGGGAGAGGACGTCGAGCTCCTCCTGGGAGAGGCCAACGAGCGTCGACCGGACGCCGTCCGGAAGCTGGCCGACATCGACCCCGGCGTCGGTCAACGTCTTGTCGGGGTCTTGCGCGAAGTCCCTCCGCCGCCCCGGATCCGAGATGAGGTTGGCGACCTTCTCTAGCTCGCTGCTCGGGTTTCCTTCGGTGCTGGTCATCGTTCCCGCCCCCTTGTGCCGATGCGTAGGCGAAGGATCATAGGACACCCACGGTAAGGGGGTAGGATCGCCTCCGTGCCGGACCCCAGTCTCGAACTGCTGCGCGGAGTCCCGCTCTTCGCCGAGGCCGACGACCAGTTTCTCGAGCGCCTCGCGGGCGAGTTCATGGAGCGGACGTACGCTCCCGGGGAGACGATCGCCGAGGAGGGCGGGGTGGGCCGGACGTTCATCGTCATCGAGACGGGTGAGGTGGCCGTGACCGTCCACGGCCAGCCGGTCGGCCGGCTCGGCCCCGGCGACGCCTTCGGCGAGATGGCGCTGATCGACAAGTCCGCGCGCAGCGCGACCGTGACGGCGGAAACGCAGGTGCACGGCTACCAGCTGCCGGTGTGGAGCTTTCGTCCGCTCGTCGAGAGCCATCCCGAGATGGCGTGGGTGCTGCTCGAGGCGCTCGCCGAGCGTGTCCGCGTTGCCGAGGGGCGCGGCCGGCCGACGCGGCACGGCGACCGAGTCCTAGCGATCTGCTCTCACCGCGAGCGATGAGTTCGGCGCGGCGCGGCGGTCATAACTCACGGGTCGCGAAGGCGGTCGCCGAGAATCCACGAGCCGCCTACGCTGAGGTGACGAAACGGCAAAGGAGGCGCCACGATGCCCGAGCAGACGATCGGAACCCGCGAGGAATGGCAGACGGCTCGCGATGAGCTTGCGAAGCTCGAGGCCGAGCAGGCCGAGCTCGACCAGAAGGTGACCGAGCAGCGACGTCAGCTTCCCTGGGTTCCCGTGGAGAAGGAGTACGAGTTCGACACCGAGGAAGGGAAGAAGACGCTCGCCGAGCTCTTCGACGGGCGCTCGCAGCTTCTCGCCTACAACATCATGTTCGGCCCCGACTACGAGCTCGGCGCCTGTCCGGGCTGCACGATGGTGGGGGATGAGCTCGACGCGACGCGTGTGCATGTGAATCACCGCGACGTGACGCTGATCTGCTTCTCGCGCGCGCCGATTGATCAGCTCATCGCCTACAAGGAGCGGATGGGTTGGGAGTTCCCCTACGTCTCGACCAACGGGACGGAGTTTCCTTTCGACTTCGGACTCGCCTTCACGCCCGAGCAGGCTCAGGGGATCCCCGAGTTCACAGAGATGACCGAGAACCCACCCGAGTGGCTCGAGGACTGGGGGAGGCAGGTCGGAGCCAAGCTCGAGGACGGCCTGCGCGAGAACCCGAGCTTCATCGCCTTCGCGCGGGAGAACGGACGCGTGTACCACACCTACACCGTGTCGGCGCCCGATCCGTTCGTCGCCCCGTACAACTCGTTCCTGCTCAAGCGAACGCCGAAGCCTGAGCCCGAGGAGCCCCGCGCCTGGCGCAAGGACGAGTACCCGGACTGACCGGGCGCTTTTGGCCCGCAGGCCAGGAGAGCGCATCCAGGAGTCGCAGGTTCGAGTCCGGCTCAATGACGTACGCTCGGCCCGTGCCTGGGCCGTCGGACGAGCGCTACGAGCGCGGACTACGTGCGTACGCGAGCCAGCTCGGAATCGCCCCGGAGGAAGTGCCTCATTGGTTCGCGGATCGGTTCGGCGAGCGCTTCGGCGGCGAGGCGATCAATGCCGCCGGCGGCGCCTGGACGGACGACAGCCTGAGCCTGCGCGAGCGCAGTCTGATCGTCGTCTCCGCATTGATCGCTCAGGGCGGCGTCGACGATCGGCTTCGCAGCCACGTCCGTTGGGCGGTCGACCACGGCTCGAACCGCGACGAGCTGGAGGCGCTCGCGACCCTGCTGGCCGTGTACGTCGGGTTTCCGCGCGCCGCCACCGGAATGGAGATCGTGCGACAGGAGCTCGACCGGATCGAGGAGGACGCATGAGCGAAGACGCGCCGACCGCACCGGCCCCGACAGTCGTCGAAGAGGACATCACCGAAATCGCGCCGGGTGTGTGGCTGATCCCTGACCGCCGGGTGCCGCTCGTGCCGAACGTTGGCATCGTCGTCGGCGAGGACGCCGTGCTGGTCGTCGACACGGCGATGGGGCCGGCCAACGGCAGTCGCGTCCTCGCCGCCGCGAAGGAGAAGGCGCAGGGGAAGCGGCTGCTGGTCACGATCACGCACTTCCATCCCGAGCACGGCTTCGGCGCTCAGTCCTTCCGGAACGAGGCCACGATCGTCTACAACCGCGCCCAGCGCGACGAGCTCCACGACAAGGGCGACGGGTACGTCGAGCTGTTCAGGACGTTCGGCCCGGCCGTCTCGGCGGCGCTCGAGGGGGTCGAGCTCGTCGATCCGGACGAGGTCTACGACGGCGAGACCGAGCTCGATCTCGGCGGACGCACGGTGCAGCTCCGGACCTGGGGCGTGGCCCATACGCGAAGTGACCAGGTCGTCTTCCTCCCCGAGGAGCGGATCCTCTTCGCCGGCGACCTCGTCGAGGAGCGGATCTTCCCCATCTACCCGTACTTCCCGCCGGACGACGCCGACGTGGACGGGCATCGCTGGATCGACGTCCTGCGCCGGCTCGAGGAGCTGAAGCCTGCCGTCGTCGTCCCCGGTCACGGCGCGGTCGGGGACATCGGCCTGATCGCCGCCGCGCGGGAGTTTCACGAGCTGCTCCGAGACGAGACGCTTCGTCTGGCCGCCGAGGGGGTCGACGTGGAGGAGGCCGTCGCCCGGCTGGAGCCGGAGTTCCTGGCTCGCCATCCCGACTGGGAGCAGCCGGAGTGGATCGGCTTCGGGATTCGCTCCTTCTACGCGCGGAGCCAGGACTGAGCCAGACCGACGGTCGTTGACAGGCCCTACCGGCTGTGGTCAGATCGTCCGCGACCTTGGATGGGCGCACCGTCAGGCGTCGCCCTCCAGCCTGAGTGCTTACCAAGGAGGAGACCTTGCTCAATCATCGTCGGCGGGCGACCACACTTGCGGCCGTCGCGCTCATCGGCTTGAGCCTCGTGCTCGCCGGCTGCGGAGGCGACGACGACGATTCGGCGTCCGACACCGAATCCGTCGCGACCGAGACGAGCGGCGGGGGCGCGTCCACGGGCGGCGAGTCCGCCTCCATTCCAGAGGGCTACTCCGGCGTCGAGGCTGACCTTCCGACGGCCTACGACGAACCGACGATGCAGTCGGGAACGACCTGCAAGATCGGCTTCCAGAATCCGGTTGCGGCCAACGAGTTCCTCGGTTTCGTTCAGAAGGCCGTCATCGCCGAGGCCGAGGGCCTCGGCTGCACCGTGATCGCTCTCGACGACGCGCTCAGTCCGGACAAGCAGGTGTCCAACATGCAGCAGCTGCTCGGGCAGAACGTCAACGCGATCATCTTCTATCCACTCGATCCGAAGGCGACCACACCGGTTCTGCAGCAGGCGAAGAAGCAGAACGTTCCCGTGATCGCGATCGACGCGAGCTTCGGCAGCACGGACCCGGTGCCGCTGATCGCGACCCAGGTGTGGCAGGGTCGAGACATCCAGGCGTTCCTCCAGGTGAGCGCACTGTCCGAGGAGAAGCCCGACGCCAACGTCGGCCTGATCGGCATCGGCATCCCGGTCCCGGCGATCAAGTACCTCACCGGCCGCCAGCAGTTCTACGCGGAGGAGGACGGCCTGACGGTGGTGGACACGCAGGACAACCCGTCCGACGACGTCACCGGCGGCGAGAAGGCGGGGAATGCGCTGCTCCAGCGCAACCAGGAGGTCGACTCCGTGATCGGCTACAACGATCCCTCGGCGCTCGGCGCCGTGATCGCGGCCCGGGCGACGGGCAGGGACATCACCGTCGTCGGGCTGAACGGCTCGAGCGACGGGATCGAGGGCGTGAAGAGCGGCAGGCTGCTGGCGACGGTGCAGGTCGACCCGATCGGCATCGGCAGCCAGACGGCCGTCGCGGCCTACAGCCTGATCACGGAGCAGAATCTTCCTCTGCCCCCGATCGTCATCCGTCCGGGTGTGCTCGTGAATCAGGACAACGTCGACGAGATCCCGAGCTGGCAGGCTCAGCTGGACGAGATCGAATAGACCGGCGGGAGCGGTGGGGCGGCCGACGCTGCCCCACCGTGCCGAGCACATGACCGCGGATCCGTTCTTGCAGGCGACCGCGCTGCAGAAGCGCTACGGGGGCGTCCACGCGCTCCGGGGTGCCCGCATATCGGTCTATCCGGGCGAGGTGCACGCGCTCGTCGGCGAGAACGGCTCGGGTAAGTCGACCCTGCTCAACATCGTGTCGGGCCAGATCAGGGCGGACGCCGGCACGGTGTCGCTCGCCGGCCGGCCCGTGGACTTCCGCGACCCCGCCGAGGCGCTTCGAAGCGGCATTGCGACCGTGACCCAGGAAACGACGCTGGCTCCCGACCTCTCGATCACCGAGAACGTCTTCCTCGGGCACCGGATGGTGCGGCGCGGGCCGGTGATCGACTGGCGCGCAACCCGTCGCCACGCCCTCGAGGCGGTGCGCCGGCTGGGACTCGACGTCGACCCGTCGTTGCCCGTCCGCCGGCTGCGTCCGGATCAGCAGCAGCTGGTCGAAATCGCGCGGGCTCTCACGATCGACGCGCGCGTCCTCGTGCTCGACGAGCCCACGAGCTCGCTCACGGACGACGAGGTGGCCTCGCTCTTCGGGCGCGTTCGGGCGCTGAGGGACGACGGCGTCGCGATCATCTTCGTCTCGCACCGGCTGAAAGAGGTGTTCGAGCTGGCGGATCGCATCACCGTGCTCCGCGACGGGCGCACGGTGGGAGAGGCACCGGCTACGGAGCTCGACCGGCCGGCGCTGATCCGGCTCATGGTCGGGCGCTCGCTCGAGGAGATCGAGCCGCCGGCGGCGCAGGACCGCGGCGGGAACCCCGCGCTCCGCCTGCGAGGCGTCTCCGTGCCGCACAGCGTCTCCGGCGTCGATCTCGACGTGGAGCCCGGCGAGATCGTCGGCCTCGCAGGCCTCATCGGCGCAGGGCGGAGTGAGCTGCTCGAGCTCGTGTTCGGCCTGCACCGCCCGAGCGGAGGCACGGTGGAGATCGACGGCTCGCAGGTCACCTTCGGCAACCCGCGCCAGGCGATCGCCGGCGGGGTGGCGTTCGTGCCCGCCGACCGCAAGCTCCAGGGTCTCGTCCACGGGATGAGTGTCCGCGAGAATCTCGTGATGGCCTCGACGTCGCGCTTCGCACGGCTCCGGCGGCCGGCAAAGCGGCGGGAGCTGCCCGTGGTGCGCGACGCCTTCGAGGGGATGCGCATCCGCGCGAGCTCGTCTCGCGTCCCGGTCGCCACGCTCTCGGGCGGCAACCAGCAGAAGGTCGTCCTGGGGAAGTGGCTCGCGACGTCTCCGCGCGTGTTGATGCTGGATGAGCCGACGAGGGGCGTGGACGTCGGCGCGAAGAGCGAGATCTACCAGCTCCTCTTCGACGCAGCGGAGCAGGGCGTGGCGATCGTCGTCTCGTCGTCCGAGAACCAGGAGCTGCTGACGCTGTGCGACCGGGTGCTCGTGATGTTCCGCGGCCGCGTCGCCGCCGAGCTTTCACGCGGCGACGCGACCGAGGCCAGGATCGCGCACTTCGCGGGAGGCCACCGGTGACGGCCGAGGCCGAGGTGCGCGACCCGGAGCGCCAGGCGATGGTCGACCGGGCCGCGGGCATCTGGACGGCCGCGAGCCGCTTCGCGGTCGTGCTCGTGCTGCTCGTCGGGATCTTCGTCTTCTTCTCGCTCACCCAGCCGGACTTCTTCTCGCAGGCGAACATCGAGAACCTCCTCACCGGCAGCTCGATCCTGTTCGTGGTCTCGATCGGGATGACCTTCGTCGTGCTCACGGGCGGGATCGACCTCTCGGTCGGCTCACTGCTGGCGCTCTCGGGGATCATCCTCTCGGAGCTGTTCAACGACGTCGGCCTGCCGGCCCCGCTCGCGGTTGTCGGGACCTGCCTGATAGCGGCGCTGCTGGGCGGCGCCGTCAACGGCGTGTTGATCGGCCGCCTGGGCCTGTCGTTCTTCGTCGTCACCCTCGGCACGCTGTCGATCTACCGGGGCGTCGTGAACATCTGGTCGGACACCGAGACGACCTACATCACCTCGAGCTTCATCGACGCGATCGCGTTCGGGAAGTTCCTCGGCATCGCCTATCCGATCTGGATCATGGCGGCGACGTACCTCATCGCCCTCGTCGTCCTCCGCTGGACCTACTTCGGCCGGGACGTCTATGCCGTAGGCGGCAACATCACCGCCGCACGCCTCTCCGGGATCAACGTCGCCAGGACGCTGATCCTGGTCTACGCGATTGCGGGCCTGTGCGCGGGGATCGGCGGCGTCATCCAGGCGGGCCGTCTCGGTGCGGCCAGCCCTCTGGTCGGCGTGAACACGCCGCTCGACGCCGCCGCCGCGGTCCTGCTCGGGGGCACGAGCTTCCTCGGCGGACTGGGCGGGGTGACGGGGACGGCGGTCGGCGTGCTCTTCATCGGAACGCTCCAGAACGGGCTCTCGATCGCGGGCGTCTCGAGCTTCTGGCAGCAGGTCGTGACCGGAGTGATCCTGATCCTGGCGATCGCAATCGACCTGCTCCAACAGGGGCCTGGAGGACGCCTGCGACGGCTCAGGGGCTTCGGGCACGGCCCGACGTCGACCTCGGAGCCCACACCAGAGGAGGGGAAAGCGTCGTGACCGGATCGCCGTACTTCGCCGACCAGACCTACACGCGCCTCCAAGAGCTGCTCGACTCGGCGAGGACGCCGGTGCTCCTGTGGCCGGTGGGCTCGACCGAGCCGCACGGGCCGCACTCGCCGCTCTCGACCGATCCGATCATCTCGATCGGGATCTGCGAGCGCGTGGCGAGCCGGCTCGCGGACGATCCCGAGCTGGCTGTGCTGATCCTCCCGACCCTGTCCTACGCCGTCACCCGCTACAGCGCGGGCTTTGCGGGCGCGATCCACGTCAGCGAGGACTCGCTGCGCGCCATGGTCGTCGACGTGTGCAGGTCGCTCGCCGCGCAGGGGTTCCCCCACGTCGTGCTGGTCAACAACCACTTCGAGCCCGAGCACGTGCAGACGCTCCATCGCGCGCTCGACGAGCTCGAGGCGGAAGGCATCCGCGCCGGGTACCTCGACCTGACCCGGCGAGAGCGGGCGCAGCAGCTGACGGAGGAGTTCAAGCTCGGCGAGTGCCACGCCGGCCGTTACGAGACCTCGCTCGTGCTCGCGCAGGAACCCGAGCTCGTCGACACCGAGGCGATGGCGAGCCTCCCCTACGTCGGGGTCAGCCTGCCGAAGGTGATCGCGGCCGGGATGAAGGACTTCCGTGACATGGGGCTCGCGCAGGCCTACTGCGGCTCCCCGGCGGAGGCAACTGCCGAGGAGGGCGAGGCGAGCTACGACAAGCTGGCCGAGCTGACCATCGAGCTGATCCGCGCACTCGTCTCCGGCACCGGCGGGCGCGACCGAGCGGGGTTGTTCGGCCGTGTCTGAGTCGACCGCCGAGGAGGAGGGATCGCCCGGATGGCCTCACTGACCACCGTGGATCCCGTCACCTTCGAGATCATCCGCCACAAGCTCTACAGCGTGATGGACGAGGCGATCATCGCGCTCGAGAACGTCTCGGGGTCGCCGATCACGAACGAGGGGCACGACCTGATGGCGTCGCTGTACAAGGCCGACGGCGGCCTGATGGTCGGGGGCGTCGGCTTCCTCCACCACCTGACGAGCGCGGCCCAGGCCGTGAAGCACATCCTCGCCACCTACGCCGACGACCCGGGGATCAACGAGGACGACGTCTACTTCCTCAACGACTCCTACACGGCCGCGTTGCACCCGCCGGACGTCTACCTGATCTCGCCGATCCACTTCGAGGGGCGGCTGACCGGCTTCGCGGCCAACTTCGTCCACGTCACCGACATCGGCGCGATCGACCCGGGCGGGTTCTCGCCGAGTGCGCGCGACAACTACCAGGAGGGCTTCCAGTCGAAGGGACTGAAGCTCGTCGAGGGCGGTCGCATGCGTCGCGACGTCCTCGACACGTTCCTGAACATGGTGCGCGACCCGGGCATGACGCAGCTCGACCTCAAGTCGCAGCTCGCGGCGAACCACGTGGCGAAGCAGCGGATGCTCGAGCTCTACGCCGACTACGGCGCCGACGTCGTCGAGGCGGTGTCCGAGGAGCTGATCCGCCAGTCCGAGCAGCTCGTGCGAAACCGACTCTCGGAGCTCCCGGACGGCGAATGGCGCGCGCGCGAGTACATCGACATGCCCGGCGCCAACGCGACCGTCGAGCTGACCGCGATCAAAGAAGGGGACACGCTCACCTACGACTTCACCGGCTCGAGCCCCCAGGCCGAGCTGGGCGTCAACTGCTCGTACTGGGCGACCTGGGGCGGCCTGTTCGCGCCGATCTTCCCGCTGCTCGCCTGGGACGTGACCTGGAACGAGGGCGTGACGCGGCCGATCGAGCTGATCGCGCCGGAGGGGACGATCGTCAACTGCGTCCGGCCGGCTCCGATCTCGATCGCCACGGTGGGCACGATCCAGATCGTCAACAACCTCTCGACGCTCGTGCTCTCGAAGATGTTCGGCGCGAGCGAGCGCTATGCCGGCCGCGCGACCGCGGTTTGGCACGGAAGCCACGCTCATGTCGAGACGCACGGGTTCACGGCCGACGGCGAGTTCTTCGTCGCCCCGCTGACGGACACGTTCTGCGGCGCCGCCGGCGCGCGCGCGTTCGCCGACGGCGTCGACCTCGGCGGGGAGATCCCCAACATCGTCTCCCGCTGGGCGAACGTGGAGAGCCAGGAGCTGAACACGCCGATTCGCTACCTCTTCCGCCGGGCGGTGCCCGACTCCGGCGGCCCGGGCAAGTATCGCGGCGGTGTCTGCCACGAGTACGCGTTCGTCCCGCACGGGACGAGCGGGCCCATGGGCCTCGTGCTCTTCGGCAAGGGCACCCGCGCACCGATGAGCCTCGGCCTCTTCGGCGGCTATCCGGGCTGCAACGTCGGCTACACGACCTTTCGTAACGGCAACGTCGACGAGCTTCCCGACCGCCTCGAGGCGCTGCGCGGCGAGGAGCGCGTCGATCAGGCCTGGGGGCACGTCGAGCTCGCCGAGAGCGACATCCAGTACGTCCGCTTCATGGGCGGTGGCGGCTACGGCGACCCGCTCGACCGTGACCCCGAGCTGGTGCTCAGGGACGTGCGTGCGGGCCTCGTCACCGAGGGGCCGGCGCGGGACGTGTACGGCGTCGTCCTGACAGGCGAGTCGGTGGACCTCGAGGCGACGCGCACGAGACGGAGGGAGCTGCGCTCGGAGCGAGTCGGCCGCGAGGTGACCCCGCCGCCCGAGCGGGTGGACGTGCCGCGCACGGGCATGCGCCTGTCGGAGTACCTGCAGCGAACCGCCGAGGGTGCGACGCAGTGCACCTGGTGCGGCGCCGAGGTCGCCCCGGCCGGGGCGGACTGGAAGGACCACGCCGCTCAGCGCCGGCTGCCCGTCGAGCGTGTCGGCCCCCATCGCGCCGCGTCGGGCGAGTTCTTCCTGATCGAGTCCTGCTGCCCCGGCTGCGCCACCCTCCTCGACGCCGAGCTGGCCGCGGGCGACGATCCTCATCGTCACGACCGCGTGCACCGCTGGCCCGACCAGAAGACGGATGCGTAGTGGAGTACGTGGTCGGAATCGACATCGGCGGCACGTGCACGGACTGCGTCGTCGTCGACGGTGAGGGGAACATCACGCTGGGCAAGGCCTTTTCGACGCCCCCGGACTTCTCCGCGGGGATCCTCGACTCGCTCGAGATCGCCGCCCAGCAGCTCGACACCGAAGCAGGAGCGCTGCTCGCGCGAACACGACTCTTCCTGCACTCCTCCACCGTCGCGGAGAACGCAGTGGTCGACGGCACGCTCGCGCGCGCCGGCGTGATCACGACGCGGGGCTTCGAGGACACACTCTTCGCGATGAGAGGCGGCTACGGCCGCTGGTCGGGGCTGACCGAGGACGAGAAGCGCAATCCCGTCGACACGGACAAGCCGCCGCCGATCGTCGATCGCGCGCTGATCGTCGGGATCAAGGAGCGGACCGACTCGAGTGGCGACGTGAAGGCCGCGCCGAACGAAGACGACATCACCGCGGCCGTGCGGGCGCTCGTGGCGGAAAAGGTGGACGCGATCGGCGTCAGCACGCTCTGGTCGTTCGCCAACCCGGCCACCGAGCGCCAGGTCGGCGAGGTCGTGAAGCGGATCGCGCCGCACCTCTTCCTCACTCTCTCGCACGAGATCGCGCCGGTCGTCGGCGAGTACGAGCGGACGTCGACGACGGCGCTCAACGCGCGACTCGGGCCGGTCGTGCACGGGTACCTCGACAACCTGCGGGCACAGCTGGCGAAGCACGGCTTCTCCGGCCAGCTGCTCGTGGCTCAGGCCTACGGTGGGCTGCTGCCGGTGGACGAGGCCGCGACTCGCCCGGTCGGGATGATCGAGTCAGGCCCAGTGAGCGGCCTCGTCGGCTCGCAGAGCCTCGGGGAGCAGCTCGGCCTGCGAAACATCATCGCGGCGGACATGGGAGGCACCACCTTCAAGGTCGGCACGGTCCGCGAGGGGTTGATCGAGTACCAGCGTGAATCGCTCGTCCTCCGCTACCACTACGCGCTCCCGAAGATGGACGTCGTCTCGCTCGGGCTCGCGGGCGGGAGCATCATCTCCGTCGACGAACGCACCGGTACTCCTCGCATCGGCCCGAAGAGCGCCGGGTCGTACCCCGGCCCCGTCTGCTACGCACACGGCGGCTCCGAGCCGACGGTCACCGACATCGACGCGATCCTCGGCTACCTCAACCCCCGGTACTTCCTGGGGGGTCGCGCTGAGCTCGACATCGCGAAGGCGCGACGCCTCTTCGAGGAGAAGGTCGCCGAGCCGCTGGGCCTCGAGCTGATCGAGGCGGCGGCGGCGATGTACAAGCTCGCGAACAGCCTCTTCTTCGACCTTCTGCACAAGACCACGGTGCAGCGCGGGCTCGATCCGCGCCGCTTCGCGCTCTTCTCGTTCGGCGGCACAGCCGGCATGCACGTCGGCGCATACGGCGCGGCTCTCGGCGTCTCGACGATCGTGATCCCCTACTCGGCCTCCGTCCACGGCGCCTTCGGGCTCGTCACCTCCGACATCGCGCACGAGGATCAGATCACCCGCCCGCTCCGCGCTCCCTTCGACCTCGGCGCGATCGAGGACACGTATGCCGAGCTGGAGGCGCGAATCACGCGGCAACTCGAGGCCGAGGGGTTCGAGCCCGGCCAGATGCGACTCCACCGCGCGGTCGACATGCGCTACCGCCGTCAGGTTCACATCGTCACCTCACCGTTCGTCGGCGACGACGTCAGCGCTGACTCGCTCGAACAGACGATCGAGCAGTTCGAACGGCTCTACGAGGAGAAGTACGGGCCGCAGTCCGCCTACCGCGAGGCGGGGATCGAGCTCGTCAGCTTCCGCGTCCGCGGTGTCGGCGTCGTGAGCAAGCAGGAGTTCCACGTCGAGGCGCTCGGCGACGAAGACCCGTCGGATGCGCTCGTCGAGCGCGTCGAGGCCTGGGTGGACGAGGCCGGTGAGCTCCAGGAGGTTCCCGGCTACGACTTCGAACGGCTGCGACCCGGCAACGCCGTTCGGGGCCCCGCGATCGTCTGGACGCCGATCACGACGCTGGTCGTCCCGCCCGGCCAGGCGGCGCAGCTGGACGAGCACCGAAACCTCGTCGTCTCGGTCGGCGGCTGAGATCGGCAGAAGGCGTTGCCGACGTTTGGATGGCAGCGACACGAACCGGCTCCCCGGTCGCCGGTTCGAATCCAGCTGGCTCCATCTCCGTCTTACACTCGGTCGATCCAGCGACGCCGGATCAGTGCGACTCGGTCAGTGGCATCCGCAGTGCTCACCCTCGTGGTGCTGGCGGCGGCGCCTTCGGCCGAGCCTGCGGCCGAGCAAGACGCTCCGTGTGCGGAATGACAAACAGCTCCAGGCCGCTGTTGCCAGGCTCGCGAACTCGGGCGGCACGATTCGGCTGCTCCCGGCCTTCTACCGCGCGCTTCGTGTAGGCCCGCGCTCCGATCGCCCGCTGCGCATCATCGGAAGGCCGGGCGTGCGGATCGAGCGGGTGCTGTTCGACCGCACGAAGCACGTTTCGCTGGCCGGGGTGAGGATCTCGCCGCGAAGGCAGCATGCGGTCGTCGAGGTCAACGAGTCCAAGCACATCGATCTGGACGATCTCGTCGTCACCGCGCAGGGAACGCGCCTCTCCGCGTCGGTGACCGCGTGGGCCTCGCGGCACGTCACGATCCGCCGCAGCACGTTCACGCATTGCGGGGACCGGTCGATCGAGTGGTCGAACTGCCTCATGCTCTTCCGGCGGACGCAGCACGTCACCGTCGAGGACAACTGGTTTCACGACTGCTACGGGTGCGACTTCATCCACGGGCGCTTCGGCTCGCACCTGACGATCCGGCGGAACCGCTTCGAGCGGGCCCTCCCGTGCAGTTTCCGGCTCCTCGGCCGGGTGCGCTGCGGCCACCAGGATCTCGTCCAGCTGTTCGCGGGCACGTGGCTGCGGGTGGAGCGCAACCACTTCGGCGTCTACAAGTACGGCGGCGGCCAGCTGTCCCTCACGGCCCCGTCGACCACGTCTCGATCGCCAACAACGTCTTCGTCGGGACCGATCCCCGGGTCCCGGGTTATCGGTCGCGGATGGCTCTCATCGTCGGCGTGAAGGGCTCCGGTCGCCTGCCGCGGTTCGTCGAGGTCGTGAACAACACGATCCTGACGGGCTTCAAGCGAGTCGACGGCTACGCAGGGCTCGCTGCGCATCAGCCGCGCGTACCGGTACGGGGGCTACTCACGTCGCGAGCGGCCCCTGATCGTCAACAACATCATCGGCCTGCTGCGGACGTGGGGCCGGGTCTGCTTCGGCGCGCGTGGATCGGTCTCGAACGTCGTCGTCCGCGGCCACAGGTGCTCCCGTTCAGACACGAGGGGCCGTGTCTACCTCGATCGGCGAGGCCGTCCAACGACGCGGTCGCGGCTGCTGATCGGCAGGGCAAACCCAAGCCACGCTCCGACCCACGACATGAACGGGCGCCGCCGACGCGGGGCTCCGGACATCGGCGCGTACGAATACCGCGCGAACTGACGCCCGGCTACCCGGTAGGCGCTTTCCCGCCGGAGGCCGTTGCTCCGGATACGGTGCGGGCCTGGTGGCAGAGGAGCGCCAGCTCGACGTCGCGGGACGCCGCATGACGGTTACGAGCCCGGACAAGGTCTTCTTCCGGGAGCGGGGGGAGACGAAGCTCGACGTCGTGCAGTACTACCTGGCCGTCGCCGAGCCGCTCCTGCGCGCTGCGGGCGGGCGGCCGACGCTGATGCAGCGCTTCCCCCACGGCGCGGAGGGAAGTTCGTTCTTCCAGAAGCGCGTTCCCGAGAGTGCGCCAGGGTGGCTCCAGACGACGATCGTCACCACGCCGAACGGGACCACGTCCCGCGCGCTCGTCCTCACCGACATGGCTCACGTGGTCTGGGCGGTGAACCTCGCCTGCCTCGGCTTTCATCTGTGGCCGTGTCTCTGGGACCGCCCCGACGTCGCGGACGAGCTGCGCCTCGACCTCGATCCGCAGCCTGGAGTCGAATTCGATGACGTTCGCGCCGCAGCGGTCGAGGTGAGCCGCCTGCTGGACGAGCTCGGGATCGTCGGCTACCCGAAGACGACGGGGAATCGCGGCCTCCACGTCTACGTCCGGCTCGAGCCGCGCTGGGACTCATACCAGGTGCGGGCGGCAGCGGTCGCCGCCGCCCGCGAGCTCGAGCGTCGCCGCCCCGAGCTGATCACCGCGGCGTGGTGGAAGGAGGAGCGCGGCCGGCGCGTCTTCATCGACTACAACCAGAACGCGCCGCACAAGACCGTCTTCGGCCCGTGGTCGGTGCGTGCCCGGCCCGGCGCCCAGGTGTCGGCGCCCCTCACGTGGGACGAGATCAACACGCTTCACCCCGACGAGTTGACGGTCGAGAGCGTCCCCAAGCGGCTTGCGGCCCAGGGCGATCCGTGGGAGGGGATGAACGACCAGCCGCAGTCGCTCGAGCCCTTGCTCGAGCTTCACGAGCGCGACCGCGCCTCCGGTCTGATGGACGCTCCCTGGCCGCCCGTCTACCCCAAGCAGCCGGACGAGCCGCCGCGGGTCGCGCCGAGCCGGGCGCGCAAGGACGCCGGCTGACCCGTCTTCATCGGACGAGCTGGAAGAAGGCCCGTACCTCGTCGACGAAAAGCGCGGGTTGCTCGAAGGCGGCGAAGTGGCCGCCGCGAGCCGGCTCGTTCCAGTAGCGGATATCGAGGAAACGTTTCTCTGCCCAGCGCCTCGAAGGGCGTTGCAGCTCCTTGGGGAAGATCGAGCAGCCGGTCGGCGCCGCCACCGTGTCGGTGACGGTCCCGGAGATCCACTCGTTCACCTGCCGCATGCTCTGCCAGTAGAGG
Organism: uncultured Actinomycetes bacterium; assembly: GCA_963847235.1. GTDB lineage: Bacteria > Actinomycetota > Thermoleophilia > Gaiellales > Gaiellaceae > JACDAN01. The sequence continues at coordinate 31,996 of CAWJYU010000015.1, read as the reverse complement.
CGGGCGGACGAGGCGCCTGTACCGGGAAGCCAGTAGAGCATCAGGTTGTCGAGCACCGCGTCACGGCTGAGCACGTTCTCGAGCTGGCCGTCGTTGTCGGTCCAGGCCCAGAACTTCTCGACAATCCAGGCGCAGAGGGCGACGGGGGAATCGACGAGCGCGTACCCGATCGTCTGCGGCCGCGTCGCGTGCTCCAACGAGTAGCCGGAGTCCCACGCCGCCGAGTGTTCCAGCGAGGCGAGAGCGGCCTGCTCGCGCGCGGTGAGGTCGTCCAAGGTGGCGGGATCCGGCGGCGCGAGGGGAGGCGTGAGGTGGATTCCGACGACATGATCGGGCGCCTGCTGAGCGACGCTCGCGCTGATGCTCGTCCCCCAGTCGCTTCCCTGGGCTCCATAGCGCTCGTAGCCAAGCCGGGCCATGAGGGCCGCCCAGGCGGCGGCGATGCGGTCGACGCCCCAGCCCGGGCGGTTCGGCTTGTCGCTGAACCCGTAGCCCGGGAGCGAGGGGCAGACCAGGTGGAAAGCGTCCGCCGCGTCGCCGCCGTGCGCGGTGGGATCCGTAAGCGGCCCGACGACCTCGAGGAACTCGACGATCGAGCCGGGCCAGCCATGTGTGATCACGAGCGGCAAGGCTTCGGGATGCGGCGAACGGACGTGCAGGAAATGGATGCGGAGTCCGTCGATGTGCGTCCGGAACTGCGGGAGGGCATTCAACCGAGCCTCGGTCGCCCGCCAGTCGTATCCGTCCGCCCAGTAGGCGCAGAGGTCCTGGAGATACATGAGCGGGACGCCCTGCGACCAGTCGTCGACCGTCTCAGGCTCCGGCCACCGCGTCCGCCGAAGGCGAGCACGAAGGTCAGCGAGGTCACCATCGGGGACGTCGATTCGAAACGGGCTCACCTCGTCGTGCACGGCGTGTGCGAGGCTACTAACCCTGGCGCCACACGACCTGTTCGCAGCCGTCGAGGGACAGTAGAGACCGCGCCCGCAGGCGACTAGGCCAGGGTTCGCTCGCCCGGTCCCCGCGTACGAGGTTCGCGGGCTGCGCTAAGCGTCACTGATTCGCACGTCGCGGCCAGAGCGGACGTCAACGCGGCCGTGCTCCGGACATCGGCGCGTACGAATACCGCGCGAACTGACGCCCGGCTACGTGCTGAGGCCGCGGGCGCCTAGGTCGCCCAGTGGGTCGCGCAGTAGGCGTTGCGCGCCGCGCGCCCGCCCACGAGTGGCAGGTATTGCGTGGCCATCCGGATCCCGCGCGCCTGCGATTCGGCGTAGTCCTCGATCTCATGAGCGACGGCGTCGCGCGCTTCCGGGGTCCGCGCCAGCGCGAGCAGCTCTGCGTGCCTCCACGCGGTCTCGCGCCAGCTCGCGATGGCTCTGGAAGAGCACGAGATCGTCGAGGGTCGTCGGCAGATTGGTGTCATCGATGGTCGGGTCGAAGCGGCGGGCGACCTCCGCAATGACGTCATCGGTCACGCGGTTGAGGATCTGATTCACCCGATCGTGGTCCGGCTTCCGGCTGGTGCCGTCCGGCTTGACGAGCCCGACGCTGTAAAGGACGAACGGGAGGTCGCGCTGGACGTGTGCGTTGATGCCGAGGAGCAGATTGCCGTTCGCGGAAACGGCACGATCTCGTGCCGCGTCGAACGCGACTCGCCACGCAGGCGGGACAGAGGCAGTCCTTTTCGCCGCCCAGGCGTCGTAGGCGGCGAAGTAGTAGCGCGCGAAGAGGACGTCCTCGTGATTCACGAAGGATGTGTCGTCGAAGAACGTGGGCGTTTCGATGGTCCGTCGGTACTCCTCGGTCACGCGCAGGTAGGTCAAGGCGAAGATCGCGTCGTGGTCACACGACGATGCGAGCGGCTCGAATCGCGTGGTCATCTGGCGGATGACCTTGTCGACGCACTGAACCCGGCCGGCGATGCAGTCGTTCGGGCTGTCGACGTCGTAAGGAAGCGCGAGCCCGGGCAAGAGCGAGCTCCAGCCGACGAACGGCGCATCCTCGGCGACGGCCGTGGCCGGCCGCGCGAGCGCGAAGACAACGAGCGCGAGAAGTGCAAGCCGCAGAGTTGATCGGAGCTGCATCGGATCTGACTGCGCTGTCCCCGATCAGCGAGAAAATGTAACCCGAGTTAGAAACAGTGGTTTGTGGCGCGGCGAGAAAGGAGAAACTTGCGCTGGGCCTCGTAAAGAGAGGAAGGTGTTTTCTGTGGCAACGCCCGACCTCGTCCGAACGCGAGACTGTCTCGCCGGCGCAGGCGCCGCTACTGGAGTCCACGCGACGCACGACGCCGTCCAGGAAGCGGTCGAAGGTCTCGGCCGCGACCCCGGTCTCGTCCTGATCTTCCCGACCGGCGACCTCGACCCTCAGGAGACGGCGATGCAGGCTCACGCGGCCGCGGGAGAAGCGCGCGTCGCCGGCATGACCGGGACGGGCGTCATTACGCCCGGCGGTGCCATCGAGAGCGGCTGCTCTGCGGTCGCGTTCGACGCCTCGGTTCCGGTCGGAATCGGCACCGCCAGTTCCGCCGACCCGCGCGCCGCCGGGCGCACTGCAGCCGCGGAAGCACTGCTCGAGGTCGATCGCGAGGAAAGTCATGTCGCGCTCCTGCTCTTCGTCGACTCCGAGTCAGGCGACCAAGCCGAGATCGTCGACGGGGCCTACGAGATCGCGGGTGGGCGCATCCCTCTCGCGGGAGGAGCCGCCGGCGGTGAAACGAGAGCCCAGTTCGCCGACGGCCGGCCGTTGTCGGGAAGCGTCGTCGCTGTTGCCATCGCCAGCCAGCAACCGATCGGTGTCGGCATTTCCCACGGCTGTGTGCCTCGTGGCACGCCGTCGATCGTCACCCGTTCGCACGGCCGCGTCTTGCTCCAACTCGACGGGCGGCCCGCCGAAGCCGTCTACCTCGAGAAGATTGGTGTGGGCGACGTCCCGTTGAGTGACGACGATTTCGAAGCGATCGCGATGGCACATCCGCTTGCGCAACCGGAGCTCCGCGGTGATGTCCGTCCACGATATGTGCGCGGTCGAATGCCCGGGGGCGGCCTGGTCTGCGCAACGAGCATCGAGGCGAATGCGGCAGTCGATGTGTGCGAGCAGAAGCCGGAAGCCATCGTTCGCAGCGCCGTGGACGCAGTGGACGAAGCACTCCGGCACCTTTCCGGCCCTGCCGAAGCCGTTCTGGTCTTCGACTGTGCCGCAAGGAGCGCGCGGTTCGGCAATCCGCTCGCCGCGCGCGAGGTCGAGTCGATTATCTCGTCAGTCGGGGATCCTCCGCCCGCATTGGCAGGTACCTACACACGCGGAGAGATCGGCCGGATCCGGGGTGCGAAAGGAGACCGCAACTATAGCCTCGTCGTCGTTGCATTCGGTTCATCGGGTTGACCGCCGGGACGAGCTGCTTCGGCGCTTCGTCGAGGCGGCCCGGCGAGCGCAGATCGTCACGATTGTCAACTCCGCCGCTTCCGAAGCCGAGCTGGGCGAGCTTTTCACCGCCGAGCTCTGCGAGGCCTTCGAGGCCGAGATCGCGTTCGTCCTGACGGAGCCTCACGGCGGAGGCGTTCGCACACTCGTTGGCGCCTATGGCCTCACGGCCGCCCAGCGTGCAGACCTGCTCGAGGACGAAAGCTGTGCGCACGCCCTTCGGTCTGAGGAGATACATCTGCACCATGACGATCCCCTCTCGATCGGGGTCCGTCAGCTCGTCCTGGCACCGTTTGCCGGCAACGTCGATCGCGGCGTGGTCGGCGTCGCACGCCTCTACGACGAGCGCTTCGACGAGGGAGAAGTCGCCTTGCTCGAGGCGGTCGTGGAAAGCATCAGCCATGCGCTGGAACGCATTCGCCTCGGGGAGGAGCGCGATGCCCTCTTTGCCCGCGAGCACGCGGCGCGACGCGAAGCCGAGGAGCGGGGGCAGGCTGCTCTGGTGCTCGGCTACGTCGCCGACGGGGTCTTTCTCGTCGACGCGAACGGGACAATTCAGCTCTGGAACCCGGCCGCTGAGGCGATAACGGGTATCTCGGCCGGGGCAGTGCTGGGGGTTCCGGTGGAGAAAGCGCTTCCCGGCTGGGATTCACTCGCGGAGGTCGTCACCATTGCGAGCGCCCCGGCTGCGTCCGCTGTTCCTGCGGCAACGCTTCATGTCCAGATCGGAGAACGCGACCTCTGGCTCTCGGTCGCCGGAGTGAGCTTCGCGGACGGGACCGTCTACGCGTTTCGCGACCGGACGGAGGAGCGGCGGTTGGAGGAGCTCAAGACGGATTTCATTGCCACTGTCTCCCATGAGCTGCGAACTCCGATTGCGGCGGTCCACGGTGCCGCCCAGACACTCGCGCGCGAGGACGTCGTCTTCAGCGACGATTTGCGTCGCCGCCTCTTGTCCGTCATCTCGGACCAATCCGAGCGGCTTGCGCACCTCGTCAACGACATTCTGCTCACGAGCCAGGTCGAGTCCGGACGGCTGATTCTCGCGAGCCAGCAAGTCGACGTAGCGGACCTCGCACGCAGGGCGGTCGAGGCGGGGCGCGCGCATGCCCCCGAGGAACTCTCGCTGGAGCTCGTGGCACCACGAGCTCTCGCGCCGGTGACCACGGATCGCGACAAGCTCCGGCAGGTGCTCGTGAACCTCGTGGGCAACGCAATCAAGTACTCACCGGGCAGCGGCCGGATAGAGGTTCGCCTCGAGTCGCGTGAGAAAGGTCTTCGCATAGCCGTTCGCGACGAGGGGATCGGGATTCCGCAGTCCGAGCAGCAGCGAATCTTCGAGAAGTTCTACCGCGTTCCGGAGATGATCAACGCAGTCAGTGGTACGGGCCTCGGTCTCTACATCTGCCGCGAGCTGGTCCGCCGTATGGGAGGAAGTATCTGGGTCGAGTCCCGCGAGGGGGTCGGCTCGACATTCTTCGTAGAGCTGCCGCTCGCCTCGGCTTCGACCTGAGGATGCCCATTAGCGCTCGGAACTCCGCGGCATGCGCGCCGGCTCGGAACCGCGCTGATCAAGAAACCGATACGTCTTCAGGCGGCGGGTTGGAGCCGGCTCGCGTCTGCCAGCCACGCCCGATTGCTCGCAGCAGCAAGGGGTACACGAGGACGTACCGAAACGGCCTGATCGCCGTCATATAGGCCCTGCCGAACCGCCCGTTCGGCTTCACCAGCACGGCCATCTGCGCGTGGTAGCCACTGCCGGAGTCGTCCGGAACCCAACCGATGTGCATCAGGGCGTGCACGGTCTTGTTGGACAGCTCGGCCACCCACTCGTTGTGCGTTTGGTAGACCGAGCTGAACACCGCCGGCCCATCCACGGCTGCCCGCCCCGGTACCGCGCGCAGATCCGGTCCACGCGGCGCTTCAAGCAGATCGGCGGGTAACCGCTCACGCAGGGAGCGAACGCGTTCGCCTACGCCGGAGCCGGGTCTGTCCCAGCCGAACAGCCGTCCCAGTTTCCATCGGAGGGCGAAGAGCGCGCGGAGGACGATCGGCAGGTTGTCATCGCCCGGGCTGGTGAACCACCGCACCAGTCGCGCGAGGTCGTCTGGCCCGCCCGGCGTCGGCAGCTCCCAAACGTCCTCCAACTCGAAGTCCTTGGTGATGTCATGCACTCGCCACGGCCGAGACGTATGTGCGCTCTTCGGAAGCCTCATCCCGCTCGAGTCTCGCTGAGGCCGACGCGCGCGTGCAGGCGCCGCAGCCAGATACCGCCTAGAGGAACGAGCTGCGGTCGCTCTCGACTCGCGAGTCCACACCGCAGAGGACGGCGAGCGGGCCGATGGCGACGATGAACGCGACGACGAGCAAGACGCCGAGCATTCGGATACCTCCTTCTCGAGAAGGAAAACGCCTGGAATCGGCCGATATTCCCCCGGCAAGTTCGGCGCCGGTCAGCCGATGTCGGTTCTCGTCGCGCTGTTGTTCGCTTCGTTCGACTCCGCGACCGTGTTGCCCGTGTCGACCGTGACCCGCACCGTGCAGTCCGGGTCGTAACAGTTCCCCGCCGGTCCGAGAGTCTCGTTGAAGGACCGGCTTGCTCCGGCGCCCAGGCCGGCGACGGTGATCGTCTTCGACTGGCCCGGGTCCGCCTCGATCAGCACCTGGAACGGCGTCGGCACCGGCACCGAGCTCGGATTCGTGATCGTGAAGCTCACGGTCGTGACGCAGGTTCTGAACCCGCCTCGGCAGACGACGGGGATCATCGCGTTCGCGATTGAGACTGTCAGGTCGGGGCGGAGAACCCGCTTCGTCGACGGTACGCACAGCCACTCCGACCGAAAGACGACCATCCGGCTGGCGCCGAACTGGTTGGCGATCGCGACGCGGCGCGGCTGGAACGGCGACGTCGGCCGGAGGCTGTAGCACGTGAGGTGATCCCGCGGGTTTCGCGGCACGGAGCTGTTCTTCCGCACGGGTGCGCAGAGCCGGACGGCGGCCAGGACCGCCGGCCTCGACCGGCCGAACTGGTCGACGAGCCGCGGTGGACCGACACGCGGCCGGGTGAGCGGCTTGACCACGTAGCACTGGTAGTGGTCGAGACCGGTGACAGGTTGAGGCCGCGGTCCCGGATCGAGCTCCTTGCCCGACGGCAGGCAGAGCTCGGACGCGCGAACGACGACGAGCCGGCCCGCTCGCTCGAACTGGTTCGACACGGCGACGCGCCTGCTCCGGAAGGACTGGCGCCGTAGCACGTAGCACGCCAGGTGCGCCGAGCGGTTCCGCGGTTTGAGCTTGTTCTTCGCCACCGGCGCGCAGAGGTCGAGGAGCCGCAGAACCCGGCCGCGCGAGCGCCCGAACTGGTCGGCGAGCGCAACGGTTCGTTCCTGGAACGCCGTGGTCGGGTCGACCCGGTAGCAATGGAAGTGGTCGAGCCGGAACTGGCTCGTGCCCGCCTCCTTCGCCGCGCCCGGGGCAGCCAGGATGGCGAGGACCACCCACAGGAGCACAACGAGGGTTCGCAGCTTCAGTCCGCAGAGGTTGACCGTACGTCGGTCCGTGGAGACCTCCTCGTGGCGTGCTGTCTCCATGATCCCGACGAGCTCGCCCGAAGTCAACGCGGCCGAGTTGCGCCGACATTGCTCGTACTGGGTGTCAGGCGGCCGGCTCGAGCGACCGGTCGACCGCAGCCGGCGAGAGCACGTGCTCGATCACCATCGTCGCCGCGCCGATCACCCCCGCCCGGTCGCCGAGCCGTGACGGGACGATCCGGAGGTCGCGGGTCGCCAGCGGAAGCGAGCGGCTGAAGATCCCTTCACGCACGCCTGCGAGGAGCTGTGCGTGCGCCTCGGCGATGTCGCCGCCGATCACGATTACCGCGGGGTTGAAGAAGTTGACAGTCCCGGCCAGCACCTCGCCCAGTGTCCGGCCGGCGTCACGCACCATCCTGATCGCGCCGGGATGGCCGCTCCGGACGAGCCGGACCACGTCGCGGCTGCGTGCGGCGTCCTCGCCCTGGCCGGCGAGCCGCTCGGCGAGAGCCTGCCCACCGGCGATCGCTTCCAGGCAGCCGATGTTCCCGCAGCGGCAGACGACGTCCTCGCTGCTCGTCGCGCGGATGTGGCCGATGTCGCCGGCGGCTCCCCGCGCGCCGCGGTGGATGTGCCCGTCCGCCACGATCCCGCAGCCGATCCCCGTGCCCACCTTGATCAGGAGCAGATGCTCGGTCTCCCGCCAGTGCGTCCGATGCTCGCCGCGGGCCATGATGTTGACGTCGTTGTCCACAAGGACCGGCGCGCTGTAGCGGTCGGCGAACCATTCCGGGATGGGAAAGTCGTCCCAGCCCGGCATGATCGGCGGGTTCACCGGGCGCCCGCTGTCGAACTCGACGGGCCCCGGCACGCCGACGCCGATCCCTCGCACGTCGTCGCCGGACCGCCCGACCTCCTCGAGGAGCTCCGCGAACCGCTCGGCCAGCCACGCGAGGACCGACTCGGGCCCGAGCGCGATGTCCAGGTCGGCCGCGCGCTCGGCGAGCGGAGCTCCGACGAGATCGCTGACCGCCACCCGGGCATGAGTCGCGCCGAGGTCGCCGACCAGGACGACGCCGGCATCGCGGTTGAAGGCCAGAACGGCGGGCGGGCGGCCGCCGGTCGAGACGCTGCCGCCCGCATCGACGACGAGGCCCGTCGCGAGCAGGGTGTCGACGCGTTGCGCGACCGTGGAGCGTGCCAGGCCGGTCACCCTGGCCAGGTCCGCGCGTGTCACTGCGACCTCTTCACGGATCAGATGCAAGAGCGCCCCCGCACTCGTCGGCGACGAGATGACAGGCGAAAGCTTCGTCACCATTCGGTTGAAAGTAAAGCACGGCTTGGACGAAGTACGCCACCTTTTGCTTGACAGATGGACGAAGTACGGTTTAGGTTCCCAGGCCGATGCCGCTCAACGCCGCGATCGCAGGCACAGGGTTCATCGGAAGGGTCCACGCGCGATCCCTCCGCCTCGCCGGTGTCGACCTCGTGGGTGTCGCTGCCTCGTCTCCGGAGTCCGCGGCGGCCGCTGCCGCCGAGCTCGGCGCTGACCGGGCGTACGACACGGCCGAGGATCTCGTCCGCGACGAGCGTGTCGATGTCGTCCACGTCTGCACGCCGAACCACCTCCACCTGCCGCTCGCCGAGGCTGCGCTGGCGGCGGGCAAGCACGTGATCTGCGAGAAACCGCTCGCGCTGGATGCCGCCGGCGCGCACCGGCTCGTCGACGCCGCGGCAGAGTCGGGCCTCCAGGCGGCCGTGCCGTTCGTCTACCGCTACTACCCGACGGTGCGCGAGGCTCGTGAGCGGGTTGGGAGCGGGCAGACGGGCCCGCTGCGCCTGCTCCACGGCACCTATCTGCAGGACTGGCTCCTTCGCCCCGACGACGCCAACTGGCGCGTGGACGAGGAGCTCGGTGGCGCCTCGCGCGCCTTCGCAGACATCGGCTCGCACTGGTGCGACCTGGCCGAGTTCGTCTCCGGCCATCGGATCACCCGGCTGTCCGCGCGAATGCTCACCGCGGTGCCCGAGCGAGTCCGCGACCCGGGCCGGCAGGCGTTCGGTTCCGGCGGCGACGGCGGAGGCGTGCGCCCCGTCTCGACCGAGGACGCGGCGGTCGTCCAGTTCGAGACCGACGACGGCGCCCTTGGATCCGTCGTCGTGAGCCAGATCTCGGCCGGCCGCAAGAACCGGCTCTGGATCGAGCTCGACGGAAGCGAGGAGGCGATCGCCTTCGACCAGGAGCAACCGGAGGAGCTCTGGACCGGGCGCCGCGAGGCGCTCACGATCCTCCGGCGCGATCCGGCGACGCTGTCGCCCGCGGCTGCGCGGCTCGCGTTCCTCCCGGGCGGCCACCCGCAGGGTTACGCGGACTGCTTCGACGCCTTCGTGGCCGACTTCTACGGCGGCGTGCGCGACGGAGAGCTGCCGGACGGAACCCCGACGTTCTCCGACGGCCTGCGCGCCGCACTGATCACCGACGCAGTCCTGACCTCGGCTCGCGAGGGCCGCTGGGTCGACGTCGAGGCGCCCGTCGTCTCCTCCGCGGTGGCGCAGTGAAGCTCGGATTCCTCACCTCGTGCATGCCCGAGCGCGATCTCGCCGACATCGCCGCGTGGGCGTCGGCCGCCGGCTACGAGGCGCTCGAGCTGGCCGCGTGGCCCCACCTCGGCGACCGGCCGTTCACGGCGAGCCACGTCAAGGCGGACGCGTTCGACGAGGCGGAGGAGGAGCGGGTCCGCACGGCGCTCGACGACAACGGGCTCGTCCTCTCAGGGCTCGCGTACTACGACAACAACCTCGCGCCGGACCCCACGGAGCGCGAGACGTACCACGCGCACCTCCGCGCCTGCATCGACGCAGCCGCCGCGCTGGACGGCGTTCCGGTCGGGACGTTCATCGGTCGCGATCCCGGGCGCAGCGTGTCGGAGAACCTGAGCGAGGCCGAGCGCGTGTTCCCGCCGCTCGTCGACTACGCCGGCGAGCGCGGCGTGCACCTGATGATCGAGAACTGCGTGATGGAGGGCTGGCACCCCGACGGGTATCCGGGGAACCTCGCGTACTCGCCCGAGCTGTGGGAGTGGATGTTCGCGCTCGGGCTCTACCTGAACTTCGACCCGTCGCACCTGCTCTGGCTCGGGATCGACCCGGTGGAAGCGCTGCGACCGTACGTCGACCGCGTCGCACACGCACACGCCAAGGACGCGGAGACCTTCCCGGCCAAGCGCAACCGCTACGGCTTCTTCGGTCGGACCTCGACGCGCGAGGAAGATCCGTGGGACATGGGCTGGTGGCGGTACCGGATTCCCGGCCTCGGCGAGGTCGACTTCCGCCGGTACGTCGACACGCTCTACGAGGGCGGGTTCGACGGCGTCCTCTCGGTCGAGCACGAGGACCCGGTCTGGGGCGGCTCGCCGGGAATGGTCGAAGCCGGTCTGCGGATCGCCCACAACAACCTCCGGGGCCTGGTGGTCCAGTGACGAAGGTCCTCGAGGTCCGCAAGCTCGTCAAGGAGTTCCCGGGCGTGAAGGCGCTCCAGGGGGTCGATCTCGACGTGCTCGAGGCGGAGGTCCATTGCCTGCTCGGGCCCAACGGCGCGGGCAAGTCCACGCTCATCAAGTGCGTCTCCGGCGCGATCGAGCCGACGAGCGGCGAGATCCTGTTCCTCGGCGAGCCGCTGCCGCAAGGTGACCCGGCCGGATCGCTGAAGCGCGGCGTGGCGACGATCTACCAGGAGCTCGACCTCGTGCCCGACCTGAGCGTCGCCGAGAGCATCTTCCTCGCCCACGAGCCTCGCCGCGGGCCTCTGCTCGACCTCGACCAGATGTACAGGGAGTCCAAGGCGCTGCTGACCCGGCTCGGGCACGAGTCGATCCCCGTCCGCGCCAAGGTCGGGAAGCTGCGGCCGGCGGCGCAGCAGATCGTCTCGATCGCACGCGCGCTCTCGGGCAACGTGCGGCTGCTGATCATGGACGAGCCGTCGGCGATTCTCGACGACGGCGAGATCAGCACGCTCTTCGACGTCGTTCGCCGGCTGACCGCCGAAGGCGTCGGCGTGGTCTACATCTCGCATCGCCTGGACGAGATCCGGCGCATCGGCGACCGCGTGACCGTCCTGGCGGACGGGCGCACCGCCGCGACGGGGCTCCCGGCGACGACGCCGACCGAGCAGCTCGTCGAGCTGATGGTGGGGCGCAAGGTCGAGCAGCTGTACCCGGACCGGCCGGTCGGCACGGACAAGGTCCTGCTCGAGGTTCGCAATGCGCGACGCCTTCCCGCCGTCCGAGGCGTCAGCCTCGAGGTCAAGGCCGGCGAGGTCGTCGGCCTCGGAGGGCTCGTCGGCTCCGGGCGGACCGAGCTTCTCCGGCTGATCTACGGCCTCGACCCGCTGGACGAAGGCGAGATCATCCTCGAGGGCAAGCCGCTGAGAGCGGGCCATCCCCGGGCGGCCATCCGTCGCGGCCTCGGGCTCGCGCCGGAGGACCGGAAGTCGCAGGCGCTCGTCCTCGACTGGAGCGAGGCGAAGAACGTCACGATCGCCGACCTCGGCCGCTTCTCCCGCATCCTGCTCGACGTTCGGAAGGAGCGCGAGACCGCGCGCAAGCAGCTCAGAGCGCTGAATACGGTTCCGGACGACCCCGACCGCGTGGTGCGCCTGCTCTCGGGCGGCAACCAGCAGAAGGTCGTGCTCGCCCGCTGGCTGCTCCACGAGTGCCGGGTCCTCCTGCTGGACGAGCCGACGAGAGGCGTCGACATCGCGACGAAGGCCGAGATCTACCGGATCATCGGAGACCTCGCGAGCTCGGGCCTCGGCGTGCTGGTCGTCTCGTCGGAGCTGGAAGAGCTCGCGCACATCTGCACACGCGTCCTCGTGATGCGGGAAGGCGAGATCGTCGCGGAGGTCGACGGCAAGGACGCGACCGAGCGAGCCCTTCTCCGCCACGCGGTCGCGCCCACCGATGCCCCCGATCTCGTCGAGGAGGTCGTATGACGGACACTGCCCAGAGCTGGCGCGGCGCACTCGGCCGCGCCAAGGCGCTCGAGTTCCAGGAGTACGCGCTCGCGATCGTCGTCGTGCTCCTCTTCGTCGCCGGCGCGATCCTCGAAGCCGGACACGTTCCCGACCTGGGACAACATCCGCAACATGCTGACCCAGGCGAGCGTCGTCGGCGTGCTGGCGATCGGCATGACGTTCGTGATCGCGACCGCCGGGAATCGATCTCTCGGTCGGATCGATGGTCGCTGCCGCCGGCGTCTTCGGCGGGATCATGGTCGGGACCGACGGCACGAGCAGCCTCATCTTCATCGTCATGGCGATCCTGTTCGCAACGTTCCTCGGCACGGTCAACGCGACGGCGGTGGCGTACGGGCGGGTCGTGCCGTTCATCGCGACACTCGCGATGTTCTCGGTCGCCAGGGGCTTAGCGCTGCTGCTGAACGACAAGCTGCCCGTCAGCCTGCTCGACCTGAACGGGGGCTCGTTCGGCGACCCGCGCCCGTTCTCGCTGCTCTGGTTCGGCGTCGGGCGGATCTTCGGGATTCCCGTCTCGGTGTTCGTCTTCCTGGCGGTCGCGATTCTCGGCTGGGTCGTCCTCAACCGGACCCGCTACGGGCGGTACGTGATCGCGGTCGGCGGGAATCGGGAGGCCGCCCGGATCGCCGGCGTTCCGGTCCGGCGGATCATCTTCAGCGTCTACGTCCTCTCCGGGTTCCTCGCGGGCATCTCCACGGTCCTGCTCTGCGCCCGGCTCGGAAGCGCCTCGCCGGTGAGCGGAAACCTCTACGAGCTCGACGCGATCGGTGCCGTGGTGATCGGCGGGACGAGCCTCGCCGGCGGGCGGGCGTCGATCGTCGGCACGTTCCTCGGCGTTCTCACGTTCGCGCTGATCTTCAGCCTCATGACCCAGCTCAATCTCTCCACCGAGATCCAGCAGGTGACGAAGGGCTTGATCGTCCTCGGAGCCGTCCTGCTGCAGCGCCCGGAGGCGCGGTATTGATGCCCGAAACGGCCGGGCGCACAGTCAACAGACGAGGAGGTACGCAATGTCGCGAAAGCGACTGTTCATCTCCGTCGCCGCTGCCCTGCTGCTGGCGATCGGAGCGACAGCCTGCATGGGCGACGACGACGACGAGGCGGCGTCGACGACCACCACCGCCGCGAGACCACGACGACCGGCGGTGGCTCCGGCGAGTCGGTCTCGATCATCGCCAGCGTCCCGCCGACCGACCACGGCTGGCTCGGCGCGATCTCGAAGGACGCTCAGGCGGCCGCCGACAAGCACGACGACATCGAGTTCGAGCTGCTCCAGGCTGCCGACGCGGACTCGCAGGCGCAGCAGATCCAGCAGGCGATCTCGCAGAAGCCTGACGTCCTCGTCGTCCTGCCGCAGGACGGCGCGGCGCTGACGCCGGTCGCGCAGCAAGCCGAGCGCGCCGGCATTCGCGTCGTCAACGTCGACCGCCTCTTCACGGCGCCCGACGCGGCGACCGCGACGATCCTCGGAGACAACTACCAGATCGGCGTCCTCGCGGCGAACTACATCGCCGACGAGCTGAAGTGCCAGGGGAACGTCGTCGAGATCCAGGGCCTGGCCGGCATCTCCGTCACGACCGACCGGACGAAGGGCTTCACGGACACGCTCAAGCAAAAGTGTCCGGACGGCGGCCTCAGGATCGTGGCCTCCCAGCCGGGTGACTTCAATCCGGACAAGGGCCTGACCGTGATGGAGAACATCCTCCAGGCCCAGAGCGACATCGACGCCGTCTACACCCACGACGACGACATGGCGCAAGGCGTCGTGCAGGCGATTCGCAATGCCGGCCGAGACGACGAGATGTTCCTCACCGGCGTCGGCGGGTCGCAGGACGCGATGCAGCAGATCAAGGAGGGCGGCCTCTACCGCGCCACCTTCCTCTACAACCCGAACATGGCCGGCGAGCGCGGTGAACATGGCTCGCCTGATCGGCCTGGGTGAAGGCTTCGCCGAGCTCGTTCCGCCGGAGGTGCCTCGCCAGGTGGTCGTTCCCGCCGCCGTGGTGACGCAGGACAACGTCGAGGAGTACGAGCAGTACGCGTTCGACTGAGCACGGAACACGGTCGTGCGGCCCGCCGGCGCTCTGGCGTCCGGCGGGCCGCGGCGACTACGCTTTCTCCGTGGAGGGCGCTCTCGCGGAGTGAAGGTCCTCGTCGAAGCCGGTCGCCTCGTGGAGGAGGGAACGACGTTCGCCCTCGCCACCGTGGTGGGAGTCGAGCGCCCGTCCTCGGCGCGCGTCGGCGACCGGGCGCTCGTGACCGAGGACGGGGAGCTCCACGGCTGGGTCGGCGGCGCGTGCACGGAGCCCGAGGTCGTCCGGCTCTCGCTCCTGGCGCTGGCCGACGGCGAGCCGCGCCGTGAGCGGATCGAGAGCCGCTGCGCCTCGGAAGGTGCGGTCGACGTGATGATCGAGCCCCACCGCCCGGCGCTCCTGCTGGCGGTCGTCGGCGATGCGCCGGCCGCCCGGACGCTACGCGAGCTGGCCGCGGTCATGGACTGGAACGTGACGTCCTCGATCGAGAAGGCCGACGCGATCGTCATCGCGTCGATGGGACGCGGCGACGAAGAGGCGCTGGAGGCGGCGCTGGCGTCCGGCGCCGGCTACGTCGGGCTCGTGGCGAGCGCGAAGCGCGCCGCGGCCCTGACGGCCGAGCTTCGCGAGCGCGGCGTGGACGAGGAGTCGCTCGCGCGGATGCGCAGCCCGGCGGGCCTCGACCTCGGGCCGTCCTCGCAGGAGGAGATCGCCGTCGCGATCCTCGCCGAGCTCGTCGCTTGGCGGCACACGCGCGGGCCTTCGCCGGCCGAGCTCGTCGAGGAGGCGATCGACCCGGTCTGCGGCATGACCGTTGCCGTCGCCGTCGGCGAAGGAGACGGCCGTCCGCGACGGCGTCACGTACTACTTCTGCAGCGCGCACTGCCGCAAGCAGTTCGAAGCAGCGCCCGTCTAGGGCTCAGACTTCGGCGTGGATGCGCGTGGTCGCCTCGCGCAGGCGGCCACCTTCGCGCCCGGCCCGGACGGCCATGATCTCGGCCAGGATCGAGATCGCAGTCTCCGCCGGTGTCTGCGCGCCGACGTCGAGGCCGCACGGGCCGGAGACCCGCTCGAGCGCTGCCTCGTCGACTCCCGCTTCGAGCAGGCGCTCGCGGCGACGCTCCTGGTTTCTCCGCGAGCCGAGCGCTCCGATGTAGAAGGCGTCTGTCTCGAGTGCGCCGCTGATCATCGGGACGTCGAACTTGTCGTCGTGGGTCAGGATGACGATCGCGGTTGCGTCGTCCGGGCGCACCTGGGCAAGGGTCTCTTCCGGCCAGGCGACGACGATCTCCTCGGCGCTCGGCAGCCGCTCCGAGGTCGCGAAGCGGGCTCGCGCGTCGGCGACGATCGGCTGCCAGCCGATCTCCTGCGCAGCGCGACAGAGCGCCTCTGCGGTGTCGACCGCGCCGTAGATCAGCAGTCGCGGGGGCGGCCCGTAGACATCGGCGAAGACGTCGCGGCCGGCGATCTCGACAATGCCGCTGCGTCCCCTGCGGATGAGCTCCGGCGCCGACTCGGCGAGCTCCTCCGGCGCGTCGCCGATGCGTTCGCCGCGCTTCCGTGACGAGCAGCTCGGCACCGAGGTCGTCGCCTGCGAGCACCGTCAGCACCACGGCGCGCTCGTTGCCCTCGACCACCTGCATCAGCCGCTCGGCCAGCGGCCGCCGCGCTTCCTCCACGAAGACGTCGATCTCGCCTCCGCAGGGCAGGCCGACGCTCAGCGCCAGGTCGTCCGAGATCCCGTACGTGAGCAGCCGCGGAGGCGCGCCGGCAAGCACTTCCTGCGCGTACTCGTACACCTCGTTCTCGACGCAGCCGCCGGACACGGAGCCGGCGAGCTCGCCTTGCGCGGAGATCGCGAGCTTCGCGCCGACCGGCCGCGGCGCCGAGCGCCGCGTCGCGACGACGGTCGCGAGTGCGACGCGGTCGCCGCGCGCGAACCAGCGCTGGACGTCGTCTCGGATCTCGCGCATGCGGAAATCCTATGCCCAGGCAGATCGGTGGGCGCGTGTTCGGACTGCCGCAGCGATAAGGTGGCACCGTGATTGCGTCGACCGGGTGGCAGGTCGGGCTCGCGATCGGCATCGCCGTCGTTGCTGTGGCAGCCGTGATCGTGATCGCGATCGTGCTGCTCGCGATGAAGATCGCCAAGCAGGCGAAGGTGGCCGAGGGGGCGGTCGAGGTCGTGCGGCAGCAGACGGCCGAGCTCGGCGGCATCGCACGCATCAACGACTCAGGAGTGAGGATCCTGCATGCCGCGCGGTCCCTGCGGAAGGTCGCGGTCGGGAAGTGACCCTCGCCCTGACCTCGAACGGGTACTGGGTGGTCGCGCTCGGCCTGGGAGCGGCCGCCGCGGTCGTCGTCGCGATCCTCCTGGCAGTGCTTCTCCAGGCCGTCGGAAGCATCGAGAAGTCCGTCGACGGCCTGCTCGAGGTCGCCGGCAAGGTCGCCGCCAACACCGCGAACATCCCGCAGCTCGAGGCGACGGCGCCGGTGCTGGCGCAGATCGTGGACGAAGCGGTGATCCAGGACGGCTACATGAACGCGCTCACGGACGGGTACGACGCCGCATGAGCGACCGGGACCTCCTGATCCTCCTGACCGTCGTCCTCGTGGTCGTCGTCGTGCTCGTCCTTGCCGCCGCGCTGATCCTCGTGCGCCGGCGCCTGACCAGGATCTCCGAAGGGCTCGGCACGCTGGCCGCAGCCCTGCAGACCGTCGAGTCGGAGCACCTACGGCCGCTCGAGCCCGCGGTCCAGGCGATCAACGCGCAGTTCGACGTCATCCTCGGCGCGCTGCCGGGGATCGCGAGCAAGGCGTCGATGGTCGCCGAGCGGAGGCCGCGATGAGCCTGTGGGTCGCGAACGTCGCGCTCTTCGCCGTGTTCCTGGTCGTCGTGTACCTGCTCCACGGCGTGCTCAGCGCCGCCAGGAGCATCGTCCCGAGCGTGCAGCAGATCGCGGAGTCGGCGGCCGCGGGCTCGAAGGACCTCGACGCCGCCGCGCTGCTGCTGACCACACAGGACCAGGTGGAGAAAACGGTCGCCGGGGTCGCGAACTACGGCGGCTCTCTCGACGTGATCCTCGACGACGCCAAATAAGCGATGGAATCGGCAGCCATAGTCACGATCGTCGCCGTGGCACTGATCGTCGCCGCGCTCGTCGTCTACCTCGTCGCGGTGATCGTGCAGCTCCGAAAGATCACCGCCGGCCTGGACGAGGTGATCGCGAGCGTCAGCGAGATCGTCGAGAAGAGCGCGCCCGTCAACGGCGTCGTGACGGCGATCAACGAGCAGCTCGACGCCGGCGTCGAGCCTGCTCGAGGGCCTGCTCGTGAAGAAGGCGGGAATGGCAGACGCCGTCGGCCTCGTCGAAGGCCTCTATGCCGGTTCGGCCGCCGCCGGGTTCAGGAGCTTCCCGGAGAGTACGACCGTCAAGGCGCCGCGGATCGGAGAGGTCTACACGCAGGGGACGCTCACGCTGGCGCGTCTCGGCCGTGAGGCGCCGATCGCCGTCGGAAACCCGGCCGGCCCTGCGCTCAGGGACATCGAGCGCGGGAGCCTTTCGGCCCGGCTGCTGTATCCGGAGGTCCGCCAGTCGAGGCCCGAGTCGCTCGCGAGATCCCCGGTCATCGGCACCGACTCGCCCGTTCAGTACCCGCCGAGCGAGCAGCGCGGCGGGACGACCCCGGACGAGGCGGAGATCCGCGAGAAGGGCCCGTGGTCCGAAGTCGCGGCCGAGGGCATCGTTCCCGCCGAGGCCGGAGGCTCGGACGCGCCGCGGGAGATGCTGGCGGAGGATCCGCAGCTCGGCAGCGAGGCGCTCGGAGAGACGACCGGATCGGACGAGCCTGCCACGGAGGAAGGCATCGACCCGAGCGGCGGCGACGAAGCCGACGCGACCACCGATGCCGGCCCGGAGCTGCCGGAGGGCGAGGAGCCCGACCTGAAGGACGCCATGGCCGCTCCTCGTCAAGTGGACGTCGACTCGGCCACCGACTCCAAAGACGGCTCCGACACGTAAGGACAGGAGAGATGCAGACACCTGCGGCATTCGAGTACGAGCGCGCCACCAGCGTCGACGGCGCGATCGCATCGCTCCAGCGGCACGGCTCCGGCGCGCGGATCATCGCCGGCGGCCACAGCCTGCTGCCGATGATGAAGCTGCGGCTCGCGAACCCCGAGCACCTGATCGACATCAACGACCTCACGGAGCTCTCGTACATCCGCGAGGAGGGCGGCGAGATCCGGATCGGGGCGCTGACGCGCCACGTGGACCTGTTGAAGTCGGACCTGCTCGCCGAGCACCTGCCGGTGTTCCGCGACGCCGAGAACGTGATCGCCGACCCGGTCGTGCGCAATCGCGGGACGATCGGCGGCTCGCTGTGCCAGGCGGATGCGGCCGAGGACCTCTCGGCCGTCTGCACCGCGGTCAAGGCGAAGACCGTGATCCGCGGCGCCGACGGTGAGCGGGTCGTCGGGATGGAGGACTTCCACGTCGGCCCGTTCATGACCGCCGTGGGCGACGGCGAGCTGCTGACCGAGGTGCGGATTCCGCTCCGCCCGGGCGGCAGCAGCGCGCACGAGAAGGTCGAGCGGCGCGCCGGCGACTGGGCGATCGCGGCCGCGTCGGCGGCCGTCTGGATCGACGGCGGCACGATCGTCGAGGCCGGGGTCGCACTCAGCGCGGTCGGGCTGACGACGATCCACCTGTCGCGGGCGGAGAAAGCGCTTCGAGGCAAGGGCCCGTCGGAAGACCTGTTCGAGCAGGCGGGCCAGATCGCCTCCGAGGACTGCTCGCCGACCGCAGACGGCCGCGGGCCGGTCGACTACAAGCGCCACCTCGCCGGCGTCCTGACGGCACGCGCCCTGCGCCGGGCCACGGCCCGCGCGCTCCACCAGGAGGCCTGACGATGAACGTCTCGATCACGGTCAACGGCGAACAGATCTCCCGCGAGATCGAGCCGCGCCAGCTGCTCATCCACTTCATCCGCGACACGCCCGGCCTGACCGGTACCCACTGGGGCTGCGACACCTCCAACTGCGGCGCCTGCGTCGTTCAGATGGACGGCGAGCCGGTGAAGTCCTGCACGATCCTGGCGGTGATGTGCGAAGGGCACGAGATCCGCACGGTCGAAGCGCTGGAGGTCGACGGGCAGCTCGATCCGATCCAGATGGGCTTCCACGAGACGCATGCCCTCCAGTGCGGCTTCTGCACGCCGGGGATGCTGATGACGGCCCGCGCCTTGCTGGACGAGAACCCGAATCCCACCGAGCAGGAGATCCGCACCGCGATCTCGGGCGGAATCTGCCGCTGCACGGGCTACAAGAACATCGTCGCCGCCGTCCAGTGGGCTGCCGGGCACGAAGCAACCGCGAGACAGGGGGTCTGAGCATGGCGACCGTCGAGAACCTTCCCAGCGCCAAGACCGAGCGGCCGATCGGCTTCGGCCGGCTGAAGCGCAAGGAGGACGCGCGCTTCATCCGCGGCCAGGGCACGTACCTCGACGACATCCGGCTTCCGGGGATGGTCCATGGCGCAATGCTGCGCAGCCCGTACGCGCACGCGCGCATCGTCTCGATCGACACCTCGCGGGCGCTCGCGCATCCGAACGTCGCCGCCGTCATCACCGCCAAGGACCTCGAGACGCTCGGGCTCGCGTGGATGCCGACGATCTCCTACGACACGCAGGCCGTGCTCGCGGGCGACAAGGTCCGCTTCCAGGGCCAGGAGGTCGCGTTCGTGATCGCGACGGACGAGTACTCGGCGAACGACGCGCTCCAGCTGATCGACGTCGAGTACGAGCCGCTGCCGGCCGTCGTCAACGCCCGCAAGGCGCTCGACGACGACGCGCCGCTGATCCGCGACGACAAGACGGGCCAGCGCGACAACCTCGCGAGCCCGACGTGGGAGGCCGGCGACGAGGAGGCGACGAACCGCGCATTCGCCGAGGCCGACACCGTCGTGACGCGCGACATCATCTATCCGCGCTGTCACCCGGCGCCGCTCGAGACCTGCGGGATGATCGCCGACTTCAACCCGGAGACCGGTCAGCTCGACATCTACAACGGCAACCAGGCGCCACATGCCCACCGGACGGTCTACGCGCACGTCGCCGGGCTCGCCGAGCACATGATCCGGATCCAGTGCCAGGACATCGGCGGCGGCTTCGGCAACAAGGTCCCCGTCTATCCCGGCTACGTCTGCGCGATCGCCGGCTCGATCGTGGCGGGGGTGCCTGTCAAGTGGGTCGAGAACCGGACCGAGAACCTGGTCTCCACCGGGTTCGCGCGGGACTACGTCATGCACGCCGAGCTGTGCGCCAAGGACGGCAAGATCACCGGCCTGCGGGTCGACGCGATCGCCGACCACGGCGCGTTCGACTCGACCGCACAGCCGACGAAGTTCCCGGCCGGGTTCTTCCACATCGTGTGCGGCTCGTACGACCTCGAGGCGTCGCACGTCAAGGTCAAGGCGGTCTATACGAACAAGGCGCCCGGCGGCGTCGCGTACCGGTGCTCGTTCCGCATCACCGAGGCCGTCTACCTCGTGGAGCGGATGGTGGACGCACTCGCGCTCGAGATGAAGGCCGATCCGATCGAGCTGCGGATGCGCAGCTTCATCGCGCCCGAGCAGTTCCCGTACGAGACGACCACCGGCTGGACGTACGACTCGGGGAACTACGCCGAGACGATGCGCGTGGCCATGGAGATGGCCGGGTACGAGGAGCTCCGCCGCGAGCAGGCGGAGAAACGTGGCCGCGGCGAGCTGATGGGCATCGGCGTCTCCTTCTTCACCGAAGGCGTCGGCGCCGGGCCGCGCAAGCACATGGACATCCTCGGGCTCGCGATGAACGACGGCGCCGACCTGCGGGTGCACCCGTCCGGCAAGGCCGTCGTCAGCATCAGCGCCCAGACGCAGGGCCAGGGCCACGAGACGACGTTCGCGCAGATCGTCGCCGAGGAGCTCGGCATCCCACCGGAGGACGTCGAGGTCCGGCACGGCGACACCGACAGGTCACCGTACGGGCTCGGCACCTACGGGAGCCGCTCGACCCCGGTGTCCGGCGGCGCGGTCGCGGTCGTCTCCCGCAAGGTGCGCGACAAGGCGCGCCAGATCGCCGGGACGATGCTCGAGGCGAGCCCGGACGATCTCGCGTGGGAGAAGGGCCGCTGGTACGTCAAGGGCGACCCGGAGAAGGGCGCGTCGATCGACGAGATCGCGGCCAGGGCGTACAGCGGCGAGGAGATGCCCGAGGGCATGGAGGGCGGGCTCGACGCCCAGGTGATCTACGACCCACCCAACCTCACGTACCCCTATGGCGCCTACATCGCCGTCGTCGACATCGATCCCGACACGGCCCACGTCTCCGTCCGGCGCTTCATCGCGGTCGACGACTGCGGCGTGCGGATCAACCCGATGGTCGTCGACGGCCAGATCCACGGCGGCCTCGCCGAAGGCATCGGCATCGCGCTGATGGAGGTCCTCACGTTCGACGAGGAGGGCAACTGCCTGAACTCGTCGTTCATGGACTACCTGATCCCGACCGCCCTCGAGACGCCCGACTTCGAGCTCGGCGAGACGGTCACGCCGTGCCCCCACCATCCGCTCGGCGCCAAGGGCGTCGGCGAGTCGCCGAACGTCGGGTCGCCGCCCGCGATCGTCAACGCGGTGATCGACGCGCTGCACGAGACGCACGGCGTCGACCACATCGACATGCCCTGCACTCCGGCTCGTGTCTGGGCGGCGATGCAGGGGCGTCCCGAGCCGCCGCAGTGACCGAGGTCACGGGCGAGGCGGCAGGCGAGATCCGCCAGCTCGTGCCCGACATCGAGACGCTCGCCCGGCGTCTCGCCGACACCGACTATCTCGCCGACGAGGGCCTGGCGACCTCGATGTTCCTGAGCCTGCGCCTGCCGCAGCCGCTGCTGCTCGAGGGCGAGGCGGGGGTCGGCAAGACCGAGGCCGCGAAATCCCTGGCCACCGTGCTCGACACGCCGCTGGTCCGTCTTCAGTGCTACGAGGGCATCGACGTCGCGGAGGCGCTGTACGAGTGGAACTACCCCCGGCAGCTGCTGAGCATCCGGCTCGCCGACTCCAGTGGCTCGCCGATCGGCGAGGAGGAGCTGTTCGGCCCCGACTATCTGATCCGCCGCCCGCTCCTCCGCGCACTCGAGCATCCCGGCCCGCGGCCGGCGGTCCTCTTGATCGACGAGATCGACCGAGCCGACGACGACTTCGAGGCCTTCCTGCTCGAGCTGCTCGCGGACGCCAGCGTGACCATTCCGGAGATCGGCACGATCCGGGCCACGCATCCGCCGGTCATCGTCCTGACCTCCAACCGGACGCGCGACCTGCACGACGCCGTCAAGCGGCGCTGCCTGTACCACTGGATCGCCTACCCGACGCCGGAGCGCGAGGTGGAGATCGTGCGCCGCCGTGTCAAGGGCTCGTCGGAGACGCTTGCGGTTCAGGTCGCGAACGCGGTCTCGCGCATGCGGGACAGCGACGTGCAGAAGCCGCCGGGAATCGCCGAGTCGATCGACTGGCTCGCTGCCCTGAACCTGCTCGGCATCGAGCAGCTCGACGCTGCGGCCGTGGACCGCACGCTCGGGTCGGTGCTGAAGTACAGCGAGGACCAGGAGGTGATCCGCGCGGCCGGCCTGGAGCAGCTCGTGGGCGGCGGTGACTGACTTCGGCGTCGAGACGATCGAGCTCGACCTGCCGCCCCTCGTCGCGGCGCTGAGCAGGCGCCTGCGCGATGCCGGCGTGCCCGTCACGCCCGGCCGGTCGGTCGATTTCGCGGAGGCGCTCACGCTCGTGCGGCCGATCTCACGCCGGCGGCTGTACTGGACCGCGCGCGCCGTGTTCGTCTCTGATCCCGCTCAGGTCGACGCGTTCGACGCCGTGTTCCTTTCCGTCTTCGGCAGTCGAACGGAGGCGAAGGACGAGGATCCCGAGGAGACCGTCGCGACGCGTCCGGACGATTGGCACACGTCGCCGCCGAGCGCGCGCGACGAGGATGACGAAACCGGCCGAGGTGCCGTCGCTGATCGCCAGCGACGAGGAGCTCCTGCGGAGCAAGAGCTTCGACGCGCTCGAGCCGCACGAGCTCGCGCAGCTCTATCGCCTGATGTCGCGACTGCAGCTGGCCGCCCCGCCGCGGCGCAGGCGCCGCTACGAGAAGGGCCGCCGCGGCGAGCACGTCGACCTGCGCCGGACGCTGCGCGCGAGCCTGCGCACGGCGGGCGATCCGGTCCGGCTCGCGCGCCGGCACCGACGCGTGACGCGCCGGAGGCTGGTGATGCTCTGTGACATCTCCGGCTCGATGGAGCCCTACGCGCGGGCGTACCTGCAGTTCCTGACCTGCGCCGCCGGCAGCGGGCCGAACGCCGAGGCGTTCGTGTTCGCGACGCGGCTGACCCGCCTGACTCGCGCGCTGGCCTCTCGCAATCCCGAGCGCGCGATCCAGCGCGCTGCGGAGACCGCGCCCGACTGGTCCAGCGGGACCAGGATCGGAGACGCGCTGCGGGAGTTCAACAACCGGCACGGTCGCCGCGGCATGGCCCGCGGGGCGGTGATCGTGATCCTCTCCGACGGCTGGGAGCGCGGCGACTCGATGCTCGTCGGACGCGAGATGGAGCGCCTCTCGCGACTGGCCCACCGGATCGTGTGGGTCAATCCACGCGTGAGCGCTGGTGACTTCTCGGTGCAGTCCGGCGGCATGAGGGCCGCCCTGCCGTACTGCGACGCCCTCGTGAGCGGCCACAGCTTCGAGGCCCTCGACGAGGTCGCCGAGGCGATCGGGGAGGGCTTGTGGCGCCGTGAGCCGCCGCAGGCGCCCGAGGTCCCCGAGGAGGAGCCGTGGGCGAGCGCCACTCCGGTGCCGGGCAGCTCGGTCGCGATGCCGAGCGGCTACGGCCCGAGCCGCGGCAAGACCACACCCGGCTGGGCGATCGATGACTGAATCGAAGATCTGCATCTACCCGGGTTGCGAGCGACCCGCGGTGCCCCCGCACCCGATGGGCGGCCCGCAGCCCGCGTTCTGCGACCTGGAGGAGCACAACGCGCTGACCGCGCACCAAGCGCGTCAGCGCCTGGCGGACGATCCCGACCGAGGAGGCGAGTCAAACCGTGGCTGACGAGGCGTACCGAGCAGTCTTCTTGCGCGTGCACCCGACGGGGAAGATGGTGCTGAGCCTGACGACAGAGCCCGACGGGAAGGAGCCGCAGTACGCGCAGCTCGTCGCCGATGAGCTCGGCGTCCCCGCCCTGGACGTGAAGGTGGTGCCCGACGACACCAACCGCTTCGGCGTCGGCCACGGCTACAACACGAGCCCCTCCGAGGGCACGTCGGCCGCGATCGTCAGCGCCGCGGGGAAGATTCGCGACAAGGCGCAGCTGCTCGCAGGCATGGCGCTCGACACCTCACCCGAGACCCTCAAGTGGTCGAATGGGGCCTGGCTGGCAGCCGACGAAGGCGACCCGACGCAGGTCAAGACGATCGAGGATCTCGCCCTCTACGCGCACGGCACCGGCGCCCTGCCCCCGGGTATCGAGGGCGGGCTGGACGCGCAGACCGTCTACCGCGACTAGGGCGTAAGCGGGATCTGGTTCTTCCAGACCCGGTCGTTCACGGCCCCCCAGTCCAGGTTGGCGAAGAACGCGTCGATGTAGGCCGCGCGGTCAGTCTGGAAGTCGAGGACGTATGCGTGTTCGTACACGTCGAGGGCGACGAGCGGCGTCGCATTCCAGACCGGGTACGTGTTCTGCGCGTCGCCGACGTAGTTGAAGAGCCGGCCCTCGTCCCAGTCGTAGGCCGTCCACGCCCAACCGCGGCCGCCCATCCCGCTCGCCTTCAGGTCGGCGCGCCAGACGTCGGCCGATCCGAAGTCACGCTCGATCAAGCGCCGGATCGGGCCGGCCGGGTTGCCGCCCTCCCCGCCGAGGTGCTCGAAGTAGAGCTCGTGGTTCTTGATCCCGCCGATCGCGAATGAGAGATCGAGCTTCAGCGCCCGGAGCTCCGAGTCGCCCGCCGCGAGCTTCTGGAGGATCTCGTTTCGTTTGCTCACGTAACCCTCGTAGAGCTTGTAGTGGGCGAGCACCGTCAGGCGCGAGATCCCCTCGAGCTCGAGCAGCGCAGGCTTCAGCTCCCGCGGCGCGAGCTCCTCGTAAATCGCCGCTTCGGACGGGAGGATGGCGTCGATCCCGACCTCCACGTCGTCGGCGACCTTCAGGGCTCCGAACAGTCCCGTGTAGGGCGTCATGCCCCAGTTGGTCTGCGTGACGACGACGGCGCCGCTGAGCCTGCCGCCGTCGGCGACGGCGAGGTCGAACGTGATGGGTCGGGTCTCGCCGGCGAGCGTCAGCTCGCCCTCGACGCTGAGCCGGCCGCCGTCACCCCGCACCGAGGTCGAGCGGAACGCGATCTCCCTCCGCAACAGGACCTCTTCGTCGATCGTCTGCTCGATGCTCGCCTTGTCCTCGTACCCGAGCGGCTGCATTCCCCCGGTGCCGTCACGGACACGGAGCGAGGTGGGGTCGACCTCGAGCACGATGCTGGGGTCGTCGCCGACGTCGAGCGTCGCCTCCCAGCCGATGACGTGGATCAGCAGGTCGTGGCCGGCCTTGGCCGCGGCGCCCGTGCGCCCGGTCCGCACCGACAGGGTCCCGTCCTTGGGCCCGAGCTTGTACGTGCCTGGCTGGATCGAGATGCGCGGAGCCTAATTCACGCTTCGGTAGGGTCTCGCCCGGTGGCCGTCGACCTCGAGCATTCCTTCTCCACCCCCAAGCCGATCGACGAGATGTTCGCGGCGATCACCGACCTCGAGCGCGTGGTGCCGCTCGTCGAAGGGGGCAGCGTGCTCGAGAAGACCGGGGACGACTCAGTCAAGGCCGAGATCAAGATCAAGATGGGGGCGATGTCGATGACGTTCAACGGCACCGTCGAGGTCGTCGAGAAGGATCCAGAAGCTCACCGCGTCGTGATGCAGGTCAAGTCCAAGGAAGTCGGCGGCCAGGGATACGCGAACGCCGATGTCGCCTACTCGCTCACGGACGGCGGAGGGACGATCAACACGAAAGCGCAGATCACGGGCACCGCCGCATCGATGGGGGAGGGTGTGGTTCATGGCGTCCTGGACGCGCTGATCGCGAACTTCAGCGGCAAGCTCGCAACGCTCTAGCAGCGTGGCGACGATTCCGATGCGAGAGGTCCGCGAGGGCGAAGTGCCTCGCGACGGCGGCACCGCGCTTCAGGAAGACCCTGAACGGCCGGTCTTCCGGGGGAACGGCCCGGACGACTACGTCTGCGTGGAGTGCGGCAACCTCCTCGCCGAGGCCATGCATCCCGTGCAGATGACGAAGAAGGTCCGGGTCCGCTGCGGGAGGTGCTCGACGGTCAACGTGTCGGTGATCGACGGGTACGAAGGCCCCGACAGGCGCCCCTAAGCGCCGAGGGCGTCAGGAGCGACGGCCGCTTCACGTGACACGTGCCGGCCCTGCCGTCACCTCGCGGTACTCCCCCGTCTCCACGAGCCGGGCCAGCCGGTCGACGGTGTCCCAAACGTCGACAAAGCGGCTGTAGAGCGGCGCGAAGCCGAGTCGTACGGTGTCCGGAGGTCGAAAGTCGGGAATCACATCGGCCCGCTCGATGAGCGCGCGGCAGAGGCGCCACCCCTCGTCGTGGCCGACGGCGACGTGCGCACCCCGGCGGGCGGGGTCGCGCGGCGTGTTCAAACGAAACCCGAGCGGCTCCAACCGTTCGTCGTACAACCCCACGAGGAGCTCCGTGAGCTCCGCCGCCTTCGTTCGTATGCGCTCGATTCCCGCCTCGAGGACGAGCTCGACGCCCGCTTGCACCGCAGTCAGACCGAGGATTGGAGGCGTCCCGGCCAGGAAGCGCTCGATGCCCGCCGCCGGCTCGTAGCCGGGCCCCATGGCGAACTGGTCGCGCTGGCCGAACCAGCCCCACACCGGTGAGCGCATCCGCTCCTGGAGGTCGGTGCGCACGAAGAGGAAGGCGGGAGCCCCAGGTCCGGCGTTGAGGTACTTGTACGTGCAGCCGACAGCGAGGTCCGCGCCGCTCTCCGAAAGGCGGATGGGGCAGGCGCCGACGGAGTGGCTCAGGTCCCAGAGCATCAGAGCGCCGGCGCGGTGGGCGGCCTCGGTGATCGCCGGCAGGTCGGCAAGCGCACCCGAGCGGTACGAAACGTGGGAGAGCGTGACGAGCGCCACGTCGCCCGCGGACGCCGCCCGGGTCACGTCAGCCGCCGTCGGGCCCTCGATCGAATCGGTGACCATGCGTCGCAGCTCGAGTCCGCGGTTGGCGGCGATGCCCTCGAGGACGTAGCGGTCGGTCGGAAAGTCGTGCTCGTCGACGAGCAGGACGGTGCGCTCCGGTCGAAGATCGAGGGCGGCCGAGGCCAGCTTGTAGAGATTGACCGTGGTCGAGTCGCAGGCGAGCGTCTCGCCGGGCCGCGCCCCGATGACGTCTCCGATCTCGTCGCCGACGCGGACGGGCAGCTCGATCCAGTCCGCCCAGCCCCCGACGAGGCGGTCACCCCACTCGCGTACGAGTGTCTCGAGCCGCTCGACCGTCTCGCGCGGCAGGCGCCCGAGCGAGTTGCCGTCTGCGTAGATCCGCTGTGGGTCGGTCAGGACGAAACGCTCCCGGAAGCCGGCCAGCGCGTCGGCGCGGTCAAGAGCCTCGGCGTGTCTGCGCTGGAGCGTCACCCGACCGGCGACAGTCTCATACAGGCACCGCGACGGCAGGACGGTTCGTTCTTGACAAGCTCGCCGCGCGGTGCGTTGAATCAGCCGCATGCTCCTCGCTGCGGTCGAATACGCGCGCCCGTCGACGGTCGAGGACGCGGTGCGGCTCCTCTCGGCGCACGACGGCGCCCGCGCGCTCGCCGGCGGGCAGACGCTCACGAACGTGATGAAGGCCCGGGCGGCGGCCCCCGACGTGCTCATCGACCTCAACAGCCTCGAGGAGCTTCGAACGATCTCGCGAGTGGGAGACGGGGCCCTGGAGCTCGGGGCGATGGCCACGCTCTCCCAGGTGATCCTCTCCTCCGAGGTCGCCGAGGCGCGTCCGATCCTGAGCGAGGTGGCCTCGCAGATCGCGGACGTCCAGGTCCGAAACCGGGGGACGGTCGGCGGGAACATCTGCTCCAACGACCCCACGAACCATCTTCCCCCGCTGGTGGCCGCCCTCGGCGCGACGATGACCATCCGCGGGGTCGACGGCGAGCGGACCGTGACCTCCGAGGAGTTCTTCGTGGGGGTCTACATGACTGCCGTCGCGCCCGGCGAGCTGCTGACGAAGATCACGATTCCGGCCGCCGACGGCGCCCGTGACGGCTTCGCCTCGATCCCCATCGGCCGCGACGGCACCTGCATCGTCAACGCAGCCGCCAGCGTCGCCGACGGACAGGCGAGGATCGGGCTCGGGTGTGTGGCGGCGACGCCGGTCGTCCTCAGCTCGGCGACCGACGAGGCCGCGGTTCGCGAAGCGGTGCGCGGCGCCGGCCTCGACCCTCCGTCCGACGTCCATGCGTCTGCCGAGTACCGCAAGCATCTCTCCGAGATCGTCGCTGTCCGGGCTGTCGAGGCGGCGGCGTGATCGAGCCCGTCCGCAGTCAGCGCATCTCCGTCGCGGTCAACGGCGAGCGCTACGAGCGGGACGTGGAGGTCAGGCGCCTGCTCGTCCACCTCCTTCGCGACGATCTCGACCTCACCGGCACGCACATCGGTTGCGACACGGGAAACTGCGGCGCCTGCACCGTGATCGTCGACGGCGTCGCCGTGAAGAGCTGCATGATGCTCGCGGTCCAGGCCGACGGGACGGACGTCGAGACTGTCGAGGGGCTGGCCCCGGACGGGGAGCTCCACCCGCTCCAGCAGTCGTTCAGCTCCTTCCACGCGCTGCAATGCGGCTACTGCACGCCGGGGATGCTGATGAGCGCGAAGCACCTGCTCGACAACAATCCCGAGCCGACCGACGGCGAGATCCGGCGGGCGATCCAGGGCAACATCTGCCGCTGCACGGGCTACGTGAACATCGTCGAGGCGATCGCAGCCGCGGCGAAGGGGGAGGTCAAGTGAGCGAGACGACGGTCACGCCGGATCAGCCGATCACGGTCGAGGAGCAAGAGGTCGCCCCGGGCTTCATCGGCCAGAACGTCCCGCGGAAGGAGGATCGGCGGCTGGTCCAGGGCGAGGGCGTCTTCGTCGACGACGTGAAGCGCCACGGGATGGCGTACGTCCACTTCGTCCGGTCGCCCTACGCGCACGCGGCGATCAGCGCAATCGACGTCTCGAAGGCGATGGAGCTCGACGGTGTCTACGGAACGCTGATCGGCGAGGAGGTCGCGGCCGAGACCGAGGCCTTCTTCCAGATCGCGCCGCCGCCCGGAGGAGACCTGAAGGACTACGCACTCGCGGTCGGCCGCGTCAGGCACGTCGGAGAGCCCGTCGTCGCCGTCGCCGCGGCGACCCGTGAGCTCGCTCGCGACGCCGCCGACCTCGTCGAGGTCGAGTACGAGCCCCTCGATCCCGTCCTCGACCCCGAGACCGCGGCCGACCCCGCCACGACCCAGCTCCACGACGAGGTCCCGAACAACACGATCTGGCAGGGGAACTTCGACTACGGGGACTACGACGCCGCGCTCGCCGAGGCCGACAAGGTCGTGCGGATCAAGCGACTGCACTTCCACCGCTTCTCCTCGACTCCGCTGGAGACGAGCGGCGCGGTCGTCGAGTACAACCGCGGCACCGGGCAGTGGACGATCCACTCGAACAACCAGTTCCCCGGCTTCGCGATCATCATGATGGCGCCGGCGCTGAAGGTCGGGATGGACAAGCTGCGCTTCGTCTCGCAGGACATCGGCGGCGGCTTCGGCAACAAGATCTGCACCCACGTCCAGCTCGTCGCCATGTGCCTGCTCGCCCGCAAGCTGCGACGGGCCGTGAACTGGACGGAGTGGCGGACCGACCAGCACACCGCCAACTCGCACGGCAACGAGCGGGTCTTCCTCGACGTCGAGGTGCCGGTCAAGGCGCGACGGCACGATGCTCGGCTTCAAGGCGCGGATGATCGACGACTGCGGCGCCTGGACGCGGTACGAGCCGCTCGGCTGCATCATCTGGGCGCAGGTCACCCCCGGCGTCTACCGCTGGCGGAACGTCCGCGTCGACTTCACCCAGGTCTGCACGAACAAGTCGCCGTGCGGCCCGAACCGGGGCTACTCGCGCATGCAGCACCTCTGGTTCACGGAGCGTGTGATCGACATCGTGGCCAGCGAGCTCGACATGGACCCGGTCGAGATCCGCAAGCGCAACTACATCCGCGCCGACGAGATGCCCTACGAGACGCCGAACGGCTGCGTCTACGACTCCGGCGACTACGCGCGCTGCCTCGACGAGGCGCTGAAGCTCGTCGGCTACGACTCGATCGACGAGAAGCGCAAGGACGCCGAGTCGCGCGGCAAGCTGCTCGGCGTCGGCATCGGCTCGACCCTCGACTCGGGCACGAACAACTTCGGCCAGTCGACGCTCGTCAACCCGGAGCTCCAATTCTCGGGGAACAACGAGGTCGCGACGGTCAAGCTCGACATCTTCGGCGAGATCGTCGTCACCCTCGGGACGACGCCCCAGGGCCAGAGCCACGAGACGACGGCGGCCCAGGTCGTCGCGGAGATCCTCCACGTCTCGCCCGACGACGTGAACGTCCGCGCCGGCCACGACAGCTACTGGAACTCCCACGCGGGCTTCTCCGGCACGTACGCGAGCCAGTTCGCCGTCACCGGGCTCGGTGCCGTGAAGGGTGCGACCGACATGCTCGCGGACGAGATCCTGAAGCTCGGCGCTGCAGTCCTCGGCGCCGAGTCGACGGATGAGGTCGAGCTCGAGGGAGGCTTCGTCCGGCGAAAGGACAACCACGAGGCCGCCCTGCCGTTCATGGCCTGCGGCGCGATCGTGAACGCGAACAACGCCGTCCTGCCGCTCGAGCTCCGCGACCTCACGCTGAACTGCCGCTACGTCTACGTCCCTCCGCACCAGTTGCCGGACAAGGAGCGCAAGTACGGCAACCTGACCCTGACGTACGCCAACCAGATCCACGCGTGCGTCGTCGAGGTCGATCCGGAGACGGGCGTCTACGAGCATCGTCGACTACGGCGCGGTCGACGACTGCGGCGTCCGGATCAACCCGCTGATCGTCGAGGGCCAGGTGCACGGCGCGGCCGCGCAGTCGATCGGTGCGGCGACCCACGAGACGTTCCCCTACGACGAGGACGGCAACCTGCTGACCCCGAACTTCTACGACTACCACGTGCCGCACGCGCTCGACATGCCGCCGCTGAAGACGGCCTACGTCGAGTCGCCGTCGCCGTTCACGTCCCTCGGCACGAAGGGGATGGGCGAGGGCGGCGGCGCGGGCCTCAGCGCGGTCGCGGCGGCGCTTCAGGACGCGCTTCGCGGCTCCGGCAAGCCGATCGTCTCGACCAGCTCGAATCCCTACAACACCGTCTGGGAGCTCCTGCGGAACCCGGACGAGAGCCGGCAGCTGGTCGAGGTCGAGGAGCGGTGAAGGTCGAAGGCGAGCGGTCGTTCGCCGCCCCGCGGGAAACAGTCTGGGGCGTGCTGCAGGACCCGGCGCAGATGGCGGCCCTCATGCCGCACGTCGAGAGCTTCGACATCGAGGACGACCGACGGTGGAAGGCGAACGTCAAGATCCCGCTCGGCCTCGGCTCGCTGAAGATGTCGATCAAGTTCGAGAAGCTGGAGGAGCGGGAACCGGAGTTCTCACGGCTGCAGGCGAAGGGAACCGGCGTGGGCGCGCTGATGAACCTCGTCACGCAGTTCAACCTCAGCGAGCAGGACGGCGCCACGGCCATGGCCTGGGAGGCCGACGTTCGCATCGCCGGGCCGGTGGGGAGCATGGGACAGCGGGTGCTCCAGCCGATCGTGAAT